>NZ_AQXC01000005.1 GCF_000375525.1 Corynebacterium propinquum DSM 44285
ATCACAACACCGCGAACCAGACTGCCACACAAGCAACCAGCGAAACCCACCCACAACAACCACCAACCACACAGTCAGCAGCCACCAAAGGCAAGCATCGGCCCTATAAAATTATCATCCATCCCCGCCAGACAAACAAAGCAGAACAACCACCAGAAACAACATCCTGTGAAGTTATTTTCTCTGTCAGCCCCTCGCGGCGACTTGGATAAGCTTAAGCGATAACAAAAGTTTACGCAAATCGATTGTTCAACGGTTTCGTTGATGCAGGTCAAGCCATGTTTTTTCTTAACATGTCGCATAGACTTAACCGCGTTATAACCCGCTTATAACCGCGTCTATGTCAGGTGTTTAAGTCTTAATTCCCGCTAAACCTTTGTGCGCCCGCTTCCTTTCCGCCAAGCCCCGCATCCCGCGCCTCAACACCAGAATTTCCCAGTCTCTTACTGCCTTTCTCCTTGAATCTCCCTGTTAACGGTCCGGTTTAATCGACTCATTGCCCGTATTCAGGCAAACTAGATAGAGAAACTTATTTAGATCTATTAGAGAAACGGACTTAGGAGACATGCTTGAACGCACAGTTGTGTACGTCGATACCTCTTATTTGCTTGCGAGCTTTTATAACTCGTGGGAGATCGGCGCCCGCGCTCAATTAGAAATCGATTTACCTGAGGTCGTCGCCATCCTTGATGGCATGATCTCGAACCAACTAGGCCAACGCGTGCACCGGCAGAACTGGTACGACGGGATCCCCGATACCGGGCCACACCGCTACCAACGCGCCTTACGGACGTGCGAGGGGGTGCAACTTCGCACCGGCCAATTAATCGAATGGGGAGAACGGCGCACACAAAAAGCCGTCGACACGCGGCTTGTTGCAGACATGGTGACCACCGCTTGCAAACAACAATTCACCGATATGGTGCTGGTTTCTGGCGACGCAGACATGATTCCGGGCGTACAGGAAGCAACCAACGCCGGAATTCGCGTGCACCTCTACGGGTTTGGTTGGGATTCTATGTCGGCTGCGCTGCGTCACGCCTGCGACACGACCACGATCCTGGATCCCCGGGAGGATTTCACCGGTGCCATGGAACTACAGGTTTTGGAAGGCCCCCTGCCGCCTACCGTGCGAGAAACCCAGTGCGCTTCCCCAGAAGCAGACGATGCCAAGTCAGAAGCTGGAGCCGATGTGCAGGCAGGTTCTGCACAGCCTGAGGTTGACGACAACGACCCAACAACATCTGCATCAACCACAGGTGAATCAATTACGCCGGAAACTGCGGTCGCTGGCACCACTGCCAAAGCTTCCGAACCAGGAACTTCAGCTACCGCGACCGACCGCTCTGCATCGATTGCTCCGGGTGTTCCGGCTTCCTCTTCTGCCCCGGCGTCGACCGGATCGCCGAAGTTGCCGGACAACAAACACTCGGCGTCGGCAAGCGGCGCAAAACCGGGCGAAAACCTACGGAAACCAGACAGCGACGAATTCGCAGAGACCGTTGCGCCTGCTCCGAAACCAAGCGAGGTGTCCACGGCAAAGGATGCGCCCGTAGCGTCTGACGACGTAGCGCCGACTCCACCCACTACTCCCGGCGGCGACAATTCTGCACCAAAAATCAGCCCGGCAGCGCCTACTACCCAGCCCGAAACCGCGCCAGGCGAACAACTTGACGACGACAACGATCCGTCTGAAGTCGAGGCCGAATTGCATGCACAAAGCCGCGCAACCCCGGGTACGCACCAGGCTGAATCCCGTGCCTACGCTAAAAACAACGAAGGCACCCAGCCCGCAGCACCCGCATCCTCCCCGAAACCAGCCACGCCGCGGCCATCCCCATCCATGATGGCGCCGCGTCGCAAACTTCGTTCCCGCTACGTTCCATTGCCGGAGGAAGTCTGGACCTCGGCAGGATTCCAAACCCCTTACGACGTCGGCCAGCAGTACGCTCGTTGGTGGTACGACAACGCAGCATCGACTGAGCAACGCGATCAGGCGCACTTGCTTTCCGGTGGCGGATTACCCCCAGAGGTAGACCGGCCACTTCTGCAGTTCGCGTGCGAAACGCTCCACGAATACACCTTGAGCGAATCCCAACGCGTGAAACTGCGTGACGGGTTCCACTCCGGAATCCGCGGCGTCTTGCTCAACGCTGCGCGCGATAACTAACGGGTTCGCAGACAACCGGATAACCAGTAGATAGCCGCCAAACACAAAGCGCGGGCCACCTCAACGTGGTCCGCGCTTTTCGTTGTACAAAAGCCGGTCTCGACGGCTTATCGCCGTCGGCTACTGCGTACAAGAACCGGCATACTATTGCCAATCAGGGCCTGGAGCCTACCGTCTGCTGTCTGCTTACTGCTTTCCGTCGCCGTTGTCAGCAGAGTCAATAGCTTTGTTGTGCGATCCCGCACCAGTACCCATCGAGGCGCGAATCTCGTCTAATTTCGCACTGGCCTTGATATCACGGGTTGAAGTCCCAGCAGAGATCTCCGCCATGGCATCGTTCGCAGAACTACGGGAAAGTTCTTGTGCTCCCAGAGCATTCGCATAACGACGCTCGATCTTATCGCGAACCCCATCCAACGTTGGGGTGGAATCATTACTGCCAATCTGTGCATTCATCGAGTCCATCGCCTCGCTGGTCTTTTCCTGCATCTTGGTCTGATCGACCTGCTGCTCCAGGCGACGAACTTCATTGAGCTGTTCTTCTAACCGCGCCTCAGATTTCTGCAGCTCCGCTTTCGCCTGCTCCGAAGAACGTTTCGCGGAACTATACATTTCCTTGGTCTGTTCCAGCTCTTTTTCCACGCCGACTAACTGGGAAGCAATCAGCTCTGCGGTCTCGTTGAATCGCTGGGCCTTCGCCGCGTCTCCGTCGCGCTCAGCCTTATCTGCCGCCTGCAAAGCTTCCCGGGCTTGTGACTGATATTCCTCTTGACTCCGCAACAAGCGGTTCAGCTGCATTTCCAGCTGTTTCTGGTTACCAATCACCTTGGATGCTTGCTCAGAAATTTCCCGGTGCTGCTGTTTCGCAGCATCGGCTGCTTGCTTGATCTGTACCTTCGGGTCTGCGTGCTCGTCGATCTTGTTGTCGAACGACGCCATGAGGTATTTCCAGCCCTTGCTAATCGGGTTAGCCATGTTCGCTTCACTCCTTGGTTGCAACAGCCTGCTGTGCAATAGCATTCGCTGCCTAGCTCAATTGCATTCTTGCAGCCCATAATACGGAATCTATGTGCATGGTTCCGGAATGCGCAGACAGACAAAACCGGCCCGCCGATCCAGATTGTGTGGATCGGCGGGCCGGTAACCGCAAAATTATGCGTTCTACCGCTGCATCAGCAACACTGGCCAGCGACTAGCGGCTCGGCAGCCTGACAGCAACGGCAGGATTTACGCACCAACGATTTCGCGCATCAGGTTAGCTGCTTCGGTTGGGGTCTTACCGACCTTGACACCAGCAGCCTCCAGGGCCTGCTTCTTGGCTTCTGCGGTTCCGGAAGAACCGGAAACGATAGCACCCGCATGCCCCATGGTCTTACCTTCTGGAGCAGTGAAGCCTGCGATATAACCAACCACCGGCTTGGTGACGTGCTCCTTAATGTATTCCGCTGCGAATTCTTCAGCGTCGCCGCCGATCTCACCGATCATGATGATGGCTTCGGTATCAGGATCGTTTTCGAATGCCTCGATCGCGTTGACGTGAGTAGTGCCGATGACTGGGTCGCCACCGATACCAACGCACGAAGTGAATCCGATGTCGCGCAGCTCGTGCATCATTTGGTAGGTCAAAGTACCGGACTTGGAAACCAAGCCGATCTTTCCTGGGTTTGGAGCAGTCTCTGCTGGGATGATGCCGGCATTGGACTTGCCCGGAGAAATCAGACCTGGGCAGTTTGGTCCAACGATGCGGGTCTTGCCGCTCTTTTGTGCAGCAGCGTGGAATTCCGCGGTGTCCTTTACTGGTACACCTTCGGTGATCACGACGACGAGTGGCATCTCGGCATCAATGGCTTCTTCCGCAGCAGCCTTGGTGAACTTCGCTGGCACGAAGATGACAGAAACGTTGGCTCCGGTCTCGTTCTTTGCATCTTCCACGGAGCCGAACACTGGAACGGTCTTACCGCCCTCGAATTCGACCTGCTCGCCGGCTTTCTTTGGGTTGACACCACCAACGATATTGGAACCCGAGTTGAGCATGCGCTGGGTGTGCTTCATGCCCTCAGAGCCGGTCATGCCCTGAACGATGATCTTCGAATCTGAGTCGAGAAAAATAGACACTGTTTTTATGCCCCTTCCTTAAGCCTGGTCAGCCAGTTCGGCTGCGCGGCGTGCTGCTTCGTCCATGGTGCTTGCCTGCTCAACGTGTGCCAGGTCGGCTTCACTGAGGATCTTACGTCCCAGCTCTGCATTGTTGCCGTCCAAGCGGACGACCATTGGCTTAGCCTGAATGCCCTGATCAGCCAAAATCTTGTTGGCCTGGACGATACCGTTTGCTACCTCATCACACGCAGTAATACCGCCGAAGACGTTGACGAAAACGGACTTGACTTGCTCGTCGCTGAAGATAACCTCCAGTCCGTTAGCCATGACCTTCGCATTAGCGCCGCCGCCGATGTCCAGGAAGTTTGCTGGCTTTGGCTTCGAGCCAAATTCTTCACCTGCGTAGGCAGTAACGTCCAGCGTGGACATAACCAGACCAGCACCGTTACCGATCACGCCGACGCTGCCGTCGAGCTTGACGTAGTTCAGATCCAGCTCCTTGGCACGACGCTCCAGCGGGTCAGCTGCTTCGACGTCTTCCAGGTTGGCATGATCGCCGTGACGGAACAGCGCGTTGTCATCCAACGAGACCTTGCCGTCGAGAGCAATGATGCGACCGTCGTCGGTCTTGACCAGCGGGTTAACCTCAACCAACTGAGCGTCTTCCTGCTCATAAACTTCGTAAAGCTTACGGAAAACCGGAACCAGCTGCTCAGTTTCCTCGTCGCTAAAACCGGCTTCCTTGGCGATATCACGAGCGATATCGTTGGTCAGACCAGACAGTGGCGAGAAGTTCTTGCGCACCAGCTTTTCTGGCTGCTCTGCGGCGAGCGTTTCAATCTCCACGCCGCCTTCTTTGGAGCACATGGCCAGGTAGCGACGCTTGGTGCGGTCCAGCAGGATCGAGAAGTAGTACTCTTCTGCGATATCTGCACCCTCGGCAACCATGATGGTCTTAACGGTGTGGCCCTTAATGTCCAAACCGAGGATTTCCTCAGCCTTTTCAGCAACCTCAGCTGGGCTCTTGGCCAGCTTAACGCCACCGGCTTTACCACGGCCGCCGGTTTTCACCTGTGCTTTAACCACGAAAAGATCCGAGTTGATCTTCTCGGCTGCCTGCTTTGCCTGCTCTGGATTCGTTGCGACAATGCCCTGCAGCACAGGGACATCGTGTGCGCTGAACAAGTCACGAGCTTGGTACTCGTATAGATCCACGTTTGCTCCATTCCGAAATCGAATTTCGTCTATCGCCGTACCCCAAAAATAATACGGAATTCTGAGCGGCTTTTCAGTGACCTATCGCATAGTAGGCAGGCGCGGACGTCGCTGTGCCGTCGCGGGTTGGCGTGTTATCGGGATTTGCGGGCCTGCCGTCTCAGAAAGATATCGCTGAATCCGCTGCAAAACCCTAGGAATAGCCAAAACCGGCGAAATAAATGGAACGTTGCATTGGCTTCGTTCTACCTATTCCACCGGTCAAAATCCGGGCAAGAATCACACAGGAAACCCGTCGTGATCTAGAGCCGAAATCTAGGAATTGTCCTGCTGCGCGTTCTGCTCTGCAAGCTGCTTGCGCACATCATCCATGTCAAGCCCCTTCACCTGCTGGATAACATCTTCCAGCGCTGCAGGTGGCAAAGCACCGGCCTCACGGAAGACCATGATCGAATCACGGAAGATCATCAGAGTAGGGATCGACTGAATCTGCAAAGCCGCAGCAATGCCCTGGTTGTTATCAACGTCCAGCTTGGCATGTACGACGTCGTCATGCTTTTCCGACGACTTTTCGAAAGTAGGCGCAAACTGGCGGCAAGGACCGCACCAGTCAGCCCAAGAATCAACGATAACGATGTCGTTATCCGCAACAGTGCTTTCGAAGGTGTCTTCAGTAATGTCTACGGTTGCCATGGTGGCATTCTCCTCTAATTGATCGCATAGGGTCTACTTGCTTTTATCGACAGATCCCCACGGTACGCGCTCATGCTCGCCTGTGCGTCGGCTGGCTGCCGAGACGGCGTAGCGATGCGCACCGAAAGTACGTCGTACATATGACACAACAACTAACTTGCCGACGCTATTCCATCGGCTGTTGCACCGCCTAGATGTTCTGTACGTAGTTGTCGAAACGCGAAAAGCGCAACCGGTGCGCCACGGTCACGGTATCGATCGGCCCGCCACGGTGTTTCGCAAGAATAATATCGGCCTCACCCGCACGCGAATCATCGCGGTCTTGCGAATCCGGACGGTACAACAGCATGACCATATCCGCGTCCTGCTCCAACGAACCCGACTCACGCAGGTCCGCCAGCTGCGGCCGCTTATCCGTACGAGCTTCCGGGCCACGGTTCAACTGCGAAATAGCCACCACGGGCACCTCTAGTTCTTTCGCCAACAGCTTCAGCTGCCGCGAAAACTCCGAAACTTCCTGCTGACGCGACTCAACACGTTTACCGGAGCTCATCAACTGCAAATAGTCCAACACCAGCAAATCCAAACCATGCTGCTGCTTCAACTTGCGGGCTTTCGACCGGATCTCCATCATCGTCAAGTTTGGCGAGTCATCGATGAAGATCGGCGCATTTTGCACCGTGTTGAGCTTGTCAGTGAGTTTTTCCCACGCCCGCTCATCCATCTTTCCGGCACGCATATCCGTCAGCTGAATCTCTGCCTCAGCGGAAAGCAAACGCATCACGATCTCCGAGGCGGACATCTCGAGTGAGAAAATCACCGACGTCTTGCCGTTGTCGATCGAGCACGAGCGCATGAAATCCATCGCAAGTGTCGACTTACCGACACCTGGACGCGCCGCGACAATAATCATCTGGCCTGCATGCAAACCATTGGTGATCTTGTCCAGGTCGATAAATCCCGTCGGCACTCCGGATTCCAAACCACCCACGCGCTCCAATGCCGCCAGCTCGTCGACCGTGGGTTTAATCAGGTCACTCAACGCCTGATAATCCTCTGTTTTGCGCTTTTGCGCGACCGCAAATACCTCCTGCTGGGCGCGGTCGATCACCGAAGCGACCTCCGCGTCTTCCGTTCCGGAATAGCCCAACTGCACCACCCGGGTGCCGGCGTCGACAAGCTTGCGCAATACGGCCTTCTCCGCGACAATTTCCGCATAATACAGCGCATTCGCGGCCGTGGGAACCGTCGAAATCAGGGTGTGCAAATACACCGGACCACCGGCCCGCTCCTGATTGTTGAACCTGTTGAGCCGATCGGAAACGATCACCGGGTCAATATTTTCGCCATTGGCATACAGATCCAGCATTGCCTCATAAATCAGGCTGTGCGCAGGATAATAGAAATCCTCGGGATCTAATTCTTCGATGACTTCCATCACGGTGTTCGGGCTCATCAACATCGCTCCCAGCACACCTTGCTCTGCGTCGCGGTCATGCGGCGGCTGGCGCAATTCCGCGTACTCGTCGGCCTGCTCCTGCTGGAATTTACCGCGCCTGCCCCTGTTCCGGGAGCGGAACTGCGCGTCATTACCGGAGAATGTATTCGAGGAAAAATTACTATCCGAGACACTGAAGCCCGCATCGTGCGGATCAGGAACCGCGAAATTATCGAAGCTGGGCTCCTCCGGGGGTGGTTCCGGAAGCTGATAATCGTCATCGAAGTTCGCGTTGGCTTCCGGGCTCATGGGTTCTCCTTAGCGTGGCGGGTTATTCTGTGGAGTTTATTTTAACGACACGACCCTTGCGGTAAATTTCGGTGGTTTTCGTGCCTGGTGATGGCGGTCCGGTCTGGCTTGTGGTTGCAGGCTGGTGTGTTCGATCGCGGTGGGTGGTGTTTGCGGTCGGGTGAGTCTTTTCGTTGCAGGCGGAGACGCTTGCCGACGAGGCCGTCACCCCGGCCACGGCCACAACCAAAAGTTATCCACAGGTTTATTCACAGGCATGGTGGAGAATCCGTGGAGATTGCCACCGTGAGCGACTGCGACCTGCTGGTTTTCCGCAGCTTGTGGAATTCTTGTGGATAACCGTGTGTGCATATTTGCCATTCGCCATAAAACCCCAGCTAGACGGCATTACAAAGAATTAAACAGCTTGTGCACAAACTCTGAATATTCGCTGTACCAGCAGAAAGTTCTCTGCCCACAATGTTGGATTTTACGCAAATCGCACACCATCAGCACCATCGGGCGGGGAAACTTCTTCACAAATCCCACAAGTTATCCACAAGTGCGCTCGGCGCTGTGGGCAACTGTGCGGCGGGGGTGCGCAACCCTGGCGCGAACGTGTGCAACTGTCGGGCGGGCGTGCGCAACCCTGGCGCGAACGTGTGCAACTGCGGCGCGTCCTTGGTGCATTTTTACAAATAGGCACCGATTTAGGCCTTGTTTTGAGCCACTATTTGTAAAAATGCACCACCTTGGCCCGCCGCGCCCCATCGACCCGCGATGAACTCAAGCGGCGATGACCATGCAGGCATAGCTACGACAAAACTCCCCACCCAGGTGGTCCCCTCACAGACCACCCGAACGGGGAGTAATGCAAATGCTGTTGTCGTTAACTTAAAGAGCTTCTCTAGGACTCTCTAGGAAGCAGAGACGACAGAGAAGTTGATCTTGCCCTTGATATCGGAGTGCAATTCAACCTCAGCCTGGTAGTTACCAGTCTTTTTCACCAGAGCCTTTGGCAGGTCAATGATGCGCTTGTCCAGCTTCGGACCGCCGGCCTTAGCAACGGCCTGGGCGACGTCTTCTGCGGTAACCGAACCGAAGAGCTTACCCTTCGAGGAGGTTTTAACCTTGACGACGACGTCGTTCAGGGACAGCTTGTCCAGAGCTTCGCGGACCTCAACAGCGTGATCCAGGTCGCGGATCTCGCGCTGTTGCTGCGCACGGCGAATGCCTTCGATGTTCTTCTCTGCTCCGGCGGTGGCTGGGATAGCCAGGCCACGCGGCAGCAAGTAATTGCGTCCGTAGCCGTTTTTGACCTCTACGACTTCGCCTGCGGCGCCGAGGTTCTCAACGGCAGCGGTGAGGATCAGTTTCATGATCCCTGCCTTTCGTTGTTTGTGTGCTTTGGCCCCGCCAGTGATATGGGTGATTTGGCGCGGTGCAGCAGTTTTGCGGTGAATAAACGAGCTAAATCTTAGAACGGAGGTTCGCTGTCTCCGCCGAATCCACCAGCAGGTGGGGCAGAATTCCACGGGTCGTTATCCGGGCCGTTGTTGTTCGACTGGTTGGATTGGTTTCCACCAAATCCGCCCTGAGAACCGCCAGCAGGAGCACCGCCGCCGAAACCGCCCTGGTTGGACTGGTTGTTTCCGCCACCGCCGAAGTTACCGGACCCGCCCTCACGCGAGTTGCGGTTCACTTGTGCGGAAGCGTATTTCAGCGATGGGCCTACTTCATCCACTTCGATTTCAAAGACAGTGCGGCTTTCGCCTTCTTTGGTTTGGAAGGAACGCTGGCGCAACCGGCCGGTCACGATCAACCGCATGCCCTTGGACACTGATTCTGCAACGTTTTCGGCCATATTGCGCCATGCGTTGCAGGTCAAAAACAGGGCCTCACCGTCTTCCCACTGCTGCGTTTGCGCGTTGTAGCGCCGCGGCGTGGAAGCGATGCGGAAGTTAGCCACCGCTGCACCCGAGGGGGTGAAGCGCAATTCCGGGTCCGCAACCGCGTTGCCGACCACCGTGATGTTGGTATCTCCCTGTGCCATGTTTTCTCCTCAGTGCTTTCCGGGATGCAGGTTCGTGGTCTACGACCTCCAGTATCCGGATTTAGCTGTCGGTACGCAGAACCTTGGTACGCAGTACGGTATCGGAAAGGTTCAAACGCCGATCAAGCTCTTTAACCGAATCCGGTTCGCATTCCAGGTTGATGACGGCGTAGATGCCTTCGGAACTCTTCTTTATTGGGTAAGCCAAGCTGCGCTTGCCCACCACATCAACGTTTTCCACCTTGCCGTTATCCTTGCGGACAGTTTCCAGGAACTTATCCAGGGATGGGGCAACGGTGCGTTCATCCTGCTTAGCATCCAGAATGATCATTACTTCGTAGCGACGCACGGACCTCATCACCTCCTATGGTCTTGTTGTTTCGGCCATATCACCTTCGCGGATATGGCAGGAGGGTTCGTTGCGTCAAGCAACCATCAAAGACTAGCGCACCCAGGGTCTTTCCGCAATCACCCACGCCTGCGCCGTGGCGGATACCGCGCATCCATATCGGGGTACGCGGTGCGCCGGGGTGCCAAGGCTTCGGTCGCCAACAAGCGAAGCAAGCGAAGCTACCCGGCGTTGGTGGTGGCGAAAAATATTGCCAGCACTGTGGGGATGACGGTCAAAAACAGCAGCGCGACTAACCCGAGCACCACAGCGGGCCGCCGCGTAGGTTTGCGATGGATTGCCCAATACGCAGCACCTATGCAGGACAGCCCAATGATGATAGAGATAACTCCGAGGATCACGATGACGTTCATGCAGTCTCCTTAGCTGGGTGTCCTTGCCTGGTTTCAGGGGTTTGTTGTCCGCCGACGTGTTCTGCGGCTTTCTCGGGTGTCACTTGCAACGGTCCCGCCAGTGGGTCATATCCATTATGTGCGCGGTACACGGGATCTGCTTGGTTCCGGTCTCCCGATATCTGTTGCCCCGGTAGATTTTTTCCGAGCATTTGCCGCACCACGCACACCACCAGCACGACGATCAGTCCGGTGCGGGTGAGCACAACGACATCCAAAAATTCTGCAGGCAGGCCATTGTTGTCCGCGCCGTGCATATGCCACATCAATACCGGCCAGACCAGCATGTCGACGGCCATCCAGGTCAACAACAGCCGCCACCGTGGAAACGCAAGTACTGCCGGAATAACCAACCACAGCGAATATTGCGGCGACCAGACCTTATTAAACAGCAAAAACGCGGCAATAATCAGGAAAACTAGTTCCGCCATTCGTGGTTGCCGCTTGACGACGAGTCCGAGGATCGCAATCGCGACGCAACTGGCGATAAACAGTGCCAGGCTCACCGTGTTCAGAATCTGCGGTACCTCTGCACCGTCCGGGTCGAAGCCGTCGAAAAGCGTCAATCGTGCGGCCACTGCATAAATGGTGGTCCATTCCCAGCTACGGGTGCTGTTTAAACGATTGAACTCGTTCCAGGCCTCGGGGTATGCCAGCATCACTGGCAGGTTGACCACCAGCCACGTCACCGCGGTGGTTATTGCCACGATGATGAGCGCGCGGAATCTACGCAGCCGCAGTGCTAAGACGATGATC
This sequence comes from Corynebacterium propinquum DSM 44285, assembly GCF_000375525.1. Lineage (GTDB taxonomy): Bacteria > Actinomycetota > Actinomycetes > Mycobacteriales > Mycobacteriaceae > Corynebacterium > Corynebacterium propinquum. The sequence continues at coordinate 11,512 of NZ_AQXC01000005.1, forward strand.
GCGCCCAGCAAAAATAGCGGCCAGAGTTTCGTCGCCGTGCCTAAGCCAATGGCGACGCCTGCCCACGCGGTGCGTCCGCGAGCAAACAGCAGCAACCCGGCGACCGCGAAAAAGATCGCCAGAATATCCCAGTTGGTAAACGCGTGCACCAGCACCAACGGGCTGGCTGCAACCAGCATGATGTCCCAGATTCGTCGTCCAGCAAGGGCGCACGCCATGCGCACGGTTGCCACCCAGAACAGGGAAAGCACCAGGACAGTCAGTATGAAATACCAGCCAGCCATCGGCACCGGTACCAGATATTTGCTCACAGCTTCCACCGGCGGATAGCTGACCCGGGCTAACCATCCCATGATTCCTTGGAAATAACCGGTGAGCACGGGATATTCCAGGTAGCGCGTGACGTCGTCTTCCTGCCAGGAGTAGGCATAGGGAAATCCCCCGGTATCCAGCCCTCGCCCGGCAAACAATGGAATTATGTCGTTGTAGCAAGCAGAAACATATGCCCGGTTACCGGACCAGTCCAGGTCGATTGCTCCGGTATCGGGGTTGATGCTGCCCCTGGTGCAGTGTGCTTTGGTGAGAAATCCACCGGCCAGGAACAGCATCGCCACCGAGACGATCACCTGCACGGGGTGGAACCAGCGCGACTCAGCCAGCCTGCCGTGCTTGTCGACGGGACCGCCGAGGAAATCGATGAATTTCCGGGCCGCCGGTTCGGTCTCAGCAGGCGCGACCCAGCCAGCCCGGTTGGTCATTACAGCAGGTTCTCCAGTTCGTTGATGGCATCTTCGATAACCTCACCAGGCGCCGGTGCCGCAGGTGGGGCCTGTCCGCCACCTTGTTGTCCTCCCTGGCCGCCCTGCTGACCGCCTGGTTGTCCTCCCTGGCCACCTTGGCCACCCTGACCACCTGGGCGTCCGCCCTGCGCTGGTGCTTCGTCGCCCTCGTTTGGCTCGCCGTCGTCCTCGTCTTCCGGCGCTTCTGGGCTCTCAGATGAGGTTGCAGCACCGCTTTGCGAACCGCCACCGGAACGTCCCGAACCGCTGGATGCCGGTGGCACGTAGCTTTCGATCAGGTTGGAGCCGCTGCCGCCGTAGGTGCGCCAGCGCACCGGAGCTGCACTCTCGAAGGACGTCTGCTCGCGGCCTTCCAGCGCGCGGTCCAGGGAATCCTTCCAGATCGATCCCGGGGTGTTTGCGCCGTACATGTTGCCGCCGTATTGGTTGAAGATCGCGGAGGTGTTATCAGCGGTACCGACCCACACTGCGGTGGACAGTTCTGGGGTGCCACCGACCATCCAAGCATCCTTGTTCAATCCGGTATCACCCAACTGCGCGGTGCCGGTCTTGCTTGCCGACGGGCGTCCCCCGGCCAGTACCTGCCCAGCGTGGGCTGCCACTGGCTGCATGGCCTGGATGACGTTGTCGGCCACCGTTTCGGAAACGCGTCGTTCCGGCTTGTGGTCGTTGTGTTCGTACAGCACCTCGCCGCGGGAGGTTTCTACGCGGGAGACGAAGTGCGGTTGGTTGTAAACACCGTGGTTGGTCAGGGTGGCCATCACGGTTGCCATATCGATCACGCGCGATTGGTACTGGCCCAGCACGATGCCTTCATAAGGTTGTTCGCCGTGTTCGGTCAGGGTTTCTTCCACCCCTGGGAATGACTTGGCGACGCCGAGCGCATGCCCCATATCGGCGGTGTCTTGTGTGCCGTTGACCAAATCGTCCTGCAGCCGGATGAACGAGGTGTTGTAGGAGTATTCCAATGCAGTGGCGATCGAACACACGCCACAGCCGTTGCCGTCCCAGTTGGTGACTTCAATGCCACCCGGCAGCGTTACTGGTGTCGATGCGTAGTTCGCGCCCAGCGGGATGCCCTGTTGCAAGGCGGCGGCCAGTCCGACGATCTTGAAGGTCGATCCGGTTTGCAGCCCGGCGGAAGCGTAATCCCAGCCGGAGGCCTCGTCGCCACCGTAGTAACCGCGCACGGCACCCGTGCTCGGCTCGATGGTGGCTACGGCAGAGCGCGCGTCTTCCTGCAGCCCGGCCATGTTTTCTTCTACGGATTGCAGCACGGAATCCTGCACGTGCTGGTCAATAGTGGTGGTGATCTGTAGGCCGCGGTTGGTCACATCATCTTCGGTGATACCTAAGGTTTCGAGCTCTTCGATGACCTTGTTTTTAATGTGCCCGTTCGGCCCGGTCGCCTCGGTGTATGCGGAGTATTCCGCCGGGTCGCGGGTTTCTGGGTAGACCATTCCGGCGCGTTGTTCGCCGGGCAGCAATTGCATTTCCACCATTCCGTCCAGCACGTAATTCCAGCGACCTTCGGCTTGCTCTAGGTTATTCCACGGATCAAGCTGGTTTGGCACCTGGATGGTCGCGGCCAGCACGGCTGCTTCTTCAATGGTCAGCTCGGTGGCCGGTTTGTTGAAGTACGCAGTCGAGGCAGCCTCAATGCCATAGGCGTTGCGCCCGAAGTACACGGTGTTGAGGTAGGACTCCAGGATCTGCGCCTTGTCCCACTCGTTGGTCATTTTGATGGAGTGGACAAGCTCATTCCATTTGCGGGCATAGGAGTGGTCGTCACCCACGATGACATTTTTCACGTACTGCTGGGTGATCGTAGAACCACCGCCGGCGCTGGCGTTTCCGGTGATTTGCCCCCAGGCGGCACGCAGAAATCCGGACAAGGAGAATCCGCTGTTGTCCCAGAAATCGCGGTCCTCGGCAGCTAGTACTGCATTAGAGACGTAGTCCGGGAGATCATCTAACGAGACGAAGGTGCGGTTGCCTTCCGGTGGCACCAGCCGTGCCAGTTCTGTACTGCCGTCGGCGGCATAAATATGGGACACCTGTGCGGTGGTGACTTCCCCGGGTTCTGGGGTATCTGCGCGCACATAGGCGACCGCAAAAATCATGCCGGGGATCGCCAAAATGGCCACGAAGATGATCGCGAGCGTGATCCATATCTTCTGGCGCCGTGTGCGCGGCTGCCGGGCATCATCGGTGCGGGAATCGTCGGTGTCAGTCTGGGAGTTCTCAGTCACCGTCAAACCTCTGTCATTGCCTTGTAGAAATATCTCCTCAAAGAATACGGGGTGTGTCCAATTCGGGGAAACCACTGCGAGCCCCTCGTAGTCGATCTTGATCGATTCACCTGGTTCTTCTTAATCGATACACCATCCATCGGGTGCAGTTTCTGCGTCCTGCCGGATTTATCCTGGGCTGGCTAACGAAAGGAGCACACCATAATGTCTAAAGTTCGTGTGGCCATCGCCGGTGTCGGTAACTGCGCTACTTCCCTGGTGCAAGGCGTGGAGTTTTACCGCGATGCCGCCGTCGACGAGAAAATCCCTGGCCTCATGCACACCCAGTTGGGTGATTATCACGTCGGCGATGTGGAGTTCGTCGCGGCGTTTGATGTGGATGCTGCGAAGGTCGGCACTGATCTTGCCGACGCCCTCGACGCTTCGCTGAACTGCACGATCCGCATCGCTGATGTCCCGCACACCGGGGTGACCGTGCAGCGCGGGCCGACGTTGGATGGTTTGGGCATGCATTATCTTGCCTCTATCGAGGAATCCGCGGAAGAGCCGGTTGACGTCGCCCAAGCGCTGCGCGATGCCGAGGTCGATGTGTTGGTGTCTTATCTGCCGGTTGGCTCGGAAGAAGCCGATAAGTTTTACGCGCAGGCTGCTATTGATGCTGGCTGCGCTTTTGTGAACGCGCTACCGGTGTTTATCGCATCCGATCCTGAGTGGGCGCAGAAATTCGTCGATGCCGGGCTGCCGATCGTCGGCGACGATATTAAGTCGCAGGTGGGAGCCACGATCACCCACCGTGTGATGGCGAAGCTCTTTGAGGACCGCGGCGTGCGTTTGGACCGCACTATGCAGTTGAACGTCGGCGGAAACATGGATTTCAAAAACATGCTGGACCGCGACCGCTTGGAATCGAAGAAGTTGTCCAAGACGCAGGCGGTGACCTCAAATCTGCACAATGGCCCGTTGGCGGGTCTGAAATCCGGCCGCGACGTGCACATCGGCCCATCGGATTATGTCGAATGGCTCGATGACCGCAAGTGGGCGTATGTTCGTTTGGAAGGTTCTGCGTTTGGCGAGGTTCCGTTGAATCTGGAATACAAGCTTGAGGTCTGGGATTCACCCAATTCTGCGGGTATTATCATCGACGCCGTCCGTGTGGCCAAAATCGCTTTGGATAGGAAAGTAGCTGGCCCGGTGGATTCCGCGTCGTCCTATCTCATGAAATCACCACCGATTCAGCTTTCCGACGACGAAGCTTCGGCCAAGCTAGAAGCATTCATTGCAAAAGGTGACTAAGCTATCAGTTATGAGCAAAACAGCGGAAGAAGTGGCAGCGAAACTCCAGGAACCAATGACTCGTTTGCGAGTACTATACGATCGCATCGCTAGTCACTATTCGTTGACCCCCGCGCAGATGACCATCATGGAGTTTCTGTACAAAAATGGCGCTAGCCGTATTAGTGCAGTCTCTGAAGCCGAAGGTATCCGGATGCCCACCGCGTCCAATGCCTTGGTGCAGTTGGAGCGCCGGGAGTTAATTCGTCGTGTACGTGACAGCGTTGATCGTCGTGGAGTGAAAGTCGCCCTAACTAACTTGGGCAAAACTGAATATGAAGAAGCGCGCGAGGCACGTCGGAAGACGTTGGCGCAGCTTCTGGATACTTTGGATGAAGATTCTTTAGCCACCGCGCTTGAGCTTGCCGACGTCATCGTCGAGTTGGCGGAGCGTTATACCCCCGCAAAGCACAACGAACTACACTAAGGTTCATGGCCCCTGATTCTGCCGGCGCTGTCTCGTCGACAAGCACGCGCCAACCCGCACGCATCCTCGTCGCCTGGAATCCCTCTTCTTCTGGGCACGAGGCCATTGCTTATGCCGCCTGGCTCACCCGTGCCATGCCCGTCAGAATCCGGGTCGTATCCATTCTGTTACGCCCGTGGCCAGCGACTTCTTTGGCGAAACTCGGTGGGAAATACAAAAAGTCTTTCAAAAAAGAAGCCAAAGCGTGCAAGGAAGCGGTCGAACAAGTTTTGACTGAGACTGGGGTGGACCAGCAGTACTGGGATGATGACGTCTCGGTGCTTGCCGACGGCTCGTCGCCCGCCCCGATCCTGACCGACGCGGCGAAAGAATTTAACGCTGACCTCGTGATCGTCGGATCGAGCACGTCGACGCCCAAGGGTCGTTTCAATACCTCCTCAACAACATCCGCGCTGCTGCACTCGTCGCCAAGCCCACTGGGCCTGGCACCACGGGCAACGAAGCTGTCGAAAAACGGCATCACCCGCCTGAATTACGCCTTCTTAGAATCCGGCGAAGACACCTCGCAGGCAGGCTTGTTATATGCCGCGAATTTAGCGGACAAGTTGTCGGTTCCCCTGCGCATCATGGCGTTTTCCCCGACCGGGCTGGTGGATATCCCGGTGATGATCAAGAAATCGTTGGTGCAAGACCTTACTGATCAGTGGCACGAAAATGCGCTGGCGATGCTGGATCGGGCGCGCGATCGGATCATGGACTGCTTCCCCGACATCACGGTGGAAACGGGCATCGGTTCCGGCGACGGTTGGAGCGGTGCCATTGATGCCTTGAAGTGGAAGAAAGGCGATCTGTTGTGCCTGGATTCCAGCAACGGCGGCCCTGCCCCGCGGGTGTTTATCGGCTCCCCGACTTCCGAGTTTTTGCAGCATATCCGGGTTCCCACCGTTGTGCTGCCCGTGGATTACCAGCAGCCAGAGTTCACACAACCCGAATCCGGTACACCGCAGCAGCATTAGGCCGGGAGAATCCGGCTGGGCGGAATGTAGCCGGACTAGTGCGGCCGGGCTAGTGTGGCTGGACGCATGTAGTCACAGCCAAAATAGTTCCGGGCCCCTAGACTGGTGACATGTCTGCTACACCGAATTTTTCGCACCCAGAAAACGATCTCTATGATGACGATCCCTCTCGGTTGACGCAGAATCCCCGCAGCCTCGACGAACTCGCTCACAGCCCAGACCCGTATATGCGGGCAGGCAAAGACGAAGAATCCTCCCGGCAGGCCCTGCGTTTTCTCATTTGGGCCATGGCGGGATCGTTCATCGTCGGTCTGGGTTCGCTTGTGATCACCCGGCTGCTGGGCGGCACGTTGTGTGAATCCGGCGAAGCGACGTGGTTATGTACCGAAGCCTCGCACACCTGGTGGCCGATCCTCGCGTGGACGATTCCATTTTTCAGCATGGTGATCTGCGCGATCATCATGGTGCGCAAACTCCGCGCCGGCGTGCGGTGGCGCACCTGGATGGGCGTGTTCTGGGTATTAGTACCCAACGCCATGTTTTGGGGGCTCGGCGCCGTGCAGATACTGGCGCTATAAAAAGCCCCGCTTTAAAACGCCTAAACATAAAAGCGCCCCGATATAAAATATCGAGGCGCCGCAGCACTGCAGAAAGCTACGCGCCCTGCTTTTGCGCCTCCTGCTTTTGCGCTTCTGCTTTTTCTGCGATTGCCTCGGCAACTTCCTGGCAGTCCTCGCGCCCGCAATGCGCGGTGCGTGGGTTAGCGTAGCAATCATCGCAAATCAGCACTTGCTTGCGGCAGGTGTCTTCATTAATGCAATTATTGAACTTATTATTGCCCACTCCACAGTGGATGCAGTGCCCTAATTGCACAAAATTGGGATCATTGTCCTGCCCAAATTCCATGTGCATGCGCTCGTCGAAGACGTACAACGAGCCTTCCCACAGGCCTTTGTTTCCGTATTTTTCGCCGTAGCGCACGATGCCGCCGTCGACCTGGTAGACCTCGTTGAAGCCGCGGTTTTTCATCAGCGAAGACAAAATTTCGCAGCGGATGCCGCCGGTGCAATAGGAAATCACCGGCTTGTCCTTCATCCAGTCATACTTACCGGATTCGATTTCTTTGATGAAGTCATGCGTGGTTTCCACATCCGGCACCACCGCATTTTTAAACTTGCCGATCTCGGCTTCCATGGCGTTGCGGCCATCGAAGAAGACCACGTCGTCGCCGCGCTCTTCGACGAGTTTATTCACCTCTTCTGGCTTCAGGTGCACGCCGCCGCCGATCACGCCGTTTTCATCAACCTTCAATTCGTCGGCTGCATTAAAAGCCACGATCTCATCGCGAACTTTCACAGACAAGCGTGGGAAATCCTCGGCGCCGCCGTTGGACCACTTGAACGACATGGAATGAAAACCATCGTATTCGCGGGTGCGCTTGCGGTATTGCTTGCACGCAGCAACCGTGCCGCCGACGGTGCCGTTGATGCCGTGTTTGGAGATGAGGATGCGGCCTTTCAGCCCCAGCGACTCACACAAAGCCTTCTGCCACAGCATCACCGCCTGCGGGTCTGCGATTGGGGTGAACTGGTAATACAGCAGGATTTTGGATTCAAGCGATTCGCTGCGGCTAGTCATAAGCCGCATTGTAATAACCAGCTGGAAGTTTTCCTAAAATACTAGGCCGAATTACCGGGCACGCCGAAATCCCGGCCACGCCGGGGCCGGTGCCGAACTACCGAGCACGGCCGAGGCTGGGTGGAAGCGGCTGCAGGCTTAGACCTTGTGGTACAAGCCCTTCCGCCAGAACACCGGATCACTGCTCACGCGCACACCGAGGTTGCGGAAGATTCCCTCGTCGACAGACCCAAGGATCGTGGTGGTGTGCACCTCACAATCGCGCAGGTTCTTCAGCTCCGCCAGCGCAGCGCGGGCGTCGGCAGAATTAGCCGCGGACACAGACAAGGCGATCAGTACTTCATCGGTGTGTAAACGCGGATTCTTCGAGCCCAGATGCTGGGTTTTCAGAGTCTGGATCGGTTCGATGGCTTCCGGAGCCAGCAACAGGACGTCGTCAGGAATACCAGCCAAGTGCTTCAAGGCATTCAGCAACATTGCCGCCGAACACCCCAGCAGGCTGGAGGTTTTCCCGGTAATCATGGTGCCGTCGGCAAGCTGGACGGCCGAACCCGGCTGCCCGCTTTCCTCGGCTACCCGGCGCGCCGGCGCAAGCACCGCGCGGTCGTCGACAGCAACACCGGCTTTGTTCATCACCACGGCCACACGCCCGGAAATCGTGCTGTCGAGTTCCTCGGTGCGCTCGGTAACCAGGGCTTTGAAATAGCGGCGGATGATTTCCTGGCGGGCGGCTTCCTGGCACGCTTCGTCGTCGCTGATGCAGTAGCCGACCATGTTCACGCCCATGTCCGTTGGCGACTGGTATGGCGATGCGCCCACCAGTTTTTCCAACAGGCGCTTGAGCAGCGGAAAGGCTTCAACGTCGCGGTTGTAATTCGAGGCTTTCTTGTCATAGGCCGACAGGTGGTACGGGTCGATGACGTTGGCGTCGTCCAGATCCGCAGTGGCTGCCTCGTAGGCCAGGTTGACGGGGTGCTCGAGCGGTAGGTTCCAAATGGGGAAGGTTTCAAATTTTGCGTAACCAGCGTTCACGCCGCGCTGGTGTTCGTGGTAAATCTGCGACAGGCAGGTCGCCATCTTGCCGGAACCAGGCCCCGGCGCGGTCATGATGATCAGATCGCGGGAGGTTTCTGCAAAATCATTGCGGCCGAACCCGTCTTCGGAGACGATACGGTCGGCGTCGGTGGGGTATCCCGGGATGGTGCGGTGGCGGGATACTTTCAGCCCCATGCGATGCAGGCGCTGGATGAAGGCTTCTGCCTGGTGGTTGCCGTCTTCCAGCTGGGTGATGACGATGTTTTCCACCAAAAAACCGCGCTCGCGGAAGACGTCGACAAGCCGCAGCACGTCGTCTTCGTAGGTGATGCCCAGGTCCGCACGGATTTTATTGCGCAGCAGGTCCTTGGAGTTCACGCAGATCATGATCTCCAGGTCGTTTTTCAGCTGCTCCAGCATCGCAATTTTGTTGTCCGGGGTGAAACCCGGCAGAACGCGTGATGCGTGTAGGTCGTCGAAAAGCTTGCCCCCCATTTCGAGATAAAGCTTGCCGCCGATTTCTTTCCGCCGAGCGTTGATGTGCTCCGATTGGAGTTGAATGTATTTCTCGCGATCAAACCCGATCTTATGCGCCATTGTGCCTTACTTTCTCTCGCGAGGATACCCCGCGTGCAGCCTCGAAAAATCTATGACGCATGACTAGTATACGCGCCTACCCAGCATTCAACGCATACGCAGCGCTGGCCTCGCTAGTCTAGAGGCATGCCTGAAGGTCACGTCATCCACCGTCTTGCCGACGAATTCACCCGCATTTTTGGAACTCAGCGCCTGCATATCACCAGCCCACAGGGCCGTTTTGCCACGGAGGTGGCGCTTGTCGACGGCTCCCGGCTGGAGCGTGCGGAAGCGTTTGGCAAGCACTTATTCTTGCATTTCGATGCCGCTTCTGACGAGCACATCATCTATATCCATTTGGGTCTGATTGGGCATCTGCGTTTTGAGGATCGCGAGAAAATCTGGGGGCAGATCCGGTTGCGCATCGAACCACTTGCCGACGACGCGAGCACCCACAATCTGGCGGCGAATCTGCGCGGCCCGCAGTGGTGCCGGCTGATCACAGACGAGGAATATGCCATCGCCGTCGGCAAGATTGGGGAAGATCCCATCCGCGATGATGCCGATCCGAAGCAGGTGTGGGCGAAGGTGCGGCGCTCGAAGCGCAGCATTGGTTCGTTGTTGATGGACCAGAAGCTGTTCGCGGGGGTGGGCAATATTTATCGTGCAGAGGTGCTGTTCCGGCATCAGCAGTCTCCGTTTACTCCGGGTAATGCGATTGATCGCAGCGTGTTTTTCGCTATGTGGGAAGACCTGGTGGCTCTGATGCGCCAGGGCGTGGTCGACGGCGAGATTAATACGGTGCGCGACGAGCACACCCCGGAGGTAATGCACCGCCCGGCGCGTGACGACGAGCACGGCGGCGAAGTTTATGTTTACCGGCGCGCGGGAGATGATTGTTATGTCTGCGGTTCAGATATTGCGATGAAAGCCTACGAAGGGCGCAATCTGTTTTGGTGCCCGACGTGCCAGGCTTGATCATTGGGGCGCAGCTTCCCACCACAGGTTTAAGCCGGGGTGGTTAAGCTGGGTTTATGTTCGCTTATTCTGCTGATCAGATCCGCGCTGCGGAAAAAGCACTCCTGGCCCATAAGGTGGCCGACGACGAGATGATGAAGCTCGCCGCCGCTGCCGTGGCCGATACCGCTTCAGACATGTTGCGGGCGCAAGCTCGGCGCACCCCCGAACATCAGGAAACGGCTAAACAGGCTACAGGCGGGCAGGGCATGCAAGCATCGGGGACGGCAGACGTCGTGGTTGCGGTGGGCCCCGGCGGTAATGGCGGCGACGGTTTGTTTGCCGCCACGCATTTGTTGTTGGCGGGTTACCGTGTGCAGGCGGTCCCGGTGGCTACGCGTGCCGACGGCTCCCCGAAGGTGCACCCTACTGCGTGGCAAGCCTTTTGCGCCGCCGGTGGTGAGCAGGTTAGTGCTAGTGAACTGGTTGCTTCCGCACAATCACCGGCTCTGATTATCGACGCGATCGCGGGTTTATCCGCAGGCCGCGGCCTTGCCGGCGAGCTCGCCGAGTTCTTTTCCGCGCAGCGGCGCGCAGGCACCGATGTTCTTGCCATTGATGTACCGACCGGGGTGCACTGCGATACTGGAGCCACCGCCCCAGAAACCACAGCTCCGGAAACACCAACAGGTGAGCGCCTCCCCGGGGATAGCTATGTGCGTGCGACGGTCACTATCTCCTTTGGTGCTGGCCGCTTAGCGCACGCAGTGGCACCGGCATGCGGGAAAGTCGTGATCGCCGATCTGCGATTGCCGCAGGGTCCGCGTTCGTTTGCAGAAGAACTTGCACACCAACATTGTGCGGACATCAATAACGCAAAACACAGCAGCGCCAGCGCTAGCTCCGAGCAGGGCACCGTCGAGTTTTTCCAGGTTCCAACAATTGCAACCAAGGCTCAGGCGTCGGCAAGCGGGAGCACACCGGAATCACCACAACCACCAGAATTGCCAGAATTCCAGCACGGCACAGCCGGCGTCGGCAGCGGCCCGGGAAACCTAGAACCGCAGCCAGCTGGGGACAAATATTCCTCGGGGGTGGTTGGTCTGTGCGCCGGCTCGGCGGCGTATCCCGGCGCGGGCATTTTATCTGCGGCCGGTGCGATCGCCGCTACGCCATCGATGGTGCGGGTGCTGGGGCCTGCTGAACTCACGCGTGATGTGGTGCGTGCGCACCCGGAGGCAGTCACACATACCAGTGTGCGCACCGCCGGTCGCGTGCAAGCGTTGGTTGTTGGGCCGGGGCGCGGAACGGATATTTCCGCAGCGTTGGAATTGGAATATGCGTTGCGGGGCGCTCAGCCGCTGGTGTTGGATGCCGACGCCATCACGTTGCTAGCGGCCAGCGCGCAGTTGCGGGAGCTCCTGCGCGACCGGGTAAGCGCTAGCCCGGTGCTGCTGACCCCGCATGATGGAGAGTTCCAGCGTTTAGCAGACTCGCTACCTGCACCAGATCAGCAGGCAATGACCGCTGGCACCTCTGGTTCTTCTGCTACCACCGACCGTTTGCGCACAACCCGTGCCCTGGCGGCACAACTCAATGCGTGGGTGCTGCGCAAAGGGCGGATCACTCTGATTGCCAGCCCTGACGGCAGGTTGGTGTCGGTGAATACGGGTTCTTCGTGGGCTGCCACGCCTGGTTCCGGTGATGTGCTGTCCGGAATTCTTGGGGCTTTCCTCGCCGAGTGGAATGCACCAGCAGCCGCTCCGGAGACTAAACACGCCGGGGCAGCCCAGGCGGATCTTGCCGACGTTTTCCGGCGCGCTGTTGTCGTGCATTCTTGGGCCGCGCAGCTTGCTGCACAAACAGAATTTGGGATGGCGCCGACGTCGGCAAGCGCGATTGCTACCGCGATACCCCGGGCACTGGCATATTTCTCCAGCCAGTAAGACTGGTAAAGCTAAAACAAGCATTGCTCCGTGCAGGGGTTGGGGGCATCGGGCATTCACCGCTGCTGCACCGCTGCACCGCTGGCCTTGTTATCCCAGGATCAACAATGTGACCACTGCTGGGGCGTCGGCATGCAAGGCGTGGATTTTGCCTTCATCGACGTGCACAGCTTTACCTGGGGCAAGCTCGAGTTCATCGACGGGTTCACCAGCATCCGCGTCGCCGATGGTGAACGTGACTGAACCCGTTTGCCCCAGCACCAGGATCGGGCGCGGGGCCTTGTGGTTCGCCATCGTGTCACCGGCGCGGAAGGATAACCGCACCACGGTGGCGCCTTCCAGCTCGGCAACCTTGGTTACTTGTGGCACCGCACGGGCTTGGCGTGACTGCGCATGGGTGGAGTTCTCATCCTCCTGGTATGGCAGATTGAGACCTTCCACCAGTTCCCATTCGTGCTCATTAATGCGCATGACAGTTCCTTTGCTTACGAGGGGCATTTAGCACCAGTTTACTGCGAAAAATGACTGCCCCGATTTTCCGGAAGCTATGATCAGATTAACGTAAATTATGAAAGGTAGGGCCGGTATGGTGGCTAGTTCGCAGGTAAATCTTGCCGATTGGACGCAGAAGGCGAAAGACTACATCGATTCGAAACAGCACCTTCTACTCCCCGGCGTATGCCAAGATGATCCTTGGAGTCAAAAATCATTAAAAGCGTGCGAAAAATGGTTGCTTGCGGATGCAAAAACGATTCCTGCCCGTCGCCGAATTGAATACGAGATGTTCCTTGGAGAAGGTCTACGCAGGCGGTTTTCAGGGCAATGGGCACATGCTTCTATCTTGGACAAGAAAATTAGCCATGAGCATAATCTACTTGGAATTTATTATCCTCAGCTAGAGCAATTTGATGTAACCGGCTCCCTGCTTGCTAATGCGCTTGCTGCAAAAGCAGGAGATTTCTGGGCTTCAGTTTTCCAGTTAAACGAAAGCCTTCGTTTGGCGGGCCTTGCACATTGAAGAATCCCGGATTCTGCTGCTATAAACCATTGAAATTGGGAGCCATGGTTGAGCCTGCCCCGGTAATTCAGCGTGCGAGGGATTGTTCGGCCGAATGAAAAAGAGATGTTTTATGGGCGTAAATAACCCCGTCCTAAGGAATTAGAGAAAGCGATTCATGAATATGCCGACTTCTATAACGAACGAAGAATCAAGCTTGAGTTCGGCGGCTTAAGCATCAATCAACGCCGACGCAAGCTGCTACTCTGAATATTCCTAAAAATGTCCGCATCCCCCCAGTTTACTACTTAGACCTATAACGCAGCCGCCACCAACAGAAATCGAGCGCGTAAAAACTCCGCCCAGCTCTCTACGATAGGCGGAGCTTCAAGCACAAAGATTGATACTATTTTTTATTCCCCTTATCCTTCCGCAAAAACATCAAAGTTATACTTACCGAATAGATAGCGAGAAAAATGATAATAGCTGTAGTCATACTCACACCTTAACAGCAGACTTTCTTAGTCGCAGCAGTACAGCCCAAGTGAAGTGTCCCAGGTTTTGTTCCGTCTGAGTAGATGGGAAAATCTGGGACACTTCAAACGTTCTGGGTATCAGGTGTCCACCAAACAGGGGGTCAGGTCACCTTTCTGAATATCAGAACCTAGGATCTTCGCTCAAACTTTCTGAGTGCCACGAAAAACCAACGCGCTGTTAGGCTAAAAACAAGTAATTCAGTTATCACTGCAAAAATGAGCCGTTCTGGAGTATCAGCAATCTCTGGCCAGGCAGGCAACGCTACAACCCACAAAATGGATTCAGCCAGGACATCACCTCCCAGAGTCGCCGACAATACCGTGATAAAGATTGACCATGCGATCGTGAGGCCAGCACCGTAGGACACACACAGCACGGTACTTATAGTCACCAGCACGACTCCCGTCGTTGACCACAACACGACAAGCTTCATCGTTTCAGCAAAATTCCCGCCCGCAAACGTATGACAAACTCCTAGTACCATCGCGAGAAATACGAGCAAGATGTAATGCCATATAAGGTAGGAAACACGAGTTTTAGCGTTCTCCAATACAGTGACTCTCCACGCAGAAGACAACAATTTCCAACTCAAGATAGGAAGAAGGCCTGCGCCTAAGGGTAGGACGAAAAATGTATAGAAGCCGCTGATATAGCTTGCTGGATAAAAGACAGCCATCATCCCAAAAACCACTAACACGGCAAATAACAACCACGAAATGCTGCTACGGAATAATGCGATCCCGATGGACGATAAAGCAAGAGCCAGGTTGTCTGGACTATTGCGCCCAGAAAAATCAGGCGAAGCGTATACAGAATCAAGAGAAAACTGTACAGGTGAAATGCTCTGTTGTCGTTGGGCTTGAGTATTTTTCTTATTCGTAACTTTTCTTTGGCGCCCTCGCGCGAAAATTGCCAAGCTAAAAGCAGCAAGCGCCAAGAGGCTATTACGGATAATGCCTTGCAAAGGAGTTTCTTGCGCAAGTAACTCTCCTCCAGTCAAAGGCACCGCATTAGAGTGAACACCAAGCACAGGTAGAAGCAAACGCACAGGCCAGGCTGGTGGAAACAGATGCCACAATGAGGATTCAGATAAAAGAGTTCCGGCTACTTGATACACCACCGCTGCTAACAACGTCATTACAATAGAGAAATACCGTGCAACCAGGCTGAAAATACAAATTGTCGAAATGCTGCACATAAACGCTAGCCCACCTGCAACAAGAAGGGAATTCGCCCCGTCACGGCCATCCATTATTGTTAATGCCCAGGACGACCCAAAGTTCAACAGGTGAAATAATGCAGACACTCCAATGAGAACACCACTACGTGCCGCGCGAGTCGCGTATGGCGACACCGGCCGAACGTCGGTTCCTCCGTATCGGTTAGCTTTTTCCCTATCTTCTGCAAGACCAGCTAATAAAGCCAGGAGCGGAGCAGCCATACCAGTGACGTACATAGCCTGCCAACTCAGCGCACCCGAGGCATCATGATCCCCAGAAGTCCAGAAAGCTAAGGTCGAACTAGTTATACCAATCCACAGACCAATCAGAGGAAACCATTGCACTGTTGATCCTTTTGTGCGAATAATTTCGGCCTGAATAATATAGGATGCTTTCGGCGCACTCTGCGATCGAGCAAACACAGACCTTATTTTGCTCATGATTCTTCACTTCCTTGGGTCATGCCCAGGAAGCGTTCTTCAAGGTGATCTCTTGCTGCAAAATGGCTCAACGGCCCAGAATAAGCACTCTGTCCTTTGGCTAGGATCGTGATGTCATCAGCGAGTTTAGAAATTTCCCCGAGCTGATGGGAACTAACCAAAACGGTACCTTCACACTTCACCCAATTACGTATAAGAATTCGCAGATCTGCGATCCCCTGCGGATCAAGACCGTTTTGAGGCTCATCGAGAATAAGGATAGGAGGGCGTCCAAGAATTGCCATTGCAAGAGCAAGTCGTGCCTTCATGCCAGTGGAAAAAGAACGCGCCTTCTTTCTCCCGGCATGTCCCAGTCCGACGAAATCAAGCGCTTCCTGTGCCTGGAGATCTGGAATATTGAGCAGCTTAGCGTGGACACGGATATTATTTAGCGCTGAGAGGTGACCGTAGAAGGCTGGCCCATTGATGGAGGCACCGATATTCTTCAGACTGTCTCTAGTCCGGGGAGAGCCAAATATTTGGATAGCCCCTTGTCCGCGGTCTTCCAAACCAAGAATCATACGGAAACAAGTAGATTTCCCTGCTCCATTCCGTCCCAGAAGCGCATGGACCCGACCAGGGATTACGTCCATCGAGAACCCATCAAGAACTACATGCCCTGAATAACTAATCCGCAGATCATTACATGAGATTGCAGGTGTTAGTCCGTCTGTCTTAGCCATGACTCTATGATGCGTCGCACCTAAGACAAAAACATCTATCTCTAGGATGCTTTTCACGAAGTCTTGCTACGTCACACGGCGGAATACGGCATCAGCCTAGAGGATGAAGCGAGCCGTTTGTCCGGTTGCTTAATACTGCGATGATTCTTCTGGATTCGTCAAATGGTTTTTGTGTGCCCAGACAGCTAAGCCAACGCGGTCTCGAACTCCTAATTTATTTATCAGCCGAGAAACATATGTCTTGACCGTCGCGGTACCTATAAAAAGAGCACCCGCAATCTCTGCATTCGTCTCCGCACAGGCAATACGTCCTAAAACTTCTTTCTCACGTTCGGTCAGAGAGTTCACTATCTTGACTTCGTCATTAGTGGGTTTACGCTTCCAGCTTGATCTTCGCCGAAATTCCTCGAATACGAAGTTAGTTACATCCGGAGAAAGTATCGAAGCTCCTTCATAAATTCGACGTACAGAACTGATGAAGTTTTCAGGATCAATATCTTTAAGCAGGAACCCGTGAACTCCAACTTCTAGGGCACTTTCCACTAGATTATCGTCGCTAAAGGTTGTTAACATCAGCACCTTAGTATCTTTATGCTCTTTTAAGATCTGCTTTGCAGCTTCCAACCCATTCATTTGTGGCATTTGAATATCCAGCACCGCAACATCAATCTTCCATTGGGAGGCAATCTGAACCGCTTCAATCCCATTTTGCGCTAAACCAACAACTTCAAGGTCTGTTTGAGTACTCAAGATTGTTTTCAAGGCAGAAGCCATCAGCGGCTGGTCATCCGCGATTAGCACTCGAATCTTCATCTCTACCACCGTCTAAATAATTCACGCTTTGCGCGTCCGGGGATATTATCCCAGCAGAATCGGCACCGAAGCTGTTACGGCGAACATGTCACCTTCACGTTTGAAAGTAATCCAGCCGCCGAGATTGGCCACTCTTTCTTGCATACCGATTATGCCACTTCCTGAGCCGTCAAACGATTCGACATTTTTTCCTTCTGATTTGCTTGTAATAATCAAAGAAATTTCATTAGTGACAAAAGAGATTGACATCTTTATAGTCGTAGAAGTTGCAACGCCCTGGTGGCGAAGGACATTCGTTAGCGACTCATCGATGATTCTGCGTACAGCCAATTGAGTAATTAAAGGCGCAGATTGTACAAGTTCCTGCAGCTTTTCTGGAGATGGCAAATCAGCGTGTATTTTGAGTCCAGCTTTCGAAAAATTCTCTAGCTGAGAATGCACATTGCTTAAACCAGTCAGGCCTTGATCTTGGCTTTTACTAGTGTTGTCTCTTAATGCTCGGACAATCCCGCGAACTTCCACTAACGAATCAGAACTGATTCTACGAATATTCCTTAGAGCTTCCTCTTGCGCGTTGTTGCTATTATCGGCAGAGGTTTTCCCAGCTATTTCTCCTGCAGAAGCTTGGACATTAATTAATGTCAAACTATGGGCAAGGATATCGTGAATTTCTCGCGCAATCTGCATTCTTTCTTGGTCTTGGATTTTTCTTAATTTCTCTAGATTTGACTGTTCCTTTATTCTTCTATCGAGTTCCCGTTGCTGTTCTTGTTTTCGTTCAGCCCGACCGAACTGCAGGACTATGGAAAGCGCGAGCCACTGTACTAGAAGCCACGAGATGGCTTGTTCGAGGCTACGGTAGGCCATTCCGTCAGGCCCAAATTGCCACATGACTGGAGAGATAACGCAATAGAGGAAAGCTAGCAGTGCAATACCAGTCACCCACCTTTTACTGTCAGATTGGCGCGAAACTCGATATACGGCGACAGGAAGAAACAAGAAGAAAGGGGTTAATCCCAGGTTAGTTGGGAGTGCAGTAATCCAATTAAAGGACCATGCATACAGAATCATCACCATCAAGAATGAAGACAATAGGGGTTTAATCCGCCAGAAAAAGCTGACGGGTACAAAAGCAACAGCCAAAGCAGCTTGAATAGATCTGTGGAGTCCCCCATCAAACGCTATAGAGACGTAAAAGAGAGCCAAAAAGAGCACCAATAAAGAAAACATCAGTTCCCAAGCTTTCAAGGGGATTTTCTGAATCATTACGGTGTCCTCGCTTCGGTGGGCTAACGTCAAATAATGGCGAGTTTATCCTCATCACTATCGTGAGGTTTCTCGCTCCAACACGAGTGAAGCTTATCCCGACTCTGTTCAGTTGACTCGGGTGAAGTGAAGTGTCCCAGGCGTTGTTGCCTCTGAGTAGAAGGGAAAATCCAGGGCGCTGCAAATTAAGCCAGGTTGCTAAATAATATCAATCCTATTTACTTAGAATTATTTGTCGCGGGTAAAGAGGGCACGATCGTCTAAAATCAAGACCTCGATTCTTTCTGTACTCACTGGAAAGACATTGCCGCCCCAGTAACGCTGCTCCGGCACCACGGAGACCGTTGTGCCCCACCGAACAGCGAAATAGAGACACTGGAGAAGCAACTCCTAATTTTTGTTACTGACTAAGGCGAAAAAGACAAACCGAAAATGGTGTCTGCGGTGGATCAATCGCAGACACCAGACCTAGTGCATCTACCGATGGGCAACGCCATCTTTAGGATTAAGCAGTCGGTAAAGCAATCGGCCCACCGCATATACAGCGAGGACACCCACCAGTGCTAGAACTAGAATTCTGTTGGCGGAGCCAATCGCTAAGTATGCGCAAATTGCTAAGACTGCCATTGTCAGGAAAAATACGGCTGCCTCACGTCCGATCGTCGGTGCTGGAGTTAATCGAATCATATCGTGAAAAATTTTCATGATAATGCCTTCCCCGCGGGTTCATTTGCTTATTGTGTTTCCACTGTGCCGGTCCCCTCGCCTGAAACCTAGTGCCAAATATATGCAGTTCATATGAGTTTTATCATGCGCAACCAGTGGAAATCTTGCCCCGCCACACTGCGAATAATGACAAATGTCATGCCATCCTAATGACCTCAAGCAGAGAAAATAGTGATCAATCCTAGCGTTCAAACGATTGAAATTTTGCCAGCATAGAAGCATGAAGGAATTAGCAAGACCTGAAACAGTTCTTCGAGTCAACGCCCTTACCCGTAGCTACGGTAAGGGGACGAAAGCGTTCCGAGCTGTCAAGGGGCTTGATTTCCGTGTTTGCCGAGGTGAAGTTTTTGGCCTTCTTGGAACCAACGGCGCTGGAAAAACATCCACGTTGGAGATTCTCGAAGGGCTAGCCCCTGCAACTTCTGGTGAAGTCAAAGTCTTCGGGCGAGACCCCTTCGTTGATAAGGCTCTCATTCGTCCAAGAATGGGCATCATGCTCCAATCGGGTGGGCTTCCCTCGCAGCTAACGGTTCAGGAGACTATCAAGATGTGGCAGGGTACATGCTCTAATCCTCGCGATGCGGAGGAAATACTTGCAGACGTCGAGCTATCCCACCGACTTGATGTTCGTGTAGGAGTCCTCTCTGGCGGCGAACAACGTCGGCTCGATCTCGGCTGTGCCCTACTCGGGAATCCGGAACTGCTATTCCTCGACGAGCCCACCACGGGGCTCGACCCGGAATCTCGTAGAAATGTCTGGGATCTACTCCTGCGACTCAAAGATCAGGGTGTCACGATGATCCTCACCACCCATTATTTGGAAGAAGCCGAACTGCTTTGTGACCGCATCGCCATTATGAATGCAGGAACCATTGCCCGCGAGGGCACACTCTCCGAACTGGTGAATTCGGTCTCCGCCGAGATCACGGTATCCAGTGTCCACACCCCGCCCCGGCTTCCGGGTACCACCATCACCACCGAGGAGAAATACCACACGATCTCTACAAAGCAGCTGCCCCAGGACACTCTCGCGGTCTTAGAGTGGGCCCGTGAAAACCATATTGAGCTAGAAAGATTCTCCGCTCGCCCTGCCTCTCTGGAAAAGGTATTCATGAGCATCGCTGACAATCAAAACTCTCAAACTAGCTACAAAGGAGCGTAGGCGATGGCTTCTACTAACTCCCGCAGAGTCAATGCCGTCGGCGGATCGGCTTCAGAATCCTCCAAGCACCGGGGCTGCAGCTGGAATCGCTACCGAGCTTTAGCTATAGCCGAAATCCGACAGTACCTGCGCAACAAGACACTGCTGTTCATGGCTATCGTATTTCCCATTGGAGTGGGCCTATTGATGCTGATCATGGGCGGAGACGGACAGCCCGCAAGTACACAAGTACGCGCCGCAATCTCAATGGAGGTGTTTTTCCTCATTACGCTGATGTTCGTCCAGTTCTACTCCGTGCTGTCTATGACTACTACGCGTCGTGATGAGCGCGTGCTCAAACGATTACGTACTGGTGAGGCTCGCAGCGCGGAGATTATAGCTGCGTTGGCGACGCCCGGGGCGATCATGTCACTCCTGCTTACCGTATTAATGTCCGGCATACTCATCTTCTACACGGGCAGCATACCGAGCACAGGTATTCTGCTGCTTCTGGCCATGGTGTTAGGAATCGTCATCTCCACAGGTTTGGCGCTGCTTACCAGCTCGATCACTGCCAATGCCGAAGCCGCACAGATGACGTCTCTTCCCGTCATGGTTTTGGCCATGTTCTCACAGTCTCCCCTGCGATCGGCGCTACCCGATCAAATCCAAAATCCGTTGGCACGCACTCCGTTTGCACTGCTTGGTGATCTCACTTTCATCGAGTGGACTGGCCAACCACTTACGGCGGATATCGCCCCTACGGACGGCGAACTAACGACCACTCTGGCCACTGCACTGGCCCCGATTGCGCTCATGATGGTCTGGAGTGTTGCGTTAATGTGGGCCGCATTCCGCTACATGAAATGGGAAACCAACCGCTGATTGCTCATAAAACTCAATGTACTCTGACAGCATGACGGTGCTACGAAGGTTCGCGGAGATGTCAGAGACCGAAAAATTCTCCACCTACGTTCGACTCTCGACGCATGTAGCGCTGCTAGCGATTGCTGTCTTGAGCTTCCGAGAAGTATTGGTATCGTCCAGCGAATTTCAGCCTGCCCTCGTCTTGCTCGTCGTATTATTCAACGGCGGGCTCACTGCACTAGTAATCGAACGAACACCAGCCTTTTCAACGGACTCTCGCCCGCTCGGGAAGCTTTATCCGGGAGCTATCACTGTAAATCTACTGTGCTGGGCTATCTCCATCGGGCTTCTTGCCACGCAACGCGCTTCGCATCTCACGGAAATTACTAGCGGGCTGTCGCTATTTTTATTATGCAGCTTCGCGTTCGTGCTATCGATCCATATTAAACACGCCTATCTGATCGTGATGGTACTAAGCGTAATCACTGCATCCGTGGTTAAGCACCCCGTGCTGGATCATCCCATCTATATCGTTGCTTTTGCATTAGCATTGGTTTGGGTGAACAAGGTAACTGTGTGGTCGGTGGAGATTGTCACGGAGCTCTACCGGACGCGAGAGTTGCAGTCACAAGTGAAAGTACAGGAAGAACGCCTGCGCTTCGCCCAAGAACTGCATGACAGCTTGGGACAACGCCTCGCGGCGCTGTCCCTGAAGACACAGCTCGCCATCTCACTGCACAGGAAAGACGCTAACCGGACAGATGATGAACTTCGCGACATTGAAAAGCTCGTACGTCTTATGCGTACGGATTTACATCAAGTGGTAACAGGCTATCGCACGTTGCACCCAAACTCTGAGCTGGAAGAGGCCAGTAACCTACTGGGAAAAGCAAACATCGCGGTCACCGTGACAGGACATCCACAAGACATCCCGAACACCTGCCAACAAACCGCCGCCTGGTTCATACGCGAAGCGACCACCAACGTAATGAAACACTCGAGCGCAAGCGTCGTTAACATCAATTTTTCTGAACACGCGGTATCCATCACCAATGATGGGGTGGAGCGCAATATCGGGCCGCTCGGTGGCATACAAGCGCTACAGGAACGGGCTAAGCAAATCGGTGGCACCATCTCTCTTATCCACCAAAACAATCAGTGCACCGCGACACTTTCCTGGAAGGACACGAATCGATGATCTCCCTAGCAATCGTCGATGATGAGCAGCTGATCGCTTCATCGCTTGCAACCTTGTTAGATCTGGAAGACGATCTTAAGGTGACCGGGACCTTTGCCTCCGGTGAAGAAGTGATCTCTTGGTGGAAAAAGGCCAGCACCCTCGACTCCCCATTGCCTAGTGTGCTGGTGACAGATCTGCAGCTCGGAGGCATTGATGGTGTCGAGCTAGCACAGGAAATTTCGCAGCTGTCACCCCACACTGCGATAGTGATAGTTACGAGTCATTCGCGACCACACCAACTGAAACGAGCGCTGACCTCCGGGGTACAAGGATTTCTTCCGAAGACGGCGACCGCAGAAGAGTTTGCCACCGCGATTCGCTCGGTACACGAAGGCAGAAGCTTCATCGACCAAGAACTCGCTGCTATGACCATCACCGCAGCTTCCAGCCCACTGACCGAACGCGAAGCTGATGTTATCGAAGCCGCTGGTAAAGGAGGTTCGATAGAACAAATTGCCAAAGAAGTCTTCCTTGCACCCGGAACGACCAGGAACTATCTTTCCTCAGCAATGACAAAGCTCGGTGCACAAAACCGATTCGAAGCACATTTGCGCGCCCGAGAATTAGGGTGGATTTAGGCTGAGAACTCTAGCTCCTCGCTATCCCCAACTACATTAACGACTACGAAGTCACCGTCCACAATCGTCCAGTCAAACAATCGATTAACTAGCTGGTAACTAAATTCCTATTTAAAAAGACGCTAAATGGACATACACCAAAGACAGGGCATTAGTCCGGCTCTCCACATCGCAGCTGAGCGGTTCCCAAAAAACTACGCAAGGTGAAGTGTCCCAGGTGTTGTGCCCTCTGAGTAGAAGGGAAAATCTGGACTATGCCCAAAAAATTTACCAGGATGTTTACTCCAGATGGGTCATTGGGTGGGCACTATCGGATTTGATGCGCACCGAAGTATTGCCGCTGCAAGCGTTTAACCAGGCAATTGTCGCGGCGAGGAAAAGGTCTTATTCACCATTGAAGACCATGGCTCGCAATACGTCATTGCATTGTCTACAACGAGAGCCTTTCCCAGGACTGCATTACTGCTTCCATCGCAACTGTCAGCGACTCCTATGACAATGCTCTAGCTGCAACAGTGATCGGGTCCTGCAAAAATGAGCTGATCCATAACCGAAAATGGGATGATGCTGTCGAGGAGAAAATCGCGACGTTTGAGCGGGTGCATTGGTGGAACGAGAAAAGTCTCCACCAAAACTTGGGATATCGCACACCGCCTTAGGACGAGGAAGAGTTTTGGTCCGGCACCCCGGGGCACGAGACAATGGAAAACCTAGGCAAAAGCCGAAGAAAACCAGGCACCTCATTCCCAATAGTCCCTTTGCATACCCCGCATACAAAACCCAAATGCACCTATCCTCTTCATAAAATGCAAACTACAATTTCTTTTCATTTCCGTTATTCGTATCAAGAGCTTGGAACAGTTCTTGCCTTGTTGGGTTCTCAAGGTTCTTTATCAACCTTCCATCCGACAAGACAACGGCACGCTGTGCCTGTGCTGCCACATCTAAATCATGCGTCACCATGACCACAGCAGCGCCTTGTCGGCTGAGCTCTGCAAGTTCGTTCATGACTAAGCTCCCAGACCGAGAGTCCAACGCACCCGTCGGCTCATCGGCGAACAACACTCGAGGCTTCGTGGCTAAGGCTCTGATAATCGCCACTCGTTGGCGTTGGCCACCAGAAAGTTGGGCAGGATAATAATTCTTTCGTTCGGCCAACCCAAACTTTTCAAAAAGGCCATTCAGCTCCTTTTTCGCAATCTTTTTAGATACGAATCGTAAGCCAAGCTGGACGTTTTCCATGGCTGTCATGGAATCTACCAAATTATAATCTTGAAAAACGAAGCTCGCGTTTTTACGACGAATATCGCTCCGCTGGTTTTTGGACGCAGTCACCAAATCAACTCCACACAAAAAACTGTGCCCAGAGTCAGCTTGCACGAGTCCAGAAATGCAGTAAAGAAACGTTGATTTCCCCGATCCAGAAGGGCCAACGATTGAGATAAACTCGTTCTCAGTGACAGAAAAGTTAATCCCCCTAATGACTTGCTCTTTTTCCTTCTTATTGATTGAGAATGATTTTTTCAGTTCTTGTGTCTCGATAATATTAGTCATTTTATTTTCCTTAATGCGAGATTGCGGTAATATTGAGCTTTCTGGATTCCTTAAATGTTGGAATCACAATAGATACTGCAAGTAGCGAAAATCCGGCAATAAGCAGGAAATAGGTTTCGTTTCCAATCCATATGGGGCTTGCGTCTGGAACCGGACCTTGTCCAAATGCGACACCGATGGCCAAAGCATTAAAACCCAGAATAATTGAGGAAATCACAACAGCCGATAAGAAATAAATAATGCATTCAAATACGGAAGACCACCGAATTGAAGCTGTAGTTGCGCCCAAGGTTTGCAGCAAGGCAACGTCATGTCGTCTCCACTCATTTGTGAGAGACACGGCAATCACGCCAGAAAAAGCAGCGATAATGACGGGCGCACCAAAGATCAGGATGATTTGGCTTGTTGGACTAACCTGAAGGTCCGACTCATTTGCACCCGAGACAAACATAATGTTCTTGGTTTGGTTAACCATGCCGAAGATAGAGCCAACCGCCGCCGCTGCCACAACCAATGGGGTAACAACCGAGGTAGACAACGTGGCTCGTCGACGAGCCGATGTTCTGGCAAGCACCCAACTGTCCAGCCAGTTCAGTGGCAATAGTCTACCTATTAAGGTAACAACTGGCTTGACCACCACTCGGTCTGACAAGCCATAGGCGAGCAACAATCCAAGCCCTGCACCCCAATAAGAGGAGAGTAATCCGCTGAGACGCTCCATGTCATCAAGTGGTGGAGTTGATGCAATACCTATATACCCAACAATGATGCCTGTTATGATGAGACCTGAGATTATTAGTCTGACAATGCTGCGAGAAGGCGCTTGCTCAGGCATGTCCATCACGGCCTCTACCGGCTCTACCTTTTTCAGCTGTCGTGTTCCCAAAATCAATGCTAAAAACAACACAACAAAAGCTATCCCCGGCCCAAAAGTCCAAGCCCACACAGTCAAAGGCTCTGATAGTGCAGGCAGTACCAGGAACCCTGTGTGGTCAATAATGCGCCCGAGAGCTGGCCACGATAAGAATGCTAGAACACTTCCCATCAGAGACCCTGCTAAGGAACTAATAGTAGCTATTCCTATGTATCTCAACCTCGCTTTGTGAGGAGAGGCACCGATAACCTGCCAAAGTGCTATGCGCCGAGAATCTCGTCGAATAGCTACTTTGACAACAGACGGAAGGCACATCAGCACCGCCAAACATGTTAGGGCTATTTGAAGACCTCCCATAGCCGCGAACTGTTCACCCGATTCCGCTTCAGAAGCCTGAGCGCCAACGACTATAACGCCAAGAGAAAGAGAAAGCATCCACGAAGATACTAGAGTTAACAGTAGAACCGCCATGGAAACCGGTTTAAGGTCTCGAATTTCTTTATACATACATTTCTCTCACTCATAGAATTTTATTATCGCATATAATGTATAGATAATATAAATCAGCATAAATAGGACACTAGCCAGGCGTACGCCTTTTAATGTTCCACTCATTCCTTCGGCTTTTTCTTTTATTCCCAGCATGCACAGTAACGTTTTGTAACCGTCTGAATTATAAAACGGAAAAAAATCAACACAGATTCCGAATGTATATAAAATAAACGTAACGGTTACAACATTTCCCCAATTTAGCTTCTGTGCGAGAACCAACAGAAAAAGATTGATAACAGAATTAACAAACACTCCGGCTAAATGCACCGTCATTCGCCGTCCCGGTGGCAAAAGGAGCACCTTGTTCACCCGAACAAAAAAGGAGGGGATAAAGCCATAGTCAAAACCTCCTCCCTGAATTCGTCATTTACTCGTTAGTTGTAGCATACATCATATTTTCTAGAATTCGTTATTCAACTAATAAATATTGTTCTTATTGAGAGATACACTCCCGATTGGGGGTTTGCATGGTCTCATTTTAGACCTGACATGTCCCAGGTTTTGTTCCGCTTGAGTAGG
Organism: Corynebacterium propinquum DSM 44285; assembly: GCF_000375525.1. Lineage (GTDB taxonomy): Bacteria > Actinomycetota > Actinomycetes > Mycobacteriales > Mycobacteriaceae > Corynebacterium > Corynebacterium propinquum. Next base: position 37,537 of record NZ_AQXC01000005.1, read on the forward strand.
TAGCAAAATCTGGGCACTTTAGAGAACCGAGCATGCTGTGCCGTGAAATACGGCAAAGAACTCTAAATATCCCCGTCGAACTGCTTCCGCTAAATTGGTTGTCATGACAACACAGGCTGTGCTTTACGACGGAGCCGTTCACCCACTTCCCGAGGACCTGCAACAGGCCCTAGTCCGCGAAAATCTCGCAGAACTGTGGAACGGACTCACTCTACTAGCTCGCAATGAATTCATCTGTTGGGTATCAGATGCGAAAAAGGAAGAAACCCGCGCCCGCCGTATCCGGCGCACCTGCGAAGAGCTCCATGAAGGCAAACGTCGCCCGTGCTGCTGGCCCGGATGCAAACATCGCGAGAGAAATGGCAAATAAAAATAACCTTTACGTGAAACTATGCAGACAAAGGATCCTCATCCGCCATGGCGACTCTTAGATAGCAACTAGCTCGAGACTAGAAATCACCCCGGAGCGAATATCTTGATGATGCTGGCTGCCCGGGGATTGAATAACTTCAACCGTCGCTTTATGGGCACCTATTTCTACATTGAACTGTGGCGGAAAACCATTGCCCTGTACAAATAAGCTCGCGACAGACTGTCGGATAGAATCATAGTCATCATCCGCCAATGGCCGTGCCGGATTTTCCAAAGAAAGCACACCGTTTAATGCGTTACCATCCATCTCGATCTCCCGCGCCATATACAAACTCAACAGCAGTCCCGGGGCTTCCATCCCAAGACCGAAATACGGCATCTCCGCATTTTCTCCGCTCCCAGCCATAGTGGCGTATTTAGTTTGCCGTTCTACGCGGTAGCGCATCTGTTCGTCGACAAGTTCCCCGTCGACGGCGTAGACCGTACTTTCGATGGTGCCACTCCGATAATCGACTGTTCCCTCTTCACGGATCTGGGCGACTTCCCCACCGGCTTCCAGGGTCCTTTGTGTGTAGGTGAAGTGGTATGCCGATGCTTCCTGAAACTCAGATATTCTCTTTAGCAGATTTTGCATTACAGCTCCTTAAAGGCCCAATAGAATCTACCTAGCTCCGCGATGGGGGTCTCCGATGCTATTGTTCACGATACATGAAAGGCGAATATATCCCTGGTATGTTTTTCTAGCAGAGTCTCGAATTCATTCCGATTAAGAATTAGCTTTTCCCAGATTGCCGCCTAAGCCTTTTCAATCCTTTATTATCTAGTCGATGAGTGGCAAGCATCAGAAGCGCTGTCATTTACGTTCAAATTTCCATGTTTCTTCCCTACTCATGCTTCTGCTTCATCCTCCTTCAACAAGATCAAAGATTTTCCATCTTTACCCAGGCAGAAGACCCACGACATCTCATTTAAGAATCCGCGAACTTGTCGAGGTCATTGATCCGCCCGGCGGCAATCACGAGGTCGCCGGAGCGGAGCACGTAACCGGCAGGTGGAGTAGAAAAGTGCGCATCTGCCGAGCGCACTGCAACAATGGCGATCCCCTGCGGGGTTTGTTCTACCTTCCGCCCATGCATCCACAGCGGTGGGGCTAGCTTAGCCATGGCGAAATCAGAATCGAACTCGATGTATTCCTGCACGTGCCCAGCAATCAAATGTGCCACGCGTCGGCCAGTATCCCGCTCTGGGCGCACAACGTGGTGCACGCCAATTTGTGTCAGGATCTTGGCCTGTTGCTGGTTGTCTGCTTTCGCCCAAACGTTAGGCACGCCCAGATCCATCACGGCAGATGCCGTTAATAGCGACGCCCCCATATCGGATCCGATGCCGATCACCACTCGGTGTGCATCGTGTACGCCGAGTTGGCGTAGTGCTTCTTGGTCGGTGGTTTCGGCGACGACGGCGTGTGTGAGTAGCGAGGCGGCTTTGGTTACTACCGCTTCGTCTACATCGATGCCCAGTACTTCTACACCGGATTGGACTAGTTCCTCACCCAACGCCATGCCAAATCGGCCAAGGCCAATGATGACGACGGGTTGTTTAGCGTGGTGGAATAACAGCTTAGCCAATGAAAGGCCTTTCTACGGGGAATGAATAGCGGCGTTGGTTGGTGCGGGCAGCTAGGGCGGCGACAACCGTGATGGGGCCGATACGCCCGGCATACATCAGCACTACCAGCCATACACGCGCGAATTCCGGCAGATCCGGAGTAATACCGGTGGTCAGACCAACGGTAGCGAATGCAGAGATGGTTTCAAAGGTGATCTGGTGGGAGTTGAACTGCGGTAGCAGCATTTGTAACCCCATGATGGAGCCAGCAATCAGAATGAAAGCCATCATGAATACTGCCATCGACTGACGCACGATACGCCCGGGTATGCGCCGACCAGCAACCAGTAGCTCGTCGTCACCGCGCACTTCGGCGATTAACACTGCCACTAGTACGGCGGCGGTGGTTACTTTCACTCCGCCTGCGGTACCGCCGGATCCGCCACCGATGAACATCAAAAAATCCGTCAACATCAGCGAAGAAGGCCGCAGGTTCGATAGATCAACCGAGTTGAATCCGGCAGTGCGGGTGGATACAGAATGAAAAAATGCCGCTTGCACCGCCGACCACGGGCTCAGGCCGCGCAAGCTGTTCGTCCATTCCATGATCCCAAACCCGATGGTGCCGACAACCAGCAAAATCGCGGTGCCAACCAGAGTAAACAACAAAGTCAACGACCGCGGGCGTTGAACTTTCGAACAACGCCGCTCCTTGATCTCTAGCAGTACCGGAAACCCCAGACCACCGACGATCACGCCCGCGGCGACCGGCAAGATAATTCCAGAATCGTTGACGTAAGGAATCAAGTTGTTGGACTGGAGCCCGAATCCTGCATTGTTGAATGCAGAAATGGCGTGAAAGGCCCCCTGCCATACTGCGGGCAGGAAGGCATATCCGTATTTCGTGGCAAAACGGATAGTGAGTACTACGGTGATCACGAATTCCACGGCTAAGGAAAAACCAATTGTGCCGAGGATAACGGTGCGCACCTCACCGAGGTTTCTTCCGCGTTGTTCTGCAACGGCACGAAGCCGCCCCTTGACGCCCATCTGCCCGGCCAGCACAAAACTCACCACCGTGGCCAAGGTCATGATGCCAAGACCACCGATCTGGACAAGCACCAAGATGATTACCTGTCCGAAATGAGACCAGTACGTCGCTGTATCTACAACTGTTAAGCCGGTGAGGCACACCGCGGACGTAGCGGTGAATAGTGCAGTGGTGAACTCCGGGTTGTCAACCCCACTGCGGGATACAGGCAGCAACAAGAGGACTGTTCCCGCGAGAATGAGCAGCAGGAAGCTCACAGAGACCAGCTGCGCGGGGCTAAATCCCCGCCAGCGGCGTGCGCGTGAATGGAAAATCACAAGTCGGTATTCTAAACCTCATGCGGCTACTAATCATACCAATATGTGAAATTTTTACTTGATTTTGCCGTCGATGACTTCCACCACTTCGTCCACGTATTTCAACATTCCCCGATCATGGGTGACAACGCACGTCGCGATCCCCAAATCGCGTGATAACTGCTGCAATAGTTGCATGATCTCTTGAGACAATTCCTGATCCAGCGCGGAAGTAGGTTCGTCGGCAAGCAAAACATCCGGATCATTCATCACTGCGCGTGCAATATTCACCCGCTGGCGTTGACCACCGGATAGCTTGCCGACGCTGCGGCTGCCAAGCCCCTCCAAACCCACCTTAGCCAACAGCTCTTCTGCCCGCTCCCGGCGCGGGGTGTGTCCACGCAAATGGTCGGTGATCAGCAACTGCTCGGCAACAGACAACGATTCCAACAAGTTCGGCTGCTGGAAAATCATCCCGATGTGCTGGCGCCGTAATTCGCTGCGCTTTTCCTCCGAGCCGACGCTCATCAGTTCACCGGCGATACGCACCTCACCTTCCGTGGGCTGCAACAACCCCGCCATAGCTGAAAGCAAAGTGGATTTGCCGGATCCTGATTCGCCCACGATGGCAGTCACCGTCCCCGGCAAAACCTGCAAGGACACCTGGTCCAAAGCGCGCACGGTGCCGGTGCCGTCTGGGAAATCAACCGTGACGTTGTGGCAAGCGACCGCTGGATTTATATCGGCTAGGTTTTTATTTTCAGTATTCATTAGGATTTTCCCTCCAATGCCGATGCCGGATCAATCTTTTTCACTCGTCGGGTTGCTACCAATGCGCCACACATACCGAGCACCCAGATGCCCGCGGCGGGCACCACGATGGTGGTCCACTGCAAATCAAACGGAACAGAACCCCCGGCCCACACGCCAGCTGCCCAGCCGACGCCGGCGCCAAGCACAACTCCGATGCCAACCACCACAGCGGCTTGTCCCAGCGCATCCTTCCACACGTACCCCGGACTGGCACCAAGTGCGCGGAGCACGGAAAGATCACGGCTACGCTGGATTGTCCACACGCTCAAAAACGCCACGGTCACCAAAGCACTAATGGCATACAACAACACCTGAATCAGCTGGAGCGATGCCTGCTCCGACTGGTAGGCAGCCAAGCCAGAAAAAGAATCCTCGACTGTTGCAACACTATCCCCGGTCTGGTTTTCGGCATCCTGCCATTCCTCATCGCGCAAGGAACCTGCGTGCCGGTCCCGGGTATCCACCGCCAGGACAGTACCGACGACGCCGTCATGCGCGCGCGAAATCTGCTGCCACACCTGCGTGCTTGCCCAAACGACGGGCTGGTGCGAATAGTGCTCGTCTTCTACCACGGCACTCACGGGCTGTTCGACGCCACCGATTTCTACCGTCTCACCTGGTTGCACACCGGCCTCGGCAACAATTTCGTGGCTGACGACGATGCCGTCTTCGGCGACCACCGTCTCCTGCGTCTCCAGCGACGCGGCCGAATCTGCTCCTGCCTCTGCTTCTGTTGCCGCACCTGCGGCTGTGACACCAGCTATTTCTGTTCCCGCGGCACCCGCACCGGATACTACGGGCGCTGGAACCTTAGTCCCTGCTGGCAGGCCCAGCACGGCGACCCCCATCGCAGATCCAGCTTCCAACCGGGTTTGCGCGGTACCGAGCGGGATAACCTGGCTGCCATCGTCGACAAGCTCCTGCCATTCCTGCACATCAGAGGTGGTGACTTGGGATTCCTGGAAAGACGGCCCGTCACTAGTGAACACGTACCGCTCTGGGGCCAGGGCTTCCAAAGCAGAGGTGTTGTGCTTAGCCAACCCACCGGTCAGGCCAGTGAGCATCACCAACAGTACGGTTATCAGCCCGACGACGAAGCTGATCAAGCTGAAACGTCCGCGGGCGGAGACGATATCTCTGAGTGCCAAAAACATAATACCTATTGTTGTTTTGGCAGCTCAGTGCGGCATCGGGGTGCTAGTTGATTCTGCTATCAACCAGATGGCTGATCTTGCCCAAGCGCTGACTCACCGGCCTCACCGGCGACTATCCCAGTAGCCTAGGTGAGGTGACTATGCCAGACCATCTTGCCTCGTCCACTCCAGGTCTTGCGAGCGTGTTGCGCAACCTGCGGGTGGGCTTACACGCCATGTTTTGCGCGCTCCTCGTGCTTGGGGCGGTGCGGGTCTGGCTTGCCGACGACGCAGCGCACGCCGGGCTTCCGGTCGTTTTGCTGGTCGCGGCCGCCCTGGGGCTGGTCTATGCGGGCGGCATCGTTGTGGAATACCGATCCCGGCGCGGTGTGGGCAGTTTTTCCAGCCCGACTGTGAATCAACAACGGAGCGCGCGCTGGTGGTGGGCCGCCGTTGTTGTGCTGTGGCTGAGTGCACTCGTATTGGCGAATGATTTTCTTTGGGTGTTGTTCCCGCTGGTTTTTGTCACGCTTGCCGTATTACCCCGTTCGGCGAACTTGCTGGCCGCTGCGGTGTTGTGGGCTGCTGGGGTGGTCGTGGTTGCATGGTTGCACCCGCAGCATTGGCATATTGCGGTGGCGATTGGCCCGGGCATCGGCACGGTTTTTGCCGTAGCAATTTATGTGAGTTATCGCGCGTTGCACCGTGAGGCACTGACCCAGCGGCGTATCGCGGAAGAATTAGCCGCAACCCAGCAGGAACTAGCAGCCACCGAGCACCAGGCCGGGCGTTTGGAAGAGCGCGAGCGCCTGGCCCGCGATATTCACGACACGCTCGCGCAGGGGTTGAGTTCCATCGTGTTGTTGGCGCGTGCTGGACGGGCGAGCGCTAGCACCGTGGAGGCAGCATCGCCCGAGTCCAAAAATGCAGCTACAGACGTGTTTTCCACGATCGAGGACACCGCCCGTGACAACCTGGCAGAAGCGCGCCGTTTCGTGCGGGATCTGACCGCACCATCTGCGCAAGCAGATCTGCCAGATGCCATCACTGAGATTCTTCAGCGCATGCGTCGCCGTGGTAGCGGCTTGGGCGAATCCACCGAATTCCGGGCGAATTTCTCTGGTGATACGCACCGTCGCCTGCCCGCGTCCGTGGTCACCGCGGTGGTGCGATGCGTGCAAGAGGCGTTGAATAACGTCGCCAAGCATGCTCATGCTGCTCATGCGGTGGTGTCGGTGGCGGTGCTTGGCGATGAATTAACCGTCGATATTTTTGACGACGGCCGTGGTTTTGACCCGGCGCAGGCACCCCAGCAAGAGTCCAGCCACGGCTACGGGCTTGGTGGGATTCTGCAACGCATTGCTGCATTATCTGGCACAGTGAATATTGAATCGACCCCGGGTGAAGGCACGGTTGTTGCGGCCCGCATCCCGCTGACTTCGCAGCACACACCAGCTAGCTAGTTCCAGGAGACCACCATGATCCGCGTTATGCTTCTCGACGACCACCCCGTTGTCCGCGCTGGCCTGCGCGCAATCCTCAATAGCTTCGACGGGGTGCATGTCACCCACGAGGCTGCCGATGGTAGCGCAGTGGATGGGCTTGTCGACGGCAGCATCACTGATGTGGATGTAGTGGTGTGCGATATCCAGATGCCGGGGGTTGATGGCATCACCGCGACCAGCAAATTAGCGAAGGCAGGCGGCCCACCTGTGTTGATCTTGACGACGTACGACACCGAAGCCGATATCGTCGCCGCTCTCGAGGCCGGTGCGTTGGGGTATCTGCTGAAGGATTCGCCCGAGACAAGTTTATTCGACGCCATCATCGCCACCCACGAACGCAAGCGCACGTTGTCGCCGGATGTGGCAGCGGCCCTGGCGCAGCGGACTTCGCAACCGCAACAGAGCCTTTCGCAGCGTGAAATTGAAATTCTGCGGGAACTCGCCACCGGTGCGAGCAACAAGGCCTTGGCAAAGAAGCTTTTTATTTCTGAGGCGACGGTGAAAACCCACCTGATTCATATTTTTCAGAAACTAGGTGTGGAATCGCGCACCGCCGCCGTCACCGCTGCCCGGGATCGTCGATTAATTTAGACTGACCAGGGTGTGCCGTAGTCGAAATCTGGGGCACTTCACTTAGGCGAGAGATTCCTTTTAGACTACTTCCTCGATGCCAAAGTGGTTTGAGTCTCTTTGCCCTTCACACCAGAGAATCCCAGATACAGGAGCGGCACAAAAATCATAACGAGAATAAACACAGATATTAGTGGTTGCCAATATAACTCACTCAACATTTCAATCAAACTGATATTCCAGACGAACATCATGAGTAGTCCTAGAAAAAACACGCAAGCAAGCACTAATGCCTGCGAAGAAAAAACTATTGAAGCAAGCGTGAGAAGTAATGCGAAATGGTATTCACGGCTCATAATCCCTAGCTTGAGGAATTTATGGAGGCTACGGTTGAGCAATTGGCTAAGTATGAGACTTGCGGAGATAATCGCTAGTAACGTAAAGGCTAGAGGCACGGCCATAAGCACCCAGAAATCCCACTGCGCAATACCGCCTTCTCCCATGGCTCGGGCTTGCATACCAGATGCGCTGAAAAGTAACGCGGGGATGCTTGCAATGAGGAACAGAAATAACGAGATACCTGAAAAACGTGACCGGTATTCAGAAGTCACAGATTTACTCAAAACGGGGCTGGGACGGTACGAGGATAACCTAGCAACGAGTGTCGTAAGATTGAGCGCAATACGCGGAGCCGCCTGGGGAACAAGAGTAGAACCAACAAGCAGTATCCCTACCGTAAAAAGAATTCCACCTTGTTGTCCGTTTTCATAGACTATTCCGAATATAATTAATGCCGTCCCGCCTAAAGCGAAAATCCCCCGCAAGAGCCAGCGTTTGATGGAGCGCAACCTTCTGAAGCTATTGTTCACCCTCGTCACTAAATTCGTGCTCAAAAACAATACCGAGATAGTTAGTGGAATGAAGAGGCTGATTATTGCGAGAACTATGCCGAAAAAAGTGGGAACGCCAAATCCACTGACACTGATTAATGGATTTCCATTATCATCGGGAAGCCATTCTAACAGCGCAGAAAATGGTAAATAAAGCACGACTGTGAGGAGTAAGGCGCCGACGAACGGCTTCCACATTTGCCCAAGCATTACGCGGATAAAGTGACGCCGACCTAGTCCAAAGCGTATAAGCGTTATGGATTGCTCGCGAAGGAGTAAAGACCCGAGAACTGCAAGCGGAATGTTCATGGCGATGGCGACAAATGTCGCCCAAAAGAGCATATTGCCACCAATAAACTTGAATTGGTCATCCGGAAACTCAGCAATCAATCGCGACCAAACTGAACCTAAAACAAGAACAAAGCTGCTGGTGATTCCGAGGGCTAGTGCAAGGACAAAGAAATATATTTTGGCCTCGCCGACGATCGACGCCCCAATTTTTTGAAGATTCTTATTCATGGTTTGCATCGTCCTTTTCCATAGTGATTACAGAATCAACGAAGCTTTCGACGACTGGATCGTGTGACACCATGAGAACGCCTGTTCCCTCGTGCACCGCATCGTCAACGACACGGAATAAGCTGTCCCGCGAGTCGCTATCTAATGCACTGCTCGGCTCGTCAAGTAGAAGTAATTTAGGTTGTCGTATGAGTCCACCAGTGATCATGACTCTCTGTAATTGACCCTTTGAGAGTTCATTCAGCATCTGGTTTACAGTGTGCTCTACACCTAACGATTCAAGAATTCCGACATAGAATCCTGAATTCACCTTTTTCTTGCAGATTTGTAGATTGAATTCTAAATATTCTTTTACCGTAAGGCCTGGGAAAGCTACTAATTCTTGGCCAACGTAGGAAATATCGCTTCGGAGTAATTTCTGGCGAGTCGATACTGAGGTCTTAGATATGTTGAACTCGTCAAGTAGCACTACGTTTCCTTCATGGAGGGGGTGTAAGCCTACGATTGCGTTCAGGAATGTGGTCTTTCCGCATCCAGAAGAACCTGACAATAATGCTTTTTGCCCGTGAGTAAGCTCAAAATCTAGTGGTAACGCTAGAGGGGAGCTATGCCTTGGGGTCGCCTTAACCGCAACTGCTTGAACTTCGAGTACGGGGTTAACGGTTCTCACGGAAATGACTTTCTAATAGAGGAAGGAAAATAATCAGAGGGCTGTAGCTGAAACTGTCTGATAACCTCCGAAATGAGGGGTGGACAAGATACATGACAACCCGGATTATACGTAAACCTCTTTTAAAGTAACACAGATTATGTTACCCCGAAAGATGCAGTAGATCACTCATCTGTCTCAATCTCAGTTCGGCGGAGGGGGGGTCCTATACAACAAGTTGATTCATTCTCTGTCTTGGAATCGCGCACCGCCGCCGTCACCGCTGCCCGAGATCGTCGATTAATTTAGACTTGCAATATGACTTACACAACACCCAAGACATCGTCGCAAAGTGGCCCAACAAAGACATCCACAGACTCGTCCACCGCCCCCATCGTCATCGTCGGCTCCGGCCTGGCGGGCATGGTTGCAGCCTACGAGGCATTACAGGGCGGGAAACAGGTCGTGATCCTCGACCAAGAAAACCGCAATAACCTGGGTGGCCAAGCCTTTTGGTCGCTGGGTGGTTTGTTTTACGTGGGAAGCCCGGAGCAAAAATTGATGCGGGTGAGCGATTCTTATGAGCTTGCCTGGCGCGATTGGGAAAACAGTGCGGATTACGACGACGCACCCCATGATCGCTGGCCGAAGGCCTGGGGCCAGGCATACGTGCAGTTCGCGGCCGGTGAAAAGCGAGATTATTTAAAAAAGCTGGGGCTCAATGTCTTGCCGACGATCGGCTGGGCCGAGCGCGGTAGCGGCGATGCCAGCGGCCACGGCAATTCCGTTCCACGATTCCACCTCACCTGGGGCACCGGCCCGGAAGTGGTACGGGTTTTCCGCGAACCACTCGAACGGGCAGAAGCAACCGGACAACTCACCTGGCGCTTCCGCCACCGCGTGGAAGGCCTGCTACAAGACGAGTCCGGCCGAGTCACCGGTGTCCGTGGAGTGGAATTAGCAGCCGATGATGCACTACCCCGTGGCCAGGCCTCAAGCAGAAAAGCCGTGCGCGAATTTCAACTGAATGCAGCATCCGTGGTCATCGCCACCGGCGGTATCGGAGGCAATCTAGCAAAAGTACGCGCCAGCTGGCCAAGCGATCGCTGGGGCCCGTGTCCCGACGATCTAGTAGCTGGCGTTCCGGCGCACGTGGACGGCAGCGGCATCGACGTCGCCAAGCACGCCGGCGCAAACCTAGTGAATACGGACAGAATGTGGCACTACCCAGAGGGAATGCACAACTGGGACAGCATCTGGCCGCACCATGGCATCCGCATTATTCCCGGGCCGTCGTCGTTGTGGCTGGATGCTACCGGCACCCGCTTGCCGACGAACATTTTTCCCGGCTCCGATAACCTCGCAGCATTGAGTCATATTGGTAAAACAGGCCACGGCTATTCCTGGTTCTTGTTGAACTCCACCGTCGCGGATAAAGAATTCATCTTTTCTGGTTCCGAACAAAACCCAGACTTAACGGAGAAAACAATCCGGCAACTGGCCAGCAAGCTTGGGCCAAAAACGCACCCGGCCGTGCAGGCTTTCAAAGACCATGGTGTGGATTGGGTGATCGCCGATAACCTCGATGAGTTAACCGCAAAAATGGCCGCGCTTGCCGACGACGGCCTGCTGGACCGCGAGCGTGTCGCACGCACCGTCGCTGATCGGGATTCCCAGCTGGATAACCCGTTTTCCAAAGATGCCCAGGTGAATTATTTGCGCACGGCCCGGAAATTTCTGGGCGATAAGATCGTGCGCGCTGCCGCACCGCACAAACTCGCAGATGCGAAACATGGGCCGCTCATTGCTGTACGGCTGCAGGTATTAACCCGCAAAACACTAGGCGGGCTAGAAACAGACCTTTCCGGGCGCTGCCTCGATTCAGACGGTAATATCATCCCTGGCTTGTTTGCCTGCGGGGAGGCAGCTGGTTTCGGCGGTGGCGGCATGCACGGGAAGAATGCGCTGGAAGGCACCTTCTTAGGCGGCTGCATCCATTCCGGCAAACGCGTGGGAGAAGCGCTCGCTATAGACAAATAACCTGCTCCTGGGCAAAACGGTGCCCTTGGAGCAGGTTAGCGCGGGCTTGTCAGAGCCCTGTTGAAGCGCTGGTTATTTCAGCGCTCATATTAAAAGTCGCGCAGGATGCGCTGTGCCAGAGGCTCAGACGATGCTGGGTTCTGACCGGTGTAAAGGTTGCGATCTACTTCGACGTACGGCTGCATCGGATCGGTCTGCTTAAAATCAGCACCGAGTTCACGCAAACGAGTCTCAACTACCCATTTGGCAGCTGCGATGGTCTCCTCGCCTTCTTCGGCGTTGGTAAAGCCAGTCATGGTATAGCCCTTCAGCGGCCAGTTGTCATTGTCCATTGCGAGCAAAGCAGCTGGAGCGTGGCATACCAGGGAAAGCGCACGACCGGATTCAATACGGTTCTGCAGCAGTTTGGCGGAATCCTGGTCATAAGCCAAGTCTTCCATTGGACCGTGGCCACCAGGGTAAAAGACGAGGTCATAGTCAGCCTCGTTAACATCAGCCAGATTAAGCGGGTTGTTCAGCTCCGAGTCGATTTCTCCGAGGTAGTTCTCGTATTCCGCGCGCTCGCTGTCGGACAGGACATCGAGGCTGTACTGGTCTACTACTGGAGCCTTTGCATTCGGCGTCGCGAAGTCAATGTTCCATCCAGCGTTTTTGAATACGCGGTGTGGAGCAATCAGTTCTTCGGCCCAGTAACCGGTAGGGCGGGCGCTGCCGTCGGCCAGCGTCCATTTATCTGCGGCAGTAACTACGAATAGTGCGGAAGGCATAACTTCCTCCTTATATATAGGTGAGCTATCTAATGTTCTTCAGATGTGTTGTCCCCCGGAAGTGCGTTGCACCCGGAAGGACAACGACACCAAGAATACGCCTCAATGGATCTTCGTTGGCGAGATTTTTCTTCATGAGTCTTACGGCAGAGGCAGAAAAACGCCGCTATTTCGGGTCGGAAATTCTTATTTCCGAGTATAGTCCCGCTGTTCAAAGCGGTATAGAGAGAAATCACGATATGCGTGAAGCCCAATAACTGCAACCCTGAGAAAAAAGATGATTTGTCAACTATTTCACATTCTTGGAGAGGCAATTAGTGGCGAAGTATGTCGTTTAACCCCGATTTCCGGTCTATTTCGCTGCCTGAGAACCAGACCTTAGGCAGTTAATGACATCGCGCTGGGGCCCAGCGCCCTGTTTAGCTTTTATTCACGCCCGCGCCACTCAATTCATTTGAGATGTACGTTAAAAACATGGAAACAAAATCAATGACCGTCAGCCAATTTCGTCAATCCCAAAGCCAAATCCTTGCGGAAGCACAACATATGCCTATCACCATCACCAGCCAGCAAAGCCGCGCCCGCGCCGTAGTCGTCTCCCCCTCATTTTATGCTCGCGCTGTTGCAGCATTAGAAGATCAAGAAGACATCCATGCTGCCGAAATCGCCCGAGAAGAAGCTGAAGAAATCTCACATGATGAGCTCAAAGAAGCTCTCGGACTTACCGAAACCAGCGCTTCTTCATGCACAGGCAACGAAAGGAATTGGACGAATTAGCGTTTTTATAACGGGATTCACAGTAACCTTGTATCTATGAGGTTACAGACAGTTTTTATCCCGACGGCAGTAGCATTTTCTGTGTTATCGGCGTGCTCCACAGCCGAGAGCGAACCTCCGACGTCTCAAACGCAGATTCCAGTCACCACGTCCCCAACATCACCGGCCACGGCAACACAGCACCAAGAAGCACCTGACTCCCCTGACGCCGAGCACAACGGTAAACCCACTGCACCAGTTCACAATGACCACGGAATGTTCACCGTAAAATGCCAGGTAGCAAAAATTGAATCAGATCATGGCATCGTCGGATACGTATACGGAAACCATAAAACCAGCATCCCCATCGCTGAGCAGGATGCCGAGCAGTTCATCCCGAAATTCGGCCCGGGAAACGAGAAGCAAAATTGCAGCACGGTCGAAAAATATCTTCCTAGTGGAGCCTATGATCTGCATGACCAGGTGTTCTAAACTAGCTGCATGACTACTCCAGATTCCGGCCCAGATTCTGTCGCTGCCGATGCCGCTTCCGCTGCCGCCGCTGGCTCAGCCGAGAATTTGCACCCAGTCAAGTTGATTGGTGGCGGCCCCGGCGCGTGGGATCTCATCACGCTCCGCGGCCAAGCCGCACTCCACGAGGCTGATGTCATCGTCGCAGACCACCTGGGCCCCGCCCCGTTTCTGGATCGATTGTGCGATATTTCCAGCAAAAAGCTTGTCGACGCTTCCAAGCTGCCGTATAAAAAACAGGTCGCCCAAGAAGAAATCAACCGCATGCTCGTCGAATACACCCAAGCCGGATACAAGGTGGTACGGCTCAAAGGCGGCGATCCGTTTGTGTTCGGGCGCGGTTTTGAAGAAATCACGGCACTCGCAGAAGCTGGGATCGCCTGCGAAGTCATTCCCGGCGTAAGTTCCGCTTATGCTGTTCCGGGGTTGGCGCACATACCTGTTACCCAGCGTGGCGTCGTGCATGCCGCCACCGTCATCAGTGGGCACCTGCCACCGGGACACGAAAAATCCCTGGTGGACTGGTCTGCACTGGCGCGCTCCGGCGCCACGCTGTCCATCATCATGGGGGTGCGCAACGCCAGTGCAATCGCGGATGCGCTTATCGACGCTGGCCTGGCCGCAGCTACCCCCGCCGCCGTCATTCAGGAAGGAAGCCTTGCCGACGAGCGGGTGTTCCGCTGCCAGCTCGAACAGCTTGGCGCAACCATTGCAGAAAATTCGGTGGAACCACCTGCGGTGATGGTCATCGGAGATGTAGCCGGGCTGGAATCCTCTGTTCAGTAGCGTCTGGATCAGCACCCGCTGGCTCACGAGCTGCCGACTCAGCAGCCACCGGTGGCTCTGTGCGCGATTCGGTGCTAGGCGCGGCTGCGCGTTGCAAAGATTCCACCCGCATGCGTACGCGGTAACGGCGCACCCCGTGCACGGTCAACGCGATACCCACCGCCATGATCGCTAGCTGCACCGGCCACACCGTATCCAGTGGCAGCAGGTAGCGAATATTCAATGCAATAATCGCCGACCCCACCAGCCCACCCAGGGCAACCGGGTTAATGCGGGAAATCAGCCAGGCAGCGATGGGAGCGGCAATGCTTCCGCCAATCAGCAGGGCAACAACCGCGGCGGTATGCGACACGATTTCCTCCCACAGACCCACCACAAAACCAGCGGATGCGCCCGCGGCCACCAGAAACTCCGAGGCAGAAACCGTGCCGACGATATACCGCGGCTGTTGCCTGCCGACGCCCAGCAGCGTGGAGGTAGTCACCGGACCCCAGCCACCGCCACCGGTGGAATCCACCAGACCACCCAGAGCACCCAAGAATCCTAAAAATGGTGTGGAATATTCCGCCTTTTTTGCCAGCTTGCGCTTCGTGCGCCCTTGGCTAAATCGCCACACCAGGTTTGCCCCGATGGCCACCAGCACGACTGCGGTAATCGGCTGCGCCTTATCCAGTGGCAAATTGGATAAAAACATTGCGCCGACAAACCCGGCGAGTGCCCCGGGAAATCCCAGCCGTGCCACCACGGACCAATCCACGTTGCCAAACCGCCAGTGGCTAAAACCTGAAACCGCGGTGGTTCCAAGTTCTGCCACGTGCACCACGGCCGAAGCTTGCGCAGCACCCAAACCAGCGAGGCCCAGGAGGATCGTTGTTGAGGTCACTCCGAAACCCATGCCGATGCCGCCGTCGACAAGCTGCGCGGCGAAACCAGCCAGGGCAATAAAAATTAAACCTCTCATGATTTTCCTCAAATCTGCGCGGCTACTACCTCTGCAAGTGCCGTGCCTAGTGGTTGGGAATAGGTGATTCTGCGTTCTTGTTCTGCGGATTCTCCTGCTTGCGCTGCACCAGCTGGTGCTCCACCGGCTGGTGCAGCATTAATTTCTTCGGCTTGGCGATACATTCGATCCAGCAACAAGCCATGGCTGACAAACAGCGGCACCAGGTGCATTCGCTCGTGGTGCTGGGCCAGCTCTGCCAACCGATTCGGGCCGGTGGCAAATACCACGCTGATGCCATCGGCACTGCTCTGTTCGGCATCGGGCTGATTTACGCCGGACTGATGAGCACCGGCATGGTTCACGCCGGCACGCCTTGCAGCAACACGCCTGGCGAGCTTGTCGACGCTCGCATTGGCCGCATGATCAGAAGATCCCACCGACACCAACACCACGTGCGCCCCGGCCGGAGCGTCGCGGGCAATCACCCGGGACAACAATTCCTCCATGGCCAGGCCGGTGCCCAGCCCGTCGGCAAGTTCCACGTCCACCCCGGCGCGCTGTGCCTGCTGGCGCACCGCAGCGAGTTGTTGCGGAACATCAACTTTTTGGTGAAACCCACGCGTAAACAGCAACGGAACAATCACCAGATGCTTGTGCCCATCGGCAATCGCCTCGGCCACGGCGGTGTGCAGGTCAGGTGCGTTGAATTCCAGGTGGCTGCTGTAGCCTTCCAGCCCAGCACGGTTCGCGGCTGCTGCGCTGAGCTCATTGATCAAACCGACAGCCTGCGGGTGGCGTGAGCCGTGCGAAAGAGTAATCAGCGCAGTCATTATTAGCTCTCCCCCGTTACTTCTGCCCAATTAATCCCGCAGCCAGCGAGTTGCCATCGTGCGGGTCTGCCAGCACGAATGCGCCCCGTTTGCCACGGGCGGCATAATCATCCACTGCGATCTCCACGGCGGTTTCTAATTCCACGGTGGCGATCTCGTTGAGCGCTAGCTGGGCTTGCGCTGACTGTGACTCGTCCTGCGCTGACTGGTCCTGGCGAGTCTCGATGCTGGCCACGCGCGCCTTATACTTGCCGCTGTCATACAGCAGGTGCAGTTTTTGCCCCGCACGCACGCCTTTATCGGAGAGGCCCACCAGCGTGGCAGTAAATTTCCGCGTACTGCGCGGGCTGCTACCAGCGGAAATGAAATCGCCGCGCACCAGATCAATCTCATCAGCCAACCGCAGCACCACGGAATCACCAGAGTGTGCCTCCTGCAGCTGTCCGTCGGCAGTATCAATGCCAACGACGGTGCTGGTACGCCCGCCACTGACGGTAACGGCATCGCCCACGGCAACTGCACCGGTGGTGACCCGCCCGGCGTACCCGCGGTAATCAGTCTGCGGCTCGCGGATGACGTATTGGATGGGGAAACGGAAATCCAGCCCGGCAGCGATATCGCTTTCCGCCGGTTGGATGGTATCGAGCAGTTCCACGATCGGCTGGCCGTCGTACCACGGTGTGTGCACAGATCTTTCCACCACATTGTCACCAGCCAATGCGGAGATCGGCACCACGCGAGTATGACGTGGTGCCAGCGCACCAAGCTCAACTAAGGCGTCGGCAAGCTGGGCTTGGATGTCCTCGTACACGGCCTGGTCATAGCCAACCAGATCGATCTTATTCACCGCGATGATCACGTCTTGGATTCCCAGCAACGCCGCGATATGCAGGTGGCGCTTGGTTTGTTCCACCACCCCATAGCGGGCATCGATGAGCAAGATGACGACTTCCGCCGTGGACATGCCCGTGATCGTATTTCGGGTGTACTGCACGTGCCCCGGAGTATCTGCGAGGATGAAGCTGCGCTGGTCAGTGGCGAAATACCGGTAAGCGACGTCGATGGTAATGCCCTGTTCGCGTTCGGCGCGCAGGCCGTCGACAAGCAAGGAAAAATCCAGACCATCGAAGCCGCGTTTCGACGAACTCGCTGCCACGGCTTCTAGCTGGTCAGACAACACCGATTTGGTGTCGTGCAGCAAACGCCCCACGAATGTGGATTTGCCATCGTCGACCGACCCGGCGGTGCAGATGCGCAACGCTCGGCGATTGTCCAGGATGGTTGCGGTGGATTCGGTACTTGCGGTAGTTGCGGTGGTTGCGGTGCTAGTCATCAGAAGTAACCTTCCTTCTTGCGGTCTTCCATGGCGGATTCGGAGATACGATCATCAGCGCGGGTCGCACCGCGTTCTGTGAGTGGAGAAGCCGCGATTTCCGTCAACACCTCGTCGATGGTTTTGGCTTCGGACAACACCGCACCGGTGCAGGACATATCGCCGACCGTGCGGTAGCGCACCGTGCGGGTTACCGGGGTGTTCGAGTTTCCCGGGGTGGCCGGGTCTGCACCAGCTGCGTGTGCGGCGCGGCTGCCCGCGCCCCAGGGCCCGGGAGATAGCCACATGCCGTCGCGCTCAATTACCTCACGCTGGTGCGCGAAGTAAATGCTGGGAAGTTCCAGCCCGCGCGCGGCGATGTATTGCCAGACGTCAACTTCTGTCCAGTTCGAGATAGGAAACACGCGGATATTTTCTTCCGGCAACTTGCCGCCGTTGTAGATATTCCACAGTTCCGGACGCTGCCGCCGTGGATCCCAACCGCCGAAACTATCGCGCACCGAAAAGATGCGCTCTTTCGCTCGGGCGCGTTCCTCGTCGCGCCGCGCCCCGCCGAGCACCACGTCGTAGCCGCGTTGTTCAATGGTTTCCACCAGCGGGACGGTCTGCAGCGGGTTCCGCGAGCCGTCGGCACGTTCTTGCAGATCACCGCGGTCGATCCAGTCTTGCAGCTTGGCGACGTGCAAGTTTACGCCGTATTTCTCGACGGTGCGGTCGCGAAATTCCAACACCTCTGGAAAGTTGTGCCCGGTATCGATGTGGATCAGTTCCGCCGGGATCGCACCCGGGGCAAACGCGCGGCGGGCCAGTTCCAGCACCACGACGGAGTCTTTTCCGCCGGAAAACAGCAGCCCGACCTTGTCGAATTGCCCCGCGACCTCGCGCAAGATGTGGATGGATTCGTTTTCGAGTTCGTGCAGGTGCGGCGATAACGCGGTGCCAGTTGTGTGGGTTGGCTGGCTGGTGTGGGCTGGTTGATTGATTTGGGGTGGTTGGTTGATGTGGGTTGAGTTTTTCACGCTTGTGCTCATGTGTGTAGTCCGCATTCTGTTTTGTTCAGTCCGGCCCAGCGCCCGGCGCGTGGGTCTTGGCCTTCCGCTACTGGCAAGGTGCAGGTCGCACACCCGATTGATGGGTAGCCCTGCTTGGTCAACGGGTGCATGATCAGGTCGTGCTTGTCGACGTAGTCTTCCGTGTCTTGCAGGCTCCATGTCACCAGCGGGCTGATTTTCAACCGGCCCGTATCGTCGAGACTTAGCGCGGGTGCTTGTGCGCGCGTGGGGCCGTCGTCACGCCGCAGCCCGGTGACCCAACCTGCGAATGGCGAGAGGTTGCGCGCGAGTGGTTCGACTTTGCGCATCCGGCAGCAGGCAGTCGGGTTCGAGGCATAGAGCCGCGGGCCGTAGACCTCGTCTTGCTGGCTGCGTTCCAGAGCGGGTGTGGCAGTAATAAACTGCTGGTCGTAGCGCTGTTGGACCTGCTTGGCGACGTCGAGGGTCTCGTCGAAGTGGTAGCCAGTATCCAAGAACAACAAGCTAGCGCGTGGGGCATAGCGGCTGGCGAGTTCTGCTAACACGGTGTTTTCCATGGACATGGTCACCGCGATTTCACCGGGCACGTGTTCGTCCGCCCACGCCAGGATGTCTTCGGCACTGGCGTCGTATAGCGCGTCGGCGTAGTCGGTTACGAGCTGCCGGTTGTGTGCCACGATGTCGTCGGCAAGCGGCTCCGTCGTGGTGGAAGCGCCTGCTGGGGACTGTTCCGGGTCGCGATAACTCTGCTCCGTGTCCGATGTTCCACGTGAAACATTGAGAAAATTCAGCGACTTGTGCAGGGAGTTCTGCAAAGCCTCATTAGTGGACACCGCCGGTTCCGGCGCGGCCTCCTGCTCATCCTGGCCGTGGAACTGCACGGAAAACACCCGCAGGCATTCGCTGCAGCTCCAGGCAAACTCCGTTTCCTCGTCCGGGAATAGCCCCTCCCCCGCGCAATACGGGCAAAACAGCGGGTGGTTCCGGTTGGGGTTCGGTTTCCGGCGAAACTTCATGACAAAGCCTCCTCATCGGCACGGACAGTCCACTGCGCAAAAGACTCGCCCTCTTCACGTTGCTGCTTGTAGTTCTCGACGACGCGCACGACATAATCGCCCAGCTCACTGGCCAGCACCTTGTGACCTTTGAGTTTGCGGCCAAAATTCTGCTCAATGCCCAGCGCACCGCCGAGATGCACCTGGAAACCCTCCACACGGTTGCCGTCGGCGTCGGTCAGCGTCTGGCCCTTCAAACCAATATCCGAGACCTGCGAACGCGCACACGCATTCGGGCAGCCGTTCAGGGAAATCGTCAGGCTGGAATCAATATCGCCAATGCGCTCTTCCAGCTCGTCGACCAGCTCAATCGCGCGCGACTTGGTGGTTACGTGTGCCAACTTGCAAAACTCCAAACCGGTGCAGGAGATGATGCCGCGGCGGAACTCAGAGGGTTTGGAATACAGGCCAGTGGCATCCAGGTCACGAGCTACCTCGGCAAGCTTTTCGCGCGGAATATCCAAAAACAGCAGTTCTTTCATCGGCGTGGTCCGGATGCGCGTGATGCCGTGCTTTTCCGCGGCTTCCGCAATCGCAATCAGCTGTTCACCGGTCGCGTGGCCAACAGTCGGTTTCACACCCAGGTAGAAGTTGCCGTCCTTTTGCGGGTGCGCACCGATATGGTCACGGATGCCGGATTGCAACGGGGTCGGCTCGGCGTCGACAAGCGGCTCATCCAAATATTCCGTTTCCAGCACCTCACGGAATTTTTCAATCCCCCACTTGGCCACGAGGAATTTCAACCGCGCACGGTTGCGCAGGCGGCGGAAACCATAATCGCGGAAGATGCGAACCACCCCGGCCCACACCTCCGGGACGCGCTCGATGGGGATCCACGCCCCCAGCGATTGCGACAGCATCGGGTTGGTGGACAGGCCACCGCCAACGAAGCAGTCAAACCCAGGGCCGTATTCCGGGTGGTTTTTCCCAATAAACGCCACGTCCTGGATCTCGTGGGTGACATCCTGGCGGGAGTTACCCGAGATGGCAGTCTTGAATTTCCGTGGCAGGTTGTGGAACTCCGCGCGCGGCAGATAATTCTTTTTGATCTCTTCGATCGCCGGGCTGGCATCAATAATCTCATCGGCTGCCACCCCAGCTGTGGGCGAACCCAAGATCACGCGCGGCACGTCGCCGCAGCCCATCATCGTGGTCAGACCGACGGTATCTAGCCTGCGCCAAATCTCTGGGACATCCTCGATACGGATCCAATGCAGCTGAATATTCTGGCGGTCAGTGAAATCCGCGGTAGAACGTGCGAAATCCCGGGAGATCTCACCGACGACGCGCAGGCGCTCCGGAGTGGCTTGCCCGCCGTCGAAACGAACGCGCATCATGAAATATTTGTCTTGCAGCTCGTGATTTTCTAATTGCCCGGTGTATTCGCCACCGAGATTCTGTTTGCGCTGGGTATAAATGCCGAGCCACTTGAAGCGCTTGCTGATGTCATCGGCAGGGATCGAATCAAAACCCTGCTTGGAGTAAGTGTCGATCACACGCTGCTTCACCTCGAAGGCTTCTTGTTCTTGCTTCACCTCCTCTTCTTTGTTCAGCGGGCTGGTGCCATCAATATTCCACTGCCCTTCTGGCTTGGGCTTCCGCTTTGGGCGTGCGGGTGCGTTTGTAGTCATAAATTGCCTCACTAAACGGTTTCGGCGATGTGCTGGGGTTTTACTTCGGGTTAGTTGTAGATTTTGTTGTTCAACCGGAGAGTCACGATCCCGGTCGAACCGATGCGTTCAATCTAGATGAACCACTCGGTCTAACCTAATAAGACCGATCTGTCTATTTAATTCACGCGAACAATCCTACATGCGACCTGGAGTAATGTGGCCCACATCATTTGAATTTAAATCGCTAGCTAGCAAAATAGAGACAAATAGGTTCAAATAGATCTTGCTTGCTTAACGCGAACCGAATAAGCGCGTGATCACACACGCGCAGAAGAACGCACTCACACGAGAAACCAACAAAGAAAGGCGCTATATACACGAATGGCTACCTCTAATGCAGCAGCTTCCACCCAGACCGACGCAGTGACCACCAACCCCAACACCGAAGGCGATAAACCACTGAAGATCGCCGTCGTCGGTGCAGGCCCAGCGGGTATTTACGCCTCCGATATCCTGATTAAAAAGACCGGCGGCAACGTCGATATTGATTTGCTTGACCGCATGCCCACTCCTTTCGGCTTAATCCGCTACGGCGTGGCACCGGATCACCCGCGCATTAAAGGCATCATCAAGTCGCTGCACCGCGTGCTCAGCAACGAGAAGATCCGCTTTATCGGCAACGTCGAAGTTGGCCGCACCATCAGCGTCGAAGAACTCAAAGATCATTACGACGCCGTTATTTTCTCCACCGGTGCCGTCGACGACCGGGACCTGAACATCCCGGGCGCCAACCTAGAAGGTGTCTGGGGTGCTGGCGAATTCGTCGGCTTCTACGACGGCAACCCTCACTTTGAGCGCAACTGGGATTTGTCCGCCGAGCAGGTCGCGGTCATCGGCGTCGGCAATGTGGGCCTGGATGTCTCCCGCATTTTGGCGAAAACGGGTGACGAGTTGAAGGTCACCGAAATTCCGGACAACGTCTACGAATCACTGGCACAAAACCAGGCCCACACCGTGCGCGTGTTCGGACGCCGCGGCCCCGCCGAAGCAAAATTCACCCCGCAGGAACTGAAAGAGCTCGACCACTCGGACACCATCAACGTCGTTGTCGACCCAGAAGATATTGATTACGACGAATCCGGCGAGGCAGCACGCCGCGCATCGAAGTCGCAAGATCAGGTGTGCCAAATTCTGGAACAGTACGCGATGCGCGACCCGAAGGAAGCACCGCACACACTGCAGATTCATTTCTTTGAAAACCCGGTCGAGATCATCGGCAAGGATGGCAAGGTTGCAGCACTGAAGACCGAGCGCACCGAGTTGACTGGTGACGGAAATGTGAAAGGAACCGGCGAATTCACCGAATGGCCGGTACAAGCTGTCTACCGCGCGGTTGGTTACCGTTCAGTGGGCATCGAGGGCGTGCCGTTTGATGATCAGAAGCACGTCATCCCCAACGACGGCGGCCACGTGCTCACAGAACCGAATGGCGAAATTGTGCCAAGCCTGTATACCACCGGCTGGATTAAACGCGGCCCGGTTGGCCTGATTGGTAACACGAAATCCGATGCCGCCGAGACTATCGGCATGCTGTTGGAAGACATTGCGGCCGGTAAGCTGTCTGCTGCCGACAACACCGACTTGGTGGAATTGCTGGAATCCCGCGGCGTCGAAGTGACCAACTGGGAGGGCTTCCAGTTGCTGGATGCCCGCGAAGTAGCTTTGGGTGAGGCCGAAGGCCGCGAGCGGAAGAAGCTCGTAGAGTTTGAAGAAATGCTTGAAGCCTCCCGCAACCCGCAGAGCTAACGGCGAGCGCTAGCAAGTTCCACGGATCCGCGGCTCCCCGTAAAGCTATACACACCCAGATCTGGATTGTCAGATCTGGGTTTTATTATTTATTGACGGTCGCACCAGGCCGCGCGCTATTCCACGTTGGGTTTGGCTGCGCGTCCAGCTTTGACCTCCGTTAGATGCACTTAACTCCGGCCCCGCTTTAGATTGGGGAAAGATCTGTCCACACCGGGTCACCGCCAAAAAGCATGACAACGGCATTAACTACGCTTCCCAGGATCATCAGCACGACACCAAGCGCGAATCCGAGGGCAATCGCGATTATCTCTACGAAGAATAAGGCCGGAGCCAACAGTAAAAGTGCGCGACTTCGGGCATAAAGCCCACACCCAAAAACAATTACCGCTGCGAGAGCAGTAACGAGCCAATACGCGAGGTCCCGCGTAGGCTCCTCGATGACCAATAACCATGAGAGCACATAAAATCCCATGACCACCCAGCCCGCGTAGAGCGCAATATTTTGACGAGACTTCTTGCTACGAGTTGTCAAGGGCATGCTTTCTCCTTTAGGTTTCGGAGGTAGTTTCTATACTATAGTTTTATATTTTTAATTTTTTGAAAAATTGCTGATTGTCTATTACTTTAATTTAGTTAGTGGATATGAACAGCAGGCCAACACCTTTGCATCTCCACTTAATCATGACACATGAATAAGGTGTTGGCACTTAAGGGAAATATGCAATTTACTATTTCCAAAATCAGGGAACTAGCACCCCACTGGCCTACACAGCCGGGCTGCAGAAATCACCCTTATTGCAGCCTCGATATAAGCTCGATCCGCTCCAGAATATCGCCCTGCGACAGATCGCATTCCTGAAATGAATGCATTATCGCATCCAATCTTTGCCCCGCTGTTTCGCGCCCTATTTAGGCAGTGATCATGGTTCATGCAGATCCGATCAGCGCTGTTATGGGGGTTGCCACCATTTGTGCGATACTTTCCACACCATCCCCAGCGATTCGCAATGCTCTGGCGCGGGGTACCCAAACCTTTCTCTACGCGATACTCTTCAACCAACATCTCGTTATATACGCTCATTACTTCTATAACGAATGCGTCTACTTGGTCTTCCTTAGCTTGTTCCACATCGGTAAGTTCAAGCCCCTCAGGGGAAATGTACGAATACCGATCAATCGTTTCGTTGATTTGATCTCCCGTTGGAACGTGAGCATATTGAACTGCGCCCGCTTCACGAGAAACGGTCGCATTTGCCTGTCCGGCCACTGAAAGTGGAATCATTATGACCATACAGGATGCAATGAATTTCCGCATGGTTTTTCTCACTGGATCTCCTCACGCGCAAGTCGAGTTATATAACTCGAGAATGAACACCATTTTTAATTAAACGGTATCTACCATCCTACATAGTGATCGGAACAAAACAATAGTTCTTTATGTGGTATAAATCACACAATAAGCTACCGTTGCCCTACTTCATAATATATCTTATTGTTTTGCTGGCTTGTCGGGCTGTTTGTGTGGACTGCCAATTCATAGGTACGTATCGAACCGGGCAGAACTGCCACGACATCAGTATCGAAAGCACTGAAAGATCATCATGAAATGTCTAGGTTTGTTCCGTTTGAGCAGCTGGCAAAATCTTCAGACATTCTAACGCATTTAACCAATATGTGCTCTTAATAACAAGATCGGATAAAGTTAGTTTATGGACACACAGGTAAAGCGCGGGAATTATTTTCTGGCAGCAGTTCTCGCTGGGGATGCAGCCATGTCAATCAAACCTCCCAAATTCATTCGGGATTGCCTGCATGGGGTGAACTTTCCGCAAAATTGGTGGTGGTCACTGATCGTCATCAAATCGTTGGCCGCTTTAGGGCTTGTCCGCGGCACTGCGAAAAACAGTCCACAACTGACAACTGCCACATCCACCGGCGTCGTGGCTTATTTCGCGTGTGCAATCTTCGCGCATGTGAAGGCAAAGTTTTTAGGCAAAGAATTCTGGCTCAACTGTTTAGGAATGACAGCACTCAGTGCGACAGTGCTGGTGCAAAACCGCAAGCAGCATCGCTAGGCCATCTGCGGTCGCGCCGCACCCCGCACCCCACGGTGTAGGACCAAGCGATGAAGCCAACCGTCGGAAAGATTGTCGCAGCTTCGATTCTTAGCGCCGGGGTGCTTGGCGGTGGTGCAGCACTAGGTATCGCCACCACCTATGGCTCCCCGGAACGGGCGCACTACCAGATCGACGCGCCGACACACAGCAATCTCGCCCTGCGCATTCACAACCCCGACGGCGTGCTCACAGCCGACGACGAGCGAATCCTCGAACGCGATGCTGCACGCCTCGAAGTACCGGGCGTCGTCAAGCAGCTGCACTATATTGTTTTCGCGGATAACGACGACAACGTCAACGACACCGTGGAAAACTACCTGCGCGATCACCACCCGGAGCTCATCGGCGACGATAATTTTGCCGACGGAACATTGTTTGTTGGCGTGGGGCTTAATCCCCGACAAGCTTTCATTTTCGCTGGTGATGACGTCGCAGAGTTACTCGAACTGCGCGACAGCAGCCACCTGAGCGAATCACTGGATGCGATCAAACCCGGTGTCAAAGACGGCAATATCCCCGGCGGCCTGTTCCACGGCGCCTCCGTAGCAACTGACCTCGCTGCCCTCGAGCAAACGCGCTTCGATAGCGCAGAATCCGACCGCACCTCCGCCATCGTTATGGGAGGTCTCGGCGCCGCAGCCCTCGGTGGTGGTGTTGCAGCAACAACCGGAGGGTATCGGCGTAGCCGTGCAAAGAAAATCGCCCAAGCACGGGAAGACTTCGACTATATTTCCGTTGAATTCGGCACACTCGCCCAGCGTTTGGACGCCATAGATATCCGCGCACATTCACTGACCTCCGCTTTTGCGGATCAGCAGTTGCGTGACCAGTGGCGCAAGGTGCGGGACCGCTTTCTGCACATGCATGACGACGTCTCCAAGTTCAGCGAACTCAGCCCGCGAAGCGACGACAAGACATTCCTGCAGTACGCGGGCCAACTCAGTGACGCGGCCTCGACCGCAAAGAAGATGCACCATGCCGAAGACAACATCGACACGATCTTTGCTTTGGAAAATGGTGATGAACTCACCCGGCGCAGCGAGGCACAGTCATTGCGTGACGACGTCGTCGAGGCGAAAATGAAGGTGCGGAATGTTGATTCCGGTCTTTACCAGGAATTGGCTGCAATCCAGCAGCGAACCGAAGCTCTAGCCCAGGAACCTAGCGTTGAGGATTTCTTGGACAATTTCATTGTCGTGCTGCGTGACTAACAGGCGGCGTTAACGCAGCTGCGTAAGCGAGAATTTAGCGATATTGACGAATCGAAGGCGGATGCACCACAAGCCCCGGGATTGACTTCGTCCGATTACCGGCCGGGTTATGGATGGAACAACTTCGTGCCTTATTGGGCGCTGAGCAGCTGGCATGCTTCCACCGTCGAAGCGCAATCCAGTAGCTCGAACAGCGGGAGCACGAATACGTCGTTTAGTTCTGGGTTTTCTGGCGCGGGTGGCTCGTCAGGGTTTTAGTGCTAGCGCTTCAGGGTTTTAGCGCTAGCGCTGTGAGCCGTGCGCTTCGCGTGGGTTCTCGTGGCTATTGTTCTCTGCGTCATCGTGGTCATCGTGCTCGAAGCCGTGTTGATCGGTGCTGTGCAGGTCGTCGCTGTTATCTTCGTGGCCGCCATCCTGGTGTTGCCCAGAAGCAGCGCCACTATCAGTCTCCCCAGCTTCGCTAGTCCCAAGCTTGTCTTCCCGGGTCTCGCGCAGCTCCCCAATCAACTCGGAGAAGAAGTCCCGCACAACGGACCACTGCACGGTCGTGTTTTCCAAATGCTCCGGCAAACGTTCAATCTCTAGGCTTAGCTCTTTGCGACGGCGTTGCTCCGCCAGCTCACTGCGCAGCTCACTTAACGATGCCTCGGCCTCACGCAGAATCTTTTCCAACTGCTCTTCTACGGACTTACCGCGCAGGTTGTCAGCCCCTGTGTCGTGGTGCGGATCCATCATCGTTATTACTTCCTTATCTCATATCACCGGCGAGCATGTTCTACACCGGGATGAGTGGTGATTCCTAGAATACAGTGGTGAGCAGGATCAAAACGCCCGGCAGCACCAGGAACATGCCCAGCACCCACGCTGCGATATACAGCTTGTTACGTGCGCCGATATTCGCGATGCCCTGCGCCAAAAACAGCGGCACCTCGCGCACACCTGGGATGCCGTAGATCACCAGAGCAGCGAAAACGTTGAACATCAGGTGAATCAGCGCGCCTTGCAGAGCGGCCTGGCCTTCCAAGCCAGTGAATGCGAATGCGGCAATCAGTGCGGTGATCGTAGTGCCGATATTCGCACCGATGGTGAATGGGTAGACCTGACGGATTGACAAGGTGTTAGAACCAGCCAGGGGAACCACCAGCGCGGTTGTCGTCGAAGAGGACTGCACCAGCATGGTGATAACCATGCCAGCACCAATGCCGGAGATCGGACCACGGCCCAAGGACTTGTGCAGAATGTCTTTGGCCTTACCAACCATAACGACCTTCAGCAGCGCACCGATGAAGTTGACGACGCCGAGGATCAGCGCAATACCAATCAAAATCTGCGCGATGCCAGCGATGGTCTCTGGCAACCAGCTCGTCGATGCAACCAGCAGGTCTTTGCCCGGCTCGGTGATAAAGCCAATGAACGTGCCCAGGCCTTCCATGCCGGTGGCCAAGAAACCAGCTTGTTCGGATTCGGCGTTCACGCCGGAAACCAAGAAGCCGGTGACCTTTTCCAACAGGCCGAACATCAGCTCCAGCGGCAGGAAGATCAGCACCGCCAGCAGGTTAAACATGTCATGCACGGACGCTGCGGCGAAACCACGACGGAAGGAGTCTTTGTCGCGCACCATGCCCAATGAGACCAACGTCGAGGTCAGCGTGGTGCCGACGTTCGCGCCCATCAACATTGGGATGGCGATTTGGACTGGCAAACCACCGGCCATCATGCCGACCACAATCGAGGTGGTCGTCGACGAAGACTGAATCAACGCAGTGGCCAGGATACCGACCATGAGAGCGATCAGTGGGTTCTGTGCAAAAGCGAACAGCTCTTCTGCGTGATCGCCGGTGGCAGCCTTAAAGCCGTCACCGATCACGCCAACGGCGGTGATAAGCAACCACACGCTGACGGCGACAGCAACCCAGTTCACCCACTGCTTATCAGTGTCAATACCGAGGCGCTTCAGTGGATTACGCGGAGCCTTTTGCTTTTCCTGCACACCCTGTTCCAGCCGTAGTTGAGCGTCGCCAAGGGTGCGGTCATCGGATGCGGTCTGATCCGGGAACGTTTGCCCTGAGGAAGTGTGTGACATCATCTGTTTCCTGACACCTTGCTTCGCACTTGCAGCCCGCACCCCAGAAAACTTAAGAAAACTAGAGGTGCGTACTGCCACTGATTGGTTTGTTTCAGGCCCACTCGGGGCCTTACAACAAGCAATGTATCGGGCGTGCGGAAATACGAGGTTCACACAAGGTTACAAACAAGCAAACTTTTTGGATTGTGAGCAACCTAACGGGCTTAACGACGCCCCGCTTTTTCGTCGGCAGCAATGATGCGCTGCAAGTACTCCGCTATTGTTGGTGCCTCGATCCAGGCCGGAGTTGGATTCCAGAACGGAGACACAGCCTGACCTGCGATAAAGAAGGTGCCGAAGCCGTCCTCAGTAGCACCCACAAACGCGATCTCATCGGCAGATTCTGCCACCACGGAATAGCCAGCGAACGCGGTTGCCTGCGCACCCTTCAACTCTTCGGCAGAATCGTTCCGCTCCATGAACGCCTCGGCTGCCTCGGTGGTGGAGAGTTGTTCATCTGGAGTAAACATTCCGTTACGGAATACGATGCCGCGCGTCATGTCCCCATTGACATCCTTGAGCGGCTTATCAATGTTCAGCAAACACCGCAGCCCATCCTCGCCCGGCGCGACCGTTTCCGGGAGTTCACACAACGATCCGTCCGGCAGCGCAATGCGGTAGAAGCCATCTGTGATGGTCGGTTCGATGGTCTCACCGTAGCCGAGGTCAGCCGCCGGGGTTGGTTCCTTGCTGGAGCTCGATTTGCTGGAGCTAGATTTGCTGCTCGACTTGCTGGATTTACCGGTGGATGTGCCGGAAGATTTCTCGCTGGACTTGTCGGTGGACTTGCCCGCGGATTTGCTAGTCGATTCGCTTGCCGATTCCGACGCTGTAGCCGAGCCGGACTCGGATTCGCTTGTCGACGCCGAATCGCTGGACTTATCCGACGCTGTAGAATCCGTCTCCGTAGCAGCGGCATCGGCAGTGCTATCCGCAGCGCTGTCGGCAGCACTGTCTGCAGGCTGCGGATCGGGACGATTTTCTGGATTAGAACAGCCCGCCACGCCTAAAGCAATGACGGCGCTGATGCCAAGCGTGCGGGCGAGTTTCCGTGCATGAGATTTCATGCACCTAGTCTAGCCTGTTTTCCGGGTCACAATACCGGCTACTTCACCACCAGGTTGATCATGCGGCCAGGCACCACGATCTGCTTCACCACGGACTTCTCGCCGATCGCCGCGAGCACCTTGTCGTCGGCAAGCGCGGCGGCTACGGCATCATCCTGGGAGACGTCGGCAGCGACCTGCACCCGCGATTTCACCTTGCCGTTCACCTGCACTGGCAGCTCAATTTCGTCGTCCACCAGGTACTTCTCGTCGAAGCTCGGGAACTGCTCGAAGGTGATCGTGCCCTCGTGGCCCAGGCGCGTCCACAACTCCTCGGCGATGTGCGGCGCCACCGGAGCGACCATCACAGCGATCGGCTCCACGGCAGCACGCGGAGCACCGTCCGGGTAGTTCTTCGTCAAGTAGTTCACGTACTCGATGAGCTTGGCGACGACGGTGTTGACCCGCAGGTTCTCATAGTCGTCGCGCACCCCAGCGATGGTGCGGTGCAGCTGCTGCAGATCCTTTTTGCCCAGCTCCGCATCCACGACGGCCACCTCGCCGGTGTTCTCGTTGACCACCAGGCGCCACAGACGCTGCAAGAAACGCTGCGCACCGACGACGTCCTTGGTAGCCCACGGCCGAGAATCTGCCAGCGGCCCCATCGACATCTCATAAACCCGCAGGGTATCGGCGCCAAAGTTTTCGGCAATATCGTCGGGCGCGACCGCGTTCTTCAGCGATTTACCCATCTTGCCGTATTCCCGGTTCACCTTGTCGCCGTGGTAGAAGAACTCGCCGTCACGCTCTTCGACTTCTTCGGCAGGCACATAGACGCCACGGGAATCGGTGTAGGCATAGGCCTGGATATAGCCCTGGTTGTACAGGCGACGGTACGGCTCTTTCGAGCTCACATGTCCCAGGTCAAACAACACTTTGTGCCAGAAACGCGCATACAAAAGGTGCAGCACGGCGTGCTCCACGCCGCCGACGTACAGGTCCACTCCGCCCGGATCGTTCGGGCCATGGACCTCTGGGCGTGGACCGGTCCAGTAGCGTTCGTTGTCGATATCGCAGAAGGCGTCGCTATTCGTCGGATCGATGTAGCGCATCTGGTACCAGGACGAACCTGCCCACTGCGGCATGACGTTGGCATCGCGGTAGTAGGTCTTGGTGCCTTCGCCCAAGTCCATCTCTACTTCGATCCACTCGCGCGCTTTCGCCAACGGCGGCTGCGGCTCAGTGTTCTGATCGTCTGGGTCGAAGGACACCGGCTGGTAGTCATCGACTTCCGGCAGCTCCACCGGCAGCTGGTCTTCTGGGATCGCGTGTGGCCGGCCGGCCACGTCGTAGACGATCGGGAATGGCTCGCCCCAATAACGTTGGCGGGCAAACAGCCAGTCGCGCAGCTTGTATTGGATCTTCTCGACGCCGCGCTCGCGCGCTGCCAACCAGTCGATCGTGGCAGCGATGGCCTCCGCCTTGGACTTGCCGGTCAGATCCAGCCCGTCGTCGTTCGCAGAATTCACGTAGGTGCCTTCACCGGTGTGCGCTGCCGTGGAGACATCACCACCGGCGACGACCTCGGTGATCGGCAGGCCAAAGACCTGCGCGTATTCGTAGTCACGCTCGTCGTGGGCGGGCACGGCCATGATCGCGCCCGTACCGTAGCCGGTCAACACGTAGTCTGCGGTAAAAACCGGCAACTTCTTGCCGTTGACCGGGTTGGTGGCATAGGTGCCTAAGAAAACACCAGTCTTTTCCTTATTTTCTTGGCGCTCCAAATCCGATTTCGCGGCAATGTCGCTGCGGTAGGCCTCGATGGCTTCTTTCGGGTCTTCATGGCCATAGGTCCAGCGGCTATCGACGTCATCGTCGTACGGAACTGGCGAGAGCAAAGCGTCGACAAGCGGGTGCTCTGGGGCCAAAACGACGTATTCCGCGCCGAACAGCGTGTCGGGGCGGGTGGTAAACACGGTGATGTCGTGGCCTTCGCAGCGGAAATCAACCTCGGCACCGCGGGAACGGCCGATCCAGTTGCGCTGCATGGATTTCACCTTCTCCGGCCAATCCAGCAGTTCGAGGTCATCCAAGAGGCGATCAGAATACGCGGTAATGCGCATCATCCACTGCTTTAAGTTCTTGCGGAACACCGGAAAGTTGCCGCGCTCTGAGCGGCCGTCGGCAGTGACCTCTTCGTTCGCCAGCACCGTGCCCAGGCCCGGGCACCAGTTCACGGTGGAATCGCTCAGGTAGACCAGGCGGAATTCATCGACGGCCCGGGCCTTTTCTTCCTCGCTTAACGACGCATACTCGCGGCCGTCCTTGGTGGCCAGCTCGCCAGATTCCAGCAGCGGGTACAACTCGTCAATCGGGCGCGCTTTTTGCTGCTGCTCATCGAACCACGACTGGTAGATCTGCAAGAAAATCCACTGCGTCCAGCGGTAAAACTCCGGGTCGGTGGTGGCGACTGAACGGCGTTTGTCGTGCCCCAAGCCCAAGGCACCCAACTGACGACGCATATTTTTGATATTCGCCACCGTCGTCGTGCGCGGGTGGGTTCCGGTTTGGATCGCATACTGCTCAGCCGGCAAACCAAAAGCGTCATAGCCCAAGGTGTGCAGCACGTTTTTGCCCAGCAAGCGGTTAAACCGGGCGAACACATCCGTGGCGATATACCCCAGCGGGTGACCCACGTGTAGGCCCGCGCCCGACGGGTACGGGAACATGTCTTGCACGAAGAGTTTGTCTTCGGGAAGGGCGGCGCCGTCTGCCGGGGCTAAATCACCAGTGGGGTTTGGCGCATTGAACGTACCCGTCTCGTCCCAGTACTGCTGCCACCGCGACTCAATATCATTGGCGAGCTGCGGGGTATAGCGGTGTTCCGGGCCAGTACTAGTTTTTTCAGTGTTTTCACGCGCTTCGGTCATGGTTTTATAGTCTAATAGGTTTACGGGATGCACCCCGTTTTCACAGAAGGGTTAGCACAATATGCGTATGACGATCGGCGATTTTCTCATCCGTCGCCTGAAAGAAATCGGCATTACGGAAGTCATTGGCGTGCCGGGTGATTTCAACTTGAACTGGCTGGAACAAATCGAAGCTGCCGACGGCATCCGCTTTGTGGGCAGCACCAACGAGCTCAACGCTGCGTATGCTGCCGACGGCTATTCCCGCGCCCGCGGGGTCTCGTGCCTGTTGACGACCTACGGCGTCGGCGAGCTCTCCGCACTCAATGGCCTGGCCGGGGCTGCCTGCGAGCACATCCCGCTGGTCTCGATCGCCGGTGCTCCCCCGCTGTTTGCCACGGAAAAACGCTGGTTGCTGCACCATACGCTTGCCGACGGAAACTTCGGCAACATGCTCGACTCGTTGCGGCCATTCACCGCGCTCGCCGAACGCATCAGCCCCATGAACGCAGTCGACGAGATTGACCGCGCTCTGCGGACCTGTCTGCGGGAAAAACGCCCAGTGCACCTGCAACTGCCCTCCGATATTTCCCACCTGAGCATCACCGTGCCCGACGAGCCATTGGATACCTCGCTCGAACCGTCGGATCCGGTGCAGCTCGAGGCCGTACTGGAGCGATTGGTGCAGGAATTCGCGGCCGCGGAAAACCCAGTGCTGCTCGTCGACCAGGACGCGCAGCGCCACGGGTTCTTAGATTTGTTTGCCCAGCTCGTCGACAAGATCCAGCTGCCGTATGCCCAAATGGCTTCCGGCAAGGCGCTGTTGAGCGAGCAACACCCACTGTTTTTGGGCACCTATAACGGTAAGGCCTCGTGGCCGGGCGTGCGCGAGCGCGTGGAAGGCTCGGATTTCTTGCTCACCTGCACCCCGCGGTTCATTGAGGTGAACTCGGGTAGCTTCTCGCATGAGTTGCACGAAGAAAACATCGTGGATTTCGGTGACCAGCACGTCAATATTTACGGCGAGCACATCGTGGGCCTGGACACCACAGAGGTGCTGGCCGGGTTGCTGGAGCGGCTACCGGCTGCCGACGGGGCTGGCGCGGCGAACTCGGACGATCAGCCCAGCAGCGTGAACCCGGAGGCAGTATTGCCGGAGCCTTTTAAGGTCCGCGCCGGTGCCGAGCTGACGCAGGCGCGCTTGTGGCCACAGGTCCGCGAGTTCATTCGCCCTGGTGACACGGTGATTGCGGAGGCCGGAACCTCCAATATTGGTTTGGGCCCGCAGCGCATGCCGGAGAATGTTCGCTACATCAACAGTGCTATTTGGGGCTCGATTGGTTATACCCTGCCAGCTTTGCTGGGCAGCCAAATGGCCGATGCGGATACTCGCCACCTGTTGTTCATCGGGGATGGGTCTTTCCAGTTGACCGCCCAGGAATTGTCGACGATTCTGCGGGAGAAGCAAAAACCCATCATCGTGTTGTTGAACAACCGCGGCTACACCATTGAGCGCTACATCTTGGGCATGGACCGCGAGTACAACGACATCGCCGATTGGGCTTATCACAAGTTACCGGAGGTTTTTGTCCCCGGAACCGAGATGATTTCTTATACCGCACGCACTGAAGACGAGCTTGCCGACGCCTTCGCCGCTATTAATAACAGCGACAAGGGCGCGTTCCTGGAAATCCACCTGGACCCAGAAGATGCCCCCGCTGGCCTGCAGGCCTTCGGACCGATGACCGCGGAATTCGATTACGGTCCGCGTGGGCCTAGGAACTAAGAGGTCCGGAATTGCAGTTGTTGTTATTTATTGAAACAACTAACAACAACTCAAAACAACTAGCAACAACTATTCTGAGCTGGGAAAATAACCAATTTCGCTGCCCTAAAACCGCACAAGTTGTTTCCAAGTTGTTTGCTAGTTGTTTTAGAAGGAAGAAAAGCCGCACAGAAAACAACTTCCTGGGATTTTGCCTATATTCGACGCTATGGATGTCACGCCCACAAAACGTGATGGCACTAATTGCCGTGCGATGTCGGAAGAAGAACGCCGCCTGATCCGTCGTATCCGAGAGGATGATGACTATTCCAATCGTATTTCTTCCTATCCGGTAGAAGATTTGTCTCATGAAGTCCTCACTGAATTGCGGCGACTGTTACGCTCACACCGCCAACGTCGCGGCATCGACGCTGCCACCCCAACCGGTACCCAAGCACTGTTACGCGAGGTCGGGCTACTCAGCGATGATGGCAGCCTCAAACGTGCAGGTGAAATTCTGCTTACGCCTGCATCCACCATCCAAGTCACGATTCGCCATCTATGGCGAGCATTACCCGGAGCAGACCCAAAAGCCACAGAGTTTTCTGCTCCATTGCTTGAGGCACTACCAGCGTTGCGTCGGCTCATTCTAGAACGAGCTGATCAAGAAATGGTCCGGGTGCAATTCGACAGCGGGCAAGAGTCGGCAATCCCTCGTTTTCCTGCGCAGGCTATCGACGAAGCCATCACCAATGCCATCATCCATCGCGACTGGCGCACAGAGAAGCCGGTCGTCATCGACCAGTCGCCACGCATCTTGAAAGTGTGGTCACCCGGTCCACTGGTCCCTGGTGTCGACGAAAACCGTCTCCTAACAACACAATCCGTCCCCCGAAACGGACGGTTAATGGCGAGCATGCGTTCAATTGGGCTAGCCGAAGAATCATCTCGCGGTTTTGATCGTATGTGGTTGGCGATGCTGAACACTGGACGTGAGGTCCCAGAAGTAATCGCTACCGACGAATTTGTCGAAATCATTTTTGCAGCTGGAAACCCTGACGTTGCTTTTATCAAAGCAATCCACGGGCTCCAAGGACGATTCAGTGACGAAGTAATCAACAATTTGAACACGATGCTCGTGCTGTGGAAGCTCTGGCACGCACCGCTTATAACCCTCAAGCAAACTGCGCATAGCACCCAAACATCTCAGCTCGAAGCTAGTGGACTATTAAATGCACTCGAAGACTACGGCGTTGTTCAGCGCATAAACAATGCAGATGAATGGGTATTATCCGCGCAGGTGGCACAATTGTCCGGCAAGGATCTGCCCACCGCGGCTGCCAGCGTCCAAGAGCGCATTGAGGCGCAGCTCCAGGACGGCGACTCCGTTGCTGCAGCGGAATTAGCAGAACGTTTCGGCATATCGCGTGGTGAAATCACCAACGTGCTGCGCCATCTGCGCACGTTGGGTCGAGCACAAATCGATCCAGCTGGTCCACAACGCGGCTCGGGAACCCGCTGGATCGCAACAGCGCCAAACACTCCCCACTAAGCGTTAATCGCTTGCGGGTAAGCCAACCCCTTCAGGCCTTCAGTACCAAACTCCACACCATAACCGGAGGATTTAATACCACCAAACGGCACCCGCGGATCCACCGCACCATGCTTATTAATCCACACCGTGCCGGCCTGCAAACGACCAGCAACCTCGCGGGCTTTCTGCGCATCCGCCGACCACACTGATGCACCCAACCCCACGTCCAAGCTGTTGGCCCACGCAATTGCCTGATCCAGCTCGGAATACCGAATCAGCGGCACTGCCGGACCGAACTGCTCTTGCGCAACCAATGGGTTATCCGGATCAATATCAGCCACAATCGTTACCGGATAAAAATAACCCGGCGCATCATAATCCGGGTCACCACCAACGAGAACGCGCCCACCACCATCTTTAGCGGCTTTGACCAAACCATCAACAATGTCGAACTGCGCTTTATTCTGCAGCGGCCCCAGCACGTTGTTCTCATCAAGGCCTTGCCCCATCGGCATTTTCTTGGCAACAGCTACCAGCGCCTGGGCTAGTTCATCATAGATCGCATCCGGAACATAGATACGCTTGGCTGCAGCACAGGTTTGCCCGGTATTAATAAACGCACCCCAGAACAGATCTTCGGCAATTGCTTGTGGGTCAACATCATCAAGCACCACGGCAGCATCATTACCGCCAAGTTCCAGGGTTAGGCGGGTGATGTTGTTGGCAGAAGCCTCAATGATTTTCTTTCCGGTTTCAGTCGAACCGGTAAACATGATCTTGTCGACGTCTGGGTGGGTGGTCAGTGCTGCACCAACCCCACCATCACCGGTAACGATGTGGAGCACATCTTTCGGCAACACAGTATTCGCGATGGCCACCAGCGCACTGACCGATAGCGGGGTGTAGCCGGATGGCTTGACGACGACGGTGTTGCCCATGCGTAGTGCTGGGGCGATTTGCCAGATGGTGATCATCATCGGCCAGTTCCATGGACCAATCGCGCCGACAACACCCAGCGGCCGGTAGTGCACGGTAGCGGTGATGTCATCATCAACAGCAGTGTAATCCGGTGATTCAAATGAGGCGGTTGCGCGCAACCACGCGGCACATGCGCCTACCTCGAAGCGGGCGTTGGGTCCGTTGAGTGGTTTGCCTTGCTCTTGCGAAAGCAACTTGGCCAGTGGTTCTGCGGCTTGCTCGATGGCATCAGCGAATTTGTTCAGCAGCTCGCAGCGAGCTTTATCGCCTTTCGCTTCCCAGTTTGGTTGCGCAGCACGTGCGGCAGCCACAGCATCGTTGAGATCGCTTTCGTTTTGAACCTGGTAGGTGCCAACCAGCTCGCCGGTAGCGGGGTTGTGGATCTCGGCGTTGCCATCACTGCCATGACTGCCACTGTTGGTGGTGATGGCAGCCAGGATGGCGTCGTAAGTGGTCAGGGTTGATGATGCTGGCACGGTGTACTCCATCGATTTGTAAGAGAAGTTTCTATTGTGATCTGAGTGTAAGCATATACAATGTGTAACCCCGGTGATAGTGTTACGTCTCACAACAGCTTTATGACAGTTAACTCCAAGGAGAACACGGGATGCGCAGATCTACCAAGATCATCAGCAAAGTCTGGATCATCCTGCTCGCTGGAATCGTGGCATCCTGCAGCAGCACCAGCGGTAATGCCAGCGATAATCACGACAAAGCCACCCTGCAAGACTGGGATTTCATCACGGTCGCCTCCGGCGGTACGTCCGGAAACTATTATCAAATCGGCTCCACCATGGAGACTATTCTTGGCGACGAGCTTGAAGTCGGCACCTCAGTACAGCCCAGCACCGGCTCGATTGAAAATATTGAGTTGTTACGCCAGCGCCGCGCAGAAATCGCCTTCGTGATGGGCGATGCCGTCTACCAGGCGCAAAAAGGAATCGGCCCCTACGCAGGCAAAACCGATACCCCGGAACTGGCTGCCATTACCGCAATGTATCCCAACTGGCTACACCTGGTCACCTTGGAAGGCTCGGGCATTAAAACCGTCGATGATCTGCATGGCAAGCGCGTCGGCGTGGGTTCACCGAACTCTGGTGTGGAAGCCAACGCCAAGATCCTACTCAATGCCTTTGGCCTGACTTACGACGATTTCGACGTCGATTTCCTGTCCTATTCCGACTCCGCCGACCAACTACAAAACGGACAGATCGACGCCGCCTTCACTTCCTCCGGCATCCCAAATTCCGCGATCATGGATCTGTCCACTCAGCAAGACGTGCGCATCGTGCCCATCGAGGGTGCAGGTTTAGATAATTTGCTGTCGGAATACCCCATCATCAACACCGGGGAAATTCCCGCTGGCACCTACGACAACACCGAAGACGTGCCGGTCATCGCCATGATGAACCAACTCGTGGTGCGCAAGGATGCCGCAGAAGAAGACGTCTACCTGGCCACCAAAGCGTTATTTGAAAATTTGGATGAGCTGCATGCCTCTGCAAAAGCTGCCCAACAGATCACGTTCGATAGCGTCGAAGACGGGCTGGTACTAGACCTGCACCCCGGCGCGCGACGCTACTTTGAGGAAGTAGGTGCACTGTAATGAACACTAGAACCAGACCGACAGCGTCGACAGGGGCGTCGACAAGCCAGTCGGATTCCCCGGACGTCGACAAGAAACTCGAGCAGTTTGACCGCGAATCACGCACCCGCGAATTCACCTCTCCGGTAACGCACTGGATTTTCATCGCTTTCGCCGTGCTGGTGTCGCTGTACCACATGTACATT
Source organism: Corynebacterium propinquum DSM 44285 (assembly GCF_000375525.1). Taxonomy (GTDB): domain Bacteria; phylum Actinomycetota; class Actinomycetes; order Mycobacteriales; family Mycobacteriaceae; genus Corynebacterium; species Corynebacterium propinquum. Next base: position 75,913 of record NZ_AQXC01000005.1, read on the forward strand.
GCCTATTTCGGCGCGCCGCCAGCGTTGTTGCACCGTTCGCTGCACGTTGGCGCGATTTTGATGCTGTGTTTCGCGTTGTACCCCGCACACAAGAAGGCCTCGCGCGGATCCATCGCGATCTACGATTACCTGCTCATTATCGCTTCGGCCGCAACATTTGTGTATATCTGGCTGAATTATCAGGACATCCTGGACCGCATCGTCAGTCCTAATACCGCAGACGTGGTCTTCGCCGCTGTGCTGGTGGTGCTGGTTATCGAGGCTTCCCGGCGCGTCACCGGCTGGGCCCTACCCATTTTGTCGCTAGTGTTTCTGGCTTTTGCTCTGTTTGGCCAATACGGGCCGTTGCGCTTCCGGCACCGCGGCTACGAGGTCGACGACATCCTGGACTTTTTGTACCTGACCAACGAGGGAATCTTCTCCACTGCCGTAGCCGTCGCCGCTTCTTATATCTTCTTGTTCGTGCTGTTCGGAGCTGTGCTGCAGAAATCTGGCCTGGGACAATTCTTCAACGACATCGCGTTGGCGCTGGCTGGCCGTTCCCGTGGCGGACCAGCGAAAGTCGCGGTCATTTCGTCCGGTTTCTTGGGCTCGATCAATGGTTCGGCAATCGCAAACGTGGTGACGACCGGTGCTTTTACCATTCCGCTGATGAAGAAAGTTGGTTTTAAACCGTATTTCGCCGGCGGTGTGGAGGCTTCCGCTTCGGTCGGTGGGCAGATTTTGCCGCCGATCATGGGTGCGTCGGCATTCATCATGGCAGAAACGTTGGGCATGCAGTACACGGAGGTCGCCATCGCGGCGCTGATACCTGCGGTGTTGTACTACATCGGTGTGATCATGCAGGTGCATTTCCGCGCGGTCAAAGACGGTCTGAGCGGTATTTCTAGTGAGAACCTGCCGGCAGTGAAAGAGGTGCTCAAAGAACGCGGGCACTTGTTGGTTCCGCTGGTGATTCTGGTTTACATGCTGTTCTTTTCCGGGCAGACCATTCTGTTTTCCGCCCTGCTGACGATCCTGGCAACCATCGCCATCGCCCAGCTGCGCGGAAATACGCGCATGTCTGTCAAAGACATCATTTACGCGCTTGCGGACGGCGCAAAAACCTCCGTGGCGGTGTCAATTGCCTGTGCCTGTGTCGGCATTATCGTCGGCGTCGTCACGCTAACCGGATTTGGTGTGAAACTGGCGAACGCCATCGTGATTCTGGGTGAAGGCAACCTGTTGCTCTCGCTGGTACTCACGATGATTGCCTGCATCATTCTGGGCATGGGGCTGCCCTCGATCCCGGCGTATATCATCACCTCCACGATGGCGGCACCGGCATTAGCGGAGCTCGGCGTCGAGGCGCTGGTGGCACACCTGTTTGTGTTCTATTTTGGTTTGTTCGCGAATATCACCCCGCCGGTGGCTTTGGCGGGATTTGCCGCAGCTGGTTTGGCGGGCGATGATCCGATGAAAACCAGCGTGCAGGCGATGCGCCTGGCGATTGCTGGTTATTTCATTCCCTTCATGTTCGTCTACAACCCGGGCTTGCTGCTGCAAGATGTCACCTGGGCCAGCGGCGCGTCGGTCGTCGGCACTGCCATCGTTGGTGTGTGCATGCTCTCTGCTGCGGTCGAAGGCTACGCGCGCACGCGTTTGCCGCTGGTAGTGCGCGTGTTAGTCGGCATCGGTGGTTTGGCGCTGTTGTTGCCAGGGTTGCTTTCCGACGCAGTGGGCGTAGGTATTCTCGTGATTGGTCTGGCGCAGCAATTGCTGGCAAAACGAAGCGAATCCGCCAACGAAACCACGGAGAAATCCGCACGCTGAACTGCAAACTGATGCATCCGCCATCGTCCCATCTCGAACCTTGTTGACACATCAACTACACTGGGTGACATGAAGAAATTCGGATTCCTCAGCTTCGGCCATTACAAGTTCCCCGGCCAGCGTGGGCCTAATGCTCAGCAGACCCTCAAGCAGGGGCTGGAGCTTGCCGTGGAGGCAGACAAGATTGGCGTGAATGGCGCGTATTTCCGCGTGCACCATTTTGCCCCACAGGGGGCGGCGCCGATGCCGTTGCTTTCTGCGATTGCCGCGCGCACAAAGCACATTGAGGTCGGTACCGGCGTGATCGATATGCGCTACGAAAACCCGTTGTACTTGGCAGAAGAGGCCGCCGCACTGGATTTGCTTGCCGACGGCCGGGTCGCGTTGGGGGTTTCACGGGGATCACCGGAGCCTGCGCACCGTGGTTGGGAGGCTTTCGGCTATACCGGTTCCGACGATCCGCGCGGGGCAGATCTTGCCCGGGAGAAGTTCGCGAAGTTTATGCAGGGCGTGCGTGGTGAGGCCGTCGTCAAGTCTGCACAGGATCCGTATCCACCGATTTACCAGCCAGGTACTCCGCTACCAGTGATGCCGCATTCGCCTGGTTTGCAGCGCAATATCTGGTGGGGTGCTGGAACGAAGAAAACTGCCGAGTGGGCCGCTGAGCAGGGCGTGAACCTGATGAGTTCCACGTTGTTGACGGAGGTCACTGGTGAGGCTTTTGGTGAGTTGCAGGCGGCGCAGTTGCAGGCTTTTCACGAGGCGTGGCGGCAGGCTGGGCATGATTGGACGCCGCGGACGTCGGTGAGTCGTAGCGTGTTCCCGATTGTCAGCGACCGGGATCGTGCGTTATTTGGCATGAGTGGCGGGAATGATCAAATCGGCATTATTGATGGTTATGAGTCCACATTTGGCCGCACTTATGCCGGCGAGCCGGAGCAATTGATCGAGCAGCTCAAAGACGACGCCGCCGTGATGGAGGCGGATACTTTGATGCTGACGATCCCGAACCAGCTGGGTGTGGATCTGAACCTGCGGCTTCTGCAGAATTTCGCCGAGCATGTGGCCCCTGCTTTGGGCTGGGAGCCGGCGAACCGTTAGTTCTGTGCTTCTTTTATAGGGCGACGACCAGGCAGTCAGCCCAACACTATGCCGAGGTAACCGGTAAACCCCTAGACAACCAGCAGGGCGTATACCAGCAATCTTTACCTCTAAGAATCCCATTCCATCGTTGATGCTGGCGCCCATTCCGGAGCATTCACCCTGCGGTAGTGAAACGGTATGGTGCGAGCCTCCCACGCCCACCAAGAAACCTTAAGCTCAAACACGAAGACGATTCCTGCGTGTCACACGTCGGCGGTTGACTAAACCGCCGCCTCTTGCAGCGAGCGCTACGTACCCCTCTATCAGTACCCCCGCTCTGCGCACAAAATTACCCACACAACCGGATCCGAGAGTTTATGAACTTTCGACCCCTCTCGACAAACAGCCAGACAAACGAGATAAAATGGGCTAGTCACAGCTAGAGCATCGTCAGGCCTATTTAGCAGTGCAGTTAACACAAGCAATAGAAGTCCTTTTGCCAGCAGGCGACAGAAAAAGCGAATTTTACCGTAACTTGTTAGTACCTCACGGGAACTTAAGAACACCATTCTGAAAAAACTCACTGCAAATATTGCTTAGCAGTCATTTTTTAACTTCCCAGTATCCCGAATGCTCCGTAACGTTTGTCTTGTCGAAGCCAGTTGGCAGAGACAAAGACATCATCCCCCTGGGGACCCAAATCCAATACCTAGTTGCTTGAAGGAGCACAACCATGGAAAAGAAGACCGTCTTTGCATCACTCCAATGACCGACGCGGAACTCGATGATGTTCTCGGCGCCCGCAAGGAAGGTTGGGGCGTCACCTTAACCAAGGACTGCCACACCAATACCAAAACTCGTTGGCTCGGCTGCTGCTAAAACATACCCCCTTACGGAAGCTGTATACACCAAACGGTGTATACAGCGGATCCTGCAGTTGACTAAACTCTTCAAATTTTTTTAAAAGAGAGCTCCGACCATGTCTTCAGAACAAATTCAGGATCTCCGTGCAGAACTTCTTGTGTACCGAAAGCAACTAGCTATCGCTACTGCTTCATTCCGAAAAGAACTTGCACAGCAGATTATAACTACCGGTGCGCTCAACGCAACCGGAATGTCGCAACATTCCAAGGGACTCCTGGTCGGTTCAACCGGCATCCTCTGCGCACTAGAGCCCAACAATTCCGTCGGCATAGTAACTCCCGAGTGGTAAAGGAAAATTCTACATGGCATATCAACTTAACGTGACAGGTGTAAGCAAGTCGTTCGGTGCCCACCGCGTCCTCAAAAATATCGACATGACTGTACCGTCGCACGCAATATACGCGCTGCTAGGCGTCAACGGTTCAGGAAAGAGTACTCTCATGAAAGGGTTAGTCGGCATACAGCCATTCAACAATGGTGCCTTTGCATTTTCCTCCAACGATGGTCTGCCTGGCAAGCCCACAAACATTGGCTCGCTTATCGAAAGCCCGAAGTTTTACCCATCGTTGAGTGCACTCGAAAATCTCTGCTACTTGGCACGACTGTTTGGAGTAGATGCTTCTAACACTCGTGACCTTCTGGATACTGTAGGGCTTGATCCATCGTTGACAAGACCGATGAAAAATTATTCCCTTGGTATGAAACAGCGCTTTGGTATTGCACTCGCATTGCTGGGGAAGCCAGAATTTCTTATTCTCGACGAGCCAACTAATGGGCTCGACCCAAATGGTGTCGTTGAAATTCGCAAGCTTATACAACAGCTCCCCACAACCCGAGATATCACGATTATGGTGTCCAGTCACATTTTGTCAGAAATGCAAAACGTTGCGACACATGTAGGTATCCTTGACCAAGGCACCATCCGTTACTCGGGTCGCATTGCAGATCTGCTTGCCGACGAAAAGACGCTATTAGAATCTCCCGCTCCCGAAGTACTCCGTAGCTGGTTGCTGGATCATAACCTGAACTTCACTTCAGAAGACAACGGCGGCTTTTCACTCCAATCGGAAGTGGACATGCCGAGCCTTATCGCCGCAGCCAGTGCCGCTGGAGTTCCCCTGCAGTCAGCCTGTGTGAAAGCACCGTCGCTGGAAGAAAAATTCTTCGAAATGACCCTAGGGACGGCTCATGTTGGATAAACAATCGCTCCTCCTGAGAAAAGCATCCATCACTACCGTGCTCGGCGTCGTCGCCACTGTGGTCTGGATGATGGTTGCCAACGTCGGTCTACGCGGCGGCGAGAATGCCGCAGTAGACAGCGCGGCGGGCATGATAAGTCAAGCAGTTGCAGTCGCACTGTTCACAATGCCACTAGTAGTGTTCGCCATAGTTCACCTATACGTATCAGAAGAGCAAGAAAACGGGATTTGGGGTGTCACCCGAGCGCGGAATGGAAAAATTGGGCACCTTTTGGCTTTCCGTCTCAGCTCAGCGCTCCTATTCCTCATCGTGTGGGCGCTAGGCTATGTCGGCACGCTAGGAGCACTCGTCGCCTTTCATTACTCAGCCGCTGATGCCTTTGACGTTATTCCCATGTTTTTTGGCTTGTTGATTTCCGTAATCAGCACCGTATTCACCGTCGCCAGCGTGCACTTGAGATTAGGAGGATTGGTTCCTGCTGCTACTGCTGCTCTCGCATTATCTGTGGTTGGTGTTTCTCTCATCGGTAAACCCCCCCTGGCATTGGCTGCATTGCCAATGGGAGGATTAGTCTCAGGCAACCCGTTCAAAGATGTAGATGTGACACAACCACTCTTGGGTTATGAGCCCAACCCCGATTCCACATTTGGGCTCGGCCTCTCACTCGTCGCCGCAATTCTAGTCGCACTTAGTCTCTTTGGATACCTGAAGAACCAGCTTGGAAAAGAGAAGTAAAACATGAATTTTTACTGGTTAGAACTCAAAAAGGCTAAACCTCTATGGGGCTATCTCGCAGGATCAGCGCTCATTACGTGCGTGGCAACCATTACATCCATGTCTTTTATCAGAACAAACGGTGACGTTATACACCCGGAGCAGCTAGCCGAAAGTGCCTGGGCCTCCGCAGCAACACAGCTTTATGCCTTATTCATTGGTCCCGTCATCGTCGCGATCTTGACCGGCACTCTTATCAAAGCAGAGTTCCATAGCCAGATGGTCGACATGCTTCGATCACGCGGCCAACACGCGGGCTACAAGATCGCTGCGCTCATCGTCTCCCTCGCCGCGTTGGGTGTCATACTCTCTGCGGCGTTAGTTGCAGGCTGGCTTATTGCCACAACGCTTAGCGATGTAGCTCCACAATTCGCCGCCCCCACCATCGCGGTATTGGCGCTGCGCAACATTATCGCGGTAGTCGCATGGGGATTAATCTGCGCTGCGATCTACATAAGGGTCGGCGATTTCAGCCTCGGTTTTGCTGCCTGTCTGGCACTTACCATACTCAGCGCTGTCATGCTGGTTAAGTTTGCTCGGTTGGCAACCTACAACCCGCTCGGCGCTATCACTTCCGCGGTCGGCTACCCCTTCCTCGACCTATCTGTAGGTTCGTGGCTGGTCTTGGCTGTCAGCCTTGCCCTTGGGGCGGTTAGCACGATCTCCATGTGGCGCAAGACCCTAACTCTGGCGCAAAATGAGGTGTCATAGATGCTGCCCAAACCTAGAACTGCCTATCAGCAGACCGAGACTGATTGCCTATTGGCCGGGCCTGCCCCCGGAAAGTGGACACGTCGGGGGTCAAGCCCACTCCCTCGCTTTCATCGGACTATTATTCATCTGGATTGAGCAAAGCCACGACCAAATCAAGTCGAGAGCTAGCACCAAACTGATGAATGAGCTTAGATACTCGTTTTTTCGTTGCAGATTCTGAGTAGTGCATTTCTTGCGCGATCTCTATATTAGATTTACCTCGACAAAGCAACCTGAGAGTTTCTTGGTCTGCCGGGGGAAGCTGCGAGGATGGAGACGTCAGTTTTTCTAGCAAAGTCATAGGACGTGTAGTTTCAGATTGTGCGCTAGGAATTTTACTGATGAGATGTTGCATCGCGTTGGGAGAAACCACTAAACCTCCAGAAACCGCGTCACGAACGGATTGGATAACGGAATCTGGGGTCTGGCTTTTGAGGATGTATCCCGATCCTCCGTTACCTAGAACCTTCATAAGTGTCTCGTCGTTGTCGAGTGCAGTAATGGCAATAAACACTGGTGGACTTGGCAGAGCCATTATTTCATCGAGTAAAGCCAAACCATTCATATTGGGCATATGGATGTCTGCCAACACAACATTGACAGGCCCCTGGCGAAGCTCCGCGAGTGCTTGCTCGCCGCTGGAGACTGTTGCTACGACGACGAAGTCTTCTGCATTTGAGAAATAACGCGAAAGCGCTTGAAGGGCAAGTTGGTCGTCATCAACGATGAGTAGCCGGTACGGAGAGTGAGGCATTATAGACGATACTTTCTTTCTGACTTATGTGCACCACGACTTTTTCCTTTTCGGGGAATAGTCCAATGCGAGAACCATACGCTTCCTTGAGAGCCCCAAGTAAATTCGCCGTCGTGAAGTTTCATTTCTTTTTGAATTTCTTTCAGCCCTAAGCCAGTGCTGAGATAAGTTGGGGATTGCGCTGCGCCAATCGTGCTACGAACTTCAACAAAAAGACTTTTTTCGGACACGGTGATGTCGACATACACCCTACTACCTGAGACACCGTACTTGATGATGTTTGCAGCCAGTTCCCTCATGACGGGCATTGTCAGCACCGGAACAGAGGCGATTACCTCCCGACTGAGCTCACCATTGGCCGTTTCAACTTTGAAATTATGACTGCGTAATAGAGTCTCGAATTCGTTGAGTTGCTCCTCAAAAGTGGTGTCCACCTGAAGGCTAGGGTACTCCATATTTTCTGAGTGAAGAACTTGGATAAGTTCGCGGATTTGGGTGATTGCTTTGCGGTTTTCTTGAGAGATGAGTTGAATGTTCTCTTTAATACTGGAGCTGATATCGGGTTCGAGAGCGANACTTTCAGCTCGCAAAATTGACGACGTGAGAGTACTTGCTACTGAGTCATGCAAAGAATGAATAGTTGCCCGGCGGTGACGTTCCAACGCTGCTTCGAAGCGAACGCGTTCAGCTTCGTGATTACGTTCTCTGGCGCCATGAATGTACCCGCCTATCAGTGGGGCGAAAAGAAATATAGCTAACAAAGCGCTACCCATGAGGGCTTCAAAAACGATTTTCTTGTTCTCGAGGTCTATAGTTGCGAATATTAGGATCACTAGTGCATACACGATACCCCAGCGGGGGTACCCTTTGTAGCCGAGTACACCCGCGACAATTCCGATGCTCACTGGCGTAATAATGCTTCCGAGGTCGTTGAACAACGAGATTGCGACGGTAATAAAAACCATGGTCAACGCTGATATGGCTGGAGTACGGGGCACAGCGATTACAGCACAAAGGCTTGCTAGCACAATTGCGATTTCGGCTAGTGAGCTGTCGGCGGCAGCACTCACGAAAACCGTTAAAGTCAAGATAGCGAGCGTGAAATACCACGCCGTCACCGGAATTACATTATAGCGCATAGCTAAAAGAGTTCGACCTTCCGCATAAAGCAGCCTTTTACAGAATTGGTTTGGGACTACTTACCGTATGTTCAGAATCTTGCCCACATTCTCATTCACTTGACAGCGCTGGGATACCTCGAGTTAGTAGGCTTTGGTGATCATAATTATCACCAAGAAATATACCTGACCGACTGAAATTGTCCTCGCTTAGCAACACGTAGTTTGCCATAGTTCAATTCGCTTAGGAAGAGAACAAACCGAAGCGCATCCGAACTACCCCTCCGCAATAAGAACGGCCATGCCAGGGAATATTGCTGCTGAATTCAGGTTCGATATCACCCGACACGTGATTTACAGATGAAACTGACTGCCATCACAGTGCCCCTACGCCCAGCTATTCACCATCAGACATCTAGTGCACAGAGTGTTCAACATCACCAAGGTTGGCCTGGCTTAAGTTCACAAACTAAGGCTAACCTTTAACTGATTTTCAATAGAGTTTCACTCTATTCCCACTTCCTTGAAAGGATTGCTCTTACTGTGAACAATAATCGGCGCCTCTGGATGCAGGTAACGGTGGCAGGTTTAACCTCTCTGTCGCTTGGTTTCGGCACACTCACTCCCGCACACGCACAAGAGTTTTCTGCTCCTCCTGCTGCTCAGGAGCCACAAGCCTCGACCGAGGACCAAGATACTTCCCGCGCAGAAGGTCCGAAGCTGACCGGAGTGCTCGCCGAAGCACGCTTGATCACTGCTGAATGGTCTCATGCGCCTGCAGATTTTGGCACTGAGTATTACCAAGTCCAACTTTTGGAAGTAAAAAATGGGCAGCCGCAAACAATTCGGCCTATCAAAGATGAATTTGTCTCTAATCATTCGACTCGTCACCAGTTCGCCGGTGTAGCGCCAGGTGATTACGTTGTCCGAGTTTTCGCCGTCCGTAAAGCTGTTAACTCCCAGTTCAGCCAATCACACGTCGTATCCATCAGTGACAAGTCGCAAGTTCCTGAAGCTCCCCATAAGCCATATCTGCAGGTAAAAAAGAATAAAACTGCCCGCGTCGAGTGGGACCGTCGATCTTCCGGCACTACTAGAATTCACACCTACGTTGTAAAACTGCGTCCAGACGACGGTTCCGCAGTGTTGGAGCAAAAAGTCACCGGCACCAGCACCTATCCAGACAACTTTGCAGAATTCCCGAACCTCAAAGCCGGAGTCTCCTACACCGCTACCGTAGAAGCACAGAGCGCGTCCGGAAATTCTCGACCTTCCGAAACCAGTTTGCCCCTCACCATTTCAGAAGATCCTGCCCCGCAATTCACGCTTGACACTGACACCATCGACCTCGCAAAAGGCGGAGAATTCACTGTATCTGGCTCTGGATACACTGGTCCAGCAGCAAAAGAGGGCGTCTACATCGTATTCTGGGCAGCCTCCAAATGGACCCCAGGAGAACTGCCTCGCGACATCGAGAAGAAAGGTGTCTCAGTTCTCGTCAAACCTGATGAAATCAAAGACGGTGCTTTCACCAAGAAGATTCAGATCAAACCAGGTGAAATTAACCTTGCCCAAGGTGATTCCTACCAGGTCGGCACCTTGGCAGGCGGAAACATGTTGCCAATTGACCGTCGCCTAGATCTTGCGGAGCGAGTGAATTTGGTTTCGCAGTCTTTGTCGGAGGTCAACGCGACTGCCGAGAATCAGACGGTTAAAGCCGAGTGGAAATTAGCTGAAAATGACAAGCGTGGCTCTAGTATCCGAATCACGCTGTATCGCGAGGATGGTGACCAATACAAGTATGTCAACCACCTTGACCAGGGACCTCAGGTCTCTAGTGCTCAGTTCGTTGGACGAGAACCAGGCGTCTACCGAGTAGGCGTGAAAGCAAACTTGAGCACTGATTTCTTCGGTCCCGATCAATGGACCGAAGAAAAATTCAGCGATTCCGTCACCGTGGTCGACCCTGACGCTCCGCAGCCACCAGCTGCGAAGCCTGCACCTGCTCCTTCCAAACCCGAAAAGCCAGCCACCCCGCCCAAACCATCGAAGCCATCCAAGCCCTCCACCTCTGAGAAGCCGGCAACTTCCACACTGAAAACCCCTGATGCCCCGCGCATCAGCCCGGCATCGGCGAAGGACTATTCCAAGGCCGGTTTGTTCTACTCGCTAGCTGGCTACGAGGACATCACGAAAGTTGAAGCTCGCCTGGTGCCTGTCGACGACAAAGGCAACCAGGAAAGCGACGACTTCATCACCCCAAGTGAAATCGCCAACGGCTACGCCGAGTTCACCGGACTGAAGAAAGGTCAGCGCTACCGCGGTCAGATCAAGGTCATCACCGAAAAAGGCGAAACCGAGTGGTCTGCATATTCCGGAATCTTCCTGTCAGAAACCCCAGAACAAGGCATCGACCCTGACTTGACCCTGTTCCCAGAGACGCCGCTGGATAGCCGCAAAACAAACACGATCACCGTCAACGGCACCGGCTACTTGAACGGCAAAGAGATGAATCTCTATGTCCTGGAAAGCACCGATGTCCCTGACGACGGTAGGTTCACCGCCGACACCGCCAAGAAAGCCCTGGCTTCTACGACGGCTAAGGTCACCAATGGTAAGTTCTCGCAGAACCTGGAAATCCCAGCTAACACGCTGAACCCGAAGAAAAAATACTTCGTGGCAAGCGTCGACAAGCACGGCAACCACGAATACGACTCCGCCGTTCTACTCAAAGTCAAAGACGGGGCAGTTGCCACTCCGACACTGGATGTTTCCACAACGACGGTGAATGCTGCCACGGGTGGTGACATTACTGTCCGCGGTGCGGGGTTCGTCGGCGAAGGCGCCTCGCAGGGTGTCTATGTTGCGGTGTATAAGAAATCGCAGTGGAACGTCGGCAAGTCTGCACCGGTGGGCCGTCCAGTTGCCGCCGAATGGGTGCAGATGCGCGAGCTGAACAACGGCAGCTTCGTCAAGACAATCAACATTCCGGGCAACGCTTTGGATCCGAATGAGCAGTATGTGATCGGCACGCTGGCTGCACATGCGTTGTCGCAAACTAACCGCGAGCTCGATACAGCCCAGGATCTCGTCGTCACCAACGGGCCGGTAGCTCCAGCGGCTCCGGGAACTCCAGGTGTTCCAGAAGCACCAACCAACCCAGGCGCACCAGGCGAAACCCCAGGCCAGGCTCCGGAGATGACTCCACCAAGCAACACCCCGGAAACACAGCCAGAGACGAAACCAGAAACCACACCAGAGCCGACACCAAGCATCCCGCCAACCCAAAAGTCGACCAACAATTGGCTCACCGCAATCGCTGCTATCGGCGGAATCGGTTTGGTATTCGCAGGCATCGGTGCCGCGCTGCAGGGATTGCGTCATAACGTCCCGGTTGTCAATGAATTCCTGACCAGCGCGGAACGCTTCTTCCAGAACCTCTTCGGAGGGCGCCGCTAATGCTCACGCACACACCAACTGCGGCACCTGCTCGCAGTCAGAAGCGAGCCGGACGCCTGCTGCTCACGGCCTGTCTGGCCGCCGGGGTGCTCAGCGGAACTTTCCACCTCGGTGGTGAGAGTATCGCCGCTGCGCAATCTAGCTTTGGATCCAGCAATGCCCCGTGGCAATCCTTCCGTCCTGCTCCCGCGCCGAAGCCTGCACCACAACCACAGCCGGCACCTGCGCCGAAAGATCCGGCTCCACAGCCGCTGCCAAAACTGCCGCAGATGCCGCCGGTGCAAGACCCTGCCCAGCCCGAACAGCAACCGAAGGTTGTCGAAAAGATCACTAAGGTTCCGATCTTCAGCCGTGAGCAAAACATCGATTGGCATGAGGTCGGCGGGCAAAAGATCTACGCCGAAGGTGAAGCTTTTCAATTCCTCGAGAATCCCGGAAAGATCACCCCAGGTGCGCGCATCACGAATACCCGGCTGGGATCGTATTGTTCGGTGGGATGGATCGTCGAAAAGAATGGCGAGCAGTTCATCCTGACCGCCGGGCATTGTGGCCGGGAAGGCGATGTCTTCAGCATGGAAGATCCTGAGGGCAGGCAGCACGTGGTGGGAACGATGACGTATTCAGAGTTTCAAAACCACGGCGACATCGGGCGCTACGACAAAGGGCTGATCAAAATCGACAATCCCGCGATGGTGGATGCCCGGGTGCAGCTGTTTTGGAAAAACCAGCAGATGACCACCGCTACGGTGCAGAACACCAACTGGACGGAAGAGCACAAGCCACGGCTGTGCCGAATGGGCGCGCGAACTGGTCTTTCGTGCGGGCCATACTATGGCCTCGGCGCTGACGGGCAGTTGATTTACAACGCGATTTCTCTGCCCGGCGACTCCGGCGGACCGGTTTTTGCCACCCACAACGGCAACGTCTTCCCGGTGGGTATCGTCTCGGGTGGTTTGAAAGAAGATGCTATCCATCAGGTTGCGCAACCGATTGCGCAATTCCTTAACGACGGCGGCTACAGGCTGCTGTAGCTCAGCGCAGAAGCTTTCGGGTTGTAATTAAAATTGGGGTAGATCCTTCCCGGCCCCACCCCGATTCCAGTACCAGCCATGCCATGATGCCGGGTGGCAACTAAAACAACCACCCGGCCTCCTCTGAAGCGTCCCCGGGTTTTGTTCCGTTTAAGTAGATGGGAAAATCTGGAACATGCCAAGGAAAATTTGACCAGGATGCAAAGGACCGAGTGGTCCGTCTCGTGGAAGACCGCATCTTGGCGGAAAATATGTCGATGCAATCCGCGTGCCAGGCAGTAGCCCCAAAGCTGGGGGTTTCATGGCACACAGCAAAACAATGGACGCAAGCCGTTCGACGCGAAGGACGTGTTGTCGAACGCATGCCAGAGGATATGCAAGCCGAAATCTCCAGGCTGCGACGTAAAAACCACAAGCTACGAGATACCAACGAACTGTTGACGGCTGCTTCAGCTTTTTCGCATCGGAACCAGACCCAAAACGTCGGAAATGATCCGGTTCATCGATGAATACCGGAATCGTTTCACAGTCGAGTTCATCTGCACGACGTTGAAGAACAATCGCGAAGGTGGCTTCATTACCTCGCGTGGTGATCGCCAATCCAAAGCTCGTGGGCTTAGTGCTCGTCGCCTTCGCGATGGCGTGCTGGTTGAACGCATTAGTGCTGTTCATCAAGCTAATTACGGTGTCTACGGTGTGCGAAAAATGTGGCATGCTCTTCGCCGTGAAGGAATTGATATCGGCCGTGAGCACACCGCCCGGCTGATGCGTTTGGTTGGTGTTTCTGGCAAAGGCAAAGGCCGGTCACCGGTGACCACTCGTAGGTCAAAGACGGTGGATACGCGCCCGGATTTGGTCGAGCGTGAATTTAAAGGTCAGGGCCTAAAATAAGTTGTGGGTGGCCGATATTACTTACGTGCGCACGAAGAAAGGTTTTGTGTACACCGCGTTTGTCACCGATGTGTTCTCCCGAAGGATTGTCGGTTGGGCGTTATCAGACTCGATGCGCACTTCAAGCACTGCCGCTGCAAGCTCTCAACCAGGCAATAGTGTGTGCTGAAGAAACGACAGGTTTGGTGCACCATTGAAGATCACGGGTCGCAGTATGTCAGCGTGGTCTACAACGAGCAACTTGCCCAGCACGGGATTGCCGCTTCCACCGGGACTTTTGGTGACTGGTATGACAATGCTCTAGCTGAAAACGTGAACGGCTCCTACAAGAACGAGCTGATTCATACCCGCAGGTGGGATGATGTTGTCGAGGTAGAAATCGCGACATTCGAGTGGGTGTCATGGTGGAACGAGACTAGGCTCCATCAAAGCTTGGGGTACCGAACCCCGGTTGAGGTTGAGGACGCGTTTTGGGAACAAGATGGGTCCCGGGAAATAATGGAAAACAAGGTAGATGCCTAGGAACAAAACCCGGGGCACTTCACCAGCTGCCGACCAGGCTACGCACCCATAAAATAACTCTCCCACACGCGTATCTGGACCCAACCCCCGCCCAAATAGACCAAAAATCCAAGCCCGTTTGGATCACCTCAACTTGACAAAGCACACAGCTCAATTCATGTTTTATCCTCTCCGACCAGAGGAACATAAGAAGAAATAATCAACTCAATCTGAGATTTAAAACCAAATCACCACCTAGTGTGAGACAAATCATGTATGCTGGTCATCAGTCAAGCTAAACAAGGAGGTGTAGTCCATGATTATCAACATTGAAGAAAAGGATGTTGAGCTAGTTGAAGCTCTTGTTCACCGCTGCTAAAGCAGTAAACAATACTTAAGGCTGGGTGTCGGCTACTACAGGCGGTCGACACCCTTTTAGAAAGGATGTAATGGCCGAAGTTCAATATATACTGTCGCCACGATGGACAGTATCGGCAAGCGGAAAGCAACTGAAACTACAGTCTGAGAGTAAACAACTCAAACTGGAGTTAACTGAAAGCGCTGAACCAATTAGAGAATTACTCACTAAGAAAAGCCTGAATTTAAACGAATTTGACAAGAATTTAATTGAATTACTAGTGTCACACTCAGTTATTGTACGGAAGCTCACACATAGTTGTCCAGCAACAGAACGCCAGTTCATCTACTGGTCTGCTTTTTCCACTCTGGACTGCAGGCAGGAGAAATTACATAATCTTAGTGATATGCACGTGACTATAATCGGATTAGGTGGTATAGGCACTGTAGTGGCCAGGCTTTTAGCTGGTGGAGGGATAAAGCGGTTTACTTTTATCGATGGAGATTCTGTTGAGGAAAGCAACTTAAATCGTCAAATATTATTCAATAATAAAGATATAGGAGCCTCTAAGGTTGACAGTGCCCGGAGAAACCTTATTAGCACATTCCCTGAGCTAAATATAGAAACAAATGTAACAGATTATTTAGGCCAAAAACCAAACTCTATTTTCAATACCGAAACTGATTTTGTACTTGTGGCTTTCGACGGGCCAACACTGACCACCCCTCTTATGCTATTAGACGAGCTTTGGGAATCAAAAATAGACTGCGCTTTCGCCTTTACTGGATTCGATAAAACATATGCTTCACCTATCTACAGCCGACAATTTTCGTCCTGGTCACCTAAAGAGTCGTTTGATGTGCGTAATGATATATCCGGTCGTAGTCCCATTCAAGCCTCTTCATCGACCAATAATGCTTATGTGTCAGCACTTCTAGCAGAGCAAATGCTATTTCACTTGACCGGACTATACGAAGAGGTTGAATACGATAAGGTGCTAGTTTCCACTCGGCGACAAGGCTACCCATCTTTTGCACTAACGGAACAGATTTACTTATGAAGAACCGATTACGATTAGAGGTTGATGCAACCAGCCATCTCAAACTACCCTTAGTGGAATTCCACGATTATTTCCTAAGCACCCAGTTAGAGTTACCTTTGATTATGGAGGATTTGGATGGAAATCTAGTGCCAACGCTGCTAACTTATGGAAAGCGGATTGACAGATACCGTTGGTGTTATTCTACCGGTCCGGACTGGCCCAACAACATTGACATCGACACCGGGTTGTGCTGCATTGCAAAACACATTGCTAAAATATGCAATGCAACCAGAAGCAACTGGGTAAGTTTATTATTAGATGAAATCGCAATAGTTAACCAGCAGTTAGTGCTTAAAACAAGGCTTCCGATAGCAGACTTAGACACATTTATGTGCTGGCAAGGTTTTGCGATAGATAGCCTATGTAAACAACACATTGGACCATATCAACTTGAGAGACTTGATAAGCACACTGCATTATTGAAACCTGTAAATGTAGATGCGTGTGCTTTTGAGCTTATACATACAAAAAACAGAGCTGAAGGTAGGTGCTTATACGACAAAGGACACCTAGATATTGGTTGGGGAATAGGGGTTCCAACGGAATTTTTTCGTAAAGACGATTCCGGGCCTTTTTCTCCTAACCATAACCAGTCACCGTTTGTTTACACATTACAGGCTGGGGTGAACGTTCCACCAAATGAATACAAGCACATATTTAATATAATAAAGAATGCTGATACAAGCTTACCAGGAGTTTCTTCCGTTCACTCTCGTGTAATACAAGAAAATTTCACCAATCAAAATTCCCGTATTAGTGATCTTGCGGACATAGGTAATGTGAAAAGGCCCTTGTACTATACAAACTATTCGCCAAACAATGAAATGGCAGATACGATTATTGACGCTTGCGACCTCAAGTTGTCTAAAAAATTGATTAGGTATTTAGATTTGGTCCAAGGGCAAGTGGATACATCTGATGGATACACACTATGTTTAGAGTATCCAATGTTTCCAGGGATATGGGGGAGGATTCCAAATTCAATACGCTATCTTAGTAAACAAATGGCACCGTCTAGAACACACGCCTTAGCAACAAGCCTGATTGCGCAACCAAAGGCAGATTTGGCACATGTAGTAGAGCTTGAAACCCAGATAGATGAAGAGGAACGTAAAATTGTTCTCGGCCGTTTGGAACTCAGGTTTCGCTCGAAGTATATGATGCCAATAAGCCCTAGTGGACGCTTCCCACTATCAAATATTACTGAGTAAAATCTTCGACTCTAAGGAATCAATATGGCAGAAAATAAACTTTGGTCGAGAACATTTTCGAGGTTGTGGGCTTGCGAAGGTGTATCAGTGCTATCAGCTCAAATGCTTATTTTTGCACTTCCCATAGTAGCAGTCTCTACATTCCAAGCTACTGATGCACAAATTGGGCTAATCAATACCTTCGTCGGTTTGGGTTTACTTACCTTTTTAATCCTCGGGGCAAGTCTTACTGATCTACGACGCCAAGACAAACTCCTTGGCGCTTTATCCCTAACACGTGCCATGATATGTGGCTTCGCTGCTTTTGCCGCAGCCACCGATGCACTCGCGTTATGGCATTTACTCATCATAGGGTTTGCAATCAGCGGAATGACCGCCTTATACGATAGTGCATTTTCAGCTGTCGTCCCACAAGTTGTCCATACTCATCATTTAGGCAAAGCAAATAGTTGGATTGCCGCCTTACGCTCTGCAGCAGATATTGGCGCAGGTTCATTAGCAGGAATACTACTGTCCTATACAGGATCGGCGACTTTATTTTGTTTACTCATGGTTTTCTACGCAATAGCCAGCATCGGACCTTTTAGTCTGCGCCCCATATTTAAAAGAAAACCTAAACTCAACTCATCGAATCAACATGTTTTCTCACAAATCATGGGAGCTCGAGAAGGGATTCGTTTCCTGCTCGCTGATCCCATACAAAGACCAATCACCCTAGCCATAGCCCATTTCAACCTGTTCACCAGTGCTATACAAGCCCTATATGTTGTATTTGCTCTACGATACGCAAACCTGTCTGCAGCCGAGATTGGCGTAGCAGCAAGTATCGCTGGGGTTGTTGGCTTATGTGGTGTCTTTATCTCTGACTGGTCAATCAAGAAAATCCGCCCAGTTGTATTGCTGTCTGTGACATTAGCGCTACCAGTACTATCCGGGGCAGGTATCCTTATCCTGCCCCTTCTTGATCAATTCGCTTCTATGTTGGTACTGAGCGCTTCCCTCGGGCTCTGGGCCTGCGCTGTCCTGGTTAATGTTGCAGCAAGCGAAACACTCAAGCAGCAACTAGTCCCTGAAGCTATCCTCGGCCGTGTCTCAGCTGCGATTCGACTACTTACCTGGGGAGTCGACCCAATTGGTGCAGCCCTTGCCACGCTAGCAGTGCTCTATCTTCCTATTCACAGCGTGCTCATGATCAGTATTATTGGAATAGGTGCTTCCGTTTCCTGGCTGCTTACTTCCTCCCAGCTGCGCAAGCTCTCTCCTACACCAACCAGTAATTGATGACACTTTTGCTGAGGCGTTCACCCCACCCCGATTCCAGTACCAGCCATGCCATGATGCCGGGTGGCAACTAAAACAACCACCCGGCCTCCGCCGCGCTTGGCTCTTCATGCTGCAACACGCGCAGGCGGCACTCCTGGTGCAATCTTGTGGCTCCTGATGTTTTTGAAGCCGAGACTTCAGCTACACTAGCTAAAGTCACATAGTTGACCCCCCGACGTGCCCACTTTCCGGGGGGGCAGTCCCCTCACTCAAGCTGATTACTATTACTCAGCGGTCAAACTAAAGAATCCATAATTAAGCTTATGGCAATGTAAAGAGGTTTAGCATTGAGTAACGATGGCCGTTCTTCATCGCTTTGGGATTGGCCGCGATGGGCGCTTCCGTTCCCTGAAATTTTGCTGATCGCCGTATTGCAACTAACGAGTTGGGCACACTGCTCACTGAATGACTGTGCAGAAGGCCCCACCGATTTCACCACCGGCGGCAGCAACCTATGGTGGTGGCAACTCATGAGTGTGGCGGCCATCGTGATCAGCACTATTTTCGCCGCGTTCCCACTACGCAGTCGTCTGCCAGAAATCGGCTTATTACTCTGGTCCGGATTTACTTGGTCGCTACAATTTTGGGCCTTTAACCAAGACCTAGTCGATAACTACGACTTACAATTACTCTTATACCCAATCTCGGAATCCTGGAGGGCCGGTATCATCGTCGCCACGAGTTTATTCCTCCGAAAGAGCCTGCTCAAACGACGGTTAAACCAAACTCCAACTGCCCTAAACAACTAAAACAGAACAAAACCCGGGGCACTTCAGTACAGGCTGTCATGAAGATATGATGAGGAAGGGAGAAGTGCTCATCGCTTTCCCTCGCGGCAACTTCGTTACGTTCAGAGATTCTTCAGGCAAACCTGGCTCAGCTTTTTCCCAACGGAATCCAATGTGAAAGAAGGTCTGACTGGTGAAAAACCCCTATCGGATAGCTTTGCTCCTCGCTTCTGGTGCATTCCTCATTGCAGGATGTTCCCAAGCTCAGGAAGGAGCTGATTCTTCTCCTGTCAGTCTCCCCGGTAGCAATGTCTCAAAGATTCCAGTTCGCAACCCGACAGATCCTATCCTTGGAGACGTCTCACTAGATGGAAAATGTGATGAGTCAGTGATTGGTATTGACCACGAACGACCTACAGCACATATCACGTACAAGGGACAACCTGGAGACAAAATTAGGGCTGAGATTATCTTTATGGATGATTCTAAAGAATCAAAGACTCAATCTTTTGAGATGGGAAGCATGCAAGCTGAAATGCAGTTACCAACCAACATTCCAAATTATTTAATATCGAATATTAAAGTAAATGCGGAAGGTCGCGTGGGGACTCCTGGTGAGTGCACGATAGATGTTAAGTAAATTTTTAGCGAGTTGATTCCTCCGAAAGGGCCTGCTCAAACGACGGTTAAACCACACTCCAACTGCCCTAAGCAACTAAAACAACCGCCCGGCCTCCGCCGCGCTCGGCTCTTCATGCTGCAACAACCAGCGCTTTCGGTCCAAGCCACCGGCATAACCGGTCAAGCTACCATCAGCACCGAGCACCCGGTGACACGGCACAATCACACTCCACGGATTCCGCCCCACTACCTGCCCAACCCGCTGTGATAGTCCCACATTGCCCATCTCACGCGCCAACGCACCATACGTCGTGGTCGAACCATACGCAATCCCCTGCAGCAGCCGCCAGACCCGCACCGAATACTCGCTTGCCGACGCCGCCACGTGTGCCCAATCCAAAGGCACCGTGAAATCCTGACGCTTGCCGACGAAATACTCCTCTAGCTGATTCCGAGCCTGGCACAGTATCCGGCGGATGCTCTCATCGCTGTTGTCACCGCCGTCCGCTGCGCTTTCCAATTCACACCGTGGCCCGCACTCCGCAATATCTGGCACATGCTTAC
Source organism: Corynebacterium propinquum DSM 44285 (assembly GCF_000375525.1). GTDB lineage: Bacteria > Actinomycetota > Actinomycetes > Mycobacteriales > Mycobacteriaceae > Corynebacterium > Corynebacterium propinquum. Next base: position 96,120 of record NZ_AQXC01000005.1, read on the forward strand.
CGCCACTGAAATACACCCCGACTAGCCCGTCGGCAGTAGCAACCGCCATTACCTCACCAACCGGGTTCTTTCCCGGCGCGGAAAAACTCGTGTGTTGCACGCCGCCGTGCGTCTTTCCAGCAGACGAATTTTTACTGTGCGCATCCCGCATCTGCGGCTGGGAATCGTTCATAAACCCATTCTAGGGCGATCTGCTGGCAGCATTTCCGCCCGGCGCGGCGTCGTCGGTAGGATCGGCGCTGTGTTTCGCGAGGCCTTGATGATCGGGATCGGCGCCGCCATTGGTGCGCTCATCCGGTTCGTTACCCTCGCGATTTTCGGCGAAGAGCTGTTTCCCGTCGCCGTACTAGACATGATCGCCTGTTTCCTGATGGGCTATCTCGCGCCCGGCCCGTTTGGCGGTGCTGGCATGCTGGGCGGCTTTTCGACGTACTCGGCGTTTGTGGGGCTCGCCTTTACAGAATTGGGCAGCCACCAGGTGTTTTATGTCATCGGTATCGTGCTGGCCTGCATGTTCTGTTGGCTGGGTGGCGATCAGTTGCGCAACGTGTTGGATCTGCGCGAGAAGATGGCCCACTTTGTACTCACCCATGGGCCCTGGGCGCACCCGGAGACGAACCCGCGCGTACACCCGGAGTTCCCTGCCGCTGAAGGCGCTGCGGGTGGCAAGGACGGTGAGAGCGAATGAACCTCGATATCAGCCTCGCCGAAGCACTCTTGTCGACGGCTTCCGTCGCCGCAGGTGCCTTTGCCGGAGGGCTAGTGCGCGGCTTGTTAAGCAAGCTGCGCGGCCGGTACACCGGAACCGCGAGTTCTAATATGCTGGCGTGTTTCGCACTCGGGATCATGTTGGCGCGCGTCGACTTGGGCGCGCTCGTGCACCTGCCCTATTGGGAAATCGCTTTTGGTACAGGTTTTTGTGGTGCGCTTTCAACCCTGGCAACCCTGGCCCGCGAACTGGGGAATCTGACCTACGAACGGGCGTGGATCCGTTTGGGTGCTTATATCCTTTTCACGGTGCTCGGCGGGCTGGGCGCAGTCTGGCTGGGATGGTTGCTGGGCATCGCGGTCTGACCAACGCAAAACCGCCAGCCCTGATGCTCACAATGAGCACCGGACTGGCGGCGGTCGCTGCCGTAGCAGCGTATTGCATCAAATGGCTAGACCCGCGGGAAACCTAAGCACCGTGGCTTGGGGTTTCACCTTCCAACTGCTCGCGGTGCGAACGGATCGGCTCCCACGCGGTATTGGAACGCATCGGGGTGGTGCGCTCGTCGCGGGAACGGTACAGCACGTACGGGCGGGTGGTGTACCCCACCGGCGCGGAGAACGCGTGCACCAGGCGGGTAAACGGCCACACGGCAATCAGCGTGAAACCAGCAATGACGTGCACCTTGAACTGCCACGGAGCATTAGCCATCAAATCCGGCTCGATATTGAAAATCAATAGCTGACGCAACCACGGCGAGATGGTTTCGCGGTAGTCGTATCCGCCGGTACCGGCCAGATCAAACAACTGCAGCGTAAACGTCGCGAAAGAACCGGAGATCAGCGCCGCACCTAACAAAATGTACATGACTTTGTCGGAGGCAGACGTCGACAAGAACACCGAGCGGTTCTTCAAACGACGGTAGAGCAACCCGGCGAATCCCAGCAACACCGCCAACGCGGCAATGGAACCCGGGATGGTCGCGATCAGGTGGTAGGCGTGATCGTCGATACCGACGGCGCGAGTCCAGGACTTCGGAAAGGCCAGACCCATCAGGTGGCCGATGATCACGAAGACCATGCCCCAGTGGAACAGCGGCGACGACAAGCGCAGCAGCTTGGATTCATAAATCTGTGAGGAGTGGGTGGTCCAGCCGAATTGGTCCGAGCGCCAACGCCAGAAGATACCGACGACAAACGCCACAATCGCTAACCACGGGAACGCGCCCCAGAGGAAGTTATCAAACATGGTGTGGTCCTTAATTAATTTTATTTATACAACGCCCGGCTGCGTGGTCGGGAACGGCAAATCCGCGATGCCGACCATCTCTGCGGGCGGCCCGGTACGGATCAAATCGACGTATTTCTGCGCAGTCTTTGCATCGACCTGCGGCAGCGCCTTGCACAACGCGACGATCAGCGCGACATACGGCGAGCTCACCTGGTTCAGCGCCGCCCGCAGCACCTCAATGCCCTCGCGGTGGCTGGCCACCATTTCCACGGCGCGTTCGTGCTCTTCGCCTTCGGTCATCGCCATGGCTTCTAGTACCACGCACAGATGATCCGGCAACTCGTCGTCCGAAATCTGGAACCCCAAGGCCTCCAGCTGCTCACGGAACGACAAAATCGCCATGCCCCGCTGGCGGGTATCGCCAACGGCGTAATAAGACAAGAACAACGCGCAGCGACGACGCTGGTCGAAGGTTTCCACGTAGTGTTCTTCCAGCGCGCGTGGGCCCACGCTGCGGGCCCATTCCGCGAAGTTCACGAAGTCCGTGGCAATCGCCAACGGCAGCTGATCTACCTGCTCTTCAACAGCGGCGAGCTTATCGATGATGTCCTCGCCCGGGTAGTTCAGCAACACAGACACCGCCATCGCGGTGATGCGTCGCTGCTCTTCGGTGACCTCCACCGGGGCAATGAACTCGGTGGGCACTTTACCGGTGTGGGCACGCAGGGTTCGCTCGACGTCCTTGGCGCCACCCATAGTGCCGATACCCGCCGGGGTGCCGTAGCCGGCGACGGCGTCGTCGGCAGAAGCAGCGGCGAATTTCGGCTTCGTCGACGGAGTCGTCGGGCGTTTGCGCAGCTTGTCGAAGATACTCAAGGGTTGCTCCTACTTCTTCCCTATTCCCTATTTTTTCGGAGGGAACATCGAATCGGGCCGGTCGCCACTCCAGGACAGCAGCGAGACTTTGCCGCCTTGGGCAGCACTGCTGGTGCAGGCTTCCGGTGCGCCCATGCCCAGGTCGTGGAATACGTCCTCGGAGGCCTTTGCTGGGTCCACATTGCCGAATGGGTCCAGGTTGGAAATGCCACGTGGGGTTTCCGGAGAAGCGGTCGGGATGACGTAGCGGTCGTCGTACTTCGCGATGGACAGCAGACGGTACATTTCTTCGATCTGCTTGCCGGTCATGCCGACGGCCTGCGCAATTTCTTCCTTCGGCTCGTTGCCCAGGTTGATATCGCGCATGTAGGAACGCATAGCCACCAGGCGGCGCAGGGATTTCTCCACCGGCACGGTATCGCCCGCGGTGAACAAACCAGCCAGGTAATCCAGCGGGATGCGCATATTCGACAAAGCCGAGAACAAGATCTTGTGATCCTCGCCGTCGTTGCCGGAAGCAGTCACGCTGTCGACGATTGGGGACAGCGGCGGGATGTACCAGACCATAGGCAAGGTGCGGTACTCCGGGTGCAGCGGCAAAGCAACACCGTACTTGAAGATCAGATCATAGATCGGCGACTGCTGAGCAGCATCAATCCAGGAGTGCGGGATACCCTCTGCTTGCGCGGCGCGCACCACCTCTGGGTCGTGCGGATCCAGCATGATCGACTTCTGTGCCTCAAACAGATCCTGCTCGTTTTCGGTGGCAGCGGCTTCGGCGACGCGGTCGGCGTCGTAAAGAATCACGCCCAGGTAGCGCAGACGGCCCACGCAGGTCTCAGAGCAGACTGTCGGCTGCCCGACCTCTAAGCGCGGGTAGCACAAGGTACATTTTTCGGCTTTACCAGTCTTGTGGTTGAAATAAACCTTCTTGTACGGGCAGCCGGACACGCACATGCGCCAACCACGGCAACGGTCTTGGTCCACCAGAACAATGCCGTCCTCGGTGCGCTTGTACATCGCGCCCGACGGGCACGAGGAAACACAGGTTGGGTTCATGCAGTGCTCGCAGATACGCGGCAAGTAGAACATGAACGAATCCTCGATTTCCTTTTTCACCTCGAGGTTCATGTTGTGCAGCACCGGGTCATCGTCCATGGTGGTCGTCGAACCACCCAGGTTATCGTCCCAGTTGGACGACCATTCAATCTTGCTGATGTCGCGCCCGTCGATCTGCGATACCGGCTTCGCGGTAGGCTGCGTTTTCTGCCCAGCCTTCGCGCCCATCAGATCTTCGTACTGGTAAGTCCACGGCTCGTAGTAGTCCTTGAGCTCCGGCAAGTTCGGGTTGTGGAACAGCGTCGCCAATTTCTTGATGCGTCCACCGGCTTTCGGCTTCAGCTTGCCAGAGCTGGTGCGTTCCCAGCCGCCTTTCCACTTCTCCTGGTCCTCCCACGTGCGTGGGTAGCCCAGACCCGGGCGGGTCTCGACGTTGTTGAACCAAATGTACTCGGTGCCTTCACGGTTGGTCCATGCCTGCTTACAGGTCACCGAACAAGTGTGGCAGCCAATGCACTTGTCCAGGTTCATGATCATGGAAATTTGGGCCATGACTTTCATTAGTAGGAAACCTCCTGTGAACGGCGACGGACGCGAGTAACCTCATCGCGGTTGTTGCCAGTCGGGCCGATGTAGTTGAAGTGGTAGGTCAGCTGGCCGTAACCGCCAGCGATGTGTACCGGTTTGATAGAGATGCGGGTCAGCGAGTTGTGCGTGCCGCCGCGGCGGCCGGTGTGCTCGTTGATCGGCGTGCCGACGGTGCGTTCCTGGGCGTGGTTACAGATCATCGTGCCCTCCGGGATGCGGTGGGAAACGATGGCACGCGCAGAAACCACACCGTTGCGGTTATAAACCTCGACCCAGTCGTTATCGGTAACCCCGATCTTCTCGGCGTCCTTGTTGGACATCCACACGACCTGTCCACCACGCGAGATGGACAAAACGTGCAGGTTATCGAAGTACTGCGAGTGGATCGACCACTTGTTGTGCGTCGTCAAGTAACGCAGCGTGACTTCGGCTTCGCCACGGTCGTTGGTCAGTTCCGTGCCCGGCGCGAATTCGCCGTGCATGTGCACGTGGTCCAGCGGTGGGCGGAAAATCGGCAGGGTTTCGCCGTAGTCGATGTACCAGTCGTGGTCGATGTAATACTGCATGCGGCCCGTGACGGTGTGCCATGGTTTGTCGAATTCCACGTTGATGGAAAACGCGGTGTAGCGACGCTTATTGCGCTTGTCGGCGGTCCATTCCGGCGAGGTGATGACCTCTTTCGGGCGTTCCTTAATGTCGTCCCAGGTGATGCGCACATCTTCGTCGGCCGCACCCAGTGGGGTGAGGTCCTTGCCGGTGCGCGAGGAGAGGAACTCGAAGCCCTGCTTCGCCAGCTCACCGTTGGAAACACCAGACAGGTGCAAAATCGCGTCGATGACCTTGGTGTCTTTGGACAGATCAACCAGCTCACCCATGGAAGTTTCCGAGGTACCGCAGATCAGCTCAAGCTCTTTGGCCTGCTTTTCGACGTTGAACTTGGTGCCGTGCACGCCAGTTCCGGCCTTTGCTGGCAGCGGGCCGAGGTGGGTCCACTTCTCGTAGATCTTGGTGTAATCACGCTCGACGACGTGCAGCTTCGGCATGGTCACGCCCGGGATCAGTCCCTGCTCTTCGACGTTCGGCACCACACCGTTTGGCATGCCCAGCTCGTCGGGGCTGTCGTGGTGGCTTGGCTGCGTGACGACGTCGCGCTGCTTGCCCAGCCAGGTGGTGGCCTTGTCAGACAGATCGGCGGCGAGATCGCGGAAGATCTCGAAGTCGGTGCGTGCCTCCCATGGTGGGTTGATCGCGGCGTTGAACGAGTGCAGGTACGGGTGCATATCCGTCGAGGACATGTCGTGCTTTTCGTACCAGGTCGCCGCCGGGAACACCAGGTCAGAGACCAGGGTGGTCGAGGTATTGCGGAAATCGGCGGTCATCATCAGATCGAGCTTGCCGACGGGCACGTCATCGGTCCATTTGATGGTGCGCGGGCGATCTTCTTCTGCCAGTTCCGGCGCGTTGGCATCGGAATCGATGCCCAGCAGGTGGCGCAAGAAGAACTCGGTGCCTTTCGCGGAAGAGCCCAGCAGGTTGGTACGCCAGTTGATGAGGATGCGTGGCCAGTTCTCTTCTGCCGATGGGTTGTCGTAGGAGAACTCCAGGTCGCCTTTTTCTAGCTGCTGGACGACGTAATCGTTGACTTCCATGCCGGCTTCGTCGGCTTCGTCGGCCAAGAACAGCGAGTTGCGGTTGAACTGCGGGTACGCCGGCATCCAGCCACGACGCATGGCTTCTGCCATGGTGTCGGAGACCATCTTGTCGCCGATGGCGTCGTTGTTAGCCAGTGGCGAGCCCAGGTGGGATGCCCGCGAGTTGTCGTAGCGGTATTGCTCGGTGGCGAAGTAGTAGAAGCCAGTGGTGATCATGTGGCGCGGTGGGCGCTGCCAGTCGGCAGACATCGCCCACTGGGTCCAGCCGTTCATCGGGCGCAGTTTTTCCTGGCCCACGTAGTGTGCCCAGCCGCCACCATTGACGCCCTGGGTGCCGCACATCGAGGTCAGTGCCAAGAAGGTGCGGTAGATGTTGTCGGCGTGGAAGTAGTGGTTCACACCCGCGCCCATGATGATCTGCGAGCGGCCCTGTGAATCGGCAGCATTCTGCGCGAATTCGCGGCCAATGCGGATCGCGGTTTCGGCTGCGACACCAGTCAGGCCTTCTTGCCAGGCTGGGGTGCCGACTTCGCTGGCGTCATGGAAGTCCTTCGGCCAGGAGCCAGGCAGGTTCAGTTCTTCACGGTTGACGCCGTAGTGCGCGAGCATAACGTCGTAGACGGTGGTGACGAGCTTGCCGTCAACCTCACGTACCGGAACGCCGCGGTGTACGACACCAGCGCCGATTGGTTTGCCGGTTCCGACGTCTTCTGGGTTGGCATCCAAGTCAAAACGTGGGAACAGCACCTCTGCGGTGTCGAATTGGTCGGTCTCGGCGATGGACATGACCGGGTCGGCATGATCCAGCGCCAGGTTCCACTTCGACGATTCCATATCCCAGCGGTCAGCAACCGTGCCGCCTGGGTCGACGACGCGGCCGTCTTCTTCCATGACCAAGCCACGGTGGGTGGCGTTCGGTGATTCCTTCAGGGTGTCATCGCTAACCTGCGAGGCAGTCAAGAACTTGCCTGGGGTGTAGGTTCCGTCGTCACGCTTGTCCAGAGCCACCAAGAATGGCGAGTCGGTGTATTTCCGCATGTAGTTCAGGAAATACGGCTCCTGGCGGTCCACGTGGAAGGTTTTCAGGATGACGTGGCCCATGGAGAATGCCAGCGCCGCGTCGGTTCCTGGTTGGATGCGGGCCCATTCGTCGGCGAACTTCGTGTTATCCGCGAAGTCCGGCGAGACCACAACGACCTTGGTGCCCTTGTAGCGGGCCTCGACCATGAAGTGGGCGTCCGGGGTACGGGTCACCGGAATGTTCGAGCCCCACATCATCAGGTAGGACGAGTTGTACCAGTCACCAGATTCCGGGACGTCGGTTTGGTCGCCGAAAGTCTGCGGCGATGCTGGTGGCAGGTCGGCGTACCAGTCGTAGAAGGACAGGGCGACGCCGCCGATGGACTGCAAGAAGCGCATGCCGGCGCCGTAGGATACCTGCGACATCGCTGGAATAACGGTGAAGCCGTTGATGCGGTCTGGGCCGTATTTCCGGATGGTGTAGACGTGTGCCGCCGACGCAATGTCGATCGCTTCTTCGTAGGAAATGCGGATCAAGCCGCCCTTACCGCGCTGCGAGATATAAGCGCGGCGCTTTTCTGGGTCTTCCTGGATTGCACGCCATGCCAGCACGGAATCGCCGTGCTTTTTCTTTTCCTCGCGGAACATGTCGACGAGCACGCCGCGGGCGTAAGGGTAGCGCACACGCGTCGGCGAATAGGTGTACCAGGAGAACGACGCGCCACGTGGGCAGCCGCGAGGTTCGTATTCCGGCATGTCATTACCGGTGGTGGGGTAATCCACGGCCTGGGATTCCCAGGTGATTACGCCGTCTTTGACGTAGACCTTCCACGAGCAAGAACCAGTGCAGTTCACGCCGTGAGTGGAACGGACCATCTTGTCGAAGGCCCAGCGGTTGCGGTAGAAAACGTCGGCCTGGCGGCCACCCTTCAGAAACAGCTGCTGGCCGGAATCGGTGGCCTCACCCTTGCGCAGGTAGGCACCTAGTTTGAACAGCGGGTTGGTTTTGGGACCGTTAGAGTTGCTGGATGCTGAGGAGTCAGTTGTAGAAGTAGTCATGGGGAAATTCGCTCCTATTTATCCTGGGTACGGTGCATTCGGGCGGGCGTAGAAGATCCACACCAGCACCGTGGTGATCGCGAAGTAGACGACGCAGCCGATGAAGAAGACGGTTGGCGCCAACATGGAAAGCAGGACACCGACGATGAACGGGCCGAACGCTGCGGTAGCGCCCGTCCAACCAATCACGCCGCCGGCTTGGCGCTTCGGCAGAATCATCGGCATTTGTTTGAAGGTGCCGGCGTTAGCCAGACCCGTGAAGAAGAAGACGACGAGCATCGAACCGAGGAACCACCACATTTGGTCTGGGTGGGATGGCGTCAGGAAGAACGTGGCGACGATGGTGAAAATAGTCATGCCGACACAGCCGATGAACGTCCAGATGGCTCCGCCGAACTTGTCGCACAGCGGACCCCACAGTGCGCGAACCAGCGCACCAATGAGTGGGCCCAGGAAGGCGTAGGTGGCACCGTTGGGCAGGTTTTCGAATTGCCCAGCGAATTGCGAGCCAGCGCCGAAGGTTTGGTTGATCAGCAGAGGCAGCTGGGCTGCGAAGCCAGCGAATCCACCGAAGGTCATCATATAGACGGCGGTGAGAATCCAGGTGTTCTTGTTACCGAAGATGTCGATCTGTTGGCGGAAGTTTGCCTCGATCGGGACGTCTTTCAGCAGCGTGAAGGCCAGGATGGCGCCGACGATTGCCCATGGGACCAGGAAGATCGCTGGGTTGTGCACGAAGATGTGGCCGTCGTCAGTACGCTGCGGTGCCACGAACCCAACGCCGAGCAAGGTGAATCCCATCAGCCATGGGGCAACCAGCTGGATGAATGAGATACCGAAGTTACCAATGCCGGCCTGCAGACCAAGCGCGGTGCCGGACAGGCGCTTCGGGAAGAAGTAGCCGGTGGATGGCATGAATCCGGAGAACACGCCACCGCCAACACCGGACATGAATGCCAACGTCAGCAACCACCAGTAGGAGGTGGAGGTGTCTTGGACGGCAAAGAACCATCCCAGCATCGGGATGATGAACAGGAGGGATGAAACCCAGACCAGCTTGCGGGTACCCATGATGGGTGGCATGAACATGAAGAACAGGCGGAACAAACCACAAGCCAAGCCTGGAATGGAGGTCAGCCAATAAAGCTGAGCGGTGGTCAGGTCGAATCCGATTGCATTCAGCTGTGGTGCAATTGCGGAGACCAGGTACCACGTGGCGAAGCCAATGATGAGAACGAAAGTGGAAATCCACAGTGTCCGCCAGGCGATTTTGGAGTCCCAGTGATCAGATTTTTCTGGATCCCATCCCTGGATGACTTTGCCTGAGGTATCGAGAGTAGTCATTGTATCCTCATTAGTCGTAGGGCTTATGTCCCCCAATTTAGTGGCAAATGAATCAATCAAGGAAACCCAAAACGGCTAAATTTTTATTAAATTACGACACACAAATCTTGCATAATTCGCATAGCGAACAATCCTGCAGGTAGGGTACTTAAGGTAGCCCTAAGCTGGGGAAACAATACTCCCCTATGACTTTTATCACCGCCCATTTTCAAGAAATTGGAGGCGAAATATGGGTACAAAACTAGCTGCCATCATCGTCAGTTCCGACCGGATTTTAACAAAAGGTAACACAAATAAATCCGGTGAGATTGCGCAAGATTTTATTAAAAATTACGGATTGCAATTGCACGTTTCCACAGTTATCGCAGAAGGTTACACCCCCGTCGATGGCGCCGTACAATCAGCCCTTGCCGACGGCTGCGAAATCATTATCGTCATCGGCGGAACCGGCATTGGATCCACCAACTTCACACCAGAAGTAACGGAAAAATACCTCAGCGCCCGGTTGCACGGCCTGGAAACGCAAGTACTGCTGCGCGGTTTGCAATCCTCGCCCAAAGCTGGTCTATCTCGCGGGATCATTGGTATGACCGAGCACGGCGGCGGAAGCCTAATCATCAACTGCGCGTCGTCGTCAGGCGCGGTCACCGACACGCTGTCCGTGGTATTTCCACTCCTGCCGGATATTTTTCGGGACTGCACAAACTAATAGGGTCGTAGCCGGAGACTACTTCACTAGTTTTGTAAAACCATTGTTTTGCGATCCTGCTCACACTATCATTATGTGAACGACACCACACGGCAGTGTGTTGGCCCCAGAGCAGAAAGGCATTCCCATGACGGTTACTAACGTGCAAACCCGCGCAACCATGACCGGCACGGCTAATTCGGCTACTGCGGATTCGGCCGTGAAGACCGCACCGCACGCAACAGACTTACGCGCTACTGCGCTCAACTGGCTGACCAACCTAGAACAAGCCACCAATGCCACCACCGCCGCCGATGCAGGGCGCGCCGTCGCCACGCTTTTTGAAACAGACGGATTCTGGCGCGATCTCACAACTTTTACCTGGAACCTACATACCGCCGAAGGCACCGAGGCCATCGCAGACATGATTGCCTCCACCCACCCGGCATCTGCCTTGCACAATATTGAAATCACAGATATCGAAGATGAAGGCCCGGATGAAGTCACCGATAACGTCACTCGCGTGCACTTCACATTCGACAGTGCCGCCATGCACGGCAAAGGTATCGCGCGTCTACGCAACGGCTTGGCATGGACGATGCTCACATCCGCCCGCGAGCTCAAAGATTTCCCCGAACCCACACGTCGACGCCGGGTCCTAGGCGCCCAGCACGGGCCCAAGCTAGATCCAGAAAATTGGGCCGACAAACGCGAAAAGCGGCGCGCAGAACTCGGCTATTCCACCCAACCATACGTGCTCATCATCGGCGGCGGCCAAGGTGGTATCGCGCTGGCAGCCCGGCTGAAACGGCAAGGTGTGCCGACGTTGGTCGTCGACAAGGCACAACGCCCAGGTGATCAATGGCGCGGGCGTTATCATTCGCTCTCGCTGCACGATCCCGTGTGGTATGACCACCTACCCTACCTGCCTTTCCCGGAGGACTGGCCGGTGTTCACCCCGAAAGACAAGATGGGTGATTGGCTGGAACATTACGTCGGCATCATGGATCTGGACTATTGGACAAATGCCGAAACCACCAGCGCCGCGTACGACGAGGAAACCGGAACCTGGTCAGTGCACGTGAAACGCAGCAACCCAGACAGCGGCGAAACAGAAGACGTCGTCCTGCACCCCACCCAGTTGGTTTTGGCAACAGGCATGTCGGGTGTGCCGAATAAGCCGCATCTGAAGGGCCAGGAGAATTTTGTCGGCGAGATACGCCATTCCAGTGAGCACCCGGGCGGGGCGGGAGATGCCGGGAAGAACGTGATCATCCTGGGTGCGAATAATTCCGCGCACGATATTGCTGCCGATCTGCACCACAATGGCGGACACCCGGTGATGATCCAGCGTTCGTCGACTCATATCGTGCAGTCCGATTCTTTGATGCGCGAGGTCTTCGGACCGTTGTATTCCGAAGACGCCATTGATGCCGGGCTGGATACCGATTCGGCCGACCTGCTGTTTGCGTCCTGGCCATACAAAGTTTTGCCGGATGTGCAGCGCCCGGTCTTTGACAAAATCAAACGAGACGACGCCGAGTTTTATGAGCGGCTGCGCGAAAAGGGGTTCCTGCTCGATTTCGGCGACGACGGCTCCGGGTTATTCCTGAAATACCTGCGCCGCGGGTCGGGCTATTACATCAACGTGGGTGCCTCGGAGCTGGTGGCTGATGGTTCGATTCCCGTGCATTCGGGAACTACCATCGCGGAGGTCGGTACGGATTCGGTTACGCTTGACGACGGCACCGTGCTGCCAGCAGACGTCATCGTGTTGGCCACCGGCTATGGCTCGATGAACGGTTGGGCGAAAATGCTGATTTCCAAGGAAGTCGCGGACAAAGTTGGTAAATGTTGGGGCCTGGGTTCGGACACGACAAAGGATCCGGGGCCATGGGAAGGCGAGCTGCGCAATATGTGGAAGCCGACCCAGCAGGATAACCTCTGGTTCCATGGTGGCAATCTGCACCAGTCACGGCATTATTCGCGCTACCTCGCACTGCAACTGAAGGCACGTTACGAGGGCATGGATACGCCAGTTTATCGACTAGCCCCAGTGCACCACACTGGTTAACGCCCTCCTGAACTAGCTTTTAGCTAGCGGTGCTTTGCGTGTGACAAGGCGTTGTTTCACGTGAAACATCACCGTCACATATCACCGACACATTAGGCTGCATCTAATCCAAGGATCGCGATCGCCTTGTCTGTTAATTCAAAAGACAAGGGTTTCTTGGACACTTCCCGGATGCAACCCTGAGTAACAAGTTCATCTGCAACTGGGCGCACAGTATTCCAATGTTTCGCCATGTATTGCGTAATTTCGTGCAAAGACACCGGTTCATGGGGACCAAAGAGGAAGGCCTGTCCGAGAATCGACAAAATCGCTTTCTGATAATCCGAGAGTTCAGCATCTTCGAGCCGATCTTCCAAGTTAAGAAATTGCACGCGCTTCTCGTCGAGGGACTCTTCGAGCTCTACCTGAGCGTCACCAATGAGGTCGGCGATCGCCTTAACGAAGAAGGTCACTTCCCCACGGTTCAGTGAATGCTCGGCCTGGTGGAAAGCGGAATAGTATTTCGCTCGTTGTACAGAGAATTGGTGCGACAACGACATTGCAGTCGGCGCCGGCAGTACATCCAATAACCGGAACGCCAACAAGAACCGCCCCAACCTGCCGTTGCCGTCATAAAACGGATGGGTGTATTCGAACATAAAATGCCCCACTAAAGCGTGGACCAGAGAATTTTCAGCGCTTAGTTGGGTGCGCAAAAAAGTATCCATCCTATGCTCGATATCTTCTTCCGTACCTGGCGCCCGATGAAGTGTTGTCGTTCCATCGAAAATCGTCACTTCGTGCCGACGAAAATGCTTCCCGTCTGGTGCGTCGTCGGCAGCAATTTCATGAGCAAGCAGATCATCATAAAGCCCCCGCAATTGCTGCACAGTTGCCGGGAATTCCATGCGGTCGGAATCTGGCACGAGCAATGATCGGTACAGCCCAGCCATTTCCCGAAACCGTTTGTGGGCGGTAGTAGAGGGCCGCTCCAAAGCAGACGCGATTTCTTTCCGCGTAGAAAAAATCCCTTCGATGGCATTCGTCGCCCGAATTTCAGAGATTAAGATTCCCAGCAAATAGTGCTGCCGCCCAATGCCCGGAAGTGCTGCCCATTTATCAGAGATTCGCAGTTCAGTATGCCAGATTTTTTCCAATTGCGCGGCAAGCTCGACGGTCATCACCAGAAATAGCGGATACCCCGCGACATCGAACTCCCATTGTAGAGTCGCTGGTGAGTCGAGTCTGCGCGCGTATTCTTTCTCCAGCGCCGAATGACCGTGCCGACTCGCGTGAAAGACCGTCTTTAATGGCTTATAACCAGATGTGTTTGCCATGAGTCGAGCCTTCTTCGGGTCGGTGTTGCTGTTTCAGATCGGTGTCGCTGTTTTAGATCAGCGTTGTAAGTCTGCAGACAATAATAACGCGCTATTTTACAAAAATCGCGGTTTTTGTAAAATAGCGCGCCGCAGTGTGGGTCTAATTTACACCTCTGATGTAGATCCCTGGTTTAGGCCGGAGTGTTTGCGCTCCCACCGGTTACTTCCGAGTCCAGCAAGCTAATCGCCTCCCAACAACTTATTTGTTGCGGGAACGCTGCCACATCACAACATAAATACCGATGCCCAATGCAAAGGCGAATACGCCCAAGCCGAGGATCAAGCCGGAGAAGAAACTCATCGACGACGAGGTCGGCTTGTAGTTCGCGCTCGTGGCACCACGCTGTGCGGCACCATCTGCGCTGGCGAATGCATTGCCCTGACCATCGACGGCTTCCAGGTTTTCTCCGTCAGCGCCTTCCAGCGGAGCTGCTTCCAATCCCGGGGCCGAACCTGTGCCCGAACCACCGCCTGGTGCGGGAGCTGGAGCCGGTGCTGGCGCAGGTGCTTTAGCGGGCACTAGCGATCCGCTGGCTCCACCACCGCTTGGTGCTGGTGCTGGTGCTGCCCCGCCGCTTTTCGGTGCGACAGGAGCGGGCTTCGGGCCTCCACCAGCCGGAGCAGGCTTGTTGGTATCCGAGTTTCCACCACCAGGCTGGCCCGGTTTCGCAGGCGCTGGCTTATTACCGGAATTGGACGCACCCGGTGCACCCGGCGCGCCTGGTTTTCCTGCAGCATTTGGCTTAGCCGCGTTCTTATCGTCTTTCTTGGTGAATGGAGATACCAATTTGCGGACGGAATTTTCAATACCGGAGATCGCCTTTTCCGTTTGCGTGATTTCCTTTTCCATCGCGGTCAGGTGATCACCGAAGGTTTTAGGCTTATTGTTATTGCCCTTGCTCTTCGAACCAGAATTAGCGCCGGTCCTCGTTGATCCGCGATCAGCGCAGTCGTAGTCGCCAACCAGGAACATGATGTCCAAGGTCTGAGTTCCGCCGCGTGGCAGCCCGAATTCAAAGCCCACCTCGTACACACCGGCTTTTTCAAACACGAATCCGGTGTGCACGTGCGTGTTATATGGGATAGGCCACGCATCATTGGAATCTTCTGAATCCAGCACAATTTTGTTGTTGCCGAAATCTTCCGGAAGCCAACCAATCATCCGGCCAGGGCCCTGCTTCAGGTTCAGGTTCATCGACACTGACTCCCCTTCCACCAGGTGGTCGCCCAGATACATCGTGGAAAAACCAAGCCACGGAACGTTGGGCAATTGCGTTTGCGGCAGATACCATCCTTCGTCGGGCAGCCCCTCGATTCCCAACTTCCCAAGCTTCACGTGCTGGTCATTGGAGACCTCAACTACGCTGCGCCCAGACCCATAAGACAGGGATTCACCAGAAGAATCATCGATCAGTGCGGGTTCTAATCCGTTCTCCGAAAGAACCGTCATGTCCTGGTGGCCGTGCGTAATCTTATGATCTGGGGTCCACCCCTCGGATGCAGTGCAGATTTCGTGGATTTGGGCGCTTGCCGACGGCGCGAGCACGCCTGCCCCCAGGCCAGCCGTCGCCAAGCCCAACGACAGACCCAGACTCACAGCGGTTTTCGAGAAACGGCGTGGGCTGAGTGGGCTAAGTGGGCTAAGTGAGCTAAGCGACCTGCGCACACCGTGCAGGCTGCGCACACGACCATGGCGGTGCGAGTGGTTCGTGGATTTCATGGTTCCTCCCAAAAGAAACGTGACCAGGTAGTTGCTGGTTTTCGTGGCGATAAATTGTGCGGTATGAAGTTTGTCTGAGATTGATCGGGCTTTATGTGGTTTCGGCGGCTGGCTGTCTGCTCGCCCGCGCGGCCCTGGTGGTCTGCAGAGTTCTGATCGACGGCATCAGCGCCCAGACCACCAGGAACCAGACCGAGAGCAACAACACGATGCTGGCGCCCGCCGGAAGATCAAATGCCCAGGCGATATACAACCCGAAGAAGCTCCCCAACGCGCCGAAGGTCGCGGAAAGCACCATCATCGTCGTCAAGTTTGAGGTAATCAGGCGGGCGGTGGCCGGTGGTGCAATCAGCAGGGCGAGCACCAAAATATTGCCGACGGTGCCCACCGAGATCACCACGGCTGCGGTGACAGCCAGGTACAGCACGATGTCCATCAGCAACACCGGGATGTTCATCGCGCGGGCGGTTTCGCGGTCCAGGCACGTGACGTTGAGCTGGGGGCCGATGACGACGATCGTCGCCAAGACCAGCACGGACACAGCCAAGGCCAACCACACATCCGTGCTGGAGACGCCGGTGAGCGATCCGAAGAGGAAGCTGCTCAACGAGGCGGTATACCCCTCGGTGCGGGAGATGATCACCATGCCTATCGCGAAGGAAGCAGCGAAAAAGATGCCGATCACGGAATCTTCCCGGACGTTTTGCCGCTGCGAGAACAACGCGATCAGGATCGCAACCACCGCCCCGGCCACAGCGCCGCCCAACAGAACGGAAACCTGCAGGGCGAATGCAATGGTCAGGCCCGGAAATACCGCGTGCGAGACCGCATCACCAATGAAGGCCATGCCGCGCAACACCACATAACAACCGACGACGGCGCAGGTGATCGCGGCGATCACGGAAATCGCGACCGCGCGCGCCAGGAAATCCAGCTGTGGGTTCGCGAGATCCATCAGGAACTCCGGAAAGGAAATCACAGAATTAGGCATTAGACACCCACCCCAATCGCAGAGAGCAGTGGCGAGCTCGGGGCGACGGAGAAGGTCTGCGACCAGATCTGCGGATTCGCGCGGATCTCGCCGGCAGGCCCGTCGGCCACAATCCCCTTGTTAAACAACACCACGCGATGACAGGTATGCACCGCTTCAGCCAAGTTATGGCTGGACATGACGATGCTCGTGCCCTGCCCACTCAACTGCTCAAACAACTCCAACAGGCCCTCCGTATTCGGCGCATCCAGTCCGGTAAACGGCTCATCCAAAAACAACACCTCCGGCTGAGTAGCCAAAGCGCGCGCCAACAACACACGCTGACGCTGCCCACCCGAAAGCTCCGCGATGGGCCGGTCCGCGAGATCCGCCAGATTCGTCAACTGCAGCGCGGCATCGACGGCCTGGTGATCGTGCCGACGCGGACGCCGGAACCACCCGATGATTCCAGTCCGGCCAGACAGCACCGTCTTGCGCACGCTCCAGGGAAACTCCCAGGCGACATCGTGGCGTTGCGGCACATAACCAATCGAGGCATCCACGGTGATCGCGCCACTTTTCACCGGCACCAACCCGAGGATCGAACGCATAAACGTCGTCTTGCCCGCACCATTGGGGCCAAGCAGTCCAATGAACTCACCGTGGCCGATCTCTATGCAGGCATCGGTGATCACCTTCCGCCCGCCCAGGAAAACCTGCAGCTTATCGACGGTAATCAGCGGTTGCATGCTTATTTCTTCTTTCCGCGGCTAGCCACGCCGACGCCGACCAACACGACGACAAGCACTATTCCGCCGACCAGCAACCAAGACACCTGGAACCCAGACGAGCCCGTCGAGGCATTGTCCCAGTCAAAAACGGCGTTATGGGCTTCGGCGGGGTCAGTGCCCTCGCCTACCGCGAAAGTTACTGCCTCCCGCGCGGAAAGTTCCTGCCCGTCATGGGTGGTGGCAGAAATCTGCAAGCCCACCTGGTGCACGCCCGGATCCGTAAACGTCCAGTTCGCGTGGGTGTGGGTGTGCAGCTCGACGAAGAAGTCATCATCCTTGCCTTCTGCCGTCGACCACAGCACGTCCGGGGCTTCGAAGCCGCCGTTTTGTAGGAACAGCGCGAACTCACCTGGGCCGCTATGGCCGACAAAGTCCATGTTCACACCGTTTTGTACGTTCTCTGTCAACGCTGGTGCTTGGGTGTTCCAACCCAGCCACGGAACGTCGACGATTTCCGTCTGCGGCACCACGTAGGCCGGCTCATTCGCGCCAGCGCCCACGAAAGAGAAGTCATCGTTGTCCGGTAGTGTTTGCACCGAGTTTTCCCGCAGCTGGAACACCATATCGTCCAGATGGCGCCACACTGGCGGCTGGCTGCGGTCATCGCGGGCCAAGATCTGGAGTTCCCCGTCGATTACCATCGCACCAATATCAATGTGTCCGGCTTCGACGACCACCTTCTCGCCTTCCGGGGCGATCGCTTCATCGCCGGTAACCACCTGGGATAGGTCGCTTCCCTGCGCGGTCGCAGCTGGCTGTGCTGCCGGGAAAAATCCTGCGCTCAACCCAGTTGCAGCCGCTAGTGCCAGGCCTGCGGCGCGGGTGCGCAGGGTGGTTGTGCGAGGTGTGGTTGTGCGAGGTGTGTTGTGAGTATTCATGGGAGTTCCTTTTCGTTATTTCTGTGGTTATTTCTGCAGTCATCGCAGTGTTGCCCCGGCGCGGCCGCACCGGATCTGCAGACTTAGGGGCTTAAACATCGGTTGATCTCATTCGCATTAAACCGCATCAGATCCAGGTACGTCGGCACGTGTTCGTCCAGGCTGTCGCCGTAAATCGTGCACACCTCTGCCCCGGCCCGGCGCGCGGTTTCTTCCAACGTGGAGGTGGAAGCAGCAGCATTCGGTTCGACGAACACCGCCGGGATATCCAGGTTTTCCAAGGTGCGCTGCAGTGCGATCACATCGCGCGGGGATGGCTCGATCGAGGCATTCGGGGTAACAAAACCGGCGATATTAATCCCGTATCCCTGCTCCAAATAGGTGTAGCCGTGGTGGGTGGTGACCAAGTGTCGGCGGTGTTCCGGAATCGCGTCGTACGCAGCGTGCAGTTCGTCGTCGACAAGCTGTACCTGCTGGTTATATTCGGCGGCGCGCTGCTGGTAGCGGTGGCCATTGGACGGGTCGGCTTTGGCCATCTGCTCGGCAATGACCTCCACGTACGCCCGCGCATTGCGGGTGTTGTGCCACAGGTGCGGGTCGATCTCCCCGTGCAAGTGCTTGCCCAACACCGCTTGCGGCAACAGATAGGTCTCCTGGCCGGGGCGCCCCAAAAAGCGGTAGGCCGGGTCCGGTGGGATGGGCTGCAGGGTCGACGACGGGATCGCGAGCACGGTGGTATTTGGGTCGAAGCTCGCGTCGTGGTCGCGCAGCGCGATGGTGCCGTCGGCAAGATCTGCGGTGATATCCACGTGGCCGGAGTCGATGACGTGCGCGCCTTCCTCTGGGTTCACGCCGACGGCGACGGTGATGGTTTGTTCCTCGGTGGCCTCTTCGCCCGGCTGTCCGGCAGCGGCGAAGGTGAGCTTATAGATGCCAGGTTCGCTAAACGCCCAGGACACGTGCGTGTGGGCGTTGGCAGGCAAATCAATGCCGGAATCAGACGGGAAAATGGGTTCCGGGGTGCCGAAGGTGGAAACGATATACGCCGAGACATCACCCGGGCCTTGGGCATCAGTCATGGTGAACTTCACCGAGTTCGCCTCCTGCGCCCCTTGCACGCGCAAGCCCAGCCACACGGCATCAAGAGCGATATTTTCCACCAACGGGATCAGCTCTGCCCCATACGATGGCGCAAGATCTGCGACGTCGACGACTTCCCCCGCGGTGGATTCGCGCAAAGTTTCGGCCAGCGCTGGTGGTTCCAGCAACAAACCGTTGGCGAAGGCCAGGTCGGCATAGGCGACTTCGCGAACCGTGCGCAGGCTGGGTTCGAAATCGTGCGGGTCCTTGCCGGGTGGGATGAGCGTGGTGACCTGCGCGTCGTCCCCAGCAACCTGGGAGACTAGATCCGCCAGGATCGGCGTGGTGGCCACGACCCGCAGCCTCGGTTCGGCATTGCCAGCTGCCTGGGTGTGGCTTCCGTGCGCCTGGCTTCCCTGTCCTTGGGCGCTTGCCGACGCACCACTGAACGCATATGCTCCCCCGGCCGTCGCTGTCAGCACCAACGCTGCTACCAGGCCGTAGCCCAGTTTTCGGGCGCCAGACCACTGCGCAATGCCTGTGCGCTGCGCGAATGTGGTTTCGCGGCGGTGTTTCATACTCAATCTTTCTGCACGTTCGTCTGTGGTTTTATACCTGCGGGATCATTGCGGTCTGCGGCGGTTGTGGCGGCTGGGGTGGTTGCGTGCCGGTCGTCGCCGTTTGCGCTTTCGGATCGCCATCTGCGCCATCTGCGCTTTCTGGGCTTGCGTCGTCGCCCTCAGCTTTCGATTTCTTTATTGCGAAATGCGCAGCTGCCACGCCCAGGAACAGCAGGCCAAGGCCCAGCACGATGGCCGCGATATTGAACAGCTTGGAGTCTTGCCCGGCCAACGTGGAAGAAAAACCATTGCCCAGCGGGGTGCCGTCGGCAGCCAACCCTTGGGCCGCGAGTTGTTCTTCACTTAAGCCCTCGGTGGCGGCTAGGTCCGCGTCGGCACCACCACCAGCGCTACCTGCTGCCCCACCACCGGCGATGCCGGCACCAGCGCATTCGCCACCATCGGGGTTGACTACCGCACCCAAGTCGAAGTGGCCGTCGCTAAAGGCACCACCCGGGTTGCTGCCACCGACGACGAAGTTCAGCGTGGCGTTGCCGGAAACTTTCTTGCCGTTGTTGAGCTGCGCGGACTGGGTGATGTTCACCTGATAGCGGCCCGGCGCGCCGAAGACCCAGTTTGGGTGCACGTGGGTGTTTCGTGGGATGGCTTTGCTGCCCTGGTATCCGCCACCTGCAGCGCGGAACCATTCTTCACCCACGATCTGGCCCAGTTGGCCTTGCGAGTACACGGTCATTGGGCCTGGTCCGCTAAAGCCGGTGATGTCCCAGCGCACGGCAGATGCCAGGTGCTCGTGCATTGATTGGTGCTGCGTATTAGCGCCTAGCCACGGCACGCCTGCGACCTGCGTGGCGCCGATCATCCAGGCTTTTCCTTCCGGCACGGTGCCGACGGTGCTCGGCAGGTTCACCTCGGCATTCGACGATAGGTAGAACGTCGCCCCTTGTGCTGGGCGCCATTGCGGCGGGCTGGTGGTGTCGTCTTTGATTTGTGGCTGCAGACCTGGGGTGCATTGTGCGTTGCCGCCGCCGGAAGTGCTTGCCGACGCCGAACCGCCGGAAGCACCGGCTGGTGGAGCGGATTTCGGTGCTGGGCCCACATGCGCGCCACCGGCGCGTGGCCCTGGGGCTGCTCCCCCGCCACCCTGTGGTGCTGGGGCGCCAGGTTGGTTGCCTGCGTGGCCGCCGTGTCCACCGGCTTGTCCTCCACCGTGGCCGCCTGGTGCTGCAGGTGCTGGTGCATCCCCGGCTTCGCCGCCGACCTGCCAGGTGTAGGTCACCGCGTTACTGGATTGTCCGTTGGCGCTGGCATACACCGTCATCTGGTAGGTGCCCGGGTGGGTAAATGCCCAGTTGATGTGCTTGTGTGCGGGGTATGGCTGGTTGATGACCGAGCCGGTGCGCAGGTTGTAGGAGCCATCGTTGGTGACGGATTTGATGCCCCCGAAGCCTTCGGTTTCGAAGATGTAGACCTCGCCCGGGCCGGAGACGTCTTGGAAATTGAAGTCCACGGCTTGGTATCCGTCGGCAGCAATCGGTTGGGTGTCCCAGCCCGGCCAGATGACGTCGTGGTTTTGTGATTGGGGCAGGAAGTACGTCGCTTGGCCAATGCCATCGACGCCTGCTGTAGCTTCTGACCAGGCGGCGTCACTGACGTGCAGGACGACGTCGTCGCCAGGTCGTTGTACTCCGCCGCCGGTGATGTCTTCTTTCATCGACAGCGACAGTTCTCCGCCGTGTGAGGTGACGTAGAAAACGTCGACGTGTCCACGGTCGAAGGTTTGGGCTAGCGCGGTGGGGGCGAATGCGGCTACCCAGCACAGCACCAAGGCTGTCAGCAGCGCGGAGTATGTGCGTGCTGGCCGTGGCGACACAGTGTGCAATGCGGTCATGTGCGGTTACTTTCCGGGGAGATGGAATCTGGGGGGGTGGTGGGTTTAGTTTTTTAGCTGCGGGAAACGGTCAGTGATGAAGTTAAACACCTGCGGTTGTAGCTCCATGAACAGTGCAACCATGCGGGCGATGAACACACCGCCCAGCAGTGGTGCCAACAGATGGACGGGGTTGAACTTGGAGAAAAAGCCCTGCGGCGATGAGTCGCCCGGCTTGGATTGGTTACCTGGGTCCTTGGGCGCTTCAGGCTTGGGCTTTTTCTGCTCGTTCTGCTCATTGTGGTTGCCGGATTGTCCATCGCCAGGGCTTTGCTGGCCTGGGTCGTTTGGTTGGTTCGGGTTTGGCTGGCTCGGGTTACCCGGTTCGTGTGGCTTATTCGGGTTTGGCGCAGGGCTGGTTTTACAGGTCTCCAGAACCTCGTCACCAACTGCGACGACGAGTTCTTGGCTCTCGGATTTCAGTTCCTGGCCCTCTTTTGTCGTGCCGCTGTAGCTGACGTCGAAGGTGTAGATTCCCGGATTAGAGAAAGCCCAGTGCACATGGGTGTGCGCCGAGTAATGAGATTCAATCGAATAATCCTGTTTGGTGGAGTCGGCAAGAATCTCATGATCGCCTCCGAAAGACCCCTTATCGATGAACACACCCCAGCTGGAGTTTTCCGGTGTTTCACGTGGAACTAGGTTCAGAGATACCGGGCCGTCGAATTCGTCCTGCACCGGAATGGCTTCGGTGTTATATCCCGGCCACAAGACGGCTTTGTCCTGAGCCTGCGGCAAATAGTAAAACTCACTGTCTTTCTCGCCAATGAAGTTATACTTCTCGTCGCTCAAATGTTCAGGACGCTTCCGTTTCGCGTTATCACGGATCGCAAAAGCAACATCGTTCAAGGAACGCTCCACGGATTTATCCGCGGCAATCCGGGTATCGTCTTTCAACGCAATGTCGAGGCCATCTTTGGTGCGTTTGCCCAAGATATCGACATGGCCGCGATTGAGCATGATCTTGTTTTCACACACTGCGTGCCCAGCGTGCTCACCACTGCCCTGCTGCTCGTTGTTCTTCGGCGGTTTCTGCTGTTGCGCACCAGGTTTTTCCGCACCCGAGTTATCGGTACCGCCATCGCCGTGTCCTGATCTTTGCAGCTCTGGTTTCACAGAGCCATCAATCTCACCCAAACGGAAGGTCGCCTCGGTGCTGGTTCCGGCATTGAATTTGTCTGTGACAATTCCGGACGCAGCCTTACGGCCAAATCCAGCATGCGGAATGACATCAACTTTCAGAATCGCGTTTTCCGGCAAGTGCCCGTCTTCAAACCGAAGTGTGCCTTTGCCGTCCTTAAAGGTACCCGCCAAGTCTCGGTCTGAGGCGCCTTTTTCCAACCATTCTTCATTTTCATAGATGCCACCCGTAATCAGCCCCTGCAGCTGCGGATCTTTCGCCTCGACGACGATTTCTCCGACCCCATTGGCACCGGGGACGTATTTCACGGTGACCTCATCGTTCGTGATCGCAGTATTCGGTGCCGGGAAGTTGAAGGTCCGCAGGTTATTGCCCTTGGGCAGTTGCTCCGCATGATTTTCCGAGGTGGTTTCTACCCCAGCCTGGCCTGCGGAATATGCTAACGGTGCAGAAATCCAGTGCGCAGAAGTTTCATCATCCGGGGTAAACACCGCTTGGATATTGGATTCTTGGGCGCTCAACAATTCATCCCAGGAGGCTTTACCGTTTTCAACCTCAAGGTCGGTCAGGAAATAGCCGTCGACGAATAATGTCACGGTGCCCGAAAGCTCCGGATTTCCGGCGTCGAAAGAAATAGTAGAAAGTTTGTCATCACCGTCGACAGTCGGGTCCGCTTTTTTCGCAACGCTTAAACGATAATTGGCCTCTGCAAGATTTGCTGTGCGCGCCTGATTGTAACGTTCCTGTAAAGGCTTCGTGGCCTCAGCCTTCGGCTGTTGGCCGCCCGCCTGAATCACCATAGTTCGTGGTTCGGAGGCCACATAAGTGCCGTCTTTGCGCAGACCGCTGGTTTGAAACTTCAGCTCATATCGTCCGGGTTTAGTAAATACGGTTCCGATGTGGTTGTGCTCGCCGGGCTCAATCGAAATAGAACGTGGCGACGATGCGCTAGTACCCAAAAGGCGCAAGACATCGATTGAGTGTCCGGGCCTGTACTGCAGCTGTTCTACCTCACCCGGTCCATCCACTGACAACAGGTCTAACGAGACCCGGCCGTTCAGCATATCGTCGACGTTTAAGTCTTTTTCTGCACCATAACCAAGCCATGCTGGGTCTTGTCGGCCTCCCAATGGCGTTTCTGGCGAATACACGTAGGTATTACCTGGATTGCCAAGGTATCGCAGACGTTCATTGTCATCGACAGTGAACTGATACTGCTGCTTCTTATCAGCGCCGTCACTGTTATAGCCCTTACCGACCCACACCGCCGACTCCGAGAGCTTGTGCGGGCCTTCGCCATTTTTCGCGTAGAGGTCGAACACCCCGGCGTCGTCTCGCACAGTGTATGGAGCGTCAATATGCTCTCTGGTGAGAATCTTTTTCCCATCGTCTGGCCCAGCGATTGCCGCTGGGAGCCCTGCGAACGTGGTGCCGAGAGCCGCGGTAACAGCGATGACCAACCGAGTATTGCGACTACGCCGCCCTGCCGCACGTGAGCGACGAAGCTGTGGGGTCATAACTCATAAGCCTTCCGTTATTATTAATGGGTTCCGTTTTCAACAATGGTGTCAAAATACCCTAGCTGAAAGTGGTTTGCAACAAGGCTTAAGGTTCCCGGTGTGTCACACAGGAATCGTGGAGAAATGACCCCAGACGTCGAGAAAGCCGTTCAGCTCTTCCCTACTTTCCCCACTTCGGAAGCCCTGGGATGCCCTGCGCAAAGAAATTTGCAACCTGCGGCTGCAGCTCCATAAACAGCGCGACCATCCGAGCGATGAACACGATGCCCAGCACTGGTGCTAGCACGTGCACCGGGTTGAAGTTTGAGAAGAAGTTTTGCAGTGACCAACCGCCTGGCTTGGATTGATTGTCCGGCTGTTTTTCTGGCTGCTTCGGTGGCTGTGGCTTTGCAGGATTCTCCGGTTTCTTCGGGGCTTCCGGCTGTTTCCCACTGCCTGGCTTGTCTTGGTTTCCGGGCTTTCCAGGTGCAGGTTTGCCCGGCTGTGGATCTTTCGGCGCCTCAGGCTTTAACTCGCCACCTGGTTTTCCAGGTGCCGGTGCGGGCTCAGCCGGGCTACCCTCAGGCTTGCTTTCCTGCTCTGCTCCCGGTTTCGGTGTCTTACAGGTCTCCAAAGCTTCGTTGCCCACCGTAATGACAAACTCTTGGGTCTCGGACTTCATCTCATGGCCGTCTTTATGCTTAGCGCTATAGCTCGCGTCAAAGGTGTAGACGCCGGGTTTAGAAAATGCCCAGTGGATGTGGGTGTGCGAGGAAAAGCTTGACTCAATCGAGTGATCATTCTTGGTTGAATCAGACAAGACCGTCGGCAGCTCGCCCAGTTGTCCATCGATAAATGTTCCCCAGGTTGCACCTTCTGGTACATCACGTGGTTGCAAATTCAACGATACTGCGCCGTCAATATTGTCGAAATCGATATGCTCAGTGTTGTATCCTGGCCAAATAACCCCCGGGCGCTGAGCTTGCGGAAGGTAATAAAACCCGTCCTCTTGCTTACCAAGGAAGTCGAACTTCTCCCCTTGGTGCGCATCACGACGCTTCTCCTTCGTGTTGTCTCGGACTACGAGTGCGACATCATTCAATGGGCGCTCCACACTCTTCTTGTCCACGATTCGCGTATCATCTTTCAAACTGATGCCCAAGCCGTTGCCTTGGTGTTTCGCCAGGATATCCACGTGACCGCTATGCAAAAGATGCTTGCCGACACATACCCCACGCCCTTGCTGTGGAGCAGCGTTATCTCCTGGCGTGGTTTCCGGGGGAGTTTCCGGAACACCTGGTGAAGGCTCTGGTGTCGTTTCCGGGGGAGTTTCCGGAACACCTGGTGAAGGCTCTGGTGTCGTTTCCGGGGTGGTCTCTGGGCTGTCTGGCGACTCCGCTTCGCTATCCGCAGGAGGCTGCGAACCAGCACCATTGTCTCCAGGCTTCTCACCTTGCGGTCCTTGCCCAGCAGGGCCATCCCCTAACTGCACGGTGCCCACATGTTCTTGGTTCGGGACATATTTGTCCGTGATGACCCCCTTAGCATCCGCCAAGCCATAGGCTGGATGCGGGATCACGTTGATATACAGCACGCCTCCTGGGCCAGGCTGATAGCTCTTCGGAATCGTGAAATAGCCTTTACCGTTGACAATGGCACCTTCCATGCCCAACTCTGGGTAGCCCTTATTTTCAACATCTTCCAACTTGCTGTACACGCCACCAGTAAATGTGCCTTGAAAATTCGGGTCCTTGGCCTCTACGTAATAAGTGACGGTTTCCCCGTCGCCAGGAACATAACGCACATCGATGTCTTTGCTAGTCAGCGTGCTGCCAGCTTGCGGAATATTCATGTCCCGCTTGTTATTTCCCTGTGGCAGCGAATCCGACTTTTCTGCGCTGGTGGTCTCTTTGCGCTCGCCTGCTGAGTATGCCAACGGGGCCGAAATCCAGCGTGGCGCGGTTGCAGCAACCGACTCTTCAGGGGCCTCTGCATCGGCATTCCCGGAATGAGCAGCGCCAGCATCCGGAGTAAAGACAGCCTGGATATCCGACTGCTTTGGGCTCAACTGTTCATCCCAGGTGGCTTTGCCATCTTTCACCGGCAAATCAGTCAGGAAGTAACCGTCAACGAACAACGTCACGGTACCCGTAACATTCGGATTATTGGCATCAAAAACAATCGTCGAAAGCTTATCGTCACCATCGGCCTGTGGATCAGTTTTTGGAGCGATGCTCAAGCGATAATGTGCAGCGGCAGCATCTCCGTCTGGAGCCTTATTGTATCGATCCTCCAACGATTCCGTCTTCGTATCTAGTGGACGTTGCCCACCCACCTGAATCACCTGCGTACGCGGTGCCGAAGTAGTAAGTTTGCCGTCTTTGTCCAACGAGCTCACACGATAGGTCAGCTCATAGCGCCCTGGTTTCGTGAAAAGCGTGTTGATGTGGGTGTGTTCATGGGGCTTAATAGAAATGGAGTGCGGGGAAGTATCCGTTGTGCCAACGAGTCGCACCACTCCAAAGTTGCCGCTCGAATCATACCTATACTGCTCCATGTCCCCAGGGCCATCGACGCTGAGCAAGTCCAGCGACACGCGCCCGCTCGGAATATCTGCAACTGGCAACTCTTCTTCAGCGCCGTACCCGTACCAGATGGGCGAGTGATTGCTTCCCGACGATACGCTCGGGGCCTGCACGTAAGTCTCCCCCGGCTTACCGATAAAATTAAAATCGTCGTTTTCTGGCAGCGTTACCTGATACTTCGATCCTTTCTTTGTTTGTGGGTTCTGCCAACCTTTGCCAATCCACAATGCTGATTCCGCAAAACCCGCAGTTGTTTCACTAAAATCACCATTGACGCGCTCAGAATACTTTGAGCGCACGTCGTAGTGACCGGCTTTATCGGAAACCACAAAAGGCGAGTCAATGTGGCGCTCCGTCAAAATGAGCTTACCGTCGTCGGGTCCTGCGCTAGCTGCAGGAAGCCCAACAAAGGCGGTGCTCAACGCGGCAGTTAATGCGACTGCGAGGCGGATACGCGGGCGACGCCGCTCCGCCGCCATAAACCGCCGCTGCCCCCGATCGCGCACGTCGGCACGCGAGAAATCTGTAGTTTTCACTTATAAAGCCTTTCTTATTGAAACTCATTCCCAATGAGTTCAGTTAAAAATAGCCTACCTGAAAACAGTTTGCAACAAGACTGAAAACTACCTGCTTAGAGCCATGAAATTTCACAGCTCCACTCCCGGACTACCGCACGGCGTTAATAAAAATTCCGCACCTTCGCGAGCACTTCCGGCCACCGCTTTTCCAAACGATTCGCGGCCGCAACATGCCCCAGCCAAAGCCCAGCCAGCGCAACACACAGACTCAGAACAACGCCAGCCCAGAACAACGTCGACAAGCCAGACAACTGTGTGACACCACCATCACCGAGGTTCATGCCAACAATCATCATGATGATCCCCGGCGCGAGCGGTAACCACACCATCAGCACAGATACCAGCATCATGATCACAGCACCGACGGAAAAACCCGACTTATCCTTCATCGGGTTGGTGCCCGGCGCGGAAACCTGAAACGGATTCCACACTGCCAACAGCGCCGCCAACCCCGCATTCAGCAACACCGCCGAGCCCGCGATTACCGCGAGCGCCACCACGATCGTCGGCTCAGTCCCCAACATCACCAAAACCACCAGGTAAATCACCAGGGTCGGCAAAGTAAGCAGCAAGACCGCCTGCGTGCGTGCCCACAATAACGTGCGCGGCGCCAACCCAGCGCTCATGTGCACCCAGTTCGACGGTCCGTCGTACCCGAGTGCATTCGAGGTCATACCGGCAGCAAACAACACGAAGAACAGCACCGCCAGATAGGCCATAAAGGACTGATCATTAATCGCGGCCAGTGCCAGCATCATCAACAAAAACAGCGGCATAACTACCAAGCTGTAGGTAAACCGAATATCACGGCGCCAATACCGCAAGGTCAGGGAGAACACTGCCCCGCTTGCCGACGCCCGCACCCCCGGCAACAACACACTTCCGGCCTCAGACCCGGTGGCTGCCGCCCCGGAATCGCCGGTTGCCGTCTGCGCATTACGCCGCAGCGCCCAGCGCCACACGCGCCACGCCACCGCTACCGTCACTGCCGCTATTGCTGCCTGCACCAGGGCAATTGCCCAGTGGGCCTGCAGCACAGCGACGGCCGCACCCGGTGCTGCACCAAACGGAGTCCATGCCACCAGTGCAAACAGAGCTTCCCACGGCAGCGAAAAATCTAGCCGACTGTTGGCGACGACATTGAAACCGAAAATTAGTACAACGAAGCCCAAAGCGCTGGCCATCGCGACTTTTTCACTGCTTTTGCGGTTTCCGACACTGCCCAGCAGCGTCGCCAAGGCTTCCCCACCAGCAACTGTGATCGCGAATGAGCCCAGCACAGCCGGGATCCACACCGCAATGCCCCACCCACTGCCATTATGCACCAAGCCAACGGCACCAAGCACGATCATCACCAGCGAGTTAAAGATTGCCAGAACTCCGCGCACCGTCAACAGCGAAGTCACTGCCGAGCCCCGTAGGATCACTTTTTCCGTAAGCGGCAACACCGCCATTCGTGCGGGATCAACTTGGTTCTCGCCCGCCGGCATCAATAGCGCTGCTATCCAGTAGCCAACTGTGCCCGCCGCGAGGCTATAAATCATGGGCATGAATTCGCCCTCGGCGGCTCCCAGCAGCGTGAATGCGCCGAGGCCAGCCAGCCCGAGGAAGGAATAAAACGCGACCAGTATGGCGATGAAAATTTGCGAAGTATTGGTGCTGAAATGCCGCTTCCACAACTTCCAGTGCAAACTAGTAAAAACCCGTAGCGAGGGTTGTGCTGCTGTGTGCGTCACTGCTGCTCCCCCTTCTCGGTAGTGGAATTCTCCGATTTCGCGCCGGCCAGCCACCCCAGCGAACCTTCCGCCAGATGGCGCCCACCGACCAATTCCACAAAGCGCTCGCTCAAGCTAGAACCAGCGCGCACCTCGTCTAACGTGCCGTCGGCAAGCAGCTGGTTCTTGCCAATCACCGCGACGTGATCACACAGCGCCTCCACGGTTTCCATCACGTGCGAAGACATAATCACTGTGCCGGAGCTGGCTACATAAGCCTGCAGGATCTCGCGGATAGTGGTCGCAGAAACCGGATCGACGGCCTCAAAAGGCTCGTCGAGAATCAAAATGTCCGGGCGGTGTAGCAACGCCCCGGCCAGCAGGATCTTTTTGGTCATTCCCGCGGAATAATCGACGATCAACTTGCTGGAAGAATCAGCCAGGTCCAGTGCATCCAGCAACTCGCGGGAGCGCTGCGCCACCGTGGGCTCGTCAATGCCGCGCAGCAAGCCCAGGTAATGCAAGTATTCCTGTCCGGATAGGCGATCAAAAACGGGCAAGCCGTCGGCAAGCAGCCCGTAAGCGCCTTTCGCGGCATTGGCCTCGGCCGTACTACCCCACACGTTGTGTCCACACACCAGCACGGTACCGGCATCGGGGCGCAGCAGGCCCGTAGCCATAAGCACGGTGGTGGTTTTACCCGAACCATTCGGCCCGACGAGGCCATAAAAACTTCCGCGCGGAACCGTGAGGTGAATATCCCGAACGACGACCTTGCCGCCGTAGGACTTGCTCAAACCCTGCAGCTGTAGCGCGGCATTCGGGTGCGGTGCGGAGTTCTGGTTAGGCCCAGATTCGGACGGCTGGTGAGAAGCAGATGATTCAGATTGCACAGAAAACTGCCCACCGGATGCAGGACCGGTGGGCACGGCTGGATCGCTCATTGTTAGGCTACGCTTTCTTCTATTGGCGATAGATGCAATATAGAGCGTAGCAGCGCAACACGGACATGAATAGAGCCTACAGCAGCATCGTGGCAGCCCAGCCGAAAGCGATCAGTGGGATGTTGAAGTGCAGGAACGTCGGGATGACGGAATCGCGGATGTGGTCGTGCTGGCCGTCGACATTCAGACCAGAGGTTGGGCCCAGCGTAGAGTCGGAGGCTGGGGAGCCCGCATCACCCAGCGCACCCGCGGTACCGACCAGCGCGACGGTGGCTAGCGGGGAAAAGCCCAACGAGATGCACAGCGGGACATAGATGGTGGAGATGATCGGCAGCGTCGAAAAGGATGATCCGATACCCATCGTGACGACGAGGCCGACCAGCAGCATAGCCAGCGAGGCCAGTGCCTGGTTACCGTCGAAAGCGGCGGCGGTAGATTCGACGAGCGTTTCCACGTCGCCGGTTTCGGCCATGACGTTCGCAAAACCCTGCGCGGTGATCATGATGAAACCGATCAACGCCATCATACTCATACCCTCGGTGTAGATATCGTCGGATTGCTTCCATTCCACACCGCGGAAGGCGAGCATGATCGCCAGACCAACCAGGGCACCGGCCAGCAGGCTGTCGGCATCCGAATCCAGGTATTGCAGCACGATCTGCACGCCGAACGTGGCAACGAGCGCGATTATCGAGATAGTGATGCGGTAACGCGAAATCTCGACGGCTTTGGCGGCGTCCTCGGAGATCGGGATGTCTTTGTACACGCGCTTTTTGCGGTAGCTGACGAAGATCGCGAACAATACGCCAACCAGCATTCCTAGTGCGGGAATGGCCATGGCCTGCATGACCGAGACAGTGTTTGCCTCCGGCATTCCTGCTTCCACGATATTGTTGCGCAGGATGTCATTCATGTAGATATTGCCGAAGCCAACCGGAACGAAGAAATAGGTGGTGACCAGGCCGAAGGTCAGCACACAGGTAATCAGGCGGCGGTCCAGCTGCATCTTGTTCAACACCGATAGTAGCGGCGGCACAATCAGCGGAATAAACGCGATATGAACCGGAACCAGGTTTTGCGACATAATCGCCATCAACAACAAGCCCGCGACGGTGAGCCACTTGGCGACGGCCACGGCTTTTTCTTTGGTGTCTTCGTCGTCGGCATCAATCCGGTTGATGATGGATTCGGCCAGCAGGCGGGGGAGACCCGCGTTGGCGATCGCTAACGCAAAAGCACCCAGCAAGGCGTAGTTCAGTGCGATCGACGCGCCGTTACCAATTCCTTCTTGGAAGGCGATAAAGGACCCGTCGATGCCAAGTCCACCGACAAGACCACCAACGATTGCGCCGATGAGGAGCGCTAAGACAACGTGTACACGTGCGACGGCCAGGCCCAACATGACCACCACAGCGATAATGACTGCATTCATAGTGTCATGTTTAACACGTTGGCCCTCGATAGTAATAGCCATCGCTGGTTGTACGGTTTATTTTGGGGTTGTGCCGTATTTGGCAACCCGCTGATCCCCAACACAGTAAGTCTCACCCATTGGCCCAGCCGGCAAATGATTCCGAACGCATCCTGCAGCTGGAAAAGAAAACACCAAACTGCGTGAACAACGAGACATTCTGGGCAAAGTTACAAAACATTTTGGCACCAATACACGCTGGTGGTCTGGTTCCAGTTTGTCTAAAACTACCGAACCGAGTATTCGCCTTACACGGATGTGCCACGTTTAACAGCTTGCCCATTCTTCTTTTTAGAAATAGATCAGAACCCGCGTATCCCACAGGATAAGGATATTTTCTCTAACTGTTGTCGGCCCGAAAATCATAATGCGGTCGCACAAATCATCAAAAACCATACGGCTGACAGACCGAACCGCGCCTAAATCGACGAAATTATCTACCTGTCCTGCATCTGCGGTAACAACATTTATCCTACATGGTCATTAATATCCACTCAACAAAATATGGGGGGTTATGCACTCGCGGACCACATACGTGCCTTACTCGTTATCGATGCTTTCGCCCACGCACACGGTCTGCGTACCAACCGTAATGCATCCATTTTCTGGAGCTCGGGCCTATCGTCGAATCCTTTGAGCTATTGTTAACAGTGCATATGCTTAGCTTAGATATAATTCTCAACATACACCTCACCAGGCTGACGTAATTTCAAAAGAGAAGGAGTTTCTAACCAAAATGAATCGAACCAAATTCGTCACCCATTCTAATATCCTTATATGCTTAACTGTAGTTCTAGGATTGTCAATCTTAGGACTGTTGGTTTTATTGGATCCATTTTCTACCACTGCACTTTTATCAGTCGGGCCTTTATTATTCTCTTTTCTTGCGACCTTATTCTTGTCTTTTGTAACGGTCGAGAAATCCAACAGCAGCTTAGAAATACATTCAACCATTTTCCGCAAGCGAGTTTTTTACGTCAACCTACGCGACGTTGCCAGTGTAGAACTTATAGACGGCTCATATACTGCTTGGGGCGGTATTGGTTACAGATTCCTCCCGAGAGGAAAAGCTTTATTGCTGGGTGGAGATAAAGCTGTGCAATTTAAGACAAACGATGGCTCCGAGCTCATCGTGAAAGCTCCGAAGATTCCTGATTTGTTCTCTTAGTTCGGAGAGTGGATTTCGAGCATCGCCGAATGGTTTGATTCTTTAATGTGATGAGCATTTGTAGACAACAAATTTCTATCAGAACGTCAGCATGAGACGTGCACTATCACCTCCTTAGCCTGCAGGTCAGAAAGTTTTGCTTAAAGACTTTCGGGCGTGCCATTAACCAGATTTGTCATTACGTCCGCCGGTTTAGTGCTCTACACAAACCGGAACTCATTGACTATCATACTATTTCGACGACTACGGCTTTTCATTATTTCCCCTCGTTCCCTGCTTCGACTCATTTCTGCGTTCCGCCGTGCGCGGCAACAATGTCGTGAATCATGCGTGCTGCCAGTTTAGCGGTGCGTGAATCTACATCATATTTTGGATTCAGCTCAACCACGTCGACGAGGCGCAACTTTCCGGTTTGCGCCAAAGCCAACGCCATCGCGTAAACCTTCAAAGCTTCCACACCCAACGCGGCTGGAGCTGACACTCCGGGCGCCACCGACGCCGGAAGTACATCTAAGTCAATACTAAGATGTATGTTTTTAAAATCTTGGACGGCTTTGTGTGCAATTTCAGTTACTTCATTGACCGTGGCACGAGCCAAATCTTCATCGAGAAGATAGTTCACACCCAGGCGGTCTGCGGTTTCAAAAAGTACCCGGGTGTTATTGGCTTTGGAGATTCCCCAGACGGTATAACTGAAATTTTCACCGTCGATCTCGGAAATTTGTCGGAATGGGGTACCAGAGGTTGGCTCATCTGCGTCACGAAGATCAAAATGCGCATCCAAATTGAAAATCCCTAAATCTCGCAACCCATCCGGATTTTCATTTTTTAATCCGCGAACCAAACCGCGGTGCGAGGCAAAAGCGGTTTCATGGCCTCCGCCCAAAATTACCGGCAGGTGTCCAGCGCGCACGGTAGCAGCTACGCGTTGTGAAAGTTCTTCTTGTCCGGCT
Organism: Corynebacterium propinquum DSM 44285; assembly: GCF_000375525.1. Lineage (GTDB taxonomy): Bacteria > Actinomycetota > Actinomycetes > Mycobacteriales > Mycobacteriaceae > Corynebacterium > Corynebacterium propinquum. The sequence goes on from NZ_AQXC01000005.1 coordinate 129,778, forward strand.
TCCAAATCCCGGCCTTCATAAGTGACGGTCCCGGTATCGTAACGCGGGACGTCGTCATGAATAGCCAGACCACCAAGCGCTGTGCGCAGTGCATCCGGCCCGCCGGCAGCGCCTTGTCGGCCGCCATTGCGACGCACACCCTCATCGGAGGCGAAGCCAATCAGCGCCACACCAGGCCGCGATGGCCGGTCGCCCTGTGCGGCCGCAGTAGAAACAGCGAGATCAGTCTGTATTACCGAATGCCAACGGGCATGTTCGGATCCGGGTCCATCGACGCGTCCAGTCCACTCAAAATCACTCATGCACACGAGTGTAATCAGGATATTTTTAGCGCTCAGAAGGCCTGGGGAAGTGACGCAAAGTTTTTCTGCAAAGTCAGTCACGGGAGCCTTAAGACTCTTGCTCATTTAGTCACTGTGATGAAATTGCCACGACGGAAAGATTACGTACCCTCTGCAGGCCAAAGCGCTTCAACGGGGAAAAATTACCGGAGAACCAGAAGCCGCAACGGGGGCAGCACTCGCCACAATCCACAGCAAATGTTAAGTCTGGGATCCAAGACAGGATCTCGGGCAGGAACACCTGAGTCTTATTAAGCTTGGGCGAAAGAGTACTTGGCACAAGAACACTTGCTAGCAACCATCCTTATCCACCATCCGCGACAGGCGAAAGGAACGGTCCAAAACAATGACACAGCACACAGCAGCACAACAGTCACAGGCACAACAGTTAGCGGCACACGAGAAAGAGACCATCACCGTCGGTCTCGGCGCTTTGCGCATCGATGACGTCGTCAAGGTTGCCCGCGGTGGGGCAGCGGTAGAAATCAGCCAGGAAGCGTTGGACCGAATCGCGACCACCCGCAAACGTATTGATGACCTCGCCAACGAACCAACCCCGGTTTACGGCGTGTCTACCGGCTTCGGCGCCTTGGCCCGCCGTCATATTCCGTCCGAGATGCGCGCACAATTGCAACGCTCGCTGGTGCGCTCGCATGCGGCAGGTTCCGGGCCAGAGGTTGAACGGGAAGTCATCCGCGCGTTGATGCTGCTGCGTCTGTCAACGTTGTGCACTGGACACACCGGCGTGCGCCCGGTCGTCGCCGAAACCTACGCGGCCGTGCTGAATGCGGGCATTACCCCGGTCGTTTACGAGTACGGATCGCTGGGTTGTTCGGGCGATCTGGCACCGCTGTCACACTGCGCGCTGGCGCTGCTGGGGGAGGGCGAAGTCCGCGTGAACGGTGCGGACCAGCCACAACCGGCCGCAACTGCGCTTGCCGACGCCGGCATCACCCCGCTCGCGCTGGAGGAAAAAGAAGGCCTGGCGCTGATCAACGGCACCGACGGCATGCTCGGCATGCTGTGCCTGGCCATCGCCGACTTGCAGGATCTGGCAAAGGTCGCCGATATCTCCACCGCGATGACCGTCGAAGGCCTGCACGGCACCTTGAGCGTGTTCGACGATAAACTGCAAAAACTGCGTCCGCACCCGGGCCAGGCGTCGTCGGCACGCAATATTCGCACCGTTGCAGCAAACTCACCGTTGCTGGAGGCCGCACAAGAAGACTTCAAGCAAACCCAGGTGCAGGACGCCTATTCCGTACGCTGCTCGCCGCAGGTCACAGGCGGTTTCCGCGATACCATCACACACGCCATCACTGTCGCAGAACGCGAGCTTGCCGCCGCCGTAGATAACCCGGTGGTCATTGATGGGGAAGTCCGCTCCAACGGCAATTTCCACGGCGCTCCTGTGGCCTATGTACTGGACTTTTTGGCCATCGTGGCGGCAGACCTAGCGTCGATTTCCGAGCGCCGCACCGACCGCTTCTTAGACACCGCCCGCAACCGCGGCTTGCCAGCGTTTCTTGCCGACGACCCGGGCGTCGACTCCGGCCACATGATCGCGCAATACACCCAGGCCGGTATCGTCTCGGAACTCAAACGGGCCGCCAACCCAGCTTCGGCAGATTCCATTCCGTCGTCCGCGATGCAAGAAGATCACGTGTCCATGGGATGGTCTGCTGGCCGCAAGCTGCGGACCGCCGTCGACGGCCTGCAGCGCGTGTTGGCTATCGAGTACCTCACCGCCGCCCGCGCGATTACCATGCGCTGCCGTGACGCCGCGGCAGAATCTGCGCCAGGAACAAAGGCCGCCATCGCCTTGTTGCGCGAAGGGGTAGAGGGCCCAACCACCGACCGTTACCTGGCACCGGAAATCGCTTACGCCCACCAGCTGGTAGCCAGCGGGGCACTGGTAGCCAGCGTCGAGGGCGTCGTCGGCACGCTGGATTAGAGAGATAGCAGGGGAGCATAAGCCCTGCGCACCGGCAGACATCTCCACACACACGAAATATCACCATTCGAAAGGCACCATGAGCACACTTTTCCACAACATCAGCGAACTACGCACGGTCTCGGACGCGGGCACCATTAAAGACGGCGCGCTGCTCGTCGACGGTAATGGCATCATCACCTGGGTCGGTGCTTTGAATGACCTGCCACAGGACCTTTCCGAGGGCGTCGAGAAAAAGATCGACCTGGGCGGCCGTGCAGTACTGCCAGGTTGGGTGGATTCACACACGCACATGATTTTCGATGGCAACCGCGCCGAGGAATTCGAAGCGCGCATGGCAGGCGAGTCGTATTCCGCCGGTGGTATCGCCACCACCATGGAAGCTACCCGCAATGCCGGACGTGAGCGCTTGGAACAGCTGCTAGAAGAGCGCATCGCGGGCTGCCACGCGGGCGGAACGACGACGATCGAGACCAAAACTGGGTACGGCTTGAACACAGAATCCGAGGCTCTGGCCGCTGAGGTTGCCAGCACGGGCGTCGACGATGTCACCTTCTTGGGCGCGCACCTGGTGCCGCCGGGGGCAGATGCCGACGAATACCTGGAGGAGGTCGTCGGCACGATGCTGGATGCCGTGGAGCCGCACGCTGGCTGGATCGACGTTTTCTGCGAGACCGGCGCGTTTAACGAGGAACAATCGCGCAAGGTTCTCGAGGCGGGCAAGAAGCGCGGTTTATTGCCGCGCGTGCACGGTAACCAGCTACAACAGGGCCCCGGCGTGCGCTTGGCAGTGGAAATTGGTGCGGCGTCGGTGGATCACGTCAATTACCTTTCCGACGACGATATCCAGGCGCTCGCGAGCAGCGACACCGTCGCTACGGTGTTGCCTGCCTGTGACTTGTCGACGAAGCAAGATCTCGCTCCGGCACGCCAGCTGTTGGATGCCGGTGCCACCGTCGCGATTGCGTCGAACCTGAACCCAGGCACCTCGTATACGTCGTCGATGAATTTCTGCGTTACCACCGCGGTGCTGCAGCAAGACCTCAGCTTGGATGAGGCTATCGAAGCCGCAACCTTGGGCGGTGCGAAAGCACTGCGCCGCCAACCGGTCAAAGGTGGGGAAGACGCACAGGGCCGTCCTGGCCGCGGCAGCTTGGTCCCGGGTGCGGCAGCGGATTTGCACGTGCTCAACTTCGCCAACGCAATCGAGCTGGCCTACCGCCCAGGCATGCCTGCGACCTACCGGACTTATAAAAACGGCGAGCTCGTTTTCGGTGTGGAATAAGCAATGTTTCACGTGAAACATTGCCATTCCCGACGGCGCCGACCCGCGCCGCGAATTTAAGGCTAGGCCACGCCGCCCATGTCGGCTGCCACACAGTATTGTTGGGGCTATGAATTTTGCTGCACATCTCCCCACAGCGCGCCGCGATCTGCGCTACCACGCGGATGCGGCGCAGCTTTTCGCCCACCTCGGCGGGCTCGAGCGCACAGACACAGTACTGCTGGAATCAGCGGATATCGAGTCGAAGAAAAATCTTCTCTGCTTGGCGGTTCTTGACTCCGCAGTGCGCATTCGCTGCCAGGGAAGCCGCGTGACCGCTCAAGCGCTCACGGCTACCGGCGAAGAAATTGTAGCGAAATTACGCACCGAACTTTCCGAATATGAAGTAGCGGGCAATAGCGGCGGTCGGGGAGTGGCAGTCTTCGAATTCCCGGTATCCCAGGCCGCCGACGAACGCGAACGCCTGCTGGCGATCTCCCCGGCAGAGGTGCTGCGTCGGCTGCAATTGAGCAAGCAGTATGGCAGCAACGCCAACCAACACAGTTCCGCTCAACAGGGCTCCGCAACCCGGAACTCCGCAACCCAGGGCCCGATCACCCAGGACCCCGCCACAGAAGTACCGGACCTGCCCTTATTGGCCGGCGGCTTCGCCTACGACTTTTTAGAAACCTTCGAAACCCTACCCGCGGTCAGCGAGGGCGACAACACGTACCCAGATTACGAATTCGTCGTAGCAGAAACACTACTCAAAGTAGACCACCTGTCCCAGACTGCCTATGTGTGTGGCGTCGGCACCAGCCAGGACGACGTCGACAAGCGGCTTGCCGCCTATGCCACGAAAGCCGAAGCTGAGATCACGCCACTGGCTCCACCGGAGCAGGGCGTCGACAAGAGCCAGCCGCTGCAGGTGCGCACAGATATCGACGACCAACAATTCCGCAGCCACGTCGAACAGCTCAAAGGCAATATTTATCAAGGCGATATTTATCAGGTGGTGCCTGCGCGCACCTTCCGCGCCCCATGTGCGGATGCGTTTTCTTCTTACCGACGCCTACTCCAGACGAACCCGTCGCCGTATATGTTCTACTTCCGCGGCGAAGACTACGAGCTGTTTGGCGCCTCGCCGGAATCCAACCTGAAATTTTCGCCGGATACTCGGGAAGTGCAGCTGTATCCGATTGCAGGAACGCGCCCGCGCGGCCTGAACCCGGATGGCAGCGTCAATCATGAACTCGATATCCGCAACGAGCTGGAGATGCGCACCGACCACAAGGAACTGGCCGAGCACACCATGTTGGTGGACCTGGCGCGCAATGACCTCGCCCGCGTCGCAGTCCCTGGCACGCGTAAGGTAGCGGAGCTATTGCAAGTAGACCGTTATTCGCGCGTGATGCACCTGGTGTCCCGCGTCACCGCCACGCTGCACGAGGATTTCGACGCCCTCGATGCCTACCGCGCATGCATGAACATGGGCACGCTGACTGGTGCACCGAAACTGCGCGCGGTGGACCTGCTGCGTGAGGTGGAAGGCAAACGCCGCGGATCCTACGGCGGCGCGGTCGGGTATCTCGGTGGCGACGGGCGCATGGACAACTGCATCGTCATTCGCAGTGCTTTCGTGCGTCATGGGGAAGCGATCATTCAGGCTGGTGCCGGCGTCGTCCGTGATTCCACGCCGCAGGCCGAGGCCGATGAGACAGTACACAAGGCGTATGCGGTGCTCGATGCCGTCGCGCTGGGGGCGCCAGTGGAGGTGGCACGATAATGGCAATGACAGCACAGCCGCACGTCGTGGTGATCGACAACCGCGATTCGTTCATTTACAACCTGGTCGACGCGCTCGCCGGGCACCACTGCACGGTCTTCCGTAACACGGTATCCGTCGAGACGGTCCTGGCCGCCAAGCCGGATTTGCTGTTGTTCTCGCCCGGGCCGGGGCACCCACGGGAAACCGGGAACATGATGGAGCTTCTCGACGCCATCCATGGCGAAATTCCGGTATTGGGTATTTGCCTGGGATTCCAAGCCCTACTGGAACACTACGGTGGCAGCGTGGAACCCTGCGGGCCGGTGCATGGCCGCTCGGTGCCGATGACGCTGACGGATGCCGGGGCACAGCACCCACTGTTTGCCGGGCTCACGATCGACGAGGAACCAGACAAACCTGATCATGTGGGCCGTTTGGTGCCGGTGGCGCGCTATCACTCGTTGGCATGCGCGAACCCGCCGGAACAGCTACAGGTACTAGCAACGACACAGACTGACTTGGGTGATGTCGCCATGGCGGCATACGCGCCCGACGGCTCGTGCATGGGCTTGCAGTTCCACCCGGAATCGATCTTGAGCCCGAAGGGGCCAGTCTTGTTGAATCGCTGCATCAACTTCTTGACGAAAGGGGAGTGCTGATGACTGACCACAGCACCGTGAGCCACCGCTCCGACAACGCTGGCGCGAACCCCACACCGCTGGACCTACTGCTGGCGTATCTGGACAATCATGACCCCACAGTCGAGCAGGCCCGCGCGGTGTTCCAACCGCTGACCGTCGGTGAGTACGAAAACGTGCACATCGCCGCGCTCTTGGCGACGATCCGCACCCGCGGTGAGACCTTCGCGGACATCGCCGGCGCCGCCCAGGCATTCATCGATGCCGCGCGCCCGTTCCCGGTTACCGGTGCTGGTTTGTTGGACACCGCAGGTACCGGCGGCGACGGCACCAACACCATCAACATTTCCACCGCGGCGTCGCTGGTGGCCGCCGCTGGGGGAGCGAAAGTAGTCAAAGGCGGCAACCGTTCGGTATCGTCGCGTTCCGGTTCCGCGGATGTTCTTGAGGCACTGAATATCCCCCTGGATCTCGACGTGAACCGCGCAGTGACGCAATTCGAGAATTCTGGCTTCACCTTTCTGTTCGCACCGGCGTATCACCCAGCCGTCGCACATGTCATGCCCGTGCGCAAGGCACTGAAGGTTCCCACCTTGTTTAATACCTTGGGCCCGCTGCTGTCACCGGCACGCCCAGAATTTCAATTGATGGGTGTTGCCCGGCCAGAAATCGGCGAAACCATTGCGCGGGTCTTCCGCGAGCTCGGCCGCAAGCGGGCGCTCGTCGTGCACGGTTCCGGAACAGATGAGCTCGCGGTGCATGGTCCGACCACGATCTGGGAACTCAACGACGGCGAGATTGCGCAGTATGAGCTCACTCCGGAAGATTTCGGCATCACCCGCCACGAATTAGCAGACTTGGAAGGCGGTGATGGCGCCGCGAATGCCGCTGCGATCCGCGCGATTTTCGATGGCACCGCCCCGCAAGCGCATCATGACGCCGTCGCGGTGAATGCCGGCGCGATGCTGTATGTCATTGGCAAAGCAGAGTCCATCGCGGACGGCACAGAGCTGGCTAGCCAGATCATCAACGACGGTACCGCAAGGCAGTGGTTAGCAACCCACGAGGAGGCCAATTACGGTGAGCACTAAATTACCGACGGTGTTGGAAAATATCGTCGCCCAGCGGCGTACGCATCTCCCGGCTATCGCTGAACGCATCGCGCATGTGGACCGCGCACAACTTCCGCGTTCACAGCGCAGCTTGTATGACTCACTGCGGGCGCGTCCGCAGGCGTTCATCATGGAGTGTAAATCCTCTTCGCCATCGCTGGGTGTGATCCGGGCGGATTATCAGCCCGGCGAGTTTGCGCGGGTGTATTCGCGTTATGCTTCCGGGATTTCCGTGTTGTGCGAGCCGGAGCATTTCGGTGGCGATTATGATCATCTGGCCACGGTGTCGATGTCGACGCACCTTCCGGTGTTGTGCAAGGATTTCATCGTCGATCCGGTCCAGCTTTATGCCGCGCGCTATTACGGCGCCGATGCGATCTTGTTGATGCTCTCGGTGCTGGGCGACGACGAGTACGCACAACTTTCTGCGCTTGCCGACGAGTTGGGGCTGGACGTGCTTACGGAAGTCATCGATGAGGACGAGGTTGCCCGCGCGCTGCAATTGGGTGCGCGGATCGTGGGTATCAATAACCGGAACTTGCACGATCTTTCCATTGATTTATCGCGCACTGCCCGGCTGGCGAAGTTGTTGCCGGAGGGGACGCTGGCGATCTCTGAGTCCGGCATCCGTAACAATAGGGCAGTGCAGGCCTTAGGTGCGCACGCATCGGGTTTTTTGGTTGGCTCGCAGTTATCGTCGCAGCCGGATACCGATTGGGCTGCCCGCGCTTTGGTCTATGGACACAACAAAGTATGCGGCTTGACGACGCCGAGCACCGCCCAAGCCGCCCGCGCCGCTGGTGCCGTCTATGGCGGATTGATCTTCGAAGAGGCATCGCCACGCAATGTTTCACGTGAAACATCGAAAAAAATCATCGCCGATGAACCCGGACTCCGCTACGTCGCTGTCTCACGGCGGACCACCGGTTGGGCAGAATTAGTACAACCAGGTATTCACGCCCTGCAGATCCACAGCCCATACCAGGGTTCCCTCGCTGGGGAGAAGGAATTGCTTGCAGACGTGCGCGCGGAACTTCGCGACGCTGGCATCGATCCGGCAGAGCGCGGCGTGGAAATCTGGCGCGCCATCTCCATGACCACCCCGGAAGTAGAACCGGGAACACTCAGCGAGATCCTCGCCCCGGGCGCAGCCGATAAACTCGTCCTCGATGCGGGCCAAGGAGGAACCGGCACCTCCTTCGATTGGCGAAGAATTCCCGACGAGATCAAGCCCCATGCACTGCTGGCCGGTGGAATCAACCCAGAAAATATCCGGGGCGCACTGGAACTCGGCTGCTTCGGTATGGATCTCAACTCCGGGGTAGAGGTTGCCCCCTCATCGGCCACGGACACCGATACTGCGGGAGCTGCGGCTGCACCCCGCAAAGATGCCGCGCTCATCCGCAGCATCTTTCACACGATCCGCGATTACACGGAACCGCGCGAACGCACCCGGCCCAAGGGATAAACTGGGACTGTAACTTCACAAGGCAATCCGAACAACACATTAAGCAGCTAACTCAACGCAGCTAGCGCAACAGACGCACCAGAAATAGCAGACTAGGACACACCAATGAGCAATGACCGTGCAACCATTCTGCCGGCATATTTCGGCGAATTCGGCGGGCAATTCGTCCCGGAATCCCTGATTCCCGCACTGGATCAATTAGAGCGCGCCTTCGTCGACGCGATGGAGGACCAGTCCTTCAAGGATGAATTAGCACGCCTGCTCAAGGACTACCTGGGCCGACCAACCCCGTTAACCGAAGCCACCCGCCTGGGCGGTAAAGCGCGCATTTTCTTAAAGCGCGAGGATCTCGTCCACGGCGGCGCGCACAAAACTAACCAGGTGCTGGGCCAGGCGCTGTTGGCCAAGCGGATGGGCAAAAAGCGTGTGATTGCCGAAACCGGCGCGGGCCAGCACGGCACCGCGACAGCCCTGGCATGCGCGCTACTGGATCTCGAATGCGTGGTGTATATGGGCGCCGAGGATGTGCGTCGGCAAGCACCCAATGTGTTCCGCATGGAACTCATGGGCGCGAAGGTGGTCTCCGTGGAAACCGGTTCCGGCACGCTGAAGGATGCCGTGAACGAGGCCTTGCGCGATTGGACCGCCACCTTTGAAGACTCGCACTATTTGCTCGGCACCGCGGCGGGCCCGCATCCGTTCCCAACGATCGTGCGGGAGTTCCACCGCGTGATTTCCACCGAGGCGAAAGCTCAAATGATTGAACGCACTGGCGGGCTTCCCGACGTCGTCGTGGCCTGTGTCGGCGGCGGTTCAAATGCCATCGGTATGTTCGCGGACTTCATCGACGAGCCAGACGTCGAACTCATCGGAGCAGAACCGGGCGGCAAAGGCGTGGATTCCGGTCGCCACGGCGCAACCATCACGCAGGGGACCGTCGGCATTTTGCACGGCACGCGCTCGTACCTGATGCGCAACGCCGAGGGGCAGGTTGATGAGTCCTATTCCATTTCAGCCGGGCTGGATTACCCCGGCGTCGGCCCGCAGCACGCACACCTGCATGCCAGTGGCCGTGCGATCTACGTTGGCATTACCGACGCCGAAGCACTGGAAGCGTTCCAGTTGCTCGCACAGAAAGAAGGCATCATTCCGGCGCTAGAGTCCTCGCATGCGCTGGCCTATGCCCTGAAGCGTAAAGACGAAGACATCTCCATCGTCGTCTCGCTGTCCGGCCGCGGCGATAAAGACATCGACCACGTGCGCCACGTCTTAGGCGACCTCGAAGATGAGTCCGGCGCGTGGGAACGCTATGCAGATGATAACGCCGCTCAAACAAACTCCGCTGCAGAAAATGACGAGAAGGGCCAAGCATAATCATGGGACGTTACGAAACACTGTTTGCTGAACTTCGCGAAAAACGCGAGGGTGCGTTTGTGCCGTTTTTTATGCTCGGCGATCCCAGCTATGAGGCTTCACTAGAGCTCATCCGGGCGGCGGTGAATGCTGGGGCAGACGCATTGGAGATCGGCATTCCTTTTAGCGACCCGGTGGCCGACGGTCCGGAGATCGAGAAATCTCACCAACGTGCGCTACGCGCGGGTGCCAGCCTGGAAAAGTCGTTTCAGCAATTGCGTCAGATCCGCGAGGAATTCCCGAACACTCCAATCGGATTGCTGGTTTATTGCAATTTGGCGGTAAGCAAGGGAACCGCGCAGTTCTATCACGCGTGCGCCGAGGCTGGAGCAGATTCTATTTTGATCCCGGATGTTCCCACCCGCGAAGGAGCGCCATTCGTGGCTGCCGCAAAGCAGGCTGGGATCTCGCAAATTTTTATCGCTCCGGCGCGCGCGAGCGAGGAAACCTTGCGCGCAGTCAGTGACAATTCCTCGGGTTATATTTACGCGCTGTCCCGGCATGGTGTCACTGGCGCCGATAAGGAAGCCGAGACCGGGGGATTGGATACTGTCGTCGATGCGATTAAGCGTTTCGACGGTGCACCGGTGCTCTTAGGTTTCGGCATTTCGGAGCCTGAGCACGTGCGCGCAGCATTGGCCGCTGGCGCGGACGGTGCGATCACCGGTTCTGCGATTACCCGTATTATTGCTGGCCGGGTGAATTCCACGGAACAGGGTAACGAGTTCACTCTCGCAGAACTTGCCGACGAGGTATCCGGCTACGTCGCGCGCATGAAAGCTGCAACTCGTTAGCAACAGCGCCGTAGCAACAGCGCGGTAGTGCAATTCGGTAGCTGCAACGCATTAAGCGCCAGGACTAAACCAGCCCTGGCGCTTAAATCATTTTCACTGGCAGTTCTCAGTGTGTGTTTCTGACAGTGTGAGTGCGTTTCTGACAGTCTCTGTTTCTGGCAGCGGTTGCCTAAGTCAGATTTTGCTCATCCAGTTTTGCGGCACCAGATGAATCCTGGCCCAGTGCTTTACCCGCGGCAGGAACATCATAGTCGTCCGGCAATCCAACACCTTCTGCTGCCGTGCCGTTCTTCGTCCACTTGTTGATCAACAAGGCAATCGCACCGTCGCCAGTAATATTGGCTGCGGTACCGAACGAGTCAACAACAATATACGCCGCAATCATCAGCGCAAGCATGTCTTCGTCAAAGCCCAGCATGCTTCCCAACAAGCCAAGTGCCGCGTACACCGCACCACCCGGAACGCCAGGAGCGGCCACCATCATGATGCCCAACAACAGCATGAAGCCAAGCGCCAGCCCGAAACTGACATCCATGCCAGACAAGTAGACGATGCCGAAGGTATACAGAATCAGCTTGGTCATCGAACCCGACAGGTGCATGGTGGCTCCGAGTGGAACCACGAATCCCGCGATATTTGGTGCCACACCGTTTTTCAGCACGGACTTGTAGGTCACCGGAATCGTGGCGGCAGAAGAAGAAGTACCCAATGCGGTGAAGTAGGCAGGAAGCATATTCTTCAGCGCGGTCAGTGGGTTCTTTGCCGACAGTGCACCGGCGAGTAGGTACTGCAGGATGACGACCACCCAGGTCATGACGACGGAGAGCACCAGCACGCGGGCAAAGGAATTGATGACATCACCCAGGTTGTCGTTCATCATCAGGTTCAGGAAAATACCGTAGATGAACAGTGGCAATAGGGGAATGACGAAGGCGGTAATCACCTTCATGATGAGCTTCTCGAATTCGCGCACCCCCTTGTACAGCGCGGGTGCGGAAACCGCCGTCATTGCCAGCCCCACGGCGAACGCGAGCAGCAACGCGGTCATGATTTCGAATGGGGGAGCCATCTCGACTTCGAAGTACGGCGTCAATGCGCCTTCCTCAACATCGCTGACATCGAGATCCAGCGATTGCTCGCCCAACAAAGTCGGGTAACCGAAAACCGCCACGGCGTAGGCCAGCAACCCGGCGCCGATGGTGGAAAGATAAGCAATACCGGTGGTGATACCCAACCACTTTCCGGCACCCTTACCCAGTCCGGCGATCGCCGGAGTAATCAATGCGAAAATCAGCACTGGCACAAAGAAACCGAGGAATTGGCTAAACAAGCCGTTAAAGGTGACGAAAACTCGGGCTAGCCATTCCGGGAAGAATAATCCGGTAATAACACCGAGGATGATCGCCACCACGACGCGAAACAGCAGCGAGGAGCCGACTTTACGAACGCTCATAGGAAACTCTTAACTATGGATGGTGGTGTTCAGGACTCATTAAGCATAGCGAAGTATTTTCGTCATTCTCGCAGGCAGGGCTAGACTGGGGGCATGATCGTCGTTCCCATTTTGCTGTTCGCCCTGGCCGCCGTCGTCATCGTTGTGGGAGGGCTGGCCACGTTAAAGAAGTTACCTGGCAACAGCGTTTTTGGTTTACGGGTACATGAAGCACGGAAATCACCAGAAGCATGGATCACCGCGCACGCGGTCGCTGGCCCAGTCTGGCTGGTTGCCGGGGCGAGCCTCACCTTCGGTGCATTGGTCTCGCTGCAGGCCAGCGGTTTCATGTGGGTGATTCCTGCCGTGACGACGGTCGTCGGCATCATCGCACTATCCTACGGAGCTAACCTCGGTGCGCGTACCGCAGTGCTCTATGACCAAAACGTCAGCGCGAAGAAAAATGCCGATACCACCGGTGGGTGTTGTTCTTCCGGTGGCGGGGCCGAAACCCACGACATCGCCGAGGCGCCGAGCGTCGATGTGAATGCGCTCCGCCAAGCCGCTCGACAGGCCGATAACCAATAATCACCCACAATCACAGTGACGAAACCACGAATGCAATAACCTTCAGCATTAACGACACTGTGACGATTAAACGCTGCACCTAATTCCCACCCAATACGCCGCTGACACGCACTGCAAGGAGCGAGCACCATGGCACAGAATTGTTCCCGCCGCCTATTCCTTCTCGGAACCGCCACCACCGTCGCAGGTGCATTCCTGGCCGCATGCGGTGAAGAACCCCCGCTGGAAGTCGCCAAGGCAGAAGTACCAGTGGGATCGGCCATTATTGCCGACGGCTACATCATCGCGCAGCCGGAAGAGGGGAAGTATGTCGCATACTCCCAACAATGCCCACACCAGCGGAATCTAATCACCAAAGTCGAAGGCGATGAAGTACGCTGCACGGCGCATAACTCGGTATTCAAGATCGCCGACGGCTCCGTGGTCTCAGGCCCGGCCCGTGACCCTTTGGAACCAGCGTCCATCGATGACGCGGGCAACGCGCTCAACGTCCACAGTTAAATACACAAAAATAGGGGAGTGTTTCACGTGAAACATCTATATACGCGACTGACGATGACCATCCCTGGTGCGGGAAAAGCGATTCACCTCGCGGATTTGGAAGAAAACGGATCCGGTTGCCTAGTGCACCGCATGATCGCGCTGACACCAGATGAAGTCATCGCTGGGGCAGCGCGCGTCGACAAGCCGGGAACCAGCGCAGAAGAGATGCACCGCGCAGGACAGATCGACGTACCCAAAACCACCGTCCCGCATCCAGATACCTACGGCGATTATCCGGACATCACCACCCAGCATCTCTCTCACGACGCCTTTGCGGCTTGGTGGGTCGAAGTACAGCAGCGGTTCCCAGAACTGGCCTAACAAATTCACGAGCGGGAAAATTAAAACACTACGTTGATACAGCCAACGTAGGCGGCAGTTCCACCGATAATCGACAGTGCCGGTGAGCGGTGCCAAATATGCAGACCGACGGTCGCGGCAATTCCGACGGCAGTAGAGGCCACCACCGCAGTACTGAATGGGCGCTGGAAAATCGTATAAATCACCAGCGCGACCATCACACCCACCGGCATCAACGTAGCCAACGTAGCCACCAGCGGGCTGCCACGCATCACCTTGATAAACGAAAACGGCAATTGGCGCAGCACCACGGTCACGATACCCACGGGAATCAGCACAGCAAGCACCTGAGAAAGGCTGATGCCCTCCGGCAATCCGTAATTATCCATCAGCGACGCACCCGCAATTCCACCCAAGAATCAAACGCTGGCGAAAAATGCCGCAGCAACACGAAACAAAAATAAGCGCACAGGGACACCACCAGCATCTGCGCGTTAACCAAGACCCCGGCAACCACCGCACACAGCCCGGCAGCAAACACCAACGAGAAATCCGGATGCTGGGCAAAAGCCTCCCAACCGAGCACAATAAACAACGACGTCAGGGCGAACTCCATACCCGCAATATTTTCCGGCACCATGGCGCTGGTCAGCGCAGCCAGCGTGCCAGAACCCACCCACGAGGCTTGCAAGGCAATTTGTGTGGTCAGCACCTGCGTGCCGTCGGCACGTGAATCGTGTGGCCGCGCTGCTGAAATCGCATAAGCCTCATCCGTGAGCGCATACGTGGAATATATTTTTCCTGGAACCGACGCAATTTTCTCGCGCGGAAAACTCAAGCCATAGAAAATATGGCGGAAATTCACCATAAAACCGGTGAGTGCAGCAGAAAACGGTCCGACGCCCGCCCCGATCAGCCCAGGGGCGAGAAACTCCATGGACCCGGCATAAATGACGACCGAGAAAATCGGGGCCCACCACCAGGCGAACCCCAACTGCGTGATAAACACGCCGAAAGCCAAACCGAGCGGCACCAAACCAAGAAAAACCGGGGCGGCCTCCTGCAACCCAGCCCGCACGGATTCCCGCCGAGTGTGTGACGCAGGATTCCCCTTGCTGCTAGGTGAGTGAGGCATTTAGGCAACGCCCCACTTTTCCCGCAGCTTCGCGATGGCTTCTTCTTTGCCCAACGGGCCGTGCTCCAAGCGCAATTCCTTCAGGTACGCCCACGCCTTACCGACCTCTGGGCCTGGTTCCAGCCCCAAGATTTCCATGATTTCGTTGCCGTCTAGATCCGGGCGCACGCGAGCTAGGTCTTCTTTTTCCTGAATCTCGTCGATACGCTCCAGCAAATTGTCATAGGCGCGGCCCAACCGACGAGCCTTCTTCTGGTTCCGCGTGGTGCAATCCGCCCGCACCAACTTATGCAAGCGGGGCAGTAGTGCACCAGCATCAGTCACGTAACGACGCACCGCGGAATCAGTCCACTCACCCTCGCTGAAGCCGTGGAAACGCATATGCAAAAACACCAAATTCGCGATGTCTTCAATCACGGCCTTCGGATACTTCAGCTTCCGCAACCGCTTCCGCGTCATTTTCGCGCCGACCACCTCGTGGTGATGGAAACTCACCCCACCGCCCGGCTTTTTCGCGCGCGTGGCTGGCTTGCCGATGTCATGGAGCAACGCCGCCCAACGCAGCACCAGATCCGGCGAATGCTCGTCATCCTCGAGATCAATTGCCTGCTGCAACACGGTCAACGAGTGCTTGTACACATCTTTGTGTTGCAGGTGCTCGTCTGGTTCCATCGCCAGCGCGGGGATCTCCGGCAGAATGTGCTCGGCCAATCCTGTCTCCACCAGCACTTCGATGCCAGCCACCGGGTTGGCCCCCGCCATCAGCTTGTCTAGTTCCACCTGCACGCGCTCGGCAGTAATACGCTTAATCTCACCGGCCATGTCCCGCATCGCCGCGCGCACCCGGTCGGCAATGCGCAGTTCCAACTGGGACACAAACCGCGCAGCACGCAACATGCGCAGCGGATCATCGCGGAAAGAAATCTCCGGGGAATCCGGCGTGTCCAACACCCCAGCGACCATGTCGGCGAAACCACCCACCGGGTCATGGAACCGGCCAGTGATCACGTTCGGGTCGTCGTCGGCAAGAGTTAATTCCACGGCCATGGCATTGACCTTGAAATCGCGGCGGATCAGATCACCATCGAGGGTGTCACCAAACTCCACGACGGGATTACGGGAATCACCATCGTAGGCATCGGAACGAAACGTCGTCAGCTCAATCTGTTCGCCCTTTTTCACAGCAGAAACCGTGCCAAACGCGATGCCGGTGTCCCAGACGGTCTCAGCCCACTCATCCAAGATTGGCTTCACAACCTCCGGGCGGGCATCGGTAGTGAAATCGAGATCATGGCCCAGACGTGACAGCATGGCATCGCGGACCGAACCGCCAACCAAAAACAGCTGATAACCGGCAGCATCAAAACGCTGCACCAATCCTGCTAAGAGCGGGGAAAGCTCGCGGACGGCTTCGGTGGCACGTGCTAACAAAGCAATCTGCTGGGTGTCTGAAGAATTCACCCCCGTTAGTCTACTACGATCATCTGTAATGACTAACGAGGAAAAAAGCCACAAAAGTCGACGCCGACGCCGGCGTCGCCCGGCCGCACAGAAGGGAGGTCACAATCCCGCCGGCGGCAATACTGATGCTGCACAAAACACGGACGAGAACTCCGGGAAAAAACGCGCACAACCTGCGCAGAAACACCACGCACGCAAACAGGGCAAGCAACACTCGTCCAAGCAGCAAAGTTCCAAGCAGCAGTCGTCGAAGCAACACTCGTCGAAGCAGCGAACATCCAAGCAAGCGTCACAACAACACCCCAAACACGCCAACAAGAACGCCCATCCGCGCAGGGGCCACAGTTCCCAGCGTTCTGTCATGGAAACCCGCACGGAAACGTCCGCGGGTGGTTTGGTGCTATCCGGGCTTGCAGAGGCGGTCGCGGAGAACGGCACGGTTGATCTCTCCAGCATTTATGTGGCCTTGATTGGCCGTCTGGACCGGCGGGGCCGTCTGTTGTGGTCCATGCCGAAGGGCCACGTCGAACCGGATGAGGAGCATACGCTGACCGCCGAGCGGGAAGTGTGGGAGGAAACAGGAATCCACGGCGAGGTATTCGAGAACTTAGGTGTGATTGATTACTGGTTCGTCTCCGACGGCGTGCGCATCCACAAAACGGTGCACCATCACCTGTTGCGCTTCGTCGACGGTTGGCTGAACGACGAAGACCCGGAGGTCACGGAGGTGGCGTGGATTCCGGCTTCCGAGCTGATGGAGCGTCTCGCGTATGCCGACGAGCGGAAATTAGCCCGCAGGGCACACGATTTGCTGCCGGAGTTGGCGCGAGCAGAAAAAGAGGCGGGAAGGATCACCCCGCGATGAGCCGGCCTGCTGCTTTCTCGGCGTTGTTGCTGGTAGCTGCTCTGCCTGGTGTCATTGCTGCCCCGGCCGCGATCGCCGCACCCGAGCCAGTGCCGGTCTCACCGGAGAAATCCGAGTTGTGGGGCTTGCCGCATGACCCGCTTGCCGACGACGACGTCAGTTTGTCTTTGTCCTCCCTGGAAGAAATCGCCTCTGGTGCTTCCGCTACCACGCCGGTGGGTGTGGGCGAGCAGCTGCAGGCTCAATTCCGGATTGATAATCGCTCGGCATCGGAGCTCAGCGACGTCCAGGTGACAGTGCGCCGGGCTGATGCTGTGAATTCTGCAGACGAGGCGCAGGCTGCCCTGGCGCACAGTGATTTCCCGTATTGGGGCAATGCTGTGAATCTGGCTTCGGTGGCGCCGAATAGTTCCACTAGCGCGTCGATGGATATTTCTACGGCGTTGGCGGATTCGCCGTCGTTAAGCATCACGCAACCGGGCGCGTATCCGGTATTGTTCACGCTCACCGGCTTTCAGGATGGGGACCCGGTGCATTTAGCCAGCGAGAGACTGGTGTTGCGTGTGGAAGGGCCGGCTGACGAGGGGTTCGCAGCGAACGATTTCACGGCGGACGATTTCACGGCAGACGACTTCACGGTGGAAGACACCGTGGCTAACAACAGCGCTGAAAATACCGCAGAAAACTCCGAGCGCGGGTTTTCTGTCATCGTCCCGGTCTCCGCCCAGATCGACCCGGTGCCGGGCGCCACGGGTGATGATCCGCTGATCGTGCGCTCGGAGGATTTCACCACACAGATTTCCGCCGGTGGGCGTTTATATGAACTCGTCGAGGCATACCGCAACCATGATCTCGATGGCGCAGCGTGCATGGCACTCGACCCTGCGGTGGTGAACATGGCCGCACGGATGACCGAGGGTTATTACGTCAATGAACAGCGCCCGGAGATTAATAATGAGCCGGTGCGCCTGCGGGATTCGTGGGGTGCGGACCGTGAGCCGGATCTTGGCGACGAGGGCAGGGGAGCAGACGCCGCCCGCGAGTGGCTGGATATGATCCGCGACGTCGATTGCGTCCTGGCTATGCCGTGGGCGAACACGGACCTCAACGCGGTGCAGGGAACCCACGACGGGTGGATGTTGCATGAAGCCACCGACCGCGGGCCCGAATTACTGCAGCGAGTGCTGGGACTGGAGTCTCGGCCTGTGCTGCTACCGGGAAATGGCTATGTTTCACGGGAAACATCCTATGCCCTAGGAAACCTTCCCGAGGGTGCGCATGCTTTGCTTGCCGACGACGCCGTGCCGAGCGCCGCCGCTGCCATCGCCGACACGGAAACCAACCTCCGCGCCTCCACCTACGACGGCGCGCTCGCCGCAATACTCAGCGACACCGGCGCCAGCCCAGTCACCGCGCCCTACACGCCGGTGGAATACCGCACCGGCACAGCTCAAGCTTCCGAGCATGCCCGGGACATCACGGCAGCCAGCATGCTGCGCACTGCCGCACAACCTGCCCCTGATGCAGCCACCACCATCGCGCTGCTGCCCGCACTGGTAGAAGCGCCCGTGGCCGAAACTCTATTGTCCGCGGCAGCCGACGTACTCGCCGAACCCGGCGTAATCCCACGACCCTTAGATGCCGCCGTCGGTGACAACTACGTCGAGCAGGCGCGCGCGCACGAAGCAGCTGCAACAGTCGCGGAAACCTCCGGCACAGCGTCGGGAAGCCCGTACCCGGACCCCAGCGTGTTTACCGACCTCGAGATCACCCAGGTACGCCAGCAGGTGCGCTATATCAACGAGTTGATGTCGATCATGAGAAACGACTCCGACATCGCATTGACGCGCTACGAATACACCCTGGCACTGCGCCGGGATATGCTGGTAGCTCTCTCACACCACCAGCGCAATACCCTAGACGGCTACGATGCCGCCGTCGCAGCCACCGCCACGCGCATCAACGCCAACCGCGCGGTATTAAAAGAACTCCGCGAGTCCGTGTCGCTAGCACCACCGGGCAACGTGTACACCCGCGTCTCGGATTCTTCACCGCTGCTCGTCGTCGCCAAGAATCAGCTCCCGTTGCCAGTAACTACACAGATGGCATTCGATTCTCCAGAAGGAACACGCCTCAACACGCCGGAGCAGGTTAGCATTCCCGCTCGCGGCTCGATTACCGTATCAATGACGGCTGATATTCCCGCAGATCACGGAAGAACTGATATCCGGCTATGGCTTGCCACGCCAACCGGCTCCGGAATTTCACAACCAGTAGAAATCACGGTGAATACCAGGAGCGATTCGGTGATCTTATACAGCGTCGCAGCGGGGCTAACCCTAGTGTTGGCCACCGCAGTGGCGTTGCGGGTACGGCGTCGCAGAAGGAATTAGCATAAACAGATTGGTGTGTCGTTGACAGAAACTGAAACTGGTTCGGTTCGATCTACTCGCGGGCGCATCGTCGAACCAACCCCGCCGGCACCAGTTCCGAAAAAACGCCCGCAACCCGTCGCGGTAGCAGAAACAGAAGATAAATCCGATCTGCGTGGCGGCCGCACCGACGAGAAGGCCAGCGATGCCGATGTCGTGCGCGCAACAAGCTCAATGGCGATCGCCACGCTGATTTCCCGCATCACGGGCTTTCTGCGCAACGTCTTAATCACCGCCACCCTGGGTGCCGCGGTGGCTTCGGCGTTCAATACGGCGAACACGCTGCCCAACCTGATTACCGAGATCGTCCTCGGTGCGGTGCTGACTTCGCTGGTGGTGCCGGTGCTGGTGCGCGCGGAGAAGGAAGATCCCGATAGGGGAGAGGCCTTCGTCCGGCGATTATTCACCCTGGCAATCACCGTCCTCGGCGCGATCACGCTGTTATCACTGCTGACAGCCCCGTGGATTACCAGGCTGATGCTGCCCGAATCTGGGCAGGTCAATGAGGTCCAGGCGACGTCGTTCGCATTCTTGCTGCTCCCGCAGATCGTGTTTTATGGGCTCTTTGCCCTGTTCCAAGCGGTGTTGAACACCAAGGGCATTTTCGCGCCCGGGGCGTGGGCGCCGGTGGCGAACAACATCATCTCCATCGGCGTGCTGTTGTTGTACTGGACGGTTCCGGGCTCACTGAACCCGGCTGCACCGTCACCAATCACCGATATCCACGTCGTGTTGTTGGGCCTGGGTACCACCGCCGGTGTCGTCATCCAGTGCCTGATCTTGGTGCCGTATTTGCGGCGGGCGAAGGTAAACCTGAAGCCGCTGTGGGGCGTAGATGCACGCTTGAAGCAATTCGGTGGCATGGCCGCCGCGATTATCGTTTATGTGGCAATTTCCCAGTTGGGCTATGTCATTACTACCCGCATCGGTGCGCTTGCCGACGCCCAAGCACCGATCATTTACCAGCAGGCGTGGCTGTTGATTCAGGTGCCGTATGGCGTCATCGGTGTCACCCTGCTGACGGCAATTATGCCGCGCTTGTCGCGCAACGCTGCTGACGGCGACGATAAAGGCGTAGTGCGTGACCTGACGGTGGCTACCAAGCTGACGTTTATCGCGCTGATTCCCATCGTCGTATTCTTTACTGCCTTTGGTACCCCGATCGCGCAAGGTTTGTTCCAATACGGCCTGTTCGGGGAAGAAAGCGCGGTGTTGCTGGGGTGGACGCTGAGTTTTTCTGCTTTCACGCTGATCCCCTACGCATTGGTACTGCTGCACCTACGCGTGTTTTATGCGCGAGAAGAAGCCTGGACGCCGACGTTTATCATCGCCGGTATTACGGCGACGAAAATTGCCCTGTCCTTGTTGGCTCCCGTTATTGCCGCCCGCCCAGAAACCGTGGTCATCCTCTTGGGTGCAGCCAATGGTTTCGGCTTCATCACCGGTGCCATCATCGGTGTCTTCCTGTTGCGCCGGAAGCTCGGTTCCCTGCGTGCTCGCGAGGTGCTTGGTGCCTCCGGCTGGTCGCTGGGTGCTGGTGTGGCGGGCCTAGCGGGTGCCTACGCGGTGTTGTTCCTGCTGCGTTTCCTGCCGGATTCTTGGGGTCTGGCGATTGTCGATCTGGCTCCGGATGTGCTGCAGTCGGCACTACGGTCTGCGGCCACACTGATCTCGACCATGATCGCCGGAGTGGTGTTTTTAACCATCACCGGTATCGTGCTGTCCTTTTCCGGAATCCCGGAAATCCAGTCGTTGGGCCGGGTGGTTCGTCGTTTGCCGGGCCTGTCGAAGTTCATCAAGGTCAGCGATTCCGACGACGATGTCACGGGCGGCGAGATCGACCTGCAAGACATTTCCTCCCGCTTTTTGGCACAGGACACTTTCAACTCCAGCCCTGTGCCACCACCGATGTCGGCCGGTGTCGTCCGGGGCGCTCGCCTCACCCCGGGTGCACCGGTTTCCGATGGGCGTTTCCGATTGCTGCGCGATCACGGCAGCGTCGCCGGCGCACAGTTCTGGCAGGCAAAAGAAAATGCCACCGGAAAAGAAGTCGCGCTGACGTTTGTTACCACCACCGGTAACGCACCGATGGCGGCGATGTCCCCGGCGGAATCCGCTCGCGCAGCAGCAGAAGTCTCGCGTCGCACGCGTCGTCTAGCGCAGTTGAACCTGCCGGGCATCGCACCGAATATCCGGGTGTTGTCCTACCGCTCCGGTTGTTTGGTGGTAGCGGACTGGATCCCGGGTAGTGATCTGAAGACGGTAGCCGAATCCGATGGATTGGACCCGGCTGCCGTTGCCGAAGCGTTGGCCCCGTTTGCCGATACCATCGCCACTGCACACGAAAATGGCCAGACCGTCGGTTTGGACAACCGCAACCGGGTGCGCATTTCCACCCAGGGCACCGCGATGTTGGCGTTCCCAGCGGTTCTCGACGACAACACGATCGAGCGGGATCGTTCCTCGCTGAATTCTGCGATTTCCCAATTGGTGGAATCGACCTCGCCGACACCGGAAGAATTGTCGACGATTACCGAGCCGCGCAAAACCGCACACCCGGAACAGCAGGATTCCCAAACTGAACGCGATACGCAAGCTGAGCAGGATTCCCAAGCTGAACGGGGTGCCCGGGCAGAGCAATCCGGACAATCTGCACAATCGAATCAATCTGCAGAGTCGAATCAGCCGGCGCAGGTTCACACGCCGAGTGTCACCAGTGGCACCGCAGCCGCGCAAGCAGCAGCCCAGGCCGCAGAGCCACTGGACCCAACCCCTCGCGAAATCGCTGATCGATTGCAGCGATTCATCCGCAATGAGGAGGAAGAAGATCCAGGTGCCGTCGAGGCTTTGCCGGTCAAAGACGAAGCCACCCCCGATGTGGAAGAGCGCGCTGGTTTCGGTGCCCGTGGCTATTCCAGTGGTGGTGCAATCGTGATTGCCACGTTCGCCTTCTTGCTGATCATCGCCGTGGCCGCCCTGGCTGCCTATGTCTTCTCGCTGTTTAATACGAATGAGGACACCAGCCCGGTCTCATCGGATGCGATTCATGCCACCAACACCCCGTCGGCCCCGGTGATTGAACTACCGGTGGTCCAGATTCTGCACGACGCACGCTCGTTCCCAGATGGGCCGCAGGCTCCAGAGGTCATTGACGGTGATCCGCAGACGGTGTGGGAATCGCACCAACCTGATCCAGCGTTGTTGGTTACCACCCAGGATCCGGTGATCTTGAAAGATCTGGTGATCCGTTCCGAAACCGCAGGCGGCAAGTTCTCGGTTTTCGCCGTCAATGACATCACTGGCGACGACGGCACTACCAGCGTGACGCCGGTGGATCCTGCCAGCGTCGACCGCGATTCTCTGCCGCGCATTGCCACCGGCACGTTGATGGAGGGGCGCAATAATGTTTCGCTGAATGGCCGCAACGACTTTTCTGGCGGTGTGCTCATCCAATTCAGCGGCGTGGAAGGCGAGCTGCGGGTGCGCGATGTTCTGGTGACCGGCCTCAATAGTGTTGACGATGTGCAGGTGCGCCCCTAGTGCTTAGGCCATAGCCCACACTCCACAGCCTCACCGATCAAAGCTCCACCGATAAAAGCCTCTGTAGCAGAAAACTTCAGCGCCGTCCGGTCTTTGTTGCACAGTATTCTGTGCAATTCCGGGCGGCGCTGTTGTCGTGTCTGCGGTGTAATGGGGAACACAAGGGGGACAAACCTGCAAGGCCACAACGATCGGGGGATCATGGCGGAGACCACGCACGCCAGCAACGGAAAGCAGAGCGACAACAAACACCACACAGACCACAGCGTCCATACCGACGACACAGCAGTCCACGAGATTTCGGATCAGCAGCTTGTCGACGATTTCTGTAGCGGCGACGCCAGTGCATTTAGCGCGATTTTCACCAAGCACCGGCGACGGCTGCGTGGAGTGGCGCGTCGCTATGCGGGTAATGATCACGATATTGATGACATCGTGCAGGATGCGATGCTGAAGGCCAGCACAAAATTGGATACCTACCGCGCAGAATCCGCGCTGACAACCTGGCTGCACCGGCTGGTGATGAATGCCGGCTATGACCATCTGAATCACAAACACCGCAGGGAAACCCCCACGATCGACGCGGACGTCGTGCCGCATGACCGCAATCCGGCGCTGGCGTATGATCCAGCCGGGAGCGTGGATGCGCGGATCTATCTCAACGACGCCCTCGAGCAGCTCAGTCCGGAGCAACGCGAGGCATTAACACTGACAGATATTGCCGGTTACAGCATCTTCGAGGTGGCCAAGCACCAAGGGGTAGCGCCGGGGACTGTGAAGTCGCGGCGTTGGCGGGCGCGTCAGGCGGTTCGCGAAGCCGTGGAAAACGCGCAAGCTAGCTCATAATTCCTCCGGTTAGTTGCCACGACAACCAATGAGGCCAAGGACACACCGTCGACAAGCGTGTGCACCCGGTTCAACACCAAGCTGTGCCCGTGAATGCGCGTAGAATATCGGACACACATGCACAGCAACGGAGGAAAATAATGATCGTTCACGATGTCGCCATCATTGGTTCTGGCCCCGCAGGTTACACAGCTGCGCTTTATGCCGC
The DNA here is from genome assembly GCF_000375525.1 of Corynebacterium propinquum DSM 44285. Lineage (GTDB taxonomy): Bacteria > Actinomycetota > Actinomycetes > Mycobacteriales > Mycobacteriaceae > Corynebacterium > Corynebacterium propinquum. The sequence continues at coordinate 153,880 of NZ_AQXC01000005.1, forward strand.
CCGCGCTGAACTCAAACCCATTGTTTTTGAAGGTTATGAGTACGGCGGCGAGTTGATGAACACCACCGAGGTGGAAAACTTCCCTGGTTTCCAGAAGGGCATCATGGGCCCTGAGCTGATGGAAGAAATGCGTGCCCAGGCGCAACGGTTCGGCGCGGATCTGCGCATGGAGTTAGTAGACCGCGTTGAACTCGACGGTGAGATCAAAAAGATCATCGTGGGTGATGAAGAATTTGCCGCCCGCAGTGTGATCTTGGCGACGGGATCGGCACCGCGCCACCTCGGCGTCGAAGGCGAGAAGGCACTAACCGGTCGTGGAGTGTCCACCTGCGCTACCTGCGATGGCTTTTTCTTCCGGGATCACGATATCGCGGTCGTCGGTGGTGGCGATTCCGCAATGGAGGAAGCTACTTTCCTCACCAAATTCGCCCGTTCGGTGACGATCATTCACCGTCGCGAAGGCTTTTCTGCCTCGCCGATCATGCTGGAGCGCGCCAAGGACAATGAGAAGATTTCTTGGGAGCTCAACAAGACCGTGGACGCTATTCACGAATCTGCTGGCAAGGTCTCTGGTTTAACTTTGCGCGATACTCAGACCGGCGAAACCAGCCAGCTGGATGTCACGGCATTGTTTGTCGCCATTGGTTCCGATCCACGCACAGACCTGGTAAAAGGCCAGGTTGATCTTGAAGAATCCGGCTACGTCAAGGTTAATCACCCTCACACGCACACCAATATTGCAGGCGTGTTTGCGTGCGGTGACTTGGTCGATGATCACTATCAGCAGGCAATTACCGCCGCTGGTTCTGGTTGCCGCGCAGCCATCGATGCTGGCGAATACCTGGCTGCTCAATAAGATTTTTCGCAATGTTGGGCTAATCGCCGCGGCGCGCGTTTTCGCGCGCTGTGGCAGTACTCAGTTGTGACTACACTAGAGTGCGCAGTAATTCTTTATAGAAAGTCACGAGGTGACAAACCACATGAGCAACACAATTGATATCACGTCCCAGACGTTTAAGTCTGAAGTTGTGGAATCTGACGTCCCAGTCATCGTTGATTTCTGGGCGCAATGGTGTGGGCCGTGCAAGAAATTGGGCCCAGTTCTGGAAGAACTCGCCGAGGAGTACGACGGCAAGATCAAGGTAGCCAAAGTCGATGTTGATGCAGAACGCACCCTGGCTGCAATGTTCCAGGTGATGTCGATTCCTTCGGTGATGATCTATTCGGGCGGTTCCAAGGTGGATGAGTTCACTGGCAATCTGCCGAAAAAGCAGATCGTCAGCAAGATCGATGCAGTTCTGTAAACCCGGCAGCACCGTAGGTAACACAGTCTGTATCTGATGCGATTTCAGCAACGAACTATGAACATCACATCCATGGCGATCACGCTGCACGAGGGAGCGTTGTGACGGAAGTATTGAAGGTCGGCGATTCGTCCGCTCGCGTAGCCGAAGCACGCGCCACCCTAGCCAGGCTGGGCATGCTTGCCCATTTCGATGGTGACGTGGCCGACTGGAAAACCCAGAAATTCAGCGAGGAAGACAAGTACTTCACTGCCGAATTAGCCCACGCGCTGAAGGCATTTCAGCAGTCACGTGGGATCATCCCCTCGGGCACGATCGACGAGATCACTCTCCGGGAGTTGCGCCATGCCTCGTACACCTTGGGTGCACGCGTGTTGTCCTTCCAACCCGGACAGGAATTGTTTGGCGACGACGTCGCCCAGCTGCAACGCCAGTTGCAGGAACTAGGTTTTTACAGCCACAACCTCGACGGTCACTTTGGGCCCAATACCCACGAAGCGTTGAGTAATTACCAGCTCAACTCTGGCTTGCAGGACGACGGCATCTGCGGGCCCAACACGGTCCATTCATTGTCGCTGTTGGGGCGCCGCATTTCGACGGGCGGTTCCACCCAAGCTATCCGGGAACGCGAATGGGTCCGCCGTGCGGGACCGAAACTCGCGGATAAGCGGGTGGTCATTAACCCTGCCCTGGGCGGGGCACACAAGGGTGCTACGGTGCGTGGGCGTTTTGGTGAAATCACTGAGGAAGAAATCCTGTGGGATCTTTCCTCCCGCATCGAAGGGCGCATGATTGCTGCTGGTGTGGAAACGATTATTTCGCGTCCGCGCATGGATGATCCCAGCGAGCGGGAACGTGCCGATATCGCGAATGCTTTTGGTGCGGACCTCGTGATTAGTCTGCACTGCGATCACTACCAGAACGAGAAGGCGCATGGCGCTGCGACGTTTTATTTCGGTTCAAATTATGGTTCGTCGTCGTTGATCGGCGAGAAGCTTTCTGGTTTTGTGCAGCGGGAAATCGTTGCTCGTACTGATCTGCAGGATTGTCGCAATCACGCACGTACCTGGGAAGTACTGCGTTTGCCGCAGATGCCAACTATTGACGTGGTGTTGGGGTATTTGACGAACCCGCAGGACGTCAACATCTTGACCCAGCCACAACACCGCGACGCCATCGCCGAAGCCATCGTGGTTGGGGTCAAGCGCCTGTACCTGTTGGATCAGGATGATATGCAGACAGGCACGTATGATTTCGCGGAGTTACTGCGCGCAGAACAGTCCTAGTGCTCTGGTCTTTAACCAAGCACCGCACATCGGCAACACCCAACACCTACGCAGGCCACTAGGCCCACGACCCTAGGCACAGGAGAACCTTAAGATTCTTCGGTGCCGTGCGTTCCGTGCGCACCTTCGATCAGTTCCATGATGCGCTGGAAATCTTCTTGGTCGCCGAATTCCACCACCATTTTGCCTTTGCGCTTACCCATGGACACTGTCACTTTGGTGTCCCACTTGTCGGCGAGGCGCTCGGCGGTGTTCGTGAAGAATTCCGGCTGTGGCGCCGGTGCATTTTTCTTCTTCGCCGCAGGCTTTTGTCCCTTATTCAGCAATACGACGGCTTCTTCCGTGCCACGCACGGACAAGCCTTCCGCAACAATGCGTTCGGCAAGCTGCGACATGTGTTCTTTTTCCTGCAAGCCCAACAACGCGCGGGCATGCCCGGACGAGAGCACTCCGGCATCCACTCGGCGTTGCACATCAACTGGCAGGCGCAGCAGGCGCAGCGTATTGGTGATTACCGGACGCGAACGTCCTAGGCGGTCAGCCAGCTGTTCTTGCGTCACTCCGAATTCTTCCAGCAACTGCTGGTAGGCATGTGCTTCTTCCAGCGGGTTGAGCTGCACGCGGTGGATATTTTCCAGCAGCGCATCGCGTAGCAGGGCATCGTCAGTGGTTTGGCGGACAATCGCGGGGATCGTCGACAAGCCCGCCTGGGATGCAGCGCGCCAGCGGCGTTCACCCATGATGAGTTCGAAGCCATCTTCCGACGGGCGCACCACGATGGGCTGCAGCAGCCCGAATTCTTTGATCGAATGCACCAGCTCAGCCAGGTCGTCGGCATCGAATACCGTGCGGGGCTGTTTCGGGTTCGGGCTGATCTGGCCGACGGGCACTTCGCGGTAGGTAGCGCCGAATTGCGGGCCCAGGCTTCCTCCACGCGAACGAGCAGCGCTGGACGACGACGAAGCGATCGTAGGGGCACCGGGAACCGTCGATTTTCCGGATGTTTTTTTGCCCTCTGCGCCTTTGCCTGCGCCTTTGTCGGTTCCTTTACTTGCGCCTTTGTCGGCACCGTTATCAGCGCGATCTTCGGTGTCGGTTTCCGCGCCCTGGACGGCTTTGCGGGAGCCGTTCTTGCCATTCTTCCCGGCAGCAGCGCCGCGGTCACCAAGCGCAGAACCTAAGATCACATCCGCTGCTGAATTACCCAGGCGCGGACGTGCAGATTGGTCTTCATCCTGAGCAGAAGGAATCAGTGCAGCTAGGCCCCGGCCCAAGCCACCTTGTTTGTGGTTCGGTTTTTTCTCCGCCATGAAAACTCCTACTCCTTATGCTTCATCCGCTGGATTGTCTGCTGAGTTGCTTGCTACGGCATCGTTATCTGCGGCATTATCGACTGCCGCAACGTTGTCAGCTGCATCATCGCCAGCTTGCTGCGAGAGTTGCTCGTAGATTTCCGGGCTCACCCCAATCGGCCCGGTAGAGCTGTGGGGTACGTAGTCGCCGCGCTCATCCAATTCTTTGGCCGCCGCCCCATAAGCGTAGGCACCGTGTGAGCTTGGCGAATAATCAATGACCGTCTGCCCGTAGCCTGGTGCCTCTGAAACGCGCACAGAGCGTGGAATGACGTTGCCCAGAACCACGGCACCAAACTGCCCGCGAACTTCGTCAACGACTTGCTCTGCAAGCTTGGTGCGCCCGTCGTACATCGTCAGCAGCACACCAGAGATATGCAGGTCCGCGTTGAGGTGCTCGCGGATCATGGTGATGTTGTTCAGCAGCTGGCCCACACCTTCCAGCGCGTAGTACTCGCACTGGATCGGGATGATGACTTCTTGCACCGCAGTCATCGCGTTGATCGTCAACAGCCCGAGCGAAGGCGGGCAATCGATAAACACGTAATCGAACCCGTATTCGTCTAAAAATCCATTCTTGAGAGCGTCGGAAAGCCGGTATTCGCGCCGCACCAAGCTCACCAATTCGATCTCCGCGCCCGCCAGGTCAATGGTGGCTGGGATGCACCACAGGTTGTCACGGTTGGGGGATTGCTGCACGGCTTGTTTCGCGGTGGCGTTCCCGAGCAGCACCTCGTAACTCGAGTTTGTTCCCGTGCGGTGCTCCACACCCAGCGCTGTTGAGGCGTTGCCCTGTGGGTCGAGGTCGATGACCAGAACGGTGTGGCCTTGGTGGGCCAGGGCAGCGGCTAGGTTCACGGCGCTGGTGGTTTTGCCAACGCCGCCTTTCTGATTGGCGATCGTGATCAAGCGGGGCTGCTGTGTCATGCCAATGAGCTTACTTTACGCGGTGAACACGTATCAGGGTGGTGGATTCTTCCAGCTCAGCACCCACAGTGATGATTTCGGCGCGTTCGCCTTGTGCGCGCTTGATCGCGGATTTATCCCGCTCGATTTCTTCGCTTGCCGACGCCCCCTTCATCGCCAGCATCATTCCGCCGGGTTTACACAGCGGCAGTGACCAGCGCGCCAGCTTTGCTAGTGGGGCCACCGCGCGGGAAGTCACCACATCAAATTTCGCATCTTTGCCGAGATTTTCGGCACGGTCGCGAATCACGGTGACATTGTCGAGTCCGAGTTTCTCGGTGATCTCGGCAAGGTAGTTGGACCGCTTCAGCAATGGTTCCAGCAGTGTCACCTGAAGGTCTGGTCGTGCGATTGCCAGCGGGATGCCCGGCAGGCCTGCACCGGATCCAATATCGATGACGCGGGCGCCTTCTGGGATGGCTTCGCCGATCACCGCACAGTTGTAGATGTGTCGGTCCCACAAACGTGGTTTCTCACGCGGCCCAATAAACCCACGAGTAGTGGCGTCGGTGGCGAGGGATTCGTGATACGCAACTGCGAGATCCTGCCGATCTCCAAAAATGCGAGCGAGCATTACTTCTTCTTGCCCTTGTTGTGTTGCTTGCTCTGGGCCTGGCTTTGAGAATTGTTCTGGCCTGGGTTCTGGGATTGGTTTTGCGCCTGATTCTTGCGCTGCTTCTTGGTTTGCTTGTTCAGCTTCCGAGCTGCTGGTGCCGGTGCGGATGAGCGCTTGGCTTCCCGCTTTGCCTCTTCCTCGGCTTCTTCTTCCCGGTCCATCTTGCCGTAAATAATGCGAGTCTGAACGAATGTCCAGATGGTGTTGGTCAGCATGTAGAACAACAGACCAATGGTCCAGATAAAGCCGGTGGCCAAGGTGATGGCTGGCATGACCCAGAGCATCATCTTGTTCATCATGCCCATCTGCATCTGCATCATCTCGGCGTTGTCGCCGGTTGGCTGCGGGGTCTTGCCCGCAGCACGACGAGCCTCCTGACGTCCGACGGTAAACCGGGCGTTCAGGTGCGTCAGCGTCGCGATGGTCAGCACCAGCGGGACGGCAACCACGATGATGTTGAAACGCGTGAAGTCAGCGCCGAAGGTCTGCATGGCATCTTCGGACATCGAGATAAATGCCGAAAGCGGAACACCGAAAACGTCCGCATCCAAGAATGACTGGACATCTTCCACAGAGAAGGAGTAGTTCGGGATGTTGCGGTTTTCTTCGACCGTAAGTCCTGGTGAACCGAAGCGCTCCTCGGTGCGGTTGAACATGCGCAGCACGTGGAACAGACCAATGAAGACTGGAATCTGTGCCAACATCGGTAGGCACCCAGCCAGGGGGTTCATCCCGGATTCTTTATAAAACTTCTGCAGCTCTTGGCTCTGCCTGGTTTTATCGTTTTTGTACTTATCCCGGATCTCTTTCATCTTCGGCTGCAGCTCTTGCATCTTCCGGGAAGAGCGCAACTGCGTAATCATTGGCTTGACCAATAATGCCTTGATGGTCATGGTCAGCAAGATGATGGACAAGACCCAGGTATATCCGGAGTGCGGATCCATCACCAGGCTTAAGACGTCACGCCAAAAGCCGAGGATCCACGAAATCGGATAATAAATGAAATTAAGCACAAATAATCCTTATTCTGACTTGGTCTGAACGTAATCTGACGGCGCTTCCGCCGGGTGTGCAGACGGACTTGCAGGATCGTAGCCGCCTGGGTGCCAAGGGCCGCATTTAGAAATTCTCACGATAGCATAAACAAGCCCTTTGAAAACCCCATGACGCGCGAAAACTTCCAGGGCATAAGCGCTGCACGTGGGCTCAAAACGGCACGACGACACTGGTTTTTGTGAGGAAAGTTTCTTCTGATAAAAACGCACGGCCGCCACGCACCAGCGGGCGGGGCCGCGCGCATCCGGGATCGCTTGCCCATCAGTGTTGTAATACGTCACCGTGGGGCCGTTTCCGATCGTTTGGATCTTTTCTCGAGCTTGTGTAGCGCACGGAAAACCGCACTGCGCACGTCTTTACGCAGCTGCTCCGGCTCGGCGTCGACAAGCGCGGGCAAGGCACGCAGCACGACGTCGACGCTGGGATCGAGTTCTGCACACAACTCCCGACAAATATGCCGCAATTGGCGGGCGGTGCGGTGGCGGACGACGGCATTACCGACGCTTTTCGAGACGATAAGACCAAAACGGGGACCAGAAACAACGAGTGTCTCTGATCCCTGGTGTTGATAGCAATGCGCTATCACGCTACGTGATCCTGCCCGCCGCCCCTTTTTAGTGGTTCGCCGAAATTGTTGCGGCGAAGTCAGCTTATGCTGGCGGGGAAGCATGACTTAAGCGGTCAGCTTAGAACGACCCTTTTTGCGACGAGCTGCCACGATGGCGCGACCAGCACGCGTACGCATACGGGTACGGAAGCCGTGTACGCGTGCACGACGACGGTTGTTTGGTTGGTATGTACGTTTACCCTTTGCCACGGTAGATCTCCTTCACTAAACGGTACGACGCTGCCTTTTTGGCACGTCAAATACAAGTTCAAGAACCTTGACGCCTCGCCAGCGGCTTTGGGATAAGCGCTGCGGCGCGTGGGTGTCATTCGGTTCTCAAGCACACAGTCCAGGATTCTGGAATAGGTTCTGGAACCCAGGCTGTGAAAATACTTAGCCAGATTACGTCACAGCGAACTGGAAAAACAAATCAACACGCCGCAGCACGTTGGTCAATTTACACAGGACAACAAGCACACGGGCGCGTGCGGACAGAGCACAGCGGAGGGTGCCCCCGAAACCACAAGGCTGTAATTAAGGTTCCGCGAAACCCCTGTGTGAACCGCAACCTTGGGCAGTGCTGGGAGTTTTCCACAGCGAAATCGGGCCAGCGCCAGAAAACAGCATCAGTGTAATTCAGGCTGCTTGTCGAAGAAAAATAGCGTGCTAGACAGTTTTCCACACAAGCGGGTAGTAATAGGAAGTCGCTTCTACTCACAGGGAAATATCCCACCGGGTTGTGGATAACTCTCAACAGAAACTTGAGATTTAAGACAAACCCGCAGGTAGAATCTAAAAACTTCAGAACAAGAGTTATTCACAACCATGTGAAAGCTTGTGAATAATTCTCGCCGTGAGTCTATCCACAATTGTGGATAACTCTGTGAAATACTGGTCAAGCTGTATTTCTGGCTACGGTGAGCCTGTGGAATGCCCCTGGGGAATTCTGCAGCACGAATCTCAGTACAAACTCAGCACGAAAACCCAGGCGAGAAACCAGGCAAGCAGCCTGAACACGAAAAGCACACGACCCATACAGAATCGAGGCACTGTGGCAGACGACGCGTCCATGCTGGCAGAAAATTGGCAGAAGATGGTTGATGACCTCCTGTTTATTTCTGACCAACCAGATTCTGACGTGCCATCGTTTAGCCATCAACAACGCGCTCATCTACAGCGGGCTCGTCCGATCACTATGGTCAACAACTATGCGCTGTTGACAGTCCCGAACGAGAGCGTCAAAGCCACGATCGAAAATGATCTCGGCCCACACATCGTGCGCATCCTTAACCATTATTTAGGAAAGTCGTGCTCCTTGGCGGTATCTATTGCTGCCCCTCAGGACGACGACTGGCAGACGTCGCATTCTCCGGCGCAGGCCAGCCGTAACTACGATCCGCGATACACCTCTCGGTATGATCCACGCGGCGATTCGCCTGCCCAATCTGAGCGCACCCAGCACGGATCTGCGCAGTCTGGTTCCCCACAATCTGGTTCCACTCAGCCTGACCAGCAACCGGAAACGCCACCGTCTCCACATTCTCGCCGCGGTTCTCGTCCCGCCTGGGATCAGCAGGACTCACAAATGGGATTCGGGTTTAGCTACCCGGCTAGCGATGCAACACGAAACAATTCAGCACGTGATGCGGCTGCAACTCCGGGTTCGGCAAGTCTCGACGAACTTGCCGAGGCATATAAGCAACAGCAAGCACAACAGGTCGGCGCCGGGGAAACTTCCGAAGCCGATGCTTCTCGACGATTGCACCGAGAGACTCCAGCACATGATCCGAACCGGGAAGAATCCCTCAATCCCAAATACACATTCGAAAATTTTGTGATTGGTTCTTCGAACCGCTTCGCCCATGGTGCGGCCGTCGCGGTGGCAGAAAATCCAGCGCGCGCTTATAACCCGTTGTTTATTTGGGGCGGTTCCGGTCTGGGCAAGACACACTTGTTACACGCTGCCGGTAATTATTCGCAGGAACTGCGGTCCGATCTCCGGGTGAAGTATGTGTCTTCGGAGGAATTCACCAACGACTACATCAATTCTTTGCGCGATGACCGCCAGGAATCGTTCAAGCGCCGTTACCGAAACTTGGATGTATTGATGGTCGACGACATCCAGTTTTTGGAGGGTAAAGAATCCACCCAGGAGGAGTTTTTCCATACCTTCAATGCGTTGCACCAGGCGAATAAACAGATCATCCTGTCTTCCGACCGACCACCGAAACAATTGACGACGCTGGAAGATCGCTTGCGCACGCGTTTCGAAGGTGGGCTGATCACCGACGTGCAGCCACCGGACCTGGAAACACGTATCGCGATTTTGATGAAAAAAGCCTCAGCAGATGGCACGCGCGTCGACAGGCAGGTCTTGGAATTCATTGCCTCGCAGTTTGAGTCCTCGATTCGCGAGTTAGAGGGCGCGCTCATCCGCGTCTCGGCATATTCGTCGTTGATTAATGAGCCGATCAACATGGAGCTGGCGGAGATCGCGCTGCACGATATCCTGCCGGATTCGGCCAGCTTGGAGATCACCATGTCCACGATCATGGAGGTCACTGCAGAGTATTTCCATATTGAGTTCAAGGCATTGACGGGTGCGGGCAAGACTCGTGCGGTTGCTCATGCCCGGCAGTTGGCGATGTATCTGTGCCGTGAACTTACCGATAACTCGCTGCCCAAAATCGGCGAAGCATTTGGCGGCAAGGACCACACGACGGTGATGTATGCCGACCGGAAAATCCGCAAGGAAATGACGGAAAACCGTAATACTTACGACGAAATCCAACAGCTGACGCAGATCATTAAGACCCGCGGCCGAGTGTCCTAAACCAGCCGCAACTACCACACCAGTAACCAGGCACTGACACGTTAGTAACGAGTTCGAGTGTCTGGTTTTCTTTATCCACAAGTTTCTCCACATCTGTGTAATTACACTGTTGTAATTCACTGTGTTTTTGTAACCTGCTACACAAAAACAAGGTGTGCACAAAATCTGACCAGTGTGAATGTTGCAGTGGAAGACTTGTGGACAAATACAATGAACTTGTGGAGAACCGGAATTACATGAGAGTTATCCACAATTACACCGATTTATCCACAGATTCTGCACACCCATTCACACACTCCAAAAAATAGCGCTGAGCAGACTAGATTCCCTGTTATTCACAGATCTCACAAAGCTTATTGCTATTACTATCTTTTTAACTTGGATTTCTATTAAGAAAAGGAGGGTGTGGAAGAACGAGGATTTTTAGTTTCCCACCCAAACCTCACCCCAAAACTCAGGCAAATGACATTGAGCAGAGATCGTAAATGACAGCACTGTAATTCCACCCACTGATTTAGTAGACCCTAAGTAACAGTCGTGTGATTCACCCGCCGATATTAGGCAACGCTAAATAACAAGAATTTCTTGGGTCGACTAGCTTCCCTCGCTCAAACACACTCGTTTGGGTGGTCACGAAATTCATGGGCTACGATCACTAGCTAGCTGCCATATTCGGGTAGTTTGGTAGAGACGTGGGTGAACTACACCAATTCCCAGCTTTAAGCTTGGGGTCGTACGAAGACAACCGGTAAAGAGAGCTTGATACCACCATGGATTCCTCCGCAGTATCGTTCCGTGTTGCCAAAGAAGACTTGGCAGACGCTGTCGCTTGGGTAGCAAAAAACCTGCCGTCGAAGGCAACCCAACCTGTCCTGCGCGCGATGCTGATTACTGCCGACGAATCCGGCTTGGAATTATCAGGTTTTGATTACGAAGTATCGACCAAGATCAAGCTTCCAGCAGAGGTAGAAATCGAAGGCACCATCGCGGTGGCAGGTAAATTGCTGGCAGATATCGTGGCCAGCTTGGCTAATAAGCCGGTTGAACTAAAGGTGGACAATTCCACCGCTTTAGTGCGCTGTGGTTCTTCCCGCTTTGAACTACCGCTGATCCCGCTCGATGATTACCCACAGTTGCCGGAGTTGCCACAGGTAACCGGTAGTTTGAACCCCGCGCTGTTTACCGACGCCGTCACGCAGGTTGCTTCCGCCGCTGGTCGTGATGACACTTTGCCGATGCTCACTGGCGTAAATTTCGCAATTAATGGCTCGAATATCAAGCTTGCCGCCACCGACCGCTTCCGCTTGGCAATCCGTCAGTTGACTTGGGATCCAGCTAGCGAGAACGTCTCGGCAAAACTGTTGGTGCCAGCAAAGACACTGCAGGAAAATGCGCGGAGTTTGGATACCAGCCTGGACCAGCCGGTACAGATCGCGGTGGGTGCTGGCGACAACGTCGGTGCCGAAGGCCTGTTTGGTTTGCACTCGCACAACCGCGAGACCACCACGCGCATGTTGGATGCAGAATTCCCGAATATCGAACCGCTGTTGCCAAAAACCCACAGCTGTGTCGCTAGTGTTGATATCGCACCACTGCAAGAAGCCATTCGCCGTGTGTCGTTGCTGACCGAACGCAATGCTCAGGTGCGCATGGAATTTTCTGAAGACCAAGTGATTTTGTCCGCCGGCGGTGCAGAATCCGGCCACGCGGAAGAAGCCGTGCCCTGCGAGTTCTCCGGCCGCGACGAACTCATCATCGCGTTCAACCCGGGTTATCTGAAAGACGGCTTGTCCGTCGTGCGCACCGAAAAAGTCTTTTTCGGGTTCACGGAATCGTCGCGTCCGGCGATCTTGTTGCCGCAGCCAGAGCAGATGCCGGAGGCTAACGAGGACGGGCAGTTCCCAAGCCCAGAGTCTGAGTTCACTTACCTGCTGATGCCGGTTCGTTTGCCTGGGTAATGTATCTCCAGAACCTGCAGCTTCGTGATTTCCGCTCCTGGCCGGAATTCTCCCTGCGGTTTGCGCCGGGCATCAGCGTTTTCGTCGGCCGGAACGGGTATGGCAAAACCAATATCGTCGAAGCCGTCGGCTATCTTGCGCACCTGGGATCTCACCGGGTGGCCACCGATGCACCGCTGATCCGTATCGGCCAGGATAATGCCCGGATTTCGGCGAGTATCATCAACCAGGGCCGTGAGCTCACAGCGCATTTGCTGGTTAAAGCCAGCGGAAGTAATAGCGCGCAAATCAACCGCACTCGGTTGAAATCGCCTCGCGAACTGCTTGGCGTGGCAAAAACCGTGCTGTTTTCACCGGAAGACCTGGCTTTGTTGCGCGGCGAACCGGGGGAGCGGCGTCGTTATCTCGACAGCATCCTCGCTAGCCGCACCCCGCGGATCGCGGGCGTGAAAGCCGATTATGACAAAGTCTTACGCCAGCGCAACGCCTTGTTGAAATCCGCCAGTGCTGCATTACGGCGGGGCTATCGTGACGACGATTCCGCTGCTGCGTTGTCCACCCTTGATGCTTGGGATAATCGCTTGGCTGGTGTGGGCGCGCAGCTGATTGCTGCCCGTATTGAGCTGGTCGACGAGCTGAAAACGCAGGTACGCACGGCCTATGCAGCTATTGCTCCGGAATCCCGCCCGGCGGACGTCGCCTATATCTCCACGCTGGATACCGTGGCTGAGGCCAATTATTCCGGCAGTTCCGCAGATTCTGGAACCTCAGCAGCGACGCCACCCCGCCGCATCACCGACGCGTATTACCGCGATGACCAGGGCCGCGTGCAGGTGGAACTCGTGGAAGCCGCAATGCTGGGGGCATTAGGGCACGTGCGCGAGAAGGAGATTGAACGCGGCGTTAGCCTCGTCGGCCCGCATCGCGATGATATGGAGGCACTGCTGGGGGCCAGCCCGGCAAAGGGTTTTGCTTCGCATGGCGAGACCTGGTCTTATGCCATCGCGTTGCGCTGGGCGGAGTTTGAGATTCTGCGGCAATCCGGCACTGATCCGATTCTGATCTTGGATGATGTCTTTGCTGAACTCGATGTGAAGCGCCGTCGGCACCTGGTGCAGCTTGCGAGTTCAGTCGAGCAGGTGTTGATCACCGCGGCGGTAGAAGAAGACATTCCCGACGAGTTGGAGCCCAATTCCGTGGTGCACATCGGCGTCCACGATTCCACCACCGAATCCGGTGAGTATTCCCGAGTGTCGTTCATCGATGCTGCTGGTGGGGCATGACGATGAGCATCCCGGAAGAGAGCCCAGCCCCAAACCAGCAAAGCCAGAAAAACCAGCCCGATTCTCAGCCGCGCGATCTTGTCGACGCCACCTTCGCCGCACTCCGCGAGGCCGCGGCACAACGCGGATCCGCGCCACCACTGGGTACCTCGCAGACCGAGGCGCAAAGTTTTTTGCGTAGTCGTCGGCAAGCGCGAGCTCACCGGGCTCGGAATTCACGTCTGTCGGCAGCCACTGCGCCATTCGGCCCCAGCACTAATACTCCCGGCACTTCTCACGCCCCCGGCACATTGAACTGGGGAAAATACCGGCAGTCCGGCCCCGATGGCAGGCGTCCGCGCAGGCAACTCAACCTGCCGTCGGCTGGCGCGGTGCTGAACAAGGAGATCACCTCCCGCGGTTGGGAGAAAAACCTGGCCTCTGGGTGGGTGACTGGGCACTGGGAGCAGCTGGTGGGCGAGAAGATCGCGCAGCACACCAAGGTAGAGATGGTGAAAGATACGGCGTTGTTCATCACCTGTGATTCCACCGCATGGGCGACGAACCTGCGGTATATGCAGCGGGAGATTCTGCGTTCGATCCGCGAGAAAGCTGGCCCAGACGTGATCACGGAGCTGAAGATTTTCGGCCCGCAGGCTCCGAATTGGCGCAAGGGCAAGCTGCACGTGAAAGGCCGCGGACCGCGCGATACTTATGGTTAAAACTTACGGCTAAAACTTACGGTTACACCGCTGATCAGTTGCAGCGGCGGTACTGGCTTACTACCGGCTTACTCCCGGTTTATGGCAGGGTGTGCCTGCGGCTTAGCTCCACCCGGGCGGGGTGTCTGGGTGTAAGATTGGAATGTCGAAGATTTCCTCTTTAAGGAGTGCTAGTTTCACGTGGCTAACGCGCAACCGAATTATGACGCTTCATCAATTACCATCCTGGAGGGCCTGGAAGCGGTCCGTAAGCGCCCCGGTATGTATATCGGTTCTACCGGCGTGCGCGGCCTGCACCACCTGATTTGGGAGGTTGTTGATAACTCGGTCGACGAGGCCATGGCGGGTTATGCCTCCAAGGTGGAGGTCCGCTTGCTTGCCGACGGCGGCGTGCAGGTTACTGACGATGGCCGTGGTATTCCGGTCTCGATGCATGCCTCGGGCGCGCCCACGGTGCAGGTTGTGATGACGCAGCTGCACGCCGGCGGTAAGTTTGATTCCGATTCTTATGCGGTCTCGGGTGGTCTGCACGGTGTGGGTATTTCCGTCGTCAATGCTTTGTCGACGCGCGTGGAAGCCGCGATTAAGCGCGATGGCAAGCACTGGTATCAGAACTTTGAGCGCGCGGTGCCGGAAGAACTCGTTGAGGGCGGAAATGCCCGCGGCACTGGTACGACGGTGCGTTTTTGGCCGGATCCGGAGATTTTCGAGACCGTCAATTTCGATTTCGACACCATCAAGCGTCGCCTGCAGGAAATGGCTTTCTTGAACAAGGGCTTGTCCATCACGCTTGTCGACGAGCGCGTGACGGCGGAGGATCTCAAGTTGGAGGCACTCGCGGAAGAAGGCGAGACTGCTAGCTCTTTCGATGATCCGGACCCGGAAGATAAGGCCGCGATTAGCGATCAAGAAGCCGTCAAGAAGGTGGAATTCTGCTACCCGAACGGCCTGGTCGATTACGTTGAATACCTGAATCGGACGAAGAGCTCGATTCACCCGACGATCATCAGTTTCGAAGCCAAGGGCGAGGACCACGAGGTGGAAATCGCGCTGCAGTGGAACAGTGGTTATAACCAATCCGTGCATACTTTCGCCAACACGATAAATACGCACGAGGGAGGTACGCACGAAGAAGGCTTCCGCGCTGCGCTGACCACACAGATGAACAACTATGCGAAAACGCATAAGTTGATGAAGGAAAAAGACGGCAAGCTTACTGGCGATGATTGCCGTGAGGGCTTGTCGGCGATTATTTCCGCGAAGGTCGGCGATCCACAGTTCGAGGGCCAGACGAAGACGAAGCTGGGTAATACGGAGATTCGTTCTTTCGTGCAGCGTTCCGTCAATGAGCACTTGGCGGATTGGTTTGATGCCAACCCGGCAGAGGCCAAGGCGATTATGAACAAGGCCGTGGCTTCTGCGCAGGCGCGCGTGGCGGCTCGTCGCGCGCGTGAGCTCGTGCGTCGGAAATCTGCTACCGACTTGGGTGGTTTGCCGGGCAAGTTGGCGGATTGCCGTTCGAAGGACCCGAAGGTTTCCGAGCTGTTCATCGTGGAGGGTGACTCCGCGGGTGGTTCCGCGAAGGCCGGCCGTGAGTCGCTGTTCCAGGCGATTTTGCCGTTGCGCGGAAAGATCTTGAACGTCGAAAAGTCCCGCATGGATAAGGTGCTGAAAAACAACGAGGTGCAGGCGATCATCACCGCGTTGGGTACCGGCATCCACGAAGAATTCGATATTTCGAAGCTGCGTTACAACAAGATCGTGTTGATGGCCGACGCGGACGTCGACGGGCAACACATCGCCACGTTGCTGTTGACACTGTTGTTCCGCTTCATGCCGGAGCTTGTCGAAAACGGCCACGTGTACCTGGCGAATCCGCCGTTGTACAAGCTGAAATGGTCGAAGGGCGAGCCGGGCTATGCCTTCAGCGACCGTGAACGTGACGCGCAGCTGAAAGAAGGCTTTGAGCAAAAACGCAAGATCAACATGGACGATGGTATCCAGCGCTACAAGGGTCTGGGTGAGATGAACGCGAAAGAGTTGTGGGAAACCACGCTTGATCCGACAACCCGTATCCTGCGCCGCGTGGACTTGGAAGATGCGCAAAAAGCCGATGAGCTGTTTTCTATTCTTATGGGCGACGACGTTTCTGCACGTCGTAGCTTTATCACGCGCCGTGCGAAGGATGTTCGCTTCCTCGACGTCTAATCGCTCGACGCAGACGGCTAGGATTGGACGCGGCCAATATTATGTGCGTCATAGCTCATATCAGTGATATCGAAAGGAAAACTCGTTGTGAGTAATGCCAACGGTTCTGCAGCCCGCGTGAAGCGCGGTTTGTCTGAGCAATTCTTCGGCGGCGTCATCATGGACGTCGTTACCCCAGAACAAGCGCGCATCGCAGAAGCTGCTGGTGCTTCCGCTGTGATGGCTCTGGAGCGCGTGCCTGCTGATATTCGCGCCCAGGGCGGTGTGGCCCGGATGTCGGATCCAGACATGATCACCGAGATCATCGAAGCCGTCGACATCCCAGTTATGGCCAAGGCCCGCATTGGCCACTTCGTTGAGGCGCAGGTACTGCAGTCGTTGGGTATCGATTACGTTGATGAGTCCGAGGTCTTGACCCCGGCTGACTACGCCCACCACATCGATAAATTCGCTTTCGACGTGCCATTCGTCTGCGGTGCTACCAACTTGGGTGAGGCACTGCGCCGCATCAACGAAGGCGCCGCGATGGTGCGTTCGAAGGGCGAGGCCGGCACTGGTGATGTTTCCAACGCCGTGACCCACATCCGCAGCATCCGCGCAGAGATCAACCGCTTGTCGTCGATGTCGAAGGACGAGTTGTTCGTGGCTGCGAAGGAACTGCAGGCACCATACGAGCTGGTGGTTGAGGTTGCTGAGACCGGAAACTTGCCAGTTGGCTTGCTGGTTGCCGGTGGCGTGTCCACCCCAGCTGATGCTGCGATGATGATGCAGCTCGGCGCCGATGGCGTGTTCGTCGGCTCCGGCATCTTTAAGTCGGGTAACCCAGAAGCTCGTGCGAAGGCCATCGTGCGCGCGGTACAAAACTACGACGATCCTAAGGTCATCGCTGAGGTTTCGCGTGGCTTGGGTGAAGCTATGGTCGGCATCAATGTCGACGAACTGCCAGTTTCTCACCGCTTGGCAGAACGCGGCTGGTAAACCTTGCTAGGAGTTAGCCACGCTTGCCGAGTTGGTACGTGGTTGCTTTCTTACCTTGCCCACCCTTGCGCACAATAATATTGCGTTCGAGGAGTGGGCTCAGCCCATAGCGAACTTGGGAATTACTCAGCCCGGATTCTGCTACTAATTGGTTGAAACTGAATTCGGCACTATAACCGGTACTGACCCCAGCACTGTGCCCGGGCGGTGTTAGTGGTGTCGATTCTGCGGCAAGTTTCTGCGCGGCAGCCACAATTTTCGGGACGTTTTTCCCGAGGCTTCGTAAGTATTCAACGCCGGGTTCAATGTCAGGCAACGGGGATTCGTTGCCTAGCGGTGCATCATTATTGTGTTGCAGGCTAGACTGCTCCGGTTTTCCCTGGGCAATGGACGGAGTGTGGTCTTCCTGCGGGAAGAAGAAGATGACGGTGACTTTGACTCCGGTGTTGATAATCCTGGGACGCGGTAAACCAGCTGCTTCGCAGAGCTCGAACATCGCGGTCACTCCGCGACCTTCACCTTCAATGATGCGATTTCCGTCAGCATCGGTGAGTATTTTAGCTAGGCGATAGAGATGTTGATTGACCTCGATGCGCCGGAAATCTGCGCTGTGTAATTGCGCAACTGTCAGGTTTTTCAACCCGCCCGGGCTGGTGATAATTAAGCGATCCGGGGTAATACGCACGTCAATGGCTTTGCCAGCTTCGACTGTATTCGGTCCGAGGTCACGGTGGATAAGGGCGTTCGCGACTGCTTCCCGGATGGCAGCCAGGGGTACAACAGCGACGTTACGCATGTGTCCGGATTCCTGATAGGTCTGTGTTTGTGGAATATTGGCTTCGACCCAGTCCATGGTTTGGTTCAGCAGTGCTGGAACAGGCCCGTAGAAGGTGGCTAGGTTACGGGTGCGTCGTGGGCGTTCGGTTTCGGGCAACCGAACCGCGACGGTAATCGCTAATGATGGCAACGGGCCTTGCGGGAAATGTCCAAGCGCATAGAAACCGGCGATTGATAACACTTCACCGTTGGTGACCACGAGATTGCGCAGAAGCGTGGCTTCTGGAGTCTCGCGTAATCGAGCGATACTCGCCCGGGCGGTGCGTAAAAATTGCTGGTGTAGGTCGTCGTCAAGATCTTCCACCGTGGTACCTGGAACAGGCCGGCGGTCATAGACTTCTTCTTGCTCGGCATGCAGCTTCGCAACCTCGATCATGCGTAACTCTGAAGCCGGAATTTCGTATTCACCATCTGCTTGACGCAAATAGGCTTTGCCTTGATACATAGCTGGGCGATCCAGGATATTGAGGCCATGTACACGCGCTAGAACGAGGTTTTTGCCATGCAGGGTGACAACAGTGGTTTCGATAAACGGTGGCGTGATAATGGAGATTCTGACTTTTAGACTAACACTTTTTCCAACTATCACTCTCAATTTCCACCGCAGACTGTGAAAATTTATCGCAGAGTGGTACAAAATTGCCACTTAGACTGTCAGAGTGTGAAAGTTTCGCAGTTTGAATTACAAGTCTCGCGGTTAATTGTCACAGTGACAGTCAAAGCTGGGTCCAGGGTCTCACCCACAGCCGCACCGCAGTCATCCCCGCACCGGGCCCGCAGAGGGGTTGCGCACCGTCGTCAAGCATCTAATAGGCGCTAGACTGGGAGGTTATGAGTGACGATAACCAAGGCGGTTTGTTAGATCGCATTGAGCCGATAGATATCTCCGCGGAGATGGAGTCGAGTTATATCGACTACGCCATGTCCGTGATCGTGGGCCGTGCGTTGCCAGACGTGCGTGACGGGCTGAAACCCGTGCACCGGCGCGTGCTGTACGCGATGTACGACAACGGCTACCGGCCAGAGCGCAGTTACGTGAAATCCTCGAAGCCAGTCTCGGACACCATGGGTGACTACCACCCGCACGGTGACAGCGCTATTTACGACACGTTGGTGCGCATGGCCCAGCCGTGGTCGATGCGTTACCCGCTTGTCGACGGCCAAGGTAACTTCGGTTCGCCGGGTAATGACGGCCCGGCGGCGATGCGTTATACCGAATCGAAACTGATGCCGCTGGCGATGGAAATGACCCGGGATATTCGGGAAAATACCGTCGATTATCAGCCGAATTACGACGGTAAAACCACCGAGCCGACGGTGCTGCCGGCGCGTGTGCCGAACCTGCTGATGAACGGTTCCGGCGGTATCGCCGTCGGTATGGCCACCAATATTCCGCCGCACAACCTTAACGAGTTGGCGGAAGCGATTTATTGGTTGCTGGATAACCCGGATGCCGGCGAGGAAGAAACCCTGGAAGCCTGCATGGAACGCGTCTCCGGGCCGGATTTCCCGACCGGCGGCACGATCGTGGGCACCAGCGGCATCAAGGATGCCTATACCACCGGCCGTGGTTCCATCCGTATGCGCGGTGTCTCCAGCATTGAAGAAAACGGTAGCCGCCAGACCATCGTCATCACGGAGTTGCCGTACCAGGTCAACCCGGACACCATGGTGGCTAATATCGCCGAGCAGGTCGCCAACGGCAAGCTCGCCGGAATTTCGAATATTGACGATGAGTCTTCTGACCGCGTCGGCATGCGCATCGTGGTCACTCTGAAGCGTGATGCCGTCGCACGCGTGGTGCTGAACAACCTGTACAAGCACTCGCAGCTGCAGACCTCGTTTGGCGCCAACATGCTCTCGATCGTCGACGGTGTACCGCGCACGCTGCGTCTGGATCAGATGCTGCGCTACTACGTCACCCACCAGATTGAGGTTATTGTTCGGCGTACGCAATACCGCCTGGCGGAAGCCGAAAAACGTGCGCACATTTTGCGTGGCCTGGTCAAAGCCCTGAACATGCTCGATGAGGTCATTGCGTTGATCCGCCGCAGCCGTTCGGTAGAAGCCTCTCGTGAGGGCTTGAAGGATCTGCTGGGCGTCGACGACGAGCAAGCCGAGGCCATTCTGGCGATGCAGCTGCGCCGCCTGGCTGCCTTGGAACGCCAGAAGATCATCGACGAATTGGAAGAAATCCAGACTGTTATCGATGACCTAAAAGACATCCTGGATCGCGAGGAGCGGCAGCGTGAGATCGTCGCGACTGAGCTGAAGGAAATCGTCGACAAGCATGGCGACGAGCGTCGTACGGAGATCGTGGCCGCGCACGGTGAGGTTTCTGATGAAGATCTGATCGTCCGCGAAAACGTGGTTGTGACTATCACTGCCACCGGTTATGCCAAGCGCACGAAGGTCGATACCTACAAGTCGCAAAAGCGCGGCGGCAAGGGCGTGCGTGGTGCGGAGTTGAAGCAGGACGACGTCGTCAAGAACTTCTTTGTGTGTTCGACGCACGACTGGATTTTGTTCTTCACCAACTTTGGTCGCGTTTACCGCCTCAAGGCTTACGAGCTGCCGGAGGCCGGCCGTACCGCGCGGGGCCAGCACGTGGCGAACTTGCTGGAGTTCCAGCCGGAGGAGCGCATTGCTCAGGTGATCCAGCTGCAGTCCTACACCGATGCGCCGTACCTGGTGCTGGCTACCAAGCAGGGTCGGGTGAAGAAGTCGCACTTGACGGATTATGAGTCGGCACGTTCGGCTGGCCTGATCGCTATCAACCTCAATGAGGGGGATGCGCTGATTGGTGCCTGCCTCGCCGGTGACGACGATGATCTGTTGCTGACTTCCGAGCAGGGCCAGTCCATCCGATTTACCGCCAACGATGATCAGCTGCGCCCGATGGGTCGTGCGACCGCCGGTGTGAAGGGCATGCGCTTTAAGGGCGATGACCAGCTGCTGGCGATGTCCGTGGTGCACGATGGCGAGTACCTGTTGGTGGCTACCAGCGGCGGTTACGGCAAGCGCACCGCGATTGAGGAATACAGCACCCAGGGCCGTGGTGGCATGGGCGTGATGACGTTCAAGTACACCCCGAAGCGCGGCAAACTGATTGGCGCGATTGCCGTGAATGAGGATGACGAGATCTTCGCTATCACCTCTGCCGGTGGGGTCGTGCGTACTGAGGCCGGGCAGATTCGTCCGTCTTCGCGCGCCACGATGGGTGTGCGGCTGGTGAATCTTGCCGACGACGTCGAGCTGTTGGCTATCGACAAGAACGTCGAGAGTGAAGGCGTGGAAGAAGCCCAGGCTGTTGCCAAGGGCGAGAAGACCATCGACGAAGTCCAAGAAGCCCAAGTCCAGGAAGCTCAGGTTCAGGAAGCGAACGGCCAGGACGCTCAGTCGAAGGCTGAAGACGCGAAGGCTGACCAGGTAAAGGCTGAAGAGGAGTAACAAGCACTATGGGAAGAAACATCGCGATTACTCGAATCTCGCCGCTATCCGCCTTCCGGGTGGGCTTAGCGGTGTCTCTGGTGGGTCTGGTGGCCTGGCTGATTGCCGTGACGGTGGTGTACTTCGTGATGGATGCATTCGGCGTCTGGGAATACATCAACGGCTTCGTGGACGGCCTGGGGGCTGGCATGCTCATCGACTACGGCCTGGTGCTGTCTCTGTCGGCTCTGTTTGGCGCTGTGACGGCTATCTTGGCGACGATCCTGGCTCCGCTGTTCGCGATCATCTACAACGCTGTGGTGGCGTTGTTTGGCGGCATTCATGTGGATCTGCAACAGATCGTGGAAGTCGACGAATAAACTGCGAAAAACACCATCTGGCCTGGCGATTTGTGTGGATATAAGATACGTATTAAAGTACATAATCGTTCCGCACACAGGGTCTATAGCTCAGTCGGTTAGAGCGCATCGCTGATAACGATGAGGTCGCAGGTTCGATTCCTGCTAGACCCACCAGGCGGAAACATGGGGCATTAGCTCAATTGGTAGAGCATCTGCTTTGCAAGCAGAAGGTCAGGAGTTCGATTCTCCTATGCTCCACAGCATAGCCTGCATCCCCGATCTATCGGATCGGGGATGTTTTGCGTTCCGGGTCTTCGGGTTAAGTAGCAAAAAATGGGGGTTAAACGCCAAAAAGTGTGTTTTTACGGCGTGTCGCCAATTCCCTAGATCTGGCCTTTCCGGATACCGATTGAATGTGTGTATTCAACATCGATACCCTGGTCGTAGAAGGCTGGTCGTCCTGTTTGCTGGTCGGCTTTGTTGAGGTCTTCTGGGACAAGATCTGTGACTTTGGCGAGTTGATCTTGTCCGAAATTGCACTGCCTGGCGATCTCGAGTGGATCGTCAGGCAGTTGTGTTTTGAGATAAAGCCACCAATCGATCATGCGGCGTTGGTGTTCTAGCGTTAGTCCTCGGTGGGCGTTGGCTAAGCGTTTGACCTCGGCGTTGATTCCGCCTTCTAGGGTGTTGGTGGTGGATTTGAGTCTTTCGGGTTGCAGTGTTGTTTGTGGTGGGTCGAGGTAGGTAAACAGCACGTTGTGTTTATAGAGTTTCTCGAGTGATTTATAGGCTGTTCGGATGCGCTGGTGGGTGTAGGTTTTGGTGGTTTTCCTGGTTAGTGGGTCTGTAGTCCAGGTGGTTTCGTCGATCCAGTGCCCATAGATGGTGTGGAAGTGTTGTAGCTGGCTTATCCAGTGTGCTGCTTGGTCACCGTTGGTGATGCGGGTGAGGGTTTTGGATAGTTCGTATAGGGCTTTACCAGCAGGGGTTTTTGGTCGTCTGGTAGTTGCTGTGCGTAGGTTTCGTTGCACGTGGATTAAGCAGCGTTGAATGCGTGCTGTTGGCCAGGTGTTGTGTATTGCTTTTCTGGCTCCGGAGCCGCCGTCGGTGGTGACAATTAGTGGTGGGCAGATGCCTGTGAATAGTTGTTGGTAGGCGTGTGCGGTTTCGGTTTTGCACCAGTGCCAGGACAGTACGTGGTCGAGGCTTGTGGCGATTAGTAGGCAGTTGCCGGAGAGGTAGGTGCCGTCGATGAAGATTTGGTCGTAGATTCGTCCTGTGTGTGCTGCTGTTGGGTTGGGTGGGGTGATTAGCCAGTAGTTGCGGAATCGTCGTTGTAGTGTTCTGGTGCTGGTGTTTTTGCTGGTTGCGAGGTGTTTTAGTGTGTGGGTGGTGGTGAGGTAGTCCAGGAATGTGGTGAATGTGGCGGTGTGGGTGATGTCTGGGCGTTTTTTGGTTTCTGAGGCTCCGCAGGTTGTGCAGCGCCAGCGGGTGGTTCCGGCTGTGGTGGAGCCGTTTTTGTTCATTGTGCTTGTGCAGATGGGGCATCGTGGTCGGTTTGTTGGCATGGTTTTAGCCAACAGTGTGGTGCTAGCACAGTTGTGTGTTGGGGTGGGTATTTTCTGGTTTTTGGTGTGGAATATGCTTGTGGGGCTTATTATTTCGGGGTTTGTGCTGCTAGGGGTGTAGATATGCGGGGTTTGGCACACACTTTTTGTCGTTTAACCCAACGGCCCCCTCACAAGAACAAGCTGATCCATATCAGAAGCTGGGGTGATGTTGTCGAGGTAGAAATCGCGGCGTTTGAGTGGGTGTCATGGTGGAATGAGGAAAGGCTTCATCAAAGCTTGGGGTAGCGAACCCCGGTCGAGGTTGAAGACGCGTTGTGGGAACAAGATGGGTCCCGGGAAATAATGGAAAACAAGGTAAATGCCTAGGAACAAAACCCAGGACACTTCAATCCAACGCGCCACAGGCCTTCACCCCACCTCGCCGATGGGCAAAGCACTACAACGGCTTTCCTTTGAACTGCTCGCCGCTGACAATCTGGATAAAGCAGCTAAATGGACAGTCAAACTACACCAATTCGGCACCGTATTTAGCTCCCAGCTCAAAGCCAGGACTTACGTCAAAGACGTGCCCTTCGAGCAGATTCCGAAATCCAAACGCGGCAACAAAAAATGGTGCTACACCCACGATGTTCACCGCGGAATCTACCTACAACTAAAGAAAATGAGCCAACAAGGACACCTCTTTGCCTACCTCACCCAAGCTAAAGAAGGCCAACGTTTAGAACGCACAACCAACAGCCTGGAAGGCGGGGTGAACTCGCAGATCAAGCAATTAATGCACGCCCACCGCGGACTGCGCGACGAGCACCAACGCATCACCTGCGACTGGTGGCTGTACCTACACACGCAGCTGCCTGACGACCCTGTAGAGATCGCCAGGCAGCAAAACTGGGGCCAGAACGCACTCACCAAAGCACAAACCTTAGCCAGCCAGGAAACACAAGCTACCAGCGGCCATGAGGACGGCCGACCAGCAACCTACGACAGCGCCA
>NZ_AQXC01000006.1 GCF_000375525.1 Corynebacterium propinquum DSM 44285
TGCCCGCAAGTCGTGGACACGTTGTTAAGCTGCTTAGGGGTTAAGCAGCGGCTTTCTTATTACCATTTTGATCAGCGAGCTGGGCTTCGAAATCGACGGGGCTTACCATCCCGATGGCTGAGTGGCGACGGCGCCGGTTGTAGACAATCTCAATCCAGCGGGCCACCGCCTTCCCGGCTTCGTCACGGGTTCGCCATTTCCTCCGGTCATAGAATTCGGTCTTCAATGTCGACCAGAACGACTCGGCCATCGCATTGTCAAAGCAGACACCAGTACGGCCGACCGATTGAGCAATACCTAGTTCTTGACAGACCTGCCACAACTTTTCGCTCGTAAACTGAGTGCCGCGATCCGCATGGAAAACCAGCCCCTCAGGCACATCACCACGCAGGGTGTAAGCCATGCGTAATGCGCGTTCAACCAGGTGAGTATCCTGCACGCTATCCATAGACCAGCCTAGGACTCGGCGGGAGTGTCCATCGCGGATAACGCATAGGTACAGCCATCCTTCTCCGGTGCGTAGATAGGTAATATCTGACATCCACACCCGGTTGAGCTGCCCTTGATCAAATAATCTTTTCACCAGGTCTACAAGCGTGGACTTCCGCCTGGATTGAATCGTCGTTACGGGAACAAACACCCTGGGCGAGATGCCCTCAATACCCATCATCCGCATGCGTTTGGCCACGGTTTTGCGATTCACATAGACCCCATCCTCAGCGAGTTCTGCAGTAATCCGTGGGGCACCGTAGACTTCGTCAGAATCCTCCCAGATGTCATGAATACGCTTGTCCAACTGGTCGAGGAATCTCTGACGGCTATCATCGCCGCGCAGTCGGCTGGCTTGAACCTGCACCCATTTATAGTACCCAGAGCGAGAAACCTCTAATAACCTGCTCATTCGTTTTATGCTGTAGTTCGCCTTCTCCTGCTGCATTAGCTCAAATTTTTCCGATCGCGTTGCGACGCCACGAAGAAGGCGGTGGCTTGTGACAAGAACTCATTATCCATCTTGGCCTCAGCTAGCTCACGACGTAAACGTGCATTTTCGGCTCGTATATCGGCATCACTGCGGCCATCTACCGAGCCTTGGCGTTCCCGCTCGAGTTTGACCCATCTGCCCACAAGGCCTTCGGCTACACCGACCTCTTTGAGCTGCATGAGCGATTGGGCGTCCCGATTCGATGACCAGCCTGGCAGCTTCCTGCCGGTATTCCGGGGTGTATTTTTTCCTTGACGAACTCACAATGAACATCCTCTCCTACGGACACAAGGTCCGTACTAATAGGGTGTCCACTAAACGAGGGTAACCTTAGCGCTATGACAAAGATTCGGAATCGCGCGCAAAGCATCGCGTGCGCCCTTGCTGCAGGCAAGGGGGCTTCCCGTGTCTAACGGAAATAGCAGTTTCTCTAAGAAATTTTCCTCCGGGGCTATGATTACTCTCTTGCTAGTGGTTATGGCTCCGCAATTGGGGTTAAGCGTAATCACCCCGTCGTTCGCTCGTATGGCCTCGGACTTGAACGTCAATGTGGCACAGCTCCAATGGACAACGACGATATACATGGCCGGATATGCGCTCAGTATGTTTGTGGGCGGGTTTTTGGCCGAAAAATACGACGCGGTCAAGCTTCAAGCTTTCGGATTAATTGTGTTCAGTATTGGTTCGATACTCTGTGCGTTCTCCCAGTCCATCTTCCCGCTGTCTGCAGGGCGATTCCTTCAAGCCCTGGGAGGGACATCGGCGACTGTTCTTTGCCGTCTAATTATTCGTAGACGTATTGATCCAGCGTTCAGAATTGCACCTTTAGCTAACCTGACTATGGTCATTTCGCTCACTCCTGCTCTAGCTCCCCTTCTAGGGGGAGTGGCCTCCCTCTTTTTTCCTTGGCGAGCCATTTTTGTGGTGCTAGCCGTCCTGGGGATTACCCTGTCCTTGTTGTGCCTCGGGTTTTTGGGTTCGGCGAAAGCCGACGAGCCCTCTTTACCTTCCTTGGCTTCGACCCTATCGTCCATCGGAGCTTCGCTCTCAAACCTTTCGTATTTATGGTATTCGGCAGCGCTCGCCCTGGTGTGGATGAGCTATTTTGGCTTTTTGGCTCTATCTCCAGGTTTCTTCGAAACCAACTATGGGATTACGGGAATCTCCTATGGAGTGTTGATGCTATGGCCTGCAGTAGGGTATTGGTTTGGAAGTTATTTGATAAAGCACACCGCCAACCCGACCAAATTTGCACATACGTCGATCATGGTTTCCGGTCTGGTCGCCTTGGCGGTTCTCTTGGTGGGCTTGGTCGCTCCGCTACTTCCTGCGTGGGTCGTGATTGCAATCTTGTGTACCCAATTCATTGGGGTGGGGGCGACTATCCCGTATAGCCAAAATGGGCAACTCGCTTTACCGCTTCCTTTGCCGGGAGTCTCCACGGGGCTGTTTTTCTTCATTCAGATGATGTCAGGTGCTGTGTATGCGGCGGTAGCCAATTCTTTCGAGGCTACTTCCTTCCGCTCCGTGTTGGCTTTTGTGGCTGCCCCGCAGCTGGTTCTCTGCCTGGCGTTTGTAGCCATTTCACTTATCGGAGGGGGCGGAAAATTTAGAGTTCCCACGAGAAAGTAAAGCACTATTCAAAAAACGCCGCATGATCGATTGGTGGCTATATCTCAAAACAGAACTACCTGACGACCCACTAGAGATCGCCAGGCAGTGCAACTGGGGTCAAGACCAACTCGCCAAAGTCAATGCCTTGATCCTCAAAGAAAACCACACCAACCAGCTACCTGGTCAGCCAGCCCTCTACGACCAGGGTATCGATGTTGAATACACACATTCAATCGGTATCCGGAAAGGCCAGATCTAGGGAATTGGCGACACGCCGTAAAAACACACTTTTGTCGTTTAACCCCGTCGTTGAGGCCCGGGCTGTGGTGTGGAAAAGAGAAATCTCGAGGCACCGCTCTGGGAACGATGTCTCGAGATTTAATATTGGCGGAGGATGTGGGATTTGAACCCACGAGGGTCGTGAAACCCGCACGCGTTCCAGGCGTGTGACATAGGCCGCTAGTCGAATCCTCCAGCGAGAACTAAGTCTAACAGTAGATCGCTAGAACGCAAAACCGGGAAGAATTCAGGCAACTTCAGCGCCTTCACCTGCGATTTTTCTCTGACTTGTAAGTTTTCCTCGCCTTGCGAGCTCTCCCTGCCTTGCGGTTTCGCAGCTGCCACCACAACACCAGCAACCAGGCGGCAAACCAACCGGCATGCCACCCCCACGGCACCGGTTCCGGTCCAGCACCCGTTTCCGTGATCACACCGTCGGCATAGACCACCCCAATGCCCAAGCTGCGCAGGCGCTCGTGATCGCCAGCCTCCCACGCCTGTTGCGCCAGAATATAGCGTCGTGATGGCTTGTCGACGAGCGCGCCGTCGACCTCCAGCTGACCGGAATAGACCACCGGCAAGGCCTTCGTGTACGGGTTGATGCTTACCCAACCTGGCGCAGAAACCACCGTCGGGGCATCCGGCAAAAATACCGTGCGGCCGTCGGCACGCTGCAATAAATCCTGATCCAACCCGCCGGTGACCTCCCGCGGGGCCAGCACCGAGACCTCAGCAGGAGCATCGACGACCTGCAGCACAGCACACAAGAGAGCCAGATATGCCCACAACCGCGGCACACCAGCGGCGGCGCAGCAATACGCGGGAATCGCCAACATCACCAGCTTCTGCGAATCCCGCAACACGCCCGGATCAACCGCAGACAACAGCTCCGGGGCCAGCCAGCCCACCAACGCGCCCCCGAGACCCAGCACCGCCATTGCCAGCACCGCACGCGGCACCGTGCGACGGCCCAGCCACAGCACGGCAAACAACACCACTCCGAAAATCGCAAACCCTGCCGACCTCGACGCTGGAACCGCCTGCCCATTCCATATTCCCCCCAAGCCCAGCAGCGAACCTAGCGTGCTGACGTAGGTTTCTGCCCGCGGGCCAAAGGCAAAATAACTACTCGTGGCCGCATGCGGGATATCCTGCAACGACGGCACCAGCCACGGCAGGCTCGCCAAACCCGCAACTACCAGGGTGAGCACGCGCGAACGCCAGTCACGCACGACGAACAACGCAGTGAGCGTGGCAAACAGTGCGCCGGTGGGTGTGAGCGAGGACAGCAGCACCGCCACCAACACCCAGACCAGACGGGTGCGCAGAGCCACGATGACCGGCAGCAGCCAGGCTGCCAGCACCAACGACCACTGGCCTTGCAATAAGCGCTCGACGACGAACGGGTTGGCCACCGCGATGGTCATTGCCGTCAGCTGCGCGGGCAGTGAGGCAGAGCGCTCGTGCGCCAGGAGCGCCCCGGCATACGCAGCGGCTGCCGCGCCACCGATCAGCAAGACCCGAACTATCCACGACGCCGGAAACAACACCCCGAGGATTGCCAGCACGCCATCTTGTGGGGCATTGCGCGCGGGCAGATCCCCAAAACCAAAGGCCGACGGCGACAGGGCTGGTGAATCCAGCACGAGCATATCCCGCCAGGCTAGTTCGCCAGCTGCGAAAAATGGCCAGGTGAGAGCGCCAACCAGCAGGCTGGCCCACAAACCGAGGATCAGCAGGCGTGCGTTCATGTGCTAGCTGGCGCTGGGGTTGCTGGCGTTGGGATTGGTGCCGGGGCGGCTGGTGTCAGATTGGTCGGTGTTGGCGTGGTCAGTGCCGGAGTGGTTAGCGTGGGCGCGCTTCTGGCTGTGCCGGTGTCGCCAGATCATCCACACCGCAGCTGCCAGTAGGACGATGCCGAGGGCAGTGGCCAGAAAACCAATGGCCTCCCAACGTTCCACCACGCGCACTGTCTTGCTGGCCAGGTCTTGTGCTTCCTCGCGGGAGGCGGAATCATATTTCGCGTGCGTGGACAACACGGTACGCTCCGGGGCTGGCTGCGCCGGGGCGCCATCGGCAGCGAGAAAAACCTCGTAGTGTTCATCGCGGTTGACGATCTGCCCAGTGATCGGTTCCACCCACACCAAGCGGTCCACAGAATAATAGGGGCGCATGGTCACGGTATCCGCGGCGGATAGATCGCCGGTGACGCGGTCGTCGGTAAGCTCGTCGGCGGTATAAAAATCTGTGGCGGGGCCGGTGATCTCCATGGCGTCGAAAAGCTGCGCGGCTGGCTCGTCGAGGATTTTCGGTGACAGTGCAGAGACCGGGGTGGGCGGGCTGAGCAAATCCTGCGGCTGCGAATACGCGCGCAGCAAGGAATTGTGCAGCGGGTGGGCCGTAATGGTGTGGCGGTATTCGTAAAACTCCGCGGTGGCAGCACCATCTTCAGCACCTTCTTCACCCTGGCCCTGCTCGATGGTGTCGGCGAAGTCAATGGGCAGTGGTTCTTGGGTGAAAAGATCAAAGAAATTATAGGAACGCTTCTGCGTATCCGGTTCGAAGGCATAGTAGATGCCTGGGCGGGCAAACAGGCCCGTGTCGACGACGGGGGTGTCTGTGTTGTCGGGTCTACCGTCATCATAAAACCGCACGCGAGAGGTAGGGTCTGGGATGCCGATGGCGGATTCGCGGTTGATGGTCACGTCGTTATCAGCGTGACCCAGGGGGCGCGCGTTGGTGGCATCGTCGCTTGTGGATGAGCCTGCGCCATCGTCGGCAAGTAGCGTGTGGCGTGCTGTAATTTCGGAACGGCGTGCTGGATCGTCCGCATCCTGCGCGGTGCGCAGCAGCGTGATTTCACTGTCGACGTGCGTGGTAGTGGTGTTGATATAACACGAAAAAGTTGGCGTCGTTTCCGGGCAATCATCGGGGCGGGGAAGTGGCTTGCCAGCCCCGGCGCTGCTGGTTGCCGCAGCGAATTCCGCCGTGTCTAGCAGCTGGGTTTTCGCGTCTTCTGTGCGCGTGTGCACCGTGGTGCCTTCTGGCCAAGAATCGTGGAAGGTCATCACCAGCGGCGGAGCGGCGGCGCCAACCACCAGCGAGAAAGCAGCAGCGGCCACCGTTAACGTGACACGACGGAACATAGTGCTAGCAGTATACCTGCGACGTTAACTTCTTAAGCGCTGAGGCCCAAACTAAGCGGAAGTCCAGAGGTCTTTATCTAAAATTTGTTGAGAACAACAAAATAGCGCCGGTAACTTATGTTTATTTCCTTAAATAAGAATCGACGTTAATCTATGATGTGATTTAATTACCGTCAAGATGCTGTTGCGGATAGGGTTTATTTACTGGGGCGAAGGTAAGGGGCAAGCATGTTCGCTGTTACTTCAGAGTTTTGGCAGCAATCGTTACAAAATCGTGGCAGGGATGCAGTAGTTGTAGCTTCTGGCATAGAGGAAGTTGAAGGGCGACTGTTAAAAAAGCTACTTTCCGGAATTTATTCACCTCGTATGGATATTCACGGTGTGACACTGATTGGGGAGAGCCAAAAAGAAGAATGGAGAATACATGCTAATCCGACGTACGCCTTCTTTAGAAAGATCACGAGACAACCCCCTGGAGAAGTAAATTTTTGGGAATTAGACCAAGAATTTGATGCTAACCCAGAGGTTTTGCCGAATTATTGGCTGCGGCCAGAGAGTCACTTGATTTTCAAGAGGCTTCCCATTTGGGGTAAACCCAGGGATTTTTGCAAGCCGAGCAAATTTATATCGAACTCCGAAGACCTTTTGGTGAGCTTTGTGGACGATAATAATAATCTCGTTGGACAAGCTTTATTTATCAGTGTGGTTCCTAGGTGTTTCTTGCTTGCTGCTATGGAGTTCAATTTTCCTAGCGAGGGCTATTTGTGTAGTTATCTGCATTATGCTGCGGCAATCGATTCTTCGTGGGAGTTTACTGCGAGCGAAATTGCATTTACGGAGTTCGGCGCTAATCAGCATAATTTAGCGAGGGTGTGGAAAGTGCAACGCTTTGCGATTCCAGAACATGACCGTCCATACGGGCCATTTGGAGAATTTTATGCCAAATAAAAAATTGAGCATTCCGATTAATTCAGAATTAATTAGTTCAACAGATGTTCTCACTATGCATAAAACTAGACCCATTGAGTCCGAAATATCTTGTGATCCTTCCTATGAGGTGATTAACGGTGACTACTGGGATCGCCTGCAGAATTATGTGGGTGCCACTGCCAAACGAGTAAGTTTTATGGAGTCGGGCTTATTCGGAATGATTTTAGCTGGGGCTGTTTTTCCTGCATACTCGGTGCATGGCATAGTAAGCACAAAGCAACCCCATACACAACGTGCAGACGACGACAAACCCTTAGCCGTGGAAGAAAAACGCCACATATTAACCATCAACAGTTTTAGCCTCCGTTACATCATGGAACATAGACTATGGCGCCTATTGGTGAAAACACCTGAAGAAGAAAAATACGAGGATCCTATTTGGAAGCCACTATCGGGGACAGGCTATTTAGGTACTTGTGTGGCACCCGAAAAATGTCAGATTTGGTCGATGGATCCGGACAGTGATGGAAGACAGCTTGAGATTTTGGTAGATCGTTTTGTAAGGATCAAACTTACCGAAACAAGAAATTCTATTTACAATGAACAGGTTATCGTGGATGAGCAGATTGTGCTGGACATCAAACTTGGATGCATCATTTATGAATTAAAAAAGATGTCCACTGGGGTAACAAACTGTAACTACATTAATTTTGTGGAAACTGAGTACCAGGGAAGTAAAGAATTCACGAGTTATACCGAGCACGGCGTCACCCAATGCGGAGCTCCACTCGTGTTCGATCAATACTGCTAGCCTGAGCGCATGGTCGCCACCAGTGTCTCCGCATCAGTTCCGCAGCGCATTGACTGCCTAGAAGGTATTCGTGCGCTTGCAGCCGTCGGGGTGTTGATCACTCACGTGCATTTTCAGACTGCTTCTGGGCCAGTGGTGCTGGAACGTTTTGATTATTTCGTGGCTGTGTTTTTTGCGCTCTCCGCATTTTTGCTGTGGCGTAGGCCGATCGGCCCTGGTTTTTTACGCAAGCGTGCCGCGCGCGTATTACCCGCTTACCTCGTCTGCGTCGCGGTGGTGGCGTTGGCGTTGCCAGCGGCTAGCACCATGAGCTGGCAACAACTACTCGCTAACCTGACCGCCACTCAGATCTATATTCCCGATGGGCTGGCACCAGGCCTGACACATTTGTGGTCGTTATGCGTGGAATTCGCTTTTTATTTCACCCTGCCACTGACCGCTTGGGTGCTTCTGCGCTGGCAAGCCCGCACGCGAGTACTCCTGCTGTGCGCGGTGGGGATCGCGAGTTTGGGCTGGGCTTTTTTGCCGTTTGTGGCCGGTTTCGACGGTAGCGATGGCGCTAGTTGGTCGGCGAGTGTGAACCGGCAGATTTGGCCACCGGCCTATACGCTGTGGTTCGTCGTCGGCATGCTGGCTGCCGAGGCGGAATCAGCGGGCGTCGCCAAGCGCCCAGGTGTGGTACGACGCATCCTGGGCATGAAACCGCTGTTTTGGGTACTAGCCACTGCTTGTTTATTCCTGGCCAGTTGGGAAGCTATCAGCCCGCGTGGCCTTACCCATCCGAGCCCCCTGGAATTCGCCATCCGCATCAGTCTGGGTACTGTCTTCGCGGCGTGCATCGTGGTGCCTTATGCGCTGCGGCCTACCCAGTCTGGCCTGCTGCTGAGCCAGCCGGTGCAAGCTGTGGGGCGCTGGTCTTATTCGCTGTTCCTGTGGCATGTGGCGGTGCTGTCCATCGCCTTCCCGCTGGCAGGAATCGAGATGTTCAGCGGCGGTTTTGTCATCATTCTGGCACTTACCCTGGGGCTTTCTGTAGCGGTCGCGGCTATCAGCTACACCTTGGTAGAAGAGCCAGCCCGGCTTTGGCTCAGGCAGGCCACCGCACCGGCAGCCAAACACGCCGCGAGCAAACTATCACCGGCATAATGCGCATCCGGCCACGGTGCGCGCGCCAACCACAACCCGCAAATCCCTAGCAACGCTGGCGCTAAAACCACCGGTCGGATCGTCGTCCAGCGCGTGATCGCCCACGCCGCAGCTGCTGAGACCGCTCCTGCTGGGCCCACCACCGCACCCGAGACCGCAACGGCGGCCACTGGGAATACCCAGGCAGGCAGTGTGAGTTCTGTGGCTAGCAAGCGTCGTGCGTGCCGACGTCGTGCTGCTGTGAATTGGGTGTTGGCCGTCGGACGCGCGAGTGGGAACAACAGCAGCGCGGCTAAGGTCACCAACGATACCCCCGCACCCACAAATAAGGACGTGCGGTACGCAGCCTCACCGGCAAAACTCATGCGAAACTCGCCGGATGCGCCTGCGGGCAGCACAAACGCCTGGGTAGCGGCATCAATGCTGGTAGGTTGCAACTCGGTGACGGTGCCGGAGGCGTCGACAAGCTCGCCGCGTAAACCTTCATTGAACGCGCGTCCGGTGACGAGCAGGCGGCCCTCGCCTACAGCATCTTCAGCGTCTACAGCACCCGGCACCGTGCGGCCATCGACAGGCTCATAACGCGCGGTCGGGGCAAAGCCAGGCTCGCGCAGGCTGACCCACGCGGCCGTAGTAGATATGGTGTGCGTGCCGGATAGTTCCACCGTCTCACCTGCAGAATATTCGGTGCCGTCGATGGTGACCGGCTGCTCATCGTCGGTACGGATCTCCAGCTGCATTGTGCGCGGAACCTCGAAACTGCGCTGCACAACACCCGTATCCACCGTCAGGCGCTGGAAGACGAACTGCCGAGCATTCGCGGTAGCTGGGACGTGCACCAGGCGCGACAACTCATGGCCGTCCAGGTGGATATCGGAGACCCCGGTGCGGGTTTCCGGATTGAGCTGGACTTCTATGCGGCTGGCACGGAGATCATCCGGGAAAGCAACGCGGGTATCTTCGCCGGCTGCAGTTTCCACGGTGATGGTGTGGATCGGCTCGTCGCTGGGAGCTGCGTTAGCATTTACAGCGTCATCAGCACCCACATCAGCGTCCGCATCAGCAAAAGCCAGTACTCGCAGGCGTGCATCCTCCGTGGTGGTCAGATGTAATTCCGGCGCGTGGACTGTGTCGTCGGTGCTGCGGAGCTGCAACGTTCCCGGATCACCCGGGGCTGGCCACCAGGCTTGGTCTGTGCCATCGACCGCCGCGTTGATCGAGCGCGCCGGATCCGCACCCCCAAAAGCGGTGGCATCTGCGGCTGAAGACGAGGCCTGCAGTTGCACATCACCGCGGGTACGCACCGGCAGCGGCGTGGCGACGCTCGGGTAATCCACACTCGGGTGCTTCGTGGTGGCCTCATCCGGGCTGGCCAGCGGGCCAGAGACTGCCCCCTGCAGGGTGCCGAAATTACGATCGACCAGCAGCGGGGTATCGGTGACGATTTCGGCACTGGGTTCAGCACCGGGTTCAACACTGGGGTCTTCGGCACCAGACCCTTCCGTCGCCGACCCCGCACCCGCATGGTCCACCAATCGGCGCGGAGCCGGGCCATCGATAGCATCCAATACCGCCAGTGCCTCGCCGCCACCGGCCACCGTGACCGGATCATGCGCGATGTGCATATCCCGCTGCGCATCTATAACAAACACCGAGACCTCCCCGAAGTCATGGCGCTGCGCCCAGCGGTCCAAGGCGTCGGCAAGCTCGTCGGCACGCTCCTGCTGGGCAGAAGAATCCAGGTCATGGCGCACCAGCACCGCACCGATGCCCAAACGCAACAACGGATCCACCGAGCGATCCAGCGTGGCCAGCACCCCATCCAGCCCACGAATCGCCTCCGGTGGCAGCAGCGGCACCGCATCACGCACCGCCCACGGCACATCCAACCACGGCTGGGCGGGCTCATCGCGGGTCCACCCCCATTCCTGCCTGGCGAACGAGGTTTCTGGAACCAGCAGGGTACGCGTGTCGACGTTGTCGTTGAGAAAATCCGCGGCCTGCTGCCAGTAATCCGGCACCTCGCGGTATGCGCCCGTCGGCAGTAACCGGCCCGACCACACCGGAGCCACCGACAGCAGTGCGATCACCGCCACGCCCAGTCCTGCGGCCGCGCGCCGGGTCAACGGATGTTTAAGGCGCGGCACCTTCAGCACAGTGCCCAGGTGCGCTACGCCGAGCAGCAGCGGGATGCGCACCAGCGGGTCGAATTTGTGCAGGTTACGCAGCGGAGCCAGGACGTCGTCCAGCAACTGCCCATAGGGTGCGGCCAGGATCGTGATACCGACCAGCAGCATCAAAAGCCACAGCCCGTGGTAGCGCAGGCGGGTGCCCTGTGCGCCTTGGGCACACGAGCTGCCCTGTGCGCCTTGAGCACTCAGCGCCAAGCCCGCCAGCCCACATGCCGCAACCGCCACGGTGGCCAGCACAAACACTGGCTGCGAGACCAGCAAGTACCCGGCCTCGCGCTCAGTATCGGCAAATGGCGTCCAGTGGGTGGTGCCGCGCAGAATTTCCAGCAGGTTCAGCCAGCGTGTGGTCACATAGGAAGATTCGATGAAATCCGTAAACGGTGGGGAATACTTGCCCAACACCAGCAGCGGGCCGATCCACCAGGCACTCACAGCGACCGCGGCCGGGAGCAGCAGCCAGCCTTGCCTGCGCCACAGAATTACCAAGCCAGCCGGGATGCAGGCAGCCAGCGTTGCGGTGGCGTTGACCGCCCCCATCAGCGCGATGGGGATGGTGGCCGCAGCGATATCCTGGCCCGTGATTTTGTCCGTGCGCAGCAACGGCACCAACACCCAGGGGGCGAGCATCACCGGCCAGGCCTCGGAAGAAATCGCGGTCAGCGTGGTGAGTGTGCGCGGGGGCAGGGCGAAAAGCAGCGCAGCGATGATGTGAAAAGCGCGGATGCTTGCCGACGCCGTGGTGGCGCGGTCAGAACCAGGAACAACGCACTGGCAGAGCCGATAAAAACCAGAAAAACCCACGCCTGCGACAATGGTCCACCACAGCCGCTGTGCCACCCAGGCGGGAAGTAACCAGTCCGGGATGGCGTCGGCAAGCAAGAAAAACAGACCCTGCGGGAACAGGTAGCCATAGGCCTGGTTTTGCAGCTGCCCCAGCGGGAAGACATCCGTCCAGGCGTGGGTGGCCGCGGCGAGGAAACCGGCGGGATCGGCCGTGAGATCGTGTTTAGTATCCGCGGCGATAAGCCCGACAGGTTGGGCAAACATCGCGGCGGCCAGCACCAGCCACACTATGGCGTGGATGCTAAGTGGGTGAGTGGCGTGGGCGCGAATGCGCAGGCGGGCGCGCACGGCAGGCCTACTCACGTGAGCCGTATTCGGCACCACCTAACAGGGCATCATCCGGCGGGGTGGTACCAGAGATGGTGTCTTGGCCGGAAAACTGCGCGATGCCCAAAATCGCGACGACGCCCAGCGCGACGCCGACGACAGCGCTGCCCAGAGCCGGGCCCAGGCTGCGGCGGTTCAGCGACTGCCGGTTCAGCGACTGCCGGTTGAGCGAGCGAGAAGAATCAGCGGCCATAAATAATCGTCCTTAATCCTGGGGATGAATCATCCCTTAATTTAGTCGTCCCTGGTGAAGTATTCTGGATCGTCTTCTTCATTTTCCGGTGGCACGACCAGCACCGGAACCCCGGCGTTTTTCACGATCGTCTCCGCCGTCGACTGCGACCACAGCGCACGAAAGCCGGTCAGCGCGCGGGTGCCGGTGATAATCACGTCGACGTCGAGTTCTTGGGCCGCATCCACGATCGCCGAGGCGATGGTCGTGGCCGATTCCACCAGATGCGCCTTGCCATACATGCCGAGCTTTTCAGCTGCAGCGATGCCCTGGCGGCAGACTTGCACGGCTTCGGCGTAGGCGGGATCGTCTTCCAGATTATCGGAGGTCATCGTCGCCTGGTGCATGCCGGTGCGCGAGGCAGCGCGGGCTTGCTGGCGGGCGATCGGCTCCCAAGCAGTCAAGATTTGCACGGTGCCGGGCTTGAGCAACTTGGCAGCGTATTCGAGCGCACGGTCGGCGTTTTCGGAGCCGTCGTAGGCAATGAGCATGGTCTGTTCGCGGGAATCGGAACTCATAGCTTTCTATCCTAATAGCGTTGCGCGCGGATGTGGGGAGGCGTCGGCAAGAGTATGGGGCAAGAGTATGTGGAAGGCGTCGGCAAGGGTACTGCGCACATCCTAACTAGTAAGCAGGTGGGTGAGCGGTTAATCTGTAAAGCGTGAATTCGGCGAAATCGAGAAGTTTCAAAGGTGTGGCGATTGTGCTCGGCGTCTTCGTCGGGCTTTTCGTCATTGCTGGCGTTGCCTACGCCATTGATGTCTCCACGAATCAGGGCAAAATCCCGCGCGCGACGTCCGTGGGTGGCGTCGATATTTCCTCCATGGAGCGCGAGGATGCTCTGGCCAAGCTTGACGACGAACTCCGTGAGGCCGAAAACGAACCCGTGCGCGTTGCTGCTGGCGAGAAAACCACGGAATTTGTGCCTGCACACGCGGGTCTGCGCTTGGATCTGGAAGGCACCATTGCCGCGATTCCTGATGAGTCGATGAACCCGTTTGTGCGTCTTGCCAGCTTCTTCCGTGCGACGAAGGAAGTCGACGTGCAAACCGCCGAAGATCAGGCGGCGCTAAACCCAGAATTGGACCGCATGCTCGGTGAACTCTACCGCGAGCCGGAAGATGGTGCGGTGTTCTTGGAAGCCGGCAACGTCGAACCGCATGATGCCGTGCCGGGCCAGGAAGTTGACCGCGCACACCTGCAAGAAGAGGTGACCACCGCGTGGCTGGACCCTGAGGGCATCACGGTGGACACCAACGAAATCGAGCCGGTGATCAACCAGGATCAGGTCGATGCGATTGCCGAAGGCCCAGCCGCGAAGGCGGTATCCGGCCCGCTGAAGGTGCACGGCCGGGAGAATATTACGGCGACGATTGAACCTGCCCGCGTCGGCGAGTTCGTGCACTTTGAGGCGCATGAAGGCCAGCTGGAACCACGCGTCGATGCAGCCAAGGCGCAAGAGATTCTGGGCGACGGCTTAGCCGAGTCCGAGCGTCCGATGAAAAACGCTCGCCTGGCAATGTCCGGTGGGCAGTTGCAGGTCACCCCGCATGTTGACGGTGAGGTGATCAACTGGGAGCCAACCATGGCTGGTTTTGCCGATCGCGTGCTTGGCGATGACCGCGAATGGGATGCCATCTACCAGGATCAACCGGCGACATTTACTACTGCAGATGCGCAATCTTCTACCTTCGATCAGGTGGTCGGTGAGTTCACCACCAGTGGTTATTCCCCAGCCTCGGGTACGAATATTTCGGTGATTTCCAACGCGCTGAATGGCACCATCGTCTCGCCGGGTGAGACCTTTTCCGTGAACCAGGCCACCGGTTCGCGCACCGCCGCGCAGGGCTATGTGGAATCCGGCGTGATCTATGAAGGTCGCGCGGACACTGCCGTCGGCGGCGGTATTTCGCAGTACGCCACCACGCTGTATAACGCGGCCTATTTTGCGGCCATGGAAGATGTTGCCCACACCCCGCACAGTTATTACATTTCTCGGTACCCGGCGGGGCGTGAGGCCACGCTGTACGACGGCGTGATCGACCTGAAGTTCCGCAACAATTCCAACCACCCGGTGCGCATTGAATCGAGCGTCGGCGGTGGTTCCGTGACCGTGCGCCTGATGGGTGTGAAGGAATACGAGGTGGAATCCATCAGTGGCGGCCGCTGGGCGCACACCAATCCACCGAAGCAGACCGTGAGTGGTTCCAACTGCATCCCAACGTCCGGCATCCCCGGCTTTACGACGTCTGATACCCGCGTGATCCGCACCCTGGGCGGCGCTGAGGTGTCGCGGAATACCCAGACCACCGTTTATGATCCACAGCCAATCGTGACCTGCGGCTAGACCCCATGCGTGAGCCAGCACCTGCCGGGCGTCGGCAAGCGCTGGAAAGATAGGATACTTGCTATGTTGCTGTCTGACCGAGACATCCGTGCTGCCATTGATTCCGAGCGGCTGGGGATCACCCCCTGTGATCCTGGGCTGATCCAGCCGTCGTCTGTTGACGTGCGCTTGGATAAGTTTTTCCGGGTGTTTAATAACTCGCGCTATACCCACATTGACCCGAAGCTGGAGATGGAAGATCTGACCACGCTGCGGGAAGTCGGCGAGGACGAAGGTTTCGTGCTGCACCCTGGCGAATTCGTGCTGGGTGCGACGCTGGAGCAGTTCCGCCTGCCCGCCGACCTGGCTGGCCGGTTGGAAGGGAAATCTTCGCTGGGCCGTTTGGGTTTGTTGACGCACTCCACCGCCGGGTTTATTGATCCTGGTTTCTGCGGGCATATCACCCTGGAATTGTCCAATGTGGCAAATTTGCCGATCACGCTGTGGCCTGGCATGAAGGTGGGCCAGTTGGCGTTGTTCGCGATGACCTCACCTGCGGAATCGCCATATGGCGCGGGGGCTTTGGGCTCGAAATACCAGGGGCAGCGCGGGCCGACGCCGTCGAAGTCATATTTGAATTTCCGCTAAGTGCGTTCAGACCGCCTGAGGGTTGTTGCGTGCGCTTAACTGTTTTTGGCCTGGGCTATTTGGGGCTTACGCATGCCGCGTGCATGGCGGAGGCTGGTCATGAGGTGCTGGGCATTGATATTACGCCCGCGCGTGTGGCGCAGCTGCAGGCCGGGCAGGTGCCGTTTTTTGAGCCCGAGCTCGCGGAGCTGGTTGCCCGTGGCCTGGATTCGGGGCGGCTGCGCTTTAGCTGCGATTACCAGCAGGCCGCGGATTTTGCGCAGCTGCATTTTATTGCTGTGGGCACGCCGGAATCTGCTGCGAGCCCGGCGGCCGATACTAGCGCGGTGGAGGCCGTCGTCGACAAGCTGGCGCCGCTGTTGCGGGGTGAACACGTGGTGGTGGGCAAATCTACGGTGCCGGTGGGCACGGCCGCGCGGCTGCAGGAACGGGCCTGCAGTAATAGCCCAGCCACCGTCGATGTCGTGTGGAATCCCGAGTTTTTGCGCGAAGGCCATGCGGTGGCCGATACGTTGCAGCCGGACCGGATCGTGGTGGGCACGGGGACAGCTGCCAGCGTTGCCGTGGAGACGCTGCGTGAGGTCTACCGGCTGCCGCTGGAGCGTGGAACGCCGTTTTTGGTGATGCCGTGGGCGAGCGCTGAGTTGGTGAAATCCGCGGCGAATGCGTTTTTGGCCACCAAGATTAGCTTTATTAACGCCATTGCGGAAGTCTGTGAGGCTGCCGGGGCAGATGTCACCGCCGTCGCGGAAGCGCTTGGTTATGACGAGCGTATCGGGCCCCAATTTTTGCGCGCTGGCTTGGGATTTGGCGGTGGTTGTTTGCCAAAGGACGTGCGGGCGTTCCGGGCGCGTGCCGACGAGCTCGGTGCCGGCGATGCGTTGGCGTTTCTGGGGCAGGTGGAGCTGATCAATACCCGTCGGCGCCACCGTGTGGTGGAACTTGCCTGCACGTTATTGGCGCAGAAGGGCCTGTCGGTGTCTGGTGCTGTGATCACTGTGCTGGGGGCGGCGTTTAAACCGAATTCTGATGACGTGCGCGATTCCCCAGCCCTGGCGGTTGCTGGGGAGCTGGCGCTGCGTGGTGCGCGGGTGCGGGTGTGTGACCCGCAGGCGCTAGTTAATGCGCGCGCGGTGTATCCCGGGTTGGAGTATCCGGACTCGCTTGCCGACGGCGTGGCTGGGGCTGATCTGGTGATTCTGGCGACCGAGTGGCGGGAGTATCGGGAGCTGGACCCGGTGTGGGCGGCGGGGATGGTGGCCACACCGGTGCTGATTGATGCTCGCAATGCGCTGGACCTCGTGCGCTGGCGCGGTGCCGGGTGGAAGGTGCATGCACTTGGTCGGGGAGGCTGACGTGGTTGCGCTTGGCCGCGTTTTTACCCCCGAAATGGGGTGGTTTCCGGCGCGATTTTCGGTGGCGCTCGGCGTCGGCAAGAGGCTAAAAATGGCGCCGAGTGAGCTACTAAACCATGCGAGGATGCTAATTTAGGGCCCCCTATTCTGGGGTTGACTAGCGGATTTTGGGTTTCCTTTGTTAGGTATTCCTGCAGGTAACAGGGTTGTGTGCCCTAAGGTGGATTAGTAGAACCTATCGGTTTACCCAACATTCATAGGGTTAGCATTTCGCGGCGTTGTTGGTATTCTGGGAACCACAACAAAGCACACGGAATCGGATAGACGGTTTCGGAATTGATTTTCTTAGAAAGGTGTGATCGTTCCATGAACGAGAAGCTGTTTAACTTGATGAACAAGCAGGTCACCAATGAGCACGGTGCTGCTTTGATTTACACCCAGCTGGCATACGAGCTCGACGAGCTGTCCCTGCCTGGTATGCGTGACTGGATGTTTAAGCAGGCTGACGAAGAGCGCGAGCACGCACAGAAGTTCGCTGATCACCTGCTGGATCGCGACGAGAAGCCACAGATCGGCGAGATCAGCGTTGATGATCTGAAGATCGAGAAGCCAGTGGATGCCTTCAAGGCCGCCCTGGAGCACGAGAAGAAGGTTTCCGGCCAGATCCGCGACATCGTTCGCTTGGCTGACGAGATCGACGACGTTGACTCCCGCACCCTGCTGAACTGGTTCTTGGACGAGCAGATCGAGGAAGAAGCATCTGTTTCCGAGATCATCGACCAGCTCGAGCTGGTAGGCGACAACGGATCCGGCATCCTGCGCATCGACTCCCAGCTGAGTGAGCGCTAAGTCGGGTGAGCTCTAAAGCTTACAAGAGCTAGTAAAGACTGGCTCTGAGAGCTCTGCTTGAAGACCTCAGGATTTTCCTGAGGTCTTTCTTTTATTTCAATTTACGGTAGCCTATGCAATCATGAACGTGCTACCGGGTGAGGAAGCAGAACTGCGTCGACAACTGGAGCAGGCCGTTGCAGCAGATTCTGCTGGTTCTGCCGATTCTGTACGTGGGATAAGTTCGGCCGGTCCGACGAGCGCGGCGACGGGGGCGACCCAACTCGACACAGTCTGGAACGATGTGGCAGCCGGCGGTTTTCCCCGCTGCAGCCAAGATGGTTCGTCTTATATATTTGCGGTCCGCCATAGCGAGTTACAGGCTGCGACCAGCCAACGGCTTCCTCCCGCGGCCCAGCTCCGGGAGACCGGCCTGCACCTGCACATTAACCGGCTCACGGATAAATTAAAATACGACCTGGGAGCTATGACGCACATTCCAGGTACGGATATCTGGACTCATTCGGTGGCAGTATCATCCGAGTACCAGGGCAGTTATGGTTTTCAACTTACTGAAGGCCACCGCACCGCCACGATGTGCGACCCGCACGCGATCCGCACCTTGTGGTGTGAGGATGGCTTTGGGCTTTCGGAGATTTCGCAGCCACTGCCCGTCGGCAAGCAGGAGATGCGTGTAATCCCTGGTCAACTGGATGACGTGCGGTTTCTGCTGTATTTGCCAGCTGCAGACATGCACGGCGCTGCTGACACGGGCGATGAGCGGGCGCAAAAAGTTGGTCTACTCACGCTTTTCGACGGCGAAAATTGGCAGAAAGCCAACTTGGCCGCCCATATTGCCGCGGTGAATGAAAACTCGAAACGGCAGTTAGCGGTGCTGGCGATTGTGAATGATTCCAATGCGCAACGCGTGCATCGCCTGGGGCTGGATGAAGAATTTTTGGCATTCGTGTGCACACAGCTGACTGCATACGTCGCGACGCTGGCTGCAGAAAATGGCGTGGAATTGCGCCCAGAACACCGCATCCTAGCTGGGCAATCGCTGGGTGGCTTGGCAGCATTGCGTATCGCACAGTTGTATCCCGATGCCTATGACGCGGTGGTGGTCCAATCGCCGTCGCTATGGTGGCGGCCCGATCGCAAGGCGGTACCGACGGATAATAATCTGCAGAATTACAGCTGGATTACTGAGGAGTTTTTATCGCAGCCGGTCATGCCGCGAATCCAGATTGATGTAGGTGTGCGCGAAGACGTCGGTGTCGCCAAAGCGTTTTTGTTAGCGCGCAAACTGGAAAGCTGCAGCTGGCCGCATGCTCTTACGGTGTACGAGGGCGGCCATGATTTTGTGTCCTGGCGTGCGCAGCTTCTTAAGCATGTGCGCACGTTAACTGTCTAGCGTGGCCCCGCCGTCGACGCGCAGGTCATGCATGGTGATGTGGCTGGCGGCAGGTGAGGCTAAGAAATAGCAGGCTTGGGCGATCTCGTCGTCGGTGGCGATTTTTTGCAGTGGTACGCCGAGACGGAATTGCTCCGGGTTGCCTGCGAGAATCGCAGAAATATTCTGGTCTGCGCTTGTGCCGTCGTGC
This sequence comes from Corynebacterium propinquum DSM 44285, assembly GCF_000375525.1. Classification (GTDB taxonomy): domain Bacteria; phylum Actinomycetota; class Actinomycetes; order Mycobacteriales; family Mycobacteriaceae; genus Corynebacterium; species Corynebacterium propinquum. Next base: position 19,264 of record NZ_AQXC01000006.1, read on the forward strand.
CACATGCTGCGCAACATCCCAGTATCGGTGGAGCCGGGCGAGACGATATTGCAGCGAATATGGTGCGGAGCTAGTTGCAGCGCGAGCGATTTCGCATATGAGGTTGCAGCGGCTTTGGAAGCCGCGTAACTGGCCATGGCCAACCGTGGGGTCGTGGCCGCATTGGAACTGATGATCACCAGACTCGCTTGCCGACGAAAACTTTCCGGTTGTTGCAGCATGTGCGTAGCGATTCGGCTGGCAGTATTGGCCACTCCGAGCACGTTGGTTTCTAGGTGCCTTCTGAAAATTTCGGGTTCCGATAACGGCGTATCGGGTTGTAGTATCCCGGCGCAATGGATGAGTGTGTGGATTGGCCCGTGTGTGCTGATTGCGGTTGCTAACGCGTCGTCGAGAGAATTGGCGTCGGTGATGTCTACCTCTGGCAAATCCCAGCTACTCACCGCGTAATTGTGGGAGTGGAAAAGTTTGGCGCAGGCGCGCCCGATTCCGCCTTTGGCGCCGGTAATGACTGCATGCATGTTTTTAGTTTTGATTAAAGTCGACGGCACAGCAACGTAATTTTGGTCATAGTTTTGGCTAGCCTGACCTGAACTTTATGTCCGCAATCGACTGTGTGCTTTTTGACTCGCAGCGTGGTTTGTGCCGTGTGCTACCCCCGGAAATTAGCCCCTTGTCAAAAAATGTTCAGGCACCCTGAATAGTTTGCATTTTGTGTTCTGATGTGGGTTGAGCTGCGGCAATATCTCAATCATTAGTTGGATATGCAACTTAATCTTTGTAACTATGGTTGAGGTGAGGCTGGTTTTATGAATTTAAGGTGCGGCAAGCCTTTGTTGAATCCCGCTCATGGTTTAACCTGATCTCGACTTGGAGACTGCCAGAAGATTTTCACAAACTTCAGGCTATTGCCAGTTCTTACAGATTCTCCTACAGGAAACCTTGCTGTGCGAGGGGGCCTGTTGACAGAAAGGTTTTGCGTGAATAATCACACCCCGAAAAAATGGGCCACGCAGCGTGCTCTCGCTGGTTTGATGGCAGCCAGCGTCACTTTCGGCGGCCTGGCCGTTGTACAGACCACCCCGGCATTCGCACAGGATGCACAAACGTGCTCGAGCTTCACCGCGCGACCAACCAGCGGTCAAGGCGCCCTCACGGTAGAACAGAAAAACTACAAGCCTGGTGATGTTGTTACCGTGAAAGGCACTGGCTTCGCTCCACGTGGGGAAGATGGCTACCTTACTTTCAAACTCAATGCGAATAGCCTCTGGTGGGCTGAGAATCAATCGGCAGGTGCTGGTCTTGAACGAAATCCAGGACCAACTGATTTGCGACTTCCAGCACCATTGGTGGATGGTTCCTTTGAAACTCAATTGGTTTTGCCGACCACGGATATCCAAGGAAAGCCGCTGAAGTCTGGCAAATACGAAATTCGGGTTTTAGGTGCTGCTCCATTACAAGCGAGCATTGCCACGGAAATCCATGTGCTGGCCGAAGGTGACCAGCCAGGCACCTGTGGCACCCTCGCAGAACCAGCAGCTGCTGCTCAGGATCCACAACCAGAGCCAGGTGCTGTAACCCCTCCAGCTAACCAGGACCCTGCCCCTGCTGTACCACCAGCACAAACTGACAACGCTGCCAAGGTTGTTGACGTACAGGCCACCACTTTCGGTGCTGATGGACGCGGCACTAAGGCCGGTCAGGTAAATGTGAAATTTAAGCTGGAAGGCTTCCCAGCAGGCCAGGACGTCGTCGCCAAGCTTGGCGACGCCCCAGTGAAGTTCGCTGCAGGTCGCGAGACCAAGGATTCTCTGCAGATCAGCGAGCACGGCACCGTCGAAGGTACCGCGATTCTGCAGCCTGGTCAGGCACTGGAAGGTGAGCACACGATTGGTTTCCGCTCCGGTACCGAGAACCCAGTCCGAGCCGTAGCCACCGTGCAGGTTCAGTCTGCTGGCAACGTGACCAACGATGCTGCGCAGGGAGCGAAAGTCACGTTCACCGGTGTGAACCTGAAGCCAGGCTCAAAGATCACCGCCGTCGGCACCGCAGACAAGAACTGGTTGGCAGAAGGCCAAAGCGCTGTTGCCGACGACAAGGGCGTTGCCGAAATCAAGGACGTGCAGATCCCTACCGATGCACCGTTCCGCGCACCGGTGCAGTTCAGCTACGAAGTTGACGGCGAAACCAAAACCCGTGAACTGACTCAACGGATTTCGGCCTCGCAAGCCACGTATAACGAGCAAAGCTACGAGATCACAACCTCGAAGACCGCTCCTGGCCTGTACCAGAGCGCGGTCAACAACAAGGGCGAAGTCTTTGTCGCCCGCAGCGATGGCCGCCCACCGCAAGAAAGCGGCTCCATCTACAAGCTGGATGCCACCACCCTGGAAGTCAAAGCAGAAAAGAAGCTGGATAACGGCACTCCTGCTGCCTACGGCATCGGCCTGGACAATGCGAACGGTCTGGTCTGGATTACCAATACTCGCAGCGACCAAGTAGCTGTCTACCGCCAGGACAACCTGGAACTAGTACACCAATTTGAGAAGAAGAGCACGACCCACCCTCGCGATGTTGTCGTTGACGAAAGCACTGGGCTCGCTTATGTCTCGGTTGTTGACCGTAAGGCAGATGCCGGCCGCATTGATGTCTTCAGCGCCAAAGACAAGAAGTTGGTTCGCTCGATTGACGTTCCTGGTATGCCATCGGTGATGTCGATGGACCTGGATCAAACCACCGGCAACCTGTACACCGTTTCGCTGCAGAACCCGAAGGCAGCCCGCATCAACGTGCGCAATAACGACGAAATCCAGGTTTTTGACCTGGGTGACAAGGTCGATCGTGCATCCGGTGTGGCCTATGTTCCAGGTAAAGACCACCTCTACGTGGCTTCGCAGGGATCCGGCAATGTCGTGGTCATCAATGCCAAAGATGGTGCCTTCATCAAGGAAGTACCAACCGGTGCTGGCGCGTTGAACGCTGCCTACAACGCGAAAGACAACCGCGTATACGTCACCAACCGGGCGGCTGCGACCGTCACTGTCATCGATGCGAATACGCACGAGGTAGTGGCTAACTTGTCAGCGGGTGCCAACGCAAACCACGTCACCGTTGGCCCGGATGGATCCGTCTATGCCGTGAATAAGCGCTCTCGTGCTGAAGGCGTCGACAACGATCAGATCCACCGTTACAAGTTCACGGGCACCCCGAGCGCTCCAGCTGCAGGTGCAGGCAACGCAGAACAGCCAGGCAACGTGACCCCTCCGGCAAACGATGCTCCTGCGGGAGAAAATGCTCCTGCAGACAACCCAGGGGCAGCTGGAGCTCCAGCAGATCCGAAGGGTCCAGAGAATACCGCAAAGCCAACCCCTAAGCCGAAGCCATCTGGGTCTTCTCAGTTCAAGCTGCCGAAGTCCAACTCTTTCGGCGACGTCATCAAATTCGCACTCGGCGTATTCAGCTTCGGTGCGCTGGCATTCGGCGTCGGCCAGCTGGTCAAGCACCTGGTACACATCGGAATCATCCCAAGCCACCTGGTTCCGCCACACCTGCGCTAAAAACTAGGCGGTCTGCTCACCGCGGACTACCCGACTGACGGAATGAACGCCGGTCACTGCGACAAACACTGTCATGAGCACAGCAATTGTTACAGGGCAGGCGCTCATTCCGCGGTGCGTTCTCCATCTACTACCGCTCGGGCTTGTCGGCATCGTCGTCGATAACGCCTCATCCCAATTCCCACCCCGATTATTTTTCACATGCGAAAGGCTATTGCGTTGCCATGAAAATACGCTCACATGCAATGAGTGCGCTGGTTGTGCTCGTACTCTCCTCATTGGGGCTTAGCGCCTGTTCGTCTGCATCGGGGAATTCTTCGGCTGCGGCTGTCGACGGGGAAAGTCGAGTGGTAGTAGATGTAGAAGGCACCGAAGTTGTCGTCCCGGAGCATCCGGAACGCGTCGTCGCATTATCCGAACCGACGTTGGATGGCCTGTTGGCTTTGGGCGTGCGACCCGCGGGCACCGTGACTGGACGTGGCCAGGGCACGGTAGCGAACTACCTGCAGGAACAAGCCGGTGATCTCGAACTACTGGGCGCGGTTGCCCAACCAAATTTTGAAGCTATTGGCGCCGCTAACCCAGATTTAATTTTGGTTGATGCCACCTCCATCAACAACAACCCACCGATCATCGCAGCTTTGCGTGAGATCGCACCAGTGGTCTTTACCGGCTACGCAGGCGGGGACTGGCGAGAAAACTTCGCATTGACCGCCGAAGCGATGAACATGGAAGAACAAGGCCAACACGTACTCGATGCTTACGACGAGAAGGCTGCGCAACTCAAAGATGCCCTGCACGAGTACCGAGACTCCACGTTCTCCGTGGTCCGGTGGCAAGGAAATTCCCCGGCGTTGATTTTGAAAGACCTGCCTGCCGGGCGTGCGCTGGACGATCTTGACCTAGCACGTCCGAGCAATCAGGATCGCGAAGGCCGCGGCCACTCCGAGCCGGTTTCGCTGGAAAACCTGAGTGACATCGACGCGGATTATATTTTCTTCGGCACCCTGGGCGGTTCTTCGGTGGATAACCCAGAAGCCGGTGGAGCCGCAGACGTCGACGATGCCATCAAGAGCATCCAGGAAGCGCAAAAAGTCCCTGGGTTCACGGATTTGAAAGCCTTCCAAGCCAACCGCATCATCCCGGTCGATGGTTCGGCCTGGACGTCCACCGGTGGTCCGCTGCTCATGCACAAAATTTTGGATGACATCAACGCCGCTTTGGTTTAGCCCCCAGTAAAGCTCGTGCCCACACTGGCTCTCATTTACTGGCTCTCATTTAAGGATCGCCTCCCATGCTTTCTTCTCAGCCTTTTGCTTCCCGCAATCGTTTCTTTACCCGCCCTGCTGTACTGGCTGGATTCTCCTGTGTACTACTTGCCGGAATGCCAGCGGTCGGGTTGGCCCCCAATTCGCCGCTGATCCCGCAGGCCCAGGCGCAGACGCAAGCCCAAAACCAGGCAGATACTGGCACCATCACCGTGGTGCAGGCAGAAAAAGACGGCACCGTATTGCAGGTACAAAAAGACGTCGCTCCTGGTGGTCAAGCGGTGGTGCGCGGGCAAAAATGGGGTGCCGGTTCCACCATCACCGTAAAACTGAACGTGGAAAACAACGCGCAGCTCACACGCACCCAAGATATCATTAACCACCCGGGGAATGGGCAACCGGATCACACCATCTGGGCGCAGTTTCATGCCGATAGCAACGGCAATTTCGAAGAAAAAATCACGTTGCCGAGTAACCTGCAGGCGGGGCAAGCTCTGCGCGTCAACGCAGCCAGCGGCCTGATTGCGGGGCAAGAGCAGCATTCTTTGACCAGCCCGTGGTTGGTAGTCGGCGGGGTGGAATATGTGCCACCGAAAAAAGAAATCATTGCGTGCACCAACACCACACCGAAACCAGAAATCAAAGCCGCAAAGCTAGCCGTGGATGGAAAAGTAAAAATCACCGGAGCTGGTTTTTGTAATACCGAATCCGGCGGCGCGCGCGTGGCTTTCAAATTCAATGCCGGACAGGTCACCCGAACCGATGGCAAATACGCCAACGCCACGATCTGGCACGTAGAACAAGCCGATCCAAAAAACGGCACCCTGGACCTGGAATTGGACTTGCCGACGCCTGCGAACTCGAAAAACATTTTGCAGGAAGGCGAGCACACCATCCAGGTGCTGTCTGGTTCCCTGCAAGAAAACGACCCGGTTTTTACCACCCGGTTGCCTTTTGTCGTCGGTGAGTACCGCCCGTCGGTGCCGCCGGAGCCTGTCCACTATGACGAGGATATTCCGAAGGGCAGCGAACACGATCTGAGCATCACCGAGAATAAAAACTCCCTACGCGTAGCCGTCAACGGTGGCAAAAAGGGCGACTGGGTTTTCGCCAGCACCTATATCGCTGATGGCTCACCCCGCTTGCCGTGGGGAAATTACTGGGCGCGTCTAGACGATAAAGGCGAGCTCACCCTGCCGCTGGACACCGTCAATGGCAAACCGGTTCGTGTGCCGGAAGGTGCATTGAAATTGGTGATCCAGAGTGGAAACCAAGACAATAAAAACGCGGTGCTGGGGTGGAACTGGTGGGAACCGAAGAACCCAACGGTTTCTGCACCACGCCCAGGTACCTCGGGTACAGCAGGCACTGTCGGCACTACAGGCAATGCCGGTGCTTCCGGAGCAGCTGGAACAACTGGTGCGGCCACTGGAGACACCGGTGCTGCTGGTCAGGCGGCGACATCTAATTCTGGGACGAATAAATCTGGGACGAAGCAGATCGACGAATTCACCGCCGCGGTAGGCACGCTGGATGGCGAGCTGAAAAAACTGCTGGCACAGGTGGAAAACTCGACACTCGTCGCCAACCCCGCCGAGGCTGATGCGGGCTATGCAGAAGCCGCGCACTATGACGATGGCGTGCTAGCTGCTGATGGCGATTATGCCGATGAGAACTACCGGGTAGTGCAAGCTTCGACGGTCGATAACGTCAGCGCGGGTATCGCGCAGGCTCCGACAGCCGGACTGGCTAGCGCTGCGAATAACGGTGGCGCCCAAAATTCAGCGGGAACAAACTTTGCGGTTGATGCCTCGGCGATCCAGCAACCGGACAACCCTGCCAGTCATTGGCCTGCTAAGCCTGAGCACGAACCGAACCAGCCCGTCGACAAGCGCGAAGATCTGGATGAGAGCAACTCGGGTGGCCTGGCTGCCGTCTTTGATGGTGATCTGGTCTACATCCAACTGCCGACAAAACAACCTGGTGATTGGGTATTCCTGCACATCTACACCGACGACAAAACAAAAACCACCCCGGTTGGTTGGGCGCAGGTCGACGAATTCGGCGAGATTGCCTTCGATACCTCTGGGCTTCCCGACGGCTCATACACGCTAGCCATCAGCGACGATTCCGGCTTGCTCGGCTGGGTGGACCTGGACCTGGGTAATCAGCTGGCGGAAAACAGCATGGGACGCACTGCAGCCACCCCACGCTTGGCGACGGCTAGTGCTTCCGCCATGAGCGCAGCGGACTGGGGCTTGATTGCGGCTGGCCTGCTGATTTCGGCAGTCGCGGCGGTCGCAGTGGGGCTCGTGGCCCGAAAGAAACGCTGAATTGGCGCGGGATAACAGCAAAGTCAGTTAACACCAGAGTCACAAGACCGGATGTGAAGAAAAGATGATCATGAGTGGGCAGAAGTTCCTGCAGGCAGTACGCCGAATTAGTCTCGTCGCGGTGTTGTCCGGGGCAGTAGTCGCCACGGCTTTTCCCGCGGCGGCATTGCCACCGGGAGGAGCATCCGCGGATACGCCGGGTACGTCGACAAGCGTGAGCCCGCGAACAGTAGAACAATGCGGCACGCTTAACTGGAACGTCGCGGGCTTTCCTGCTGGCGAAACCGTACACATCAAAATTGACGACGGCGACGGAACCGATCAAGCCACCCACGGCGCGGGAGTCGTACAGACCCAGCGCATTGGTAGCGGCGGCACAGCCTCTGGCTCGTTGCAGATTCCGTGCACCATGGCACCCGGCGGACACTGGTTGCGTTACCTAGCGACTGGTGGCGAAAACAACTTGGGATATACCGCCCGCGCCGGTTCTGATTTCACGGTGGTAGCCCGTGCTGGCGGCAACGCTGGTGCTGGTGCAGGTGGCCAACGTCCGCAAGGCCAAGCTGGTGGTGCAGGCCAGAATCAACCGGCACGCAACAACCAAGCCGGTGCGGCCCAGTCCAACCGTAACCAGCCAGCACGCAACCAGGGACAGGCTCCGGCTCGTGGGCAAGGTCAACCGGCTGCGCGGAACCAAGGGGCAGGTGCTGCGGCACCAGCACGCTCCGGAGGTAACGCTGGTGCAGGTGGTGCTGCCGCCGGAGGTGGCGGAGCTGGATCTACGGCTGCAGGAAGCACTGGTGCTGCTGGTAATTCCGGTGGTGGCGGTGGTGCTGGCCGTGCGGCTGGTGCTGTCGCGCCAGCTGGAACACACACTGGCGACGGGGCTGCAGCCGGTGCCGCCGGTGCAGGAGCGATCGGCATCGACGGTGCATTCTTGGCCCAAGACGCGGGTACCGGCACCGCTGGCGTCTTCGATAAAAATGCGGATGATCCCTCGCAGCCCAGTGCTATTTCCCAGGCCGCTGCCCAGCAGGCTTCTGGTGCGCGCGCACCAGTGATCGGTTTGTTCGTCGGTGGCGCGATTTTGCTGGTGGGGCTCACTGCGATCAATGTCTGGGTGCTGCTACAACTGCGCCGTGATCGTCGGGAAGAGCAATACCAGCGCCCAACGCAGTATTTCCACGGCGGGTAGTGCGCATCCATAATGACGAGAATCAGTTTTCTTCCAGCCACTGTGCTCGCGGTGGCTGTGTTGGGTGTGGCGATCGCAGCCTCGCTATTATTCGGCTCCAACAGTATTAGTCCTGGTCAGGTGTGGGCGTCGTTAAGCAATAACGGCGATACCGCCACGGATACCTTGGTTTTGCAGCAGCGGCTTCCGCGCACGATCGTGGTGGTGTTGGTGGGGGCCGCACTCGGTGTGGCCGGTGCGTTGATGCAGGCGTTAACGCGCAACCCACTAGCCGACCCGGGAATCCTGGGCATTAATGCTGGGGCTTCTATCGCGGTGGTTGCCGGGGTGGCGTTTGCTGGCGTGCAAGGGATAAACAATTACATCTTCTTGGCCATCGTCGGCGCTTTGCTGGCCAGCATCATGGTCTATTTGCTCGGTGGCGCGGGTAGGCATTCGGTACCCAGCCCGGCGCGTTTGACCTTGGCGGGTGTGGCGATTTCCATGGCAATTAGTTCTTTGGTGCAGGCCATTATTTTGTCTAACGCGAATGCGTTCAATGAGTTTCGCTATTGGGCTGCTGGCTCCGTGGAAGGACGCGGGTGGCCGGTGCTGGAGCATATCTGGGTGTTTATTGTCCTGGGCTTGGTGTGTGCTTTTGCTTCGGCACCGTCGTTGAATGCTTTGTCTTTAGGGGAAGAAATGGGCACGGCATTGGGCGTGAAAGTCTGGCGCACCCGCGTGCTGACGTTTAGCGCTATCACCATTCTGGCTGGTACTGCCACTGCTGCTGTGGGTCCGTTGATGTTTGTCGGTTTGGCCGTTCCGTATGCTGCGCGTGGGCTATTCGGCCACGATAACCGTGCGATCCTCGCTGGATCTGTGGTCATTGGGCCGGTGTTTTTGTTGGCTGCCGACGTGTTGGCGCGGGTGGTGATAATGCCGCAGGAAGTACAAACTGGGCTGTTATCAGCGGTGCTGGGTGGGCCGATTTTCATTGCCGTGGTGCGCATGAAGAAGATTGGAGCGGTGTAGATGCGGCACAGAATGCATACCAGCGCGCCGAGCCGTTATGTCCACCTTGCCGGAATCCGTTTTTATCGTTCCAGCTTGTGCACTACTGCGGTACTCATCCTGGTCATTATCGCGGCATCGATCGTGGGCTTGTTGTTGGGTGATTATCCGATGACGCTGCAACAAACCGTCGCAGGCTTGTTCGGCATCGGGGATGATCCTTTGATCAGATATTTCGTGCAAGACCAGCGTTTGCCCCGCGTATTTGGCGCGCTCATGGTGGGCGCGGCACTGGGGCTGGCCGGAAATATTTTCCAGCGCCTGTCCAATAATCCGCTGGGCAGCCCGGACATCATCGGTTTTAGCACCGGCTCAGCATCCGGGGCGCTGTTCGCGATCATTATCTTGCAGGCTGGTCCGGCGGCGATCGGGGTAGGAGCAATGTTGGGTGGCGTGGCCAGTGCGACGCTGGTTTACCTGTTGAGCATCAAAAACCGGAAGGTCAGCGGCACCCAACTAGTGCTGGTCGGAATTGGTGCCGCAGCCATCTTGCAAGCGCTCAATTCGATTCTGATTGTGCGCGCGGAGCTAGGACCGGCACAAACCGCCGCGCAGTGGCTGGCGGGATCGCTGAATGCCACCACCTGGCCAGAAATCGGTGTGCTGGTGGCGATCTTGGTGGTGGTAGTCCCGCTCGCATTGCTGCTGGCGCGTCCGTTGCAGATCATGCTCAGCGGCGATGACCTGGCTGCCGGGTTAGGCGTGCGGGTGCACCGGCGACGTCGGGAGATGATCGCGGTAGGGGTCGTGCTGACGGCATTATCTGTCGCTATCGCCGGGCCTATCGCCTTCGTTGCGTTGGCAGCGCCGCAGTTGGCTCGGCGTTTCGATCCCGGCATTGCCATGGTGAATTCCGGGTTGATGGGTGCGGTGTTGGTGTTGGCCAGCGACATCATCGCACAACGTTTGCTCGCTCCGGTGCAGCTTCCTGTTGGCGTGGTGACGGGCAGCCTCGGCGGGGTGTATTTGATTTGGTTATTACTGAGAAAGTGGCACACGAATGACAACTGATGTGATTCTGGCGGGAGAAAACCTGCGGGTCGGCTACGGCGGCACCCCGATTATCGACGGCGTTGACATCGCCATCCCGCGCGGAGAGATCACGGTGATCGTTGGCCCTAATGCCTGCGGTAAATCGACGCTGCTGCGTGCGCTTTCCCGAGTTCTTCCCAGTTCCGGAGTGATTACTCTGGGCGGGAAGCCCTTAGCGGAGATGGGGGCGAAAGAAATTGCGCGCACCATGAGCATGCTTCCGCAATCGCCGGTCACCCCGGATGGCATTCGTGTCGACGAGCTCGTTGCCCGCGGGCGCTACCCCTACCAAAACGTCTTCGGTTCCTGGTCCGCCGCGGACGAAGATGCTGTTGCCACCGCTATGGAACAAGCCGGGATCAGTGAGCATGCTGCCCGGCGCGTCGATGAATTGTCTGGGGGCCAGCGCCAACGCGTATGGCTGGCCATGGTGCTGGCACAGGATACTCCGCTGGTGCTGCTGGATGAGCCCACGACGTATCTCGACATCACCCACCAGGTGGAGGTACTCAACCTCAGCCGAAAATTGCAGCACGCTGGCAAAACCGTGGTGATGGTGCTGCATGAGTTATCCATGGCGTTTCGCTATGCCACCAACTTGGTGGTGATGAAAAACGGTGCCATCCAAGCTCATGGGCCGGTGGGCGAGGTGGTGACCCCCGAGTTGATCTCTGCCGTCTACGAGCTGGAGTGCATATTGCTCGAGGACCCAGAAACTGGCCGGCCCATCGTGGTTCCGAAAGATAACCCTGCTCCGAAAGATCAAGAAGAAAGTTAGTTGTGTCTATTCCCTCGATTTCTCCCTATTCGCTTGCCGACGCGTTGCCCACAGAGCCAACAAAGCCAACAGAGCCCACAGGCACCCCGGCGGTTCTGGATTGGCAGTTAGAACGTGACCGCGCTGCGTTGTTGGTGCACGATATGCAGCAGTATTTTCTTGCTGCTTACCAGCAGGACGCTGAACCGATCAGCACGGTGGTGCGTAATCTGCAGCAGCTGATCGAGCAGGCTGATGCTGCTGGTGTTCCGGTGTTTTATTCCCAGCAACCTCCGGCACAGGCTGCGATTCGTCGCGGATTGTTGACTGACCGGTGGGGCCATGGCCTGCAGACGGAAAGCCAGGCTGCCATCATTGATGCCATCGCCCCACAACCACAGCACCATGTGTTGACGAAGTGGCGGTACTCCGCTTTTGCGCGCACAGATCTCGCTGAAGCACTCCGTTATGCAGGCCGCGATCAGCTGCTGATCACCGGGGTCTATGGACATATTGGGTGTCAGGTGTCTGCAGCCGATGCCTTCATGCGTGATATTCAGCCGTTCGTGGTGGCCGATGCGATCGCGGACTTTTCTGCGGCCAAGCACGCCGGAATGCTGGAGTGGGTAGCCGCGAACTGCGGCGTTGTTGTCCGCACTGCGGATGTAGCGCAGCGATTCGTGGTGACACAGCTATGAGTAACGCAACCACCTCAGAATCTGCGTCGTCGTTGCCGCAGTTCGTGTTCAACCACGCTACTGCTTCGGTGACGGCTACCGGCATCGCGCGTCGTTTTGCTTCGGTTGATGCTGCGCTGGAATTCGCTCACCGCGGCGAACACGCCTTGGTGGGGGCGATGCCGTATCACCCAGGGGAGCCAGCCGCGCTGTTTATTCCCTCTCGCCTGGAACATTCCGATGCACCGTTTCTGGGCGCACAAGCGCAGAGCACTAAGCAGCTGCGCGAGGTGCGTCAGTTGCACAAGACCAGTTACCTGCCCAGCCTGGCAGAACACACCGCCCGGGTAGCGCAGATGCGTCAGCGCATTCGCGCCGGTGAGCTGGACAAGATCGTGCTGTCGCGCCGGGAGGTTTACCAGTTCGCGGGTGCGATTGATCCGTGGCAGGTCTTTGCCGAGCTCACGCGTAATTCCACGGACTGCTATAGCCACTTCGTAGACCTGGGCGCCGGCCGGTATTTCCTGGGCAACAGTCCAGAGGTGCTGATCCGGAAAACCGGCTCTGTTATTTCTTCGTTCCCGCTGGCAGGCAGCGTGCGTCGGCAAGCAGACCCAGACAAAGATCAACAGGTAGCCCAGCAATTGGCGCAATCCAGTAAGGACCAGCACGAACACGCGTTTGTCACAGAAGGAATCCGCGAGGTACTAGCGCCCCTGTGCACGTCGTTGACCGTGCCCGATGAGCCATCGCTGATGCAAACGTCTCATACCTGGCATCTGGGAACCCGTATTCTCGGTGAACTCCGCGACCCGCACCTTAGCGTGGTGGATCTCGCGCGCATGCTGCACCCCACGGCCGCCGTTAACGGGGCACCAGCGTCGGTAGCGCAATCCATACTGGCTGCAGACGAACCCGACCGCGGGTTATACGCCGGAACCGTGGGCTGGGCGGATGAAAACGGTGACGGGGAATGGCGGGTGGCTATCCGCAGCGCACTGCTCGACGGCGACACAGCAACCGCGTATGCCGGCGGCGGAATCGTCGCTGACTCTGATCCAGACACCGAGCTGGAAGAAACCACATTCAAATTGGGTCCAGTGCGCGCAGCACTGGGGATTTAAGGAGAAAGACACCACATGGAGCACGATCCGCTGTATCCTGCCGACGTCGTCGACGCTTATCGACAGGCAGGATTATGGACAGACGATACGTTCGCGCACTTTTTCCACGATGCTGCGCGGCGCTACCCGCAACGCGAGGCAATCTGCGGGCCTGATCTGCACGGCAATTGGGCGTCGCTAAGCTACCAAGAACTCGCCACAGCCATCGACGCCACCGCGGCAGCATTAACCGAGCGGGGAATTCGCGGTACTGACTACGTCGTGATCCAGCTGCCGAATATCGTCGACTACGTCGTTTATGTGGCAGCGGTATTCCGCGTGGGAGCAGTGCCAGTATTTAGCCTGAACTCACACGGTTTAGCGGAGATCACTCACTTCATTCGCACGACTTCCGCTGCTGGGTATATCGGATCCACCCGCGCCGGGGCAGATGCTGCGGTGCTGCAGGAGACCTTCCCGGGTCTGCTCATGATCACTGAGCCCGCACCGCGGCATGCGCAAGCCTCGGATGCTCAGGCTTCGACTGCACAGGTATTTCACCCCGCTGCGCCCAGCGCACTTGATCTAGCATTTTTGCAGGTATCAGGCGGTACCACTGGAACCCCGAAGCTGATTCCACGCACCCATGCGGATTACCTGTATTCCGTGCGCGAATCCGCGAAGATCTGCCAATTATCGCCGCAGACCCGCTTCCTGGTGGCTTTGCCCGCCTCACACAATTTCACGATGTCCTCGCCAGGCATTTTAGGAGTGCTGTATGCAGGCGGAACCGTCGTCATGTGCGATGAACCAGCGCCGTCGGCAATGATGGCGATGATAGCTCAGCATCAGGTAACCATGACCGCGTTGGTCCCGCCGCTGGCTTTGATGTGGGCGCGGCTGCAGCCGATGCTGCGCTGCGATCTAGCAAGCCTGCAGTTACTGCAGGTCGGCGGGGCGAAATTGACTCCGGAGGCGGCGCAGCGGGTAAGTCAGGCCATCGGCTGTCAATTGCAGCAGGTGTTTGGAATGGCGGAAGGGTTGGTGAATTACACGCGTTTGCACGATAGCCACGACCTGGTCATCAATACCCAGGGGCGGCCGATGTCGCCTGCCGATGAAATCATCATCGTGGATGACAACGGCAAAGAAGTACCGCTGGGGGAAAGCGGGCGGTTGTTGACCCGTGGTCCGTACACCATCCGGCGATATTTTAATCACGCGGATCCGGGGGCTTTTACTGAAGACGGATTTTATTGCACGGGCGATATCGTCCGTCAGTTGCCCACCGGGCATTTGGTGATTGAAGGTCGGGAGAAAGATCAAATCAACCGCGGTGGGGAGAAAATTTCTGCGGAAGAAATTGAAAATCACCTACTTGCCCATCCGGGAATCAACGATGCAGCCGTGGTCTCTGTGCCAGATGACTACCTGGGCGAACGCTGCGGTGCATTCATTCTGACCGAACAGCTGACAGAACCCGAAATCCGCGAGCATCTGCGGAAACGCGGCGTGGCGGAATACAAAATTCCGGATGTCTTCCGCATTGCAGCGAACTTCCCATTTACCGGCGTCGGCAAGATCAGCCGGAAAGATCTGCGGCGCCAACTCCAGCACCAATTCGTCTAAACACTATTTTTCTAACCTTAAGGAAGTAAGCCAAACCATGTCTGAACCTTTTTCTGAACCGACCGGCCAACCGACTGAGCAACCCACGATGACGCTTTCCCAATTGCGCGCCGATATCGCCGCGATTTTAGATTGCGACCCCGATGCGCTTTCCGACGACGTCCCGCTGACCGACCAGGGGATGGATTCCATTCGTTTAGTCACCCTGGCGGAAAACTGGCGATTGGCGGGCTACAACGTGCAATTCCACGTACTTTTTGAGCAGCCGTATCTGCGCCAGTGGTTAGCAACTTTTGCAGAAAACTAAGGATTGTGGTGCAGAATTTTTATCTTTCCGCCACCCAACGCGATATTTGGTTGGCGCAGAGTGCACGCCCTGAAAGCGCGCAGTTTCAATGCGCGGAGTTGCTGCATTTTTCCGGTGAATTGGATCGTCCACTGTTGCGCGCGTGCATCCAGGACTGCCTGCAAAAACTCCCGGTAGTCTGCGCCGATTACTACAGCGCCGAGAAGGCACGTTATGCACAAGCACCCGATGGGCCCCAACAGTACATCCCGGTGCATCTCGCACACAGCGAGCTAAAATACGGGCCGGAATTGTTCACCTGGGCATCGCGTACCGCCACGGTATCCGGGAAAAGCGCACTGACTGAGCATTATCTGCTGCAGCTTGCCGACGGCACGACTGCCTGGTTGGCGCGGTTTCATCATTTGGTTGGTGACGGCTATTCCATCCACCGGATGCTGGAGTTTATCTGTGCTACCTACAGTGCGCGCGTAGTTGGGGATCCAGACCCAGCGATTCCATTTGCGCCGGTGAGTGCGCTTGCAAGCGACCAGCCACCAGCAGATTTTCGCCCCGCTGATCCGGAACAACAATCTGCCCTTCTGCTTGGGGCAGCACGCGGGGTGGATGAGGTCGTCGTTACTGGCTATGCCCGTATTAGTACCCCCGGGCCGGTGCACAATATTGTGGCACAGTATTGCGCCAGCCTGGGTAATACTCCGGAAATCTTCCTGGGATTTCCCCAGATGAATCGCCCCATGGGGCAAGTGGCGGTGGATATGCGCCCGCAAGTAAGTATCAACACCCGCAGCTACGATGCTTATGCGAATGAATTTCGCGATGCAGCGTATTCCGGAACCTGCCCACACATCAATATTCGCCCCTTCAGCACCCAGTTTCGTTGCGGTGGCGTGATTGGCTCGTTGCGTACCATCAGCGTGGGCCCCATCCCGGATATAGAAATCATTGTGCAATCCTGCCTGCGTGGCGAGCGCGATATTTTTGTCATGGCTCGTGGCAGCAACCTGCAGGATGTGGTGGATAAGCATGCAGCACGCATTGCTTTTGCTATTGAGCACCCAGATGAGCCGGATTTCTTGCTCCCGGAAGAACGCCAAGAAATCGCGGCTTTCCAGGGCCCGACGCATACGATTGCCGCACCCACATTGGGCGCGCATCTCGCGACGGTTTTAGGATGCGCCCACTATGACGCCACAGATGGCGGACAGAAAATTCTGCTGCGCACCAAGCGGGAACACCTCACCACCGCAGAACTAGCGGGAAGAGTCTTTGGCCTGGCCAACGCACTGCTGTCGGCCGGTGTGCAGCCAGGACAAGCGGTGGCTATTCACCTGGAACGAGGCGTGGATTTTCTGGTGGCCGTCGGCGCGGTGATCACAGTGGGCGGTGTTTTTGTCCCTATCGATCCGCAGCTTCCAGCCGAGCGTCGGCAAGCGATGGCACAGACCGTGCAAGCGCACATTCAGATTGGTGGGCCGAGTATCGGCGGGGCGGTTATTGATCCTGCACAACCACCGCACTCGCCGATCGCGCCGGTGAAACGAGAGCCTGGCGATGCCGCCTACATCATTTTCACTTCCGGGTCGACGGGCACGCCGAAAGCGGTGGTGAACACGCATGCGGGAATCACCAACCGCCTGGCATGGATGGCGGAAAAATATGATCTGACCAGTGACGATATTCTGCTGCATAAAACACCGTCGTCCTTTGATGTCTCCATTTGGGAATACTTGTACCCGTTGACCTATGGCATGGGCGCGTGGGTGTTGGCCCCAGAAGAACACAAAGATCCACAGGCCGTGCAAGCGGCGTTGCATTCGTCGCGAGCAAGCCTGTGCCATTTTGTTCCTTCGGCATTGCAGGGTTATTTGAGTGCGCATGATCCGCAGTTGCCGGTTTATCTGCGCAACGTGATGGTCTCTGGCGAAGCGTTGCCTGCCAGTCTTGCGCAAGCGGCGCGTGTGCAATTGGGCGCCGAGGTACACAACCTTTATGGCCCGGCAGAAGCCGCGATTGATGTCACCGCACACACCGTTACTGATGCGGATCAGCAGTCTGTTCCCATTGGAACGCCGGTGTGGAATACCGAGATTGCGATTGTTGATTTTCAGTCTCGGCAGCTGCCCATTGGGTTTGGTGGGCGACTGATCATCGGCGGCATGCAAGTCGCGCGTGGGTACAAGGGGCTGGTAAGCGAGGCTTTCCAGAACGGAACCTATGACACCGGCGATTATGCGTTGTGGCTTGCCGACGGCCAGTTACACTATTTGGGCCGGAAAGATGCGCAAGTAAAACTGCGTGGTCAGCGGCTTGAGCTTGGTGAGGTGGAAACTGTCATCCAAAAACATCCCGCTGTGGCAGGTGCGGTGGCGCTACTGCGAGACTATCGAGGCCAGCCCGCGCTGGTGGCTTATGTGGTGCTCGATGAGCTCAGTGGTGAGCACAGTGGTGAGCCCAGTGATGAGCTCAGTGATACGCTCCGTTCGGACATTCTTGAACAGTGCCGTGCCCAGTTACCTGCGTATATGGTGCCGAGCTTGGTTCTCCGAATTGCTGACATTCCCGTGACCATCAACGGCAAACTCGACCGCGCGCAATTGCCGGACCCTAATGACAATCCGGGGCTGGATTCTGGGTCGGATTCTGGGTCGGATTCGGGGTCGGATTTAGGAACAGAAGTGGTACTGGCCGCTTTTAGCCGGGTCTTATGCGCTGATATCACCGACCCGAGCACGCATTTTTTTGAAGCTGGCGGAAATTCCTTGACTGCGATCCAGGTGGCGAAAATGCTGCATCTGCGGGTTGCCGATGTTTTTGCCAATCCGACACCTGCTGGGTTGTCGCGGGTGCGACGGCAAGATGGCTTCAGTGAATTTTTGTGGCTGCGTGAGCCCATCGGTGCTGATAGCAATGCCTGCAGCAGCGCTGGTGAAGATCTCATCGTGTGTTTCTACCCGGCAGGCGGGTTGAGCTGGTCATATTTCTCACTAGCATCCTTGGTGCCACACGACGGCCGCGGAATTGTGTGCGTGCAAGCCACAGAGCCGGCGGTGAGCTTGTCAGAAAAGGTGGCTCGTGTGTGCGAGATGCTGCGTGTGCGTGGGGTGGCACGTGTCCAGTTGCTGGGCTGGAGCGTCGGTGGAGTTGTGGCGCAAGATTGTGCGGCGGCGCTTGCAGAAACTGATATTGCGGTGTCTGCGGTGGTGCTGCTTGATTCCTACCCGGCGGAGGTGTGGAAGCAGTTACCGGCCCCCACCGAACAGGAATTATTGGCTGGAGTGTGCGACATGGCTGGTGTGCGTGGCGCTGTGGAATCCGCGAGCGACGTAGTGCGGTGCCTGCGCGAATCCGATGGAGTATTCGGCCAGTTGAGTAACGAGGAGGTCGAGATGATCGTAGCCATGGTGCGGCATAATTCCGCGCAGATGCGCAGCCATAGCACCCGGTTTTATCCGGGCACAGTGCATTGTGTGGTGGCGGCGGCGGAAGCAGACCAGCGTTCGCCGTTATTAATCGCGGATGCATGGCAGCCGCATTGTGCTGAGGTGACTGAGCATCGTGTCGACGCCACGCACCCGGGAATGGTGGCGCCGGAGGTACTCGAGTTCGTCGTCAAGGATCTTTTGGTGGTGGGTGAGTAAACAGGTGTGGGAAGAATAAAATATTGTTAACCATTGCCTGAAACCTACCTGTGAGGTTAGACTACCCAATTGAGTTATGCTTTAGCTCATAGAAACGCAGAAGGAAGAGAAATGAAAATTCGTCGCCACCGTGTCCAGATTACTGGCGCAGCCCTGACCGCATTCAGCTTGTTGCTGGTCAGCTGCAGCCAAGCTGACGAAGACGCCAACGCCTCCGGCACCGCAACCACGAGCGCCGAAGCCACGAGTTCCGATTCCGCGAGCGACAGTGCTGGCAGTGAAGACGATGCCACCTCGTGGCCGCGGACTGTGGATTCGCTCGTTGTGAACAATGGCGAAGTCACTGGTGATACCGAAGAAGTTGAAATCACTGAGCAGCCGAAGAATATCGTGTCGACCTCCGTGACCTTAACCGGCTCTTTGCTGGCTATGGATGCCCCCATTAAAGCGACTGGTGGTGCGAAGGCCGGTGGGCTTGCCGACGAACAGGGATTTTTCTTGCAGTGGGCTGAGGAAGCCAAGGAGCACGGCGTCGAAAGTTTGTACAACCTCGAGGTTGATGTAGAGGCTATCGCGGCGCAGGATCCGGACATGATCGTCGTGAGTGCCAGTGGTCAGGATTCGGCGGTGGCTGAGTATGACAAGCTCAGCGCGATTGGTGTGCCAGTCGTGGTGGTTGATTATTCCGACCAGGGCTGGGATGAGATCATGAGTCTGCTTGCGGAGGCCACCGGGCACGAAAAAGATGCCGCCGAGGCGATTCAACAGTATGAGGATCGCCTGGAAGAGGTTACCGGCGCAATCGAGTTGCCGGAGCAGCCGACGAACTTCGTGATGCCACTGCCTGGTGATCGCGGTTTGAACTTCTGGAGTGCGGAGTCCGCCCAGGGTCAGCTGTTGGAGGATGTCGGATTCGAGGTTGTGGTGCCGGATGAGGAGATCGTCGATACCGCTGGGCCACGGGGCGCGCGCAAGGATGTGAAGACCGTGGTTCCGGAAAATGCCCCGAAGGCAATTACCGGTAACACCGTGTTGACGATGAGCACCACCGGCGACGATCCAGTCGAGGCGCTTAAGAACAACCCATTGTTGGCAGACAATGCGGCCATCACTGCGGGTGAGGTGTATTTGCTGAGTCCAGAGTTATTCCGCCTGGATTACTTCAGCGCCATGATGATGCTGGATGAGCTAGAGAAGCATTTTGCGAAGTAACGTGAAGAAATAACGCGATGAAATTACCCGACGAAGCGCGGGGAAATTAGAATGGCGGTGCTGCCTCGCTGGGGGTAAACGTGGTGGTAGAGGTGGTGCCGAATTCGTCCAGGTCGAAGATCATACTGACGTGATTAAAAAGGTTAAATCCAGATTCTTGCAGTGCAGAAACCCCGGTGTGGATTGCGCGCAACTGGGACTGGAATTGCTTCATTTCGTCCGAATGAAAACTCCACGTGTCTAGAGCACGCTGTAGCCAGGTGAGATCATTGTGCCATAGCTGTTGTTCTTGCGTGTTTGTCAGCGGCTCGTGTTCTTTCTCCTTTTCCTTCCTATTTTCCTTCGATTGTTGACAGCGCACCCAAGGATCGTCGACAGGCGCACTGGCGCGGCGGGCATTTCCGGTGTTTTCAGCGTCGTCGGTAAGCGTTGTATTCATTGTATTTTGTTGAGTGTGCTGCTGCGCTTGTTGAGCTCTGTGCTTTTCTTCCCTGAGTTTTTCCTTTTGCGCTTCCTCGCGGTGAGCTTTACGAGCACAAGCGATCTTTTGCCGCAGTGTTTGTACCCATCTGCGGTTTGGTTTGGCCAGTGGCCCGTCAGCTTCAGTGGACTGCCAGGTGCCGTCGGGGAACAACCACACAACGGTTCCGCTGGCGGGCTCTAAGATGGGCCGGGCCCGGCGATCGGTTTTGATGTTGTGGTGGTGCTGGCACAGCGCGATGAGGTTTACCGGGCTGGTCAGACCACCCTCGTCGTATTCCACCACGTGGTCCATCTGGCAGGTGGTGGCTGGCATGCTACAACCTGGGTAGCGGCAGCATCCATCGCGGCCGGTCACGGCGCTGCGCATCGTCGGTGTGGTGGCGTAGCCTGTGACTTTGTGGTTGGCTACGGCGTCCATGTCGTGGTGCTTGGCTGCTTCACCGGCGAGGGCGTCGGCAGCGGCGCCAAACAGGGTGGCCACGCCAGCGCCGGTAGTCGTCGACACGAACAGCGGGGCGTCGGCAACATCGCTGGCGCGGTAGCAATTCAGCGTCACGGAGGTGTGCGTTTTACCCAGCAAGAGCTCCACGACGGCGTCGCGAAGCGAAATTCCGGCTTGTTTCGCGTGCTCGTGCACGTGCGCATCGATTTTCACGGCAGTAGCGGCGTCGGTATCGAAGTGAAACTCGTGGGTATCGTCGCCATTGCGGCTGTCCAGCGGAATATCGTGGACTTCGTAATTTTTCCGAGTCGGATCCTTGTGCTTCTTCTCCCGAACAGAAGAATCATGCGCTTCGATTTCGCGGTTAATGCGGTTAGTGATGCTGCGTTTCGACGGCATCTGTTGCGCAGGTTTGGTCGGCGTGAGGTAGTCAACCAGCATGTTATCGATAACAGCGAACAGGTGTGCATTGACGTCACCGGCTTTAGCCATTGCGCGGTCAATCGCGATCCACCGATCCATGTCAATATGCCACATTGTGGTCGCTAAATCGCGTAGTTGTGGCAGATCAATCATGCGATAAAACGCTCCGATGATGTCGCCAACCTTGTGGCTGCCCAGCCCACTCTTTTCCGTGAGCTCTTTCAGTAGCAGGTCATAATCAGAATGTTCAAAATCAATGATGGAATCCCAAGCGTGAAACTCTTGCCGACGCAGGGCTGTCATGGCTTGCGCGTCTTCGTCGTGGGGGCTGCAGTGCGTGAAATAAGCGGTGGCGTCGGTGTTCACGGATTCCCTCCCCCGAATATGCTTGCTAACTGGAATGACTTTAGTCTAACGCAAATAACGTAAAAGCACAACAGTGTTCGAATAAGAATGTGCCCTAAAAATTTGGGGCAGCAACTCGGGGAGTCTGTCGAACATGTGGAGATTGCTTGGTATCTCGCCAGTTAAAGTAGGTTTCTAGCATGTTTTCCAGCGTGCAGCAATCGAACATTGCACAGTGTAGTGTGCAAGTAGAAACCTTCGATTTAATTTTCGTATTGCATGATAGTCGGGTCGGTGAGCGAGCAGTTTCTCATGGTCAACCAAGTAGTAAGAATTGTAAAGATTGTAAAAGTTGTAAGAGTTGTAAACAGTAGTAAAGCGGTTGTCTATAATGATGGTATGGCACGTACGAAAAACCCATTTAGTCCAGGAACTGGCACGACTCCACCGTATCTTGCTGGTCGGGTAGATGAACTTACTGATTTTCGTTACGCGCTTCTGGACGGGCCCGGTTCGCATGAGCGCCTAAGTCTGGTATCTGGAATGCGGGGAGTTGGCAAAACTGTATTGCTCAATGAATTTGAAGATATCGCCCATGCAGAGTCCTGGTGGGTCATCTCGGAAACCGCGACTCCAGGTTTTATGGAAAGAATCCGTGACAAAATTTATTCTCTCGCGAAAGACCAATTTGACCTAGTTTCGCGAAAACTGACGGGCCTTAATATTGCTTCGCTCGGAGGGATTCAGTTGAGTGAGGCAGAAAAATTCACGCCAACGGTTACGCTTCGGGATGTTCTTACAGATTTTTTGGAATTACAGGCAGAGCGAGATGAAAAGCTAAACCAACCACCTGTCGGGGTGCTGATAACGCTCGATGAACTGCACTACTACCATCAGAGTGAAATCAT
This sequence comes from Corynebacterium propinquum DSM 44285, assembly GCF_000375525.1. Classification (GTDB taxonomy): domain Bacteria; phylum Actinomycetota; class Actinomycetes; order Mycobacteriales; family Mycobacteriaceae; genus Corynebacterium; species Corynebacterium propinquum. The sequence goes on from NZ_AQXC01000006.1 coordinate 41,629, forward strand.
TGAATTCGGTGCTACGATACAGCATTTGGTGCGCGAAAACCGAGAAATAGCGCTTGCAATGGCAGGGATTCCACAATCCATTAAGCCACTGTTGGCAAATGACCGGGGGAGAAATCCGGTGACATTTTTGCGCCGCGCAAATCGTATTGACTTAGGGCTTATATCTGACGATGACGTTGCAATCGCACTCGCAGAACCGTTGAAGAATACAGAAATTTCATGGGACGACGATGCATTAGCCGAAGCGGTTTCGATCTGCGGCGGGTATCCATTCATGATTCAGTTAATCGGGCAGCAAGCTTTTCGCAAGAAGGAGGGGAGGACGATTTCTATCGCTGCTGTTCGGACAGGTGGTGAAACTGCGCGCCGGAAATTAGGGCAATTGGTGCACGACACTGCCTTGAGCGATCTTTCACCAGTGGACCGAACATTTCTCGCTGCGATGGCAGTTGACAATGGTCCATCGCGCATGGCAGATATTGCACAACGATTAAAAGCCGATGCACAATACGTAGGAAAATATCGTGGCCGACTGCTCGAAGCCGGGGTGATTGTCCGTACCGCCCACGGATATGTTGATTTCCAATTACCCTACATGCGTGATTATCTGCGTAAACATGTAGTCGTTGATTCATTGGCAGTAACGGATTTGTTTAATGAATAAGGTGGTCGCGTTTGTATCGCTCGCGATACCCACATCACCAACCTTAATTCACTAACCCCGCGTGCGGTTAATCGCCGCCATGATCTCCAGTTTGCGTGGCAACGCTAAACGTCCCGGGTGCTTGCCAGGTGTGCCACCACCCGAAAAACGGGAAACCGCATCGATGCCACCCTGCTTGACCTGATCCAACACCTCGTCGACAAGCGCAGCAGACTCACCGTGCTGCGTGCTCAAACTATCTAAAATCGAAGCAATCGCGCGGGTCTGCGAACCATCCACCAGCTGCGATAACGCGGATAAATCAATAAAACCCTTGCCGACGCGAATGCCCGCGCCCTTGGCCTGCGGCGGCTTTTTCGCACGAAAGCGCTTCGCCGGCAGCGGCCGGTGTGCAGGCTTCGGAAACGGTTCCTGCTTGTCGACGGCGCGCGCCAAACCAGCAGCACGCTCCGTGATGTCATACGGGTGGTAGGAATCCATGTGGATCACCGTGTCCGCGACGTCGATAAATGCCGCGGATCCACCCGCGACCAGCACCGTCGACACGCCAACCGCAGCCAGCCCGCGCACGCGATCAACCAGGGGAGTGATCGGTTCCTTCTCCGTCGGAATCAGCTCACGCATGCGCTCATCGCGAATCATGAAATTCGTCGCGGACGTGTCCTCGTCGATCAACAACGCAGACGCACCGGCCTCCAGCGCCTCCATCAGCCCCGCGGCCTGGGAAGTAGAACCGGAGGCGTTATCCGTGGAAAAGCTCGTGGTATCCGTCTGCGCTGGCAAGTTAGAGATGAACTGCGAAATATCCACGTCCGTGATCGCGCGGCCATCCTCGGCGCGCAGGGACGCAGCGGAATCGACGGTGATCGCAAACTCGCGGCCATCGCCAGCAACGTGGTTGTACACGCCGCGCTCCAGCGCCTTCAACAACGTGGACTTTCCGTGATAACCACCGCCAACAATCACCGTGACACCAGCAGGAACGCCCATACCGGTTACTTCGCGTCCCGACGGCAACTGGAAAGTGGTGCGCAGCGAATCCGGTGAACGAAACGGCACCGCCTTTTCTGCCGGTGTGTCGCGGTGGCCAGCAGAACGCGGCAGGCAGGAGCCATCACCGATAAACGCGATCATGCCCCGCCCCGGTAGCTGTTCACGCAGGTAGTTCTGGTCGCGCTCAAGCAGCACTGCTTCGTGCAGGTCGTCGGCAGGAAAATCAAGTGCTTGGTCCAGGGCTGCCGGAAGCACGTCGCACAGCAAAGCCCGCGCCTTACGCCCCAGGATCTTGCGGCCGCGGGCTGGCAGTTGCACCTCAATGCGCAAGGTAGCGGTGTTAGAACGGGTGCCGGAGCCCGCCCCGGCGTCGTCGGCAAGCACGACGCTGGCCCGGTCCAATACCTGCTGGCCCGGCTGGTCAATGTGCAAGTCGCGGTCGCCGGAAAAGGCCTGGGCAATGCGGCGCGTCAGGAAATCACGCGCGGCCACCCCAGCCAACTCTGCAGGAACCGGGTTGGGCACGTCGACCTGCATCAATGACGGCGGAGCAAAAGGATCAGACTGCACTTTATCCACGCGCAGCCGGTATTCGCCCAGCTCATAGCTGCCGTGCAATTTCTTGTAGGCACCGTAACCAGCGCCGTCGAGGGAAGTTAATAAACGTGCAAGGCTCATGCGCCCCAGCCTACGTATTGGGCGGGGTGTCGTGGAAAGGCACCGAAAAACTTTCGGTATACATAAGAATATGACTGCCACTACCGCGGACTCTGCCGGTTGCTCGGGCACTGCCAGCTCAGCCAGCCCAGCCAGCTCTGCCGGCTGCGCGACGAAGACTACCAGCTCCAGCAAATCCATGATTGCCAGCTGGTTCCTCTGGAGTTGGGGCAACGCCTCGGTCTCGGCAGTGATGGTCACCTTCGTTTTCGGCACCTACCTCGCCTCAGACGTCTTCGGCCCCGACGAACGCGGAACCCAGTGGCTGACCAGCGCGAACGCCATCGCCGGTATCATTATTGCGGTGACCGCACCGGTGATTGGGCAGCGCGCGGATAAAACCGGCAGGCGCAAGCTGTGGCTGATCGTGCACACCTTGCTGGTGGTGGGGCTGATGGCGGCGTGCTTCTTTGTGCAGCCAGAACCAGGATTTCTCCTGCTCGGGGTGAGCCTGTTGGCTGCCCTGACACTTTTCGACGAATTCGCCAACCTGAACTACAACGCCATGATCGTCGACATCGCCCGTGAGGGGAATATGGGGCGGATCTCTGGTATCGGCTGGGGCTTCGGTTATCTCGGCGGTATAGGGCTGTTGATGTTGGTGTACCTGAGCCTGATTGCGGGCGAACCGCCGCACATTTTCGGTATTGGGGAACATGATGCACTGAATATTCGCGCCGTCGCCGTGGTCGCTGCCGCCTGGTTTTTAATTTTTGCGCTGCCGCTGCTGCTCCACAAAGAAAAAACTGCAGATAAAAACACCATCGAGCACGTCAGTATTGCGCAATCGTACCGACGCCTGCTCGCCGTCATCGTTCGGCTGTGGCGCGACGACCGCAATACCTTCTGGTTCCTGGTGTCCTCGGCGATCTACCGCGATGGGCTTTCTGCAGTTTTTGCCTATGGCGCGATCCTGGGCACCACGCTGTACGGCATCTCCCCGGCCAATGTCATCATTTTCGGCATCGCGGGAAACGTGATCTCTGCGCTTGGGGCGTTTTTGGGTGGCTGGTTGGACGACCGGCTGGGGCCTAAATTCGTGATCAGTGCGAGTCTTTGGGCGCTCTTGGCGACGGCCGTGGTGCTGCTCGTTTTTAGTGAAGAGCGTGGACCGATCACTCCGACGCTCGCATTCTGGATTTTTGGTCTTGGACTCTGTTTGTTCGTTGGGCCTGCCCAGGCGTCGTCGCGTGGTTTTATTGGGCGAATTGCCCCACCAGAAAAAGCAGGGGAATTATTTGGCCTGTATGCCACAGCCGGGCGCAGCGTGTCGTTTCTCGCACCGGTGATGATCAGCATTTTCTTGGCACTGCTCGGCAACAATATCGCGATCATTCTGGCGATCGCGACGATCCTGGCCGTCGGCCTGGCGCTGCTGTATAAGGTGGATAACCCGCGTGAACACGCACGGGTTGTATAAGAGGTACGCGGGAGATGGATTTTCACTGTTAACCATCCCTAATTGCGAGACTACTTGTGAATAATGGGGGTAGTCAGGCCGGGAAAGGAATATCAATTAATGACTCTCAATGCCTATGTTCATGTAAGTTGGGATGGGTATCGATTAATACTAGATCATATTGAGAACTTTAATTTACGGTTTTTCTTGATTTGGTCGGGTATATTTCTTTTGCTACCTATGTCCGTAGGAGTCGCTGTAGGATATGCACTCTTTCAAGAGTTGCCTTCAGATGAATTGAAAAACTATTCATATTGGGAAGGCTTTGCAAAAGTCTTAAAATCTGGGGTGCCAGGTTATTGTGTGGGACTTATTTTACCTTTTGCTTGGTTAAGTTGGTCTGGGTATGTAGAAAATAATATGCCCCGTATCGGCCCCCCGGGTGAATATTCGTATTGGCAAGCATTCGGGCTAGTTGGGACTGCAATAATTATCTCGGTAATACTTAATCTTAAGAACCGTCTTTTGCTCGTACCTGGGATAACTGTGCCATTGGGAATTACGATGGGAATGGCTACAGTGTTCGTTGTTATTGAATCTACTGTGCCCGACAATATTAGCGGTTTAGCAACGGCTTACACTTCTGTTGTTGGCACTCTAATTTTAATAGTGGTCAATCTCCCTCTTTCGATATGGAAGTTTCGCAAAAACAAGCCAAGAATAGAGGGTAACGCTCAGTGAAACTACTATGCTATTTGCGGGCAACGCCAATTTACGCACGTGAGTCATATTTCGCGGTGGTTAATCTTGCTCAGCGTGATCACCTTTAACAAAAATTGAGGACAAAATGGACTTTCACATAGAACGATTTATTAATATCGCAGGATTTTTGGTTGTTGCGCCTACTACAGCTGCTTTGTTGGCGTTATATCTTGCTTTCAGTTTCTCTGTGGAGAGCCGAAATGCCCTAGACCAACTGAAATGGCCGTTTTCCGTATTTTTATTGAGCCGTTGGTTCGCTGGTTTTATTTTGGGGCCTGTGCTTGCTGCAGCCTGGCTAAGCTGGTCGGCTAGCCCAGGTTTAGAAGGAGCGGGATTTTTTCCGGGAACCTATCCGTACTGGCAGATTGCGCTGTGCATTCTGAGCGTAGGGGGAGTTTCCATCATGATTAATATGTGGTGCGCGATCCCCCTATTGGGTGGCTTTCTCGCACCGCTTGCGATGTCATCGGGAATTGCTTTCGGCGAAGCGTATTTGGAATCATTCGGAGTGGCAAGCCAACAAGGTATCGGCACCGTGATGGCTTTTGCTGGCTCATTTATCGGTTTGCTGGTCCTCAATTTCCCGGTAGCGATCTGGCGGGACAAGCGAAAGAACCATGCTACTGCCGATAACTAGCCAAGAAATTGCCCAAACGCTCAATCGCATTCTCGAGCTGTGACGCCCATGGCAGCGTGACCACACGGAAGTGGTCTGGGTGCGGCCAGTTAAACCCTGTGCCCTGCACCATCAGAATCTTTTCTTGTTTCAAAATATCCAGCATCAGCTTCGCGTCGTCATGAATCTCATGCACATTAGGGTCCAACCTCGGGAAGCAATACAGCGCGCCCTTCGGCTTGACGACGGACACGCCCGGGATCTCACTCAGCTTTTCATAAGCGATATCGCGCTGCTTCAACAAACGCCCGTTTTCACCGGTCAACTGGTAAATCGATTGCTGCCCGCCGAGTGCCACCTGAATCGCGTGCTGTGCTGGCACATTCGGGCACAAACGCGTGCCCGCCAGCATCTCCAGGCCTTCGATCAAACCAGAAGCATTCCGCTTCGGCCCCGTGATCACCATCCAGCCTGCACGGTAGCCGGCCACACGGTAGGCCTTCGACAAACCATTAAAAGTAATGCACACCAGATCCGGTGCCAAGGAGGCGGTGGAAATGTGCTTCGCGTCGTCGTAAAGAATCCGGTCATAAATCTCGTCGGACAGCAACAACAGCTGGTTCTCTCGGGCAATATCTACTAGCTGCTGCAACACCTCACGCGAATACACCGCGCCCGTGGGGTTATTCGGGTTGATGATCACCAGCGCTTTGGTCTTCGGGGTGATCTTGGACTTCAGATCCTCAATATCCGGGTTCCAGCCGTCGTCCTCATTGCCCAGGTAGTGCACGGGAACGCCGCCAGCCAGGGAGGTGGCCGCAGACCACAAAGGATAATCCGGGGCTGGGATCAGTACCTCGTCGCCGTCGTTCAGCAGCGCCTGGGTGGTCATGGTGATCAGCTCGGAAACCCCATTGCCCAAAAAGACATCGTCAATATCGAACGTTGGGAAATCCTCCAACTCGTAGCGGGTGACGATCGCCCGGCGCGCCGGAACAATGCCCTTTGAGGTGGAATAACCCTGCGCGGTGGGCAGCGCGGAAATCATATCCCGCATGATCACATCCGGGGCATCAAAACCGAACGTCGCTGGGTTGCCCGTGTTCAGCTTCAGGATGCGGTGGCCGTCCGCCTCCATGCGCTCGGCTAAATCCGCGACCGGGCCGCGGATCGCGTAGGCCATATTCTTGATCTTGTCGGATTGATCAAAAATGCGCGCAGGGTGACGTGGATGACTCATTCCTCTATTTTGCCAAAAACGCTAACGGTTTTTCCATTTGTGCAACTGTTCCCGCGCCATGTTCATCGCATCCCCGCTCAACTCCGCAGCCTGCGCCCGACGCTCCGCCCACTGCTGGCGCGTCAACTCCTTTTGCTCTGCACGACGCCCAGCCTCTGCAGCGCGGATTTCTTTGCGACGCTGCCGCTCCAACTGCGCCGGTGACGGGCGGTGCCAGGAATCCGGGCCGATCTGCATGACATACAGTGCGATCCAAATCGCCGGAACCACGAATGCACTCAGCATTGCTAAGCCGCCGAACAACATCGCGGTGCCGGTGCTTCCCGCCTCGAAGGCCAACGCGACGAAGCCCGGAAACGCGATCATGCCCGCCAGGGACGTCAGAATCGACGTGCCCAGCCGCGGCTTCTTCGCGGCCTCTCGTGCGCGCTGCACCTGGGATTCGGAATAGTACTTCTCGACGGCGCCGCCGGTGGCTTGCTGCGTAAACGGGATATCCACGAATACCTGATCCAGGTCGCGCTGGTATTGCGCCTGGGTGACGGCCGCGCACCGATCGTCAAATTCGTCGATCTGCAAACGGCCTTCCGCTAAGGCGTGGCCCAGGGCGTTCATCGCCTGGTCGCGGTCTGCATCCGACAGGCGCATCGACGCATCACTCTGATTGAACGGGGTGCTCATACCGCCATCTTAGCCGGATGCTCGCGCGATTTTTGCTTCGGTAACCTCCGCATACGTTGCCACATCCTGTAATAACGTGGGATCGTGGCAGGTCATGATCACCGCCGCTCCACCGGACAAACACTCGTGCAACAGCGCATGCAGCCGCCTGCGATCAGCCGGGGTGAGCCCCACATCCGGTTCATCGAGTAACACAACCTGCCGACGTTGCGCGATCACCGACGCCACCTGCAGCAAGCGCAGTTGGGAAGGGCTGAGATCCAACGGGTGCGTATCGCCGGTGAGCTCCGGTGAAGCGTGCGCGGTGGCGTCGGTGATGATGTCCCAGAGTTTGTCGTCGTCCAGCATGGCGCTTGCCGACGCATCCAGTACTTGTGCTGCTGGATCCTGCAAAGACAGCGAGACCGTCGGTGCGGAATTGTGTGGGTTGGCGCCTGAGCCAGTATCCTCGCTGAGGCCAGCGAGTTGCCGCAGCAAGGTGGTTTTGCCAGCCCCATTATCCCCGCGCAGCCAGCACACGGCGCCGGCGCGAGCCTGCAGATCCACCGGTTTGCTGGAAAACTCCTGGGTCGGGTTGGTGGCTTTCGTGAACTGCCACCAGCGACGCTTCGGTGTGCCACGACGGGCGCGAATTCCGGGCCACTCCGCGACGATCGCACCGGATGCAATCCTCGGCAGGCCCAGGCCGCTGTGATCTGCGGAGTGCCGATAATCCAAGCACAACACCATCCTAGCGCCGCTTACTGCGAACTCGCGCAACGCAGCCATAACCGCTTGGGCCGAATCCGGATCCAGCCCGGCGGTGGGCTCGCAGGCGATGATGATATCCGGGCGGGCCGCTAAAAAGCTGGCCACCAGCATCCGTCGGGTCTGCCCACCCGAAAGCTGCGCAGGGTGGGTGTGCGCGAAGCCCTGCAATCCGAGGTTGGCCAGGATCTCCCGGCAACGCGGTTCCATCTCCGCACGGGGCATGCCGTGTTGTTCCATGGGCTGGGCGATTTCTTCGATGACCGTATCGCGCTGGTGTGAGATCACCGAGCCAATTTCATAACCCAGCACCACAACCCGGGGAGCGGGTGCAGTTTCGCCGCGTAGAAACTCGTAATAGTTGTGGGCGATCTGCCAGGCATCCTGGTTTGTGCCACGGTGGTCGTCGGCAAGCATGATGTGGCTGAACTGCTCGGTGCGAACTTGCTGGTGGAAAGCGTCGAGGTCGGAGTTTATATCCATGCACACACCACCAATCCGATGGCTGCGGCAGGAAATAGAAGTTGCAACAGAATCTCCCAGCGGTGTGCGTGGACCGGATAGAGGACGCTGCGTCGGCCGGGCACGTCATAGCCCATGCCTTGGAGAACGACTCCACGGTCGGTGCCCTGGGCCAGAAGCCGGGTGATCACGGGGATGACCATGCGCGGGATGACGCTGGTGACGGTGACTTTGCGCCCAGCCAGGCGGTTTGCGGTGGCGACCTCACCGATCAGGGCGCTGGCCTGCGGGAGTAGTTGCAACGAGGCACCCAAAACATAGACGACGGAATGGTGCAGGCCGAGGTGCTGGAGAGCTTTGAGCAGATCCGGGATGTGCACATTCGCCATGGCCGCCAGCAGCGACGTCATCAGCGCGCAGAAACGCAGAGCGAGCTCACCTGCGGTGGCCAGCCCATCAGAGGTCAGCAGCGGCGCGATTTGGTGCTCGCCGTGCGGGGCGTGCACCAGCAGCATCGACAAGCCCGCGGGGATGGATAAGGCGATGGACGTTGCCGGAACCGCGAGGCTGCGCGAGCCCGCAATACCCGCGACCCAACCCACCACAATGAGCGCGGCGTGCAGCAGCGGCCAGGAAATGGATAAAGCAGCCACCCACGCGGAGGTCCCAATGATGATGACCGTAAGCGGGTGCAGAACATGCACCGGCTTGCCGACGGGCGCCTGAGCCGTACTAGCTGTGCTCTGCTTCATCGCGGTGCTGCGGAGGAAGCAGTTGGCGCAGGGTGCGCTTCGGCAATGCCTTCCAGGCGGCCCAGACGATGAGCAGCACCAAGATCTTATCCAGCGGGTCCGAGATGAACGACTGCAACGTCACTGACGCCAGCAGCGACTGGCCCATCTCGCGGAACAAGGAAACCACAGCACCGGTACCCACACCGGCGGTACCGCCGTAGACGAACGCGGCGACGGGCGCGGCAAGAGCACCAGCGATGATGCCGATGATCGCGCCAGAGACAATCAGGCGCCACAGCTGGCGGAATGCCCCAAATTTGTGGATAGCCACACCAGACATCCAGCCGACGGCAGCCGAACCCGCCGCGAATGGCAGGGCAGCAGGTGCAATCAAAGCCCAGATGAGGTTGCTGAGAGCGCCCGTCGCCAAACCAGCATACGGCCCGGCAAGAGCTGCGATAAGCACCGTGCCGACGGCATCGAGGTACAGCGGGATACCCGAAGCGCCGATGATCTGGCCGACGAGAATATTGAGCACCAACGCCACCGGAATAATCGCCAACGTGCGCGCCGGGATATACGGCACGGTGGAAATCAGCAGCAAGACCGTACCGATTAAATAGCCGCCCATGGTAAACAACGCGGCGGTGGAGCCGACGGATTCCCATTCCGTCGGGCGCGCAAAGACCAGGATCAGCCACGTCGCGGCAATGGCAGCCACCCCCAACCAGCGCAGGATCAGCGCGTTACGGGTGGGACTGGCAGAGACTCGGGCAGAGGCCTGGGCGGAAGACTGCGCAGGAGACTGGGAAGATGAGGACGAAGATTTCGCAGGTGACATGAATACTCGTTTCTTCAGTGTTGCTTGGGCGTTGCTAGGGCGTTGTTTGGGCGAAGTTGCTGGGTCGCAGAAAACAGAAAACCCTCCGCCACCTGCCCCTATGTCACCTCGGGGTGGTTGGCGGAAGCTCGTGTCGACGGCTGTGGCTGTGGCTGTAGCTGTGGGCGTCGACAAGCAAGTACAGGTTTTAGTCTAACGGCACGCCGTTGCTGTCGGTAGCGTAGTCGCCGCTACGGGCCACAATGAGCACGAATTCCACGATTACCCAGATATACAGTGCACCCAGGATGAGGAAGCCGATCAAAATGATTGCCGTGATATAGCCCAGCAGGCACATCACCACCTGGGTAACCGCCTTTTTCGTATTACCCAGGTAAAAATTGTGTACGCCGAGCGAGCCCAAGAAAAACGCTAGCAGCGCAGCCGCCAGCATCGACTTCTGCTTATAACCCGGGTACGGCAGCTGCGGATCACCGTACTGGATATTCTGCTGCACACCCTGGCCTTGGTAGCCATAGTTGTTGTGCTGTGCAGGGCTGTATTGACCGGCACCATTACCAGCATCGAAGGAATAGCCGGAATTGTTCGAATAGCGCGAATAATTTTCGTTCGGCAGCCCGTCGTTGTCATACCGGTCGTACTGGCTGTATTTGTTATAGCCGTGATCCTGCGAGTTCATGCAACCAAGCTTAGTGGATTCTATTTCAGCGCAGGTAACCTGCGGCCAGTCGTGCGGCGCGGTTGAGTTCGGCGAAAGCAGCCGAAATATCTGCCTCGCGGACCACTCGCGCGTTGGGTTCCCGGCCCCAGTGGTTTTTCACATCCGCGACGCTGGTGCCTCGGAACAACTCCGAATCAGCCTCGACGGCCACACACGTCGTCGTGCCGATAGTATCGACGGCACCCAATGCGATCATGACCGTCAGCAAATCATGAATTTGTGCCTGGTAGCCCTCGCCGACGCCATCATGAAATTCAAAATAAAACCGCGTGATCTCTTCTAGCAGCCCAGACCATGTGGTGCCTGGAATCTGGTTCTGCAGCTCCCGCAGCCGTGCCGGGGTGAGCAGCATCTGCTCGGTCACGCCCAGGGAACACAGGGTGATCGGGACAGGAGCAACCTCGAATAACTGTCGCGCGGCGTGGGGATCTACCCAGAAATTCCACTCGGCAGTGGGGGTCGTATTACCGGGATAATTTATGGCACCACCCATCACCGTGATGGCAGAAAACCGTGCGAATAGCTCCGGGTGTTCCTGCGCGAACACCGCGGCGTTGGTGGCGGGCCCGGTAATGATCAGGTGGACGTCGTCATGCGTGCGTAGTGCATGTTCCCAAATATCCTGCCATTGCGAGCCCAAGCGCACCCCGTGACCAGGAGCGTCACTGCCGACGGTCCCGGGCCAGATGCTGGTGGCATAACCCAAACCAGTCAGCCCGTGAGTTTCCGGGGTGGTCTCCAGCTCGAGTTCCAGCGGGGTGGGATGGCCCATAGCGACAGGGATCGGCGAGATCGCGGCCGCATGCATCGACGTTGCACCCGCTGGCGCACCCCGAGGAGCAGTGGGAGTGCAGTGTGCGAGCACCCACGCGGCATTACGGGCAGTGTTTTCCACCGTCGTGTTTCCGGCGGTGGTGGTCACCCCAACCAGGTTGATTTCGCGTGCATAGTGCAGCGCAGACAAATAAAACAGCGCATAGGCATCATCGATACCAGGATCGCAGTCGAGGAGAATCGTCGGCAGGCCAGAACGAGATGCACGGGTGGTCGATGCATGAGTGGTCATAGTGCCGAGCTTAACTACTGCGCGGCTAGTTGGTTGCTTGGCGAGTCTTGCGCGCACGAGCAACCATGTCCGTGAGCGCTTGTTTTACCTTGACGAAAGCAGATTGCGACGTTTTAGTATCCTCGTCGTCCTCGCTCGAGGCAATTTCAATGTCATCGATGGTGAGATCACCGGCGCGCAGGCCCACCATCTCCGAGTGGTAGCGCATGACGACGGCGACGGTGGCAGCAACCGGGACTGCCAAAAACGTGCCAATGATGCCGGCCAGTGCCGAACCCAGCGTGATGGACAACAAGACGATCGCAGCGTGTAGCCCCATCGACCGCGATTGCAGCACCGGCTGTAGCACGTTGCTTTCCAGCTGTTGGACCAAAATAATCAGAACGAAAACCAACAGGGCATTGGTCAAACCGTTGGACACTAGCGCAATGACCACCGCCAGGGTGCCCGCGGTGATCGCGCCGACGATTGGGATGAAACCAGCGAAGAACGTGATCGTCGCCAAGACAAACGCCAGAGGCACATTCAAAATCCACAGACCCAAACCGATGAAGATGGCGTCGACAAGCGAGACCACGGCCTGGGTGCGCAGGAATCCGGCCAGGGTATTCCAAATGCGGGTCAGCAGCTCCGTGGCGTGCCAGCCCATGTCGTGGCCAGTGTATTGCCGCAGCCACGGCAGGAATTTCGAGCCGTCTTTGAGGAAGAAGAACGTGAGCACGAACATGATCACGATGGTGATGACCAAGGTGCTGGCCACCGAAACACCCGAGATCAAACTCGAGGCAATAGTGCCGGACTGGTTGCGCAAGAATTTCATGATGCTATCGGAAAATTCCGAAATCTTGCTGACGTCCAAGTCAAACGGCAACCGGTCTGTCATCGACAGCAGTTCGCGCGCGCCATTTTCCGCCTCATTGACCAGCTCCGTGCCCTGCGAGCGGATCGTCGGGCCCATCGCAGCAAAGATACCGACGACGACGCCAATCGAACCCAACAACGTGGTCAAAGCGGCCAGTGCAGGTGGGAACTTCGCGGCCTTCAGCAGCTTCGCCACCGGTGCCAGCAAGGACGTCACCAGGATCGCGAGGATCGCCGGCAAAATCGCGCGCCAGGCGAAATACACAAGGACTAACGCCAGGGCCAATGCCGCCACAGAGATGATCAGCCGCCACGCCCATGCCGCCATTGTCTTGCCATCGCGCGCCCAGATGACAGAACGATCGACGTCTTCTACGACCACCGGGGTTTTCCGGTCTGGGGTGATATTGCTGAGCCCCGGCTGGGGTGCATTGCCGTCGTTTGCCGTGATCTGGTTTGCTGGGCTGGCGGGCTGGGACTGCATCTCGTCCTGCTGTGCCTGGTCGGCCTGGTCGGTCTGGTTGAGCTGGGGTGCTTGGTCAGGCTGGTCGGCCTGGGCATCGCGGGTGGCGTCGTCATCGTGGTTAGTCACACAGTCGACTATAACTTACCAGGGCAAATAGGCTTGTCGACGTACAACAGAGCACAACAAAGCACGAGTTAAATGCCAAAGCACGGCAGAGCACGAAAACACACAATGAACTTGCCCCCGAAAGTTGGACTGGTTTAATTCTAGGCGGTTAGAGGCTTTAGGGTCTGGTTCCGGTACTGCACCGGAGTCAGGCCCTTGAGTCGTTTCTGGATGCGTTCATGGTTATACCAACGAATGTATTCATCAAGTGCTTGGTAGAACTCCTCCACACTGGTAAATGATTCACCGTGGTACATCTCTGACTTGAGGTGCCCGAAGAAGTTTTCCATCACCGCATTGTCGTAACAGTTTCCTTTCCTTGACATCGACTGTGTACCACCGATACCCGCGATAAGTGTGCGCCAGCTGGAATGCTGGTACTGGAATCCCCGATCGGTATGCACAACCAATCCTTGATCTGGTGATTTTTGTGCGATGGCATCGCGCAAAGACTGCGAGGTAAACGCCGTATTTGGTGAAGTTGAAACGCTGTACGACACGATCGAGCGATCGCATAAGTCCATGATCGGCGACAGGTAGACTTTGGTGCCAGCAACGCGAAACTCCGTGACATCACTTGCCCACACCGTATTTGGTTCATCAGGGGTGAAACATCGATTCACTACATTGCTTGCGATATAACTGACAGTGCCTTTGTACGAGTTGTACTTCTTTTTCGCCCTGACCTTGGACTTAAGCCCCAGTTGGCCCATGAGCTTGTAAACCAGCTTATGGTTAATGACCCATCCTTCCTGGCGTAGCTGAGCATGCACTCGCCGGTAACCATAACGACGGTTCATACGCTCAAAGACATCGACGATTGCCTGCTTGAGCTGGGCATGCTTATCAGCCATGGTGAGGCGTTGTTGGTGATAGAAAAATGTTGACCGGGCAAGACATGCCGCAACCAGCAAGTCCTCCAGGCGGTGGGCTGACTTGAGGGTAACGATAGCCTCGACCTTCAGCCTCGTCGCTGGTTCCTCAAGTCCCGCAATTTTTTTAAGTACGCATTTTCTGCCCGTAGTTTCTCCACCTCGCGGCGTAGCCGATCTTCCTCGGTCAACGGTTTCGAGCTGGCGCTGCCTTTCGCTCGTCCCTTCGGTTTCGGCTGCAACGCTTGATCACCACCGGCATGCCAAGCCCTCACCCAATAAGAGACAAGTTGGTCCGATGACAAATCAAACTTCCTAGCCAGTTCCATCTTGGACTCGCCGTTAATGAACCGATCGACAACTTCCTTCTTTATTTCGAAGGAAAAGTGCTGCTTAGTTGGTTTTTCCACAAGACATAGTCTGCCATGCAGCTTGAAACGACGCTCAAATCTCTTTACCGGATACAGGCCAACTCCTAACCGGTGAGCCGCCGCCCTATAGCCCAGCCCCTGTTCAAACAAATCAACGAGCTGCTCGCGTTGAGATTCACTCAAAGAACTTCGTGCTCTCATAAAAAGTGCTCCTCACTAGTCAGAAACTGATTTCTCAGTCCAACTAATGGGGAGCACTTCAGTACCAGGGCGTTGTCGCGTCTACTCAGCTAGCAACCAGCAGCTAGTAACTAGCGCCTAACGCAGGTGCGCGAACTCAGCGCTGGATGGCTTGGCTCTGGATAGCCTAGCGCTGGATAGCCTAGCGCTGGATGTGGCCAGTTGGGCGGACGATGCCGAAGCGGTGCATCGTCACGGATACAGCCTGCTCCAGCAGGTAAGGCAGCAGCTCACGACGGCCGTCGGCAAGAACTTCCCAGTCGATGATGACCGACTCGGACTTCACAGCCGCGCGGTAAGCCTCTGGCTCCACCTCACCGATGGCACGAACGCGGGTCGACGGCACACCGCCGAGCTCAGCGGCGAATTCGTTGGTGTTAGCAACCTGGCAGTCGAAGCCCATCTCCTGCAGCTCTTCGGCGATCTCGCGGGTAGCCGACATATTCAGCTTCACGCCGGTGATTTCCGAAGCCAGGATCTGGCGTGCGACCTCGCGTGGCTTGTAGCCCTTGCCGACGCGCACACGCAGGCGCTCCCAGAATGGGCGGTAACGGAAGATGTTGGCCTCCGAAACCAGGCCGGTGTAGTCGTTGGAGCGGCCGAACTCGTTGTGCCAGTTCTTGGCATCCAGCTCGGCAGCGCGCCACAGCCAGTTGATGTCGTCGTCGGACAGCTGGGAGTCGAGGCGCTCGGACAAATCCTTGAGCAAACGGGTGATCCGTGGGGAGATTTCCACCTTGTGGTGTTCCAGCTTGCCTTCGGACCAGGTACCGAACTGGCGAACGTAGTTTGGTCCACCAGCCTTAGCACCAGGTCCCAGCACGGAGTTCTTCCAACCACCGAAGGACTGACGCTGCACGATAGCGCCGGTGATGCCGCGGTTGACATAAGCGTTACCAACCTCGACATTTTCCATCCAGTACTCGACTTCGTCGTCGTTCAGCGAGTGGATACCGCCGGTCAGGCCATAGCCAGTGGAGTTCTGCCACTCGATGGCTTCTTCCAGGGTCTCGGCGTACATGATGCCCAGGACTGGGCCGAAGCACTCGTTCTGGTGGTACCACGAACCAGGCTGCACGTTGTCACGAATACCAGGCGACCACAGGGTGCCTTCTTCGTTCAGCTTCTCTGGCTTCAGCAGCCACTTCTCGCCTGGCTCCAGGTAGGTTAGGCCGCGGTAGAGCTTCTCAGTTGGCTCTTCGACCAGGCCGTTCATGGTGACGGAGATGTCGGTACCGAAGCCTGGCTTCAGGGTCTTGACGGCGTCGACCAGCTGGTTCTTGACACGGTCGGAATCCTTCAACGAACCAACCAGGATCGCCAGCGAGGATGCCGAACACTTCTGACCGGAGTGGCCGAAGGCGGACTTGTAGAGATCTTGCACAGCCAAGTCTGGGTCGCAGGCTGGGGTGATGATCATGGCGTTCTTACCGGAAGTCTCGGCGTAGATGTTCATGTCCGGCTTCCAGGAACGGAACAGCGCACCGGTATCGGAAGCACCGGTCAAAACGACAGCATCCGTCTTCTCGTTCGAGATCAGGTGCTTACCGGCTTCGCCCTCGTCGGCGTTGACCAGCTGTACCAGGTCAGGGTTCTGGCCAGCGGCTTCCAAGCCGGCACGCACGGCGTCGACGGCGACCTTCGCACAGTGCACAACCTGTGGAGCAGGCTTGATGATGACCGCGGAACCAGCAGCCAGAGCAGCGGTGATACCACCGACTGGAATGGCGATAGGGAAGTTCCATGGCGGAACGATGACGGTCAGCTTGTTCGGGGTGAACACCGACTGGGTGCGATCCAACGCGATAGCCTGCTGGCCGTAGTACGTAGCGAAGTCGATGGCCTCGGAGATTTCTGGGTCGGTCTGATCGACAGCCTTGCCAGCTTCCCAGGCGGCGACGGAAATCAGCTTGCCGCGGGCTTTCGCCAGCTCATCGCCAACGGAGTTCAGGACCTCACAGCGCTCAGCGCCGGACAGGGCTGCCCAGTCGTCGGCAAGACCCACTGCGGTGTTGATGGCCTCATCAACCTCGGAGGTTTCGGTAACGGACTTGACGCCGTGCTCGCCTGGGTCGGATGCCAACGCTTCCAAAGCCCATTCGCGGTTCGCGCGCAGAGCTGGGTCGGTGTCAGGCTCGTTGATGAAGCGGCCGGTGTCTGGAACCTGGCGGCCGGTTTCATTGTTGCGGTCTTGCTGACGGCGCTGGCCAGCGAAGGTCTTCCAACGATCACGCACGGATGCGTAGAAGCGATCCTTCTGGTCCTGCATTGGGGTCTTGCCCTTGTCGCTAGCCTCATCCGGTGCGAACAGGGCGTACAGGAAGTTCTGCGACTCGGCGTTTTCTTCCAGACGGCGCACCAGGTAGGAGACGGCAACGTCGAAGTCCTTCATGTGCACAACTGGGGTGTACAGGATCTGGCGGCCGACGACGTCGTGCACAGCCTTGGCCTGTGCTGGGGACATACCTGCCAGCATCTCGGCGTCGATCTGCCGGGAAACGCCACGCTTTTCTGCCAGTTCCACGGCCAAGCCCATGGTGTAGAGGTTGTGCGAAGCGACACCGATGCGAATGGCGTCGGCGTATTCCTCACGCAGGATGTAGTCCAGCAAACGGATGTAGTTGGCATCGACTTCTGCCTTGGACAGGTATGGCGCCAGTGGCCAGCCGTGAACCTCGGATTCGACGCGCTCCAGCGACAGGTTGGCACCCTTCACGATGCGGACCTTGATCGGAGCACCGCCGTTTTTCACACGCTCGACGGCGAATTCAGCCAGCTCCTGCAGTGCCTCGAAGGCATCCGGCAGGTAAGCCTGGACGACGATGCCGGCCTGCAGATCCTTGAACTCGTCTTCCGACAACAGTTCCTTGAACAGACGGATGGTGAGGTGGAGGTCGTGGTATTCCTCCATGTCCAGGTTGATGAAGATCTGCGGTTTACGGCTGATGGCCTCGCGGTACATCGGACGCAGACGGTCTTTCAAACGCTCCACGGAACCGTCGTGATCCCAGTGGTTCAGCTGCGCACACAGCGAGGAAGCCTTCACGGATACATAAGTCACCCGTGGGTTACGCACCAGTTCCATGGTGCGGTCAAAACGGGACTTGGCTTCTTCTTCACCCAGGACGGCCTCACCCAACAGGTTCAGGTTCAGGTCCTGGCCCTGCTCAGCGGCCTTGTCCAGCATCTTGTTGAGGGCATCGGACTCCGCATCCAGCACCAAGTGGCCCACCATCTGGCGCATACGGCGACGAGCGACCGGCATGACCAAGTTGGGAAGGATTGGGCCGAAGAATCCGCCGGCGCCGACCATCAGAGCGTCGATCTTGCTCAAGAATTCTGGGGATTCAGCAAGCTCCGACAGCGCCTCTGCCGCAACCTTGTTGTCCTCCGGGCGCATCACGCGGTCAACGAAGTCCATGGTGAAGCTGACACCATCCGGGTCGCGCACCATGTCTGCGAGCTGCTCAGTGGAACGCGAGGATTCGCCCTTGGTGACCTTCAGCCACTCATGCGCGCGCTCTACTGCAGCGTCGACGCAAGCCTCGACGTCTTGGCTGTTTTGTGGGGGAGTATAAGCAGTTTCGTTAGCAGTCATTTTGTCCTTCTCAGTTGTTCTCAGTTATTGAGGTCTCAATCGGCCCTGGAAGCGCCGGGAAATCTGGCTGACTTCGGGCGCTCGTGCGTATTTGAGAAGCAATGTGTACGGAGAATATGGCAGTTACCTATGCCACCTATCGGCTACTCTACTCACACTTTTGACTGTGATGGGAATTTTAGAAACGTGTGATTTTTCACCCTTTTCGTGGGGTTTTTCGTGGTTTTTCCGTGCTGGGAATAAAAGCTGAGCGGGGATGGTTATGAAAGTTGAGTGAATGATGCTCAAGAAAGTTGGCACGACGAAAAATCGTCTGCTACAGTCTCGCTTGTAGTTGAGTCACTGGCAATCAAGTTCAGGCTCAAGCCAAGAAAACTCAGAAAACACGTTCACGCAATTCGAACTCACAATTCGAACTCGCAAATCGAACTAAGGAGAATTCAGTAATGGGACGCGCAGTAGGTATTGACCTCGGAACCACGAACTCCGTTGTTTCCGTCCTGGAGGGCGGCGAAGCAAAGGTTATTGCTAACTCGGAGGGTGCTCGCACCACCCCGTCGATCGTGGCCTTCGCTAAGAACGGCGAGATCCTGGTCGGTCAGTCTGCAAAGAACCAGGCAGTCACCAACGTTGATCGCACCATCCGTTCGGTCAAGCGCCACATTGGTACTGACTGGACCACCGAAATCGACGATAAGAAGTACACCCCACAGGAGATTTCGGCTCGCACCCTGATGAAGCTGAAGCGGGATGCGGAATCCTACTTGGGTGAAGATGTCACCGACGCTGTTATTACCGTCCCTGCATACTTCGAGGATGCGCAGCGTCAGGCCACCAAGGAAGCTGGCCAGATCGCAGGCCTGAACGTCCTGCGTATTGTCAACGAGCCAACCGCAGCCGCACTGGCTTATGGCCTGGAAAAGGGCGAGCAGGAACAGACCATCCTGGTATTCGACTTGGGTGGCGGCACCTTCGACGTCTCCTTGCTGGAAATCGGCGACGGCGTCGTTGAGGTGGTTGCTACCGCTGGTGACAACAGCCTGGGCGGCGACGACTGGGACCAGCGCATCGTCGACTGGTTGGCAGAGAAGTTCCAGCAGTCCAACGGCATCGACCTGACCAAGGACAAGATGGCCCTGCAGCGTCTGCGCGAGGCTGCTGAGAAGGCCAAGATCGAGTTGTCCTCGGCACAGCAGGCATCGATCAACCTGCCATACATCACCGTCGATGGCGACAAGAACCCACTGTTCTTGGACGAGACCCTGACCCGCACCGAGTTCCAGAAGATCACCCAGGATCTGCTGGACCGCACCAAGAAGCCATTCAACCAGGTCATCAAGGATGCAGACCTGGGCATCGGCGACATCAACCACGTCGTTTTGGTCGGTGGCTCCACCCGTATGCCAGCGGTAGCTGAACTGGTCAAAGAAATGACCGGTAAGGAGCCAAACAAGGGCGTCAACCCAGATGAGGTCGTTGCTTCCGGCGCTGCCCTGCAGGCAGGTGTTCTGCGCGGTGACGTCAAGGACGTTCTGCTGCTGGATGTCACCCCACTGTCGCTGGGTATCGAAACCAAGGGCGGTGTGATGACCAAGCTCATTGAGCGCAACACCACCATCCCAACCAAGAAATCCGAGACCTTCACTACTGCGGAAGACAACCAGCCTTCCGTGCAGATCCAGGTCTTCCAGGGTGAGCGCGAGATGGCGCAGCACAACAAGCTGTTGGGATCCTTCGAACTCGGTGGCATCGCTCCAGCTCCACGCGGTGTCCCACAGGTTGAAGTCACCTTCGACATCGATGCCAACGGCATCGTCTCCGTTTCGGCAAAGGACAAGGGCACCGGCAAGGAAAACACCATCAAGATCCAGGAAGGCTCCGGCCTGTCCGATGAAGAGATCGATCGGATGGTCAAGGACGCCGAGGCACACGCCGAGGAAGACAAGAAGCGTCGTGAAGAGCAGGAGACCTGCAACAACGCGGAAAACACTGCTTACCAGACCCGCAAGTTCCTGGACGAGAACGGCGAGAAGGTCGACGAAGAGACCAAGAACAAGGTCACCGAAGCCGCCGATGCCGTCGACGAGGCACTGAAGGGCGACGACATCGAGGCCATCAAGTCTGCCGTCGAGAAGCTGTCCACCGAATCCCAGGCCATGGGCCAGGCGATGTACGAGGCTGAAGCCGCGAAGGCACAGGCTGATGGCGACGCCGGCCAGGCTGGCGGCAACGACGACGTCGTCGACGCTGAAGTTGTCGACGAGGACGATGCCGACAACTCCGACGAGAACGCAAAGGGTGACAAGTAAATGACCAACCGGGACGAGATGCCGGATAACCCCGGTTCCCCGGACGCGACCGACCCGGAGGCTACCTCTGCCACACAGGCAGAAGCCGCCGCGGATGCTGCCGAGGCGACCCAGCAGGAAACTGGGCAGCCTTCCGGTGGCGCCGGAGCAGACGGTCTTGCCGACGACGTCGCTGTGGAACCTGAGGTTGACGAAGTAGAAGAGCCAATTAGCACGGCCGCGGACGAAGCGGCTGCCCGTGATGCGGTTGCCGACGAGGCCACAGAGGCTGGTGCTGAAGAAGTTGCAGCCGATGAGGCCGAAACCCCAGAGCAGGCCCTGCAACGTCAGCTGGATGAACGCACCGACGATCTCAAGCGGCTGAACGCGGAATACACCAACTACCGCCGCCGTAGCGATCGGGAACGCCAGAGCGTTTCTGAGTCCGCGAAGGCTTCGGTACTGTCCGCACTGCTGCCAATCCTGGACGATCTGGAACTGGCCAAACAGCACGGTGATCTGGAAGAAGGATCCCCTCTGGAGAAGTTCGGCTCCAAGTTCCTCGAAACCTTGAAGGGCCAGAACCTGGTGACCTTCGGTGAACCGGGCGAAGCATTTGACCCGGAGATCCACGAGGCCGTGCAGGATCTGTCCAGCGGTGGCGAGCAAGTCGTCGGCACGGTTTTGCGTAAGGGCTACAAGGTAGGAGACCGCCTGGTGCGCAACGCCATGGTGATCATCGCTGATCCAGAAGGTTCGGAAACTGGATCTGGCTCTGACGCATCCGCACAGGCGAACGACAATCAGTAAACAATGAGGAAGGAGGGGACGGACCATGTCCCAGAGTGAATGGGCCAATAAGGATTACTACGGGGACCTAGGCGTTTCCTCCGATGCCTCAAAAGCTGAGATTCGCCGCGCTTACCGCAAAATCGCCCGGGAAAACCACCCAGATACCAACCCGGACGACGAGCAGAAACTCGCCAAGTTCAAGGCGGCAGCGTCTGCCTACGACGTGCTTGGCGACGAGAAGAAGCGCAAGGAATACGACGAATTCAAAGCGATGCTGCGTGCTGGGGGCGGCAGGTTTGGAGGCGCCGGCTTTCCCGGCGGGTTTCGCCGCTCGTCGCAAAGCCAAGACAGCTTCTTCTCGCAAGGCGGCCCGGCCGGGGCTGGCGGATTTGGAGGAGCATTTGAAGACGGCGGTCTGGGTGACATCTTCGGCGGCCTCTTTAACCGCGGCGGTGCTGGTGGGCACCAAGCTCGGCCGACGCGAGGCGCCGACGTCGAAACCTCCATTACGCTCGACTTTCGAGAAGCTGCGAAAGGCACGACGATCCCGCTAGAGCTGCGCGGCAACGCACCGTGCACTACCTGCCACGGCTCCGGATCGAAATCCGGAAAACAAGCCACCTGCGGGCAGTGCAACGGAACCGGCTACACCAGCGAAAACCGGGGAGCCTTTGGATTTTCCCAGCAGTGTTCGAACTGCGACGGCACTGGTTCCAAGATCACCGACCCCTGTGAGACCTGCTCGGGAAGCGGAACCGTGAATCGGACCCGTTCGATTACCGTGCGGATCCCGGCCGGTGTCGTCGATGGGCAAAAAGTCCGCCTGGCAGGCCAAGGTGAGGCTGGCCCGCAGGGCAAGCCATCCGGAGATTTGTTCGTTTCGGTTAAGGTTCGTGACGACGAAGTCTTCTCCCGTGACGGCGATGACCTGGTGTTGACGGTCCCGGTATCGTTCGCGGAGCTCGCGCTCGGCGATACGATCACCGTGCCGACACTGGATGCGCCGGTGCGGGTGAAAATCCCGGCGGGAACGGCCGACGGTCGCACCCTGCGGGTGCGTGGCCGAGGCATCAAGAAATCTTCCGGCAAGCATGGTGATCTACACGTGAAAGTGCAGGTAACGGTGCCGACGTCGTTGGATGATGCCGCGAAATCTAGTTTGCGCACCTACGCCCAGGCAGAAAAAGATTCCGGTTTCGATGCCCGCGCCGGTTGGGCCGGAAATCCACATAAATAACGACAAGCAACCACAGGAGGTGACAACACCATGGCGAACGATTCGCACGAGGAATTCCGTGAAGAATATCGCGAGGTCTTCGTTATCTCCGTGGCTGCTGAACTATCCGGAATGCACGCGCAAACCCTGCGAACCTATGACCGGCTCGGGCTGGTGACACCGGCACGCACCCGCGGTGGTGGGCGTCGTTATTCGCAGCGCGATATCGCGATGCTGCGGAAAATCCAGCGGCTTTCCCAAGATGAAGGCGTTAATCTCGCTGGAATCAAGGCCATCATTGAGCTGACGGAACAGCGTGACGCGCTGGAAGAAGAACGTGACCAGTTGGCCGCCGAGGTCGAAGAGCTACGCGGCAAACTGCGCTCGGCATCGAGTTCGGCGCCGGCGCGGGCGAACTCGAGCAAAGGCGAGTTGGTGCACGTCCCGCGGTCTTCGGCCGTGGTGATGTGGGAGCCGCGCTCGTCGCGCCGTGGACGTGGACGCCGGAATTAATCCGACTAGCGTCGTCCCGTAAAACCGGTTGTCGCTGATATCCCCGCAGAAGCTGATGAATCCCATTGGTTTCTGTGGGGATATTTTATTCTGTAAAACCTTTCTTTGTGCCCTAGGTCACGCTATGATGTCGTAGTACATCGGCATGCTGTTGTGACCGCGCTCATAATGCGCGGAGTGAATGTGCAATACACCGCTCATTAGCTGCAACGGCTGCACTATCTGGAAGAAAGGTGTCAACCTCATGACCGTGTACGTAAACCCAGGCGAAGAAGGCTCCATCGTCGACTTCAAAAAGCGCTATGACCACTTCATTGGTGGCGAATGGGTAGCGCCCGCAGAAGGACAATATCTGGAAAATATCTCACCGGTCAACGGCAAAGTTTTTTGTGAATTCGGACGCGGTACCAAAGCAGACATCGAACGCGCATTGGATGCCGCGCACAAGGCAGCACCAGCCTGGGGGAAAACTTCAGCGGCAGAGCGCTCCAATATTTTGCTGCAGATTGCCCAGCGTATTGAGGACAATCTGGAAGAACTCGCGGTAGCAGAGACCTGGGAAAACGGTAAGGCTGTACGCGAAACCCTAGCAGCGGATCTCCCGCTGGCCGTAGATCACTTCCGCTACTTTGCCTCTGCTATCCGCACCCAAGAAGGACGACTCTCACAAATCGACGACGACACCGTCGCCTACCACTTCCACGAGCCACTCGGCGTCGTCGGCCAGATCATTCCGTGGAACTTCCCGATCCTCATGGCAGCCTGGAAATTGGCCCCGGCCCTGGCCAGCGGAAACGCCATCGTATTGAAGCCAGCAGAACAAACCCCGGTCTCCATCCTGTACCTGGTGGAAAAGATCGCGGATCTGCTGCCACCCGGTGTACTCAACATTGTCAACGGGCTGGGCGACGAAGCCGGTGTCGCGTTGACATCGTCGGATCGCATCGCGAAGATCGCGTTTACCGGATCCACGCCCGTCGGCAAGCTGATTAATAAGGCTTCGGCAGACAAGATCATCCCGGTCACCCTGGAGCTCGGCGGAAAATCGCCGTCGGTGTTCTTCCCGGACATCATGGACAAAGACGACGAGGTCCTGGACAAATGTCTCGAAGGGTTTACCATGTTCGCGCTGAACCAAGGCGAAGTGTGTACCTGCCCATCGCGCGCGTTGATCCACGAAGATATTGCCGATGCTTTTTTGGAACGTGCACTTGAGCGGGTGAAGCAGATCAAGATCGGCAACCCGTTGGATACCGAGACCATGATGGGCGCGCAGGCATCCCAGGAACAGATGGACAAGATTGTCTCCTATCTGAAGTCCGGACCAGAAGAAGGCGCAGAAACCCTGATCGGCGGCAACGTCAACGAGGTCATCGGCGGTGGCTTTTATATCGAACCAACCGTGTTCAAAGGCACCAACGATATGAAGATTTTCCGCGAAGAAATCTTCGGGCCGGTGCTGTCCGTGGCCACATTCAAGGACTACGACGAAGCCATCAGGATCTCCAACGACACGGACTTCGGCTTGGGCAGTGGCGTGTGGACGCGCAACGGAAATATCGCCTACCGTGCCGGACGTGATATCCAAGCCGGTCGTGTGTGGGTGAACCAGTATCACAACTACCCAGCGCACTCGGCATTTGGCGGCTATAAGCAGTCTGGTTTGGGCCGGGAAAACCACCTGATGATGCTCGGACACTACCAAGAAACTAAGAACGTGCTGGTCTCCTATGCCGAAAACCCGGTCGGGCTGTTCTAAATCTGGTCACTCTGGCCCTGCCAAGCCCCGCCGGTGTGCGAGGTCAGCGAAACCGTCGAGATAAGCCTCATCAGCAAAGAATCCGCTGTGATCGCGCATCCCTTCTCCCGGCCAGGGGTGGGCACCAAACGTGGGTGCGGCCGGGTTCACCCCGAACAGCCCGCCATTGGAATAAGCCATCCCACTGACCGGATCCAGGGCGCGTCGGGCAGCATGAACCTGTGGATTATCACCCCGCAGGTTCATTTCGTCTGTGCTAGCCAGACCCGTGCCAGGCGAACCAACGAATAGCACGTCGTCGGCACGCATCGGTACCTGGCCACCGGCTGCATTGCCGACCACCACCGATCCATAGGAATAGCCGACGACCGTGACGTGGTGGTTGGGGTAGCGCTCATCGACGTCGGCAAGAAAATCCCGCAACTGCGGCCCCGCGGTTTTTGCTGCGCCTGTAGATGTACCGCTGAGCAACTGATCTGGGGCATCGTAGCCGTAGACCACCCCCGTGCCACCCATCGCCGCTGCTTGGGTGCGGGCGCGGTCGATTTGCCCACCGATGCTGTCATTGCCGTCCGAACCCACGCCGGGAACGAATACCACCAGGTTATCGGTTTCCTCCGGTGGCGGGCCGACCATGCCTGCCCAGTGCTTATCGGATACTTCCAGCAACCGGAGATCGGGGTGATCCACGGTGTGTGCCAAGAGCGGATCGGGCGCCCGGCAGGCTTGGATGGTGTGAATATCATCAATGTCCAGGTCGACGGCACCGTCAGGTCGGGTGCGGCCAAGTGCGGAGGGCAAAAAATCCCCCAGACGGTGCGGCAGGTGTTGCGATCCGAAGCATGCGGCCTCAATAGATAAAGCGCAGGCGGCGTCGATGCTTTTGCCAATCAGCTGGATGGCCTGCAGCACCTGTGATATCGCCGGACCGGCAGGAACCGCATTCAAGGTGGCAGTCGCGATGCGTTCCAGGCGCTCGGCCCATTCCATGTGCCCGGCGAAGCTTTCAACGATTCCGGCGATGGTGCGCATGTTGCGCGTTGCCGTGGTGATGGCGTCAATGATCTCACGGGCACGGTCAATACCAGCTCTGGCAGCTGCGCCGTCGAACTCGAAGCCCACCATGCTGGTGATGTCACCGGAAAATTGCTGGTGGTCGTGCTCGAGGGCGCTGGCGCGGGAGCGGATTCCGGCGGCAGCGGAGTACATTTCTTGCGCGGTAGTGGTCATGCTGGCCTGTGCGGCGGTGGTGAGAGCCATGATCAGTATCCTTTCGATGCCGACAGCGTGTGGTTGAGGTGATACGCCATGGCTTCGTCGTCTTCGGCGAGTGCGCAGAAGGTTCCGCGCATCTCTGTCAGGTGGGCCTGGAGCTGGTCATCAATGTCGACGGCGGTGTCATACCAGCTGCCTTCCGCATTACGCAGCGCAGCCAGGGTTGGGGTGGAAGCTGCAGTGCTGGTGGGGTGTGCCGTGCTGGCGGAACCGAGATCAGCTGCACCTGCGATACGCGGTGCGAATCGATGCCGGGCGTGTGTGGCGAGTAGGTCAAGAGCAGAATCGGTGAATTGCAGAAAGTTCATGGGTGCGAGTCTGCGTGGGATTGCGCTGCGAGGCTAGCCGGTGCGAGCTATGCCTGTGGATAAATAAAGTTATCCACAACACAGCGCGGTGGCGCGCGATTAGACTGGCATCATGAAGATCGCACTAGTACAGCTGACCTCTGGACCCGACGTGGAAGCGAATTTGGCGCTGGCCAAAGATAAAATTACTGAGGCCGCAGGTAGTGACGCGCAGCTGATTGTGCTGCCGGAGGCGACGTTTCAAGCCTTTGACTCCGGGCGCCTGGATGGCAACGCCCAGGAATATGCCGAGTATTTCACGGAAGAAATCACCACGCTTGCCGACGAACTCGGCGTGACAGTCGTCGTCGGTATGTTCCGCCCCGCCGATACGGTGGAGGTCGACGGGAAAACCATCAACCGTGTGTACAACTCCGCCCTCGTGACAGGCGGCGGAAACAGCGAGTTTTATGACAAGATCCACACCTTCGATGCTTTCGCCTACCGCGAATCCGATACCGTGCACCCGGGGGAGAGCACCGTGGTGGTTGATGTTGCGGGACACAAAGTTGGCGTAGCGACCTGCTACGATGTGCGTTTCCCGGAGCAATTTAAAAAGATGGCCGATGATGGTGCCCAGCTTGTTGTGCTGCCTACCAGCTGGGCGGACGGCCCGGGCAAGCTGGAGCAATGGCGGGTGTTGACGAGCGCCCGGGCACTCGATGCCACGGTGTATCTACTGGCGGCTGGTCAAGCCCGCCCCGGAGGCGCGGATAAGGGTGGGGAAAAATCCGGCCCGACCGGGCTGGGGCATTCGCGGGTGCTTAGTCCTACTGGCGAGTTATTAGCCGAAGCTGGTTACGACGACGAGATCCTGTATGTGGAGCTCGACGATATTGCTGGTGAACTAGCGAAAGCCCGGAAAGCACTACCGGTGCTGCGTGGCACGCGTGAGCTATAGCCGTATTTCTGCGTCACTAAATTCGGTGACGGCGGGATCATGCGTGGAGATGAGTACGGTCGCGCCGTCGTCGGCAAGAGTGCGAAGATGTTGGAGCACGACGTCGCGGTTGGCAGCGTCTAAAGCGCCGGTGGGTTCGTCGGCAAGAATGAGCGAGGGGGTGCGCAACAGCAGCCTGGCAACAGCGACGCGCTGCTGTTCACCACCGGATAATGCGTATACCTCCCGGGACGCATAACCTTCGAGGCCGACCGCGGTTAAGGCGGTGTCGATAGCGCGCAGCCCCGGCTTTGTAGCAGCGCCTAGCAGAGTTCGCTGGTCGCGCGGAAGTGCGAGAATGAGATTGTTGCGAACGGTTTGTTCTGGGATGAGGGCATAATCCTGGAATAAATAGCCGATGGTAGTCTGTCGCAAGGCTCGAAGTTTGCTTTTCGACAGTCCGGTGATGGCGGTGCCTGCAAATTCGATAGAGCCAGAGTCCAGAGTATCGAGTCCACCTATGCAATTAAGCAGAGTGGATTTTCCAGACCCGGAAATTCCTGTTAAAGCGGTGATACGTCCAGTAGCAGCTGTGGCAGTGAAATGACGGAATAGATCTTTCGGGCCGAAACTTTTATTCGCATTGTTGATTTCAAGCATGGCGATTTCTTTTCTGGTAGCAGGCAGTGAGGTTGTGGTCCCGACATCAGCGCGGCATTAGCCCGGAATCAGGCAGGCATTACGTGCGGTGGCGGATGTGGGTACGTTCACGTGCAATGATGGTGAAAAATACAGTAAGTGTGGTGCAAACGGGAATGGCAAAAACGGATAGGGCAGTAAAAATCGACGGTGCTTCCAAACGTAATATCCAGCTCATCGGGGTATTGATGGCTAGATAATCTTGGTACGAGAAATACCTGTGAATTAGCCAGATAGCAATGGCGAACACATAGAAAAGTTCTGTGATAATTAACCCGCGGAATTTTCGTACTACGGGATAGCCCAGAATCTCGTAAACCCGGAGTTGGTGGTGGCAGCGGTTGAAAAACAGCACGGTGCTAGAAATTGCGGCAATGATGATAATGAATATCGCCACCAGTGTGGAAAAAGTCGTGTTGCGCAGATCAGAATATAGCGACTTGTTGGACTTCCCCCAATAATCAATCATGGGGCGGCTGGCTAAGACGTACTTTCCGGCAGGAGATTCATTGCGTAATTGTTCTACGGCACCGTGGTCAGTGAATAGAATTTCGGTTCGGGTGAGAGTTGCACTGATGTTGTGGTCGCTGAGCGGCTGCAAGCCAGGAGGCAAAATTACGAGTTCTGGTGAATGCAGCAATGGAGACTTAGTCAGCGAACCGCCAGGATTGAAATAATCAAAAACCGTAAATGGTTGTTTATGATATTCGACCCTGGTGCGTTGTGCAGGATCGTAGTCGGTGCTTTCTGCGAATTCTGCTTCCCCGGCGAGACCTTCGCGAATTTCTGTCACAACTGCTGCATCAGCTGCTGCGGGAAGATAAATAATAGTTTCATTTTTCTTGGCAGCATCGGAAAGCACTTCCTCAGAAATCGGGGTTTCTTGTCGCGCGAATTCCTGGTTGGCCAGTATCCGACTGGTTGTGGAAAATTCTAACGAAGACTGCCAGAAGCTATTGATGAATAGTAGTTTTTGCTCGTGATCGAGCCTGCGTAATTCGGGCCCCAATTGCTTCATATCATCGCCAATTCCGCCGGATACTAAAGCGCTGAATACATCGCTACGCTTGGCCCATTCCTGAGAATATTCCGCATGACGGTTGGTTTCCTGGATAAACATGACAAGCGAAGCGATTGACACCAAGCCAAAAAACAGTGCGACGATGCGAATGCCGTGGGTGGAAAAAGACAGTGGGCGGGAAACGAGGTTGCCCTTGAGCGCACTAAGAACGTTGGTGCGTGTGATGACGACAAATGCTGCGAGATAGCCTGTTACAGCACATAAAACTCCCAGGCCTGCGAAGATAAACACGTTTGCGGAATATAGCTGCCACTGTGCGAAGCCATTGTAACCGTGGAGGAAGAAGGTGGTGCCAGCACTAACCACAGTGGCTGTGCCAGCTATCGCCGGGACGCTGGAGCGCCAATCACCGACAATGCTGAAACTGTGTGGTAACCCGTGCACACTGTGGATAGCATAACGGCGACTGCCGAGAATGGCATGCAGCCCGGCAAGGATAAAAGTCAATAAGCCAATGATTAAGGCCGTCAGTTTCACCGGAGTTGGAATTGTTGCCAACAATGAACCATCATCCGTGGGCACGGTAGTGTATCCGTGTTCGTGTGCTAGATCTACAAATTTCCCTTTGATATCTGATGGGCCATTGAGGTAATAAATTCCGCGAACGTCATCGCTATCCAGACGAGAAAAACTGGTAGTGGTTCTGGCTTTTTGCGGATCAAAGGGCTGCGGATTTTTCGTTCCCGCTAACCATTGTGCAACCTGGTTATCGGATGCATCACTACCTGTGGCAATAGCCAAATGAGTGTGTTCTGCAGCGAGATCACCATCGACGACATCAAAGGCGATTGTCGCGTCATGGTCGTCGACGAAGTTTTGTAGGTCATTGCGAAAGTCAGTGGCGATGGGAAGCCCGGAGGCACCGTCGATGACCACAGCGGCTTCGTTGAATGGCAGCAGCCTGTCGTCCAGGAAGCTCGTCGCGGAAAATGCGGCGATCGGACTAAGCAGAAAAGCGAAGCTTAAGCTTAGCGACAACAAATTGAATTGTCGTTTCATGTAGTCATTTAAGCAAAACTACTATGGTAAGTCTACGATTTTGTCTTTTTCGAATAAATAACTTTATTGGTTTTTCGCCGTCGGCGCGGTATCCACACCCGTGCGACCCCAGCTCTGGGTCTGCACGGTATCCGGGTCTAATCCGGCTGCCGTAAAAGCGTCCAGCATCCCCGTGACTTCAGCTTCCGGACCCAAGATAAACACGTCGTGCTCGGACCAATCGCGGTAGTGAGCGATTGTCTCTTCTGGTTTTTCCTCCACCGATAAGCTCGCAGATGAGCCAGTGTCCTCGCCGTCGTTGTCGTCGGCAAGCACCCGCTGCAGGTCGCGACGCCGGGCCCGTTGTGGTTTCAACCAATGCGGATCAGAATCATGGCGGGCAAATGCGTGCACATCCAACCACGGGGTGAGGTTATCCAGGCTGTTAAGCGTGGCCAACTCATAATGCTGGCCGGGAAAGTCATTGATCACCAGCGCTTGTACCGGGGCATGCTGCTCGCCGTGGGCATCAAAAGCCGCGAATAATAAACAGCGCAGGGTAGCCACCGCGGTCCCAAAAGCAATGATGAGGCTTTCACGATGCGGATCCAGCTCCAGCTGGCCAGCCGGGTTGCCCAGTGTCCACTGATCTCCGGGGCGCGTCATCATAAACCTCCGCGAATATCCCGACGCGCCAGGAAGCTGCGAGACATCGCGAACGTGAAATTCCAGTGTGCCGCAGCCATCAGCGGGGCGGGCAGCCGCCAAAGTGCGCCACACACCCGGCATCAATGTGGTAGCCACAGAAAAATACTGCCCGGGCTCATAATCAACCGGCAGACCACATTCCAGGCGCACGATGCGAGTATGGGCATCAACACGTTCCACATCGACCACCTGCCCCATGTGCGCAGGCGGAATCCCAGCCACATCCGCCTCGTGCGCAGCAGCGGACATGCACTCGACGATGTCGTCGACAAGCGCACCGGCCTGCTGCAGCACGTCGTCGGCAAGATCGATTTCTGCTAAAGCCTGGCGGGTGGCAGTGGCGAAAATAGGGTAGGTATCCGGCGGGAAGCCGTGCCGACGGTGCGAGCGGCCCAGGTCAGCGAAATACTCATCGAGGTCCGGGGCATCGAAGGCTGCGGCGAAAGACTCGGCGAGCCCGCGGTGGGCCTGCGAAGCATCCATGGGGAAGGACTGGCGGGCGTCGGGAAGAGCCGCGAAAAAATGGCGGTGCACCGCATCCCGGAACGTCGCAGGGTGGGCGCGCAGGTGCGTGGCGAGGCTGGCGAGATCCCGGATAGTCATGCCTCCACAATATCGCGCGGACCGGGCGGTGCTGGCTGGGCTGTGCTGGATGCTTAGCGTTGAGCGAGAACTCGATAGCAATGGGTAGCACAATTACGGCATGGGTACTATGATCATCTCGTTCTCGTGCTGTGTTTTGATCGCCGTATCAGGCGCGGCTTCGTCTAGATCACAGGATAGTGCGTCCAGGCGCAAGCATTGCACGATCTAGTTCACGCTCACTCTGTAAAGGCAGGTGTTTCATGGAAGGCTTTTCCGCGTACGACCTCATGCTCGACGTTGGCTTTATCTCGTTGCTGATGATTATCGGTAACGTATTGCGCCATCGCATCAAATTCTTCTTCCAGGACCTGCTGTTGCCTGCACCAGTGACCGCTGGTTTGCTGGGCTTGCTGCTGGGGCCCAACGTTTTGAATATCGTCGGTTTTTCCGAGAACCTGGGCAGTTATACCTCCATCCTGATCGCCGTGGTGTTTGCGTCCATGGCTTATTCCATGGAACTGGGTGGCTCCGTGCGCAAGGGTGCGCGCAATATGTGGGCGTATTCCACCTTCATGTTCACCGCGCAGTGGGGCCTGTTCGTCGTGTTGGGCGTGTACCTGTTCGCGCCGGTATTTGATACTCCGGATTGGTTCGGCATGATGCTGCCGGTCGGTTTCACCGGTGGTTTCGGTACCGCAGCGGCCGTGGGTGGCGCGCTGGAAGGCGTTGGTGCGGCTGAGGCTTCGTCGCTGGGCTTTACCTCTGCAACCGTCGGCACATTGGCCGCTATTATCGGTGGTGTGATCGCGGGTAACTGGGGTATCCGCCGGAATAAAGTCTCGCAGCTTCCCGGCGAGCTGCCAGAAGAACTGCGCCGCGGCTACATCAAAAACCTCAGCGAACGCCCATCGATTGGTCGTGCCTCCACCAACCCATCGGCTATCGAGCCACTCGCACTGCACCTAGGCTTTATCATGCTGACGGTGCTGACCGCCTACGGCATCAACACCGGAATTTCCCACCTGTGGGACAACGTCTCCATCCCGCTATTTGCGATGTCCCTGGTGGTGGGCCTGATTTTCCGTGCCGTCATGAACGGCATTGGTGCCGGTGACTACCTGGACAAAGACACAGTTTCTTCGGTATCCGGTGCGTCGACGGATTACCTGATCGCCTTCGGTATCGCAGCGATTGTGCCCGCTGCCGTGGCTTCCTACTGGCAGGCGTTGTTGCTGCTGTTTGTTCTGGGCACTGTGTTCTGTACCTTCTTCTTGCTGTGGTTCCCGGCAGAATTCTTCGGCGCTGCGTGGCTGGAGCGCGGAATCTTCGGATGGGGCTGGGCAACGGCGACGGTGGCCACGGGTATTGCCATCCTGAAGATCGTCGACCCGAAGCTGAAATCCGGAACCTTGTCCGAATACGGCGTGGCTTATGTGGGCTTCGGCCCATTTGAGATCGGTATGACGGTGCTGGCTCCGCTGGCAGTGATCTATGGAATGACTGCCGGGCTGGGTTGGCTGGCGCTGGCGATTGCTATCGCGGTGTACCTGACCGCCAAGTTTGGTGGCTGGATGCCGGTGCGCGGCGCGATCATGGCCAAGGGCGTGGTGGACGTCAATGGCAACGGGCCGGATCCTGCGATGCAGGGCAAGGCGTAGGCGAGATGGGCGTTGCCCTAAACTTGAGCGGGTGCGACGCAAGTATCTCGTAAAAAATTCCACAAAATCCTAACTTGAGTGGAATAGACTCAACTCATGGTGTGTTGTATCCAATGAAGCCCCTGAAATGATGACAAAATCAGGGAAGATCAGGGAGGATATGACACACCATGAGTTCTTTTAACCCCACGACAAAAACCCAAGAAGCCCTACAATCCGCGTTGCAAACCGCCTCGGCGGCAGGCAACCCGGACATTCGCCCGGCACACCTGCTGCAGGCAATTCTCAGCCAAGAAGAAGGCATCGCCACCCCGGTGCTGAAAGCCACCGGAGTAGACCCAGACACGGTGCGCAAAGAAGCCGCCGAACTCGTTGCGGGCTACCCCAAGGCTGAAGGCGCAGGCGTGGCTAAGCCGAACTTCAACCGCGATGGGCTCAACGTACTCACCAAAGCCCAAGAGTTGGCTGGTGAGCTTGGCGACGAATACGTTTCCACCGAGGTGCTGCTGGCTGCCATCGCAGCCTCGAAAACCGACGCCGCGCAGCTGCTGACCTCCCGTGGCGCTACCTACGACGCCATCAAAGGCGCATTCCCGGCCGTGCGTGGGGCTGCGAAGGTGACCACGGAAAACCCGGAGGATTCCTTCCAAGCACTGGAGAAATACTCCACCGACCTCACCGCGCAGGCCCGCGAAGGCAAGATTGACCCCGTCATTGGGCGTGATTCGGAAATCCGCCGCGTCGTGCAGGTGCTATCCCGCCGCACGAAGAACAACCCGGTGCTTATCGGTGAGCCGGGCGTCGGCAAGACCTCCATCGTGGAAGGCCTGGCACGCCGCATCGTCGGTGGTGACGTGCCAGAATCGCTGAAAGGCAAGCGCCTGGTTTCGCTGGATCTCGGTTCGATGGTTGCGGGTGCGAAATACCGCGGCGAATTCGAGGAGCGGCTGAAGGCCGTGCTGGAAGAGATTAAATCTTCGGACGGCGAGATCATCACGTTCATTGACGAGCTGCACACGCTGGTTGGTGCCGGTGCTACTGGCGAAGGTTCGATGGATGCCGGCAATATGATCAAACCGATGCTGGCGCGCGGCGAACTGCGGCTGGTTGGTGCGACCACGCTGGATGAATACCGCAAATACATCGAAAAAGATGCCGCCCTGGAGCGTCGTTTCCAGCAGACCTACGTCGGTGAGCCTTCGGTGGAAGACACCATCGGTATCCTGCGTGGCCTGAAAGAACGCTACGAAGTACACCACGGTGTGCGCATCCAAGATTCCGCGCTGGTGCAGGCCGCCGAGCTATCCAACCGGTACATCACCAACCGCTTCCTGCCGGATAAGGCCATCGATCTTGTCGACGAAGCTGGCTCCCGGTTGCGCATGGAAATCGATTCCTCGCCGCAGGAAATCGACGAGCTCGAACGCATCGTCCGCCGCATGGAAATCGAAGAGTTGGCGCTGAAGAAGGAATCCGACGCCGCGTCCAAGGAGCGGCTGGTGCGCCTGCAGCAAGAACTGGCGGACCAGCGCGAATCACTGGGCGAGTTGAAAGCCCGCTGGGCGAACGAGAAAAAGGCCATCGATGATGTCCAGGCGCTGAAGGAAGAACTCGACGATCTGCGTCGGCAAGCAGAAATCGCCGAGCGCGAGGGGGACTACGAGAAAGTCTCCACGCTGCGCTACGGCCGCATCAATGAGCTGGAACGCGAGATCGCCGTGGCCGAGGACAAAGCCGCTGAGCAGGCACGCAGCAACACTATGCTCAGCGAGGAAGTCACCCCGGACACCATCGCCGAGGTCGTCTCCGCCTGGACCGGCATTCCGGCTGGCAAGATGCTGCAAGGTGAGACCGAAAAGCTGCTGGATATGGAAAATATCCTGGCGCGCCGCGTCGTCGGCCAGAAAGACGCGGTGGTGGCAGTCTCCGATGCGGTGCGTCGTTCCCGCGCGGGCATCGCCGACCCGAACCGGCCGACCGGATCCTTCCTGTTCCTGGGGCCCACGGGCGTCGGCAAGACTGAGCTGGCGAAAGCGCTGGCGGAGTTCATGTTCGATGACGAATCCGCGATGGTGCGCATCGATATGTCCGAATACGGCGAGAAGCACTCGGTTTCGCGGCTGGTCGGTGCGCCTCCGGGATACGTCGGCCACGACGCGGGCGGCCAGTTGACTGAGGCCGTGCGACGTCGCCCGTACACCTTGGTGCTTTTCGACGAGGTGGAAAAGGCACACTCGGATGTTTTTGACGTGCTGCTGCAGGTGCTCGACGAAGGCCGGCTGACCGATGGGCAGGGCCGGACCGTGGACTTCCGCAACACGGTGATCATCCTGACCTCGAACTTGGGGGCAGGCGGCGATCGCGAGCAGATCATGGATGCGGTGAAGGCCGCGTTCAAGCCGGAGTTCATTAACCGCCTGGATGATGTGGTGACCTTCGAACCACTGTCCAGCGAGCTGCTAGAAGGCATCGTGGATATCCAGCTGGATACACTGCGTGAACGCCTGGCTGGCAAGCGCCTGAGTTTGAGCGTGGACTCGGCGGCGAAGGGCTGGTTGGCAGAACGCGGCTATGATCCCGCCTACGGTGCGCGTCCGCTGCGTCGCCTGATCCAGCAGGCCATCGGTGACAAGCTGGCGCGGCTGGTGCTGGCCGGTGAGGTCGTGGACGGCGATGCTGTGCACGTCTCGCTTGCCGACGGCGGCGAGGAGCTGGAGATTTCCAGTTAGTAGCTGAACTACCCGGTGTGTACCGGGTGGTTAGCGTTGGGTGGCTGCATACCGGGCTGTGCGCTGGCTGGCTAGCGCACTAGCCTGGAGTGCATGGATACTCGCAGCCTCAGCCCAGCACAGGCCCGCCGGAAGTTTCGCGAGGGGTTGGTGACCCCGACCAGTGGCTGGTCTGCCGGGTATACGCAGGCCAACTTGCTCGCGTTGCCGCGT
Organism: Corynebacterium propinquum DSM 44285; assembly: GCF_000375525.1. Classification (GTDB taxonomy): domain Bacteria; phylum Actinomycetota; class Actinomycetes; order Mycobacteriales; family Mycobacteriaceae; genus Corynebacterium; species Corynebacterium propinquum. Next base: position 77,566 of record NZ_AQXC01000006.1, read on the forward strand.
GAGCTGGCCTTTGATTTCTTGCTGTTTGCCCAGCGCAACCCGAAACCGTGCCCGGTATTGGAAGTATTGGAGCCGGGGCAGGTGCGCGGCGGCATCTTTGCTGCGGACGAGGCCGATGTGCGCACCGACGCCCCGGCCTACCGCGTGTTCAAAAATGGCGAGCTTGTCGACGAGGTCCCTGATGCGCGCGAGGCGTGGCGGGATGATCTCGTAGCATTTTTATTAGGCTGTTCTTTTAGTTTTGAACACCCACTGCTGGACAATGGTGTGCCGGTTCGACACATTCCCGCGGGGCGTAATGTGCCGATGTACAACACCACTATTGCCTGCCGTCCAGCGGGGAGTTTGTCGGGCAACCTGGTGGTTTCATTGCGGATGATTCCGGCGGCGAAAGTCTCTGATGCAGTGCGTATTAGTTCACGTTTCCCCGCGGTGCACGGCGCACCGGTTCATATTGGGGATCCGGAAGCGCTGGGGATTGCAGATTTAGATGCGCCGGATTTCGGTGACCGGCCGGTTTCTGAAAAAGGCGATATTCCGGTGTTCTGGGCGTGTGGAGTGACTCCACAGGCGATGGTGATGCAGTCACGTCCCGAACTGGCGATTACTCATGCACCTGGGCATATGTTGATTACTGATCAAGAAGACCGTCGCTACCAGGTGCCATAGGAATGATTCGGGCCAGCTGGCTGCAAATACCCCGATGGATATTTTCATAAATGATGTTCGGGTAGAGGACATTAGCGTCGAGCAGGGCTATTGGAAAATTAATCGTAATTTCCTCAACGACGCTGAATTCAACACCTGGCTGGGCTTGCTCTGCATCATCTTTCAGGGACCGAACGTCGGCAAGCGTTTGCCCTACACTGGAAGCCATGAGCGTCCTGGTCAGTGCCGAAGAATTACACGAGAAAATCCACCGTGGAGACAAACTCACCCTGCTAGCTACCACCTGGGTTCCGGGGCAGGGCAACAGCTTCCGACAATTCCGCGCCGGGCATATTCCCACTGCCCAGCACGTCAACCCCGCTACCACTCTGGCCGGCTTGCCAGGATCGAAGGCTGGGCGCAACCCGTTGCCGGATCCGGCGCGTCTGCAAGCGAACGTTAATCGCTGGGGGTTGCGTGGTGATCGGCCAGTGGTGGTTTATGACGATGGACAGGGCTTTTTCGCGGGCCGTGCCTGGTGGGTGCTGCGCTGGGCGGGTATTAAAAATGTGTCCATTTTGGATGGTGGATTGGCGCAGTGGTACCGCACAGGCTTCGACACCATGTGCGGGCCTGGCAATATCGCGATGGGCTCTGCGCTGACGATCCAGCCGGGGTCTATGCCTTCGGCCACTATTGACGAGGTACGCAATTTCGATGGCACGCTCGTCGACACTCGCTCTTTTTGGCGTTATTCCGGCAAACAAGAAAATTTGGATTTGAAAGCCGGTCACATCCCAGGCGCGGTGAATGCGTCCATGCGGGATCTGCTGACTCCGAATCGCCTGGCCAAACCGAAAGAAGAAATCCGTGAGGTCTTTGCCAAAGCAGGCGTGACTAAGGGCGAGGGCACCGTGTTTTATTCCGGTTCTGGAAACCACTCCGGCCTGGCGCTGGCCCTGGCGGAACACGTTGGGCTGACCGGTGCGTCGCATTACGTGGGCGGATGGTCGCAGTGGTCGGCGAATGCTGCCAATCCTGTGGAAACTTCACGTTAAACTAACTGCATGCCGTATGTTCTACTAACTCTGGCCGTCATCGCCGGGGCCGCAGCCGTATTTCTGTGGTACCTGGATTCGAAGCAGCGCCGTACCCAGCACCAGGATTCGCCTGCTGCCGTGGAGCCAGCGGAGCAGGAAGGCCGCACCACTACTGGTGCTGCGCTTGTCGACGATAATTTTTCTGACGAGCCCATTTCCGACGAGCCAGGCACTACGGAAGAACACGCTGAATGGTCCGCCCAAGCCAGCTATGGCGACGTGCCGATCCGGGGGCGAGTCCTAGATGATGAAGAACTCGCGACCGCGGAACAGCTGCCACAACATGATCCACAACATGATGATGTGCTGGACGGCGAATCGGCCGCCGATGATGCACTGGACGGCGAACCGATCGCCGATGACGTGCTTGCTGACGATTACCGCGACGAAACCGTCGAAACCGACGAAAGCGTCGGGGATATCGAGGAAGCCGACGATGCTGTCGACGCTGCCGATGCTTTAACCGACGATTCCGCGCTCCCTGAGCAAGAAACGGATGTAGAACAACGGCCTGAACTACGGCAAGAACCAGAATCAGATCCAGAACCAGAACAACAGCCTGAGCCCGCGCCCGAGCTAGAATCAGAACCAGAACAACACCCAACCCCCGTCGCCAAGCCCGCCGGCCCACGCCGCGATTCCATCATCCCGGGTGCGCTGCGCCGGGAGCGTCGGCAGTGGGCAGAAAAGAACGGGTTCAGCTTTGCCAAGCACGACGATTACCTCGTCGATGAGTGGACCCGCGGTGCCGCTGCTGGCGGGGCCGCGCCGAAAGACATCGTGCAAGGTTCGGCCTATGGTCACGAGATGGTGTTGATGGATCTCGGCGGCGTGAACGTCATGGCCATGCGCACCGGGGCGGCGACTGAAATTGTCGTGGATTTCCGTCGCGCGGATCGTGACCAGCGCACTGACCGCACTACCGACGAAGCGGGCTTTGATGACCTGCTGGAGGTCGGACACATCGGAGATTTCACGGCGTATGCCACCGATGCCGCCGTCGCTAGCCGCATGATCGACGCCCGCGTGGTCACCGCCTGCGATAACCTGCCGGAGATCGTCACCGCGGTGTGGATCGAATCCGATTGGGTACTGGCGCAAACCGATAAAGGCTCTCATGCTGCGGACTGGGATGAGATGCTGGCCCCACTGGGACTGCTTGCCGACGCCGCCCGCGTGTTGCCCCCACGATCGATGGCAAAACAAATTTTAAAATTCGACGGGGCGGATCCCACCCGGATGATGGGTCCGAAACAGCCCCCGGTCTTCGAGAATAATCAGCCGCTGCGTGTCGTCCCGGACCCGCAGGATCATCCGCCGGTGCAACGCCCCAGCGAACCCGTGGAACTGCCAACTCGCAGCAAAGCCGATGCCCGGGGCTACTTGGAACCATACGCGTTGGGTGTCGACGAAGTAGATGCCATTGCCGACGGCGTCGACAAGCCAGATGAGAGTGGCAAACGGAAACACCCGCACGTGAAACGCGACCTGTCTGCCGGGCCGTCGATTTTTGGTGATGACTACAGTGGTAGCCATGACTGAGAAAACCCAAGACCTGTCCCGCCTGGCCGAACTCGTTCGTGAGCTTGCCGTTGTTCACGGGCGCGTAACCTTGTCATCCGGCAAAGAGGCCGATTACTACGTGGATCTGCGCCGCGCGACGCTGCACCATGAGGCCTCCCGCCTGATTGGTTCGTTGCTGCGTGAAAAAACCGCGGACTGGGACTACGTTGCCGCTGGTGGCCTGACCTTGGGTGCGGACCCGGTGGCCACCTCGATCATGCATGCCGACGGCCGCCCGATCGATTCATTCGTGGTGCGGAAAGAAGCGAAAAAACACGGTATGCAGCGCCGCATCGAAGGCGTGAATGTCGAGGGCCAGAAAGTTCTGGTTGTGGAAGATACCACCACCACGGGTAATTCCCCGTTGACTGCTGTTGCTGCGCTGCGTGAAGCTGGCGCGGACGTCGTTGGCGTAGCCACCGTCGTGGACCGCGCTACCGGTGCCGCCGATGCCATCCGCGCCGAAGGCCTGGAATATCGCAGCCTGTTGGGCTTGGATGACCTGGGTCTGTAATGGCCGAGCGCGAAGCAACGAGCACCCCAGAGCGCGCTAGTTCGCCGGAGCATAAAGGCCCGACGGAATGGGCAGAAGGCCGGCATGGCGTCGGCCCGTGGGAAGGCCCGCTGCCGGATGATCCCCGCTTAGATCCGGAGCTGCTTGCCGAAGGCGACCGGCGCAACGTCGTCGATGCTTACCGGTATTGGAAGCGCGAGGCGATCATCAAAGATATCGATACTCGCCGGCATGAGCTGCATATCGCGATCGAGAATTTCGAAAACGATGCGAATATCGGCACGGTGGTGCGCACGGCAAATGCTTTTGCCGTGGACACGGTGCATATCGTCGGCAGGCGGCGCTGGAATCGCCGTGGCGCGATGGTCACCGACCGCTACCAGCATCTGCAGCACCACAGTGACGTCGCCACGCTCATGGCCTGGGCAGCAGAAAATGATCTGACCGTCGTGGCCATCGATAACACGCCTGGGTGCGTGCCGCTGGAAACCGCCGAGTTGCCGCGGCGCTGTTTGCTGGTATTCGGCCAGGAAGGCCCTGGGGTGAGTGCGGAAACCAGCCAGGCGTCGGTGATGACGTGTTCGATCGCGCAGTTTGGTTCGACGCGTTCCATCAACGCCGGGGTGGCTGCTGGGATTGCGATGCACGCGTGGGTGCGGCAGCACGCGGATCTGGATCAGGCCTGGTAGGCGTGTCGGTGTCAGCGGGGCAGTGAAATCACTAGCGCATCACTATATATTCGTGATGTATGCTACAGATGATCGAATTTTCGGTAGTAGCGCCTAGTAATAGCCCCGTGAATAAGCCCAGTTAGTGATGGGATAATAGTGCAAGAAAAATGGTCCCACCGGGCGGATCTCGCAGAGACCGCCATTAACGACCGGCATGCCGGCCCAGTCTGGTCTGTGCCGGGCACCAACCTTGCCCGGGTGAGCTGGCCCGCGTTATTCAAAGAACGCCTATTTATCCATTGGCATTACTGGTGGCAGGCGCACTACCTGGACTGTCAGGTCGATGCCGCGCTGCGCCAGCCGACGAAAACCCGCAGCAAACGCATCGCGAATACCATGCGCGGGATCAAGCTGCGGCAGTTGCGCGGTCTGGAGCGCAACAAATATTACGACGATAAGGCCTGGTTGGCACTGGCCTTCGGGCGCGTGGAAAAAGCGGACAAGTTGGGCACCCCGCCGCAGTTGAATGCTCTACGTACCAATCTGCGCGCCGGGTTGGATACAACGCTTGGGGTAGCACCCTGGCGCGATAGCCGTTCGACGTTTTATAACGTGCCCACCAATGGCCCGGTGGCGATCATGCTGGCGCGCACAGGGTATTGGAAAGAAGCCATCCACATCGTCGATTGGGTCTTTGACAACATGCAGAATGATGACGGGCTGATCATGGATGGGATGCGCATGCGGATGCACGGTCCGGAAATCGTGCGCGATATTCACCCGTATTGCCAGGGCGTGATGCTCGGAGCCAGCCTGGAAATTGCCCTCAAGCTGCGCGCGGAACACGGCATCCACAGCTTGGAAGATATTCAGTCGGTGCATGAGGCCGAGCGTGCCGACGAAGCCATGCCCTATATCAGCCGGATCCGTAGCTTGGTACACGCGATTTCCCAGCACATGGCTACCCCGGCGGGCGTGATCGACTGGGACACCGGCGATGGCGATGGCGGTCTGTTCAAAGGTATTTTGCTGCGCTATCTTGCCGATGTCGCGGTGCGTTTGCCCGATGATTCCCCGGCGAACCGCGCTACCCGCAAGCTGGCGACGCGGCTGGTGCGGGCGTCGGCGGAATCGGTGTGGACCCACCGTTTGGAAGTCGACGGGCTGCCGGTTTTTGCCACGGACTGGACCAGTGATGCGCTGTTGCCGCACAACTTTGGGTTGGGGCCCATGTCGATCCGCGAGAAAGTCGGCGTTGTGCGCATCGCAGAACGAGATTTATCGGTGCAGTTATCTGGCTGGATGGCGTTAGAAGCGATGGCCCGGGTTGCCCTGGCGGAAGGCGATACGGCTGCAGGTTAGCGTTGACTCAGGCATAATTGGTCTTCGAGACTGCAGATCCAACGTTGGAGGATGTTTTATGCCTATCGCTACCCCTGAGGTTTATAACGAGATGCTCGACCGCGCGAAGAAGGAGCAATTCGCTTTTCCCGCGATCAACTGCACTTCTTCCGAGACCATCAACGCTGCACTACAGGGGTTTGCAGAGGCCGAGTCCGACGGCATCATCCAGTTTTCTCTCGGTGGTGCGGAATTCGGTTCCGGCCAGGCCGTGAAGAACAAAGTTGCTGGCGCGAAGGCCTTGGCTGCGTTCGCTCATGAGGCTGCCTCGCACTACGGCGTGAATATCGCGCTGCACACGGACCACTGCCAGAAAGAGCGGCTGGATGAATTCGTGCGCCCGCTGTTGCAGATTTCCCGCGAGCGCGTCGACGCTGGTCAGCTGCCGCTGTTCCAGTCCCACATGTGGGACGGATCCGCCATCCCGATTGATGAGAACCTGGAGATCGCCCAGGAGCTGCTGGCACAGTCGCGCGCAGCGAATATCATTCTCGAGGTGGAAATCGGCGTCGTCGGCGGTGAAGAAGACGGCGTGGAAGCCAAGGCGGGCGCTAACCTGTACACCACCCCGGAGGATTTTGAAAAGACCGTCGACGCGCTAGGCACTGGTGAAAACGGCCGTTACCTGTTGGCCGCCACCTTCGGCAACGTGCACGGCGTCTACAAGCCCGGCAACGTGAAGCTGCGCCCAGAGGTATTGGACGAAGGCCAGAAGGTCGCCACGAAGAAGCTGGGGCTTGCCGACGGCTCCCAGCCCTTCGATTATGTCTTCCATGGCGGTTCCGGCTCGGAGGCTTCCAAGATCGAAGAATCCCTGCGTTATGGCGTGATCAAGATGAATATTGACACCGATACGCAATATGCCTTCACCAACCCGGTCGCGCGCCACATGTTCAGCAATTACGACGGCGTGTTCAAGATTGATGGCGAAGTGGGCAACAAGAAGGTATACGATCCACGCTCCTACCTGAAGAAGGCAGAGCGCTCCATGGCTGATCGCGTCATTGAATCTTGCCAGGTGCTGCGCTCTGCGGGGCAGACCACCGCGCGTTAAGCTGCGCTTTTCGCATTTCTCAGGTAGTCACGGCGCCTATGGCAACTAACAGGATCTCCACCCGCGAACGGCTGCGGCATTTAGACTATTCGCTGACTTCGCGCCTGCAACGCGTGCGCAAACGTTTCATCTTCATTGTGCAAGCGGCGTTCGGCGCAGGTTTGGCGTTTTGGGTTGCGCAGACGTTTTTCGGGCACGCGGTCCCATTTTTTGCGCCGATTTCCGTGGTGGTGGTACTCGGTATTTCCGGTGGCAATCGCCTGAACAAAGCCGTGGAGATGTCGGTCGCTGGTGTCGTGGGCGTGGGCGTGGGCCAGTTATTGGTGCATACCCTGGGCACCGGTGACTGGCAGATTGCCGCCGGGGTGGCGATCTCATTGACGGTGGCGGCGTTTTTATCGAAATCTCTGCTGGTCAGCAACCAGGTGGCCATCGGTGCGATCCTGATCGCCACGATCATGCCGCAAGGCGGCGGCACTGAACGCATCATCGACGCAGCTATCGGCTCGGTGATCGGAATCATTTCCATCGCGTTGATCCCCAACTCAGCGCTGCGGGATGCCCGGCATGAAATCGCCAAGGTGCTTTCTGTTGCCTCTTCGGTGCTGCACGATGTGGCAGAAGGCGCGGAAGCAGGGGATTCGGAACGTATCGAAGACGCGCTCCAGCAGGTCCGCGGCACGCAATCAAATATTGACCACATGCTAGAAGCCACGGCTTCTGGCCGTGAAATCGCGGGGGTGTCACCGTTTCGGTGGGGCTCACGCAAACACTTACGTTCCATCGAGCGCATCCTCACACCCGTCGACAACGCCACCCGTAACGTGCGTGTGTTGGCCCGGCGCTGCATGGTCTTGAGCGTCGACGGGGACAAAATCACCCCGAGGTTGATCAATATCATCGATGAGTTGGCAGAGATCGCGCTGGAGCTGTCGCAAATTTATGAAACCAGCGCGCGCGTGAGCCAAGCCCACGAGATCCCGGGCATCGTCAACCGTTTGCGCATTATTGGTGCGCGGACGGATCTTTCTGTGATTAGTGACGATCCCGTGCTTTCGGAATACGCCATCCTGTCGCAAGTGCGTTTTTTGACCGTGGACCTGCTGATGGTCTCTGGTATGTCTCGGGAGTCTGCCGCCGCGGTGCTGGCACCGACCTCGTCGACGCCGGCTTATCCGCCGGAAGTCTGGGAGATTGAGGATATCCAGGACAATGCGCACAACGCGGCGGATCGTTACGACGAATCCGAGGGCTCACACAAGGAGTAGGGTGTGCAGCGCGTGCAGCGTGCCCGGAACTCATGGCCGGATGATTTGTAGATCCCGCAGGTGCCGGTAAAAAGTCACACGCTTTTGCGGGCGTGGGCTACGTACCCCGTCGACGTGCACCGCCATTTCTGGGCCGCCGGCTTGCACCGCGCGTCCGGTGACCAGCGTGCTGGGATCCAGCTTGCCGACGTTGGCGTCGGCGTCTTGGGTGGTGCCTTTGTTCTTGCGCCAACGAGCAAAAAGGCCGCGCGGTTTTTCTTGCGCGGTGTGCGCTGCCGCAGCGATGCCCGGTGCGCTCAGCATCGGAACCAAGCGCGCACCAAAAGCCGTGGCACCGCCGCTGCCAGCGCTACTGCCGTCGGCAAGTCCCCGCGCATCCTGCTGTACTAAGGTGGCGTCGTCGACAATGATTTCGCCGGTCATTGCCCCGCCATCCCATTGGGTGATGGTGGCTGAACCAGCTACGGCCTGCCCGGCGTCGTTGCGGATCAGCGGGACGGGTTTGACCTCGCCGGTCAGCGCCAGCTTGAGTGCGGCGGCTGGATCAGTGGGAAGGGACCAATTTCGCGCGGCGGTACTTTCGTCATCGCGTGCAGCATCTGTGACCGGGACGAACCCGATCTGTGGCCACAAGGCATCCGCCCGCATCAACCGGGTGAGTACCGCCGACAAGGCAGCATCCGAACCAAGCACGATGATCCGCAGCGGCATCACCGGCTGTTGCGGCGCCAGTTGCGGGGCAGCCTGGTGCTCGACGCGCGGCTGCGCTTGGATTTCTTCCAGCGAAGGAGTCGGATCAACCGGCAGCAATTCCGTGGTGTGATCGGATAAAAATTTCAGATCGCCCCGAGCTGGCACAGCAGGCAGCGAAAAAATTTCCACACCGGCAGAACGATGCAAGGTGGCGGGCAAAACTAGCTCGGCTGCGGCCTGCCCGCAGCGCAGAATCAGCACACGCATGCCAAGAATCGTATCTGACGACACAAAAAATTATCGCAGGTGGGGCAATACCTAGTAGGCTATGAGGCTGATCAAACTACTGACCGCAGGGAAGTGATGAGGTAGGTATGGCAGCGATCGTCATCGTCGGCGCCCAATGGGGCGACGAAGGCAAAGGTAAAGCCACAGACATTTTGGGCGGCCAGGTGGATTACGTCGTCAAGCCCAACGGCGGCAACAACGCCGGCCACACCGTCGTCGTTGGCGGTGAGAAATACGAGCTCAAACTGCTCCCGGCGGGTATTTTGTCGGAAAACGCCACCCCGGTGCTGGGCAATGGCGTCGTTATCAACCTGGAAGCGCTGTTTGCAGAGATTGACGGCCTGGAAGCCCGTGGTGCGAATGCCTCGCGGCTGAAGATTTCCGCCAACGCGCACCTGGTTGCTCCGTACCACCAGACACTCGACCGGGTGCAGGAACGCTTTTTGGGCAAGCGCGCGATCGGCACCACCGGCCGCGGTATTGGCCCGACGTACCAGGACAAAGTCGCTCGCGTCGGCATCCGCGTGCAGGATATTTTTGATGAGTCCATCCTGCGGCAAAAAGTGGAATCGGCACTGGATGTGAAAAACCAGATGCTGGTGAAGATGTACAACCGCAAAGCTATCGAAGCCGACGAGGTTGTCGACTACTTCCTGTCCTACGCGGAGCGGCTACGCCCGATGGTCATTGATGCCGAGCGCGAACTCAATGAGGCACTTACAGCCGGTAAGCACATCCTGATGGAAGGCGGCCAGGCTACCATGCTGGACGTCGACCACGGCACCTACCCGTTTGTGACCTCGTCGAATCCTTCGGCAGGTGGCGCGTGCGTCGGCTCCGGTATTGGCCCGACCCGCATTGCTACTTCCCTGGGCATCATCAAGGCGTATACCACCCGCGTCGGCGCGGGCCCATTCCCGACGGAACTTTTCGACGAATGGGGCAACTACCTGCAGGAAACCGGCGGTGAGGTCGGCGTGAACACTGGCCGACGCCGCCGCTGCGGTTGGTATGATTCCGTGATCGCGCGCTATGCCAGCCGCGTTAATGGTTTCACCGATTACTTCCTCACCAAACTTGACGTACTCACCGGTATCGGGGAGATCCCGATCTGCGTGGCCTACGATGTTGATGGCGTCCGCCACGATGAGATGCCGGTCTCGCAGTCCGAAGTACACCACGCCACACCGATCTACGAAAAGATGCCGGCGTGGGACGAAGACATCACCGGTTGCTCCACCTTTGAAGAGCTGCCGCAACGCGCGCAAGATTATGTGCTGCGCCTGGAAGAACTCTCTGGAACGCGCATGTCGTATATCGGCGTCGGCCCGTCACGTGAGCAAACCATCGTGCGCCACGACGTGCTGGCGGGAAAATAGGCTGTCATGACTGAAAACACGCCTGATGCGCCAGCTGGTGCCACGATTGGCACACCGCTGACCCCAAACGCCACCCGCGTGCTGCTGCTCGGGGCCGGTGAAATCGGCCGCGAGTTAGCGATCAGCTTCCAGCGCCTGGGCTTGGAAATCCACGCCGTCGACAAGCGCAATGGCGCGCCGGGCCACCAGGTCGCGCAGTACTCCTACGTGGCAGATGTCACGGATGCGGAGGCCGTATTGGATCTGGCCAAGCGCATTGACCCGCATTATGTGATCCCGGAAGTTGAGATCGTCGCGGTGGAAGCGCTGCGCGAGATCGAAGAAGCCAGCTCCGCCGTCGTGGTGCCCGGGGCGCGCGCCTGCGAGTTGACCATGGAACGCGAAGCCATCCGTCGTACCGCCTCAGAACAATTAGGCTTGCCGACGACCGCCTATGATTTCGCCTCCAGCCCGGAAGAACTGAAAACCATTTTGGATGAGATGGGCTACCCGTCCATCGTGAAACCGGCGGTGACGTCCAACGGACGCGGGCACATGGTCGTGCGCTACGGCGACGACATCAACGAGGCCTGGGAAACCGCCTCCTCGGAGGCGCATTTCGACGGCCGCGTGATCGTGGAACGCTTCGTCGATTTTGATTTTGAAGTCACCCTGCTGGCGGTGCGTTCGATTGATCCGGCGACCGGGCAGATGGCCACGTGGTTCGCCGAGCCAATTGGGCATGATCACCGTGACGGCGGGCTGATCGATTCCTGGCAGCCGCTACAGCTGAGCCAGGTTGCGCTGGAGAATGCGCGCTCGGTTGCCGCCCGTATCTCGAATGAGCTGGGTGGGCGCGGCGTGTACGGCGTCGAATTGTTCATTGCTGGCGACGATGTCTATTTCTCCTCGGTGTCACCACGGCCGACGGATACCGGCATGGTCACCATGGCCACGCAGCGCTATTCGCAGTTTGATCTGCACGCACGCGCGATTCTGGGCCTACCCATTGATGTGACGCTGACGTCCCCGGGGGCTGCGCGCATGCTGCGCTCGGAAGTGGATGCGGAGAACTTATCCTATGGCGGGCTACAAGAGGCTTTCGCGCACCCGGAGACGTCCGTGGTGTTGTTCGGCAAAGCCGGGAGCTATCCGGGTCGACGCATGGGCGTGGTGTTGTCCACTGCGGATAACACCGATGCCGCGCACCTGGCAGCGCGCGAAGCGGGCATGCAGATCACCATCGAATCTGATGATGCCGGGGCTGGTTTAGCGGCTGGGGCTGATGATGCTGCGAGTGCTGATGGCGCTCAGAGTGCTGATGGCGCTGAGAACGCGGACGGCACTAAGGGTGCTGACAGTGTTGAGAATGCAGAAAGCACTGAGGGCGCTGATGGTGCTGAAAGTGCTGACACCTCCGGCAATACCGTCGCAGATGGGGCAGACGCGTCGAATACGAATAGCCCTGCCCGCGATGAGCAGGCCCAGCAGCGGGGTAACGATCATCCTGCCGATGCTGATGGCACCAGCGAATCACGAGCCTAAAACCACGTCACTGGGCGGATCATATTTGCTAGGTCCACCAGTGCGTAGCGGTGCCGCGGGAACGGCGCCACCCGCGCCTGGGCCCGCAGCGTGTCGTACAAACCAGAGCGCAAGCCGTGTTGGCTAAACGTGTGATCGAAAAGCTCATGCGGCGAGGCCGACTGCTCCAGATCCTCCGCACGCAAAAAATTCAACGCGGAGGTCAGCACCGCAGTTTTGATCTGCAAATAGCGCGGCTCATTCGTCGGAATCGATTCCAAACGCCGTGCGGCACGCCGAATATACGGCTCATTCAACGGGCTAACTAACAGCTGCAAGATCGTCGTCAAGATTGCCATCCGGTGATGCCGCGATGCCGGCGAAACCCGGTCCAGCACCCGCACGGCCAGCTCCACCTGATTCTCGGCCATAAGCTGGCGGGCTAAACCGAACGCCGAGGACACCGTCGCCGGGTTGGTCTCCCAGACGATGGAATACAACCGCAGCGCATGAAAACGCAGCGCAACGGGATCGTCGGTGCGGTGCTCCCAAATTTCTGGGCGCTGCAAGAAAAACTCATTCGGGATATTCGACAACGAATCCGGGATCCCCGTGGTCGCCTGCGACAATTCCGGCGGAATCAAACTCAAATGGTTGCGGCCTTGTTCCTCCAGCAGCAATTCGTCGACCGCAGCCAAAGCCAGCTTCGGTGCCGCCTCGCCGGGCAGCAAGAACATCACCGAGGAGAAATGATCCTGTGCGTCCCGGTAATCATCCAACAACGTCGCTGTGACCCCGGAATACCAGCGGAAACGCCAGTCTTTGGCCATATCTTCTTCCAACGAACGCAACCACTCGCGCGCTTGGGTAGTCAGGCCCAAATCCAGCATCGCGCGCACCACGCCCAAAGGGATTTCCCGTGAACCGACGTATTCGTTAGTGTGCATCGCCTGGCGCAGCGTTTCCAGGGCTTCTTGCGGCTCGGTATACGACGAGCCCGACAGCATCGAAGCACCCGGGTCGCTGCGATCAATCAGCGGCACCGGCAGGGCAGAAACGACCTCCGCGGCGGTGATATGCACGGAACGCTCAATACCGTCGATCAACTGATCAGTGCGGAAGACCACGTGCTTGGTGCCAAACGTGGTACGTTGCGGCGAAAACAGCGAGTGCTGCGCCGGGTGCTGGATGCGGTCACGAATGGCGATGACTTCGCGCAACACCCCATACAACTGGGTGCGCAGCTCTTCGATGGAAGAAAACCGCTGCTCCGGGTCTTCGTGCGTGGCGCGTTGCAGCAGGCGATAAAACGATAGGTAGCGCCGCAACGTGGGTTCTTCCGACGGGCCGGGCAGGCCGGGCAAATAAATTCCGTCTTCCGATGGCAGATTCAGGGTGAGCGCCGCCAGCGTGCGGCCAATGGAGTAGATATCGCTGGCGATGGACGGGCCTTTCGTGGCCACCTCCGGGGCCTGAAAACCCTTGGTGCCGTAGATATAGCCGTAAGCACCAATACCGGAGACCGCGCCCAGGTCGATGATTTTCACCTGGTCTTCGCTGATAATGATGTTATCCGGCTTTAAGTCGTTATAAACCACCCCGCGGGCGTGTAGATATTCCAGCGCAGGCAGGATTTCCAGGATATAGGCGATCGCGATATCGATGGCGACAACGTGATTGGGCTGCGAATTCCGCCGATGCCGCAGCGAGGGGCCACCGACGTATTCCATGACGATAAACCCGCCGGGCACGCGCTCGTCGTCAATGAAATTAAAAATCTTCACGATGCCCGGGTGGGTAATATCTGCCAAGAATTCGCGCTCGGCTTCTGCCGCGGCGGTTTCCTCGGCGGATTTTTGCGATTGCATGCCCTTGAGCACCACGATGCGCCCGGACACAAAATGGTCGTTGGCCAGGTAAATCCAGCCCATGCCGCCGTGGGCGATGACCCCCAGGATCTCGTATTGCTGAGCGACGATATCCCCGGGCTGCAATTGCGGCGCCGGGATCTTTTTCTTTTCGATGGCCTCGTGCGGGTCAATGAGTGCTTCCTGCGGGTCCGTCGGCACAACGAAAGGCAGGCGCACCATCCGGTCGGCTACCGCGCGGGCGGTGCGCTGGGCGCGACGGCGCTTCCGGAATGTGGATAATGCTTGCCGACGCGCGCGCGTGGAAGTATCTTCCAGCGGTTTTTTCTGCTGGGCTTGTTGGGCCTGCTGGGCTTTCTCGTCGCGGATTTTCTGCAGGTCCTGCAACAGGGAAGCGATATTGTCTTGGTCAAGACTAACCTCCACCGATGAGGTATCGCCGTCCTCGCGCGGGCCGGGGTAGTGCGCTGCACCGGTGCCGGTGCTGGTGTCGATGCCGCCAGCGAAGTCATAGTCATCATCGTCGTCCGCGAAGGGGTCGAACGGCACCGCGGATGTTGCTGGTTCTGCTTCGGGAACTGCAGTGGCTTCGGTTCGCGCAGTGGTTTCGGTTGATTCAGTAGTTTCAGTAGCTTCGGTGCCCTCAGTGGACTGGGGGCCCTGGGTGCCCTGGGGTTGCTCGGCAGCGGTCTTGGTCTTGTCTGCAGACTCCGCGGAAGCCTTGTTCGAGCGATCATTGTGCTCAGTCACTGTGTCACCGTCCCTGCATCAGCGTGGTCGTCAGCATTGTCTGGCCGGTAGTTCACTGGCGGCGGGCCAGCCGTCGACAAGCGTCCGCCGAACCAATGACGGAACAGCTCCCACCACGTGCCGTCGTCACGGATGCGCTCCAGCGTGGAATTGACCTGCTGCACCAGGCCTTCTGCCTCTGCGACGGCCTTCGCATCCGAGCTGCGCGGCGGTTTGGGCATGCCGACGCCATAAATATCGGAGTCCACGGGCGGGCCGACGATCTCGGTGTAGGGATCCTGAATTTCTAGTCCGGACAGAATCACATCGTCGACGAGGATCGCGTCAGCCTGGTTATGCTGCATCGCGTACAGGCAATCTGCCCAGGTCACCGCCTTTAAAATATCAGCCTCCGGGGCATGCAGCCGCGCGAGGTTAATGCCGGTGGAATTATCCGTCACACAAATGGTGCGGTCTGCCAAATCCTCTAAGCGCCCGACATTCGAGTTTCGGTTGACCAGCAGCCGGGTATTCGTCGACAAGTACGGCGTGGAAAATTCCACTTCTTGTTGTCGCTCCGGGGTGATAGTCAGCGTGGATAACAAGAAATCAATCTTGCCGGTCTGCAGCGTGTATACGCGGTTTTGTGATTCGACGAAGCGGAAATCGACGGCGTTGCGGTCGCCAAAAATATCTTCGGCGATCTCGTGGGCCAAGTCGACTTCGAAGCCGGAGAGCTGGCCGGTGGTGGGGTCGCGGAAAGACAGCAGGTTTTGCGATTGTTGGATGCCGACGATGAGGTAGCCGCGCTCCACGATTTTGGGGATGCGCTCGGCTGCGGTGCGGGCATCGGGTTCCAATGAGCCGAGTAGGGTTTGTTCTTCGAGTTCGACGCCGCGGCGGGTGCCGGCTTCCTCAAGACGGGCCCCGGCGGGCAGTGGGACAACAGCGCTGGTATCACGGGGGATATCCAGCGAGTTTTTTCGGGTATTGAAATCCGGGGTGGTGCAGGCGGAAAGGCCCACTGCGAGCGCGGTGATGCTGGCAACAAGGGCCGTGCGGCGTTTGGGCGCGATCATAGGTATTCCACCATCCTTGGCCGAATACCGAGCCAGATTGCCAGCACCGACAGCAAGGACAACAGGCTGACGGCGGCAGCGACCAAGTTCAGCGCGGCCAAACTTTCGCTTAAATACGAGCGCATGGAATCACGCGCGTTTGCGATTAACGTAGCCAAGGCGGCATCGAGTTTTTCGAAGGCGGCAGCTGAACTCATTGTTTGGTTGGTGCCGGAGCCTGCTGTACCAGTGCTGTCAGCGCCAGAACCCTGCGCACCCATCGTGGAATCCGTCGCCAAGGCCAAGGCCTGTTCATAATTACCGGAATCGAGCGCGCGCAGCAGGTGCGCTTTGGCCTCATCCCATTCTTGCAAAGCGGTGCGGGCCTCGTCGATGGTGGATAAGTCCGTGGCGTCGGCAGATGCCTTGTCAGCAGATCCCTCGTCAGCGGATGTTTCGGCTGCGGTCCGCAACGCAGAAGAATTGCTGTAATCATCCAAGGCGGCAGAAATATGCTTGTTGGTGGAAGAAAACTCCAACGACGGGTTGTAATTTGTGCGGCGCTGCACCAATGCCAAAATTTCCTCGGTGCGGGTGCGCTGGGCATCAATGCGGGCCTGGGTCAGCGAATCCCATGGGGTGGAAGCCTCAGTAAAACCGCGGCTGCCTAAATGCCAGGTGTACACATTCGTGCCGGACACCCACAGCAGCGCTACCACCATCATCACGGTCGCGGCGGCGAAACCGCGGTTCAAACGTCGCCTACTGATACGCCATAGCCAATACTGTGCGAGCCCCAAAAACATCAGGGCGGCGACCAGCCCGGATAACGGCACCCACTGCGGACGGGTGAGCTGATCTTGCTGCTCAGAAACATTGTTGCTGGACAGTCGGAACAACGAAGCTGCCGCGGGTAGGATCTCATCGCGCATCATCGCCGAGGCATTCGACATATATGCAGCACCGACGGCATTGCCAGCACGGTTATTGGTGCGCGCGGCTTCCACCAACCCGGTGTAGACCGGCAGTTGGCGTTGGATCTGCACGGCCAGTTGGCGGAGGTATTCTTCGTCGTCGTCAGAATCCAGCACGGCCGAGGTGGCTTCGGCGGCGGCAGAATCAATCGCGCCTAGGTATTGTTCGCGGGTGTTTTCTGGCTCCACGCCAGCCTGCACGAACCCGGTGGTAGCGATGGTATCTGCCAGCGAGAGCGACATGTACAACTTGTGCGCCGAATTGCTCATGGGTTCGGTGGACGTCAACAAATGGTTGAGTTCAGTTTGCCGATTAGACACGGAATTGGCCATAGACAAACCCGCGGCCAGCAGCGCTGCGGTGAGCACAATCATGCCGACGACCATTTTGCCCGGGGTGGTGCCAAAAAAGCCGAAGACGCGGGTGATGATCTGCGTGGAACCCGAAAATGAGGAGCGGAAAAAGCGCCGAATGAATGACATACCGGGCGCGTCGGTGGTTTCGGCTTCATCGAGCCAGTGATCTTGGGCATGCGCCGGGACGGATTCGACGCGCAGCGACGGACCAGCAGAGGGGCGGGCGAAATGTGCCGAGACCTCATCTTCTGAGTCATCTACATCGACGGGGCGATCGAGGCTCGTCGCAGGCCTGTGACCGTTCATTACCCTAGACTAACGCACACTATGTGCGCTGGGCTACTAAAATAGGCGGCATGTCAGATACACACCGGGCAAGCGCAGATCGGGTAGGCACAGAACGGGTGGGCACAGAACGGGCACGCACCCAAGCACCTACTCACCGGCCTAGTACTCACCGAGGCAGTGGTGACGGCTGGGCGGCCGGGCCGAACGGCAGTAAGTTGTGGGGACGCTTCGGTGCTGCCGGGCTGTTTTTGCTGTCCGGCGATTCCACGGTGTTGATGCAGCTGCGTGCACCGTGGACCTCCCAAGGTGGCACCTGGGGCATTCCCGGTGGCGCACGGGATGGTCACGAAAGCGCTAGCCAGGCCGCGGTGCGGGAAACCTTCGAAGAATGCGGTATCGAAGAAGCCGATGTCACGGTGCTGCAGGAAATCGTGACCGCGGGCCCATTGCCGGGTGATCCCGAGCGTCCGGAGCTGGCAGGGGAGTGGACCTATACGACGGTGCTGGCGACAACCGCCGACGGCAGCGAGTTGCAGACTTTCCCGAACGCGGAATCCGATGATCTGCGCTGGGTACCGATCGACGAGCTGGAACAGCTGGATTTGCTGGCCCCGTTTGCGGAATCCTTGCCGACGTTGCGCAACGCGCTGGCAAAACTGGGCTAGACGCTAGACCCTGGACAGGTTGGCGTTATTGCAGCGCAGAGGTCAGCCGCATGACGTTATCGATGTAGCGGCGGAAGAATCCGCGTTTTTCCCATTCTTCCAGCGTGAGCGGGCGGCTCACGGAACGGTAGGTGGCGGCAAGTTCGTTGAGATCATCAATGAGTGATCCCGAAACCACAAACAGCGTCGACTCGTAGTTCAAACCAAAAGAACGCATATCCATATTCGACGAGCCGAGCATGCCGACGGCGTGGATGCCCTCGCAGTGATTATCCTGCGGATCCGCCAACGCGAATTTCGAGTGCAGCACGTACGGCGCAGGGAATTGGTAAATATGCACCCCGGCTTCCAGCAGCGTCTGGTAGTACGACGATTGTGCGTGGTGCACCATGAACTGATCCGCACGTTCCGATACATAGAGTTCGACGCGCACGCCACGAAATGCCGCGCTGGTCACGGCTTCCAGCAGGGATTCGTCGGGAATGAAATACGGCGAGCACAGCACCAGCCGGTTTTTTGCGTGGTGGACCACCTGGTTGAACATACGCAGATTCGGCTCGGAACTATAGCCCGGCCCCGAAGGGATCATCTGCACGACGTTGGCATCATGGATGCTTTCCGGCTGGGGAAGGGTAGCCGACTGGGATGGTGCTGCAGACTGTGTGCTGTTGGGCTGTTTTTCCAGGTCGAGCACCTCATCGGATTCCAAGTACCAGTCGATCGCAAACACCGATTCCATCGAGGTGACGATCGGCCCGGCCAGCTCCACCATGTAATCAATCCATTGGCGCCCAGCGCGCACGTTTTTCCGGATCCGGTAGCTGCGATCAATCAGGTTCAGCGAACCCATAAAACCGACCTTGCCATCGACGACGATGATCTTGCGGTGATTACGCAGGTCGGGGCGACGAAAGCGCCATTTCCACGGCTGTAGCGGCAGCATCAAATGCCAGTCGACGCCAATCGCGTCCAAGCGTTTACCCAGCTTGCGGTAGCCCGGGTATTTCACACTACCGATCTGATCAAACAACAGCCGCACCTTCACCCCGCGGGCGACGGCGTCGGCAAGCGCCTGATAAAACACGTCGGTGGTCTCATCCCAGGACTGGATATAAACCTGCACGTGCACGTAGTCGGTGGCGGTGTCGATGACTTCCGCCATGCGCTTGATGGCCTGGTCATAATCGGCGAGCAGGCCACGTTGATCGCCAATGACGGCCGGGAACCCCGTCAGGCGGCGATTCAAGGCGATCACGGACGCGACTTCGCGGGACTGGCCCAGATGCGGCGGCATATCCGGCAACTGCTTCTGGGCGTCGTTGAGCTGCGCATTGGCGTTTTTATACACCTCGTGGCGACGCCGGTTGATAAACGGCGAGCCCATCAGGAAAAACAGCGGCAGGCCCAAAAACGGGATCAGCAGAATCGCTAACAGCCAGGCCGTGGACGACGACGGACGCCGCCCCTCCGGCACGAAGCCGACCGCCAGTATCTTGATGGTGTAATCCAGGATAAAAAACGCGGCCTGCCACCACGTCACATCGATAGACAGCGCCGGTTCCACGATTTAGCGAACCTCGTCGAAATCACTCGCCTGGAAATCCACCACCACCGGTGCGTGATCAGAAGCACCTTTGCCGTGGCGCTCGTCGACGTCCACGAACCCAGCACGGGCCTGTTTCGCCAGTTGCGGTGACGCCAGCTGGAAGTCGATGCGCATGCCTTCGCCCTTGGCAAAGCGCATGGAGGTGTAATCCCAGTAGGTATAGCGGGATTCGGTGAGCTCGCGGGTGATTTCCCGGGTGCCGGCTTCCTCCAACATCTGGAAAGCGGCGCGCTCCGGCTCGGTCACGTGGGTGGCGCCATCGAAAACGCGCAGGTCCCACACGTCCTCGTTACGCGGGGCAATGTTGAAATCACCGGTGAGCAGGATTTTCTTGTCGGCAGCAATGGCAAGCTGGTCGCGGACATAATCGCGCAGCGCGTAGAGCCAAAACAGCTTGTATTCGTAGTGGCGGTCGGTGATCTCGCGGCCATTGGGCACGTACAGGGACCAGACCTCGGTGTCAGTATCGCCGATACGGGCGCCGATCGCGCGGGCCTCAATGTTTTGCGGTTCGTCGGGATCTTTGTGAAATCCCGGCTGGCCAGGGAACTCGCGGCGGATATCGTGGAGTTCGTGCCGGGAAATCAGAGCCACGCCATTCCACTGGTGAAAACCGCAGTGGGCGACGTGGTAACCGGCATCTTCGAAAGCCTGGTACGGGAACTTGTCATCCGCACACTTGGTTTCCTGCACCGCCAACACGTCAATGTTGTGGCGCTGCAAAAAATCCAGGACACGCTCGGTGCGCGTGCGAATTGAGTTCACATTCCAGTTAGCGATCCGCATGGCGCTTTATTTTACGCGCGCAGGCGTGCCGACGCTTACTGTGGGCTAGCCCCAAGCCAGGTGGCGCAGCGGTGGCGGTGATGCTCGATGAAACCCAGCTTGTGGTACAGAGAAATCGCCGGGGTATTGGTGGAAATGACCTGCAGATACGCCGAATCCGCCCCGCGGCTTGCGCCCCACGCCAGCATGTCCGCGCCCAGGCGGGTAGCCAGCCCGCGGCGGCGCCAATCTTCGGCGACCTGGACCGCGGAATAACCGAGCCATTTTTCGCCGCTTTCGGATTCTGTCAGTGTGGCGCGGGTGATTGCGACTGTCCGGCCGGTTTCTGGTTCCAACAGGCGGGCAAAGCCCATCTCGCCATCGATCCGCCCAGCGAGCAATTGCAGCGCGTGTTGCGGCAGCGCGGTGCCGCGGAATGTATACAGGTCAAACCATTCCTGGTCCGGGGTGTCGTCGACGCGGAAGATGAGCGTGTCGACGCCTGGTGTGCCTGGTGCAGGTGCTGGCGTGCTCGGTGCAGGTTGTGCTCGCGGCGCAGGCGCGGCGGGTGCTTGGTATGCGTCCACCTCGGCGTCGGCAAGCGAACGGGTCATGACCAGGATCTCCGGGCCAAGATCCCACTGGCCTTCCGGGGCACTGCGCAGCAGGCGCTCGGCGGGAGCGCCAATACGCTCGGGGATCAGCAGCCGCGGCGGCAGGTTGTGCTCGCGATAAAAAGCAAAAATCTCGGCAATCGGCACCGGCACAAAACCCGCCGAACGCCCCAACGGCACCGCGGAGTTGGAACGCTCCGTGATGCCATCGCCTGCACGCATCAGCCACTGGCCATCAGAAGAGACCCGGTTGTGAATGCCCGGGAACGCCGCCGCCGTGGCCTCTTCAACCGCGCGGATCTCCGAATTGCGGATTCGGCGGGGAGAGAGGCGTTTGATCACATAAATCTCTTCGTCGGCGATGTGCACCGAAGGCTTCTCCGAGGGGAAGCCACCGATTTCTTGTGGGCGTACCACCAACGGATCCAGCTCCACCACGTGCCCGGTGACATCCGAATACACCGGGGCATTGCGGTTGCCCAGCGCACGGCGCACGATGACGCGATCGCCGAGAGAAACCTCATCGCTGCGGAAAATCCGGGACTTCGTGCTGCGTGGAGCGTGGGGGTGGTTCATACGTGATTACCGCTCGTCGTGGCCGAAAGGATCGCGGTCCTCGCCCGGCATCCAGGTTAGGCCCGGTGTGGTCCAACCATTGGCCTTGATGGCCTTTTTCGCGGCGCGCTTATAACGGCCGGTCAGCACGTCGGTGTACAGGTAGCCATCCAAGTGGCCCACCTCGTGCTGCAGGCAGCGAGCGAAAAAGCCGTAGCCTTCGATAGAGATTTCTTCACCATTTTCATCCAGTCCGGTCACCCGAGCCCAGTCTGCCCGGCCCGTCGGGAAGCCTTCGCCCGGGACGGACAAGCAACCTTCGTCGTCGCTGCCGTCGTCGGCAGGCATGGTCTTGGGAATCTCGGAGGTCTCCAGCTTCGGGTTGATCACGCAACCACGACGCATGCCACCGTCTGGCTTATCGCTGCCGTCTGGGCCGTCGACATCTGGGCAACCATAGACGAAAATTCGCAGCCCGACGCCAATTTGGTTGGCAGCCAGGCCGACGCCGCGGGCAGCGTCCATGGTTTCGTACATGTCTTTAATGAGCTGCTGGATTTCTGGGGTATCCAGTGGGGTATCGACAACAGTCGTGGGGTTATGCAGCACGGGATCGCCGTGGATAACAATGGGGCGCACAGTCATGCCTTACAGTTTAACTATGACCGATCACCAAACGCTCACAGACGGTGGCCTTTCCGATCGTGACAGGGAGCTTTTGGATTTCACCGCACGCGCGCCCAGGGCCGCCGGGGCGAAAGAAGAAGC
This sequence comes from Corynebacterium propinquum DSM 44285, assembly GCF_000375525.1. Taxonomy (GTDB): domain Bacteria; phylum Actinomycetota; class Actinomycetes; order Mycobacteriales; family Mycobacteriaceae; genus Corynebacterium; species Corynebacterium propinquum. The sequence goes on from NZ_AQXC01000006.1 coordinate 99,895, forward strand.
CATTCGCGCCGAATTAGGGATGAGCCCGGTGCGCTATTACCGGCGGCTGAATATTTTATTGGATTATGCCCCCGCGATGCAGGAATATCCGTTGTTGGTAAAACGCTTGCGTCGGGTACGTAATCGGCGTGCCGTGACCAGTTCTGGGGCCACTGAAGATTAGAGTGGCTAGTGTGACGAATGTAAACCACGGTGATGAGGCGAACATGAACAATTCCGGCGCGAACAACGCCGGTGCGAACGGTGCCGGTGCTGGCGCGGGCACTGCCGGCGGCGCTGCGGGAGCAGCTGGGGGCGCAGGTGTTGCTGGCTCCAAACTTCCCCTGCGCGGACTAGCGATGGTTCTGATTTCTGTGGCCATCTTGTTGGGTCTATGGGGAATTTTCGCGCTGACCAGCTCGGATGAGACCACCGCGACAAATACTGCCAATAACGCGCAGGAATCCGCAGCCAACGGCGGGGAGGGCGCGAACGGTGCCGATGGCGCCAACGGCGGCAACAACCAGAACGGTGCGCCTGCCGACGGCGACCGCCGCGAAGGTGACCATGCTGACGGTGAGCATATTGACCATGCCGATGGTGCACACCCAGACGCCGCCGGACACAACGGCGAAGAAGGTACGGATCGTGATGGCGCACGCCCAGAAGGCGCACCCGCGCCGGGTGAGCGTCGTCAAGGCTCTGGTGGTGCAGGTTCTGGTGCCGGAGCAGGCTCGGGCGCTGGGGCCCCACAAACTTTTGACGTCACCGTACTGAACAACTCCACCGTGTCAGGCCTGGCACACCGGGTAACCGAATCCCTGGAACGCGAAGGCCAAAAAACCCGCGAATCCGGCAACCTGCCCGGCGGCGAAAAGGTGCTGCGCGAAAACACCGTGTTCTTTCCAGCTGGCAACGCTGCCGCAGAACAGCGCGCCCGCGAACTCGCCGATCGCGTCGGCGGCGTCGCCCGCGAAAACATGGATTACCTACCACGCGAAGCTACCGATAATAATGGTTTGACCATGGTTCTTATCGGAGAGGTCTCTATCTAATGGCGAATATGCCTGCAGCGGGCACGGAAGTCTTCAAACGCTCGCCACAACCCACCGTCGGCATCGAGTGGGAAGTTGCGCTGATCAACCCAGAAACCTGGGACCTGGCGCACCAGGCCGAAGCCGTAATCGCGACGGCGCAGCAGATTCAGCCGGATATTCACCTGGAAAAAGAATTCCTGCAAAACACCATTGAGCTGGTCACCGGCATTTGCGACTCCATCCCGCAGGCCGTGGCCGAGCTTGACCGGGATCTTGCCGTCATCCGCCAGGCCGCTGAGCACCACGGGCTGGTGCTGTGGGCATCGGGCGGCCACCCGTTTTCGGATTTCCGCACCAACCCCGTCAGCGCGAAGATGACCTATGCCGAGATCATCGAGCGCACCCAATACTGGGGCAGCCAAATGCTGATCTGGGGCACCCACGTGCACGTCGGCATCAGCCACGAAGACCGCGTGTGGCCGATCATCAACGCCATGATGACGAAGTTCCCGCACCTGCTGGCGCTGTCGGCATCCTCGCCGGGCTGGGATGGCATCGATACTGGCTATGCCTCTAACCGCACGATGCTGTACCAACAGCTGCCGACGGCGGGCCTGCCACCGGCGATTAACACCTGGGAACAATGGCAGGGCTATATGCGCGACCAGGCGGCATCCGGGGTGATCAGCCACACCGGTTCGATGCACCTGGATATCCGCCCGGCCTCCAAGTGGGGCACGATCGAAGTGCGGGTTTCGGATGCCTCGTCGAACCTGCGCGAGTTGTCCGCCGTCGCTGCGCTCACGCATTGTTTGGTGGTCTACTACGACCGGATGCTGGATGAGCAGCGTGCCGATGCCGACACAAACATCGCGCTGCCCAGCCTGCAGCCGTGGCATATCGCGGAAAACAAATGGCGCGCCGCCCGCTATGGGCTGGACGCGCTGGTGATTACCTCCCGGGATACGCACGAGCGCTGGGTCAAAGATGAACTCGCGGATCTGGTGGAAGAACTCGCCCCGATCGCGGAAGAATTGGGATGTGCCCGCGAGCTGCAGCTGGTCAGTGAGATCGTCGACAAGGGCGCCGGATACCAACGCCAACGGCAGCGCTTCGCGCAAGCTGGGGGAGACTGGAAGAAAGTTGTGGCGGGCACCGCGGAGGAAATGAGCACCTGGCGGCCCCTAGAATAATGCTGGCTCGCGGCCCCTAGGCGGCCACTAGCTGCTGGGGACAGCTGCCTTTTTGCTTAACTGCCGTTTGAGCAGGCTCTTCCGGAGGAATAAACTTACTGCGGCGATGATACCGACCCGCCAGGATTCCGAGACTGGGTACAGGAGCAACTGTAAGTCGTAGTTATCGACTAGGTCTTGGTTAAAGGCCCACAACTGTAGTGACCACGTAAAAACGGACCAGAGTAATAAGCCGATTTCTGGTAGATGACTGCGGAGCGGGAATGCGGCGAAAATAATGCTGACGACGATGGCGAACACGCTCATGAGCTGCCACCACCACAAAGAGCTGCCGCCGGTGGTGAAATCGGTGACGCCTTCTGCACAGTCATTGAGCGAGCAGTAGATCCACGCTGTGAGTTGTAGTGCGACGATCAGTAGAATTTCCAGGAACGGAAGTGCCCATAGTGGCCAATCCCACAGAGAAGAAGAACGGCTATTGTTGCTCACCTTGAGAGCCCCTTAATGCTGCGAGACTTAACGCATGGATTAATTTTTACGCGGGTCTTTTTTGCGCAGCGTGCGCTTGGCCGGGCGGTCGTTGCGTGACATCGCGGCATCCGCGCCATACAAACCTTCACGACGCCCGATGCGGCCCAGACGCTGGGCGGTAACAGGGCTGGTCAGTAGCGCGAAAATCACGAGCAAGAACAGCACGCCGATATCGGATTGCCAACCGGTGTTGTAATCAGCCGCCGGTAAATGAATACCCGCGCCGACGATGCACATGATCAACCCGACGGTCTGCGGTTTCGTCACCGCGTGCACCCGCGACATGGTGTCGTGGAATCGTGCGACACCGACTGCGGCAGAGAAGACGAAAAACGCGCCCACGGTGAGTAACACCAGGGAGACGACGTCGGCAAGCAAAGCCCAATTCATGGTTAACTCACATCCCTTTTGCGGAAACGCGTGACGGCCACGGTGGAAATAAACGCCAGCATCGCGATGACCATCATGGCGTAGACCACGGTGGAATTAGAGCTCCACGCGATATACGTGGCGCCTGCGCATTGCATCATCGCGACCATGCCATCCAGCCCGATGAGGCGGTCCAGCGAATTCGGCCCGACGATAATGCGCCACACCGTGATGGCCAAGGCCGCGCTGATCAGTAATCCGGGGATGATCAGTAGCGTGGTATACAACTCTGGATCCATGGGCTAGGTCCTTTCGAAGATCTCGATCATCCGGGCTTCGAGGATTTTGACGCGTTCGAGTTCTTGCTCGATGCGCTCGTCGTTATCCGCGTCGAGCAGGTGAATCGTCAGCGTGCGGTTGGCGATATCAATATCCGTGATGGCGCCGCCAGGCTGCAGGTTGTACAGCGTGACTGCAATGACCAAAATGAATTCGCTGGACACCCGCATCGGGGCGGTGACGATCGCGGTTTTCGGCAGCTCTTTCGGGCGCAGTGCCAGAAATGCTACGTGCAGTGAGGCTCTGAGCAGCTCGACAACGAATACCACCAAAAACCATGCCAGTTTGTGCCAGGAGACGTGCAGGCCAGTAACGGGCATTGCAGGCAGTGGTAGGAGGTAGACCACGAGCGTGCCGACGATTAACCCAGCGACGATATTGCCCCAGCTGATCTCGCCGACCAGGATGATCCACATGATCATCAGCCAGGTGATAAACCACGGGCGGAAGCGGTTGCGCAGTCCCTTAGGCACGCGCTTTTTTAAATGCGCTTCACGGGCTGGGCTCTTCTGCGATTTATCGTGGGCCTGGTTTCCCTGCGAGCCCGGTGTCCTGGTTCTCATTAGGAATCGCCTCCCTTGCCGGATGTACGGGACGGTGTAGCAGACTCTGTGCGTTCTTCAGACTCTGTGTCTTCTGCAGACTCTTCCCGACGATCCTCACCGTCGTCGAGCCGCTCGAGTTTCAGGTTGCGCGTCGGCTCGCTCGGATCGGTGCCTAATACCGCGGTGCGGTAAATATTGACGTCTTGGGTGGAATTGGCTGCACGGTCGGTGATGCTGGCGATGGGGCCAGCCACGACGCTGATCGCGCTGGATGCGAGCACCAGCATCGCGGTGGCTGCGATCATGCCAAAAGGCGTGCGTCCGACGGATTCCCGCTCAGAGAACTCCACTTCCTGGGTGATATCCGCCAAAGGGGCGGGCCGGGCGATGGCCATGTTGCCTTCCGGGGCATCTTTCCGGTCGCGGAGGAAGCCCTTGGACCAGACCATGACCATCACGTAGAGCGTCAGCAGCGAGGTCACCACGGCACCGCCGATCAGCACCCACGACATCCAGGTATTGGCCTCGGCACCAGCGTGGAAGAGCATGACTTTGCCCATGAAGCCGGAAAACGGTGGGATGCCGCCCAGGTTGAGCGCCGGGATGAGGTACAGCACGGCGATAATCGGTGCGGTATACATCAGTGATCCCAACCGGCGCAGCGACGACGTGCCCGCGTGGCGTTCGATCAGGCCAACGACCAGGAACAATGCGGTTTGTACCAGAATGTGGTGCACCATGTAGAAGATCGCACCGGATAGGCCTTGCGAGCTACCCAAGCCAATGCCGAAGATCATGAAACCGATGTGTGAGACCAGCGTGAACGACAGCAAACGCTTGATATCGTTTTGCGCCATCGCGCCCAAGATACCGATGAGCATCGTGGCCAGGGCGACGAGCATCAGCAGCGCATCCAAGCTGCCGTCGGTGAACACGGTGGTGCGCATGCGGATGATGGCGTAGACACCAACCTTGGTCAACAGGCCCGCGAACACGGCGGTGACCAGCGATGGGGCAGTGGGGTAGGCGTCGGGAAGCCAGGAATCCAGCGGGAAAACCGCGGCTTTAATACCGAAGGCGACCAGCAGCACGCCGAAAATCGCGGCCTGCGTGCCACCCGGAATATCTTCCATGCGCTGGCCAATCTGGGCCAGATTCACCGTGCCGACGGCCGCGTAGGTTACGGCAATGCCGAACAGGAACACCATGGAGCTGGCCATCGAGACCATCACATAACCCACACCGGCGCGAACGCGCGAGGGGGAAGCACCCAGCGTCATCAAGACATACGAGGCCACCAGGAAGATTTCGAAGCCGACGTACAGGTTGAACAAGTCACCTGCCAGGAATGACAAGTTCACGCCCATCGTCAGCAGCATGTACGACGGCAGGAAAACCGCGACGGGCTCATCCTTCGTGTCATCACGGATGCCCTGCGCGATAGCGAACCACATCACCGCAAACAAAATGATGGAGCTGACGAACAGCATCATCGTCGACAAGCGATCAGCAACCAGAGTGATGCCCAGCGGGGCGTCCCAACCGCCGATTTGCAGGGTTTGGATGCCTTCGCCGTCGACGACGATGAGCATGGTGGCTGAGAGCACCGCGAGTGCCAACAGGGTGAAGAACACGAAGGCCCGCCGGACGTTGAGCATGCGGGGAAACAGCAGACACCCGGCCGCTGCAAGCGCGGGAAGGATCACCGGCAGCGGGATCAAAAAAGGCATGTATGGCAGTACTGCCTCGGTGAAGGGTTCTAGTCTAGTCATCGGCGCCTTCCGTTCCTTTGGCGTCTTCGACGGGCTTTTCAAACGACTCTGGGCCGAAGCGGTCGCCTTCTTCGGTGGCGCGCCCGGTCTTCGGGTCGTCGGAGGCGTCGTGGTCTGGGCCGGCGGCAGCGTTGATCGGCCGGGCGGCAATTGCTGCGTCCTCGTGGTCGTCTTCGACGACGTCGGCAGAACGGTAGCGGTACTGGCGGTAGGCCAGGGAAAGCAAGAATGCCGTGAGAGCCATGGCGATTACGATGGCAGTCAGGATCATGGCTTGGGCCAGTGGATCAGCTTCCCGGTCCGGATAAAGCGAGGATTCGCTGCCGGTAATCGGTGGTGATCCGGCGGGGCCGCCAGCTTGCAGAATCAGCAAATTGGCGGCGTTGCCGATCAGCAGCAAACCAAGCACAATTTTTGTGACCGCGCGGTCGAGCATCAGATAAACCCCGGCGGCGAGCATCACCCCGGAGGCGAGTAGCAGAAACAGATTCGCTTCCATTAGCTACGGCTCCTTTCTCCGGATTCTCCCGCGGTGGCGGCTGCTTGTTGTTGCTTGCGTTTGGCAGCCTTCTGCTCGTTTTTGCGTTGCTCGTTTTTACGCTGCAGGTTCTTGCGTTGCAAGTTTTTGGCGCGATCACGCGCGCGCTGCTTGCGCTCTTCTTCTTCCAGATCCAGCTGCGTGCCCAGGGAGGTGAGCACGTACATCGTCATGCCAATCACGATCAGGTACACCGCAGCATCGAAAATCAACGCCGAAGGCAAGGACACCGCACCGATGACGGGGATTTCCGCCGACGCATAGTACGACGTCAGCGGCGGATCGCCGAAGGCCATTGGTACCAGGGCCGAGCCGGTAGAAAGCAGCAGGCCGACGAAGAACAAGCGTGCGGGATCGACGGGCAGGGTTTCTTCCAATTCGGCGCGACCACCGGCAACATAGCGCAAGGACAGAGCCAGGGCAGCGACCAAGCCGCCAGCGAAGCCACCGCCGGGGGCGTTGTGGCCGGCGAAGAAGAAATACACCGACAGTGCCATCATCGATGGGAAAAGCACGCGCGTGGCCACATCGACCATGATCGAGCGGTTTGCCGCACGTTCTGTTTCTACTTGGGCGGCCAGCCAGCGGCGCGAAACCGCCGTGAGGATTGGCCGACGGGAATGCCGGACAAATGAGTTGGTGCGGAAGACCAGCGATGCCACACCGAGTGAGGCGATGATCAGCACGATGGTTTCGCCCATCGTGTCCCAGGCGCGGAAGTCCACCAGGATCACATTCACGGTGTTCAAACCGTGCGAGATTTGTTCCGCGAGTGCTGGCATGGGCTCGGAAATCAATGGTGCCGTGCGCGCGTTCATCGCAAATAACGCGACCGTGACCACGGAAAACGCCACTGCGATGGACAGCCAGGCGCGGAAACGGTTGAACTGCGGGCTGCCGCGCCATTCCACATTGGTCGGCATCTTTCGTAGCACCAACATGAAAATGATCATCAGCACGGTTTCCACCAGCACCTGGGTCAAAGCCAGATCAGGTGCGCCGTACATCGCAAAAATAAACGCCAAGAAGTAACCGGTGACACCGACCAAGATCACCGCCGACAGACGATTGTGCATGACGGTCGCGGCGATCGCGGCTGCAATGATCGCTACCGCGGCCCCGGCTTGCCAGGGTGATTCACCCAGGCTCAGCCGGATATTCGTCCGGTCACCCAACAGCAGTGCCACCAGAGGCAACACGGTGAGGACGACGAAAATGACACCCAGGTTGTACTGCAACGAACCGCGCTGGGTGGAGGCCGTCAAACGCAGCGAAATCCGACGCAGTCGGTTCAGAATGGCGTAGTAGGCGTCGTTGGCATTACCTAGTGCGGGATATTCGAAATAGGCCTTCGCCAGGGCATGACGCTGCCAGTGGAAAAGACCACCGACGACCAGAATGCCGGCCGAAATTGCCAATGGCACAGTCCAGCCGTGCCACAGCGCCAGGTCCGTCGCGTGCGCGGCTGCTTCGCCATGTTCGCCATGGCCCGCGCCAGCTAGGTGCGCATACTTGGAATCCAGGTGTTGGTTAATGGCATTGGAGATGATGACGGGGCGCAGACCGAAGAAAATGGTCAACCCCACCAGGACTGCCGGTGGGGCCCAGAGCCGCACCGTGATTGGTTTCATCTGGGTGACTTCGTGGCATATGCCGCCACCAGTGGGGTGGGTGGGTTTTTTGCTGGCAAACGCACCATAAATCACCCGGATGGAATAGGCGACCGTGAACACGGAGCCGACGACGATGAACACCAGCATCAATTGTCGTGGGGTGCCCACCAGGAGATCCTCGTGCAGCACGGCCTCCAGGGCCGCTTCCTTGGCAACGAATCCCAGCATCGGGATCACACCAGCCATGGAGGCCGCAGCCAGAATGGCGATGACTGCTAACAGGGGTTGTTTGCGGCCCAAACCGGAGAGATCGAAAATATCGCGGGTTCCGGTGGAATGGTCGATCGCGCCGACGACCATAAACAACGTGGCCTTAAACAGTGAGTGCGCAACGGTCAGCGCCAACCCTGCCAGCATGGCTTCGCGCGAACCGATGGCCACGACGGAGGTGATAAAACCGAGCTGGGAGACGGTGCCGTAGGCCAGAATCAGCTTCAGGTCGCGCTGCTTGAGCGCCATCCAACCGCCCAGCAGCATGGTGAACAATGCCAGCGGAATAATCAACGCGTGCCAGCTGGGCACCTGCGCAAAATCCGGTGCTAGGCGAGCAACCAAGTAAATACCGGCTTTCACCATCGCCGCAGAGTGCAAATATGCCGAGACCGGAGTCGGGGCAGCCATGGCGCCAGGCAACCAGAAGTGGAATGGGGCGATGGCGGATTTCGACAGCGCGCCGACGATGACCAGCACGATGGAAATACCGATATACGGCACTTCGTTGAGCTCTGCTGTGGCCGCGAAAGCGCTGAGTTCCGAGAACCGCCACGTGCCGGTGGTTTGTCCCAACAATACGATGCCCACCAGCATCGTCAGGCCGCCGAGTACGGTGACCATCAAAGCTTGGCCCGCGGCACGTCGGGAAGAAGCCCGCTCGCCGTAGTAGGAAACCAGCAGGAAAGACAGAATCGAGGTGGCTTCCCAGAAGATATACAGCAGCAGGAAGTTATCCGAGGCCACCAAGCCCATCATGACGGTGGCAAAGGCCATCATCTGGCCTGCGAACATGGCCAGGCGTCGCGTGGTGGACGTGAAATAGCCCCAGCAATACAGCATCACCAGCGCACCCACCCCGGTGATGATCAGCCCAAACAGCGCCGATAAGGCATCGATGCGCAAATCTATATACAGCTGAATTTCCGGCACCCAGGCCAAGGAATATTCCAGCGTGCCCTCGTCACTGAAGGTGCCGTCGACGAAATGCTGCAGCAACCAGAAAAAACTCACCGCGGGAACCACGGCGAGAAGGGCAAAGGCCGGGCGGCCCAACCAGCGGATCAGAAGCGGCGCCAGGATTGAGGCGCAGGCTAGGGAACCTAGCAGGATGAGCACAATTATTCCGCCTCCCGTTTATTGCGCGCGGGTTAAAGACTTTTTCAAGTCTAGCGGAAATGGAGACGCGTCAACAGCAGAGCTTCTGCCAGCGCCAAGCGCGCAATTTCTTCAGGATCCACAGATTCGTTACTCGAATGTATGGCCGAAGCCGATTCGGCTACCCCGTACAAGCCAAATTCGGCATCAGGGAATTTCTCCGCCAATTTCACCGTCAGCGGGATGGAGCCGCCGGTGCCGATCAACTCGGTCTCATGCTCATAGGCTTCTGCGATGCAGTCGCTGAGCACACCGAAAAGTGGGCCGGAGGTATCAGCAGCAAATGCCGGATTGGCAGAGGTGATTTCGACGTCGATGTGCGCGCCCCAGCTGATATTCGCGCGCAAATGTTCGGCAACTTTTTCTGCCGCGGCCGCCGTATCGACTCCTGGCGGTACCCGCAGGTTCAGCTGGGCCGAGGCGGTGGCTGGTACGGCGTTGATAGCTTCTTCGACTGGAGTGGAGCTAAAACCAGTAATGGTGACTGCCGGGCGGGCCCACACCAGATCAGCCATCTCATCATTGCGAGCACCGAGCATGTCGACGCCGTCGAGCAGGCCCGCGGCTTCTCGTGCTTCCTCGTCTTCGGCCGGGTAGGGGCTGCCTTCCCAGTTGCGGTGTTGCCCCAAACCGTCGACCGCAACTTGCCCGTCGTCGTCATGCAGCGTGGCCAGAACCCGCACCAGCGCGGCGACTGCATCCGGGGCCGCGCCGCCGAACTGTCCGGAATGCACCGGGGCCTCGAGCGTGTTCACGGTGACGGTCAACTGCCCGCCGCCGCGCAGGCTAGTGGTCAGCGTCGGCAAGCCTGCCTGGCCAGAGGCGGTATCGGCGATGCAGATCAGGTCGGCGTCAAAAAGCTCTGGGCGGTCGTCGACAAGATCGCGTAAACCCTGCCCGCCGCGTTCCTCGGAGCCCTCACAGACCAGGATGATGCCCGCATCGCAACCGCCGGTGGCATCGACCGCGCGGATAGCGGCCAGGTGCATCAGCACATTTCCCTTGCAGTCCGCAGACCCGCGCGCATACCAGCGACCCGCGCGCTCGGTGAGGATAAATGGATCCGTTTCCCACTCGTCCGGGGTGGAAATATCGACGACGTCGTGGTGGCAATACAACAGCACCGTGGGGGCGTTGTTCTTGGCCGCGCGCTTGCCGACGATCGCCGGGGAACCATCGCTGGTGGTGATGATCTCGGTAGTCAGCCCGCGTTCTACCATGAGATCGCGGATCATCGCGGCGGAACGGTCCATATCCTTGGCGTGCTCGTCGTTGAGCGCTAGCGATGGGATAGCGCACAGTTGTGCGAGGTCACCGAAGATGCGTTGGCGCTGGCCACCGATGTGGTGGCGCAGGGCGTGGGCGAGGTGGCCGTGGTTCGGGTTGGACGGATCGTGATAGCTGGACACGGTGCTAATCCTTGGGGTTGTCCGAGTGTTATACCGGGGCGTTGCTTATGAGTTACGCGTTTGCTCGCTCAGGCGAGTGATAAACAGCGCTTCGGTGGTGGCCAGGCGGATGATTTCTTCCGGATCCACGGATTCATCCGGCGAGTGGATGGTGGTTTGTGGCTCGCACAGCCCGTAGACGGCGATATCGGCATCCGGGTTGGCCTCGGCCAAAGCGGTGGTCAGCGGGATGGACGCGCCGTTGCCGGTATTGCGGACGTCCTTGCCGAAGGCGGTGGCCATGGCGGATTCGAAGGTTTCGAAGGCGGCGGAATCCGTGCTGGTGGAAAACGGGCTGAAGACATCTTCTGCCGTGACCTTGATGCGGGCGTCGAAAGGCACGGCATCGCGGATCTGCTGGGCAGCAGCCTCGACGACGTCCTGGGTATCCAGGTGGAAAGGCACGCGCAGGTTAACCACGGCTTCGGCGTGGTGGGTGACAGCATTAACGACGTCCGAGGTTGGCCGCGAGCTCAATGCCGTCACCGTTGCGGCAGGTCGGGACCACAACTGGGCAGCAATTTCCTCGTCGGTGCCCGTGCCGTGCAGGCCGACGCCGTCGAGCACGCCGGCATCGGAACGGAAAGTGGCTGCATCATAGCTAGCGCCATCCCAGTGCCACTTCGCATCGTCGGTGGGTTCGAAACCGCGGATGACGGTGTGGCCATTGTCGTCGAAAAGCGAGTTCAGCGCGCGCAGCAGCGCCAGGGTGGCATCCGGGGCGACGCCGCCGAATAGGCCAGAGTGCACGGGTGCGCGCAGCGTGTCGACGGACACCTTCAGCTGGGCACCGCCGCGCAGGGCAGTGGTGATGGTTGGGGTGCCCGCGGCGACGTTGCCGCCATCGGCAATCAGCATGACGTCTGCCTGGAATAGTTCCGGTCGCTCTTTGATTAGTTTGTCCAGGCCGTCGCCGCCTTGTTCTTCCGAGCCTTCGACCAGCACGCGCAGGTTGATGCCCAGGTTATGCAGGCCGACGGTGTCGTCGACTGCGCGCAGACCGGCCAGGTGCATCGCCAGCGAACCCTTGCAGTCCGCGGCGCCGCGGGCGTACCAACGGCCGTCGCGCTCGGTGAGGGTGAACGGATCTGCGGTCCACTCAGCTGGATCACCGGCCAGGACGACGTCGTAATGCGAATACAGCAGAACCGTCGGCGCGCCTTCAATCTTTGGGGTGGACGCCAGGTACGTCGTGGAACCGTCGGCGGTGGGAATGGCGCTGACTTCGAGCCCGGCGTCGGCAAGCGCGGCATCCACCCAGTTACCAGCGTTGGTGTGTTCTTCTTTCAGCTCCGGGTTGTCCGGGAGGTATACAGAATTAAAGGCAATGATCTCGGATAGCTGCGCAAAGATTTCTTCGTGCTGGCCGCGGATGTGCTCCTGCAGGGCGGCTTCGGTGCTTTTGCCGGTGCTGTTGGTGTTGCTCGTGCTATTCATGACCGCCAACCTAGCAGGAATCGGCTAGCGAAACGCCGGGCATAACCTTGCACTCACGGGGGCCGAGTGCCAGAATGGTTGCTAGCACTTCCAGTAGTGGAGTGCTAAACCACTACTAAAAGACCTATCACGCAGGTGAGAATGGTGCACACTCACGCCATTCGTGCCGTCGCGGGCGCCTGGCGTGATCATTACCGTGAGTGTTGTCCTTCACCAATAAAAGGAGCACATAACACATGGCAAAGCAGATCGCTTTCGACGAAGAAGCACGCCGTGGCCTCGAGCGCGGCCTGAACACGCTGGCCGACGCCGTCAAGGTCACCCTGGGACCAAAGGGACGCAACGTCGTTTTGGAAAAGTCCTGGGGCGCGCCGACGATCACCAACGACGGTGTGTCGATCGCTCGCGAAATTGAGCTGGATGAGGCTTACGAAAAGATCGGCGCTGAGCTGGTCAAGGAAGTAGCCAAGAAGACTGACGACGTCGCCGGTGACGGCACCACCACCGCTACCGTGCTGGCACAGGCACTGGTACGTGAGGGTCTGCGTAATGTCGCCGCTGGCTCCAACCCAATGGGCATCAAGCGCGGCATTGAGACCGCCACTAAGGCGGTTGTGGAGCGTCTGCTGGATTCCGCCAAGGAAGTAGAAACCCAGGAGCAGATCGCTACCACCGCAGGTATTTCCGCAGCGGACCCTGCCATCGGTGAAAAGATCGCCGAAGCCATGTACACCGTGGGCAACGGCCAGGTGAACAAGGATTCCGTTATCACCGTCGAAGAATCCAACACCTTTGGCGTGGACCTTGAAGTCACCGAAGGTATGCGCTTTGACAAGGGCTATATCTCGGGTTACTTCGCCACCGACGTTGAGCGCGGCGAAGCTGTGCTGGAAGACCCATACATCCTGCTGGTTTCCGGCAAGATCTCCAACATCAAGGAACTGGTTGGCCTGCTGGAAAAGGTCATGCAGTCCAACAAGCCACTGCTGATCATCGCCGAGGACGTCGAGGGCGAAGCCCTGTCCACGCTGGTGGTGAACAAGATCCGCGGCACCTTCAAGTCCGTAGCCGTGAAGGCTCCGGGCTTCGGTGACCGCCGCAAGGCGACCCTGCAGGACATGGCTATCCTGACCGGCGGCCAAGTTATCTCTGAAGAAGTTGGCCTGTCCCTGGAGACTGCCGACATCGCGCAGCTGGGTACCGCACGCAAGGTCGTTGTCACCAAGGATGAGACCACCATCGTGCAGGGCGCTGGCGAGCAGGCACAGATCGACGGCCGCATCAAGCAGATCCGCGCGGAGATCGAGAACTCCGATTCCGACTACGACCGCGAGAAGCTGCAGGAGCGTCTGGCGAAGTTGTCCGGCGGTGTTGCCGTGCTGAAGGTTGGTGCTGCTACCGAGGTTGAACTCAAGGAGCGCAAGCACCGCATCGAGGACGCTGTGCGTAACGCTAAGGCTGCTGTCGACGAGGGTATCGTCGCTGGTGGTGGCGTTGCCCTGCTGCAGGCTGCCTCTGCACTGGATGCGCTGGAGCTGACTGGCGATGAAGCCATTGGCGTTAAGATCGTCCGCGAGGCACTGTCTGCTCCGCTGAAGCAGATCGCTTTCAACTCTGGCCTGGAGCCTGGCGTTGTTGCGGACAAGGTTTCCCGCCTGAACCCTGGCGAAGGCCTGAACGCTGCTACCGGCGAGTACGTAGACCTAATGGCTGCTGGTATTAACGACCCAGTCAAGGTCACCCGCTCTGCTCTGCAGAACGCTGCTTCCATTGCAGCGCTGTTCCTGACCACCGAGGCCGTGGTTGCGGACAAGCCAGAGCCAGCCGGTGCCGACGCTGCTGCTGGTGCTGACCCAATGGGTGGCATGGGCGGCATGATGTAAACATCCGCCGGTGTGTAACTCGCAGGCTGTGTCGCATGATGCAGTGAGTTGCTAACTGAAGCGCCGTTTCCCGGGTGATCGGGGATCGGCGCTTTTTGCGTGCGTAAGGGGTGTGTTAAGGGGACTTAGGGGCTTGAGTAATCGGCCTGCGGGAGAGTGGCTGAGCATTCAAAGATGTGCGGAGCCGTGGATAAGCGGCCATGTATAAGCGACCGTGTATAAACGACTATTGCTGCTTTCTAGGTCAAACCCATTCACCCATAAGAGGGTAAGACGCACAGGGCGGGGTTGGTTGCGAATGGGTGATGGTCGGAATTTTCCAAGCGGGGTTGTTCTGTGAGGTGCGGATTGTGGTTTGCTGAAAATCAGCTGCAACCACCCTGTGACCTGCAGGTTTATTTTGGTAAGCGTTCCCTATGGGGGCGGGTTAACCGTTAATTACTGGTTAAGGTTGGGTGGAAAGCAAAAGTGGTGGATATGCCATATTTTTTATATTTAGCGAATTTGTCGTAGGTGCTTGACTTTTCTTCGAACTGTGTCACAATAAGACCCAGGACGCCCTGGGGCGTCGGGAAATTGAACATCTACCCTGGGATCGCCGGGGGAATCCTCATGAGGAGAAATTCATGAACGTTGAAATGATCCAGGAACAGCTGAACAACGCAGTTACCTTCTTCAAGGCTTTCGAGAACATCAGCAAGGGCTTGGAATTCTTCTACACCCCACAGGGTGAAAGCAAAGAAGCTACCGGTATCTATGGAGCTATCAAGGGTGCCTTTGAGCCACTGAGCTCCAGCTCCTCGAACGCTCCAGCTGCTAAGTAATCACCTCACGGCCAAGCTGCCGGGAATTCTTGTGAGTGACTAACCATCACTCATTTCACTTCATATTTCTTCCAAGGAGATAAACATGAACACTCTTGTAGAGACTTCCTCTAACTTCGTTGCAATGTCCGTTAACTTCAAGGACATCTTCGGCGCTTTCAAGAACATCGTTGAAGGCTTCGAGGGCCTCGCGAAGCTGGCTAAGTAATCCCAGAGGCTAGATAGCCACCAGGGTTAAGCTCCCTCTCCTATGCGGAGAGGGAGCTTTTTGCATGCCAGAAAAATTTACAGTGAACAATGTGTAAACACTTAGCGTTTATCCCAACACTTGCGACAGAAAACACACAGCGGGCTAGACTGGCACCATGGCAGCCGATTTTGAAGACGAACTCCCCACCATCGACCTCGCAGAAACCGACGGCTACATCGTCGATGACTCCGACGAAGACGATCCCTCGCTGATCACCCCCAGCGGCGAACCCGTCGACACGTGGCGGGAAAACTATCCGTATGACGAGCGCATGACGCGCGAGGAATACGAACGCACCAAACGATCGCTGCAAATTGAGCTGCTGAAATTCCAAAACTGGACGAAAGAAACCGGACAGCGCCACATCATCCTTTTCGAAGGCCGCGACGCCGCAGGTAAAGGCGGAACGATCAAACGCTTCAACGAGCACCTCAACCCCCGCGGTGCACGCACCGTTGCGCTCGAGAAGCCGTCGCCACGCGAATCCACCTCCTGGTACTTCCAGCGCTATATCCAGCACTTTCCAGCCGGTGGGGAAATGGTATTCTTCGACCGCTCCTGGTACAACCGCTCCGGCGTCGAACGCGTCATGGGCTTTTGCACCGAATCCCAGCACGCCGAATTCCTGCGCGAAGTACCGATGTTGGAGAACATGATTCTCGGCTCGGGCATTTCGTTGACGAAGTTCTGGTTCTCGGTGACGAAAAAAGAACAACGCACCCGGTTCGCCATCCGCCAGATCGACCCCGTGCGCCAGTGGAAACTTTCCCCCATGGACCTAGCGTCGCTGGACAAATGGGACGATTACACCAACGCCAAAGAAGAGCAGTTCCGCTACACGGACACCGAAGAATCGCCGTGGATCACCATCAAATCTAACGACAAAAAACGCGGCCGCATCAACGCCATGCGGTATCTGCTCTCCAAATTCGAATACACGAACAAAGACCACGAAGTAGTCGGAGAACCAGACCCGCTGATCGTCAAACGCGGCCGCGACCAGATCGGGGACTAGCGCTAGCGCTCCATCGGAAGCTCAGCGTCCTTCCACGCCAATGTGCCACCAGCAACGCTAAATGCCGTGGCACCGGTTGCCTGCGTGAGGTACTCGCAGGCCTTGGCAGAACGGCCACCGGCCTTGCAAATGATGTAGACATCCTGGTCAGTGTTGATCTGGCTGGCATATTCCGCGAACTCGCTCAAAGGAAAATTCACCGTGCCGATGGCATGTCCCGCGGCGTACTCGTCGCGCTCACGCACATCGATAAATTGCGCGTCGGCAGGAACCTCGTGCACAGAAACTTCGTTGACAGTTACTTCTTGCTTGTTGCCTTCGTTGCTCATGACACCAGCCTAGTGCGAAAAACTCGCTCTCGCGGCGTGACCGTGCGGTTGCCATAGGGTGCAGGTACCGCGTGTGGCTTGGCGACGCGGCTTAGTCCCACAACCGATGCCACAGCCACGGCGGGCGCGCGAACGGGCGCTTGCGTTTGGCAATGGCACGCACGTGTTCTGCCACGAACCTCGGGTAATGGTTAATCGTCGTCGCAGTGTAATGCAGCGGCGTCCATCCGCGATGGACGGCATCGTTGAGTTTGTGGCGGTCTAATTCAAACTGGCGACGGTTTTCCGCATGGTGATAGGCGAATCCGTCGACTTCGATGGCGATTTTGTAGTGCTCGAGAACCAGATCCCAGTGATAAGGGCCGATCTTTACGTTATTTCGGACTGTGAAATGCTGCTCCAGGGTACGAGTGAGTTGGCGCTCCGGCACGCTATCGGTGCCGATAATTGCGTGATCGAGAGCGCATTTTACCTGGTGCGGGAAACGCCGGAATTCCTGCTTGTTCAGTTGCAATCTTTGGTGTCCATCCTTGCCGGAGTAAAAGGCTTCCAGGAAGGCGACGGCGTCGTCATGCGGCATTGTTTCCACGGCTTGTAAAGGGTTGCAAATAGTGACGCCATCCCAGGTGAGCGCACCTTTCGGGCGAGCGCGACGAGACGTGAAATAACTACTCGCTGGTAGCGACGATTCACGCAGGAGCTCCAACGGGAAACTCAACGGTTGGTCGAGGTGTTTGCGGGCAGCCGATGCGCCGTCGAGCGCACAGTCCGGCCACTGCTCGCTTATGATGCGTGCGAGTTGCTCCGGCGTGGGCTTGTCGGACAGATAAAGCCCGTTGGCGATGCGGATTGCGCCGTGCCGTGCCGCTTTTTGGCCGGCATTCCTCCCCCGAAAAATGTGCACTCGTATTCCCCCGAAAGCTTATGAAATTGCGTTTGGTGGTGCATTTTTACAAATAGTGGGCCTGAAACCCCCGATTTTCGCGGCCTATTTGTAAAAATGCACCAAACTCACGAATCAGGCCGCACGAAACGCCCCCCCCGACGCCCCCCCCAAAGCGCCCCAAAACACGCCCACGCGCGCCTCGCACGGCCCCAAGCAGGCTATAACAAGCTACAACCTAACCCTTGTAGCGCTCGAGAGCCTCAGCGTGGATCTTTTCCGCCTCGGCCTTGTCGCCCCAACCGGAACCGGTGACTTCCTTGTTTGGCTCCAGGTCCTTGTAGCGGGTGAAGAAGTGCTCGATCTCGTCCTTGGTGTGCTGGTCGACGTCGTCGATGTCCTGGATGTGCGCCCAGCGTGGGTCGTCGACCACGGCCAGCAGCTTGTCGTCGCCGCCGGCTTCGTCGGTCATCTTGAACACGCCGACGATGCGCGATTCCACAACCACGCCCGGGAACACTGGCTCTGGCAGGATGACCAGCGCATCCAATGGGTCGCCGTCTTCGCCGAGGGTGTGGTCGATGAAGCCGTAGTCGGCCGGGTAGGCCATTGGGGTGAACAGGTAGCGGTCCAGGTAGACCTTGCCGGACTCGTGGTCGATCTCGTATTTGTTGCGGGAACCGCGTGGGATTTCAATGGTTACTTCAACGCTCATTGCATCCACCTTTCTGTGGTTGAGGTTCGTTTAGTTGGTACTTGTCAGCATCCTCAATCACTCTGGCGGCCGTCCTTCTTTAGGCTTTCCGTTCTGCCGAGCGCCCGCCGAGCGATTGCAGTCGGTTGCCCACTTTACCTGCCCAGGCCAATCGCCCCGGCGCAGGCGTGCCGCATCCTTGCTCTCGGGATCGCGCGGAGATTCGCACTGATCCGCGCTAGAATCAACCGCCATGAAGGTTTTCTGGTGGGTTTCGGTAGTCATCGCCCTGGTTGCTGTCGCTGCTACCGCGACGGTGGGGGTGGCCTACCACCGGGCTTATAGTGACGTGGAATCTGCGCCACCGTATCAGTTGGCCCCCGCAAAGTTGCCGGTCACGCCCGTTGAGCCTTCGCTTGCCGACGATGGCAGCACCATCAGCCCGGCTGCTGGCTTCCAGGCGCCGGCGATTGATGGCCAGCTGGGGGCGGCAGTGGTGGATCTGACCACGCAAGAAAGCGTCTATGAGCATGATGCGCACCGGCAGTTGGTTCCGGCGTCGTCGACGAAGATTGTGACCGCGACTGCCGCTTTGGCCAGCATGGATCTGGATAAGCGCCTGCACACGGTGATTGAGCATGATGGCGCGCACGTCGTTATCCGCGCTGCGGGGGATGTGTGGCTTGATGATGCGGCGTTGGATGCGGCGGCTGCTGCGATCGGGCATGCGGATTCTGTGGAGATCGATACCAGCCTGTGGTCTGGGCCGACGCAAGCTGAAGGTTGGGATCCGAGGAATGTCGCCGAGGGCTATATCGCGCCGATGGAACCGGCGATGCTCTACGGCGGGCGGATCGGCGCTACCAGCGGGGATGTGCCGCGTTCGACCACACCTGCGTTGGATGTGGCCCAAGCACTGGCAGACCGCGTCGGTGCCAGCCACGTCGCTGTCAATGACAATGCCGCGCCGCTGCCCGCGGTGACCACCCTGGAGTCGCCAATTCTGCGCGAGCGCTTGGAATTGATGATCAAGCATTCCGATAATGTCATGGCAGAAGCCATCGCGCGTGAAACCGCGGTAGCCCGTGGTATGCAACCGGCGTCGTTTAGCGATGCCACCAGCGCGACCCTGGAGATTCTGCGTGAGATCGGCCTGGATACCGCGAATATGCAGATCAGTGATAACTCCGGGTTGTCTTCCCAGAATCGGCTGACTGCGCATGGGTTGTTGCAGTGTCTGCAGGTTGCAGCGCATGGTGCTGCTAGTGCCGATGATGGGGGAGACACCCGCGCGGACGCCGGGGACGCGGGTGAGCCTGGTGACAACGTCGGGGATTTGCGCAGCCTGCTGGACGTGTTGCCGGTCGCCGGTGGTGACGGCACGTTGGATGATCGCTACGCCGACCTTTCTGCCCGCGGATATGCACGCGCGAAAACCGGCACGCTGACGGATACCTCCGCTCTGGTTGGCATCGTGACCGGACGCAGCGGGCATACCTATGCCTATAGCTTGCTGGTGAACGACGCGCCGATCCTGCCCGCCCGCGCGCAACTCGACGAGTTTGTCTCCGCGCTGCGGGAGCATTAACGGCAACAGCAGCGAGAAATTCAGTGGAGGAACATGCAATGGAGGACTGCCGCGTGCAGAAGAACCTCCATGCTTTACGCGGCGGCAGCGCACCGTTTTGGCCGCGGCGGTCCCCAAATTTCCTGCAGGTACGTACCGCTCTGCGGGTTGCCATGCAACGTCAGCGCCAGGGTCACGCGCAATTCATCATCGCTGTCAGCGGCGGCCCGGATTCGTTAGCGTTGGCGGCGGCCGCGGCGGCGGAAAAACTCGACGCCTCCGTAGTCAGCATTGACCATGGCTTGCAAGAAGGTTCGCGGGAAGTCAGCGAGCGTGCGATCGCCCAGGTGCGCCAATGGGGGTTGGATGGCCAGGTGGTGCCGGTGACTGTTGCGAAAGAATCCGCGGAACAATCGCTCGAAGCCGCCGCACGCCATGCGCGCTACCAGGCTTTGGGAGAAATCGCGGGTGACCGGCCGATCCTGCTGGCACACACCGGTGATGACCAGGCAGAAACCCTGCTGCTCGGGCTACTCCGCGGCAAGGCTAGCGCGATGCGGGAGGTCTCCGATTACCAGGGGCACACGTTGCTGCGCCCGTTGCTGCCGATTCGCCGCGAAAACACTGTCGGCGCCTGCACAGAACTCGGGGTCGCGGCGTGGAATGACCCGCATAACGCTGATGTGGCTTTTCGACGCGTGGCCATTCGTCGGCGCGTGCTCCCGCTGTTGGATGAGATTGTCGGTGGAGACGCCAGCGCCCCGCTGATGCAGGCAGCCGAGCTGATCCGCGAGGACGAGGACTACCTGCAGCATGTGGCAGCGTTGCCGCACGAGACCGGGGCAATATCGACGCCGCACGAGACCGGGGCAACACCCGAGCCACCGAGCCTGGACATCGCCGCACTGGGCCCTAGGCCACTGGCGCGCCGGGCGATCGCGGAGTTCTTGCACCGCCACGGGGCGCAGGTCACGGCACGCACGCTAGCGGCTAGTATTGCGCTTATCGACGACTGGCACGGGCAAGGCGCAGTTTCTGTCGGTAACAGGTTGGAACTAGCACGCCAAACTGGCAAACTGGTGCTATTACACAGCTAGCTTGTCGACGTCACCCAGGCGTCGGCAAGCAGTACGTGATACAACAACTTCATCGGAGTTGCAGCGCCAACCGTGCTGTCGCTTCGCAGCTCAACCGCTTAACCGCTTAACCTCACAGCCTCACCGAAAGGCCGACCATGGCAGATCACATTCACACCACGGTGGAAAAATCCGTCGACGATAAATTTTACGACGTCCCGGAAAATCGCTACGGCAGCGATGTTGAATCGGTGCTGATCAGCGAAGAAGAAATCAGACAACGCGTCAAGGTCCTTGCGGATAAGGTGTCCAAGGACTATGCGGGCAATGATCTGCTGCTGGTGTGCGTGCTGAAAGGCGCGGCGGTATTTTTGACGGACTTCGCGCGTGAGCTGTCCATCCCGAGCGAGATGGAATTCATGGCGGTGTCCTCCTACGGCAACTCGACGACGTCGTCTGGTGTGGTGCGCATCTTGAAAGACCTGGACCGCGACATCGAAGGCAAAGACGTGCTGATCGTCGAGGACATCATCGATTCTGGCCTGACGCTGTCCTGGCTGGTGCGCAACCTGCGCAACCGTAATCCGAAGTCGCTGAACGTGATCACCCTGTTGCGTAAACCAGAGGTCGTGACCGCGAAGCTGGATCTGTACGACGTCGGCTTCGACATCCCCAACGAATTCGTCATCGGCTACGGGCTGGATTACGCCGAACGATACCGCGACCTGCCGTATGTGGGTACGCTGCACCCGGACGTGTACTCGACTTAAAACGTCAAGCGTCAAACGTGCAACGCCGACCACACAGCGCGCACTGCGGACAACACGTGCACTGGGAATACGTGCACTGCGTATAAATATGTACTGCTCGTAATTAGGATTCATGAAAAACAAACGCATTATTCAAATCGGAGCCGGCGCCGCCGTGCTTTTGATGCTGTTGTTCACCGTCACCCGGTTGAGCGACGACACCCGCCATTTCCTCGACGTAGAAACCTCGCTTGCGCTGGAGCAACTGCAGGAAGAAAACGTCGACAAGGCGCAAATCGATGACCGCGAGCAAACGCTGCGCCTGGAGCTGCGTGAGCCGATCACCGTCGACGAGCAAGAAGGCGTCGAGTCTGTGATCACGCAATACCCTGCGCGTTCGGCCCCGGAAGTTTTTAACGCGGTGCAAGACGGCAACGTCGACGAGTATGACACGAACGTCACCAGCGACAGCTTCTTGATGAGCATGCTGTCGTTCTTGCTGCCGATGTTGCTGCTGTTTGGTCTGCTGTTTTTCTTCCTCACCCGGATGCAAAAGGGCAGCATGCTGGGGATCGGTGGCAACAAAGCCAAAGAGCTCACCAAGGATATGCCCACCAACACCTTCAAGGATGTGGCGGGTGCCGACGAGGCCGTCGACGAGCTGCACGAGATCAAAGATTTCCTGGAAGATCCCACCCGGTACCACGAATTGGGTGCGAAGATCCCGCGCGGCGTGTTGCTGTACGGCCCACCGGGCACCGGTAAAACCTTGCTGGCGCGTGCTGTTGCCGGTGAGGCAGGGGTGCCGTTTTATACGATTTCGGGTTCGGATTTCGTCGAGATGTTCGTCGGCGTCGGTGCTTCCCGTGTTCGTGATCTGTTTAAAACCGCGAAGGAAAACTCGCCGTGCATCATCTTTATTGATGAGATCGATGCCGTGGGTCGCCAGCGTGGTTCCGGTACCGGCGGCGGGCACGATGAGCGTGAGCAAACCCTGAACCAGATGCTGGTGGAGATGGATGGTTTCGGTGACCGTGAGGGCGTGATCCTGATTGCCGCCACCAACCGTCCGGACATTCTGGACCCGGCGCTGTTGCGTCCAGGTCGCTTCGACCGGCAGATCCCGGTGACTCCGCCGGACCTGAAGGGCCGCGAGGCGATCTTGCGTGTGCATTCCGAGGGTAAGCCGTTGGCTAAGCACGTTGACGTGACGCAATTGGCCAAGCGCACTGCGGGCATGTCCGGTGCAGATCTGGCGAACGTGCTTAACGAGGCCGCGCTGTTGACCGCGCGCATCGGCGGCAACGTGATTACTGCCGACGCATTGGAAGAAGCCACCGACCGCGTTGTGGGTGGCCCGCGTCGTTCCTCGAAGGTGATTTCCGAGCAAGAAAAGAAGATCACTGCTTACCACGAAGGCGGTCACACCCTGGCGGCCTGGGCCTTGCGCGATATTGAGCGCGTGTACAAGGTGACCATCCTGGCACGCGGTCGCACCGGCGGGCATGCGATGACGGCACAAGAAGACGACAAAGGCATGTACAACCGCGAGGAAATGTTCGCCCAGCTGGTCTTTGCTATGGGTGGGCGCGCTGCAGAAGAACTCGTGTTTGGCACGCCGACGACGGGCGCGTCCAGCGATATTGAACAAGCCACCAAGATCGCGCGCGCGATGGTGACCGAATACGGTTTCTCGCCAGCACTGGGCACCGTGAAATACGGGCAAGAACAAGGTGATCCATTCTCTGGCCGCGGTGGCGGCGGTACCTCGGGATATTCCGAGCAGATTGCGCACACCATCGACCAGGAGCTGCAGTTCCTGCTGGATAGTGCGCACCGCAAGGCCTATTCGATTTTGGGCGAGCACCGCGACTACCTGGACAAACTCGCGCTGAAATTGCTGGAAAAAGAAACCCTGCGGCGGCCAGATTTGGAAGCCATCTTCGACGGGATTGATCCGCAGCGTGTGGATATTTTCGATACCGACGTGCGCTTCCCGCAGCAGGCTGGTTTCGAGCCGGTGAAAACCCCAACAGAGTTGGCGAAAGAGCGGGGCGAGGAACCGCCGAAGCGTTTGTCGCTGCTGGAGGCGTCGCTGCTGGCTCGCGAGCGTCGGCAAGCAGCCCAGAAGGATGGTGCTGATGAGCATGCTGTCGAGGAAGGCGAGATCGGATTGATCTTCGGTGACAACAATGCTGTGGGCGTGACCGGGCTGCCGAAGTTGGAAGCCGCGGAGCAGACCGGAAAGCATCGCAAAGATGGGCCGGGGCACGAACAAAATGACGAGCAGGGTAGGGACAACAAGGATGACTAACGCTGAGAGCACAGGCAACGTCGGCAGTTTTGATCAACAGCGCGCCGAAGCTGCGGTGCGGGAACTGTTATTCGCCGTCGGCGAGGACCCGGACCGCGAAGGCCTGCGCGATACCCCGGCCCGTGTGGCCCGTGCGTACAAAGAATCTTTTGCTGGCCTGCACGAAGACCCTACCGCGGTATTGGAACGGACGTTTTCGGAAGACCACCAGGAATTGGTGCTGGTGCGCGATATCCCGATTTATTCCACCTGCGAGCATCACTTGGTGCCGTTTTTCGGCAGCGTGCATATTGGTTATATCCCAGGTCGCAACGGCGATGTCACTGGTTTGTCCAAGCTGGCGCGCCTGGCGGATTTGTATGCCAAACGCCCGCAGGTCCAAGAACGGCTGACCAGCCAGATTGCCGATGCGTTGATGAACAAGTTGCAGGCGCAATCGGTGATCGTCGTCATTGAATGCGAACACCTGTGCATGGCGATGCGTGGAATCCGGAAACCGGGTGCCGTGACGACGACGTCCGCGGTGCGTGGTGGTTTCCGAGTGAATGCTTCGTCCCGTGCAGAAGTTATGAGCCTTATCAGGAGCTAAGCAGCCAGAATGGATACGCCGGATATGTCGCACGATTTCTCCCATCACGCACCGCCGCGCCCACCCGCGCTGGTGTTGCCTGATTCTTCCGAGGCGGCACGGCGGGCGCGTTGCCAAGTGATGGGCATCGTAAACGTCACCGATGATTCCTTTTCTGATGGTGGACAATTCAATACCGTCGATCGCGCTGTCGAGCACGCCCACCGGCTGATTCACCAGGGTGCGGACATCATCGACGTCGGCGGCGAATCCACCCGCCCGGGGGCCAAGCGGGTGGACCCGGACCAAGAAAAACAACGCATCACCCCGGTGATCCGGGAACTCGCTGCCGCGGGCATCGTGACCTCGATCGATACCATGCGAGCGTCCACCGCAGAAGCCGCTGTGGACGCTGGAGTATCCATGATCAATGATGTCTCTGGTGGCATGGCAGACCCGCACATGTACCGCGTGATGGCAGCGTCCGGGCTTCCGGTGTGCCTGATGCACTGGCAAACCCTGCAATTTGGTGATGCCAGCGGCGAACACGATGGCGACGTGGTGGCCGATGTACACGCGAGCCTGGACCGGCTGGTTGATAATGCACTGGCTGCTGGGGTGGCAGAGCACAATATTGCCTTGGACCCGGGCCTGGGTTTTGCGAAATCCGCGCAAGACAACTGGGCTCTGCTGCACGCACTGCGTAGCTTTACCGAAGGCCGCTTCCCGATCCTCGTGGGGGCTTCGCGCAAGCGATTCTTAGCAGCGATCCGCGGGGCGCGGGGGCTGGAATCAGGCCCGCAATTGGCCGACCCAGCCACGGCGGCTGTGACGGCGCTTTCTGCACAGGCAGGAGCGTGGGCGGTGCGCGTGCACGAGGTTGCGGTCTCGCGGGATTCCGTCGACGTTGCCCACGCCTGGCAGACTGGTGGGAGCCAGGAATAGGTAGCAAAACTAAAGCGGGCAGAACGCCGGCGCGGGCGCCGGCAAGAATTGCAGCGCGGCGGGCGTCGGCAAGCAAAAAAACCAGCAAACTCACGGCAAGGAAGGCAGCACTGGATGGACCGGATCGAACTGAAGGGCGTGGAATGCTACGGCTACCACGGTGTGCTGGAAGAAGAGCGTCGGCACGGCCAAACTTTTTATGTGGACCTGACGTGTTGGTTAGATTTTTCGCAGGCGAAACAGCTGGACGATACCGTGAACTACGCCGAGCTGGCACAGTTAGCGCACGACATTATGACCGGTGAGCCGGAAGATCTGATTGAAGCCGTCGCCAACCGCATTGCGAACCAAACGCTGGCCACGTATGAACAGTTGGCATCCATCGAGGTCACCGTGCACAAACCGTCTGCACCGATCCCGCTGCCGTTCCAGGATGTTGCTGTGGTTGCACGGAGGCGCCGATGAGGATTACCGCAGTGTTATCCATTGGTTCCAACATGGACGATTCCCGCGAGCTGCTGGATTCCGTCTACCGCGATTTTGCTGGGAAGGGCCAGTTGCGCGCTGCCTCGTCGATCTATCGCACCCCGGCGTGGGGAGTCGAGGATCAGCCCGATTTTTTGAACGCTATCTTGCTGGTGGAAGTTGACCAGACCCCGCTGGAACTATTGCACCGCGGCCAGGAACTGGAAAACGCCGCCGGGCGCGTGCGCGTGCAAAAGTGGGGACCACGCACCCTGGATGTTGATATTGTCGCGGCGTGGGACAGCGATGCCACCGAAATCACCAGTGACACCGAAGAACTTCGCCTGCCGCACCCGCATGCCCACGAGCGCGCCTTCGTGTTGCAGCCGTGGCTGGAGATCAACCCAGATGCGGAGCTCGGTGGGCAGCGTGTCGCAGAGCTGTTGGATGAGCTTAGCGACTACGAGAAAGCGGGAATCACCCGCGGGGAAAGCTTCCGGTGATCACACGATGAAAACCACCTCGATTCCCTGGTTGGTCGCCACCGGGCTATTTGCCGCAGCCTGTACCGCTATTGTTGCCTGGCAGCTCTACGGCCGCATGCCGACGGTGCCCGTGTTGGTGTCGGTGGCGCTCTGGGCGATGGCGCTCGTGTGCGTCGTGCTGGGGCGTCGCGTGGCGAATTCCCGTGATGATCACGGGATCGGCATGGACCGCAGCCAGCTCGACCCCTTGACGGCCGCGCGCTACCTGGTATTTGGCCAGGCTGCAGCGTGGACGGGGGCAATTCTAGGTGGCGGGTATGCCGGAATTGCTAGCTACGTGATCCCGAAAGCCAGTGAATTAGTTGCCGCGCGTGAAGACCTACCAGCGGTGGTGGCTGCCGCCGTGGGCGGGGTGGCGTTGGCTGCGGCAGGTGTCTATCTAGAACGGGCGTGCCAAAACCCAATGCCACCGGAAGCGAGTTTTTAGCTAAAGTGATGCCCATGGAGCAGGAGAAGACTTCGCACACCGACTATCGCGGCCGGGATGCCAGTGCCCAGGAGGTTAGTGGCCAGGGCGTTAGTGACCAGGGCGTGAGCGGCTGGGATCGTCGTGGTCAGCAGTCCAGCAACCAGGTTGACCGCGGGCAAGTTGGTGTGATCGTGCTGATCGTGCTGGCAGTCGTCGCAACGGTGGTGATGCTGCTGTCGAACTCGGAGGTCGCGCTGCGCCTGGCGTTGTTGGCGTCGTTGTGGTCGGCAGTCATCGGGTTTTTCCTGGTTACCCGCTATCGTCGGCAAGCGCAGAGTGCTGAGCAGCGGGTGGCAGATCACGAGCGTTTCGTCCGCCAGCAGCAGGAATCCGCTGCGGCTCAGGCTGCAGGTCAAGGAGTTTCGGCGCCACAATCGCTTGCCGACGCGGGCGGCAATGGCATTGATCCTGAGCGTTTTGAACAAATGTGGGAGTCGATTCGCGCGGAGCTGTCGGTGATCCGCACGCACCTAGAGGAATTGCAGGATCGCGAATTCGGTTACGAGCCTGCCGCGCTGCAGGCGGAGGCGCGGCGGATCCGTGAGTTGGAGCAGCACGCCGATCACGCTGGTTTTTCTGCTGGATACGGTGCCAGTTCTGGTGCCCCGAGCCGGGATGCGATTGCGGGCAAGCTGGGCAGTCAGCCGAGCCAGCCGCAGCCGAACCCGTTGTCTGCGTTGATCAGTGAGCGCGAACAAGAACAGCAACAGCGCGAGACTGACAAGCCGAAGCAGTCGCAGACTACGACGCGGAAAACCGTGAAACCAGCTGCCGCTAAGCCCACCACCGCGAAACCTGCTAGTCGGGAATCAGCTACCGAGACAGCACAGTCTGCAAAATCTGGCGCCACCAAATCCGATTCCGCCAAGCAGAATCAGGCACGGAAGTCCGGGGCGGGGCAGGTCGCAGACCGGGATACCGGCCGTAGCACGGACCCTGTTTTCGACACTTCCCGCTTCCATGCAGTGCGTTGGGATTCGGCTGGTCAGAACAGCACCACAGGGAAGTCCAGCACTGCAGGGCAGAGCAATACCTCCGGGCAATACAGCTCCGTCGAACGCGACAGCTCCGCCGGGCACACGAGCAGCGAGAAAACGAAACACAGCGAATCGGCTGCGGCTAAGACCACGACGCAGCAGCCCCAACCAGCTGCTGGTGCACACCAGGATGATGCCGAAGCGCGCCCGCACCGTCGTCGTCGCGATGAAAACACCGAAGGTATCTCCGTCGCCGAGCTGCTGAAACGCACCCAGAAATAATAGGCAGTTGCGATAGCGCGCTGACCAGGTACAGCAACCACCTACATCAATCATCAACATCAACTACGTACACCTCCTATGCCACGACAGGTAGATCATTCATGAGTTTTGCTTTCGGGCAAGCCACGCTTTTTCACCTCGCGGATATCGCGAGGTTTTCGCGTGTCATGCGCACAACCGGTAAATCACTACAGCTGGTGGTGCTAGGCGCTGATATTCACGCTGGCCACCGGGTTTTGCTGCGCACAGCGAAACAGCGCGGCGTTGCCGTGGTCGCCGTGGAACTTGCCGACGAGGTCGGCGGTCATGCCGTGACACCACAGAATCCGGAACAACATAATCTGGCGCCACAGCATCCGGCACCCCAGAACCCAGCGCCACAGCAAGCGGTGCACGATAAACCGGCCGAACTGCGCCCGGAGATCATGGAGATTCTCCGCGAGGCAGAAGTCGATGCCGTCGTGCCGTATACCCGCGCGCCGGGCCATACCGAGAGCCTGTGGCCGCAAGGCCTGCGCACGCAGATCACCCCGCCGGACGGGCTGGAAGATAGCGCGGAACTGGCACAAGCCTTAACTACGCACCTGAGCTTGCTGCATGCGGTGGCCCCAGAGACCATCATCGCTGGGGAAAAAGATTACGAGTTCCTACTGCGCCTCCAGCAGGCGATCACCGACCTGCACTTGGACGTGAAAATACAAGGCGTGCCGACGGTGCGTATGCCGGATGGGCTGGCGATGAGTCTGCGAAATACTGCTATTCCGGAAACCGACCGCGAGAAGGCCCTGGCTTTATCAGCCGCGTTGACTGCCGGTGCACATGTGGCCGAGCGGGGCGCGGAAGCCGTGCTCAGCACCGCAGCGGACGTGTTAAGGGCGGCCGGGGTGCAGCCGGATTATTTGGAGCTACGCGCCCGTGATTTCGGCCCGGCGCCGGAAGAAGGCGACGCCCGTTTATTAGTGGCGGCTACTTTTGGTGGGGTGCGCCTAGTCGATAACGTGGGCGTGCCCGTCGGGATTGGCTTCCGCAACCTGGACGGAGATAACTAGCCAACTAGTCGCGTGTCAGGTATGCGGCGATTTCTGCCAATGCTGCCGGTGTGCCGACCTCCGAATCCAGCAGCGGCACCTCCGTCACGTTCACCTGCGGCAAGCGGCGGTGGAGATCTTCCAGCGCGGCGTCTTCCAGGCGGCGTCGATTTGCCAAAAACTCGCCCTGATCTGCTGGTGAGCGCCGGTTGACCACCGCACCCCCGACGCTAATACCGGTTTTCGTCAACTCTGCGTGCAGCTCGGCGGTTTCTAGCACCGGTACTTTTTCTGCCGTAAGCACCAAATAAAACACCGATTGGTTCTGCAGCGCATCCCGCAGCCGGGCAAACCGCTGCTGACGTTTGTGCAAAATGCTGCGTAACTCCTGGTTGCGGCGGTCCACACCGTCTTCTGCGGTGTGCTTCGGGTCCATCCCGCGGATCAGTTCTGAGAAACGCTCGGATTTATCCCGCCGATTCATCAACCCCTGGGTCCAGGCATTCATCAATTCCGGTACGGCTAAAAGCCGCGAGGTATGCCCGGATGGCGCGGTATCGACAATGATGAAATCGTGGTGCGAATCTTCCACTACCTGCGCGATTGCTTCCACCATCGCGGCCTCGTGCGTGCCTGGCGAGTTACGCGCCAAGTCCAAGTGTTTGGTTACCTCGCCGTGCAGTCGCTCCGGCATCATCCGCCGCATGGTGCTTTCGACCTGCGTGATATGCGCCTCGGTGGTTGCCGCCGGATCTAATTCCAGTAGCTGTAAGTTGGCACTTGCCTTCGCGGCCACCCCCTTCGCACCGACGGTCTGCTCCCACATATGTCCCAGGTTGTGCGCGGGGTCGGTGGAAACCAGCTGCACGGAATAACCGGTTTCTGCTAGGCCAAGGGCCACGGCGGAGGCGATCGTGGACTTGCCGACGCCGCCTTTGCCGCCGAAAAACACGATGTGGGGCGTGGTGCTGTCAGCCGGGCTAGCCGGGCCAACACCACCGTCGGCAAGAGCTCTAATCTGATCTAGCAGCATTGGATTTCCTCCAAAGGCGAGCGCAGCATCCCCATGCGCCGGTGCCAGGCATGGAAATCCTCGTAGATGATGGGCAATAACTCCAGCGTATAAAAGCTGGCCGGGTTGGGAATGCCCAGGGCTTCCGACATTACCAACAGCTGGAACAGGTCATCTTCTTCCTGTCGTGCGCGCGCAAACGTGGCCCGGTACGGCGCGGAATAGTACTCGTTGAGCCCGTGGCCGAAGGCTTTCAGCTTGTCGACGATAGACATGACGCGTGCTCTCGCCCCGGCTATTTCCCGTGTTTAATGGCTTGTGCCTGCGGCAGTGGGGCGTCGGTGTCGTCGTCGGTCCAGACCACCTTGGGTGTGTTGTGCGCGCGTCGGTAAGCAGCGGTGGCTTCGATAACCACCCAGACTGCACAGACCAGGATGACCGCGTCGATGACCACCAGCAGCCAGTTGCCATCGGAGATGAACGTGCCCAGCTGGGAAACCGCGGCCCACAGCGAGGCAACCATGACGAAGATGCCGGGGATGATCACCATCCAGGATGGGCGGCGTAGGTGTGCCAGGATGATCGCGATGATCGACAGCGATAGGGCTGCCATGATCTGGTTCGTGGTACCGAACAGCGGCCACAGCGTCATGCCGCCGGAACCGTCGGCACCCGCGGAAAAGGTTAGGACCAGCGCAATTCCTACCGCGATGATGGTCGAGGAGAATGCCCGTAAGCGCACACCGGCAACCTCGGCGATTTCCTGTACCACCATGCGTTGCAGACGAACACCGGTGTCCATGGTGGTAGCGGCGAACAGTACGGCCATCGTCGCCAAGATTGTGGTGGAGATACCAGCGGGGATGCCCAGGCCAGCGTTGACGATGTTGCTGCCGCCCTCGACGAAGGCATTGATGCCGCCTTCGTTGAATGCGCTATAGATTTCTTCCCACTCGGCTAAGGATTGGAAACCTGCAGATACCGCGATGATGGTGCCGAGTGCTAGCAGGCCTTCGCCGACGGCGCCGAAGTAGCCGACGAAGCGGGAGTCGGTTTCTTTTTCCAGCTGCTTCGACGAGGTACCGGATGAGACCATGCCGTGGAAACCGGAAATCGCGCCGCAGGCGATGGTGACAAACAGCAGTGGCCACATTGACGGGGTGTCATCGGGCACGTTGCTGTTTAGCGTTGGGGCGACGACGGTGGGTGCGGAAAGCAGCATGGAGCCGTAGAGAATACCCAGCGCGATGAACAGCTGTAGCCCGTTGATGTAGTCGCGTGGCTGCAGCAATACCCATACCGGCAACAGTGAGGCGATGGCGGCGTAGATAAACAGCAGGATGATCCACACACCGTTGGCGGGGATGCCCCAGACTGTGTCCGGCAGTGCGATGGGGAAGCGGTCGCCGATCAATACCAGCGTGTACAGGGCAATCACGCCGACGATGGAGACGATCGGCAGATTCCATTGCAAGCGGTAGACGGCCTGGCCGATGAGCAGCGCAACGACGATGGCACCCCAGGTGGGGATTACTGCCGACGGGTTGGCGATGAGCAGGTTCGAAATGACGACGGCGAATGCGGCCACGACCATCAGTAGCAGCAAGAAGATGACCACCAGGAACAGGTTGCGGCCGCGTTTGCCGATGTAGCGGCCGGAGAGAGTACCGATGGATTGGCCGCGGTGGCGTTGTGAGGCCCACAAAATGCCCATGTCGTGCATCCCGGCGATGAAGATGGTGCCAAGGGTGACCCACAGGAAAGCCGGTAGCCAACCCCAGATGATCGCAACGGCGGGGCCGACGATGGGGGCTGCACCTGCGACGGAGGTGAAGTGGTGGCCCCAGAGCACGAATTTGTTTGTTGGCACGTAGTCCACGCCGTCGTTCATGGCGTGTGCTGGGGTGGTGTACCGCTCGGAGAGTTGGAAGATACTTTTACCGAGGAATTTCGAGTAGATGAGGTATCCACCGATGATCATCGCGATCCCGATGACTGCTAAATACAGTGAGTTCACCGCTTAAGCCTCCTGCTTGGCTACAAGGTCCTGCGTGTCTGTTCCGAGTATCACGGTGAGTGAGTTCGGTGTGACGTGTCACAAATATTGTTGCACGTGGGGCGAAAAATTCCGCTATTGGGCTGCTAGATGCCTGGCAGTGCCTGAATAAATGCCGGGATTCAGGATGGGCGTGCTTATCGTTTGTTGTGGTTTTCGACTACCCTGGGCCGGGTGAGTCAGCAGAAAAATTCCCCCGATGCCCCTGATAGCCTGCCGGAACAGTTGCGTATCCGGCGGGAAAAGCGCCAGCGTTTGCTTGACCGTGGCGACCAGGCCTACCCGGTTGAAGTCAAACGCACGATGAGCCTTGCCGAGCTGCGCAAGGCTTATGTCGTGGTGAAGCCAGAAGATACCGATACTGGCGCTGCGCAAGCCGAGCCGGAGCAGTTGGTGACCCGCGAGAATGGCGTGACCTATATCCAGCCAGGCGGCGATTCCGGCGATGAGGTGGCCATCGCGGGGCGTTTGCTGTTTAAACGCGATACCGGCAAGTTGTGTTTCGCCACTCTGCAAGATGGTGATGGCACCCAGGTGCAGGCGATGTTGTCACTTGCGGAAGTCGGTAAGGAAGCGCTGGATCAGTGGAAAGCCGACGTCGACATGGGCGATTTCGTTGCCGTGCAGGGCAAGGTTATTTCTTCCCGACGCGGCGAGCTGTCCGTATTCGTGAACTCGTGGCAGATGGCGTCGAAGTCGATCCGTCCGCTGCCGGTGTCGTTTGCGGAAATGGCGGAAGATACTCGCGTGCGGCAGCGTTATAACGATTTGATCGTGCGTAAAGAAGCCCGCGAGAATGCGATGACCCGCATCAAAGTGATCCGTGCGCTGCGCAATTACTTGGAAGGCGAAGATTTCGTCGAGATCGAAACCCCAATGCTGCAGACCATCCACGGTGGTGCTGCCGCGCGTCCATTCGTCACCCACTCGAATGCGCTGGATCTGGACCTTTACCTGCGTATTGCGCCGGAGCTGTTTTTGAAGCGCGCCGTTGTCGGTGGCATTGATCACGTTTTTGAAATCAACCGCAACTTCCGCAATGAGGGCATTGACCGCACGCACTCGCCGGAATTCGCGATGTTGGAGACCTACCAGGCCTGGGGCGATTACAACACGGGCGCGCGGATGATCCGTGAAGCCGTGCAGTATATCGCCGAGGAAGTGTTTGGTTCGCAGGTAGTGACGCTTGCCGACGGCACCGAGTATGATTTCTCGGGCGAATGGCCGGAAATCGAGATGTACCCGTCGCTGAATGAGGCGTTGGCCCGCAAATTCCCGGATCAGCCGGAGGTCACGGTCGATTCCACCGTCGAGGAGCTGCTGGGTATTGCCGATGCCATCGGACTGAAGGTTCCGAAGGATGGTGGCTGGCAGCACGGCAAGCTGGTGGAAGAAATCTGGGAGCTGCTGTGTGAAGATCAGCTGGATGGCCCGATCTTTGTCAAGGACTTCCCTGTGGAGACTTCACCGCTGACCCGCGATCACCGCTCGAAGCCACGAGTGACGGAAAAGTGGGACCTGTACGTGCGCGGGTTCGAGTTGGCAACTGGCTATTCTGAGTTGATTGATCCGGTGATCCAGCGTGAGCGTTTCGAGGATCAAGCTCGTTTGGCCGCTGGCGGCGACGACGAAGCCATGGTGCTGGATGAGGAATTCCTGGCTGCCATGGAACAGGGCATGCCGCCCACAGCTGGCACTGGCATGGGCATTGACCGCCTGTTGATGGCCCTGACTGGGTTGGGTATTCGCGAAACCGTCTTGTTCCCGATCGTGAAACCGGAGTAGTACCGGACGTGAGCGCACAACCGGAAAAGTTGTCGTCGGACGTCGTTGCCGTGTTGGCTACGCTGGTGGCGGCGGCGACGGTGATGATCTTGAATGAGACTTCGCTGTCGGTGGCGCTGCCTGCGGTCATGCGGGATTTTGGTATTAACGCGGCCAGTGCGCAATGGTTGATCACGGTGTTCATGCTCACCATGGCCGTGGTCATTCCCACCACGGGGTTTTTGATCCAGCGTTTTAGCACCCGGCAGATTTTCTTTTCCTCGGTGGGGCTGTTTATCGTCGGCACCATCATGGGGGCGGTGGCACCGGCGTTTGTGGTGTTGCTGTTGGGCCGCATCGTGCAGGCTGCGGGGACTGCGTTGATCGTTCCGCTGCTGATGACGGTGATGTTGCAGATGGTGCCGCTGGAACGCCGTGGCACCGTGATGGGCTTTATCGGTGTGGTGATTGCGGTGGCCCCAGCGACTGGCCCAACCGTCGGTGGCGTCATCTTGGAGGCGTTTACCTGGCACGCGATTTTTCTGTGCATGCTGCCGTTGTTGGTCGGTGTGTTGTTATTGGGTGCAAAGCTGCTTTCCAACGTCGGTGAGAATTCGACGCAGCCGATTGATCTGATTTCCGTCGTGCTGTCAGTGGT
The DNA here is from genome assembly GCF_000375525.1 of Corynebacterium propinquum DSM 44285. Classification (GTDB taxonomy): domain Bacteria; phylum Actinomycetota; class Actinomycetes; order Mycobacteriales; family Mycobacteriaceae; genus Corynebacterium; species Corynebacterium propinquum. Next base: position 134,477 of record NZ_AQXC01000006.1, read on the forward strand.
CGCGTTCGGCGGCACGGTCTACTCACTGTCGTCATTAGAAACCGCGCTGGATACCGGCGATAACGTCGGCATGCTGGTGGGTTTGCTGGTCATCGCGGTTATCGCGTTGGTGGTTTTTGCTCTGCGCCAGGTGCGGCTGGGTAAAAAGGCCCAGGCTTTGCTGGATTTGCGCCCTTTTAAGATCCGCAATTTCTCCTTGGCGGTGTTGATCGCGCTGTTTTCTTTTTCCGTGTTGATCGGTACCGTGACTATGCTGCCGCTATTCGTACAAAACGGGTTGGGTGATGGCGCGCGTACCGCCGGATTGATCGTGCTTCCTGGCGGGGTGATCCAAGCGGTGATGTCGCCGATCATCGGACGTGTGTATGATTCGGTGGGCCCGAAGCCGATCATGATTCCGGGCGCGTTTTTGATGGCCGCTGGTACGTGGCTGTTTACCACCATCGGTACTGAGACGCAGGTCTGGCAATTGGTCACCTTCCACGTGATTTTCGCCTTTGGGTTTGGTTTGCTGATGACGCCGATGATGACCACCGCATTGAGCTCACTGACCGGCGAACTCTACAGCCACGGTTCGGCGATCTTGACGACGCTGCAGCAACTGGCCGCTGCGGCTGGTACCGCATTGCTGATGGTGATTTTGACCCGCGGCACGGATGCGGGGCTGGCTGCAGGATTGACTGAGGCTGCCGCTACCTCGGATGGTGTGCGCGCGGCCTTTGTGGTGGCTGCGCTGATGGTCACCGTGATCATTCCCATTACATTTTTTATGCGCCGGCCACAAGCAACTGTTGCGTAACGAAGCTCATATCCAGATTCGCGCGTAGAGTGTGAGTATGAGTTTCGATTACGCACCATATACTGAATTGATCAACAATCTTCCCACCAAGATTTGGTTGGGAAACGAGCAGGTCGACGGCGTCGGCGGCGCTCATTTTGACGTGGAAGACCCAGCCACCGGCAAGGTTTTAGCACAGGTTTCGAATGCGGATTCTTCGCAGTGGATGAAGGCTTTGGATCTTGCCGACGGCGTGCAGGACACGTGGGCTAAGGATTTCACCGCCCGTCAGCGCGCGGATGTGTTGATGGATATTTACCACGCGGTACAGGATCGTGCCGACGATTTCGCCACGGTAATGACACTGGAGATGGGTAAGACTTTCGCAGAGGCGAAAGGCGAGGTCGGCTACGGCTCGGAATACCTGCGCTGGTTCGCAGAAGAAGCCGTGCGCATTGACGGCCACTATGGTGCTTCGCCATCGGGTGCTGGCACCATTCGCGTTACCCACACCCCAGTCGGTCCTTGCTTGGCTGTGACTCCGTGGAATTTCCCGTTTGCCATGGCTACCCGCAAGATCGCCCCTGCTCTGGCAGCGGGCTGCACCATGATCGTGAAACCTGCCAAGGAAACCCCGCTGACCATGCTGTTGCTCGGTGAGGTCATCTCGGAGGTATTCGCGAAGCACAACGTGCCTTCTGGCGTGATTTCTATTGTGCCGACGCAGAAGTCGTCCGCGATGTCTAGCGAGCTGATGGCGGATGCGCGCTTGCGCAAGGTCACCTTTACTGGTTCTACCGGCGTTGGCAAGATTTTGGTTGAGCAGTCGGCGAAGAATCTGCAGCGCACCTCGATGGAGCTGGGTGGCAACGCACCGTTTGTTGTCCACAAGGATGCAGACCTGGATAGCGTGCTGGAGTGCGCGTATGCCGCGAAGATGCGCAACGGTGGACAGGCTTGTGTTTCGGCTAACCGCTTCATTGTGCACGAGGACGTGGCTGAGGAGTTCACTCGTCGTATCACGCAGAAGCTGGCGCAGGTAAGCACCGGGCATGGCCTGAATGAGGGCGTCGGCCTGGGCCCAATGATTACTGCGGCACAGCGCGACGGTATCGCTGAGCTGGTGGCTGAAGCCCGCAAGGGTGGGGCCACCGTGCACACCGGCGGTGAAGTGCCAGCAGGCGAAGGCTATTTCTACCCAGCCACCGTGTTGTCCGATATTCCAGCTGATGCGGCTATCTTGCGTGAAGAAATTTTCGGACCAGTCGTGGCTATCACCACGTACTCTGATCTGGACGATGCTATTGCTGCTGCGAATGACACCTCGGTGGGCTTGGCGGCTTATGGCTATAGCGAGAACGTGCACACCGCTGAGCGCCTGGCACACGAGTTAAATGCCGGCATGGTGGCTATTAACCGCGGTGGTGTTTCTGATGTTGCCGCACCGTTCGGCGGTATCAAGGAATCCGGCTTTGGCCGTGAGGGCGGTGCCGAAGGTATTAACGAGTACCTGGATACCCGCTATATCGCCACACCGTAGATGTAGCTAATCGCGCTTAGCTTGCGCATTGGATAGCGCCCATTCCCGCCGGATATACCCGAAGCGGGGTGGGTGCTTTTCTGTGCCTATATTCCCGTGTCTATATTTCTGTGCCGTTCCTGCGTGTTTTCACGATAGACCCTAGAGGTAGACCCCCAGAGGTCTCCGCGTTGATTAGCCAAATAGTTAATCGTCATATACTGTGGTGTTCCACATCACAAAGCAAAAAATTCTGTGTGATGGCTTATAAAAACCAAACGCATTTGCTAGGGAAACTATACTAATGAAGGCTCGTGAAATTTCGGTCTTGCGAGCGATTATTTTTTGTTTTCCAAGCAATTTTGAGTCAGTCTCCAAGCACGACACCGGCGTGGAATCTCGCAGTGGTGCTAGCGGGGGTACTGCACTCTCATAGACATGTAGTGGAGGTGTCTTCTCGTGAGTACTGCTGATAACACTGCGAACAGCGCTGCGAATGGCGCTGCGAAAAGTGCAGCCTCGTCGGCTGGCACGGGTGCAGAGTCGGGTGTACACGCTGCGCAGGACAAAAGCCTGTGGCACAAATTGCTCGATTGGCGTCCGAAGTCGACGATCCCCCGCATCCTCGTGGTGCTAACACTCGTGCTGCCGCTGGCGGGTGCAGCGACGTTCATGTGGGCGATGTGGGACCCATCGAAGTACCTGCGCGATGTTTCTTTGGCTGTGGTTAATGAAGACGAAGGCGTCGAGCGCGACGGTGAATACATTAATTATGGTAATCAGGTCGTTGAAGGCTTGTTGGCAACCGATTACCTGAATTTCTCGGAAGTCGACAAAGAGCAGGGCGATAAGGGGCTCACCCGCGGTGATTACCTATTCGTCGTCACGATTCCGAAGGATTTCTCTGATGACGCGGTCACGATCATCAGCGATAACCCGCGGCAGCCGAATATCCACTTCGCGGAAAATGACTTCTACGGCACCAACGGTGCGGTGATCACCAATAGTTTGATCCCGCAGGTGCAAAGCAACGTTGCCAATGCGATTTCCAAGAAATACGCCGACAAGGTCATTGCCGGCCTTGATCGCATGGGCGAAGGCCTGAATCAAGCCGCCGAGGGTGCAGGCCGTTTGGATGAAGGTGCGGGCCAGCTCAAGGATGGCGGTACGCGCGCAGTCGATGGAATTTCCCGGTTGGATAAGGGTGCTTCTGACCTGCAAGATGGTGCCGGGCGTTTGCATCAGGGAACCACAGACTTGAAAGCTGGTACGACGCGCCTGCAAAACGGTGTCGGCGAACTGAGCAATGGTGCGGCCCGCCTGCAGGATGGATCCACCCAGCTAGCGAACGGTACGGATCAGCTGCTGAATGGTACTGATCAGCTTGCCGACGGTGCTGGCCAGATCGATGCCGGCGTAAACCAATTGACCGGCATGCTGTTGCCGCTGCTGGAGCAGGTGCAGGGCGCGTTGCCGGATATGCAACCGATTATCGACTTGCTACACACCTTGGGCGCGCATGCGGAAGCTGAAAAACTGGCGGGGATTGTGAACCGGCTGGATCCTGCGAACCAGCAAAACATGGTCAACCAGCTCAACCGCTTGCGGGAAGGCACCGGCCAGCTGCATTACAACTTGGCTGATCCGAATGCCCCGTACCGGTCTGGCGTGATTCGTCTGCAAGATGGTGCTCATCGCTTGAACGACGGCATCAACCAGCTCAACGGTGGTGTTAGCCGCTTAGCAGATGGTGCGAGCCAGTTGGATAACGGCGCGACCCGCCTGAACGCGGGTACTGGCGACCTGACTGACGGTGTGGGGCGTCTGAAGGACGGAACCACGCAGCTCAACGACGGTGGTGGCCAGCTGATGGACGGCATGACCCGCCTGAAAGACGGTACGAGTGAGTTGTCGACCAAGCTTGCCGATGGCGCTGCTAAGGCACCGAATATCACCAAGCCGGAAGATTCCGCGTCGAATATCGCGGTGCCGATCAACTTCACCGCCTCCAACGAGCACCCAGTCCAGACAGTGGCGGATGAATCCGACCCGACGGTCAAAAACATTACTGCTGGTGCGGCCATCCTGGTGATTGTCGTCTTCGGCTACCTGGCCATGGCGTTACTGTCGACGCTGCTGCCACACATCGTCGGCAAGCGTGCCAATAGCTACACCGTACTGGGGCCGGTCCTGCGCGCGCTGGGACTGATCTCTCTGGTGAACTTCGCGGTGATTGGATTCTTCGCGGGATTCTCCGTGGCACTGGGCTGGTCGCCGGATAACTGGGCTATCGCCATCGGTGTGCTGGCGCTGACCGCGATCACCGGTTCGGCTGTCTTCCAGTTCCTGCGCATCCTGTTTGGCCGCATGTACGGTGGCGTATTCTCGCTGGGGCTGTTTGCTCTGGGGCTGTTCGTTTTCGGCGGTATCTGGCCGCTGGACACCACGCCGGGGCCACTGCGGATGCTGCATAGCTTCCACCCAATGAGTTACACCCGCGATGCGTTTATGCGCGCAACCGATGGCCTCTACGATGCCACCTTCTGGGGCGGACTCGGTGGCCTGCTGGTCTTCGCACTCTTGTCGACGGGACTGTCGCTGGTTATCTACGCCTCGCGGCGTCGTGGTGCGGCAACCGAGCTGGACGAAGAAGTCGAGTACGTCAAGAAGGCGCGCTTGGGTGAAGAGCCAGCCACCATCGCGCGCTAAGGCTTACCAGTAAGGCCTGCCGCTAGGGTAAGTCGCTAGGGCCTGCTAGTTGCTACGGCCTTTACCTGTTAGGAGCCTGATAGCTGCCTGTTTGCTGTCTGTTAGTCACGTGCAACACAAGCGGCGTCCGGATTACCTCCACTCCGGGCGCCGCTTTTTGCTGCCAAAATACGTTCCAATAGGGCGTTCGCTACAGGCGAACAGGCCATTATACAGGGAGTTTGCCAGATTTTCGGGAATCGATTCGCAAAACGGGAAGGGCCAGTGATAGTTGCGCGTTATGGTGGGTGGAACATAACGCAAATCGGTTAGGGAGAACTCAGAGCACATGTTTGAACGGTTTACGGACCGAGCTCGACGCGTCATCGTCTTGGCGCAAGAAGAAGCTCGCATGCTTAACCACAATTACATCGGTACCGAGCACATCCTGCTCGGTCTGATCCACGAAGGTGAAGGGGTTGCTGCTAAGGCCCTGGAATCGATGGATATCTCCTTAGACGATGTCCGCAACGAGGTCGAAGAGATCATCGGCCAGGGTTCCCAGCCACACAGCGGACATATCCCATTTACCCCGCGGGCCAAGAAGGTACTGGAGCTTTCGCTGCGCGAAGGCCTACAAATGGGCCACAAATACATTGGCACGGAATTTCTGCTGCTGGGTCTGATCCGCGAAGGTGAAGGCGTAGCCGCGCAGGTATTAACCAAGCTGGGCGCTGACCTGCCGCGTGTGCGTCAGCAGGTTATCCAGTTGCTGTCTGGTTACGAAGGCGGCAACCAGGATGGTTCCGGTAGCGGATCGTCGTCTGCACCTGGTGGCGGCGGACTGGCTGGTGCCGGTGCTGGCCCATCGATGGGCGGTGGATCCGGCAGCGGTGGCGGTGGCAAAGGCGACCGCTCCAACTCGCTGGTGCTCGATCAGTTCGGACGCAACCTCACCCAGGCTGCCAAAGAAGGCAAATTAGACCCCGTCGTTGGCCGTGATTCTGAGGTTGAGCGCATCATGCAGGTGCTCTCACGCCGCACGAAGAACAACCCAGTGCTGATCGGTGAGCCAGGCGTCGGTAAGACTGCCGTTGTTGAGGGCCTGGCCCTGGATATTGTTAACGGCAAGGTACCGGAAACGCTGAAGGATAAGCAGCTGTATTCGCTGGACCTGGGTTCGTTGATCGCTGGTTCTCGTTACCGTGGTGATTTCGAAGAGCGCCTGAAGAAGGTGCTGAAAGAGATCAACCAGCGTGGCGACATCATTTTGTTCATCGACGAGATCCACAATCTGGTCGGTGCTGGTGCCGCAGAAGGTGCTATCGATGCTGCGTCGCTGCTGAAGCCGAAATTGGCTCGCGGTGAGCTGCAGACCATCGGTGCTACCACGCTGGAGGAATACCGCAAGCACATCGAAAAGGACGCTGCATTGGAGCGTCGTTTCCAGCCGGTCAAGGTCGAAGAGCCTTCGCTGGAAGACACCGTGCTGATTCTGAAGGGTCTGCGTGACAAGTACGAGGCACACCACCGCGTTTCTTACACCGACGACGCTTTGGAAGCCGCCGCGAAGCTGGCACACCGTTATATTAATGACCGCTTCTTGCCAGATAAGGCCGTCGACCTGCTCGATGAGGCCGGCGCACGCATGCGCATCAAACGCCTGATTGCTCCGGATAGCCTGCGTGAGGTGGACGAGCGCATTGCGGAGGTACGCCGCAACAAGGAAGCCGCCATTGACGGCCAGGACTTCGAAAAGGCTGCACGTCTGCGCGATAGCGAGCGCAAGCTGAACGAAGAACGCGCGGAGAAAGAAAAGGCGTGGCGTGAAAACGATCTGGAAGATATCGCCGAGGTCGGCGAGGACCAGATCGCAGACGTTCTGTCGCACTGGACTGGTATCCCTGCACTCCGCATGACCGAAGCCGAGTCCAACCGGCTGCTCAACATGGAAGAAGAGCTGCATAAGCGCATCATTGGGCAGAACGAGGCCGTTAAGGCGGTCTCCCGTGCGATCCGCCGTACCCGTGCAGGTTTGAAGGATCCAAACCGTCCATCCGGTTCCTTCATCTTCGCCGGACCGTCCGGTGTGGGTAAAACGGAGCTGTCGAAGTCGCTGGCGAACTACCTGTTTGGTAACGACGATGACCTGATCCAGATCGACATGTCGGAGTTCCACGACCGCTTCACGGCATCCCGCCTGTTCGGTGCCCCTCCGGGATACGTCGGACACGAAGAAGGTGGCCAGCTCACCGAAAAGGTCCGCCGCAAGCCGTTCTCCGTCGTGTTGTTCGATGAGATCGAAAAGGCGCACAAGGAGATCTACAACACCTTGCTGCAGGTGCTGGAAGAAGGCCGTTTGACCGATGGCCAGGGCCGCGAGGTCGACTTCAAGAACACAGTGTTGATCTTCACCTCTAACTTGGGAACCTCGGATATTTCCAAGGCTGTTGGCTTGGGCTTTTCCTCCGAGTCGGAGCTTGATCCAAACTCTCAGTACGAGCGGATGAAGAACAAGGTGGATGAGGAGCTGAAGAAGCACTTCCGCCCAGAGTTCTTGAACCGTATTGATGAGACCGTCGTGTTCCACCAGCTGACGCAAGACCAGATCGTGGAAATGGTCGACCTGCTCATTGGCCGCGTTGCCAAGCAGCTGCACGACCGCGACATGGATATCGAGCTGTCCGAAAACGCGAAGAAGTTGCTGGCTCGTCGTGGTTTCGACCCTGTATTGGGTGCACGTCCATTGCGTCGTACCATCCAGCGTGAGATCGAAGACCCAATGTCGGAGAAGATCTTGTTCGGTGAGCTTGGTGCCGGCGAGATTATCTCTGTCGATGTCGAAGATTTCGACGACAAAGACAAGAAGAAGGGCACGTTCACCTTCAGCCCACGTCCGAAGCCATTGCCGGAAGAAGAATTCGGTGAACTGGATGAAGACGACGTGCGCGAGGTAGAAAACCCAGCTGCTTCGGACGATGCCGGCGAATCCGATGATTCCGACGACAAGGGCGGCAACGGCGGTTCTGGCTCCGATGGTGATAACCCGGATGACCAGCCGGGCACCGTTGGTGACCCGAATGGTCAGCCAGACACGCTGAGCCCGGATACGCCTACCTCAGGTAACTCCGGTGCATTGCTGGAGCGCCCGGAAGATGAGCGCGGCTCGGACGATTCGGATGATTCTGATGGCCCATCTGGACCACAGCCGCAGCCGCAGCGTGATGACAAATAAAAGCAGGCACAAGGCGCATTAGCACAGCGCCGACGCAGCTGCAGCTAAAACCTGCGAGCTGCTGACGTTAATCTGCTTCGCCGCTCATATGCAGCTGTAGAAACATGAGAGCTGGCCTGTCTCCTCACGATGAGGGACAGGCCAGCTTTTTGGTATTTAGCCCGCTTTTTGTATGAACTAGGCGGCTAGTCGCCGGAATCTCCGCGACGGCGCGTCGGCACACTGTGCGCCAGCTAGCCAGACGTGGGGGTGGTTGTTAAAACGTTCCGCAATCGTTTCCTGGGGCCAGACCATTAAATCGATCTGTGAGGTAGCGCAGTCCCTGTGGCATATCCGTAAACAACGGCAGTGCATGGTTCACGCCTGGTTTGATGTCCGGAAGTACCGGTGGCACGAGGGTGCTTCTCAATTCCACCTGGCCACCCTGTGCGCAATAATCGCGGGCCATTTGTGCGGCTTGCGCAAACGGAATCAGATCGTCGTTATCTGAGTTGGAAACCAACATTGGTGCAGACAGTGGCCGGGTACCAAGCTTTTGCTCGTCGACCAATTCGCCGAGCTCCGTTCGGCGGGTAATAATTTCTGCGAATGACTCACCACTGTTGGTGAGCGTGCGCGTATCGGTAAAGCCCCAGTTGATGGTGCCGTCGCCAATACAACTGATTTCGGCGTCTTTGAGAAAGCGCTTGCCTTCGTCGTTGAATTCTTCGTCTATTAAAGCCGCTAACTCTGGGTGGCGTTCCAGGTAACCGTTGAGGGTGTACCCCAGGGCGGCAACGATGGACGAGCCGTCGACGGATTCCAGAACTTGGCGCAGATCTGCTGGGGGAGCACCAGCAAAAGTTCCTACTAGGTTGAGCTCCGGGGCGTAACTGGCGTGATATTCCGCGGCGGCAGCGACGGCCCCGCCGCCCTGTGAATAACCGGCGAAACCAACTGGGGAATCTGCGGGGGCGCCAGCAGCGTGCAATCCTGCGCGGGCCGCATCGAGCACCGCATGGGCTTCTTCTTCAGAATTGACGTAGGTGTGGTGACCGGGTGTGCCCATGCCCATGTAGTCGGTGCTGATAATACGCATGCCAGTGGCATTGGCCAGATACTGCAGCGGCAGTTCGTAATTAGCGTTCAGGCTGAGATAGGGCTGCCCGCTGGCATTAGGTTGCACGTTGAGTGCTGAGATGAGGTCGGGTGCATGAGATGGTGCGCACTGGTCACTGGAGCCGCGTGTGCCTGGGGCCATGACCACAGTCGGGGTGGGACCGTTGCCGTGCCATGGGGCGACCGGTTCGATGACGTAGCCGGTAACCTCTACCGGTGCTCCATTGGAGTCGACAGAAGCGTAGCGGATGCGCTGTGCTGCTCCCGGAAGCTGTGGTCCGGCGAGGTTGAGTAGATGTGGGGCAGGGGTGGCGTCTAGCAATGTGCCAGGCGCTGGGCCAGCTGGGGACGCCACCGGAGCAGTGGTGGCGGATTCGGGAGTCACTGCTTCATCGGCATGTGCTGCGGAAGCGCCAGCTGAGGTTACAAGACCAGCAGCCATGACACTGGCGGTAGCTAAGCTGAGACCTTTGCGGAGGCTACTACTAATGCCGGTGTGAGTGGGCATGGCAGGATCGGCACCAGTACTACTCTTTTGTTTAGTAAACTGTGATTTAAAATACATGACGGCAAGCTTAGAGGGAAAGGCTCAATTAATCACCCTCTGGTTGTTTTGTCGGCACCCCTATTTTGTGGGGGAACTTTCACATTGGTGCCCTGTGATTAACAGCAGTTATCTGGAGTTTCAGTATGTCTTAGGTGAGATCCCAAACATTATCCGCGTGCCTTAGCTCGTGGAGACTTGCATATTTTGGGCGGAAGGGATTTTCGGGTTATGTAGCAATGCTACAATCAACATTGAACGCCCCGGTGATGCTTCTGCCAAGTGCAAGCACCCGGGGCTCCGTTATTGGGGTGCAGCTCTAATCCGGAAGCGCGAATTCGCCGCCGCCGGTAACCTCGCGCACTAAACCGTCGGCAAGCAAAGAGCGCAGGGCCCGCTCGCGCTGCTCATCTTTCGGCCACACCAGATCAATCTCGGGCTTTGGCACTGGGGCAGAAGCTTCCCGCAGCACAGCCATGATTTTGCCGCGCACTTGTCGGTCAGTGCCCGCGAATTTCTGCACCCGCTTTTTCTGCGCCGCCATTTCTGAATCACTCGGCGCCGGCGAACCAGCACGCACCCAGGCACACCCGGCACGAAGCGGGCACACCGAACACCGCGGTGAACGCGCAGTACACACCAACGCGCCCAGCTCCATCAAAGCCACCGAGGTTTGCGGTCCGGAGCCGTCGGTAAGCAAAGCTCCCACCTGGGCCAATTGTCTTTTCGCAGGCTGTGGCGCCAAAAACTGTCCAGACCACGCCCGCGCATACACCCGGCGCACATTGGTATCCACTACCGGGACGTTCACACCAAACGCGAAACACGCCACCGCCCGCGCCGTGTAATCACCAATGCCGGGAAGCGCTAACAACTCATCCACATCGCGCGGTACCACATCGTTATGCTGTGCCACGATCGCTTGCGCACATTCCCACAGCCGCAACGCCCGCCGCGGATAACCCAACCGGCCCCACGCCCGCAATACATCCGCCTGACTGGCCGCGGCGAAAGCAGTGGGATCCGGCCACCGGTCCATCCATTCCAGCCATTGCGGTGCGACGCGGGCGACGGGGGTTTGCTGGCTCATGACCTCAGAGACCAACACGCCCCAGGCTGTGGTCTCTGGTGTGCGCCAAGGCAGGTCGCGCCCATGCTCGTCGAACCAACTGCGCAGCGCTGGCAACAGGGCGGTGGCGTCGGCAAGCGGGGTAGCAGGGGTGAGCTCTGAATGATTCGTCATCGCGCATAGTTTAGGACAAAATAGAAACTGTGAGTATGCAGAATGTGGCCAAGACTCCCCAGGCCGTGTGGGAGTCCCTGCGGGAGGGCAATGAGCGGTTTATGGCCAACCGCTCGGAGCGGCCAAATCAGGATCCGGAATACCGTTCGCTGTTGAGTGTCGGGCAGTCGCCGCGCGTGGTGATCTTCTCCTGTTCGGATTCGCGCGTGCCCGTCGAAATGGTTTTTGACTTAGGTCTTGGCGACGCCTTCGTGATCCGCACTGCGGGCCAGATCATTGACAGCTCGATCATCGCGTCGGTGGAATACGCCATCGAGAAATTCGACGTGAACCTGCTGGTGGTCATGGGGCACGAATCCTGCGGTGCGGTGCGTGCGACCATGGAATTTGCCGAAGGCGGTTCCGCGCCGAATGGCTTCCAGCGCACCATCGTCGAGCGCGTGTTGATGTCCGTGACCGAGGCGAATAAGCGGGGCTTGGTCACCCGCGAGGATGTCGAGCGTCAGCACATCACCGAGACCGTGTACCAGCTGATGGCCCGCGCGCCGGGGTTGGGGCAGGGGCTGATTCGCCAGTCGATGGGCATCGTTGGTCTGCGCTATAACTTGAGCGATGGGCGTGTGGAGCCGGTCGTGCTCAACGGCGTGCACTAGCAGGGGCTCGCACTAGTAGGGGCGCGTGTACTAGCAGTGTGATGTCTAGTGACTTCTTGGACTCGGAGTCCATTGACTTTTTGGACTCGGAGTCCAGTTAGTTTTTTGACGCGGAGTCCAGGAAGTTTATGGACAGGATGTCTAACGACTTTTTGGACTCTGGCTTGTTGACAATGTGGGGATGGCAATTCCCATTACTCTCCGCAAGAAGATAGCGGATTTCGACCCCATCCGTGAGGGCATCACGGTCCAGCAGTTCTGCAAGAACATCGGCGTATCGAAGCAGACGTACTACAACATCAAAGCACGTATCGCCGAACGCGGGCGGGCTGGCATCGTGCCGGATCGCACGGCACCGCTGAACCCGCGACGGGTCTACGATGACAAGAGTCGACAA
>NZ_AQXC01000007.1 GCF_000375525.1 Corynebacterium propinquum DSM 44285
AGACTGGCGAATTCTAGGGGTCGTGGAAACACGTCCTACGTTTCGGTTGACTCTAGCAGGGTTGCCATTCGTTCGGCCGGGGTGTCAAAACTTAGCGTCTTGCGTGGCCTGCGGTTTAACTGCATCGCTACAAATTCAAGGTCCTCAGCAGTGTAGAGACTCAAATCTGTTCCTTTTGGGAAATACTGCCGTAATAGCCCATTGGTGTTTTCATTAGTCCCTCGCTGCCAAGGCGAACCAGGCTCACAGAAATACACCGGGCAATCCGTAGCGATGCTAAAAGCTTTATGGCATGCCATTTCACTGCCTTGATCCCAGGTCAATGAACCTTTGAGGTGTTCAGGCAAAGTTCCTATCGCTTTGGCTAACGCTTCATTAACATCCAACGCACTATGACCGTTGGGTAGGTGTAACAACATAACGTAACGGGTGCTGCGCTCGACTAGAGTACCGATCGCTGATTTATTTGATTTCCCTAAGATGAGATCGCCTTCCCAATGACCTGGCACAGCTCGGTCTTCTACTTCTGCCGGGCGCTGAGAAATCATCACCATCGGATCGACAAAGCGTGTACGCCCAACACGTTGACCTCGTGGCTTGCGCTGCGTTTGGCCGCGGCGCAAGGCTGCGGCTACTTCTTTGTTGAGTTCACCTTTAGCCTGGAAAAACAACGACTGATAAATAGTTTCAGGACACACATACATAGTGTCATCATCGGGATAGTCTCTACGCAACCGCCCGGAAATCTGCTCAGGAGAATTCTTTTCTTTCAGCATCTCCCACACACGGCTGCCTAATTCTGGGTTGGCCTCAACCTTGCGCTTTTTCGGGCGAAACCTAGACAACACAGACTTACGCTGCGCATAGGTAGGTAGATACACACCGAATTCGTCTCGATTGCGTTTGAGTTCCTTGCTAATCGTGCCAGGTGAGCGGCCTAGTCGCCGGGCTATCTCGCGGACACCATAATTCTGGCGAAGCAAATCAAAAATAAGCTCGCGTTCTTCTACACACAAGTAACGCAATGAAATACGCTGGTCGATCCTTTCTTGAGGAATAACCTGAACCGGCACAGCTACCCGACCGTCGACATGAGAAATAACCTGCATAAGCCTGTTATACAGTGCAACGTCGGGACCATCGGGAACAAACGGGACACGCGCGCCACGCAGCTTTATCACACCCTTATCAATATCCAAAGCATCACGCGGATTGATACCACACGCCAGGGCTGCATCTTTGCGTCCTAAAGCATTCGCGCGTAGTTGCAGGTATTCACACCGACGAGATGTAGCTGCTGCTCTACGCCCGTGTGAGTTTCGCTGCCATAAGCCCAGCTCGATACCAATGCGATAGACCACGCTTGGCCCGACAGATAGTATTCGCACGATTTCCATCGGGGCCAGGCCATCCAGCCACAACCGAGTGATTTCTTCTTCTGTACCTGGGCTTACCGGCTTTTTACTCCTCATCGGCAGTTGAAGCTGATGTGCAAGCCGGTAAGCCACAGACAACGGCATGTCAACCACACCAGCAGCAGCACGAACCGAATCACCGGCCCGAACAAGAGCACAAAAGCGAGTAGTAACAGCAGAATCCGGATCCCACTTCGCTCCCACACAATCACCTAACCCATGTCAGGTGTTTCCACGACCCCTAGAATCCAAGGACTCCAAAGCCTGGGGCGGGTTCCTGTCGTTTAACCCGTTTAACACGCCTTTGATTAACCCCGTTTAACCCAGCCTTGTTCCGGGGTCCTGGATAGCTCCGCTAGTCGCCGCGAATGTGACGCAAGTGAATCCCTGTTGTTACCTGAATGTAATTTTGACGAGATTCATAAAAAAGTTTTGTTCGATTCTTGTTTAACGATTTCTTAGGGAATGTACAGGTTGTAAAACCGGCTGTTCGATAGTTAATTGCTGGCCATCTAGGATTCTTCTGGGCAACGCCTTAAATCAGGTTTAGTTTTCTTGTTAAAACCTGTCTGTTATCTGTATATTTTTTGGGCGAAGGCTATCACTTGGCTATATTTTCCTCCCTCTTAGGAAAAAAAAAGGGGGGGGGGGATTGCTCCCGAAAGGACTTGCATGAACCACCGTATTTCCGCGAATAAAACTGTGCGCCGTAAAGGCGTTACCATCGCAGCCGCTGCTCTTTCTGTGGCGCTGGTTGCACCATTCGCACAATCTGTTGCCTACCCTGAGATTTCGGCTGCTGCACGTGCAGTTGAGGGTGAAGGCCTTAAAGAACTCGGCTCGAAAAAGCTTGAAGTAAACCCACCTACCTTTTATGCAAATACACAAAGGGGAGGACGCTATAGCGGTACTGGGATTTTGCATATGCGCACAACGGGGATTTTGGCTGGTACCTTTTTTCCAGAGGGGACAAAGTTTGAATTACAGGACCCTACATGGGCATTCTCTCGTGCTGTAGGCGAGCAAGACCAATATAAATATTCTGACACCGTCGGCTGGGGTGGAGTTCGGAAGCATGCAAATGGTGAGATCAATAACCGAAAGTCTGATGGCACAGGGCCTTCAGTGCTATCGAATGCTCCTTCGAACACTCCTTATGTAGTTGCTGATACGGGTCAAGTCTTATTTGCTTTGGGTGGGAACCCGACCGACGGTGCCCGTATCAATGTCCCGATGAAAGCCGTCTATGAAGACGTAGAAAATAAACGAAAGTATGTTTGGACTTTCGAATTACCTATTCAAATCGGTAACAGCGAAGGCCGTGGTGAAGCTGCAAATAAGGCTGTAAAACCAGCCAATATGAAAGACCCCGTATTTGTAGAGGGTATTCCAGCAGAAAATCTGCGCCAACAGGGCAAAGTAAATTTTGGAACGGGTGCAGAAAACTTCCAAGGATGGTACACCCAATCGATGGGTGTCATTGGGCGTTGGATCGAACGATCAAATATTCCTAAACACAACATAAACGTTGCACATCCTGAACTTCGGACAGCCAATGATGTCGAGCCAATATACGGTGAACTACAACCGGGTGCTAAAAAATCGGACGAACCGACGTTTCAAAAGCAGGGGGATCCAAGTACTACAGTTGGCAAACCATCTGGTACAAAATTCTCCCTGGCCAGTGGTGCGCAATCTGGGGCCAAGATCGATCCGGACACTGGTGTAGTTTCATTTGATACCGCAGTCGGGGCAGAAACTACTGTTCAGGTTGTTGCCACCTATTCTGATGGTTCTTCTGATACTGCAGACGTTGTTTTTAAACCCGTAGCTGCGCCAGAGAAAAAGAAGGCTGATGAGTTAGCCCCGTCGTACAAGCCGTTCACCGTAGAGCTGGGTGACTCTGAAACTGTCGAGGCACCTACGTTCGACAAGGTAGAAACCCAAGACGTTACGGAGGCCGATCCTGCGCCTAGCGGTACCACTTTTAAGCCTGGCGATCTTTCAAAGCTGCCGGATGGTTTGAGTGCGACGGTAAAAGATGACGGTTCAGTTGAATTAACCGTTGGAGAAGGGGTTCAGACTGGTGAGTACAAAGTTCCAGTAACTGTCACATACGAAGACGGCTCTGAAGATACTGCAGAAGTTTCAGTTACCGTTGAAGTCAAAGTCAAAGATCCAGAGCCTCCAGCAACAGCTCCTGTAGCTGATGATCTTGGTTACTTGCAGGATATCCATGTTGCACCGGATAATTACAAGCGTAGTGACTCAACTGGAACGCCTGACCTTCCAGATACCATCCAGAAACAGGATGGTGATTTCTTCCGATTCGGCGAATTGCCTGAAGGATTCGTCCGCAATCCAAATCCTTCCTGGAATGGTGTGGAAGAAATCATCCGTGAGGGTGCTGGCGAATCTGAGCGGGTATTGCTTCGTATTAACAAGCAGAACGGCAAAGTTGAGGTAAATGCTGGACCCGATGCAGATTATTCACTTCAAGAATTGCCAGTTGAGTATGCCGACGCCAATGGCAACCTCAAAGGTAAGGACACCGTATCTGTATCAGTTCGGCCAATTGCGCATTCCTGGAATGGTGAGCCAACGGAATCCGAAAATGGATCTGTCAACGTTCCGTACACCGGTAGCAAGCCTGACCTGACTAAGGACCTAACTCCTTCAGTCACCAAAGGTGATGGTGAAGCAATGTTGGACGAGAATGGCAACATCAACTACACGCCAGGTGAAGGTGACCGACCTGGTGACGAGATCGAAGTTGCTATCACCGATTCTGAAGACGATCATGTCCGCGATGTGGTTTTCAAGATTCCATCGCAGTCAGATGATTACACTCCTGAGGGTGCGGATGTTTCTGTGTTCCGTGGTCAGGATGCTGATGAGGTAGCTGGCGAGGGTGTTTCGAATAAGGGTGAGTTGCCTGAGGGTACGACGTTTGCCTTTAAGGGTGATGTTGATACCTCTACTGTGGGTACGTTGCCTGAGGCGCAGACTCTTGTTGTGACTTATCCTGATGGTTCGACTGATGAGGTCGAGGTTAATGTTCATGTTGTTGATGGCACTGAGCATGGTTGGGATACGGATTCGCCGGTTAAGGGTAATGATGGTGATGTCACTGTTTCCTATACCGGTGAGGGTGCTGATGCGTTAGGTGATGATGCTGGCGTTGAGGTGTCTAATGGTGATGGTGTTGCTTCCTTGGATGAGGATGGCAATGTTGTCTATACCCCTGGTGCTGGTGATAAGCCTGGTGATGTTGTTCAGGTTGAGGTTTTTGATGGTGATGGTGACTCGGTAGGTGTTGTTGAGTTTGCTATTCCGTCGTTTGCTGAGCAGCGTGATCCTGAGGGGCAGTCGATCAGTGTTGCTGAAGGTGGGGAGCTAGACCCGGCTGATGCAATTACCAATAAGGGTGAGTTGCCTGAGGGTACTGAGTTTGAGTTTGATGGTCCGGTAGATACTTCTACTCCTGGTGACAAGCCTGCGAAGGTGATTGTTTCCTACCCGGATGGTTCGACTGATTCGGTCGAGATCACGGTGACTGTCACTGAGGTTGCTACTCAGGCTGATGAGTTTGAGCCGAAAGGTAAGACCGTCATTGTTGCTCAGGGTGGTAATCCTGATGCTGCTGAGGGTATTGCTAATAAGGGTGAGTTGCCTGCAGGTACTGAGTTTGAGTTTGATGGTCCGGTAGATACTTCTTCTGTTGGGGAGAAGTCTGTAAAGGTGATTGTTGCTTATCCGGATGGTTCGACTGAAGCTGTTGAGGTAACTGTTCAGGTTGCTGCTGGTGATCAGGACTTGTTGCCTGATGCTGATCGTTATGAGCCAGAGGCGAAGGATGGTGTTACTACTTCGGAGGGTGAAACTCCTGAAGCTGGTGCGTTGATCGGTAACAAGGGTGATTTGCCAGCTGGGACTACCTTCGAGTGGGAAATTGAGCCAAATGTTGACGTGCCGGGTAACACTGGTGGCGTTGTCAAGGTTATTTACCCGGATGGTTCTAGTGAGACTATTGCAGTAGAGCTTGAGGTCACTGAGGTTCCTACTGATGCAGATGGTCATGATCCGCAAGGGCAGAACCTTGAGGTTGCTGAAGGTGGGGAGCTAGACCCGGCTGATGCAATTACCAATAAGGGTGAGTTGCCTGAGGGTACTGAGTTTGAGTTTGATGGTCCGGTAGATACTTCTACTCCTGGTGACAAGCCTGCGAAGGTGATTGTTTCCTACCCGGATGGTTCGACTGAGGCTGTTGAGGTAACTGTTCAGGTTGCTGCTGGTGATCAAGATCTGTTGCCTGATGCTGAGCGCTATGAACCGCTGTGGAATGACACCACTATCGAGGATAATTCTCCAGTAACCGTCGAAAACAAGGGCGATGAGCTGCCTCATGGCACAGAAGTTGAACTCGGCTGGGGCCATGGTGGACTCAACCAGGGTACAGACGACTGGGAACTCGAAATGGAGGAAAACGGTGACATCACCGTTACCCCAGGTGCCGATGCGCAGCCGGGTGACGCCATCATGGTCGAGGTAGAAATCAACTACCCAGACGGAAATAGCGAAACCAAGACTTTCGTGGTCCAGGTGCAAGGTGACCGTGACGCGTTCGCACCAGGAAACTTCGGCGAGCTTCCACCATTGACCGGCGGCAACGACGATGATCTCACCGCAGGTGACCTCTTTACCGACGCACCAACGGTCAATGATGTAAGCCCAGGTGACAGCATCATCACTGGTACTGGTAAGCCAGGTGCCACCATCACGGTCACCGGGCCAAACGGTTTCTCCACCACCACAACGGTGCACGAGAACGGACATTGGTCTGTCGACCTAACCGGCGGTGCGACCCCAGAGACTCAGTTCATCGTGTCCCAAAAGGACGGTGACAAGAACGAGTCCGTTCAGGTACTCGTGACTGTCGGTGGGGACAACAAGCCGCTGCCAAACCCAGGTTCGTCCGAACTGCCAGGATCCTCCTTGGGCTCCAGCAACTTCGACATCCCGAAGCACCTGCAATGCGCGGTCTTTGCGGGCGGAGTCACCGCGATCCCATTGATCCTCCTCTCGCCAATGCACAACATGTACGAGATGATGATCAACCCGCACCTGAACGGGCTGCGTGAACAGTTCCACCGCGAACTGCACGCTCTGGATCAGCAAGTACGTCGTGGCCTCGGTGTCGAAGGACACCCAGCCCTGCAGTTCATGGACCACATCAACGCTCGGGTCAACGAGTTCAACCAGCAACTGGGCCAGGTAGCGCACGATAACCGCCACATCGGCTTGGCCGCAGCTGCCATTGCCGTAGCCGGTCTGAGCTTCCAGCACTGCATGAACACCCAGGCAGCGTCGAGCGAATCCACTTCGTCGGTAGATTTGTCTTCCTCCTCACAAGAGCAGGCACCAGCCCGCAATGAGGCAAAAGAAGATAACGCTGGCGGAATCGTCGGCTGGTTCCAAGGGCTGTTCAACCGCAAGTAACCCGCGGATAGCATCCCCTTAACCAAGACGGGGCACCTGGTGTGAGCACATTACCCACAATGTGCACAGCACACCGGGTGCCCCGTTTGCCGTTCCCAGGCCCGGTGCACAGCATGATGCCAGGTTCCTAAACACGAGAGTCAAGCAGACAGAGCTACAAGGCCTGAAAACCACAGAGCTACTAAAGCAAATCCGGCACAGAAAAAGGCAGCCCCTTCCCGAATACTCGGAAAGGGGCTGCCTTACTTGGTACCTCAACGATTGCCAGGCAACAGGATCGCCGCAGCGATTAACGCTGAATTATTTACGCCTTGCGATCGTAAGCGCGCACCGCCAATGGGCAGAAAACAACGAAGAACAACGCCGCGCCAATCAGCACCAGCGCCACCGGGTTTTGCAGGCTCCACACATCCGGTGTCTCTAGGCCGCCATTGTTACCGAACAAATCACGCAGCGCCTGTACCAGAGCAGACAGTGGGTTCCACTCCGCAAAAATGCGCAACGGGGTAGGCATAGTCTCCTGCGGTACGAAAGCATTGGACAAGAAAGTCAACGGGAACAAGGTAATAAACGTCGCGGAGTTCATCGCCTCCGGCCGTGGAACCACCAAGCCCAGAGTGACCATCAGCCAAGAAAAAGCCCACACGAACACCAGCAGGAGTAGATAGCCCTGCGCAAAGCCCCAGAATGATTCCGGGCGCCACCCAATCGCAAGCCCAGCCAACACCATCACCAGCAGGGTCGCGCTGGCCAGCACGATATCGGCCACCGTGCGGCCAAAAACCACTGCCGAACGCGCCATGGGCAGAGTCTTATAGCGACTAATCAGACCGTCTTTTTTATCATTCGCGATAAAAAGGCCCGAGGTAGTGGAACCAAAAATCGCCGACTGCACAAAAATGCCCGGCATCAAGAAGTTCTCGTAACTCGTGCCCGGAACGTGAATAGCACCGCCGAACACCTGGGAAAACAACAACACGAACATGATTGGTTGCAGCACCGTGAACACAATGATGTCGGGCGAGCGGCGGATCCTAATCAAATTGCGAATAACCACCGCCCGGACGTCGGCAAGCCACATCGCTGGCGTAGTAGAAGTAGAAGCCATTAGT
The DNA here is from genome assembly GCF_000375525.1 of Corynebacterium propinquum DSM 44285. Classification (GTDB taxonomy): domain Bacteria; phylum Actinomycetota; class Actinomycetes; order Mycobacteriales; family Mycobacteriaceae; genus Corynebacterium; species Corynebacterium propinquum. The sequence continues at coordinate 8,027 of NZ_AQXC01000007.1, forward strand.
TGTTGCCACCTTCCTGGGCCGGTGTCGCAGATTCATAAGACTCACCGTGCCGTGTGGGTTTTTCCCCAGTAACGCTTTGGCCAGTGAGATCCAAAAAGACCTCATCCAGGCTCGGGCGCGACATTCCCACATCGTGCATCGCGATCTCACGCCCGCGCAGCTTGCCGATAACCTGCTCCAGCGCCGCCGGGCCATCATGGACAGACACACTAAGCTCGTTGCCGTCGACGGACACCGAACCACGGTTGGCAGCGACATCGTCCAGCAGATTCGTGATGACGTCATGATCTGCGCGGTTCACCGGAACCACGGAGATTCGCTGGCCGCCGACATTCGACTTCAGCTCGTCAGCAGTGCCCTCAGCGATGACTTTACCCTGGTCAATCACGCTAATCTGATCTGCTAAATAATCAGCTTCTTCCAAATACTGCGTGGTCAACAGCAGGGTAGTGCCGGAACGCACACGCTGTTTGATAACTTCCCACAAAGACAAACGCGCAGCCGGGTCCAAGCCGGTGGTGGGCTCGTCGAGGAACAAAATCCGCGGATCATTAACTAACGAGGCCGCCAAATCCGCACGGCGGCGCATACCACCAGAAAAGCCCTTGATCGGGCGGTCGGCGGCATGCTCTAAATTGAAAATCTCCAGCAGCTCGTCGGCACGCTTTTTGGCACCCTTATCGCCCAGGTGGAATAAACGCCCCACCAGCATGAGGTTTTCCCGCGCCGTGAGCTCCTCGTCAATGGTGGCATTCTGCCCGGAGACACCAATGCGGTTGCGCACCTCGTGGCCATTGCGCACTACATCCAGGCCATCGATGGTGACCTCACCGGAAGTGGGGCGGGTGAGCGTCGTCAAGACCTTGACCGTGGTGGTCTTGCCCGCACCATTGGGGCCCAGCAGGCCACGGACCGTGCCTTCTGCGACATCCAGGTTTAATCCATCCAGGGCATGGACCGTGCCCGATTTCGCCGCATATTCTTTACGCACATCGCGCATGCGGATCAATAAGTCATCAGTCATGGGTGCAGCCTAACACCAGTAGATGATGTCTCACGTAAGCCAGCTCCGGAGCCGTGTCCAGTTGTGATTCAGGATTCAGGGCAGCGCTCTGCGAAAAACCGCCAGGAACCCTAAAATTGGCTCACAGACTCTATCCAGCACCCCTGCAGTTACGTGCAAGTTCATCGCACTAAAAATGGCCTGGAGAAAACCTGAACGAACCAAGACCGTGAAAGAAGATAGTGAACACCATGGATGACTCCCCACATAACGACCCCGTGAAAGTCCTCGTTGTCGACGATGAAGCCAATATTGTTGAGCTATTAACAGTCTCGTTGAAGTTCCAAGGCTTCGATGTACGCAGCGCCAACTCCGGTACTGACGCGTTGCGCGTGGCCCGCGAATTCCGTCCGGATGCCTACATCCTGGACGTCATGATGCCCGGCATGGACGGCTACGAGCTGCTGCAAAAACTGCGCTCCGAAGGCCTGGAAGGCCCGGTGCTGTACCTGACCGCCAAAGACGGCGTCGAATCGCGCATCCACGGCCTGACCATCGGGGCCGACGACTACATCACCAAACCATTCAGCCTGGAAGAAGTAATCACCCGCTTGCGCGTCGTGCTGCGCCGCGGCAACGTGCAAGAAGACGCCAACGAAGAATCCTCCATCACCTACGCGGACCTGACACTAAACGACGACACCCACGAGGTGACCAAAGGTGGCGAGCTCATTGAGCTGTCGCCGACGGAATTCAACTTGCTGCGCTTTTTGATGCTCAACAAAGAAGTCGTGCTGTCCAAGGCAAAGATTCTGGACAACGTCTGGCACTACGACTTCGGCGGCGACGGCAACGTCGTCGAATCCTATATTTCTTACCTGCGCCGCAAGATCGATACCGGCGATATGCCGCTGATTCACACCGTGCGTGGTGTGGGCTACGTGCTGCGTAAACCACGCCGTTAGAAGCACGGCAGCGTCAAGTATGGCAGCGTCAAACATGGAAGAGTCGAATAGCGCAGCGCCTGAACCCGAGGCCCAGTCAGAGCGGCAGTCAGAGTCGCAGAAATCAGCCGAAGAAGTCGCAGGATGGGGCGAACCGGGGGAGCGCAAACGTCGTTCTTACCGCGCCTACCGCACCCACCGGCCACTGCGATTGCGCACCTGGTTGGTGGTGCTCACGGTCCTGGTTTCCGCGTTCGGGCTTTTTGCCAGCTCATTCGCGGTGTATTCCGTGATGCGTGAGGTCTTCTACCAGCGTGTCGACGACGACCTGACGCAATCCATGGACGGCTGGGCGCAAAACTCCGAGCTGTTTTCCGGCAACCTCTCGGCCAGCCCGCCGACGGACTATGCCGTCATCCATATCTTCCCGGATGGCTCCTCGCGCGTATATAACGACCGTGACACCCTGCCACAGATCAACAACCTGGTGATCGGTGGTGGCCCGCGCAGCGTTCCCAGCATCGACGGGCCCCAACAACCAGAATGGCGCGCTATAGCGGCGCAAAAAGACGGCGTGGTCACCATCGTCGCCAAGAACCTGGAGCGAGAAAACGGACTCCTGCGTGGATTGGCGATGCTGCAAGCGCTGATCAGTTTGCTCATGCTGGGATTTTTGGCGCTGCTGTCTTTCGCGGTGATCAGACAAACGTTGAAACCACTGCAGATTGTGCAGCGCACCGCCAGCGATATTGCCGAGGGCGATCTGGACCGACGCGTGCCCAATTGGCCGCTGAATACGGAGGTCGGGCAGCTTTCGGCTGCGTTGAATATCATGCTGGAGCGCCTGCAGGATTCCATCGAATCCGCGCAATCCAAAGAGGAACAGATGCGCCGTTTCGTTGGCGATGCCTCGCATGAATTGCGCACCCCGCTGACGTCGCTGCGCGGCTACGTGGAACTGTATCGTTCGGGCGCGACCGACGATGTCGACCATGTTTTCGCCACCATCGATGATGAATCCGCACGCATGAAACTTCTGGTTGAAGACTTGCTGGCGCTCACCCGTGCAGAAGGTTCACGCTTGGATAAACGCACCGTGGATGTGCTGGAATTATCGCTCGCGGTCGTGGGTTCGGCGCGTGCGGCTTTCCCCGAACGCACCATCGACGTGGAAAATAAAACCACCGATATTCCGGTGGTCTCCGGCGACCCGGACCGCTTGCACCAGGTGTTATTGAACCTGATCACCAACGGTCTCAACCATGGTGGCCCGGATGCTTCCGTGACACTAACGCTGCGGAAAGAAACCCGTGCCGACAGTGCCGATGGAGCGGACAGTGCCAACGGAGCCGGTGCTGCGCGCAAATCCGACTACGTCTGCATTGATGTCTCTGACGACGGTCGCGGCATGAGCGAGGAAGTCGCAGGATTAATTTTCGAACGCTTCTACCGCGAAGATCCCTCGCGGGCTCGTGGTGCCGGTGGTGGCTCCGGGCTGGGGCTGGCAATCGTGAAATCGCTCGTCGACCAGCACGACGGTGAGATCACCGTCGACAGCACGCCGGGTGAAGGTTCCACGTTTACCGTGTGTATCCCGGCTCTCGAGCAACCGGGTCTAAGTACTGAAACGTATGAAGAATACGACGCTGACGCGTATAGCGACGAATTTACCGAGGAGTATGCCGACGAGCGCCCCAAAGGCCACGAAGCTGAGGGCGACTATGACGCCGGCCCCAAAGGCCCCGGCCATAAAAACTAAATCTTGTTGCCGTCCTCATCGGTGCCTAGGGCGGCGCGCAACTTGTTAGCGGCGTCGTCCATCTGGGCATCATCGGTCTGATCAGCTGGGATGACGTTCGCGAAATTGAAATCATCCATGCTGTGCGCAGGGAAGACGTGAATGTGGGCGTGCGGGACTTCAAAACCGGCAATGACATTGCCAGCGCGTGGTGCGTCGAAAGCCTCAATCACAGCGTTGCCCACTTCAAAAGCCACAGCGTTCAGCCGTGCCCACAGCTCCGGGGCAATATCTGTCCACTTATCCACCTCGTCGACTGGTACGACGAGAACGTGGCCATAAGCGAGCGGCTCAATGCTCAAAAACGCCACCACGTCAGGGCTGCGGTAAACAACACGGCCGGGCAATTCCCCATTAATGACTTTGCTAAATACAGTGCTCATGCCACCACACTACCGGGATCCGGTGCCTTATTACCCGGTACGTTCCCAGTGCAGCCTCCGTGACTAAGCTCGGTGACCACTCTCGGTGACCACTCTCAACGAGTGAGAGCAGCCATATAGAATATGGGCCATGCGTATTCTCGTACTCGGAACTGGCGGCCGCGAACATGCCCTACTGCAGGGCCTTTCCCGTGATAGCCGTGATACCCACGAACTGCACGTCTGCCCTGGCAACCCTGGCATGGACACCCTAGCTACCCGGCATACCGACGCTGGCAGCGCCGACGACGCCGAAGCCATGGTGGCTTTGGCGCAGGAACTGCACGCAGAACTGGTGGTCATTGGCCCAGAAGCACCCCTGGTTGCGGGTGTGGCCGATGCCTTGCGCGCGGCCGGTTTTGCAGTATTTGGCCCAAACAAAGACGCTGCCCGCATCGAAGGCTCCAAGGCTTTCGCCAAAGACGTGATGGCCGCTGCCGGTGTGGCAACCGCGCGCGCCGAGCAGATCCAACCCGGGGCCAGCGACGACGAGATCGCCCAGGTGCTGCAGAATTTCGGCCCACAGTACGTCGTCAAGGATGACGGCCTGGCCGGTGGCAAGGGCGTGGTTGTCACCCAGGATTACGACGAAGCCGTCGCTCACATCCATGCCGTGCACGAAGGCGGCAACCCGGTGTTGCTGGAATCGTTTTTGTCCGGCCCAGAGATTTCTCTGTTCTGTCTGGTCGACGGCGAAGACGTGGTTCCGCTGCTACCTGCCCAAGACCACAAGCGCGCTTATGACGACGACGAAGGCCCTAACACCGGCGGCATGGGCGCCTACACTCCGCTACCGTGGCTTCCCGACGATGGTGTCCAGCGCATCGTTGATGGAGTCTGTCGCCCCGTAGCCAAGGAATTGGCTGCGCGTGGATCCGCCTACTCCGGCCTGCTGTACGCCGGGCTGGCCTGGGGCGAAGACGGCCCAGCAGTGGTGGAATTTAATTGCCGTTTTGGCGACCCGGAAACCCAGGCGGTGCTCTCACTGCTGAAATCACCATTGGCCCCAGCACTCGCCGCCTGCGCGAATGGCACCTTGGGCGAGTTGGAGCCGTTGGAATGGGAAGAAGGCTCGGCCGTCACCGTGGTCTTGGCCGCCTCAGGCTACCCGGCCAGCCCGCGCAAGGGCGACCGGATTGTCTCGGATGATATTGAGAACCCAGAAAAGATTTTGCACGGCGGCACCAGCCGCGAGACCGGCGAATACTATTCCAACGGCGGCCGCGTGCTCAATGTGATTGGCAAGGGGACAGACCTGGACGCCGCCCGTGAGGCCGCCTACGAGACCATCGGTGGCATCCAGTTGGCCGGTGGTTTCTACCGCCGCGATATTGGTGCCAAGGCTGCGCGGGGAGAAATCAGCATTTAGCGTTTACGCTGTGGCGAAATTCGTGTGATAATACACAGTGTGACGCAACAAAAAATGCCGATGAATAATGTCCTCGCTACCCGTTATGGTTCTGCGGATCTGGTGAATCTGTGGAGCCCGCACAATAAGGTGATCTACGAGCGGCAGCTGTGGATTGCCGTGATGCGTGCCCAGCGTTCCCTGGGTATTGATATTCCTTCAGATATCATCGCGGATTATGAGAAAGTCATTGACCAGGTAGATCTGGAATCCATCGCCGAGCGCGAGCGTTCCACCCGCCACGATGTCAAAGCCCGCATCGAAGAATTCAATGCGTTGGCTGGCCACGAGCACATCCACAAGGGCATGACCTCGCGCGATCTGACGGAAAACGTCGAGCAGCTGCAGGTTTACAGTTCGTTGCAGATCATCCGCGACAAAGCCATCGCGGTGGTTTCCCGCGTGAGTGAGCATGCCGCGAATTACCAGTCGCTGGTGATGGCCGGCCGCTCCCACAACGTCGCAGCGCAAGCCACCACGTTGGGTAAGCGCTTTGCCAGCGCCGCGGAAGAAATCCTGCTGGCCATCGACCGCATTAATGAATTGCTCACCCGCTACCCACTGCGCGGCATCAAAGGCCCCATGGGCACCAGCCAGGACATGCTGGATCTGCTCGGCGGTTCGCACGATAAGCTCGCCAGCCTGGAAACCGAGATCGCAGACTACCTGGGCTTTGCGCACTTGTTCCACTCCGTCGGGCAGGTCTACCCACGCAGCCTGGACTTCGACGCCGTCTCTGCCCTGGTGCAGTTGGGCGCCGGGCCGTCCTCGCTGGCTACGACGATCCGCCTGATGGCCGGCAATGAGGTGGTCACTGAAGGTTTCAAAGAAGGTCAGGTGGGCTCTTCCGCCATGCCGCACAAGATGAACGCGCGCTCCTGCGAGCGGGTTTCCGGTCTGCAAGTGGTGTTGCGCGGCTACCTGACTATGGTCAGCGACCTCGCCGGTACCCAGTGGAACGAAGGCGATGTCTCGTGTTCCGTGGTGCGCCGCGTTGCGCTGCCGGACGCGTTCTTCGCCATCGACGGCATGATCGAAACCTTCCTGACGGTATTGGATGAATTCGGCGCCTTCCCGGCCATGATCGACCGCGAATTGGAACGCTACCTGCCATTTTTGGCCACCACCCGCATCCTCATGGCGGCCGTGCGCGCTGGGGTGGGCCGTGAGACCGCCCACGAGATCATCAAAAAACACGCCGTCGCCGTGGCGCTAAACATGCGTGAAAACGGTGCGGACCAAGACCTGGTGGAGCGCTTGGCGGCTGACGACGCTTTGCCGCTGGACAAGCAGGCCTTGGACGAGGCACTGGCAGATAAGCACGCCTTCATCGGTGCGGCGGAATCCCAGGTCAAGCGCGTTCTGGCGCGGGTGACCACGCTGCGCAATGAGCACCCAGGTGCGGCGAATTACCGTCCAGGCGAGATTCTCTAAGCTACACCGAGCACCCACGCACCCGATTTCCAGGAAGGCACGTAAACGCACATGACCACGCGACCAGAACTGTCTGCGTATACCCCGATTGCCACCGGCAAAGTCCGCGATATCTACCGCATTGACGATTCCACGCTGTTGATCGTCGCTTCGGATAGGATCTCTGCCTACGACTACGCCCTGGAACCCGCCATTCCGGATAAAGGCCGGGTATTAACCGCGATTTCCGCGTACTTCTTCGAGGAATTAGCCCAGCGCATGGGCGTGCGCAACCATTTGGCTGGCCCGCTGGACGACGAGCGCATCCCGGAATCCGTGTTGGGCCGCGCGATGGTCTGCCACGAGCTGAACATGCTGCCTTTCGAGTGCGTCGCCCGCGGTTACCTGACGGGCTCAGGGCTAAAGGAATATAAGCGCACGGGCGAGGTGTGCGGGGTAGCGCTTCCCGACGGCCTGGTGGAAGCTTCCAAACTGGAGACCCCAATTTTTACCCCGGCAACCAAGGCGGAACAGGGCGAGCATGATGAAAACGTCAGTTTCGATGTGGTAGCCGAGTCTTTGGGCACGCAGCGCGCCGAGCAGCTGCGTAGCGCCACCGTGGATATTTTCGCCTGTGCGCAGGAACTGGCCGCCGAACGCGGCATCATCTTGGCCGATACCAAGTTTGAATTTGGCCTGGACGCCGCAGGTCAGCTAGTACTCGGCGACGAAGTGCTCACCCCGGATTCTTCCCGCTACTGGCCAGCAGATTCCTACCGGGAAGGCCAGGTGCAGCCGAGCTTCGACAAACAATATGTGCGCAATTGGCTCACCAGCGACGAATCCGGGTGGGATGGCGAGACCACCCCTCCCGAGCTTCCCGACGACGTCGTGGCAGCAACCCGGGCACGCTATATCGAGGCCTACGAGCGGCTGAGCGGCGCCAACTTCAGCGATTGGCTGGGCGGCTAAGCGTCGGCAAGCACCCCGGCTAGCGGGTGCACGAAAACCAGTATCATGTGACGGTATGGATAATTCTGGTTCTACCGTTCCGTACACCCCAGCACCCGCGCAGCCGCCACAGGCGAAGAAACACCCGGTCACCCGCAGTTTCCATGGCCGGGATTTTGTGGATAACTACGAGTGGTTGCGTGATAAAGAAGCAGAAGAAACGCTTGCTTATCTGAAGGCGGAAAACGCCTACACGGACGCGCAGACCGAACACCTCACCGGCCTGCGGGACAATATTTATTCCGAGATCACCTCGCGCATCAAACAAACCGACATGTCCGTGCCCACCCGCGCGGGCGATTATTGGTACTACGGGCGCACTGAAGAGGGCAAAGACTACGGCTATTCCTGCCGCATCCCGGTCGAAGAAGGCACTGACCCGTGGACTCCGCCGAGCATCCCGGACGACGGGCCGGTTCCCGGCGAAGAGATTGTGCTGGATCTGAACGCGCTGGCTGAAGGCCACGAATTTTTCTCCCTGGGTGCATCCACGGTGACCACCAGTGGGCGCTACCTGGCATATTCCGTCGACACCGCCGGCGACGAGCGCTTTCACCTGTACGTGAAAGACCTGCAGACCGGCGAGTATTTGCCCGATGAACTCACCGGCATCTTTTATGGCGCCAGTTGGGTAGGCGAGGACTACATTTTCTACCAGCGTGTCGACGAAGCCTGGCGCCCCGATACCGTGTGGCGTCACCGAATTGGCACCCCGCAGTCGGAAGACGTGCTGGTTTTCCAAGAAAAAGACGAGCGCTACAACGTCGGGGTCGGTGCCACGCGCTCCGAGAAGTACCTGATGATCATCACCTCGTCGAAGATTACCTCCGAGGTCTGGGTTTTGGACTACAACAACCCCGAAGGTGAATTTGAATGCCTGTGGGCACGGGAACCAGGCGTGGAATACGAAGTTGATCACGCCGTGGTGGCAGGTGCGGATTATTGGATCGTCACGCACAACACCGCGGGCGCGAACTTTGCCGTTTCCACCGTGCCGGTGCCCGAAGGCTGTGGTGCTGGTAACGGCGTTGGGACGGCGTCGGCAAGCGAAGAGACGGATGGTTCGGCCTCGGCAAGCGCCCTGCCTGGCCTGCGCGAATTGCCGGTTCTGCTCGCCCACGACGAGGAAGTGCGCCTCGAAGACGTCGACGCCTACCGCGACTTTTTGGTGCTTTCTTACCGGCGCGGCGCCATCCCACGCGCGGCAATCATGATGCTGGATTCGATCACCGATTCCACCGGCGACTGGGGCCGCTTTGAAGAAATCGAATTCGACGAAGAACTGTTCACCGTCGGTGTCTCTGGTAACCCGGAATGGGACGCACCGATGATCCGCCTGGGCTATACCTCGTTCACGCAACCGGCGCACCTGTATGATTACCGCCCCGCCACCGGCGTGTTCACGCTGCTGAAACGCCAAGAAGTCCTCGGCGGTTACGATGCCAGCAACTACACCGCCTACCGCTTGTGGACGACCGCGCGCGACGGCACCGAGATCCCAGTCTCGATCATCCACCACGCAGACCTGGACACCACCACGCCGACCCCAACCTTGTTGTACGGCTATGGCTCGTATGAATCCAGCACGGACCCGGGCTTTTCCATTTCCCGGCTGTCGCTGCTGGACCGCGGCATGATCTTTGCCATCGCGCACGTGCGCGGCGGCGGGGAAATGGGCCGTGGCTGGTATGACAATGGCAAGATGGATAAGAAGAAAAACACTTTCTTCGATTTCATTGACGTGGCCGACGACCTGGTGGCCCGCGGGCTTTCCGCCCCAGAGACGATGGTGGCCGAAGGTGGCTCGGCCGGTGGCATGCTCATGGGCGCGATCGCCAACATGGCCCCCGACCGTTTCGCCGGGATTGCTGCGATCGTGCCGTTCGTCGACCCACTGACATCCATGCTGAAACCGGAGCTGCCGCTGACCGTCGTCGAATGGGATGAATGGGGCGATCCGTACCATGACCCGGACTATTACGACTACATGGCCTCCTATGCGCCGTATGAGAACATCACGGACCAGCGATACCCGGATATCCTGGCGGTGACCTCGCTGAATGACACCCGCGTGTTGTACGTGGAACCGGCGAAGTGGATCGCGAAGCTGCGCGAGATTGCCGGTGGCGGCGAGTTTTTGCTGCAAACCGAGATGGCAGCTGGCCACGGGGGAGTCTCCGGGCGCTACGGCAAGTGGAAGCAGACCGCGTTCGAATACGCGTGGACGATCAACAAAGCCACCGGGATCACAGAATAACTATGCCCAACCACCCGTCGGGATCGCGCCCAGCCACATACCCAGCTACACGCCCAGCCACCCGTCGTGCGCGCCACCGCATTCCGGAAGCACCGAATACCGTGCTGCGCTGGTATCACCACGCGCTGGGCCTGCTTTTCGGCCTGATTATCACGGTGATCACCGCAGGAAAACTCAACTCGAGCGACTGGGGCTCGCTGTGGATCGCCGGGCTATTGGTGCGCGATGGCAATCGTGAGCACCTGTACAACATCGATGAACGCGATTTCGCGCTACCGCAAGGCGAGGTGTGGTTTGAGACCATTGCCGCCTCGGATGTCTCGTCGTTTCCGCACCCATTCGTGCACGTTCCTTTCGTCGCCGATGTCATGAGCGTGGCCGTGCGCATCATGAGTTTTGATATCTCGGTGTTGCTGTTGACGGTGGCTTCCGGTTGGGCGCTGGTGGTGTTGTTGGCTTCCGCGTGGTTTTTCTGGTTTACAGAAGAAATCCCCATGGTTGTGCTGCTGGCGGGCATCCTGCTGGGCTGGGTCTCGGCCGCGTTTCAATCATCGCTGTATCTCGGGCAAACTAGCCCGCTGATTTTCGCCGGTGTCGCGTATGGGTTAGCAGCCGTCCAAGTGCACCCGGTGCGTGCCGGTCTAGCACTAGGGGTGGTGGCCTCGATCAAGCTGACCCCGGTGATCGTGGTGTTGATTTGTCTGTTTTTCCCACGCGCGCGCAAGGCTGGGTTGGTGGCAATGGCTGTAGGCATGGTCGCGGTCGCGTATTCCATCGTGATAGCCGGCTGGGATGTGTTTATGACGTGGCGCGAAACCTTACAAGAAATCAATGCTGCTGCATTGGTGGCCCCGGTTAATGGTGCTTTTGCGTCACAGATCAGCACCCATCTTGTCGACGACGACAGCTTGCTCGTTGCCATCATCAACGATCCACCTCTGGTCACCAGCCTGGTGCCACGCCTAGTCACCATCGTCCTAGTCGCTGTGGTGGTCTATGCCGCGTGGCGTTCGCACGAGCCGTGGAAAATTGCCACCGTGGGTATCTTTACGACGCTGACGGCTACCAGCGGCATCTTGTGGGACCACTACACGCTCATTGCGCTCATGCCGCTGCTGGGAGTAGTTGCTCGCGGGCAGGGCCGGATTATTTATGCTGCTCCGCTGCTGGCATTTTTTGCTTTCCCGCCGCTGGCAGCAAGTGATTCTGATCTGTGGTTCCCGTGGTCTGCGCTGATCATTCTGGTGGGTGCGGTGATTGCTTTGTGCGTCGCGGAATTACAGCGTGATGAACCGAAGCCGGAGCGCAGGCGTTGGCGGGCCAGTCTCCAGTGATTTGTGTGTTCACGCTAGACTGGCAACGAAAACGGTGGCACGCCCACACGCCGTGGCACGCCCACACTCCGAGTCGCTAAAGGAAGTGCAATGCCCAGAGTCGTAGTCAATGTCATGCCCAAGCCCGAGATCCTCGACCCGCAAGGCAAAGCCGTGTTGCAGGCCCTGGGCCGCATCGGTGTGACGGGTGCCAGCCAGGTGCGCCAGGGTAAGCGTTTTGAACTCGATGTCGACGAGACCGTTACCGAAACCGAAATCCAGGCTGTGGCAGAAAAACTCCTGGCCAACACGGTAATTGAAGATTTTGAGATCGTCATCGAAGAACGCGACGTTGCGCAGGACGATGCGAATAACACCCGGGGTGAGCGTTAATGAGCCCAACCATCGGTGTCATTACCTTCCCGGGTTCGCTTGATGACGTCGACGCTGCCCGCGCTGCCCGCTTAGCCGGTGCCAACGTGGTGGAGCTGTGGCACGACGACAACAGCCTGCACAACGTCGACGGCGTCATCGTCCCAGGTGGATTCAGCTACGGCGACTACCTACGTTCTGGCGCGATTTCTGCGTTGTCGCCAGTCATGCAGGCCGTGATCCCAGCCGCGCGCGAAGGCATGCCGACGCTCGGTATCTGCAACGGCTTTCAGATTCTGACCGAATCTGGCTTGCTGCCAGGCGCGCTGACCCGCAACCAGCACCTGCACTTCCACTGCGTGGACACCTACCTGGAAGTAGCGAACGCTAATACTGCGTGGACGAGCGAATACGAGCAGGGGCAGAAGATCCTGATCCCAGCCAAGCACGGCGAAGGCCGCTTCCAAGCCGACGCTGCCACCATTGAGCAGTTGGAAGAAGAAGGCCGCGTCGTCTTCCGCTACACCGACAACTTCAACGGCTCGATTAACTCCATTGCGGGCATCACCAATGAGGCCGGCAACGTCGTCGGCTTGATGCCGCACCCGGAGCATGCTGTTGAAGCTTTGACTGGGCCTTCTGTCGACGGCCTGGGCATTTTCCGTTCCGCACTCAACGCTTTGAGCGCCGAGAAGCTCTAAGGAGATACACCCATGGCTCACGTCGCCAATGACGCTGCTGCGAAAAAAGTCGCCAACGATACCGTCGAACAAGCCCAGCTCAACCCTGACCAGGAACAACCCTATGCCGCACTGGGGCTAAAAGACGACGAATACGCGCGCATTAAAGAAATCCTCGGCCGTCGCCCCACCGATGCCGAGCTGACCATGTATTCGGTCATGTGGTCGGAGCACTGCTCGTATAAATCCTCCAAGGCGCACCTGCGCTACTTCGGTGAGACCATGACCGAGCAGATGTCGGAAAAGATCCTCGCCGGTATTGGCGAAAACGCCGGTGTGGTGGATATCGGGGACGGTAACGCGGTGACCTTCCGCGTGGAATCCCACAATCACCCGTCGTATGTGGAGCCGTACCAGGGCGCTGCGACCGGTGTCGGCGGCATCGTCCGCGACATCATGGCGATGGGCGCACGCCCGATTGCCGTGATGGACCAGCTGCGTTTTGGCCCTGCAGAAGCACCGGATACCTCCCGCGTGTTGCCTGGCGTGGTGCATGGCATCGGCGGTTATGGCAATTCTTTGGGCTTGCCGAATATCGGTGGCGAGACCGTCTTTGATGAATCCTATGCGGCCAACCCGCTGGTCAACGCGCTGTGCGTCGGCAAGCTGAAGGTGGAAGACCTGAAGTTGGCTTTCGCTTCCGGCAAGGGCAACAAGGTGATGCTGTTTGGTTCGCGCACCGGCCTGGATGGCATCGGTGGCGTGTCCGTGCTGGCTTCGGAATCCTTCGACGATGGCGCAGAGCGCAAGCTGCCTGCCGTGCAGGTCGGCGACCCGTTTGCAGAAAAAGTGTTGATCGAATGCTGCCTGGAGCTTTACCACGCGGGCACCGTCGTCGGCATCCAAGACTTGGGCGGTGCGGGCCTGGCCTGTGCTACCTCTGAGCTGGCCGCTGCCGGTGACGGCGGCATGGAAGTCAACCTGGATGCGGTGCCGCTGCGCGCAGAAAACATGACTGCCGCAGAGATCCTGGCCTCGGAATCCCAGGAGCGCATGTGCGCGGTCGTGGCACCAGAAAACGTGGAGCGCTTCCGCGAAATTTGTGCGAAGTGGGATGTCACCTGTGCCGAAATCGGCGAGGTTGTCGACGGCAAGCACCTGGTGATCCGCCACGGTGGCGAGGTTGTCGTGGATGCTCCGGCTTATACCATGGCCGATGAAGGTCCGGTGTACGAGCGCCCATATGCCCGCCCGGAATGGCAGGATGAGCTGCAGCAGTTCCGCGGCGTCGACAAGCCAGCCGGTGCCGACTTGTTGGCGGCCTGGAAGAAGATGCTGGCCTCACCAGCGTTGTGCTCGCGCGATTTCATCACCGAGCAATACGACCGTTACGTGCGAGGCAACACCGTGGATGCATTGCACTCGGATGCTGGCGTGTTGCGCATCGACGAAGACACCCACCGCGGCGTGGCCGTGTCCGCGGACTGCTCCGGCCGCTACACCAAGCTGGACCCGAACATGGGCGCGCGCCTGGCGCTGGCGGAGGCCTACCGCAACGTCGTGGCCAAGGGTGCCACGCCGGTAGCGATCACCAACTGCCTGAACTTTGGTTCCCCAGAAAACACCGATGTGATGTGGCAGTTCCGCGAGGCCGTGCACGGTCTTGCCGACGGCGCCGTGGAGCTGAAGCTGCCAGTATCCGGCGGCAACGTCTCCTTCTACAACCAGACCGGCGAGGAACCCATCTTGCCAACACCCGTGGTGGGCGTACTTGGCGTGTTTGACGACGTGCGCAAGGCGATTGGGCACCGTCCGGAAGCCGGCCAGAAGCTGGTGCTGCTGGGCGCGACCAAGGAAGAATTCGGCGGTTCCATCTGGCAGCAGGTCACCGGTGCTGGTTTGAACGGCCTGCCACCGCAGGTGGATTTGGCTAATGAAGAGCGCCTGGCTGCCGTGCTGAGCGCTGGCGAAGCTGCTGGTATCACCGCAGCACACGATCTGTCCGAAGGCGGATTGGGCCAGTCGCTGGCCGAGATGTGCTTCGATGGCGGCGTCGGCGCGCAGGTGGACTTGTCTGCCGTACACGCTGATGCCACCACGGCTCTGTTCTCGGAGTCGGCCTCGCGCATCCTGGTAGCCACCAACGATGTGGAGGCCACCCTGGCAGCGGCCAAGCAGGCAGGCGTTCCGGCTGCGGAAATCGGTGCCACTACCGAAGAGCGCACCATCAAGGTCGCCGAAGGCGTGAGCGTCGGTGTCGACGAGTTGCGCGAAGTCTGGGCGGCTACGCTGCCTGGTTTGTTTGGTAATGCCACCGGGGCAAACTCTGTTCTTGACTAAGAGCTAGCGCTCCGCATTACATTAGAGCTCGGCATTCCCGCCACGGATTGTGTTCTGCAGAAACTGTGTGGACCTTCCGCGGCGGGATTTTCCTCGTCTCAAACTCGTCTAAAATAAGGGGCGTGAAAAACAATGCCTCGTCTGTCTCGCACGCTGTGAACCAGGACGGCCATGACCGGGGAAATCAAGACTGGCAAAGCCATGACCGGGAAGGCCTGGTCCAGCGCACTTTCTTCATGGTTGATCGTGGCCCACGCCCGGCCACCCGAGGTTGGTTCCATTCTGCGGCGGCCATCCTTATGCTGGCTGCCGCTAGTGTGCTCACGACGTTTTCGTGGATGCGCTTGGAATGGTGGCAAGCCCTCGGCGTTACCGTCTATGGCTGCGGTTTGATCGCGCTGTTTGCGGTCTCTGCGCTGTATCACCGCATTCCGTGGGGTAGGCAGAAAACTGTGCAGGCTTGGCGTCGGGCTGATCACGCCATGATCGCGGTGTTCATTGCCTCGACTTACACCCCGTTTTGCCTGATTGTGTTGCCGCAGTCGTGGTGGCTTTTGGCCATCGTCTGGGGCGGTGCGATTACCAGTGCGGTGATGAAATTCTTCTGGCTTTCCCGTCCACGCTGGGTTGATGTGGCTATTTATGTGACCTTGGGTTGGTTGATTGTGCCGCTGGTATCTGAATTGTGGACCAACGCCGGACCTGCCGTGGTGTGGCTGCTCTTGGCTGGTGGCGTGGTGTATACCGTCGGCGCGGTGGCTTATGGTTTGAAATGGCCGGGCCGTAACGCACGGATTTATGGCTATCACGAGCACTTCCATACGGCGACGATCATCGCGGCGATTTTCCACCTGGTGGCGGTGTGGATCATCGTGGCCAGTGCGTAGCCCTGAAAAGGACATGGGCTTTCCCGAAGACTGGCAGTTATTGCCAGTGTGGAGCTCTTAAAAAAGATTTTGAGGTCAAACTCTGTGAAAAAACCTGACCCTGCCAAAGCTCGCGCGGCAGTCCTCGCTATTGCGGATTGGATCGCAGCCGATTCCCCCGAGGGTGCACGTGCGGCCGGCATTGCGCAACCGAGTCGTTCTCAGCTTGCCGACGCCGTGCGCTACACCGCGCGTCTACTCGCCGCCGATGCGCCCGGGCATAGCGTCGAACTGCGGGTACCACCGTTTGTGGCGGTGCAGTGTATTGAGGGCCCCCGGCATACTAGGGGAGTGCCGCCCAATGTGGTGGAAGCCAGCCCGCATGCCTGGTTGCGTTTGGCCACAGGCCACGGCAGCTGGGATGCGCTGGTGGCTCAGGCAGACACGACGGCGTCGGGTACGCGGGCCGGTGAAATCGCGCAGTGGATGCCCATCATCAGGCTCTAGACAGGCTCTAGCCAGGTTTTAGTGCGGCGCTAGCTGGGAGCTAGGTGAGCTCGAGGTAGGCGCGTAAAAAATGCTTGTTAGCGGTTTATAGCGCCAACCGTTATGATGAACTGCGTGGTAGCCAACACGTTTACTGACCATGCTGAGCACAATGATTTCGACGATCACGGCGAAACCGAACCACGCGAAGAATGCGGCGTATTCGGAGTATGGGCGCCGGGCCAAGAAGTCTCGAAGCTAACCTACTTTGGCCTCTACGCCATCCAGCACCGTGGCCAAGAAGCCGCTGGTATGGCCGTCGGTGGGGAAGATGGCTTGCTCGTGTTTAAAGACATGGGCTTGGTCTCGAATGTTTTTGATGAATCCTTGCTTGAATCATTGCAGGGCGATGTTGCTATCGGGCACAACCGTTATTCCACGGCCGGTGGCAAGGAATGGGCCAACGTGCAGCCGATGTTCGGCACTTCCAAGCACGGCCAAGATGTCGCATTGGCTCACAACGGCAACCTCACTAATTATTTGGAACTGCGCAGCATGGCCGAAGAGCGCGGATTGATTACCGAGGGCGATACGTCTTCGGATACTGCCGTGATGTCCGCTCTGCTTGCCGACGGCGTCGGTGACGATAATTCCATTTTGGATTCCGCTGCGCGCCTGTTGCCACATGTGCAGGGCGCGTTTTCGTTGACGTTTACCGATGGCAATACTCTCTATGCGGCGCGTGATCCGCATGGTGTACGCCCGTTGGTGCTGGGGCGCCTGGAGCGCGGCTGGGTCGTGGCTTCAGAAACGTGTGCATTAGATATTGTTGGCGCGCAATTCATCCGCGAAATTGAGCCGGGTGAGTTGATCGCGATTGACGAAGCCGGCTTGCGTACCCAACGTTTCGCAGAAACCAAGCACAAGGGCTGTGTGTTCGAATACGTCTACTTGGCGCGCCCGGATTCCACGATTCGGGGCCGTAATGTGAACGCGACGCGCCTGGAGATCGGCAAACGCCTGGCACAGACGCATCCTGCCGACGGTGATTTGGTGATTCCGGTACCAGAATCCGGCACCCCGGCCGCGGTGGGCTATGCCCGGGAATCCGGCATCCCGTTTGGTCAGGGTTTGGTGAAAAACGCCTATGTGCAGCGTACTTTCATTCAGCCAACGCAGACTTTGCGCCAGTTGGGCATTCGGTTGAAGCTGAATCCGCTGCGTGAAGTCATCGAAGGCCAGCGTCTTGTAGTTGTGGATGACTCGATTGTGCGCGGTAATACCCAGCGCGCGCTGATCAAGATGTTGCGGGAAGCCGGCGCGGCGGAGGTCCACGTGCGTATCGCCTCGCCGCCGGTGAAGTGGCCATGCTTCTACGGCATTGACTTCGCCACTCCTGCGGAACTGATTGCGAATATCGGCGGTGATGATTCCCTGGAAGGCATGACAGAAACCATCCGCAACGCCATCGGCGCGGATACATTGGGCTTTGTCTCTATTGATGAGATGGTTGCTGCCACCGAGCAGCCAGCAAATCAGCTGTGCACCGCGTGCTTTGATGGGAACTATCCCTTGGGCTTGCCAGAGGGCAACTCGAATGCCGACGCCGTGCGTACGCTGCTCAACAGCGCTGAGAGTGCTGAGTAGCCAGACTGTTTGCTGCGGCGCTGCATTGCTCCGCAGAATACACCCAATAAAAGGATAGATTGAGATTATGATGAATTCTTCCCAGGCTGGATCGCAGCCGGATTCCCCCACCTATGCCGATGCTGGCGTCAGCGTCGAAGCTGGCGAGCAGGCCGTCGAACTGATTAAGCCACACGCTAAGCGCGCGACCCGCCCAGAGGTCCGCGGTGACCTCGGCGGTTTCGCTGGCCTATTCGCATTAGGTAAGTACCGCGAGCCGCTGTTGGCATCCGGCTCGGATGGCGTGGGCACCAAGCTGGCCGTGGCCCAGGCAATGGATAAGCACGACACCATCGGCATTGATCTGGTGGCCATGTGCGTTGATGACCTCATCTGCTGCGGCGCGGAACCACTGTTTTTGCAGGACTACCTGGCCATTGGCAAGGTGTACCCGGAAAAGGTGGCCGATATCGTTGGCGGCATCGCCGAAGGTTGCGTCACCGCTGGCTGCGCACTGTTGGGCGGCGAAACCGCCGAACACCCCGGCGTCATGGGCGAAAATGATTATGACGTTTCCGCCACTGCCGTCGGTGTTGTTGAAGCCGACGACGTTCTGGGGCCAGAAAAGGTGAACGAAGACGACGTCGTGATCGCCATGGCCTCGTCCGGTCTGCATTCTAACGGCTACTCACTGGCGCGCCACGTCCTGCTAGAGCAGGCTAATCTGCCACTTGATGGGCACGTAGAAGAATTCGGCCGTACCTTGGGCGAAGAACTACTGGAACCGACTCGCATTTACGCCAAAGACTGCCTGGAACTGATGTCGGAATGTTCGGTATCGGTATTCTGCCACGTCACCGGCGGTGGTTTGGCGAAAAACCTGGAGCGCGTCATCCCAGAAGGCTTGGCCGCTGATGTGTACCGCACCACCTGGACACCGGGGCCGATCTTCAAAAAGATTTCCGAAACCGGCAACGTCAGCCTCGATGCCATGGAAGAAACCTTCAACATGGGCGTGGGCATGATCGCCGTCGTCGCACCAGAAGACCGCGACCGCGCACTCGCCGTACTTACCGCGCGCCACATCGACGCCTGGGAACTGGGCACGGTTCGTGCTGCAGAACAGGGTGAGCCACGCGTCGTCATGCACGGCGAGCACCCACAGCTCTAAGCCACAGCTCTAGTGGTTCTAACCCCGGCGGGGGATAGCCCCCGCCGTCTAGCACACGCAAAAACTACCCTTACCGGAATCTACAGCGGAAACTGTAGCGGCCGGAAAGGGTAGCGGGGTAAAACTCAAGTATTAAGCCCGATATGCGTGGTACGCACAATGGGCCTAGCGATTAGTCTTCGCGGTAGTCAGAGTCGTACTCGTCGTCGGAGTCCTCAGACCAACCGCGTCCCGGCGGTTGAGAAGCGAGCTCTTTCTGGAGCGAGTCCAGATCCATTGCTGGGGAGTTGTACTTCAGCTCCCGGGCAACTTTAGTCTGCTTTGCCTTCTGGCGTCCTCGACCCATAGCCATGACCCCCTTTGGGTTAAGGGCAATCCAGGGAATTCGGATGCCCCATCTGCTTTTCTATTCGTCCTGTGTTACAGGATAGAGCAAAACCGCAAAAAATTCTGCACCGGGGGAAAACTAACGTCCGCGCAACTTGTTAATAGCCGCCCTACCAGCCTTTTCGCCTTCTTCAACCGGGATAGATTCCGCATCAATACTTGCAGCGACATCACCAATGTTGACTTGTCCTGCATCCAGCGCGGAGCGTTTCACGATGCCGAGTGCGATCGGCCCATAGTCGCAATCATCAATCACGGTGCCGAGCGTGCCGACGCGTCGACCCTTCGCCTGAATCTCCGCACCCGGGCTCGGCATCGTCGGAGCCGAACCATCCAAGTGCAGCAATACCACCAGCCGCGGGCTGCGACCCAAATTTTCTACGCGGGCGACGGTTTCTTGTCCGCGGTAGCATCCCTTTTCCAGGTGCACGGCACCGATGCGTTCCCCGCGCCCAATCCAATGCGGAATCTCATGCGGGATGGATTTTTCATCCAGATCAATTGCCTCTGGCTCGAGTGCTTTGACTCGCTCGGCGGTATAAGCCATCAGCCCGATAAGCTGCAGTCCGGCACTCTCGAGCTCCTCGACGGCTGCTTCCAGCTGCTCCCGCGGTACCGCGATATCTGTGCGGTTGGTTTCCCACAAACCAGTGGTTGGTTGTGTGCTCGCGGTCGAACCGAACCCCGCGCCGCCAGAATTTTTCGTCGAAACCGTGCGCGAATATAGCGTCTGCGAAGGCAGTTCGATATCCACCGGGCCGCCGAGCACGGTGATGATTGCCAGGTCGGCTTCCTCAATGCTCACTTGCGACCAGAAGATCATCTTCTGCAAGAAATCCCGCAGGGAGTCGAACTGGTTGGCTTCGCAGTCGAGGTAAAAAACCAATCCCGCAGATCCTGCAGATCCATCGGTGTCAGCGGTTTCGGCGGAGACAGTGTCAGCGCCAGTTGCAGCGCGAGCATCTTTTTCGGTGGTCACCGCGATATCCATGGTGTGCAGAATGCGGCCCTGCGTATCCAGATCCAATGCGGACCCGGACCAACCAGCGGAAACGTCGTCCAGTTTTTGCGAAAGCAAATTATGCAAAAACGCGGCGGCTTCCGGGCCGGATACTTTTAACACGCGGCGGTGGGAACGATCCACGATGGCGCCGGCGGATTCAATGGCGCGCTGTTCGCTCAGCGGCTCACCGTAATGCCAGGCCACACCGGTGACATCCGGGTGTGGTGGATCCTCCTGATAAGCCATGGCATCCGGACGGTTCAGCAGTACAGAACGGTAATGCGTAGTCACACCACCATGGTAGCGCTAGATCCTTGGCATAATCCATGACATGTGTGAGCAATCTCCAGCAGCGCCGTTGACACCGGTGGTCTATACCCTTGATACGGGCGCGGGAACTTTCCGCCGCCATGATCCAGCGCAACCGGTGGTCTTCTGGGACGATGCCGCGGTGACCAGGGGCGAAGCGGTTTTTGAGTCTGTGCTGGTGCGTGCTGGGCGTGCGGCGAATCTGCAGCGACACCTGGACCGCTTGCAGCGTTCTGCGCAGCGCTTGGAATTGCCGGTACCGGAACGTGAGCTTTGGGCACGCGCGACAAAGGCGGCGGTTACTGATTGGCAACAGCACCTCGCTGAGGCAGGGCAGCGGGCAGGGGCGCTTGCCGACGCCAGCGGTGTCGATATCGGCGGTGTTGATGCCAGTGATGTCGATGCGAAATGCACCTGGACCTATTCCCGCGGGCGGCAATCTGTTGCTGCACGTGGGATGCAACCAACCGCCTGGCTGGTGATCGCCCCAGTAACCGAATCTGTGCTGCGCCAGCGCCGCGAGGGAGTACGCGCGCAATTGGCCCCGCGCGGCTGGACGACGACGGTGGGGGCGAAAACCGTGAACTATGCGGCCACGATGTCTGCGTTACGGCAAGCACGCGGCTTCGACGACGTGATCTTCGTGGAACCCGCCATCGGTTCGTCGGAACGCGAAACCCGCGTGCTAGAAGGCGCGACCTCCACGGTGGTTCTGGTGCTCCGGGACGACGGCGTCGGCGTCGGCAAGCGCCGCTTGGTTACCCCTGCGGGAGATGTGCTGGCGGGTACCACGGTCGATGCTCTATTCGAGTATGCGGCAGCCCGTGGCTGGAGATGCGAAAACCGCCCGGTTACAGCAGGGGAGCTGTACCAGGCGGAATCGGTGTGGTTGATTTCCTCGGTGCGGATCGCCGCGCGAGTGACCAGATTGGGCGGGCTTGAGGCAACTGGCGGCGATGCCGACGTCGTAGAGCTACCGGCCCCAGAAAATCACGCGGAAATCCGCGCGCTGATCGAACAAGCGCTCAGCCTCTAGCAACCGCCAGTAGCAGTAGCAGTGGCTGCAGCAGCAGCGACCGATCAGGGCCGATCAGGGCCGTCCGTTAACCGGCCACGCGCTGCAGCTGCGCCGACATATACGGTGCCAGCTCGCCGTCGGTGACTCGCTCGTCGACCCAACCCAGGTCATTATTCGGCATCAGGCCGTACAAACGCTTACCAGGACCCAGTGTTTTCGGGCCGGTCTCGGTGACCATGGTGGAAGCAGATTGCAGCTCCCAAGAACGCTCATTGTGTGGCTGCCCGTACATGATCTCAACGATGCCGTCAGAAGAGGTATACGTCAACTCCATGGCATCCTTGTTGTCGATGCGCAAGTAGCCGGTTTCGCGCCGGGAAGCGCCGGCTGGCTTGCCGTTTTCATCAATGAACCAGGTGCGGGAATCGTACTTCACGTGGTTTTCGCCGTTGTGCGAAAAGATGATTTCTTGGCCAAAAGTGTGCTGGCCATCGGCAGTGACCGCCTGGCCTTCACCGCGCCACACGCCAATCAGGGGCAGCACGCCCAGCAGGCCGTCGTTCAGATTTGGCCCGTAACGTAGGTTTGCCGTGTCATCCGGGACTGGTAGTTTGCCCAGGCCGGTTTGCGGGATGTTCTTGTCCGCGGTTTTCTTCGCCTGTTTCTCGGCTAGATTGATGGCCTCGTTGCCATCCAAACGCATCTGTGGATCTACTTTGTCGTTTGCGTCTTTCTGGTTTTTCGGGGTGTTCTGCTCCTCGGATGTCATAACCGTCAATTCTACCGTGCGATCGGCTACTCTAGTCATTCGTGCGCATCCTGTTAATCGCTAATCCAAATTCGACGAGTCAAACCAATGAACTGTTCCGCCGCATCATCCCGCTGGTGCGCAGTATTGATGATTCGCATTTGCTCACCAAGTTCACCCACTACGCCGGGCACGCCGAGGATATGACCCGCGGGTTGAGCCGCGATGATTTCGACGTGGTTATCGCGGTCGGCGGTGATGGCACCGTCAACGAGGTGGTCAACGGGTTGCTGGGTAAGGTGGGCGACGACCGTCGAAAAGCCTCTGAGGTTCCTGCATTAGCGGTGATCCCGACTGGGTCGGCGAACGTATTCGTGCGCGCGCTGGGCTACCCGCGCGATGCCGTGCACACCACGGAGCTTGTGGTGGGCCACATTAAGCAGAATCTGCGCCGACGCATTCGCTTGGGCACCTGGAACGACCGCTGGTTTGCCATCAACGCGGGCATCGGTATTGACGCCGACGTGCTACACAACATCGACAAACTCCGCGAACAAGGCTTCGCCGCCACTCCGCTGCGCTACTTGCGCATTTCCTACCAGGCGTGGCATCGCATCCTGAATGCGCCGCCGAAAATCAGTGCGCACGCAGAATCCGCCGAGGGACAAACCCAGCACATCGACGAAGCCCCACTCGTGTTTGCTTCGAACACGAACCCCTGGACCTTTTTGGGCCCATTGCCGGTGGTCACCAATCCGCGCAACTCCTTCGATAAGGGGCTGGGAACATTTGGGTTGACAGACCTGAAAGGCTTCGGTGGCTTCGTCGGCTTACTGCACTTGTTTGGCGCGGACGAAAAGGGCCGGTTGAATAAGTTCACCGATGCGCGCACGCTGCGTTTTGACGATGCCACGCGCATCACCCTGGAATGTGACACGGAGCTGCGTTTTCAGGCCGACGGCGAAACCCAGGGCAAGCTGAAAACCGTGGAACTCAACAGCATCCCGGATGCCATCGAGGTGTTCTCGCCAGAAGAAATCATCCCGGTGCAGCAGCGCGGTGTGTGGGCCGTGGTGCGCGATTTATTCCGGATCTAACGGTTGCCAGCACTACCGACCGGGGTGAGGTATTCCGGCTGCACAATCACGTTATTGCGTACAGCCTCGAACACGATGGAACCGCCTTCCAGATACACCGCATCTGCGGCTCGGTCTAACGGCAACGTGGTGGTATCCACGGTCAGATCAAAGGCTGCCAGCGCGTCGTCGTCCGCATCATCCGGGTGTACCGACGAGCTGACAATTTCTTTCGGCCGCAGTTGAAACTCATCACCGACCAACCGCAACGTGGCCAGCACGGATACCTGCTCATGGAATCCCGGCGGACGCCCCTGAAACACGGCCTCGGTTGCGGTGCCACCACCTGGGGAAATATTTTCCGGATGTGAGATCGTCAGATCCTTCATGTCTAGCCATTCACCCATCGCCACGCCATCCAAACGCAGCGTGCGTCGCATAGATTGCGCTTTCGCACCCACAAAATCGCCCGACCACACCTGATTCGGTTCAGCGCTTACCCCCTGCAGCGTGACCCCAGTGTTGACCATGCCGACGCCGTCCACATCGACATCCAGCGCGGATACCCCGACAACGGGCACCTGGGCCGAACCCAAAGCCTGCAGATAGGGAATCCCGCCAACATACACCGATGGTGGCGTGGCTAGCTCATGCCCGGCCTCGGGCGCGTAAGTCTCGTATACCGCATCAGAGATTGTGCGTTCCACATTCGATGCCACAGCAGTATCACCAATCCAGGCGATGCCCACTACACCCGCGAGACCCAATGCCCAGGCCACACGGCGGGCAGTTGTGCGCTTGACGACGATCGACGACATTCCTCATTCATACCGCATTAGGGTGGGGGCATGACTAATTGCGATCGTTTACGGTTCCAACTGACTACTCTTGCCGACGACACGCTTGCAGAAGAAGATCTGTCCGGGATCGCACAAGACGGCGCTGGGAAAGACAGCGTTACGACAGCGAAAGACATTGTTCCCGCGACGCGCGAGGCCGCTGAGAAAATTGCGCAGGACGCAGAATCTACCGACGGTTTTGCTCCACTGTCCGAGCAGTTCGTCGCGGGGCTATCGGATACCCGCGTTGGCCACCAGCACGTGCTGGTTTTTCTTGACGACGAGCTAGTGGGGCTGGCAGGCCTGGATGGCTGGAAACCTGCCGGGGCCGGGGCCGATGCGGATGCCGGTGCCGGTGGAGACAGTGCTGACGGTGCAAACAGTGACGCGAACGGTGACGTGAATGCGGAGATGGTGATCGCTCCTAGCCATCGCGGCCAAGGATTTGGCACGTGTTTGTATCAGCATCTGCGTGAGCTCGTCGGCACGAGCCTGCAAGTCTGGGCACACGGACAGTTGCCGGCGGCCGAAGCGATCGCGCACAAGCAGCAGTTGGAAATTGTCCGCCACCTGCTGGTGATGTCCGTGACTGGCGCGGCCTTGCAGAAATCCGCTGAACCGGGCGAGACCCCCGACGGTTTCGTGGCCGCGAATTACCCGGATTCGGTAGAACGATTCGGCACCGAGCATGTAGAAAACAGCTGGATAGAGGCGAATAACCAGGCGTTTTCCTGGCACCCTGAACAAGGCGGTTGGGATACGGACCGGCTGCATCGCGCCATGGAGGCCGACTGGTTTGATCCGCACGACGTGATCTTTTTGTGGGACGATGCTGCCGAGGGCGTCGACAAGCGTCCTGCGCAGGCAGGTTTTCACTGGACGAAATGGCACGGGGCTGCCGAAGATTCCGCGAAAGCCGTCGGTGAGGTCTATGTGATTGGGCTGGCTAACGCGTATCAAGGCCGTGGCTTGTCTGGGCACCTGCTGCGCCGGGGAATTAAACAAATGGTGAACAAAGGGGCAACGGAAGTCATCCTGTATGTCGAAAAGGATAATGAATCGGCCGTGCGGGTGTATGAAAAGTCCGGTTTCGACATCGCGGAAAACCACGTGGTCTATGCCGCTAGCAGCGGAAACGGTGCTAAGAACTAGCGGTTGTGGTCGGTTTTTCACCCGACCATAAAGGTTTCCAGAGACTTCACACGAAGTCCATAGTGATTTTCCTTCCTGGTTACATACGTCTCTTACTGTGAGTTTTTGTGAGCGCGGCAACGTGTTTAAGAACTACCGCGTGAAGAACTACACAGTAATCCAGGAAGGTTCCCATGACTTTGACCAACCGCACCGCTTTTTCCCGTACTGCTATTGCCCGTAACAAGCTGCGGCAAGCTTCTGCAGCACTGGGAGCGGTGGCTTTATCGGCATCGTTGATCGCATGCTCGGAAGTAGATGAAGCTGCTAGCACTGCCGACGATGCCGACGATAGCGATCACACCGCCACCGGCGAGCTCATTGGCGAGGGTGCATCCTCCCAGCAAAACGCGATGGATTATTTCGGCGTGCAATTCAATTCGCTGACTGATGCCACCCTGGCCTACAACCCGACCGGTTCCGGTTCCGGGCAAACCGAATTCATCGCGGGCAATGTGGATTTTGCCGGTTCTGATTCACCGCTCAAAGACGACCAAGTACAGGCCGCTGCCGATCGCTGCGAAGGCAACGATGCATGGCACCTGCCGATGGTCATCGGGCCGGTCGCCATTGCCTATAACCTGGAAGGCATCGACGGAGAGCTGAACCTGCCAGTAGACACCGTCGCCAAGATCTTTTCCGGCGAGATCACCAGCTGGGATGATCCAGAAATCGCCGAGGCCAACCCGGATGCGGAACTGCCAGATACCAAGATCACCGTGGTATACCGGTCGGATGAATCCGGTACCTCGGATAACTTCCAGAAGTTTTTGACTGCCTCGACTGGCCACTGGGATTCTGCGGGCAAGCAATTCCCGCAAAAGGTCGGTGAGGGTGCGAACGGCTCCAGCGGTGTCGCCAGCCAGACCGGATCCATTGATGGCGCCATCACGTATGTGGAATCCGGATTCGCGGAACAAACCGGCCTGGGCATAGCCCGCCTGGATTTCGGCTCCGGCCCGGTAGAACTGAGCGAAGAATCCGTGGGGGTGGCCCTCGATAACCTGAAATTCACGGGCGCGGAAGGCGACGAAGCTCCGCACGATATGGTCGTTGATTCCGATGCCTTGTTCGCTTCTGACGACGAAGGTGCATACCCGCTGATTCTCACCACCTACGAGATCGTCTGCTCGGATGGCTACGACGAAGAAACCGAAACCCAGGTGAAGGATTTCCTCAACGTCATGCTGGAATCCCAGGATGAGGAGTTGGCAGCCTCTGGCTACATCCCGGTGACCGGGGAGCACTTGCAGCGTCTGCATGATGCGGTTGATGCCATTGGTGCTGGCTCGGGCGCTAGCGCTGGTTCTGGTGCGCAATCCTAAGATCCCGAAGCTTTAAGAAAAGCCCGAAGCTGTAAGAAACGAGAAAGCATCCGATAATGTCGCAGGCACGAACACGCATCGGCGACCGGGTTTTCCGCACCGCATCGTCGACGTCGGCGCTGCTGATGACCTTGATGATCGCCGCCATCGGCATCTTCTTGGTTCTGCAAGCGGTCCCGGCACTGAACCGCAATACCGAGGGCTACCTCGGATTCCTCACCTACGGGCGGGATTGGGTAACCTCCGATCCGCAAGAGATGACCTTCGGCATTGCCTCTATTCTGGGGTCCACGGTGCTGATCTCCGCTTTGGCGCTGCTACTTGCCATGCCGGTTGCGCTGGGCATCGCGATTTTCCTATCCAGTTATGCCCCCGCCCGAATGGTCAAACCCCTCGGATTTTTGGTGGACATGCTGGCCGCCATCCCATCGATCGTGTATGGCCTGTGGGGCTGGCAGGTGCTCGGGCCGTTCTTGTCAGATTTCTATGACTGGCTACACGGCTGGGCCGGCGGGTTTTTCCTGTTCACCGTCTACCCAAACTCACCGTCATTTGTGACCGGACGCAATATTTTTACCGGTTCGGTGGTTTTGGCAATCATGATCCTGCCGATCATCGCCGCCACCGCCCGCGAAATCTTCCGCCAAACCCCGGCGGGCCAGGTCGAATCCGCGTTGGCATTGGGTGCCACACGCTGGGAAGTAGTGCGCATGACGGTGCTGCCATTTGGTTTCTCCGGCTATATCTCCGGCTCGATGCTGGGCCTGGGCCGCGCACTGGGGGAAACCATGGCGCTGTACATGATCGTCTCGCCGCTCACAAAATTCCGTTTTTCGCTTTTCGACGGCGGCACCACGTTTGCCACCTTGATCGCGAACGCCGCGCCAGAATTCTCTAATCCGTTGCGCGCCGGGGCGTATATCGCTGCTGGTTTGGTGCTGTTCATTCTCACCTTCGTGGTTAACGCGGCGGCACGTTCACTGGTGGTGTCGAAATCCACGGCGAAACCGAAATCGAAAAAGGGTGCATCATGACGCCAGCAACTCTAGAAACTGCCGGACTTTCACAAAAACGCCGAACCGCCGACACAATCGCCACCATCAGTGTGTGGCTGGCAGTGGTCATCGTGTTGATCCCGCTGGTTTGGGTGCTGTGGGAAGTAATCTCGCGCGGATTGCCCACAATTCTCGATGCCGGCTGGTGGCAGTATTCCCA
Source organism: Corynebacterium propinquum DSM 44285 (assembly GCF_000375525.1). GTDB lineage: Bacteria > Actinomycetota > Actinomycetes > Mycobacteriales > Mycobacteriaceae > Corynebacterium > Corynebacterium propinquum. The sequence continues at coordinate 36,248 of NZ_AQXC01000007.1, forward strand.
GCGCGGTATCCGCTTGCACGATATCGGCGGTGGCGCACTGCACGCGATCGTCGGCACGCTGGTCCAGGTGGCCATCGCTTCGCTTATTTCCATCCCCATCGGCATTTTGACCGCGATTTACCTGGTGGAATATTCCCAGGGTGGCCCACTGGCGCGCTTGACGACGTTCATGGTGGACATCCTGTCCGGTGTCCCCTCCATCGTGGCCGCGTTGTTCGTCTACGCGCTGTGGATTACGGTTCTGGGATTCGAGCGTTCTGGTGCTGCCGTAGCGCTGTCGCTGGTGTTGTTGATGATCCCGATCGTGGTGCGCAATTGTGAAGAAATGCTGCGAGTGGTGCCCATGGAGCTGCGTGAATCCGCGTATGCACTGGGTGTTCCGAAATGGAAAACCATCGTGCGCATCGTATTGCCTACCGCGATGTCTGGTATCGGAACCGGGATCGTGCTCGCGATTGCGCGCATCATGGGTGAATCCGCTCCGGTGCTGATCCTGGTGGGGTCTACCTCGTCGTTGAATATCAATCCATTCGGTGGGCCGCAATCCTCGCTGCCACTGATGATGCTGGATATGTACAAAGCCGGAACCTCCGATGAGGTAGCCGCGAAACTGTGGGGCGCTGCGTTGACCCTGGTGCTATTCGTTGCCGTGCTCAACGGCATCGCCCGGCTGATTTCCGCCAAATTCTCTGTGAAAACCTCCCGCTAACCAAAGGTGATTAATTCTCATGTGTGATCCGAAGCTCGTGCTGGATGATGTCAACATTTACTACGGTGATTTTCACGCGGTACAAAACGTCAACCTCACGATCCCCGCGCAAGCCGTTACGGCGTTTATTGGGCCGTCTGGCTGCGGCAAATCCACCGTGCTGCGCACGCTGAATCGCATGCACGAGGTCATCCCCGGCGCGCGTGTGGCTGGCAAGATTTTGCTGGACGGGCAGGATATTTACGCTCACAACGTGGACCCGGTGGCGGTACGCATGAATGTGGGCATGGTGTTTCAGAAGGCGAACCCGTTTCCGACGATGTCGATCGAAGAAAACGTGGTTGCTGGTTTGAAGCTGGCTGGGGTGAAAGATAAAAAGCGTTTGCGTGAGGTGGCAGAGAAATCATTGCGCGGGGCGAATTTGTGGGAAGAGGTCAAAGACCGCCTGGATAAGCCCGGCGGGGGACTATCTGGTGGTCAACAGCAGCGTCTGTGTATTGCGCGCGCCATTGCCGTGGAGCCAGAGGTGTTGTTGATGGATGAGCCGTGTTCGGCGTTGGACCCGATTTCGACGCTGGCGGTGGAAGATCTGATTCATGAGTTGAAACGGGATTACACGATTGTTGTGGTCACCCATAATATGCAGCAGGCGGCGCGTGTATCGGATAAAACCGGATTCTTTTCTTTAGAAGCGACCGGGAAGCCGGGGCATTTGGTGGAATTTAGTGACACGAAAACGATCTTTGAAAACCCGGGCAAGAAAGAAACCGAGGATTATATTGCGGGTAGGTTTGGCTAGCCGCCTGAAACCAGAAACAACCTTGGTTAATCTCGATTAATCTTGGGTAACCTAAGATAGGGCCGCGGTCACAATGACCGCGGCTATTTTTGTTGCCGCTGACAGGCCTCAATCGATGTTGAACTGCGAGCTCAAAAAACCTTCGGGTAGTTTTCCGGTGGCCAAAAAGACGATGCGTGCGCACACATTGACGCAGTGATCGGCATAGCGCTCGTAATAGCGAGCCAGCATGGCCACATCCACGGCCGCGCGTGAACCATGTGCCCAATCATCGGCAGTGGTCAGTGCCAGCAACGTGGCATTGAGCTTGTCGACGGCGTCGTCATCATCATTCATTGCCGTATCAATCCCGCCTGCAGGATCTTTCAGGATTGCGTTGGTTTGTTGCGCCATGTCGTCGACAAGCTCAGCTAGCTGCGCGAAATCCGGGGTGACTGACTCCGGTACCACGCGCTCCGGTGAACGGCGCAGCACCGCTGTGGCGATGTGCGTGGCAAGGGCCGCCATGCGTGTGAAATCCTCCACGATATAAATCGAAGAAACCACCTGGCGGAGTTCCGAAGCAACCGGGCCTTCCAAGGCGAGCAGCTCGAAAGCACGGGCTTCGCTGCGCTCGCGGATCGCATCCAGATCCTCCGTGCGAGCGACGGCCTGGGCAGCGAGTTCTTGTGCGGCTTCTGGCTGCGCCAACAACGCCTGCGAAGCCAAGTCCATCACCTGGTGGACGGTGTCGCTGAGTTCAACGATGTCATTGGCAAAATTATTTAGTGTGTCTCGATATGCAGTACGCATAGATACGAGACTAAAAACACAAAGTTGCCACGAGATTACCCCGCGGCTGGCAGAACGTGAAGTTCGGGAAAACTCTTGGTTATCCCCCGGAATTGATTGCCTCCGCACCGGCAAGCGCGCGGGCATCATCTTGTGGATCATCCAACCAACCCTCTGGCAGCGCCACCTTCGACGGGGAGCCTTGGCGTCCGCGGGCGCCGTCGGCGTCGTCGGCAAGCGCGTCAGAGTCTGCCCAGGGAGCTAGCTCGTCGGCAAGACCCGCCAGGCTCGACACCTTGGATAGGCGCGCCCGGACCTCACCGCCAACTGGGTAGCCGCGCAGGTACCAACCCATGTGCTTGCGCAGATCACGGCAGGCTCGCTGTTCACCCTGGTGCTCAGCGAGCAATTCCGCGTGCCGGGTGATGATGCCGGTGAGTTCACCTAAAGTTGGTGGGGCAGGGGGCTGCTCGCCGCGCAGGTGGGCAGACAGCTCAGCAAACAGCCACGGCCGACCCAAACACCCACGCCCGATGACGACGCCGTCGCAGCCGGTGGCTTCCATCATCGCCGAGGCATCCGAGGCCTTGAAGATATCGCCATTGCCCAGCACCGGAATTCCCGTGTGCGCCAGGTGTTGTTTCAGCGCGGCGATCTGTTCCCAGTCCGCGGTGCCGGAATAACGTTGCGCGGCGGTACGCCCGTGCAGCGCGACTGCCTGGGCACCTTCCTCCACGGCGATACGGCCGGCGTCGAGATGCGTGTGGTGTTCGTCGTCAATGCCGACGCGGAATTTCACGGTTACGGGGATATCGGTACCTTCGGTGGCTTTGACCGCGGCGGCCACGATCTGGCCGAACAACCGGCGCTTATACGGCAAGGCAGCACCACCACCGCGCTTGGTGACCTTCGGCACCGGGCAGCCGAAGTTCATATCAATGTGATCAGCCAGGTTCTCCTCGACGATCATCTTCGCAGCCTTATAGGTCCATTCCGGATCCACGGTATACAGCTGCAACGAACGCGGAGATTCTTCCGGCGCGAACGTCGTCATGTGTAAGGTTTTTTCGTTACGCTCAGCCAACGCGCGGGCGGTGACCATTTCGCAGACATACAAACCAGAAACCGTGCCGGTTTTCGTGATTTCTTGCTCGCGGCAGAGACGTCGAAAAGCGACATTGGTCACCCCAGCCATGGGGGCGAGGACGACGGGGGAAGAAAGCCGGTGGGGGCCAATTGTTAAGCTCACAGGCCCTATTGTGCTCAACGTTGGGAAATACGCCAAACGGCCACCGGTGCGATCATAAACGCGGTGATCACGAACTATGACGTGGATCTATTGGGGCTATGAGCTGTATTAGTATTCATCATGAACACAATCACAGTGACCTCCGCTATACTGTGGTGTCAGAAGCGCTACGCAGAAACTGAGTCCTAGCCCCCATGTGGGAATCTGGGCTCTAACGCCTGCACAGCGTGCACTCAACACGAACGCGAAGTTCACAACCTAACGAAGTTCACAACGTTCAGAACAAGGAGAGATTAACGTGGCTGACCGTATCCTCAACGAATTCTTCAAAGACAAGATCGTTTCCGCTGAACAGGCTGCGGAGCACGTCAACAACGGCGACAAGATCGGAATGTCCGGCTTTACCGGCGCTGGCTACCCGAAGGCCGTTCCTACCGCTATTGCCAACAAGGCGAAAGCAGCCCACGACAAGGGCGAAGAATTCAAGATCGATCTGTTCACCGGCGCTTCCACCGCGCCAGAGTGCGACGGTGTGCTGGCAGAAGCCAATGCCATTAACTACCGCACCCCTTATAACTCTGACCCGAACCTGCGCAAGCAGTTCAACGCTGGCGAAGCCAAGTACCAGGACATTCACCTGTCCCACCTGGGCCTGCAGGTTGAGCAGGGCTTTTTTGGTCGCTTCCAGGTAGCTGTTATCGAGGCCACCAAGATCACCGAAGACGGCAAGATCGTGCCATCGTCTGCTGTGGGTAACAACCTGGAATGGATCGACAACGCCGACAAGGTCATCATCGAGGTCAACTCCTGGCAGTCCGAAAACCTCGAGGGCATGCACGACATTTACCAGATTCCGCGCAAGCCAAACCGTACCCCAGTGCCGATCGTCAACGTGGGTGACCGTATTGGTTCCCCATACATCGAGATTGACAAAGAAAAGGTTGTCGCAGTCGTCGAAACCGATGCGGCAGACCGCAACGCCCCATTCAGCGAGCCAGATGAAATCTCCGAGAAGATCGCCCAGAACTTCCTGAAGTTCCTGGAAGCTGAGGTTGAAGCGGGACGTCTGGAATATGATCAGTTCATCCTGCAGTCTGGTGTCGGTAACGTGCCTAACGCCGTGATGGCTGGCCTGCTGGACTCCAAGTTCGAAAACATCACCGCGTACACCGAGGTTATCCAGGACGGCATGCTCGACCTGATCGACGCCGGCAAGATGACCGTGGCCTCGGCTACCTCGTTCGCTTTGTCCCCAGAATATGCGGAGAAAATGAACGAACAGGCAGAGAAGTACCGCGAGCACATCATCCTGCGCCCACAGCAGATCTCTAACCACCCAGAGGTCATCCGCCGCATGGGCCTGATCTCTTCGAACGGCGCGATTGAAGCCGACATTTACGGCAACATCAACTCCACCAACGTCATGGGCTCCCGCGTCATGAACGGCATCGGTGGCTCCGGTGACTTCACCCGTAACGCCTACATCTCGACGTTCATCTCCCCATCCCAGGCCAAGGGTGGTGCGATCTCCGCGATTGTTCCATTCGCCTCACACATCGACCACACTGAGCACGACACCATGGTCTTCATTACCGAGTACGGCTACGCCGACCTGCGTGGTCTGACCCCACGTGACCGTGCTGAGAAGATGATTGCGATCGCACACCCAGATTACCGCGACGAACTGCAGGCATACTTCGACCGTGCTATGAAACAGCAGCACGTCCACACCCCGGTTGACCTGGAAACCGCCTTCGATTTCCAGCGCAACTTCGAAGAATACGGCGATATGCGCGGTAAGCAGGACTAATTCCGGACTAATTCCGAGCCCTTACTGGTTGTCTAGCTGCAACTAGCGTCTGCCGGGCCCTGTTGGGCCGCTGCCTGACACCCCAAGCTAGCGTGCTTTCCGCACCTAGCTGGGGTGATTTTTAATTATGTTTGGCATGTATTAGCATAGTGAGCTGTTGGGCCTTTAGCTCAGTTGGTAGAGCTGCGGACTTTTAATCCGAAGGTCGCGGGTTCGACCCCCGCAGGGCCCACATAACGCGCACAACCCCGGTCAGGAAATTGACCGGGGTTGTGTCGTGTAATCCTCAGACAACGGGATGCCTGGGACGATGGCCTGCCTGAACCATACTGGCTTTGATTCCGAAGATTCTGTGATGCTGCAAGGAGTCACCGAAGGGTGGATCTTTTTCGTGTCTTCGCTCAAGACCCACGTGGAGCGGCAAGCGCACTAATCCGTACCCGCAGTAGATTTGAATCCACGCAAGCGCAGGCTGTTGCTGACGACAAACACACTCGATAGCGCCATCGCCGCCCCGGCGAGCATCGGATTCAACAAACCGAGAGCAGCCAGGGGAAGTGCGGCGGTGTTATAAGCAAAAGCCCAGAACAGATTGCCTTTGATGGTGCCGAGCGTGCGGCGGGACAGCCGGATCGCGTCGGTGGCTGCCCGCAGATCGCCGCGCACCAGCGTGATGTCGGCGGATTCCATAGCCACATCGGTGCCGGTGCCCATCGCCATGCCCAGATCGGCTTGCGCCAGGGCAGGGGCGTCGTTGATACCATCGCCGACCATCGCGACCTGATAGCCCTGAGCCTGGTATTCCTCGATCACCGCGACCTTATCTTCCGGCATGACTTCCGCTTTCACGTGGTCAATGCCTACTTCGGCTGCGACGGTGTCCGCCACTGCCTGGTTATCGCCGGTCAGCAGCATGGTTTCAATGCCAAGCTCCTGGAATTGCTGGATGGCCGCAGCGCTGGTGGGTTTCACCTGATCGGCCACGGTCAGTACGGCGGCGGGGGAGCCGTCGACAAGCACAGCCAACGCCGTGTGTCCTTGTTGCTGCGCGTCGAAAAACGGCTGCTGCAACGCACCCAGGTCTTCGTTATCTGCCAGGCTTGGCTTGCCGACGGCGACCTGGCGGCCATCCACCACTCCGCGCACGCCAGCGCTGCGGATGGATTCGAATTCGGTGACCTCGCTGAGGCTGCGGCTGTCGTTGGCAGGCTTGTCCGCTGCTGCCCGGGCGATCGCGCGGCCAATCGGGTGCTCGGATTCGTGCTCCAGGCTTCCGGCGAGATGCAGGACTTCGTCACGGTTGACGCCTTCGGCGGTGATGACGTCGGCAAGCTCCATCACGCCGGTGGTGACGGTGCCGGTTTTATCCAGGACGACGCGATCAATGCCGCGGGACTGTTCGAGTACCTCTGGGCCCTTGATCAGCACGCCCATCTGTGCGCCACGGCCGGTGCCTACCAGCAAAGCAGTGGGAGTTGCCAGCCCCAGCGCGCACGGGCAGGCGATGATCAGCACAGCAACTGCGGCGGTAAACGCGGCAGCCCAGTCACCATCGATGAGCAGCCACGCGACCAGCGTGAGGACGGAGACGCCGATGACAATGGGCACGAAGATTCCCGAGATTTTATCGGCCAACCGCTGGGCAGAAGCCTTGCCCGATTGTGCGTCTTCGACCATCTTGGCCATCTGCGCCAATTGGGTGTCTGCGCCGACTTTCGTGGCGCGCACAACCAGTTTGCCGCCGCCGACGTTGATCGTGGCGCCAGCGACAGAGTCCTCCGGGCCTGCTTCTACTGGTATGGATTCACCGCTGAGCATCGAGGTATCAATGGTGCTGTGGCCGGAGACAATCACGCCATCGGTGGCAATCTTTTCGCCATCACGGACGACGAATTCATCTCCGACGGCCAGCTCATCGATGCTGATGGTGGTCTCCGAGCCATCGCGCAGTACCGTGACTTCACTGGCACCGAGATCCAGCAGCGCGCGCAAGGCAGAACCGGCGGTGCGTTTCGAGCGCTTCTCGAAGTAGCGCCCGAGCAGAATGAAGGTGATCACGCCAGCGGCGACTTCGAGGTAAATGTGGCTGAGCCCGTCGCCACGCGAGACGGTGAAATCAAAACCGTGACGCATGCCGGCATCACCCGCCGAACCGAAGATGAGCGCGACCAGCGACCACAGCAGCGCCGAGGAGGTTCCCAGCGAAATCAGCGTATCCATGGTCACGCTGCCGTGGCGCAGGTTTTGCCACGTGGCCTTATGGAACGGCCACCCGGCCCACAGCACGACCGGGAGCGTCAACGCCAGCGAGACCCAGCCCCAGTAGTCGAACTGCCACGCCGGAACCATCGCCAGCGCAATAACCGGTACGGCCAGCACTGCAGAAACGATCAGGCGGCGTCGTAAAGAATCTAGTTCAGCTTCGGCCATCGCATCCTGCGGAGCCTGCGAGCCCGGCGCACTGGCGTCTGGAATGAGCTCTGCGCCGTAACCGGTCTTTTCGACGGTGGCGATGAATGCGTCGGCATCCAAGGCATCCGTGCCGCCGGTGATGGTGGCTTTTTCCGTGGCGTAGTTGACCTGTGCCTGCACGCCGTCATGCTTGTTGAGTTTCTTTTCGATGCGTGCCGCGCAGGATGCGCACGTCATGCCGGAAATATTCAGTTCGATAGTGGATGCAGCGTTGGCTGGGGACGGTGACGGTGACGATGGTGTCGGAGTGGGCATCGTGGAACATGCTCCTTTGCGCGTTGTTTACGCATTACTTACGTGGTGTCTTGTGCGCAGTTTTATGCGCTGCGTTATGCGCGTTCGGCGGTGTAGCCTGCCTCATCAACAGCGGCGATGATGTCCTGATCAGTAGCTGGGGTTTCTGCGCCTTCATGGAAGTGCACGGTGAGTACTCCACTGGCGGCACTGACATCTAAGCCGGAAACTCCGGACAGTTGGGATACTTCTTCGCGTACGGCTTTTTCACAATGCTCGCAGCTCATTCCGGTGACATTGTAGGTTGCTGCTGGGTTGGATGCGTTCTCGGTCGACATCATGAGCCTTTCTGTTGGGGTAATCGTTTTTTGGGACGCTATACGCCTCATGTTATACCCCCATGGGGTATATGACAAGGATAGGTGATGGTCTACATTGCTGGTTATGACAAAACCACGCCGCGCACAGCGGCCTTCATCTAAAAAGCGGCCATATGCTCTGGCCATCGCGTTGGGAATGAGCTTCAGCATTGGGGTTGGTTCTGGTGTGGCTCCGGTAGCAGCCCACGCGCAATCATCGTTCAGCTCCTCCAATGGAGGTGGGCAAGGTAGTAGGCCAGCCCTGCAACCGGCACCGCAGCCGGAGCGTCCAGCACCGCAGCCAGAACGCCCGGAACAGCCTGGCCAACCGGGCCAACCGGGCCAACCAGGGCAACCGCATCAGCCACGCCAAGATTTCAACGTCACGATGTTGGGTGATCTGCTCGGCGTCGGCAAGTCCGATGCCGCCGGTTTTTATTCCGGTGATCTGGGGATCATGCGTGAAATCACCCCGGGTAAGAAATTTGCGGTGGTATTTGGCGATTCTTTCCGTGGCCAGCGTTTTGGGCAAGGTGAATGGATGAGCCCGGTTGGTGTCGTCGCCCAGAAAACCCAGGATGGGCGCATCGAAATCCTGGAGCCACTGAATGACGGCGCCAAAGCTGAACAGCTAATTAAATATTCCCACGGCAATAACGGTCTGACCGTGATCCCATCCGACCTGCTCAACCTCAATGGGACCCTGTACATGCAGGGTATGTGGAATAAACCATTGGGAAACGTCACGCACACGCAAGTTTGGAAATCAGTCGACCACGGCGCTACCTGGCAATCCGTCGGCACGATCGACGGCGGCTATAAGGGTGGGCTGATGCAGCTACTGTCCTGGGAGCAAGGCCCGGATGGTTGGATCTATCAGGTGTCGACGAAATTTGGCCGCAAGCACGACGTGTACCTGAGCCGTATGCAGCCTGGCGAGCTCACCAACCCGCGCGCCTGGCAACATTTCAACCCGCGGACGGGGCAGTGGGAGTCGGCGTCGACAAGAACCCTGCACCCGGTACTCAGCGAGCCTGTACAGGCCGGAGAAATGTCTTTGCGCTATATCCAAGGCCACTGGGTGCTCGCGATGTTCAACGAGCAGACATTAGCCGTGGAGGTCCGGATTTCCCGGGACCTGGCGACCGACTGGAACCGCGTTCCGGTGGCGACCATCGTGCGCAACGGGCCGTGGAGCCAGCCGCAGGGGCCGGATAACTTCTCGCAGCCCTATGGTGGCTACATCACGCCCGGCTCAACCCTGGATAACCTGGACTTGGTGATCTCGCAGTGGAACACCTCGAACAATTCGCGCTATAACTCCACGCAATTCAATGTGCGTGGGCTGGATAAATTCTTCGGTATTGCGGAGGCTGACACAATACAGCCACGTGCGCTGCGCTCGGCGCCGATGCCAGATGCAGACGTTGTGCCGTTCGATGCGGAAGTCCTGGATGTTACCGAGGTGGCTCCAGACGACGCCGTCATACCGCAACTGACCACTGATGAGACCACCACGATCGTCGAACTTGACGACGCCGAAGCTGCCGCGCTGCTGAACTAGCTAGCTCTTGACGATCTTCCGGATGGCCTTCATGGCCTCGTCCAGCGTGGCTTCTGCCTGTGGCCCAGATTGGGTAGCGGCATCGGCCACGCACGAATGGATGTGGTCGTTGAGCAAGTCCAGGGAAATATTTTCTAATGCTGAGGTGATCGCGGAGATCTGCGTGATGATGTCGATGCAGTATTGGTCCTCGTCGATCATTCGTTGAATCCCGCGAGTTTGCCCTTCCACGCGGCGTAAACGGGACAGGTAGCGGGATTTATCTGCGCTGTACCCATGCTCGTGGTGGGTGCACGGGCAATGATCGTCGTCCTGTTCTGTACGTCGTTGCATGTTCTGTGTGTCTGTGGTTTGTGCGTCGGTGGTCTGTGTATCCATGGTCTGTGTATCCATGGTCTGTGTATTCATGGTCTGTGCGAGTTCTTGTGGGGTATCCGCAGCGCTCATACTCGTAGATTACTGGTTGCTTAGCACCGCATACAAACGGCTAAAAATGGTCTATTACCTGCCGTTTTGTGTAATATCACGGCATGTATTAATGTATTGCAAGTCGCCGACACCAAGGAAACAAGGTGTTGAACACGCTAGCCCCCATCGTCTAGCGGCCTAGGACACTGCCCTTTCACGGCAGCGGCACGGGTTCGAATCCCGTTGGGGGTACAAAGAGCTTTCTAAACCTCTTTCACAGTTTGGCCCTGTGGCGCAGTTGGTTAGCGCGCCGCCCTGTCACGGCGGAGGTCGCGGGTTCAAGTCCCGTCAGGGTCGCCAACAAGATCTCGAGTCATCGTTGTAGAAACGGTGCCTCGAGATTTTTCTTTACCAACTCACGCCTAGCTTGTTGGACATATCGTCGAAGATTCGACGCGCGACCACCAAATTTTTCGCGATTGGACGCTGCCTGCCTGGACGGCGTTTCTCGTTGTAATACTCGCCGGAGTCGAAATGAATCCCCGGAGTTCCGGCCAAATAATACGCTAGGTTATCGCCGCCCACAGAAGGAGCACTGAGAGCTTTCGCCACAACACTGGAATAAACCCGGGAAATAACTCCTGATGACGTTTGCGCAAACGAGGTCGCCAGTGCGCCGGGGTGAAAAGACACCGCTGTTAGTCCGTGCAGGTCGAGGTAGCGAGTCAACAGCATATCGCCGAGTTTCGCGTTGCCATAAGCACGGGAAGAACTGAAATTCCGGAAGGTGTTTGGGTCTTTCGGGCGAAAATAAGACATCAACAAATGCGCCACAGAGGCAGTCTGTACGACGGTGGCGTCGTCGGCACGAAGTTTATCTTGCAGAAGCGAAGTCAAGAGGAACGGCGCGACAACGTTGATCTGCCACGTGAGTTCAAAACCATCAGTTGTGGTCACAGGGCCGTCAAAAATGCCGCCGGCGTTATTGGCCAAGGCGTGAATGTGTTCCAGCTGGTTGAGTTCGTCGGCAAGCGCTCGAACCTCCGCCAGGGAAGCGAAATCTGCCGTGAAATACTCTGCGCCGATGGCACTAGCGACGCTGCGTGTCTTGTCTGGATTACGCCCAACGATGATGAGCCGATCACCCGGGCGGTTCTTGTGTAGCGTGTGTGCGGCTGCGGCACCGATTCCATCTGATGCTCCAGTGATGACGATGGTGCGGGGTGCAACATTTTCGATAGGCATACTAGGAGTTTAACTTTATGCGCGTAACTTTGGGCCTGATGAAGAGGTTCGGATGGCGGGTTTATGGTGTTTGTAGTGCAGATTTGCTCAGGTATGCAAACAAACGGTAGTCTTAACCATCGTGCGCAACGGAGTCTGCACAGACAGAATCCGAAGTCACACAAAGTTAATAAGGCCCTGTGGCGCAGTTGGTTAGCGCGCCGCCCTGTCACGGCGGAGGTCGCGGGTTCAAGTCCCGTCAGGGTCGCTCAGGAAAATGCCCGGCATTCACGGAAACGTTAATGCTATGATTATTTTCCTTGGCCAGATAGCTCAGTTGGTAGAGCATCCGCCTGAAAAGTGGAAGGTCAGCGGTTCGATCCCGCTTCTGGCCACATCTAGCCCGTCAGAATGTTTACAGAAACATCCTGGCGGGCTTTGTGCATCGTGGATGCGGACTCGGATACAGGGGAGCCAGGAATGCTGGCATACTGGGGGAGTCAGGTTTTCCGGCACAAGGATCACACGATCCACGGAAACTACATGAGCAAAGGAGAGGTTTCATGACTGCACATAACCAACAAATCACTGATAACCCTGCAGAATCACGCTTTGAATTAACCGTTGACGGCGAGCTGGCAGGTTTTTCTGAATACAAAGACAACGGCGACGTCCGTGAATTTGACCACACCGTGGTGCACGAAGAATTTCAAGGCAACGGCCTGTCCAAGCCATTGATCAAATTTAGCTTGGATCACGCCCGGGACAACGGCCTCAAAATTATTCCTACCTGCCCGGCATACGAGAAATTCCTGCAGAAAAACGAGGAATACCAAGAGCTGGTAGCGAAATAAAAGCGCTAGCCTGAAACCACTCCGCAGCGGCTAAGCCCAGGGGAAGATCCACACGATGAACCAGGGTTTGCAGGCAGCAGGAAAGCCCGGGTGGAAATACCCGGGCTTTAACCATGTGTGTGGACCACGCGCTGTGCACCCCGCTAGGGCGCCTAGTGCGCGGTTCCTAGATGCCTAAGAGCTAGCTGCCTAGACTAGATGTAGTAATCCGGGTCGCGCAGTTTTTCACACTCTTCCTTCTTCCGTGGACGTGCCACAGCGGGGATGCCCACGGCAATGCAATCAGCCGGAACATCCTTGGTTACCACAGCATTGCCACCGACCGAGGAATTCTTCCCGATCGTCACCGGGCCTAATACCTTGGCGCCGGCACCGATAACGACGTTGTCTTCTAACGTTGGGTGACGCTTGGTTTGGGTGAGCACCTGGCCGCCCAGGGTGACACCGTGATACAGCATCACGCCGTCACCAATTTCGGCGGTTTCGCCGATGACAATACCCATGCCGTGGTCAATGAAAAAGCGCCGACCGATCTTTGCACCGGGGTGGATTTCAATTCCGGTGAAAAATCGGTTCAGCTGCGCTAAAACCCGGGCAGGCCCTTTCCAATCTCGCTGCCACAACCAATGGGCAACGCGATGCGCCCAGATCGCGTGTAGACCCGAATACACGATCGCATTTTCGACGGTGCCGCGTGCAGCAGGGTCATGCTCACGGGCATTCTGAAGATCTTCGCGGATGCGGGACACGATCTGGAACATAGACAAGAGCCTAACAGGTGATTAGTCGCGGATGTCTTCGTAGAGCAAGGTGGAAACGTAACGCTCACCGAAGTCTGGGATGATCACGACGATGTTCTTGCCTTCGTTTTCCTCACGAGCTGCAACCTCCAAGGCGGCCTTGACATTGGCACCAGTGGAGATACCGCCCAGAATGCCGTCGTCAACAGCCAGCTTGCGGGAAGCCTTGACGGCGTCTTCGTTGCTGACGGTGATGACTTCATCCAATACGGAACGATCCAGAATCTCTGGGATGAAGTTTGCGCCTAGGCCCTGGATCTTGTGTGGGCCGGCCTTGCCTTCGGTCAGCAGTGGGGAAGCGGCTGGCTCAACGGCGATAGCCTTCAGGTCCTGGTTCTTTTCCTTCAGGTACTTGCCTGCACCAGAGATGGTGCCGCCGGTGCCGATACCAGCAACGAAGATGTCGACGTTGCCGTCGGTGTCTTCCCAGATTTCTGGGCCAGTGGTCTTGTAATGCACCTGGGCGTTGGCCTGGTTAGCGAACTGACGGGCCAGGATGGCGTTGTCTTCGGCCTCAGCGATCTCGTTGGCCTTGTCGACGGCGCCCTGCATGCCGGCTGCACCAGGGGTGAGAACAATTTCTGCACCGTAGGCGCGCAGCAGAACGCGACGCTCGTTGGACATGGTTTCTGGCATGGTCAAGATGACCTTGTAGCCGCGGGCTGCGCCCACCAGCGCTAGGGCGATACCGGTGTTGCCGGAGGTAGCCTCAATAATGGTGCCACCTGGCTTCAGCTGGCCGGATTCCTCGGCGGCATCGACGATCGCGCGGCCGATGCGGTCTTTCACCGAGTTTGCTGGGTTGAAGGATTCTACCTTCGCGTAGACATTCGCCTTGAGGCCCTTGACGGATTCGTTCAAACGAACCAGTGGGGTGCCACCAATGGTGTCCAGAATGTTGTCGTATACCTTACCCATTTGTTGTTCATCTCCTTTGCGGCTGCAGAATCTATGCATTGGTCTGTGTAGCGACTATGCACGGCACTCTGCAATGAAATTGGGGTTTCTTTCTGCGCACCACTATACAGCAAAGGACTAGACAGAGCAGTCTTTATATTCTAGACAGCTAAGTCGGGGGTTTTGCCAACGAAAGTTTCAGCTTGGTGTGAAGTTTCCGATGGGTCGATCGGGGTTAGGTATTACCCCCGTTTTCACGCTACAGTGAGGTCACGCGGTTTTGGAAACACCCAAATGGGTACACCCAGATGAGGAGACTTCATGGATTCCCAACTAGTCAAAGACGATGACGAAGCCATCCGCTCTGCGCTCACGACGCTGAAAAATTCCACCAGCATTCCCGTCACCATGTACGCCACCTTGTTGGCTGATAACCGCCTGCAAATCACGCAGTGGGTTGGGCTGCGTACACCTGCGCTGCAAAACCTCATCATGGAACCAGGAACCGGCGTCGGTGGGCGCGTGGTCAGCACCCGGCGCCCGGTAGGTGTTTCCGATTACGTGCGTGCAAACATCATTAGCCACGAAAATGACCAAGTCATGCAGGACGAAGGGCTGCATTCATTACTGGCAGTGCCAGTCATCGTGCGCCGCGAAATCCGTGGGGTGTTGTACGTGGGTGTGCACTCGCCGGTGCGCTTGGGTGACAAAGTTATCGAAGAAGTTACGATGACTGCCCGTTGTCTGGAACAAGATTTCGCGGTCAATTCTGCGCTACGGCAATTCGAAGCCTCCGTGCCTGCCACGCCGCGCTCAAGTCGCAGCATGAATGGCGCGGAATGGGAGCAGGTGCGTTCCACACATTCCAAACTGCGCATGCTGGCTAACCGCGTCGATGATGACAATATGCGCAAAGAAATCGAGGTGCTGTGTGAACAAATGGTCTCGCCAGTACGCGTGAAGCAATCTACGCGGTTGTCTGCCCGTGAGCTCGACGTACTCTCATGTGTCGCGCTGGGGCATACCAATGTGGAAGCGGCAGAAGAAATGGGCATCGGTGCAGAAACCGTGAAGTCTTACCTGCGTTCTGTCATGCGTAAACTAGGCGCACACACTAGATACGAGGCCGTAAATGCGGCTCGTCGCATTGGCGCCTTGCCGTAAAAATCTGCGTGAGCCCACAAAAAACTCTGCGAGCACAGACGGACTGGCCGAATGCGACCATAAGCAAGGTAGAAATCGGTACTGTTTAACACCGTGAAGGATATATTTTTAGTCACCGGTGGCGCACGCTTGCAGGGCTCGGTCAAAGTCGATGGAGCCAAAAACAGCGTGCTGAAGTTGATGGCCGCGGCGCTGTTAGCAGAAGGTACGACCACGCTGCACAACTGCCCGGAAATCCTTGATGTTCCCTTGATGCAAAACGTGCTGCAAGGGCTGGGCTGTGAGGTGGACATCGATGGTCCCACCGTACGGATCACCACGCCTAGCAGCGAAAAGTTATCCCCGGATGCGGATTTTGAGGCAGTCCGGCAGTTCCGGGCTTCAGTCTGCGTGCTTGGTCCGTTGACTGCGCGCTGCGGTCGCGCTGTCGTCGCGTTGCCGGGCGGCGATGCGATTGGCTCGCGTCCACTCGATATGCACCAATCAGGCCTGGAAAAAATGGGTGCGACTACCCGCATCCAGCACGGTGCTGTCGTCGCGGAGGCAGAAAACCTGCATGGCGCAGAAATCAAACTCGATTTTCCCTCGGTCGGCGCTACCGAAAACATCCTGACTGCCGCAGTACTGACCGCCGGCGTGACCACCCTGCATAACGCAGCGCGGGAACCAGAAATTGTTGATTTGTGCGACATGCTCAATGGCATGGGCGCACAGGTAGAAGGCGCCGGGACGTCGAAAATCGTGATCACCGGCGTCGACAAGCTACACCCGATCGAACACGAAGTGATCGGCGATCGCATTGTGGCTGGCACGTGGGCCTACGCTGCGGCGATGACGCAAGGCGATATTACGGTCGGTGGCATTGCCCCGAAGCATCTGCATTTGCCGCTGGAAAAGCTGCGCAGCGCGGGTGCCGAAATCGAATCGTACGAAAACGGATTCCGCGTGCGCATGGACCAGCGCCCGGTCGCTGTCGACTACCAAACCCTGCCGTTTCCTGGCTTCCCGACAGACTTGCAGCCGATGGCAATTGGCATTTCCGCGCTTGCCGACGGCATGTCTGTGATCACGGAAAACGTGTTTGAGGCGCGATTCCGGTTCGTGGACGAAATGCAGCGACTCGGCGCGGACGCCCAAGTGGATGGCCACCACGTCGTGTTGCGTGGCATCGATGAGCTGTCGTCGACAAGCGTGTGGTCCTCCGATATTCGCGCGGGCGCCGGTTTGGTACTGGCAGCTTTGCGTGCCGACGGGGTGACCACCGTCCATGACGTGCACCATATTGATCGCGGATACCCAAATTTTGTGGAGAATCTGCAGCGTTTGGGGGCAACCATCGAACGCTCCGTTGCATAGTCAGGGTTGCTGGTGCAGTGCCTGGACAAACCGGGGTTTTCGGGGGAATAACCCAGGGAATACCGGAAAACCTTGCCCGGGTGTGAGCCCCATCGGGTAGTCTGCTTGGAGTAATCACGCGCTAGATTTCGCCGAAACTTTCCGGAAAGGTTCGCACCCACATGACGGCTCACGACAATGGCCCACAGCAAAGCTCAGGCACAGGCAAACACGCCACTGGCAAACATGCCGTTGACCCGCAGGCTGAACCACAAGCTGTTCCCGCTGCCCGCGCGCATCGGTTGTCCAAGAAATACGGCTCGGGTGATACGGAAGTTGTCGCGCTTGACGCTGTCGATGTGGTTTTTGAGCGGGGGAAATTCACCGCGATCATGGGGCCTTCCGGTTCCGGCAAATCCACGCTCATGCACTGCATGGCTGGGCTAGATGCGGCTTCTGCAGGGCATTCCTTCATCGGGGATACGGACCTGTCTCAGCTTGGCGATAAAGGCATTACTGAGCTGCGGCGTGACCGGCTCGGTTTTATTTTCCAGTCGTTTAACCTGGTGCCAACACTAACAGCGGCGGAAAATATCACGTTGCCACTGAATATTGCCGGTAAAGACGTAGACCAAGCCTGGTTCGATGAGGTCACGGAGCGTTTGGGCTTGGCCAAGCGCCTGGATCACCGCCCAGCAGAGCTTTCCGGTGGCCAGCAGCAGCGCGTGGCGTGTGCCCGCGCGTTAGTCTCGCGCCCGGAGATCATTTTCGGTGATGAGCCGACCGGTAACTTGGATTCCAATTCCTCGGCAGAAGTGCTGGATATTCTGCGCACCGCAGTCGATAACGATGACCAAACCGTCGTGATCGTGACGCACGATGCGCGTGCTGCCTCTTATGCGGATCGCGTGATTTTCCTGAAGGACGGCACCATCGTCGACGAGCTGTATGGGGCGAGCATGGACGATATTTTGCAGACCATGGCGGGAATTGAGGGCTAAAGATGGCGAAGCGTACATCCATGCGCACCATCGCCGTGCGCAATATCGTCTCGCATAAACTGCGCTTGGCGCTGACGGTGCTGTCGGTGATGCTAGGCACCGCGTTTATTTCTGGCGCGTTCATGTTCACTAATTCGCTGTCGTCGACGTTTGCAGCAGCCGTCGGTAGTGCCTATGAGGACGTGGACGCGGCCGTCAGTCCGGCAGAAGGCTCCCCGGCCATTGATGGTGAGACTGTCCAGGCCATTACTGACGACGAGTCCGTGCGGGCGGTCAACCTCACCGAATCCACCAATGTCGTGGTTGCTAATGAGAACCTCGAGGCCTACCAAGTCGGCGGAGGTACGTCGACGCTGCAAATGTATTACCCGCCGGAAGCCAAGGTGGGTGAGGCCGATGAAATCATTGATGGGGCAGCACCGCGCGGCGAGGGCGAAGTCATTGTTAACGACGCCGCCGCGGAAGAACAAGACATCAACGTCGGCGAGAAGATCATCCTGGTCACTCCGGATGAGCGCTATGAGGTTACCGTCAGCGGAATCTACACCCCAGCCCTGGAAGAAGGAGTGGGCTCGCTGTCTGTGTTGATGGAGGCAGGCGCGTACCAGCACCTGTTTAACCCGGACGGTATTGCTAGCCAGATGACCGTCGCCGCACACGATGGCACCACTTCCGAGCAGCTGGTTGACCACCTCAACGAGACATACCCAAAGGTGGAAGCCCAAACCGGGCAAGCGCTTGCCGACGATTTGACCGAACAAATCAGCAACGCGCTGAGCTTCGTCAATTACTTCTTGGTTGCCTTCGGGCTGATCGGTCTGCTGGTGGGCACGTTTATTATCGCCAACACCTTCTCGATGATTGTCGCCCAGCGCATCAAGGAATTTGCGCTGCTGCGTTCTATCGGTGCCTCCCAGCGCCAGATCACCGGATCGGTGGTCGTCGAAGCTCTGGTCGTCGGCTTCCTGGGTTCGGTGCTCGGCGTTATTTCCGGCATCGGCTTGGTTGCGGTGATCCGCGCGGTGCTATCAGCGCGCGGGATGTCCTTCGACGGTGGGGGCCTCGGCTTGTCGGTCTCCGCCGTTGTCGTGCCAATCATCTTGGGAATTCTGGTCACCATCGGTTCTGCCTGGGCTCCGGCGCGCCGGGCGGGCAGGGTGAAGCCAGTCGAAGCCATGCGCTCGACAGAATCTGCCGCCGGGGCGCCGCTGACTGTGCGTACCATCATCGGAACCATCATTATCGTCGCCGGTGTGCTGGCCGCGGGCCTGGCGATGCTGCTGGACGATTCGGGAACTACCCTGCGCGCCAGCTTGGTTGGCATCGGCGCCTTCTTAGTAGTCGTCGGTTACTTCATGGCTGGGCCGGCATTCAGCATGGGCATCGTGCCCGCGCTGGGACGGGTCATCGGTGCGCCATTTGGTTCTATGGGACGGCTGGCTTCCACGAATGCGCGCCGCTCGCCACGTCGTACCGCTGCCACGGCATTCGCGCTGACCCTGGGCATGATGCTGGTCACCGGCATTGGCATGCTGGGTGCGACCATGAAAAACAGTATCGGCGACATGCTAGAAGAAACCGTTACGGCTGATTTCTTGGCTACCGGCCCGCAGGATGGATCCTTCCCAGTACCCCAAGCGGTTCCGGGTGCGCTGGCAGAAACCGACGGCGTGGAAAGCACAGTGACCATGCGCATGGCGCCAGTGCAGATCGCCGGTCAGGCCGGATACAACTATGGTCCGGGCTATACCTTTACCAACAGCATTGACGGCAACCCGCAGGATTTCGTCGCGATGGATATCGTCGACGGGTCGGCAGATTTGGTCGCAGAACCCGGTGTGCTGGTTAGCGAAGACTTAGCGAAAGCACAAGACTGGAGTGTGGGCCAGGCACTGCCATTGACGACGCTCGAGACCGCCGAAACTTCTGATGAATCCGGTGCGCCGGTGGACGTGGAAGCGGGGACACAAACCGAGGTGACCATCACCGGCATTTACAGCAGCGAGAACGATATCTTCGAAAACCTGCTGGTCTCGCAATCTGCCGTTGATGAAGTCATGGACGGCGATACCGCACCGATCCAAATGATCGCGGTAAACACCGATGATTCCGTCGGTGAAGATGAGATGCGCGAGCGGCTGGTGGAATCGGTCAAGGAATTCCTGGTCATTCAGGTGAAAACCGGTGCCGAATATGCCGATGAGGCGAGCCAGCTGATCGATCAGATGCTGTCAATCCTGTATGCGCTGCTGGCGCTTGCCGTGATTATCGCGGTGCTGGGCATTATCAATACGCTGACACTCGGCGTGATAGAGCGTCGACAAGAAATCGGCATGTTGCGTGCAGTTGGTGCTTACCGTGGACAGATTCGCACGATGATCATTGTTGAGGCCGTCCAGATTGCGCTATTCGGTGCCATCATGGGCATTCTTGCGGGGCTTGGCCTGGGCTGGGCGTTTATCGACGTGCTGGCAGGTGAAGGCCTCGGCGGAGCGGTCATTCCGTGGAATCAGGTGCTGATCATGCTGGGTGGTGCGGCAGTCGTGGGCGTGGTTTCCGCGTTGTGGCCAGCACGCAAGGCTGCTAAGACACCACCGCTGGAAGCCATCGCGGACTAGCATGAACGATATGGACAGCACGACTGAGCCCAAGGATGTTGGCGTGGCGAAACGCACCTGGAAGGGCCACTCTCTAGGCTTCTGGCTGCTCGAGGCCATCAGCGCTTTCGCTCGGTTTTATATGGCCTATATCTGGATCAGTGCTGGCTCCGCGAAATTGAATCAGCACTTGTCCGTGACACAGACCATTGAGGGCTACGAAATCTTTACCCCGGAATGGTCTTCGGCATTGGCACATCTGATTGGCCCGCTGGAGATCGCCGGGGGAGTATTCCTGCTTCTTGGTTTGTTCCTGAAACCAGCGGGTTGGGTATCGACGACGGTGCTCGTGCTGTTTATCATCGGTGTAGGGTCCGCTTGGGCGCGTGGGCTGATGATCGATTGCGGTTGCTTCACTGTCGATATCAGCGAATCGGATCAGGCTATGAACTATTTACGCACAATCCTGCGGGATGTGTTTTATATCTTCTTAAGCGTGTGGATTGCGCGCAGGCCTTTCCGACGCTTAGCTATTTATCCGTAGGCGGCCGTTTATCCTTAACTGAGACCTTCTCGCTAGCGAGAACCAACGAAGAACAAGGTGGATGAGTGAGTAAGAAAGTAACCAACCCGAACCAGAAATCAAGCGCGGGCTTTATCGGTGCCATCGTCGCGGTGCTGGTCATCGTGGTAGCAGTGATTGCGTATATCGTCATCGCTGGACAGGGTGCGAAAGCAGAGAAATTTGCCAATTGGGAGATCAAGCAAGTTTCTGCAGAAACGAGTTTTGACGGCAACACCCTGACGTTTGGTGATGCCGACAAGGCCCCACACGTTGATCTGTATGAGGATTTCTCCTGCCCACACTGCGCACACTTGGCAGAAGCCACGGATGCTGAGGCTCTGGAAGAAATCAACGCTGGAAACCTGGCCGTATCGATTCACCCTATGACTTTCCTGGACAACCAGGGCGACGGTCATTCCACCCAGGCAGTTGCCGCTCTGCTGGCATTAGCAGAGCATGACGACGTCAACGCCCTGTGGAACCTGCGTGAAGCTATGTTCGAAAACCAGCAGGATATTGCCCGTAGCTGGGGCCCTGATGATTTCGCTGATGCGGCCGCGCAGATGGAAGCATCTGACGAGGCTGTCGAGGACATTCGCAATGGCAAGTTCCTAGAGAAGGCCCGCGAAGCTGGCGAGGCCAATGGGAAAGACTTGGAATCCAAGGTGGGTCGCGTTTCCACCCCACGCGTTCTGATGGATGGCAAAGACTTGGAAGTGGACGACATCAACGACTGGGTGAAGGTCGCTGTTGGGTCCAAGTAATACGCTGCGCGCTAAGAACAGTGCGGATCTCGAAAGCTAGCACAGCTTCACAGACACCTCTCGCACTCAGCCTGGGGTAGAAGAGAATCTTCCGAAAACCTATGCTGAGCGCGGGATTTGTTTGCGCATAAGGTGAAAGTGTAAACTCAACATTCGTTGAACAGACCGCGAAAAACAACTGATCATCGCTGTGAGTTTCAATCTGGGGCTATGGCGCAGCTGGTAGCGCACCACACTGGCAGTGTGGGGGTCACGGGTTCGAGTCCCGTTAGCTCCACTTTTTGTATTTCCCCTGGTCGTTAATGGCCTGGGGTTTTGCTGTATCTACGCTGGTTATTCGGGGTATTCTTGTTTGTGTAAAACAGACTGTAGGGGACCGGCATCGACTTATATTCGACACAATGGAGACACGTTTTTCGGTCGTGATGCCACTCATGGCAGGTAGCAATAGCCGGTTTGGACAGATACGGAAAGCGGCAGCTAATCAGCCGAGCAGGGGTCTGTTGTGTTACCGGCACACATTGTAAGTTCGTGCGTGGACGAGACTCCTCAGGAATCATGGAGGTCAAAAACCAATGCTTCAGTTAAAGAAGCAGCTATGCGCCGCTGTTATTTTTCTTTCTGGTCTTAGTGCAGCCATTTTTGGGGTGCTAGCGTTGGCAGGAAGGATAGGCGGCGTGTGGCCAGTGGGTATTTCGTTGCTTGTTTTCTTTTGCGCGGAATGGGTCTATAGCCAAATAGCGAACGCGCAGAAGAGCTAAGCGAGCGGCGATAGCAAGGCGATAGCAATAGTAAAGCTAACTATCGCGGATCCAATCCAGGCAGAGGCGCCGGAATTTTGCGCTATGCTTTTAGCGCCGTTGCAGAGTAATCGGCAAGCTACTCCAGCCGCCGACCGGGTGCTCATCGCGTTCTGCGCCTGCCTGCGAACTCGCCTTCACGGTGGCTACTGCGAGCAGCTCCTCGACAAAAGCGCCGATTTCTACCATCGACAGATCTTTGCCGGGGCACGCATGTGGCCCGGTGCCCCAGACCAGATTCTTCTCGGCATTCGCCTCTGGATCGAAGCCGTCTGGGTCGGCAAATGTCTCCGGGTCACGGTTTGCAGCAGTCCAGTGCAAATACACTCGCTGGCCTTCGTCGACTTGCTTGCCACCCACCGTTGCTGGGCGGGTGGTGACCCGCCGGTTAGAAACAAACGGATCGTCAATGCGCAAGATCTCGTCGACAAGCGCCACCAGCTCCTCGGAAGACACGCCGGAGCGGATGCGCTCTTGTACGGCGGTGTTATTTGCGAGCGCGTGCAACAGAACTCCCACGCATTTTGCCATCGAACCAAGATCACCGCCGGTCCAGTTGCGTAGGATGGACACGATCTCTTCGAATTCCAACTCGCGGCCCAAACTGGTGTCATTGATCAAGCGGTAGGTCACGCAATCCTGCCCGGCAGCACGAACCTCGCCGACGACCTCGTTGATGATCTCGTCGTATTCTTGGGCCACTCGGGCGGTGCGGTGCTGCTGTCCAGAGCGAGTGGCGGCCGCGTTTTTCTCCACCCATTCCTTCATCCGGGGCTCAATCGCACGTGGCCATCCCAGCCATGCGACCATGGCGCGCACCGCAAAATCGTAGCCCAAATCTTGCACGGCATCGACGCTTACTTCATCCCCGGCAGCGGGGGCGTCGGCAAGATATCCGTCGATGACCTCGCGGGCCACCCGGTGAAAATCTGCGCTGTAACGAGCAACCTCGTCGGCATTTAGGTAGTTATCCAGCAAGCGTCGGAAAGCGCTGTGCTTGTCGCCATCCAGCCCGTTCGGGATCTGTAAATAACGCGAGACCGCGGAGCTAAAGGTTTCGGCATCCTGGGCGACGCGGGTGGCTTCTGCGTGGCCGACAACGACGATATCTCCGGCGTCGTCATGCACAATCGGGCAGCCATGGGCATGGACGTCGTGGGAATAAGCCAACGGATCACGCCCGGCCGGGTCGGAAGTGCGAATGTCTAGCTTGTCAGGGGAAGAAGGTAGTTTTTCAGACACAATTTCGAGGTTAACAGAAATTTTTCTGTTGAAATAAGAAATGTGAAATAGAAAATTCTGGCCAATAGCAGTAGGGCAAACCGCTAAACTGGAGGCATGAAAAAGACTGCTAGTTCGAACAAAAGCGCCGGAAAAAGCAGTGCACGCAAGCTGGCTTCGGAACCCATCGGAGGTGGCCGCGGAAAACGGAGCCTACTGTTTTTCCTGCCTGCGATTTGGTTAGGCCTGATCATCGGCATTTCCCTGATCGAGGCACCGCTGAAATTCACCGCCCCAGGGATTACGATTCCACTGGGGCTGGGCATTGGCCGACGGGTGTTTTTCGCGATGAACATCGTCGAGGTCATCCTGGCCGTCGTACTCATTACGACGCTGGTGCGGCTGCTGGGGCGGCCGTCGCGGCAGAAACTCTGGGGCCTGGGCATCGCGATTAGCGTGGTGTTGGCGATCAAAATTCTGGTGATTCGCCCGATCCTCAATATCCGTACCGATGCCGTGCTGGCCGGAAATTTTGCAGGTGGCTCGACCACGCACTATTTCTACGTTGCTGCTGATGCTGCGTTGTTTATTTTGCTGATCACGTTCATGGTGGTAGTTACTCGCCGGTTGCTGCCGAAAAACCCGCAGGCTCTGGGCTAGCTGTTGTTAGTGGGGTCGCCCCGTCGGCGAGCTAGCACCGAGCTTCTCCCACTAGTTCGCGTCGTCTTTCGTGATCCGGTCGTCTTTCTCAGCCCTGCCGTCCGTATTGCTGAGTCCATGGGCGTCGTCCATGGTGTGCAAACGTGCCTTCTTCCGCTTGGATTTCAGCCACATCGTGAAAAACATGTAACCCAATAACGCGAAGGTAATCCAGGTGACATAGCGCTCGATGGTCACCAAGGTTTCGCGCACCGTGGCACCAAAAGTTAGGCCCAAATAGACGTAGAAGCATTTCAGGGCGATGGCATAGACCAGCACATACGTACCGATAACCCAGCCTTTGGTGCGTTTGATACCGGCGATGACCACAATGATCGTCGCAGGGATCGGGGAAAATGGGATAAACGACAGCAACAAACAAAAACCAGGGTGCCGGTAGATGAAATTCTCCAGCTTCCGGAACCACAACGGCGGGTGCCCCATGAACGAATAATCGATAAACATCGGGCCCCAGCGTTTGCCGATGAGATAAAACAGCGGCAGGAATTTCACCATGCTTACGGCTGCAACCAGCACTGCAGCGACGATAAGTCCGACGTTATCTTCGTTTTCTGCCGTGAGCGCCAGCACTGACAAACTCGATCCACTGAGCACCGTGTATACGAAGGTGTAATCGATCAGCAACACTGCGCGGAACGGCAACAGCGCAAGGCCGTAGATTCCAGAGGCTGCCAGCAGACCCCACAGAATCCAGTCGAAGCGCTCGAAATTGCGCATGAAACTGGGCAGTTCTTGCTGCCAGGAATCTGTGTCCGTGCTGTCCTTACCGGTGTGATTCGCATCCGCGGTTCCATCGCTCATATCGATCTTTTATAGCACCATTATCGTTTTATAGTGCTGGGATTCACGCCTGTTGCTGTTTGGCACCGCGCGTATCATCGGCTGATATGACACAAACATTCGTGAAACGCCCGAATGAATACCGTGCCGCCGAGGCAGAAGCGGCCGGCTTACGCTGGTTGGCCGAGGCCAGTGAATGCGTGCCAGCAGTGGTGTCACTGAATTCAGAACGCAACGAATTAGAGACCGCCTACGTGGAATCAGCTGCGCCTACCCCGGAGGTAGCTCGCCGAGCGGGCCGTGAGTTAGCCCGTATTCACGGCGCTGGAGCCCCGGCTTTTGGCGCACCACCCCAAGGCTGGGATGGGCCGAACTATATCGGCACCGAACAGCAAGAATGCACCCCGAGCGATCAGTGGGGCGAGTTTTATACCCGCCAACGCGTGGAGCCTTTCGCACAGGCGGCTCACCGGGCAGGCAATCTTGCCGACGACGAACTAGCCGAGGTTATGCGCGCCTGCGAAGCCATTCGTGCTACCGAATGGAATCTGCGGCCCGCCCGCATCCACGGCGATTTATGGACGGGCAACCTGCTGTTTGGCACTGACGCTCCCGTGTTCATCGATCCCGCAGCCCACGGTGGGCACCCGCATACTGATCTGGCGATGCTGGATCTATTCGGGGCCCCGCATTTCGACGAAATCATCGCCGGCTACCACGGGGTGTCCCCGTTGCCGAAAAATTGGCGCGAACTTATTCCGATGCACCAGCTGCACCCACTGGCAGTACACAGCCTGACCCACGGCCCCGCGTATGCGGGCCCGTTGCAGCGCGCGGCACAGGCAACCTTGCGGATTCTGGGGTAATACTGGGCTAATTCTCGGTTAACCCTGGGCTAATTCTGGGGCTAGCCGCGCCACCAGTCGTCGGCAAGCGTGGCTGGTAAATGCCGCTTGTGCTGGCCTGCGTCCCACAACTGTTCGATCCGTGCAGCAGCTTCGGTGCTGACCTCGCGGCCCTCCAGATAATCGTCGATCTCGGAATACCGCAGACCCAGCGCTTCTTCGTCGGGAAGGCCCGGGCGGTCGTCCTCCAGATCCGCCGTCGGAACCTTCTGCCAGGTCGCTTCTGGGGCGCCGAGGTGTTGCAGAAGTGCCGCCCCCTGACGTTTATTCAGCCCAGCCAGCGGCAGAATATCCGCGGCACCATCGCCAAATTTGGTGAAAAACCCGGTGACGTTTTCCGCGGCGTGATCAGTGCCAATCACCAATAAACCGCGCGCGCCAGCGACGGCGTACTGCGCGATCATGCGTTGACGAGCTTTCACGTTGCCGCGGTTGAAATCGCTCAAACTAGGCTCACCAACTGCCGCCGCGGCTGCCTGGTCTAAGGCAGTGGTGGCGGGAGCAATATCGATGCTGGCGGTGTGATCAGCCTGGATGAATTCCAGCGCCAGCTGGGCATCGGCATCGTCATGCTGGTGGCCGTGCGGCAGGCGCAGCGCCCAAAATTCCGCGCTGTGGCCTTTTGTGCGGTGGCCTTCGGTCCGCATTTTTTCTACCGCCAACTGCGCCAAGCGCCCTGCCAGAGTGGAATCCTGCCCGCCGGAAATGCCGAGCGCGAAACCGTGCGCGCCGGTGGTTTGCAGGTATTCGACGAGGAAGCCAACGCGCCGGGAAATTTCTTCTTCTGGATCGATTAAGGGCTTCACACCCAGGGCTTTTATGATTGATTCTTGCTTATTGCTGGGGTTTTTCGGCATGGTTTTAGCCTAGTCGCCTGACACAATGTGTGTTTGTGAAAATGACCGAGAATAACCAGACTAGTGCGCGCGATATTTCCGGCGCGCAGACTGCCGAGACCCGCCGCTACGTAAAAATGGTCGCTGCATTCGCGGCCATCGGTGGCCTGCTCTTTGGCTATGACACCGGCGTGATGTCTGGAGCACTGCTGTATATCAGCCCGGAATTTGGCATGTCTGCCGCCGAAGAGGGCCGCGTAACGGCCATGCTGTTGGTCGGAGCTGCCATCGGTGCGTTGCTCGGCGGGCGTGTGGCGGACTGGTGGGGCAGGCGCATGACGCTGATCATCAACGGCGTGATCTTTTGTGCTGGGTCCATCTGGTGCGCGATGGCCGGTTCAGTTAATGAATTAGCGACCGCCCGCACATTCTTGGGGGTCGCGGTTGGCGCGGTCTCCATCGTGGTGCCGATGTATATCGCAGAAAAAGTTCCCGCTGCGGTGCGCGGGCGCATGGTCTCGCTGAATACGCTGATGATCGTCGTCGGCCAGCTGCTGGCCTATTTGGTCAACTCCGCATTGGCGCCGACGGGCAATTGGCACTTGATGTTGGGCATGGCCGCGATTCCGGGTGCCATGCTCACCGCTGGCATGATCTTTTTGTCGGATACCCCAGTCTGGTTGGCGCGCCGGGGCCGTACCGAACAAGCCCGCGCGGTAGCTGCCCGTGCGGGCATGTCGCTGGAAGAGCTGTCCATCGTCGTCGAAGCCGAGCAACACGATGCAGGCACAGGTGGCGTGCCGGAAAGCGCGGCTGCCGGACACGCGAAGACGTCCGAGGAATTCCAAGCATTCAAGAAGCTGCGGTGGGTGCGCGTGACCATTTTATTGGCGATGCTCATCGGTGTGACGCAGCAGATCACTGGGGTCAATGCCGTGATTTATTTCGCCCCGACGATGATGAGCGAGGTCGGCATCTCGACGACTAACGCGGTCTATACCTCCATCGTCATTGGTGTGGTCTCGGTGATTGCATGTTGGGTCGGGCTGAAAATCATTGACGTGGTAGGCCGTAAACGCCTGCTGACGTGGGGGTTGACCGGAAATATCGTCTCGTTGTTGATTTTGGCGGTGACTTATTCGCTTGCCGACGGCAACACCACCTGGGCGCTGATCTCGTTGGGCATGATGGCCGTGTTTATCGCCTTCCAGCAGGCGGCGGTCTCGCCGACGACCTGGCTGTTGATCTCCGAGATCGTGCCTGTGCAGGCTCGCGGACTGGGCATGGGTATTGCCGGTGTGGCGCTGTGGGTAGCCAACTGGGCCGTCGCGCAGTTCTTCTTGCCATTGACGGAGGTCTTGAGTGGATCTGGAACCTTCGTCGCCTTCGCCATGCTGGGCGTGGTGGCGCTGGGCTTTGTTCGGGTCTTCATTCCGGAGACCATGGGCCGCAGCCTGGAAGAAGTCGGTGAAGTGATGGAGAAACGGTGGGATTTGGGAAAACAGGTGTGAGATAGGTAGACTGTCAGCTTGTGTTATGGTCACTGCTTTTGGGTGGCCACTGATAATTATTGTCTACACGCTGTGTAGTAGCCGCGTACAGAAAGGAGCGCCCGATGAAGGTCCGCAAGTCGCTTCGGTCGCTGAAGAGGAAACCGGGCGCCCAGGTTATCCGCCGCCACGGTAAAACCTTCGTGATCAACAAGAAAGATCCACGCTTCAAGGCACGTCAGGGCTAATTCACCTGGGTTTCTTCTGAAGCTTTATGCAAGCCGCCGTCTCACTCGGAATAGAGTGGGTCGGCGGTTTTTGCTATACCTCCATAGCCCCGGAGCCCGTTGCCTCTGTCTGGGCTCAGTTCTGGTTGCACTCCCGTGAGAAGTTTCCACAATTTGTTCACAGTCTTGTCACATCCTGTGAAATTACATCCTTGTATAACGATTTGATAACGCTCTGGTGGGGCATCCTGGGAAAATGCTGGCGATGGCCGGATGGGGGGTTCTTGACGGCAGCGGGAATTGTCTGGGGCGAGCTAGATGTGGGGGCTGTGAAAATCACCAGCAGGGGATTCCACAGTTGTAACTACTACATATAGTGTTATTGCGCCGATTCGCCACAAAGTATAGTGTCGATGAGGTCGAAGCGAGCCGCAGCGCTTGCCTCACAAACCGCACAATCAAAGAATTAAGTACTAGAATTTTTCGCCCACTTGCGTACTGACAAGGAAGTCTCTCCCATGGCAATCACCGTTTACTCCAAGCCAGCTTGCATGCAGTGCACCATGACCAAAAAGAAGCTGGACGCTCTCAACCTGGATTACGACGTTGTCGATATCTCCATGGATGATGAAGCCCGCGACTACATCATGGCACTGGGCTACTTGCAGGCCCCAGTTGTGGAGGCAGAAGGCGAGCACTGGTCCGGATTCCGGCCAGAGCGTTTGAGCGCACTGGCTGAGACCGTAGCCACCGCGTCTGCCTAGACCGCGCTTAGGGTGCTCCGCGCGTAGCGCCTGACAAGCACCACCTGTGATAACTCCATATCCCCCCCTCTCCCATAGACCGCAGAGACAGGAGTAAGGCCCACGATGTTGATCGTGTACTTTTCTTCCACGACGGAAAACACCAAGCGATTCGTCGACAAGCTAGGCTATCGCTCCAAACGCATTCCGCTGCGCCCGGCACAAGAAGGTCACCTCAGTGTCGATGAGCCGTTCGTGCTGGTGTGCCCAACCTATGGGGGAGGGGTTTCGTTGACTCGAGGCACCGCCAAGCCGGTTCCGCCGCAGGTCATTAAATTCTTGAATGATCCGGACAACCGCAAATATTTGCGTGCTGTCATCTCTGGTGGCAACAGCAACTTCGGTGCCGATTACGGCAAAGCAGGAGACATCATTGCTGCCAAGTGCAACGTGCCGTATGTCTACCGCTTCGAACTCATGGGCACCGCAGAAGACGTGGAGCTCGTCCGGCAAGGCCTAGATAACAACGCCCACCGGCTTGGCTTAGTAGAAGGTCTCGCATCCTAACTTCATATACACCCTCCAGTTACACACACACTGAGTAATTGCACGCTCGTGCAACAGGACCAACAAGCAGGACAACAAGCAGGAAGGTTTTCCGTGACCACTCACGTCGGCAGAACCGTCGCCGAACCCGTCAACACCGATCAGCAGCTCGACTACCATGCGCTGAACGCGTTGCTGAACCTTTATGACGAAAACGGACAGATCCAGTTCGATAAGGACCGCGAAGCGGCGAACCAATACTTCATCCAGCACGTCAACCAGAACACCGTGTTCTTTCATGACCTGGAAGAAAAAATTGATTACTTGGTAGACAACGCCTATTACGACCCGGCTGTGATCGAGCAGTATGACTTCGAGTTCATCAAATCGCTGTTCAAGCAGGCCTATGGATACAAATTCCGTTTCCAGACTTTTTTGGGCGCCTACAAGTACTACACCAGCTATACGCTGAAGACATTTGACGGTCGTCGTTACCTGGAGCGTTTTGAAGACCGCGTATCCATGACCGCGCTGTTTCTTGCCGACGGCGACGAGGAGATTGCCAAGGCCATGGTCGATGAGATCATGTCGGGGCGTTTTCAGCCGGCCACCCCGACGTTTTTGAATGCAGGCAAGGCCCAGCGCGGTGAGCTGGTTTCGTGCTTCTTGCTGCGTATCGAAGACAATATGGAATCGATCGGCCGTTCCATCAACTCCGCCCTGCAGCTGTCCAAGCGCGGCGGAGGCGTGGCGCTGCTGCTGTCGAACGTTCGCGAATCCGGCGCACCGATCAAGCACATTGAGAACCAGTCTTCCGGTGTGATCCCAGTGATGAAGCTGTTGGAAGACGCGTTTTCCTACGCCAACCAGCTCGGCGCACGCCAGGGGGCGGGTGCAGTGTACCTCAACGCACACCACCCTGACATTCTGTCGTTTTTGGACACCAAGCGCGAAAACGCGGACGAGAAAATCCGCATCAAGACGCTGTCCGTCGGCGTGGTGATTCCCGATATCACCTTCGAGCTGGCTAAGCGCAATGAGGACATGTATTTGTTCTCGCCGTATGACGTCGAACGTGTCTACGGTAAACCGTTCGCGGATATCTCGATTACCGAGCACTACGAAGACATGGTTGAAGACCCGCGCATCCGCAAGTCCAAGATCAATGCGCGCCACCTGTTCCAGACCATCGCTGAGCTGCAGTTTGAGTCCGGTTACCCGTATATCATGTTTGAAGATACGGTCAACCGTGCGAACCCGGTCAAGACCGGTCGGATCAACATGTCCAACTTGTGCTCGGAAATTCTGCAGGTTAACAGCCCCTCGGTGCTGAATGCCGATCTGACGTATGATTCCATCGGCCACGATATTTCCTGCAACCTTGGTTCGCTGAATATCGCGAAAGCCATGGACTCGCAGGATTTCGAGAAGACCATCGAGATGGCTATCCGCGCGTTGACCGCGGTGGCTGATAAGACCTCCATCGATTCCGTACCGTCTGTGCGCGAGGGCAACAACAGCTCGCACGCCATCGGCCTGGGGCAGATGAACCTGCACGGCTACTTGGGCCGCGAGCACATCTACTATGGCTCCGAAGAAGCACTGGATTTCACCAACGCGTATTTCGCGTCCGTCATGTATGCCTGCCTGAAGGCGTCGAACAAGCTAGCGCGTGAACGTGGCGAGTACTTCGCGGAATTCCCAGAATCTGACTACGCCAGTGGCGTTTTCTTCGACAGCTACGACCCGGCGGAGTTTGCTCCAAAGACCGACAAGGTCAAAGAGCTTTTCGCGAAGTCGTCGATCACCACCCCGAGCGCGGAGGACTGGGCACAGCTGAAGCACGACGTCGCCAAGCATGGCTTGTACAACCGCAACTTGCAGGCAGTGCCGCCGACAGGCTCGATTTCCTACATCAACAACTCGACGTCGTCGATCCATCCGATCGCGTCGAAGATTGAGATCCGCAAGGAAGGCAAAGTCGGCCGTGTGTATTACCCGGCGCCGCACATGGATAACGATAACCAAGAGTACTTCCAGGACTCCTACGAAATCGGCTATGAAAAGATCATCGACACCTACGCCGAGGCCACAAAATATGTAGACCAAGGCCTGTCGTTGACGCTGTTCTTTACCGATACCGTGACCACGCGTGATATCAACAAAGCGCAAATTTATGCATGGCGCAAGGGCATCAAGACGCTGTACTACATCCGGCTACGCCAGCAAGCACTGGAAGGCACCGAGGTCGAAGGTTGCGTTTCCTGCATGCTGTAGGGCTTGCCCTCGCCGCAGTAGCAGGTCGGATAGTGGCCTAGCTGCTGGTTCGCGGGTCTGCTGGTTTACGGGTTATTCCAGCGAACGCGCCACCTCGTGCAGTAACGCGTGCGAGGTGCGTTCGGCGTGGATGCCGTCGCCGTCGCTGACGTATTGGGCCAACTCCTGGTGCAGATCTAGGGTGTTGGCCACTGGTTTATCAGAATCCACACCAAAAACGGTCTTGCCGCTGTGGACTGCAAAAAATACCGGGACGAGCGCTGCGAACATTTCGTTGCCGGAAGCCTGCAAGAGCAGCGAATGGAAGCGAAGATCCGTTTCCAAAAACTCTGCAGCAGAGTCGTGCTCAGAGTCTTGCTCTGTGCCCGTTTCTGTGCTCGTTTTTGAGCCCGCTTCGGCTGGCTTTCTTGCTAACTGCAGTAACCGTTCGGCTAATTCTAGGATTTCTACGCGCTGCTCGGCACTCGCGTGCTCGGCGGCTTGCCGTGCTGCAACCGGTTCTATCGCCATGCGGAGTTCATTGAGTGAAGACAACTGTGCGCCCCTCTGATTGGAAGCTGCCAACCGCCAGCTGATCACCGCAGGATCAAATAACGCCCAGTGTTGCTGTTCCAGCACCGTGATGCCGACTCGCCTGCCGGATTCCACCAGCCCGACATGTTCGAGTGCCCGCATGGTTTCCCGAGCCACGGTGCGTGAAATTCCAAAGCGCTCACAGATGGACTGCAGCGTGAAGTGCGAACCTACGGCGTGTTCACCGGCGACTATTTCCCGACCGAGTTCATCAAAGACCGAGCCCAGCAGTGGGGTGGGAGCAGTCGCACCGTGGGGATGGGTCGGCGAGGTCACAGGTGATTTGCCTTTCATCGTTGTGGTTTGGCTGGTGGTGGTTGGCTGGGAGTTCGTCACGGAGGCGAGCAACCGGCTAGATTAGTAAGGAGAGATTGGGCTCGTGCACCCGTAGTATTCGAGCCCAATTTTACTGCACACATCCGCGACGGAGGAAGGGCTCCCATGGCTCCTGGTACTGCGCATATTGACCCGAACAAGCCGGTCAAAGCCATCAACTGGAACACTATCCCGGACGATAAGGATCAGGAAGTCTGGGATCGACTGACCGGTAACTTCTGGTTGCCAGAAAAGGTTCCGGTATCCAACGATATTCCGACGTGGAAGACGCTGACGGAAAAAGAAAAAGAGACCACCATGCGGGTCTTTACCGGCTTGACGCTGCTGGACACCATCCAAGGCACCGTTGGTGCGGTGAGCATGCTGCCGGATTGCCAAACGCAGCATGAAGAAGCCGTGATGACGAACATCGCGTTCATGGAATCGGTGCACGCGAAATCGTATTCCAATATCTTCATGACGTTGGCGCCGACACCGATGATCAATGACGCGTTCCGCTGGTCGGAAGAAAACGAGCGTCTGCAGCGCAAGGCACGCATCGTGTTGGACTACTACCACGGCGATGATCCGGACAAGCGCAAGGTAGCTTCGACGATCCTGGAATCGTTCCTGTTTTATTCCGGGTTCTACTTGCCCATGTATTGGTCCTCGCGTGCGAAGCTGACGAACACCGCGGATATCATCCGGTTGATCATTCGCGACGAGGCCGTACACGGTTATTACATTGGCTACAAGTACCAGCAGTCGGTGAAAAAGCAATCGCCAGAGCGTCAGGAAGAGCTCAAGAACTACACCTTCGAGCTTCTCTATGAACTCTACGAAAACGAGATGCAGTACACCGAGGATCTTTACGACGAGCTCGGCTGGACCGAAGACGTCAAGCGTTTCTTGCGCTACAACGCGAACAAGGCGCTGAATAACCTCGGTTACGAGGGCATGTTCCCGGCTGATGAGACTCGCGTGTCCCCAGAAATCTTGTCGGCGTTGGCGCCGAATGCCGACGAAAACCACGATTTCTTCTCCGGTTCCGGTTCCTCTTATGTCATGGGCAAAGCGGAGCTGACAACCGACGACGATTGGGATTTCTAAGACCCGTCGAAAGTTTGACACCAACCGGGGGAACGGATGAGTTCCGGAAAGTCGAACTTTTCACACAAACCTCAACAGTCACAGTGGGGTGGCTCACGAAGCATGTGCTTCAGACCTAGTCGCCTGACCCGGTATGGCTGGNGGGGNTTTTCGCGTTCTCGCACTTAAGCCGTCTATAGGGACAATAACCGTGGCGGTGGGGGAGTAGTCATCGAAAAGAGCCTGGCTAAGGCTAGGTAAACCGGCTGATTGATGCCGTGGCGAGCACAGAAACAAAAACACTCAGTGGTTACCTAAAAAGCTCGCAGTGACCTAATATAAATACACGTAATTAATTGGCATTTTCTGCACCTTCAGCGTGCTCTCAAGAGCGGTGCTGCTGGCGCGGCAAATGCTTTCGTAATTAGGAGGAATTATGACCGCTGTGGCGCCACGGCTTGATGATTATGTCGAGCCAACTCGCCCCCAGCCAACGGGGCATGAACGCACCGGGTCTAAGGCTTTGACAATTCTTTCAACCACCGACCACAAGCAGCTGGGCATCATGTACTTGATCATGTCCTTCAGCTTCTTCTTCCTCGGTGGTTTGATGGCACTGTTGATCCGTGCCGAATTGTTCACCCCTGGCCTGCAGATGCTGTCCAACGAGCAGTTCAACCAGCTGTTCACTATGCACGGCACCGTGATGCTGCTGCTGTTCGCTACCCCGGTTGTGTGGGGTTTCGCTAACTACATCCTGCCGCTGCAGATCGGCGCACCGGATGTGGCTTTCCCACGGCTGAACGCTTTTGGTTTCTGGATCACCACCATCGGTGGCTTCGTCATGCTGGCCGGGTTCCTGACCCCAGGTGGTGCCGCTGACTTCGGTTGGACGATGTACATGCCTTTGGCGGACTCGATCCACACCCCAGGTTTGGGCGCTGACTTCTGGATCGTCGGTGTTGGTGCTACCGGTGTCGGTACCATCGCTTCGGCCGTGAACATGCTGACCACCCTGCTGACTCTGCGCGCACCGGGCATGACCATGTTCCGTATGCCAGTGTTCTGCTGGACCATCATGGTTGCTGCCATCCTGGCGCTGATGATCTTCCCAGTTCTGACCGCTGCCGCACTGGGTGTTTTGTATGACCGCCAGCTCGGCGGCCACATCTACGAGCCTGCCAACGGTGGCGCCATCCTGTGGCAGCACCTGTTCTGGTTCTTCGGCCACCCAGAGGTGTACGTTCTGGCGATCCCATTCTTCGGTGTGATCTCCGAGATCGTTCCAGTCTTTTCCCGCAAGCCAGTCTTCGGCTACATCGGCTTGGTCTTCGCGACGCTGTCCATCGGTGGTATGTCGATGGCAGTGTGGGCACACCACATGTTCGTTACCGGCGCCATCTTGCTGCCGTTCTTCTCGTTCATGACCTTCCTGATCGCCATCCCAACCGGTATGAAGTTCTTCAACTGGGTCGGCACCATGTGGAAGGGCCACATCACCTGGGAAACCCCAATGATCTGGGCCATGGGCTTCCTGACCACCTTCCTGTTCGGTGGTATGACCGGTGTCATGCTGGCTTCGCCACCACTGGATTTCCACCTGGCAGAGTCCTACTTCCTGATCGCTCACTTCCACTACACCCTGTTCGGTACCGTTGTGTTCTCCGCCTTCGCGGGTCTGTACTTCTGGTTCCCGAAGATGACCGGTCGTATGCTGGACGAGCGCCTCGGCAAGATTCACTTCTGGTTGACCTTCATCGGCTTCCACGGCACCTTCCTGGTGCAGCACTGGGTCGGCAACATGGGTATGCCACGTCGTTACGCTGACTACCTGGACTCTGACGGATTCACCATCTACAACCAGATCTCCACCGTCTTCGCCTTCGTACTGGGTGCCTCTGTTATCCCACTGGTATGGAATGTCTTTAAGTCCTGGCGCTACGGTGAGGTCGTCACCGTCGACGATCCATGGGGCTACGGCAACTCCCTGGAGTGGGCAACCTCGTGCCCACCACCACGCCACAACTTCGTGTCGATGCCACGCATCCGTTCGGAGCGTCCAGCATTCGAGCTGCACTACCCGCACATGGTCGAGCGTATGCGCGCCGAAGCACACTCTGGTGCTCACGAGTCCGGAGCACACGAAGACCCACGTCAGGTTGCACAACCGGCAGGTGCACACGCCAAAAGCTAATGCATACAAGCAATGCTAGAGCGAGCGGAAAACACGTTCTCGCGTTGCACATAGGCACAGCAGAATTAAACAGTATGGTTCTGGACAAATCAGCCACAGCGGTTGCGCCAGCACCAACTAGTACCTGCTAACAAGCCAACCCCCGCGCCCATCCACTCCTAGTGGGCAGCGGGGGTTTCGCTTATTCTAGAAACGGCCGGACCGGCAACATTTCGTTATCGCGTAACAGAATTGAGGAACCTGTGAACCAATCAGAGCCCAGCACGACGCACACGACGGCTATAACACCCGCGGCGGCTACGACGGCTACGGCCGCCACGGCGGCCACGGTGGGTACGAAAGTTGAACCCACCGTGCGTTTGCAGGAGGGGCTTCGTTCTGCCGTAGTGATCGTCAGCGGCAAAGACCAAAAAGGTGTCTCCGCGGAATTTTTCCGCGTGCTCGCTCATTATGGTGTCCAGCTCTTGGACGTACAGCAGTCGGAATTCTTGGGCCATTTGCAACTGGCAGCATTCACCGGAATCAAAGACGAATATTTCGCAGAACTATCCGAGACACTGACTGATGCATTAACCCCGCTGGGCCAGCAGGTGACCATTGAGTATTCGGCTACGGACGAAGGGACTCCTGCGCCTGCCCCGCGTTCCACCCACGTGGTGGTGGTGTTAGGTAATCCGGTCACGGCACAGGCGATCTCGGCGATTGGTGCGACCTTGGCGAAGCACGGCGCGAATATCGACCGCATGCGCGGCATCGCCGATTATCCAGTGACCGGGCTAGAAATTTTCGTCTCGGTGGCCAACCCAGCACCAGGTGCTAGTGAAAACCTTCGCGCCGCTTTAGCGCAACTGACCAGCAACCTGGGCGTCGATATCGCTATCGAGCGTGCTGGCTTGGCGCGTCGCGGTAAACGACTGGTCTGCTTCGACTGCGATTCCACGTTGATTACCGGTGAGGTCATCGAAATGTTGGCTGCACACGCGGGAAGGGAAGCGGAAGTAGCAGAGGTGACCGAGCGCGCGATGCGCGGTGAGCTGGACTTTGAAGAATCGCTGCGTGAGCGAGTGAAAGCACTGGCCGGATTGGATGCCTCCGTGGTGCAGGAAGTTGCTGACGCCATCGAACTAACCCCAGGTGCGCGCACCACGCTGCGCACGCTGAACCGCATGGGCTACCGCACTGCGGTGGTCTCTGGTGGCTTTATTCAGGTCTTGGAGGATCTCGCGGAAGAACTTGAGCTGGATTACGTGCGGGCCAACACCCTGGAGATTGAAAACGGCAAGCTCACCGGCCGGGTGATCGGACAAGTAGTGGATCGGGCCGCGAAAGCAAACTTCTTGGCGGAATTTGCGGCTGATTCGGGCCTGACGATGGCACAAACCGTGGCTGTCGGCGACGGTGCCAATGACATCGACATGATCTCTGCCGCTGGTCTGGGCGTGGCCTTCAATGCGAAGCCCGCGTTGCGGGAAATCGCGGATACGTCGGTAAGCCACCCGTTTTTGGATGAGGTGCTCTACATCATGGGCATCCCACGCACAGAGATCGATACCTCGGACCGCGAAGACGGTAGCTACCGTCGCGTCGCACTGGACTAGCTTTGCACCAACCTTTTCAGCGCACCCAGCACCGTGTTTTTATCTTGGGTGCGCCAAAAAGGCGGCAGCGACGATAATAAAAACTGCCCGTAGCGTTTCGTGACCACACGGTTGTCCAAAACCGCGACCACACCGCGGTCGGTCACCGACCGCAACAAACGTCCCGCACCCTGCGCCATCAACAGCGCGGCATGGGTAGCAGAGACCTCCATAAAACCGTTTCGTCCCGCTGCCTGGGCTGCCTCCGAGCGCGCTTGCAGCAGTGGATTATCGGGCCGCGGAAACGGGATGCGATCCATCAACACCAGCGAGCACGCCTTGCCGGGCACGTCCACGCCTTGCCACAGCGTCAAAGTGCCAAACAGCACCGAGTGCTCTTTTGCCGCAAACTTTTCGACGAGCGCTCCAATCGAATCCTCGCCCTGCACATAGACCGGGAAAGGCAACTTTGGGCGTAACTCGTCGGCCGCCTGCACTGCTGCGCGTTTCGACGAAAACAAGCCCAGCGTGCGCCCGCCGGCTGCCATGATCAGCTCGCGCATCTCTTCCAGTGTTTCTGGTGCCAGGCCATCTCTGCCCGGCTGCGGCAGATGCTTCGGAGCATACAAAATCCCGGACTTTGCCGGATCAAACGGGGTTCCAGCATCCAAGCTGTCCCACTTACCCTTGGGCAAACCCCACTGTGCACCCATGGCGTCGAAACGCCCGCCCAAGGTGAGCGTGGCAGAGGTCAGCACCACGGTGTTTTCGCCGAAGAGCCGATCGCGCAGCAAATCCGCCACCGACAGCGGGGCGACCTGCAGTGTGTCGCCGTAGCGCTCATTGCGATCCAACCAGACCACATCGTCTTGGGCGGCCGGGTCGTCGGTATCAAAGACTTCCTGGATCCGGTGCACGGTCTCTTCGAGCGTGGCCAAGTGATTGCGCAGATTATTGCGCTCGGCGGCGGTTTCTGGTTCGTTGGTGGCTTCGCCTTCTGGGGCGTCTTTCAAGGTGGCACGCAGCGACGACAACAGCTCCGCGATGGCGCTCAGTTCTGAATCCGCGGCCTGATCCAATTCCGTCCAGCGCCCGTCGGGAAGATCTTCTGTGGTAATCCGCCATTGCTCGGCAAGATCCTTCAAACGGGAATCCTTGCCTTCCGCGCCAAGCGGCCCGGCGCGATTAGCGGCCAGCGTTAGCGAGCGCGGGGAGAGTTCCGCTGTGGTTGCAGAGGTAATCCGGGCGTCGAGTTCGTGGGCCTCGTCGATGATGACGCAATCGTGTTCGGGCAGGGTATCGATCTCCGAGATGGCGTCGATGGCGAGCATGGCGTGGTTCGTGACGACGACGTCGACTTCGCGGGCTTCCTGGCGGGCGAGTTCGGCGAAACACTCTACGCCGTGTGGGCAGCGCGAAGCGCCGAGGCATTCTTGGGAGCTGACAGAAACGTGCCGCCAGGCGGCATCGCTGACGCTGGTGTCTAGGTCATCGCGGTCGCCGGTCTCGGTTTCTTGGGCCCAGTTGTGCAGGGTGGCGATTTGTTTGCCTAGCCAGGTGATTGGTTGCGGGTTGCCGGAGCGTGCGGGGGTTTCGCTGGCAGCTTGTTCGGCTGTATGTCCGGAAGCTGCAGCCGCATCTTCGGCAGCAGCTTCTAATTCCGGTTCCAGTTGGGCTTGCGCAATTTTGTTCATGCACAGGTAGTTGGACCGGCCCTTCATAATTGCGAACGTTGGCCGCCGTTCCATCACCGGCTCCAGGGCGTCGGCAAGCCGAGGTAGGTCGCGTTCGATGAGCTGGCGCTGCAAAGCCAGGGTCGCGGTGGAGACGATGACGCAGGTATCGGTTTCTTGCGCGTGGCGAAACGCCGGGACCAGGTAGGCCAGGGATTTTCCGGTTCCGGTGCCAGCCTGGACTGCCAAGTGACGCCCGGAACCAAGGGCGGATTCGACGGCGTTGGCCATCCGGCGCTGGCCCGGGCGGTCTGCACCACCGAAACCGCTCACGGCAGTGGCGAGAAGTTCTTCGGTGCTGGTGGTGCCGTTGCTGGCGTTGTTCCCGGTGCTGTTGCTAGTGCTGGCAGACTCCATTTAGAACCCAGCCAGACGCGTCGGAACCGCAGGTTCACCACGGCCCAAAGCCAACCCTTCCCACGGCAGGCTGGCAATGCCTGCTGAGACTAGTTCGCGGGAGGTATGCAGGTCATCCAAGCCGTCGACGATCTCGCCGTCGCGGATCAACGGAACCGTCAATTCACGGATTTCTGCACCGGAATGCGCAGGTATCTCGCCGCCAAGCGGGTAGATGATTTCTTCTACCGCCACTCCGGTTTCACGGTACGTGCGCACGCCGGCTTTGGTGCCGCCGTCGGAGACCTTTCCGGACGAACGCTTCGAAACGGGTTTGCCCTCGACTTCCACCAGCTTGTACACCAGCGATGCCGTCGGTGAGCCAGAGCCAGTGACCACGGAGGTGCCGACGCCGAAGACATCGACGGGGTCACCGCGCAAACCAGCGATGGCGAATTCATCCAGGTCAGAAGAGACCACGATTTTGGTGTTGGTCGCTCCGAGCCCATCAAGCTGCTTGCGCACCCGGCGGGTTAGTGCGCCCAAGTCGCCGGAGTCGATGCGCACGCCGCCAAGCTCGGTTCCCGCAACAGTGACCGCGTTTTCTACTCCCTGGGTGATATCGAAAGTATCGACCAGCAGCGTCGTCGATGCACCGTGGCGTTGCACCTGCGCAGCAAAAGCCGATTTTTCATCCGGCTGGCCATTCTCGTCGACGTGCAGCAGGGTCCATGCGTGCGCGGCCGTGCCCTGCGCCGGAATGCCATAGCGGCTGGCGGCTTCCAGGTTAGAGGTGGCGTCGAACCCAGCGAGATAAGCCGCGCGGGCAGCAGTGACCGCAGCGTATTCGTGGGTGCGCCGCGAGCCCATTTCCAGCATGAAGCGCCCATCCGCAGCGCAGACCATGCGGGCAGCGGCAGAGGCCACAGCAGAATCCGCGTTCAAAATGGACAGCACGACGGTTTCCAATACGACGCATTCGGCGAAAGTCCCGCGGACCGTCACAATGGGGGAAGACGGGAAGTAGAGCTCGCCTTCGCGGTAGCCATCTACCTGGCCGCGGAAACGATAATTACGCAGGTACTCGATGGTTTCCGGTTGCAGGAAATCGAGCTGTTCCAGTTGTTTTTCAGTGAAGCGGAAATCGCGGATTGCTTCCAGCACTCGCGCCGTGCCAGCGACGATGCCGTAGCGGCGCTCGGTGGGCAAGCGCCGGGTGAAAACCTCGAAGGTGACGTTGCGGAAGGCGGTGCCGTCGGCAAGCGCGGCTTCGAGCATCGTCAGCTCGTATTTATCGGTTAATAGCGCGGTGGAAGCGGCAGGATGCTGCAATGAATTCACACTCGCTAAGGATACACCCGGCATTCTTGCCGACGGCTGGTGGCTGCGGGAGGGCTGAGAGGTTTGAGAGAGTTGAGAGGGTTGCGCGGGTTCATCGGCCCCGGAGGTTTCAGACTTCTTGAGCTGTTTGGGTTTCTAGTACGCAGAAATCGCGGGGGCGAGTCAGTAAACTAGCAATCATGAATACGCGCAAGTCTGAGGTTCACGAGTCGGAAGTTTCTGTAGAACGAGAAACCTCCGCCATGGAAGTGCACGCATCGAGCCCAATGGCCAGCCCCGAGCTGGATGAAGAAATTGACGTTGAGGTTGCTACGAGTGCGAACCTGCCGTGGATGTGCATCGTCTGGGATGACCCCGTCAACCTCATGAGCTATGTGACCTACGTGTTCCAAACCGTGCTGGGTTATTCGAAATCCCGCGCGCAGGAGCTGATGATGCAGGTGCACTCGGAAGGCAAAGCCGTGGTGACCTCCGGTGAGCGCGATAAGGTGGAAGCCGATGTGAAAAAGCTGCACACCGCTGGGCTGTGGGCGACGATGCAGCAAGCGGGCTAATCCCCGGCGCGATATTCCGAGCAATTAAGGACTAGAGGAGCTTTCGAGACCATGCAACCGTGGCGTAAGAAGAAGGGCCTGCGACGCAGCCCGAAATTCCAGACCGTTCTCGACCCCATTGAGCGTGAAGCCCTGGGCGATATTATCGCCGCTGTCGTGGAAGCGATTATCGCCCGCGCGCAGTCCGCGCCGAAAGACGAGCTGGCTGAGATGATGGATATGCCTTCCGGCCACAAAGAAGCGCCGGATGATCCCGCACTGGCGCGGTTGTTCCCGGATTTTCAGCGCGAAGGCGACGAGGAATACGACGGCGATCGCTCCCTGTTGCGTTCGTTGCACGAAAATGACATTGCGCGTGCCAAGCTACAAAACCTGCAGTTGGTCTCCGAAAAGGTCAATGACGGTGTGGAAATTAGCGTGGATGAATCCGAGGTGCAGGCCTTTGTTGCGGGCCTGAACGACGCCCGGTTGTATCTGGCGAATACCGATAAGAAAGTCTCAGAGCTGATCTCAGACCGGGATGCGCTGGTGGAATGGTTGGCGTATAACCAGGATTCGCTGCTCACCGCCATGATGGAAGACTAAAAGACTAGATGCGTATGTCGAACCGGTCGGAAATGGACTTTTGCCCCGGTGTGGGCATCGGGCATGTAAGCCTCGGTGATACCGGGGTGAGTGTGCTGAGTTTCGCCGCAGCTGGTTCTGGCGCAGGCGCGGTGGCCAGCGTTGATGTGCGCGGCGGCGGCCCCGGAACCCGCGAGACAGACTTGTTGGCGCCAGAAAATACCGTCGGTGCGGTACAAGCGATTGTGCTGGCCGGCGGTTCTGCGTATGGGCTGGCTGCTGCCGACGGCGCGATGGCGGAGTTGGAATCACGCGGGGCTGGTTTTCGCGTTTTCGGCCCGGATAGCGATGGGCCAGTGGTGCCAATCGTGCCCGCGGCGGTGATTTTTGATCTTGCCGTAGGTGATCCGCAACACCGACCGACCGCGGCAGACGGGCAGCGTGCTACTGCTCGTGCGTTGGACAACTTCGATGGCGCTGCAGGCACAGCGTCGGCAAGCACAGCATCGACAAGGAAGACGTCGACAAGTACAGCACCGACAAGCAACATCGGCGCTGGCTGTGGAGCTACCGCCGGAAAGCTACGCGGCGGGTTTGGCCAAGCCAGCCGGGAAGTTGCAGGCTACCGAGTCTCTGCCGCGGTGGTAGCCAACCCCGTCGGTGAGGTCGTCGATGCAGCTACCGGCAGATTGTTCGGTGCCCCGGAGCGCGCACCCGTGGACCCGGAAAAATTCGCTGATTTGCCCAGTCCAGCCGCATCACTGAATACCACCATCGGGGTGATCGCTACCAACGCGCCGCTCAACAAAGCGCAGTTACGCAGGTTGGCGATGTGCGGTCACGATGGGATTTCCTGGGCCGTACGGCCTGCCCATAGCCCGTTGGATGGGGACACGCTGTTTGCAGTCTCAACAGCGTCGGAAGAATCAGCTCTGCAAGTAACAGCCATCACCACAGAAACAATGACTGCCCTGTGCGCGGCAAGTTCCCAGGTGGTCTGCGATGCCATCGTGCATGCCGTGGTCCATGCGGAACCCGGTTACGGCTTGCCGACGTACTCGCAGCTGGCTAAGCCAGCGAATTCCTCGAATTAGGAGAATGACCAGCCGATGGAACCAAGTTTTCGCCGACCACC
Organism: Corynebacterium propinquum DSM 44285; assembly: GCF_000375525.1. GTDB lineage: Bacteria > Actinomycetota > Actinomycetes > Mycobacteriales > Mycobacteriaceae > Corynebacterium > Corynebacterium propinquum. Next base: position 79,780 of record NZ_AQXC01000007.1, read on the forward strand.
CCGTGACAGTTTCCGCCAGTACAACCCGAATTACACCGGGCAGGGAAACCCTGGCCATACCGGCGGGATGATGCCGTATCACACGAACCAACCGGCCCGCCACGGTGGGGGAGGACCGGCGCGGCTAGGCGTCGGCCAGCGTTTACAAGCGGGCACATCCTATGCCGTGACCTACGTCGTCGTGATTTGGGCGGTGCATATCGTCAACCAGTATGTGCTCGGCGGATCGCTGCTGGCTTACGGAGTCCACCCGTTGGATACCACCGCCTGGTGGACGGTGTTTACGGCGCCGCTGATTCATGGCAACTTCGCGCACTTGATTTCTAATACCATCCCAGGGGCATTATTCACGTTCGTGATTGCGGCCTCGGGCAAGCACGTGTGGCTGAAATCGACGTTGATCATCACCCTGGTTGCAGGCATGGGCACGTGGCTGATCGGTGGCGTGGGCACGGTGCATATTGGTGCTTCAGGTGTGCTCTACGGGTGGTTTGCCTACTTGTTGGTGCGCGGCATTTTCAATCGCAGCATGGCACAACTGGCGATCGGTGTGGTCATTGCCAGCGTGTACTCGGGATTGATCTGGGGCATCTTCCCGACGATGCCGGGCGTGTCCTGGCAGGCGCACCTGTGCGGATTCATCGGCGGCATCATTGCCGGATTCATGGTGCGCAACACGAAATAGCCAGCGGCAGTGGGCGTGTGCGCACGACTTCCTGTCTACCAGCAGGCGTCGGCAAGACTGCGTAACCTGATTTTGTGCAGCCGCTAAACTACAACCCGTGAGCACATCCGAGACCACCAGCGAAAGCCCCGTACTAAGCACGTTGTCTGCGCCCATGAGCAACCGCACCCCGCGCGAGCTGGACCGGGAAGCACCGATCGGGATTTTTGACTCCGGTGTCGGTGGGCTGACGGTAGCGCGCACTATCATGGATCAGTTGCCGAATGAATCGGTGCTGTATATCGGTGATACCGCGCACGGCCCTTATGGCCCATTGCCGATTGCCCAAGTGAGAAGCCACGCCCAGCGGGTCGCCGATGAGCTGGTGGAACGCGGGTGCAAAATGCTGGTCATCGCCTGCAACACCGCCACCGCAGCTTTCTTGCATGATGCGCGGGAGCGTTACGACGTCCCCGTCGTCGAGGTCATCCAACCCGCGGTACGTCGCGCGATGGCGACTACCCGAAACGGCAAGATCGGCGTCATTGGTACCGAAGGAACCGTGAAATCGGGCGCCTATCAAGATATGTTCCGGCTCAACCCGGCGGTGACGGCCCAGGCGGTGGCATGCCCGTCGTTCGTGGATTTCGTCGAGCGCGGTATTACCTCCGGTCGGCAGATTTTGGGGGTGGCGCAAGGTTATGTGGAACCGCTGCAATCGGCAGGCGTCGACACGCTCGTGCTGGGCTGCACACATTATCCGCTGCTATCCGGTGTGCTGCAGCTGGCGATTGGCGAGAGCGTCACGCTGGTCTCGTCGGCGGAGGAGACCGCGAAAGATGTGCTGCGGCGGCTGACCGAGTTGGACCTGTTGGCTACCGGGAAAAATCAACAGCGCGTTTTTGAGTCCACGGGCGATCCAGAGAAATTCGCGGAACTTTCCCAGCGGTTTTTGGGCCTGGGTGTGGGGGAGGTCACTCAATCTGCAACGGGCGTCGGCAAGGCCTAAACTATGAGAATCGAGTAAAAAGTTGTCAGCGATTAACTGACAGCTGTGATGAAGCTGGGATGCAACTGGGATAGACGTCATGAAACTCACAGTCCTTGGATCTTCTGGATCGGTACCCGCGCCGGGCAATCCGGCCAGCGGGTATTTGCTGACGTTTAGTGATCCTTCGGCTCCTCCGATTGTGGTGGATTTTGGTTCCGGCGTGTTCGCTGCGCTACAAGAAATCGGCGAGCCCGGCGATTGCCACATGGTACTGAGTCACATGCATGCAGATCATTGCAGCGACTTTCCCGGTTTGCTGGTGTGGCGTCGTTTTCATCCCACTCGGGGCGCTAGTCGACGTCACCGCCTGTTGGGGCCGAGCCACACGGTCACGCATCTGGGCCGGATGAGCGGCAATTTCTTGGACGAGGTCGACGATCTTTCCGATACTTTCAAGTTCCAGCCTTTCCAACACGGGGTGCCGCAGGTTTTTGAACAAGCCACGATCACCCCGTATCGCACCGTGCACCCGACGGAGACTTTCGCGCTGCGCATTGAAGATCACGCCAGCGGCAAGGTGATCGCGTATTCGGCGGATACTGCATATACCGAAGACTTGGTGGATTGCGCGCGCGACGCCGAATATTTCTTGTGTGAAGCCGCGTGGGGTGCCACCGCAGCAGATAAAGTTTCCGGTATGCACATGTCCGGTGCTGATGCTGGTGAACTGGCTACCGCAGCCGGGGTGCGCAACCTTGTGTTGACGCACCTGCAGCCCTGGGGTGATACTGCCGCCACCGTGCAGGCGGCGGAAAATTATTTTGCGGGCCCGGTCCAGGTGGCTTTGCCGGGCAACGAATACACGCTCTAAATCGGCACCGCGCGCGGGTATGCTGGCAGGCATGTCTGATTTTCAGCGAGCTGATCAACGTGCCCTTGACGAACTGCGCCCAGTGCGCATCACGCGTGGTTTTACCTCCAACCCGGCTGGTTCCGTGTTGGTCGAATTCGGTAATACCCGCGTGATGTGTACGGCTTCGGTGTCGGAAGGCGTGCCGCGTTTCAAGAAATTCTCCGGCGAAGGCTGGTTGACCGCCGAGTATGCGATGCTGCCTTCTGCTACCCACGAGCGCATGCCGCGCGAGTCCATGCGCGGCAAAGTCAAAGGCCGCACCCATGAGATTTCCCGCTTGGTGGGCCGTGCGTTGCGTGCCGCGGTGGATCTGGGCGAGCTGGGCGAGAACACCATCAACCTGGACTGCGACGTACTGCAGGCTGACGGTGGTACCCGTACTGCCGCAATCACTGGTGCTTATGTGGCGCTTGCCGACGCCATCGCCGTGCTACAAGACCAGGGTGTGGTTCCGGGCGAGCCGCTGCTGGATCCGATTGCCGCGATCTCCGTGGGCATTATCGACGGCCACGTGTGCCTGGATTTGCCGTATGAGGAGGATTCCCGTGCGGAAGTCGACCTGAACGTGGTGATGGATGCGCACGGCGATTTCGTGGAGATCCAGGGCACCGGTGAAAACGGCGTCTTTGGCCGCGATGAATTGGACGAGATGCTCGATGTTGCGCAAAAAGGCTGCTATGAGTTGATCGAGGCGCAGCGTAAAGCGTTGGCACAGCCGTTACCTGTAGCTGCTGGTGCGCAGTCAGATGCCCATGATGGCGAGCGGGGAGGCGATGCCTAGTGCGCATCCTGGTTGCTTCGAATAACCAGAAGAAACTGGCTGAGCTGCGTAAGATCGTCGCCGAGGCCCCGGAATTGGCCGATCTTGGCGACGTCGAGGTCATCGGCACCGCGGATGCCCCGGCCTATGATGAGCCGGTGGAAGACGGCCGTACTTTCGCCTATAACGCGTTGATTAAGGCGCGCGCTGGGGCGAAAAACACCGGGCTTATCACCATCGCGGATGATTCCGGCCTGGCCGTCGACGAGCTCAACGGCATGCCGGGTGCGTTGTCTGCGCGCTGGTGTGGCGAGCACGGCAATGATGCTGCGAATAACGAATTGTTATTGGCCCAGCTTGCTGATGTCCCGGATGAGCGTCGCAGCTGCGCATTCGTGTCCGTGTGCGCGCTGGTGACACCGGATGGGGCCGAGCACGTGGTGGAAGGCCGTTGGGAAGGCCAGCTGTTGCGCAGCCCGCGCGGGGAAAATGGGTTTGGTTATGACCCGCTGTTTGTCCCGGATACAGAAATCGCGCAGGTCGGCAGCATCGAGCAGGCGCGGAGTTCTGCGCAGTTAAGCCCGGAAGAGAAAAACGCCGCCTCGCACCGGGGCAAGGCGTTGGCGCAGCTGGTGCCGACACTGGCGGATTTGTTGCGCTAAATGGTGAATGGGTGGCATAGACGCCAGCCAGTGACTCGCAGGTGCCTGCCTTTTACCAAGACAGTCACCGGACTGCTACCTGACAGCCACCGAGCTGCTACCGGACGTCGGCAAGCTGAAATTGAGTAGTGATTTCTTTGCGACGTTTGGCTTCCATCCAGAACGAGAAAAACGGCACCACGCCGGATAGGGCGGTGCTCAGCCATTTCACCGGCTCCCAGCGGGCCTTCAGCCCTAGGTTGATCACGCTGAGCACGAACCCGGCATAAACCCAACCATGGGCAACGCCGATATAGCGCGCCCACACGGGGATCTCAAGGCCCAGGATGTATTCGCTGATCATGCGGCCGACCAAGAACAGCAGGAAGAAACCGGTGATAAAAGCTAGCGCCGAGAAAATGGTCAGTGCGCTGCGCACGCGTTTTTGCCGCTCGGGGTTGATGGATTTCTGAGTGCTCACTAGCTGTCCTTTTTCTGGGTTGAATGCTGTTGATGCGCTTGCCGACGACGTGCTGCCGGGTCTGCCAGTTTATTGAAGGCTTCCACGTTATCGTTGCGTCGGGTGGGCAGGAAGTCGTCGTCGATGGCGGTGACTTGTTGTTCTAGCTTGTGTCTATCCGCGACATAGGGCTGGTTGTCGGTCTCGGGATCATTTTCTTCGGCCAGTTTCTCGTTTTCGTAGCGCAGGATCATACGGTAGGCAAATACCGCAAAGGCCGCGAATAATGGCCACTGAAGTGCGTAGCCGAGGTTTTGGAAGGTGCCGGAACCGGATTGGAATCGGGTCCATTGCCACCAGGCCAGCCCGAAGAAACAGATGACGACGATGGCGAGCAGGATGATGTGCCACCACCGCACGCGGATGGTGGTGCGCTTGTCATTCTGCGAGTCCTTCACGGCTTCAAGGTTACCGAACTAGGTGCCGGAGTTGGCGGTAGCCGTGGTGTGCGCTAAACTATATTTTCGCAAGCGCCCGTGGCGGAATTGGCAGACGCGCTGGATTTAGGTTCCAGTGTCTTCGGACGTGTGAGTTCAAGTCTCACCGGGCGCACAATTTTTAACCCCCGTTACCAGGTGTTTTGCCATGTAGGCGGGGGTCTTGTGTTTTTCTGGTTTGGGCCGGTTTGGGTTCGGGAAGGGTCGTTCTCGGTCAAAAATGGGTCAAAAATGTCCGGGTTGAAATCGCCCGGGTGTTGTTCCTGGGGTATCTGCCTTAATTATCATTATCTCGTTACCCACGGGTTCCGATCCAAAATTCCGGCTCGACCTTAGGCAGAGAAATGCCCATTTTTGGCTCAACGGCCTGGCATGTTCCAGATTTCCCCGTCTACGCAAACGGAACAAAACCTGGGACACTTCATCAAAAAACTTGGCTCATTCGCTAAACCCGTAACTACTCGGGGTGAGGGCCAGCATAGATAACGGCAATCTGATTTTTACCCCAGTACGACCAGTACAGGCGCCATGCAGTCGGGGTGTGGTTTTCCACATAAGAGATGTAAATAGTTGAGCCGTCCGTAGCTTTCACACCGCTCATCGCATGCGTACCCAAAACTGGGATACTGCGGCCCTTGCTCGGAGAGAAGCCGGAGAGCTTTCTTAAGTTTCTTTTTTCTTCTCCGGCTGTTTGCGCAAAAATTTTTGCGTGTCTTCGCAGGCGGTTGGCGTCCACTTAATGCTGATGCGCTGCATTAGAGCTCAAAGTCGATGAATCGCCCGTCTGCGAAGTCTTCCAGTCCATCGTTGAACTGGGCTAGTGCATTGGGGTCAGAGAACAGTTCATTGTTTGTCTCATCGACTTCGTCTTGCTGGACCCAGGTCATACGACTATGTGCGTCTTGAAAGCCTATGCAGTCGCCTTGCTGGCGCGCATTAGCTGCCAGTAATTGGCTCAATCTAGCTCACCTCCTCCTCTTTGTATCCAATGTTTCGACATTTTGTTCCGGGGGTACAGCTCTGGGGGATACTTAAAAAGCGTTGATCATGTATGAACTTACATAATTATTTTCGCTAGGCGCACACGGTCGCTACCGCGGACGACGCAAAACTGCGATGAGGAAGTCGGAGTCAGTATCGAATGGCTCGATGTTGAAACTAGATAGCAGCAGATCTTGTGCGAAACCAGCCGCAGTACACGAATCCAGGAATTCGCTGAAGCCCCAACCGCGGCCAGCGCCAAAGGCCAATACTGCGCGACCGCCCGGGCGCAATGGCGCATAGAGATTCTCGATGGCATGCTCGCGATCTACTGGATCAATAAAGCCAAGTACGTTGCCGACGCTAAAAACCACGTCGAAGCTGCCGCGCATGTGCCCCAGCTCGGGCTGATCGTACAAAGTGGCAGAACCCAGATCGCCGACGTGCCATTCGCCATTCGGGAAATCGTGCTTCGCATGGTTAATAAGCACCGGGTCCAGATCGATTCCGGCGACGGTGTGGCCGCGGTCAATCAATGGGCCGCCGGCACGCCCGGTGCCGCACCCAGCGTCGAGAATTCTTGCGCCGCATTGGCTCAGCGCGTCGATAAAACGCGCCTCGCCGTCGATGTCTTTGCCTTCTGCGATAAAGCGTTTCCAGCGCGCAGCGTAGTTTTCTGAGTGCGACGGATTGTTACGGGTGAGGTCATTCCAGGTAGGCATGTCTCCATTCTAGTGCGTGGGTGCTGTGATTTACTGCGCGATCAGCTTGTTCATAAACCGCACCGCAATGGATGGTGCAAACCGTGCGGCGTAGCGAAGAAGCAGCGACGGCAGACCTACCGAATACATGATGCGGCGGCGGGTGAGCCCGTGGGACGGGTGCACTGCTTGCCAGATTTTGTCCGCGACTTGTTCTGGTGTCAGGTGTACACCCAACCGTTTGATGGATTGTGCATCACCGCTGGACAGTTTTGTTTTTGCCCATAGTGGCATGATGTTGACCACACGGATATCGTCGTTTTCCCACTCCAGATCCAGCGCTTGGCTAAAGCCTTGCACGTAAAACTTGGACGCCGAATATGGGACGATGTGTGGTTGCCCGTAAATGGAGGATGCCGATCCCATATTCACCAGGTGCGCACCAGGAGTTTTCTTCAAGTACTGGTGTGCGGCGCGTGCGCCTAGGGTGACACCGGTGCAGTTGATGCTTACTTGGGCTGCGATCAGGTCAGGGTCTTGCTCAGTGATATCGCCAAAACCGATGACACCGGCGTTGTTGTCCAGGACGGTTAGTGTTCCGTCGGTATGCGCGGTGAAATCTGCCAGGGCATCTTCCCACTGCGCAGCGTCGGTGACATCCAGGTGTCCAATGATGAGCTGTGGGTATTCGGACTGGAACTGCTGCAGGTGCTCGTCGTCAATGTCATAGGCGCCGACCACCCACCCTGCGTCCAGGAACTTCGTGGCGACGGCCTTGCCGATGCCCGTTGCGCCCCCGGACACGAAAATGCTGCGTGGCGTGGCCCTGGTGGGAGAGTTGCTGGTTGCGGTTTGTGCGTTTGTGGATTTGTTCTGTGCTGAGCTCATGCTCATAGACTACGCCACATTTTTATTATTTGTGTTGCAACTAACAGGTTTGCGGAAATGCAGCAAAGGGTTACGCAGACGCCGGAAATGCGTTTAAATAGGAAAAGGATTAGCGATAGTACGCATGGCGCTCATGGTGTGTTGATTCTGGGTTGTCAGCCGACAGTCGCAGTTAGCCACTTGAGTAGACCTATTGGATGAGTAGACCTATGGGAAAGGACACGCGCATGATTTTGCTTTCGACGGTGGGGATTTTCCTCGTATTACTGATTTTGGTGGCCACGTCTTCGATTTTCACGGTGCAAACCCGGCAGGCCGCCGTGATTGAGCGGATGGGCAAATTTCACCATGTCGCGCATGCCGGGCTGAATATCAAGATCCCGTTCGTCGACAAGGTGCGTGATCGTATCTCGTTGCAGGTGCAACAGCTCGACGTGATGGTGGAGACTAAAACACAAGACAACGTCTTCGTCCAGATCCCCGTCGCGGTGCAGTACCAAGTCGTGGAAGGCCGCGAGCGCGAGGCGTACTATTTACTGTCCAATCACGAGCAGCAGATCATCGCCTATGTACAGGATAATGTGCGTTCTTCCGTAGCGGGCATGAAGTTGGATGAGTCATTTTCTTCCAAGGATGATATTGCCCGCAACGTGGCGGAATCTCTGCGTGACAACATGGCGGAATATGGTTGGCACTTCGTCAATACCCTGGTCACGGATATTCGCCCGGATTCCAAGGTGCGCGATTCCATGAACGCCATCAACGCCGCCCAACGTGAACGTGATGCTGCGGTCTCGCAGGCAGAAGCCGAAAAGATCCGCGTGGTCAAAGAGGCCGAAGGTGCCGCAGAAGCCCGCCGATTGCAGGGGCGTGGTGTGGCTGATCAGCGCAAAGAGATCGTCGAAGGTATCGCTGCGCAGTACGAGTTGTTGCGCGAGGCGGGCATCGAGGAATCCCCGGAAGTGCTCATGTTGGTCTCGCAGTATTTGGATGCGATGGTTGATGTCGCCGGTAATGGCGGTTCCAATGTCATGTTCATGCCTAATAATCCGGGCGGTATGGGTGAGCTTTTCGACGGCATGCGTAATGTGTTGTACTCGACGCAGCTGAGTGCTGCTCATAAATCCCCAAAGACCAAGCGCTTTCCTCAGCAGCGCGACAACACCACGAAGGACTAGCCTGTGCCCGACACCGATGCGCCGTTGCCGCCTTCCCGGATGCCTGCCAGTGAGATTTCCGCGATCGATGCCCAGCACATTTGGCACCCGTATGCCGCCCCTGGCGAGCCGACCCGCGTGGTGCGCTCGACCGAGGGCATTTATCTCGAGCTTGCCGACGCCTCCACCACCGCAGTACCGGATGCAACCGCAGAACACCCTGCGAAACCCGAATCACAGTGGGTGATTGATGGCATGAGTTCGTGGTGGGCTGCCTGCTTTGGCCATTCCCACCCGCGTTTGGTGGATGCGGCACAGCGCCAGATTTCTGCGATGAGTCACGTTATGTTCGGTGGGCTGACACACCAACCTGCCGCGCAGTTGACGCAGAACTTGTTTGCTCTGACCGAAAACCGTTACCAGCAGGTGTTTTATTCGGATTCCGGTTCGGTGTCGGTGGAAGTCGCGATCAAGATGGCGTTGCAGTACGCCCGCGGTAAAAACAGCGACAGCACAAGTGCAAACACGAGCACGAGCACAGGCACAAGCACCCCGAATAAATTGTTGACCTGGCGCTCGGGTTACCACGGCGATACATTCCAGGCGATGAGCGTGTGCGATCCGGATGGTGGCATGCATTCGCTGTGGAACGGGACGGTGAAAGAACAAGCTTTTGTCCCAGCACCGCCGACGCGTGGTGCTAGCTCAGAACAGCGTACCGATTACTTGCGCGTGGTCGAGGCGGCCATGACCGACGAGATCGCCGCGATGATTATCGAACCAGTGGTACAGGGCGCCGGAGGCATGCGCTTTCATGACCACGAGTTGCTGGTTGGCATCCGTGAGCTGTGCACCAAGCACGGAATCGTGTTGATTGCCGATGAAATCGCTACCGGTTTTGGCCGTACCGGCGATCTATTTACCACCCATGCTGCTGGAATCACCCCGGATATTTTGTGCGTTGGCAAGGCCTTGACTGGTGGTTTTATGTCCTTGGCAGCCACGTTGGCGACAAAAGAAATCGCCAAAACTATGCAGCCTGCAGCGCTGATGCACGGACCGACGTTTATGGCCAACCCGTTGGCATGCGCGGTAGCCAGCGAGGCGACAGCCATGATCCGGGAAGGCCACTGGCGTGAACAAGTCCCACGCATTGCGGCTCGGCTTGTCGACGGGCTGGATCCGCTGCGCGAAATGCCAGGCGTGGCCGACGTTCGTGTGCTGGGGGCGATCGGAGTGGTGGAAATGGACCATGATGTGGACATGGCCACCGCCACCGCTGCCGCATTGTCGGCAGGGGTGTGGATTCGTCCTTTCGGGCGGCTGGTTTATACGATGCCACCGTATATTTGCACTGACGACGAGATCGCCACCATCTGCCGGGCGATAGCGCGTATCGTTGCAGCCTGCGGCAGCCCTGCGCAGGCTGCGCACTAAACCAGCAAGAACAAAGGAATCTGCATGATCATTACTGGGACTGGCACGGGCGTCGGCAAGACTATCGCGGCGGCGGCACTGGGATGGGCCTGGCAGCAGCCGGTGCTCAAGCCATTGCAGACTGGTGCGGATGACGATGCCGGGGTCGTAGAGAAATTCACCGGAATTGCCGGGGATGTCTACCGTCGCTACCCGGACCCGTTGGCTCCCAACCTAGCCGCCAAACGAGCCGAGATGCCGCAGGCCGATCGTGAGTCGGTCGGCCAGTGGATCTCGGATTTTCGCGCGCAACACGGCATCTGTTTGGTGGAAGGTGCTGGTGGATTATTGGTGCGCCTGGGCACGGATGCGCGGGGCCGGGACTTTAGTGCGCTGGATTTGGCCAAAGACTTAGGTGAAAAACTCGTGGTGGTGACCAGCACTGGGCTGGGGAGTTTGAATATGGCCGAGTTGACGGTGCGCACGGCAGAATCCGCTGGTGTAGAGGTCGCCGGGCTTGTTGGTGGCAGCGTGCCGGAAGAACCAGATTTGGCGACGCAGCTGAACATGCAGGAACTGCCCCGGGTGACTGGGAAAAATCTCTGGTTTAGCCTGCCGGAAGGGATTGGATCGTGCGCGCCGGAAGAATTTCGCAAGCGCGTCGACAAGCTCGGTGTTCCTGCCTTTCATTCCGTGGCGGGATTACCGCTGATGGGGCTGTAAGACATGCACATTGCAATCGGTACTGATTTGGTGCATGTGCCTGGGCTGCGCGAGCAGTTGGAGCTTCCGGGGTCGAGTTTCCGCCGGGTGTTTAGTGATTTTGAATGGCGCAGCGCGACGGCCAGTGCGCATGGGCGCTATGTGCATTTAGCGGGTCGCTGGGCGGCGAAAGAAGCATTCGTGAAGGCCTGGGCGCAGGCCCGGTATGGCAGTCCACCGTGGTTGGCAGAAGAAGAGATCGTGTGGTCCGCGATCACGGTGCGTCCGGATCGCTGGGGCAGGCTAGCATTAGATTTCGCGCCGGAATTGCGGGCAGAAATCACGACGGCACTTGGTGAATTCCAGCACAGCATCAGCATCAGCCACGATGGTGACTATGCCACCGCGACCTGTGTGCTGTACTACTAGGCCACTAGCGTTACAGCGTTATAGCGTTGCCACGCTAAATAGGTAGGCAACCAGCATGCGCTTGGTCTCGTCGACGGTGCGGGCAAGTGCTGCAGGATCTTCGTCTTGCACGCCGTAATTCAGCAAAGAGACCACCGTGTGCACCAGCAAACCAGCCATCTCCAAGCGCGCATCTTCTGCCATCTCCGGTGCCAGCGGGCGCAATGCCTGGGCGATGATCGCCAGCATTTCCTGTTGTGTATCTGCTGCTGTCGCGCGGGTAGCCGGGGTGGATTGGATGGCATGCCACACGGCACGACGGGAAGGATCCTCACTCCACATCCGGGCGAGGTGATCGATGAACCCTTCCAACACCTCGGGCCACTGGGGCGCGGGGATCTGCTCAGAAAAAGACTGCAACGCGCCGATGGATTCTGCGGTATCGACGCGATCGAGTTCGCAGATCATCGCGTATTTATTCGCGAAAAACTGATAAAGCGTGCCGATCGGCACTTCGGCGCGGCGGGCCACCTCGTCGAAAGTGAAAGATTCAAAGCCGACGTCGACAAGCACGCTGCGCGCGGCCTGCAGGATGCGGTGAAAACGCTCCCGGCTACGCGCCTGCGACGGCCGACGCCGCGGCACCAGAATCTCTGACATCGGCTTTCGTCCTGCCTGTCTTCAACGTCGTTATGGTTGGTCGTGGTTTTGGTTTAGCTTTCCAGATCCGGCAAATCACGCACCACACGGGCGACGTGGCCGGTGGCTTTGACGTTGTACTGCGCCATCGCAATCGCGCCGTTGTTGACGATGAACGTGGAACGAATAACGCCCTGGACCTTCTTGCCATAGTTATTCTTCTCGCCGAATGCTCCGTAAGCTTCCATGACCTTCTTGTCGACGTCGGAAAGCAGCGGGAAGTTCAGGTCGTGGTCCTTTTTGAACTCCGCGAGTTTCTCCGGCTTGTCCGGCGAGATGCCGACGACGTCGATGCCTAGTTCATTGAGCTGACCCAAAGAATCGCGGAAGTCGCACGCTTCTTTGGTGCATCCAGGTGTGTTGGCCTTGGGATAGAAATAGACCAGTACCCGCGAATAATCCGAGAGTTTCGTGGTGCCGCCTTCGTCGTTCGGCAGCTCGAAATCGGGTGCAGTATCTCCTACGCCAAGTTGAATATTGCTCATACCCAACACAGTACCGGGTTAGCAGGCCACCGGGTAGGCGCAGAAAGGTAGTCTGACGTAGACTAGCTAACATAATTGCCAGGAAACTGTGAACAGTGAACGACAGCAGTGAATTAATAGGAGAGTGCACGTGGCACGGAAAATTGACGATATTCAGCGTGATATTGAACGCACCCGCAAGCAGCTGGCGGGAACGCTTGATGAGCTTGCACAGCGCACCAAGCCGTCGAACCTAGTTAACGATGCCAAATCCAATCTCCTGGAAAAACTGCAGGACCCGCAGGTGCAGAAAGTCCTGGCTGGTGTCGGCGCCGTTGTTGCCGCTGGCATTGCCTTCAACGTATTTAAAGGCCGCCAGCGCAAGAAAGACATTCACGAGCTCAAGCGCATGATCGTTGAACACGACGTCTAGCCCGTCACGCGTGTTTCACTAGGTCGCGCTCGTTGAAAAGCTAGTCGACGATCCTAGTCGACGATCTCCGCACCCGCGTCGCGCATCTCTTCGATAGCGCTGCGTTCTGTTTCCTCCGCTACCGGTGAGCACAGATCCCGCAGTACGCGCACGCGGGCTTGTGTTTGCTCGCATGCATCCAGCACCGTCGCGCGCACGCAATAATCGGTGGCAATGCCTGCAATATCCACCTGTGTAACGCCGCGTTCATTCAGCCATTCGGCTAATCCGGTGCCCTCGGAATTTGCGGCTTCAAATCCGGAATATGCTGCGGTGTATTCGCCTTTGCGGAATATTGCGTCGAATTCCATCGCGCTAACGCCGGGGTGTAGCTGTGCACCGTGGGAATCAGCGACGCAGTGCACTGGCCACGTGGTGGTGAAATTCGGTTCCTCACCTTCTGGCGCAAAGTGTGAGCCCGGATCGATGTGCCAGTCCATCGTCGCCACGACGTGATCGTAACCGCTGGTATCAAGTGCGCCAATGCGCGCTGCGACGTCGTCGCCATGCTCGGTGCCCAGGGAGCCTCCCGGGCAAAAATCGTTTTGCACATCGACGACGATCAGGGCGGTGTGCGCAGTGTTTTCTGGGGTATCAGTTGGGGTATCAGTGTTGTCGCTCATAGTTTTCCAGTCTAGTATTCCCCCGGCTGTTTGTTCACGTGCGTGGAACGCGTATTCTGGCACAGGATTTTGCCGCTGTTTTCGTTTTCGATTGAATTTTCCAGGAGAGTGATTGTGAAAGCACCTATTTCTTCCTACCTCGACACCATCCTGGACGAGGTCCGCTACAAAGACGCAGGCGCGAACGCCGACTATATTCCGGAATTGGCGGATAAAAACCCGAATGCTTTGGGCGCGGCGATGTGCACTACCAGCGGGCATATTTACAGCGCCGGTGATGCAGAGGTGGAATTTAGCATCCAATCGATCTCTAAACCGTTCGTCTACGCCATGGCTGTGCAGGAACACGGCATTGATGTGGTCAGCGAAATCGTCGGCATGGAGCCATCCGGTGAGGCCTTCAACGAGCTCTCGCTGGACCGCGAGGGCCACCGTCCGGTGAACCCCATGATTAACGCGGGTGCGATTGCCGTAACCCAGTTGATTGGTGGTACGGAAGCCACGGTGGAAGACCGTATCGAAATGATTCGCTCTTTCCTATCTGAGATGGCGTGCCGACAGCTGCGGGTGGATTATGACTTGTGCGAATCCGAACTGAAATTCGCGGACCGTAACCTGTCGTTGGCGCACATGCTGCGTAATTACGACATTATTCAGGATGATGCCCACGATGCCGTCGTCAGTTATACCGCGCAGTGCTCGATCATTGTGAACACTCGTGACCTGGCGTTTATGTCTGCCGTGTTGGCCAATGGTGGCAAGCATCCGTTGAATGGCAAGCGGGTGCTCGAGCCGGATGTGTGCCGGTTGACGCTAGCGGTGATGAGTTCAGCGGGCATGTATGACCAAGCTGGTCGCTGGATGGCGCACGTGGGAATCCCCGCAAAATCCGGTGTTTCCGGTGGTTTGCTGGGAACTTTGCCGGGCCAGTTGGGCTTTGCGTCGTATTCACCGCGGCTGAATGAATACGGCAATTCCGTGCGTGGTGTGCGGATTTTCAAGCTGCTTTCGCAGGACATGGGCTTGCACTTGATGGCGGCCGATGACCGAGCGGGTGTGGATGCGGTGCGCTCGATCGTGACCTACCAGGAAGATACCGTCGTCACGTTGCAGGGCATGATCAATTTCAATTCGGCGGAGTCTATTCTGTATGAGCTCTCGCAGCATGAGATCTCCGGGGACCACGTCATCTTCGATATGACTCGGGTTTCTGGCATCCGCAAGATGGGCAGGTACCTGCTCAAAGAAGGTATGCACCTGTTGGAAGAAAAAGGCTTCCGCATCTCGATTGTGGACCCGGACGATCACGTGCCCGATTACCGACGGGTGGATGGTACGGAGATCCACGTCAACGAGCAGGAATCCGCGCCGTTTGCTACAGAGCGCGAAGACGATCGCTATCATGACGACGATTGCCCGGACCCAGACCAGCCACAACGCCCGGATAACTGGGAAGACTGGGCTGACGGTGCAGAAGAAGACGGTGCAGAAGATCCCAGCGCAGAAGCTGAGTCTGCTGCGCCGAAGGAACCCGCTGACGTTAACTAATGCTGTAATGAGCTAGCCAATGTGTTCGTGATGTAGCGCCAACCCTAAAGTTTATGTGTGGAAGATCACTCAAACTTTGCTATTGTGGTGCCCAGAAGTGGAACACAAACGCACAAAGGGGCGCACATGGCGCACGAGCTCATTCAGCAAAACATCGACGGCAACCTGGCAACCATCACGATTGTTAATCCGGATAAACGCAACGCGCTCACGCACACGGCTTTCGGCGAGATCGCGAATACCGTCGCGGAGCTAGCCGTTGATGATTCGGTGCGCGCGATCGTTATTACAGGTGCGGGCGAGCATTTTTGTTCCGGCTTGGATCTGACTGCAAGTGTGTCATTGAGTTCTGTTAGTGATGAGCACATGCAGGCTTCGATGGGTGAGCTTAACTCCATGATCAGCACTATTGTCGAAGCAGAGGTGCCGGTTATTGCGGCCGTAGAAGGTGCCGCAGCTGGGGTGGGGGCGTCGTTGGCGTTGGCGTGTGATCTGGTGGTGGCTGCGCGCAGTGCGTTTTTTGTGTTGCCTTTTGGCCGGATCGGGCTGCTTCCCGACGGCGGCGTGATGCAGACTTTAGCGGCTTCGCTCGGGAGGGCAGTCGCGATGCGCATGGCGTTGTTGCAGCAGCCTTTGCCGGCTGCGGCTGCGCACCAAGCGGGTTTATTGGCTGAGCTTGCCGACGACGGTGGTGCGTTAGATGCCGCCAGAGGGTGTGCAGCGGCGCTGCAGATGGCTTCGCAGGAAGCGCTAGCTGCTACTAAACGTGGGGTAAACGCGGCCAGCCTGGGGCGGTTGTCGCAAACATTGGCACATGAGGCTGAACAACAGCCGAAGTTGCTGCGTAGTGAGGGACACCGCGAAGGTGTGCAGGCCTTTGCGGAGCGTCGCGCGCCTCGGTTTAGATAACTGGTTTAATTAGCTGGCTAGCGCGCTCGGCTACTAAGCTAGTGGCGTGTAGCGGCTACGATCACGTGAGCTAACTATGCATGTGCATCAACTGTGGTTTAGAGGCCGCTATGCGAAAACAGGTCAGGTGATTGAAATCACAATCATCTGACCTGCTTATACTGTGCGCCATCAGGGAATCGAACCCCGAACCCACTGATTAAGAGTCAGTTGCTCTGCCAATTGAGCTAATGGCGCGTAAGTGTTGATCACTCAACCCTTACTGTTGAACACTCTGTGTAAAACACTGTACCGTGTGCAACGAATAAGTACTCTAGCAGTGGTTCTGGAATAAGAAAAATCGCACCGCTGAGCTGCGGTTTTTCACCCTTTATGTGAAGCTTCTAGGGTTATCTGCGGTGTCATGTAGGGGCATGGTTTTGCGCTAACTCTTCGGGCGGTATCTCCTTAGGTGTTAACAAAACGTTAGGCGTTAACACAACGGATGTGGGAAGCGATTAATTAATAACACTCCATTTATGCAACGATTCGGTTAAAACTGGATAACTCATGTCCATAAGTGCTGGAAAACCAGCATCAATGGGTTAGTCTCGCTAGCAGTGCTTAATTACCGGCCTGCCTGCTGGGCAGGCCTTATTGCCATCCCGATATTGAACTAAATGCAGCTGTGTGCTGCGAAAGGAGCTCCGCGTTGACCTTCTGGTCTAAAACAGTGTCCACCCTCGCAATCGGAGGGTTGGTGTTAGGCCTTGCGGCCTGCGCGGATACCAGTTCTGACACGCAGCATTCATCGGCAGCAGAAAGTCAGAGTTTGGAAACCCCGCCGTCGATCAGCGTGAAAGACGGCGCCACGGAAGTAAACCCCACCGTTCCTGTTGAGGTCACCGGCGAAAACGAGCTGAAATCCGTTACGATGGTCAACGAGGTTGGCTATGAGGTGGAATCCGTTCTTTCTGATGACAGAAAAACGTGGAAGACCGACGAAGTCCTCGGCTATAACCGCAGCTACACCATCGAGGCTACTGATGTGGAGGGCAACACGACGTCGGCAAGCTTTACGACGCCACAGCCAACCAGTCAGTCCGCGGTGTCGATGGTGCCGCTTCCGGATTCCACAGTGGGCATCGGCCAGACAATCAACTTCCGTTTCGCTGGCACGGTGTACGATCGCCAGGCGGTGCAGGATGCCATCACCATTGAGACGTCCAATGACACCGTTGGTGCGTTCTACTGGATCAGCAACAGTGAGCTGCGCTGGCGCCCGAAAGAGTACTGGGAGCCAGGAACCAAGGTCAGCGTCGACGCCGATATTTATGGCGTAGACATGGGCAACGGCATGTGGGGTAGTAAGGACAACTCCGCGAGCTTCACCATTGGTGATGATGTGCGCGCGGTCGTCGACGATGCCACCAAAACCATGACGGTTACCCGTAATGGTGAGACCCTGCGCAGCGTGCCGGTGTCGTTGGGCCGTCCGGAGTATGCAACCCCGAACGGAACCTATTTGGTTGGCGATCAGCACAACGAGCTGGTGATGGATTCCACGACCTTCGGGCTGACCGGCGAAGGCTCGTATCGCACCGAGGTGAACTTTGCGACGCAGATGTCGTATTCCGGCATCTACGTGCACGGAGCACCGTGGTCGGAGTGGGCGCAGGGCAAATCGAATACCTCGCACGGCTGCATTAACGTCACCGATGCCGATGCGCAGTGGTTTATGAACACCGTCAAGCGCGGTGACGTCATTGAGGTGAAAAACACCAGCGGTGGCACCCTGTCGGGCTACGACGGGCTGGGTGACTGGAATATTGACTGGGAAACATGGTCGGCGGGTAACACCGACGAGATCGGCTCTTGGTAGCCGCCAGGCCAGACGCGGCTGCAGCACCCCCGTCGTGGCCAAGCCTAACAGCGGGACCGGCAACACTAGAATGCGTGAATAACTATGACGCGCATTTTTGATCTCACACGCATCGGTGCAGGCCTGCCTGTTGCCGAGACCATTGCTAGCCTGCCGGCCGACGGCAACGTCGTCGTGCAAGCCCCGCCAGGGACCGGTAAAACCACACTGATTCCACCAGCGCTGGCAAATCAGGCAGCGCACAATCATGCGGCCGAACACACCGCATCGGGCGTCGGCAAGATTATCGTGACTGCCCCACGCCGGGTTGCGGTGCGTGCAGCCGCGCATCGGCTGCGAGCCCTGTCCGGCCAGCCGAAGCTTGTCGGCCATGCCATTCGGGGCGAATCCGTGCCGGGTAGAGCAGTGGAATTTGTGACCCCGGGGGTGTTACTACGCCGTTTATTGCGTGATCCAGAGCTTCCCGGGGTAGCAGCTGTGGCGATTGATGAGGTCCACGAGCGCCAACTCGATACCGACCTGGTGTTGGGCATGTGCTTGGAGTTGGCCGAGTTGCGCGAAGATTTTCGCGTGATCGCTATGTCTGCCACCGTCGATGCACAGCGGTTTTCCCAGCTCATGGATGCACCGATACACGTCACTGAGGCAGCCATTCATCCTGTGGAAATCAATTATGCGCCGGCGCCCGGCCGGGCAGCAGGAGAGCGTGGTTTTTACCGCCACGTCGCAGAACAAGCAGCACAGCAAGTAGCCCAACAAGACGCACAGCAGGCAGCACAGCCGATGAGCGGGCACGCGTCTGAGCAACGAAAGCCGAGCGCAGGGTCGACGTTGGTTTTCGTGCCAGGGGTGCGGGAAGTCAACCAAGTGTGCGCGGAATTAGCCACGTTTGTCGACGCTGACCTCCCCGTTTTCCCACTGCACGGCCAGCAATCCACCGAAGAGCAGGACCGCGCGTTGTCTACCGATGCCACGCGCATCGTGGTGGCAACCTCGATCGCGGAATCGTCGCTGACGGTGCCCGGGGTGCGGGCTGTCGTCGATGCTGGCTTGGCTCGTATGCCGCGGCGTGACGCGCAGAGGGGAATGTCGGGGTTGGTGACGTCGTCGACTTCCAAATCTAGTGCGGATCAGCGTGCAGGACGTGCCGGGCGCGAAGGGCCGGGAACCGTCGTGCGCTGCTATTCGCAGGAAGATTACCAGCACTTCGCGCCGCATACGACCCCAGAAATTCTTAGTGCGGACCTCACACAAGCCGCCCTATTTTTGGACACCTGGGGCGCTGGGCAGGATTTCCCGTTATTGGACCAGCCGCCGGCCACAGCGATGGCTGCCGCCCGCACCACCTTGCAACGCATTGGCGCCAACAAAGAATTAGCCCTCTTGCCGACGGACCCGCGCCTGGGTGCCGCGTTATTGCGTTATGGTGCCGGGGCCGCGGACACCGTCGCGAAAATGGATGAGAACCCGCGCGGAGATATCGCTCGGGCGCGTGCCCAGAAACGGTTAGTGCAGCGGCTGGCGGCTTTGGTGCCAGATTTGGGGCCGGCGGATCCGGGAGCAGTGGTGGCTGCCGCTTTCCCGGAACAAGTAGCCCGCGCGGTGTCTGCCGGGGCATCTGGTTCTAACTCTGGTCCTAGTTCGGGCTCTGGTTCTGGCCCTAGCGCTGGGGCTGGGACTAGCCGCGAATATCTTCTGGCGAGCGGTACGCGGGCGCGCTTGTTGGCGGATTCCGGTCTGGCGGATGCAGACTGGCTTGCGGTTTCCGAGATTTCGTTGTCGAACGCAGGAAACGCGATCATCCGGTCCGCCGCGCGGATTACGGAAGATGATGCGTTGGAAGCCATCGGGGTGGAAGAAACCACAACCGCGACGGTGGACGGCGGCAAGATCCGTGGCCGGAAGCGAAAAATGGCCGGAGCAATCGAGCTGTCCTCGACTCCGGTGCAGGTCACTGGCGACGCCGCTGCCGAGGCATTGGCAGAAAGCATTCGGGAATACGGGCTCGGATTATTCGAGTGGTCGGCGTCGGCAAGCAACTTATACCACCGGCTGCGCCACCTGCACGAGCACTACGGCTTGCCGTGGCCGGATGTGGCAGCTGCAGACCCAGCTATCTGGTTGGCTCCGGAATTAGACAAGGTCGCTTCAGGAATGCAGATTGCCAAGGTGGATCTGTACCCCGCGTTGCAGCGCCTTTTGCCTTGGCCGGAGGCCACCCGGTTGGAGGAGTTAGCGCCAGAGCGGATGCCGGTGCCTTCGGGAAGAGGTGTGCTGTTGGATTGGTCTGGGGAGCGACCAGTGGCAAGCGTGAAATTGCAGGAATGTTTCGGTTTGGCGGAATCGCCGGCGTACTGCGGTAAACGGGTGCAGTTTCACTTGCTTTCGCCAGCGGGGCGACCGCTCGCGATTACTGATGATTTGGCGAGTTTTTGGTCCGGGCCTTATGCCGGGGTGCGCGCAGATATGCGGGGGCGCTACCCAAAGCACCCATGGCCGGAAGATCCGTGGCAGGCAACCGCGACGGCAAAAACAAATGCGAAGCTGCGCAAAAACTAATGCTTAGTCAGCCCATTCCTTGCGCACGTGCCCGATGTGGGTGCGCACGATGGCTTCCATCGCGTTGGCGTCTTGTGCGAGCGCAGCGTCGATCATGGCTTCGTGCTCGCGGGAGCTGGCAACCAAACTGTCAGCTTCGGCGAGCCGACGCAGGCCGGTGACGCGGCTGCGGGTGCGTAGACTGGAAACGGTTTCCACGATGACCGGGTTTCCGGCTAGTGCCAGGAAATCACAATGGAAGCGCAGATCCGCCTGCAAATAAGAGACCAGGTCCCCGCGTTCGGCGGCGTCATTCAACTCATGTGCCAGGGCCCGTAAATCTTCGACTTTTTCTGCGATTTCGCCGGTGCAGATCCGCGCGACTTTCGCCATAGTGGGCACTTCCAACAGAATGCGGGCCTCGGCGGCCCCGTCGAGGATCTCGTCGGAAAGCTCGGTGACTTTATACCCGGTATTGCGCATTTTGGTGACCATGCCTTCGCGTTCGAAAAACAGCATGGCCTCGCGCACTGGGGTCGCGGAAACCCCCATTTGCGCAGCCAGTTGTGGCGCCGAATAAATCTGGCCGGGGGCGAGTTCGCCGGAAATCAGCCCGGCGCGGATGGATTCGGATACTTGATCACGCAGGGACGCCGCGCGAGCAGAAATCTGGGGGATCTGAGCGTGAGTCATGGTGCAAGTTTACGTGTCGCTGATTAGCCCTGAGCGGATACCTTCTCGGCGATCGCTTCTGCGAGTGCTAGATCTTCCCAAGGCATGCCCGTGAATTTGAAAACGATGGGTTTATCGCGGGCAACCTGAACTTTTCCACTGACGACGTCGGCGTAGCTCAGCAAATCAGTTTTGCTAATGACGCCTTCGTTCAGCGGCTGAATGATATCGCCGCCTTCGCGCAGGGTAGCGCCCATGTCTTCCACGATGACCGTGGAGGAGGCAACGAGGTCAGATGCCAGCTCCCGCGCCTGTGGTGAGTGCGATCCGACCGCGACAATGACCGCACTGTCCGAAACATCATCTTTGGCCAGTATCGGTTTCGATGCGGTGGTGGTGCACAGAACCAGGTCGGCTGCACGGGTGACCTCGCGAGCCTGGCGGCTTCCCGCTTGCACCCAGGTGTAGCGGTCTTCGAGATCGTGCGGTTCCGTGCGCGATAGGAACGTGATGGATATTTCCCGATGGGGAAAGGTGGATTCCACGGTAGCTGCGTGGGCCCGCCCCTGTGGTCCGGTGCCGAAGATGGCGACGTGGAGTGGGGCAGGTGACTCGCTTGAGCCGTCGGCAAGAAAATCGTAGACACACGAGATGGACACAGCTGGGGTGCGCAAATTGGTCACGGCGATGCCATCGATTAGTGCCTTCGGGCTCAGGGTGGTGCCGTCGAAAAGTAGGTACGAGCCTTGGATACGTGGCAGATCGTCCTGGTATCCGGGAGGGGCTACCGATAACAGCTTGATGCCGAATGCCGATGGGGTGGTGGACGGCATGATCAGGAATTCGCCATTTTCGACTGGGATGGCGGAACGTGACTGATCACCTGCGGGGTCGAAGCCGTTGCGCAGGGTATCGCGAAGCTTGGCGACGGCGTCTGCCGGGGTAAACGCGGAATAAACCTGGTCGTGGGAAATGAATTGTGGAGCCGGTGGAGTGTGTTCGGGCATCGTCAGGTCCTTTCTGGTGTCATTGCAATTGTACCGTTGGCGCTCTAAGGTTTCACCTAGATCACAATGAGCACATTTTTAGATTTCGTATCACATCACGACCATCACCAAGTGAGTACTTCAGCATGACTGCTGCTGTACAACGTGGAAAGACAACGATGACATCAGATAAAAAACTGAATTTTTTTGAGCTTGGGGCATTAGGTTTTCTGCTTTTCGCCATGTTCCTAGGCGCCGGTAACATAATCTTCGCACCAATGGTCGGCCAAGAAGCCGGTACTGACATGTGGATCCCCATGACCGGTTTCTTAATCACTGGCGTCGGTTTGGTGTTTTTGGCGATCGTCGCATTAGCAAAAACCAGCGGCGACGTACACCGAATGGCATCGCGGGTAAGCAATAAGTATGCGATTGTTTTCTGCCTCGTGCTGTTTTTGACCTTGGGGCCGATTTACGTCATTCCGCGCACTACTTCCGTGGTGTTTGAAATTGGTGTTGTGCCCTCGCTGTCGAATCAAGACACCGCGCATCGTCTGCCACTGTTGATCTTTTCGGTTATTTTCATAGCAACGACTATCTGGCTCTCTTTAAACCCAAACAAGCTGGTAGACCGCATCGGTAAGGTACTGACCCCAGCTTTCGGTATTTTGTTGCTGATCATCATCGTGACCTCCATCGTGAACCCAATGGGGCAGGTGCACGAACCGCTGGACGCATATACCGATGGCGCGTTTTTCACTGGGTTTATCGAAGGATATCTGACGATGGATGCCGCTGCCGCACTGGTTTTTGCTGGCGTATTTATTCAAGCCATTCGTAGCCAGGGTGTGAACAGCAACCATGGAATTTCCACGGTCTTTTTCAAAGCCGGATTGTTCACCGTCGTTGCGCTGGCAATCTTGCACATTTCGTTGGCATGGATAGGCGGAAGCTCCGTTGACGCTATCGGACGCATGGATAATGGCGGTCAATTGCTTGCCGAAGCTTCTCGATACTTGCTCGGTCAACCCGGCCTTTACGTCATCGGTACTGTCGTTTTCTTGACTGGCCTGACCACCAACGTTGCCTGCCTTACTGCCGTTGCTGATTATTTCGCCCGTGTATTCCCCCGTGTCGGGTACAAAAGCTGGGTCTGGATCAACGCGGGATTAGGCTTTGGCATCGCTAATTTGGGGTTGGAGACGGTTCTTTCTGCCGCACTTCCCGTGCTGTTTTTGCTTTATCCGCTCTCGATGGTGCTGATTCTGTTAACCCTTGTCGACGGTGTTTTCGGTAAAGCGCGCGCCGTCTATGTGGGTGCAACTATTGCTACTGCGCCTTTCGCGATTCTTGATGCGATCCGTGCTGCCAACGTCGACATGAGCAGCATTGATGCCGCGTTGTCGTTCATCCCGCTGTTTACTGACTACGGTGGTTGGATTATCCCAGCGATCCTGGGGGCAGTGGTCGGTTATATCTACGCGCAAGCCACCGCTGGAAAACCGGAAGTGGTCGAAGAACAGTCAATGGAAGAGCTTGCCGACGAAAAGGCAGAAAGCTAGCGCAAGCAAACTGTTTGAGCCAACAACAGCGAGATAGGAAAGGCAGAAACCATGAAAGACATCGTCGTTATCGGTGCTGGTGCCATCGGTATGGCCAGTGCTTTTCGATTGGCCAAAGAAGGCCATAACGTGACAATTGTGGACCCGGTCGCGCCGGGATCCAAGGCTTCGAGCCATAACGCTGGTTGGGTAGTGCCGACCATGAGCGAGCCAGTCCCAGCCCCAGGTGTACTCACCAAGGCCATGAAATGGCTCTGGAAAAAGGATTCGCCGCTGTATATTAGCCCGTCGACGGACTGGCGCTTTTATACTTTTTTGTTGCGGATGTTGCAGCACACCAGCAGTAAGCACTATGCCGCTGGCACCGAAACGCTGATTCAGCTGTCCAAAGAGACTTTTAGCACTTTCGACGAATTCGTCGACGAAGGCGTCGACGTTGACCTGGATTTTGCGACGATGCGCACATTGTTTAAAGACACATCAGGCATGGATGCGCGCTTGGATGAGCTTGCGCACTTTGCGGAGAACTTTCCGGGATTGAGCTACCGACGCATGGATGATGCGGAATTGCGTGCTTTCCAGCCGAAGCTTTCGGAAGACGTGCAGGGCGGAATTGAATCGCGCGGGGATGCACACCTCGATCCCGCGAAGTTTACAGCTGCACTGCATAAAGCGTGCCAGGAAGCCGGGGTAGAATTCGTCGCCTCTCGGGCGTGGCTGCGTGATCGTGGTTCCGGAAAAGCCCGCGTGATTGTTGACGGGTCGTTTATTGACCCGGATTACGTTGTGGTGGCTGCCGGAGCCTGGACAGGCGAAGTAGTGAAGCAGCTGGGGCAGAATATCTCCCTTCAGACAGGTAAGGGCTATGGTTTTGATTTCCCTGTGGAACAAGGCTGGCTCACCGACACGCTGTACATGACTGATGCCAAGGTGGTTGCCACCCCTATGGGCGATCACGTGCGTGTTGCCGGAACGATGGGGTTTAGTGGGATTGACGAAAGCCTCAACCAGGTCCGGGCTGGTGGCATCCTCAAAGGTGTGCAAAGCTTCTTTCCCGATTGGCCGGTCAACGAGTTTGATCTGGAACCGTGGCAGGGGATGCGTCCGATGACTCCGGATGGTTTGCCGCATATCGGCGCGCTGCAGAAATTCCCGAATGTCGTGGTTGCGACCGGGCATGCGATGCAAGGAATCAGCCTTGCGCCCCGGACTGCACAGTTGGTAGCTGGTGTGATCGCGGGCGAGACGATGCCCGAGTGGATGAAAAAGATTCATCCGGAACGGTTTACGTGGCTGGGATGAAACCTACCGTGATTTGAACAGCACCTCTGAGATTTCCGCTTTGCTGACCTTCGCCATTTGCGCGTTGAGTGCGTCGATATCTGGTTGTTGGTCAGCTTTGTGCTTGATGATCAACCGTGCGGGTGCATCCGGGGAGAATTCGAAGGCAGCATAGCCCATCCCTTCGCTGCTGAAGATGTCGTAAAGCGCCTGCAAAATCTTCTTGCTTGTCTTGCCACCGTCTTTATTGTCTACACCTGCAACGGCAAAGTGCGTGGTCTGTAATGGTGCCATTATTCTCCTCGGAAATACGATTTCCAGAATTACGGGTCTAGAGAGGTTCTAGCACTACCGAAAAGAGTATCTAGATGCGGCCGTTAAAGGCTTGCAGTGCGGAATCTTCACGGGTTCCACCACGACCATCTTGGTAGTCCTGGTAATCCTTAATCCAGCCGATCCGCGATACCCATTTCACGTGCTTGTATCCGTGGTTAGATTCTACGCGCAACCGCACCGGTGCACCCAGGTGGTTATCGATAGGTTCGCCATTACGGTCCAGCGCGAGGATGGTGTCATCTTCGTAGGCAGTTTCTAGGTCAATAGCGGCGTAAAATGGCTCACGGGGACGATCATCAATCATCTTTTGCGCCAGACCATAGGACTCGATTAATACGTAGCGGGCCCCTTCTGGGCGTTCGCCTAATAGCTCCAGCGCGTCGGTAAGTTTCGGACCGCTCCAGCGCGACGTGGCCGACCATCCCTGCATACAGGTGTGGGTGGCGATGTACGAGTGCTGGGGAAGGGCACGGAGGTCACCCAAGGTGATGGTCTTGTTGACGTCACGGACATCATCAAAGACTGTCATTTCATAGCCGTCCCAGTTGCTATCGCGTTGTTCAATCCAGTACTCGGATTCGTCTTCCGTTGGTGGCAGACCGTTGGTCCAGTGGAATTCCGAAATATCGTCGTCAGTGTAGGCTTTCTGCTTAGCTCCGCGTGGGCGCAGTTTCTGCAGGAAGATTTTGCGGCCCCATTCGGTAGTAAGCACCAAGAAATTGTGGGCGCGGACGCGATCCGACAGCGACCAGTAGGAAAGTCCGATCCAGAAAGAGACGACCAGCACGACGGTAAGCACCATGATGAAAAGCGCCTGGCCTGCGCGTTCAGTGGACATAACGCCGAAGACCATGTTCGTGGTGTTGTGATCGCGGTGTACCAGCATGACCAGACCGACGTGCATGATTACGAAGCCGGACATCATCACCATGCCGATGAAGTGCAGGGAACGTGCACCTTGATGCCCACCCCACATTTTTACGTACCACGGCATGGACTGGCGCACGGCAGGCGACATTGCGACGCCGGTCAGCATCATGAACGGAGCCAGGATGAAGATCACGAATGAGTACGTCAGCTGCTGCAACGCGTCGTAAGGCTGGAAGTGTTCGATGCCTGGCGCGGTGAACGACATGTACGTTTTGAACGAGTCCCAGGCTTCGGGGAAAACATCCCAGGAAGTTGGGATTAGCCGTTTCCACAGCCCGGTGGCAAATAGCATAATGACGTAGAAGACGCCGTTAAGCACCCACAGCATCACGCCTAGGCCGTGCCAGTGACGGCCTAAGCCGATGTTTTCGCGGCCCGGGAGGGTGAAAATTGGGGAAGCGGACTTTTCATCCATTAGGGAGGTGTAGATGCCTTCTTCTTTGGGAAGCTCACGCTTGGTGAACTTCAACCACTCCGTGCCTGGTGCGCAGTCATTGCGCCACCACAGGCGAGGCATGGAGGCGAGCATCTCCCAGCCGGAACGTAGGAGGATGCCGATCAGGACAAAGTTGATGAGGTGGCTGGCGCGGAGCCAGAGTGGGAAATCTGGATTAATTTCCATTGGCTGTTCCTTCAATCAAGGGGGTAGCAGTCATGGGGCGTGATTGAGAAAAATCTTTGAAAATTCCTCTTTATAACATAACACTTATAAATAGAAAAAGAGAGTCAGTTACACTCGGCGAGCTAGGGATTTATGCTTGAAAAGCCTTAGCTTTTCTTTGTGTGTGCAGGGTTAGTTATCAGAAAATAGAACAAATAATGGGATTATTCTGGCGAAAGTCTCGCCCACGCTCTGTTCCGGATGTATGTAGTCTGCCACGCGACAACACCCTCTTGGCCGCATTTCCGCGACCAAGAGGGTGAAACTTTGGGGTGGCTGACGGGGCTCGAACCCGCGACACCTAGGATCACAACCTAGTGCTCTACCAGCTGAACTACAGCCACCATCGCTGCTCTAAAGCAGCACGCACTAGATTAGCGCATCATTGCGAGTTTACAAAAACCACTGGTAAGCGGCGGTTGCGTCGTCCTTCGCGCAGGCGGCATCGTTGCTAGAAAGCTCGTCTGGATCCACAAAAACCGCGCGGCGGTAGTAGTCCAACTCACGGATTGATTCCACAATATCGGCTAACGCGCGGTGCGCCTGGCCCTTATCCGGTTGCTGGAAATATGCGCGAGGGAACCAACGACGAGAAAGCTCTTTGATCGTAGAGACATCCACCATGCGGTAATGCAAGCGCTGATCCAGCTTTGGCATGTATTCCTGGATAAACCGGCGGTCAGTAGCGATCGAATTACCGGCTAATGGAACCGTCCAATCTTCCTCACAGTGCTGCGCAATCAGATCCAACATAGCTTGCTCAGCTTCGCCAATGGAGGTGGTGGACTCCGCAATTTCTTTATCCAGGCCAGAAGCTTGGTGCATGCGAACAACGACATCATCCATCTTTGCCAGTTCTTCTGCACTGGCATGAATGACCGCGGAATAGCCGTCGCCAAGAATATTCAGGTTGGCATCGGTGACCAAAGCTGCAACTTCGACGATGACATGCTGCTTCGGATCCAAGCCGGTCATTTCCAGGTCGATCCACACTAGACGGTTGCTTTTCGCGGGAATTCCGTTTGTAGAAGCAGCGTGATGTGGCGCGGAATTTTCAGAATTAGCAGTTGTCATGAGTAAAACTTCCTTGCGTGAAAATTGTGCGGGCGGCTCTAACTAAGCAAAACCTGTTTAGCCCATCTTGGAATAAAAACTGCCAACCAGCGGCGCGATCACTGGCACCGGTATTACCTGGCTAAGCACGTTCATTGCTTTTGATAGCGGTCCGGGAACCACGCGACGTTTGTTTTTCGCCATGGCGTCCAGGGTTTCTGCTGAGCACGACTCGTAGGTGGTCCATAGGAAATCTGGCACGACCTTGTCGACGATTGACTGTTCCTCGTCCGGCACGACGGCATCGCGCACAGGCCCTGGGGCGAGCAAAGTGCAGCTGACGCCAGTGCCCTTCAACTCGTAGTGCAGCGCCTCGGTAAAAGCATTGACACCCGCCTTGGTGAATACGTAGGTGGCATTATTCGGGATCGGGATATTGCCTGCGGCTGAGCCGACGTTGCAAATCGCGCCTTCGCCGCGTTCCCTCATGGGGCGGACAACCGCATTGGTGATTCGGTGCACCGCCGTGGCGTTCAGGTGGAATTGGTTGGTTTCATAATCCCAATCTTGTTCGACGAATTTGCCGAAGCTCGCAATGCCCGCCGAGTTTATTGCGATAACGACCTTTTTATTTTCAAGGTAATCCAGCAGCCTCGTCACTTCGTCGTAGTCGGACAGGTCTGCGGCGAAAACCTCGGCAGTGATGCCGTGGGAGCTAAGTTCGTCGGCAAGATTGTGCAAGACCTGTTCACGCCGGGCAACGAGGATGAGGTTGTGGCCGGCCTTGGCGAGATCGCGTGCCATGGCCTCGCCGATGCCTTGACTTGCGCCTGTAACCAGGGCATACGAGTCTGGTCGCGGGTGGGGAAGAGCCATGGTTCTCCTTATGAAATGGACGCGCCGTACCGCTGTCGCGGGAGAAGGCACACCGGGGTCTCGCTGTTTCGGGATCTTGTTGGTTCAACCCTACCTTGGTGCGTAAGTAGCGCGGGGCTGGAGATAGTGGTAATTGCGCTTTCTGACGGCAGTGCTTGTGATTGTCGCTGTGAGTTCATACAGTTGGGCTTGCTCTGATTTCACCCCGAAAAGTGCCCCCAGCAGGATTCGAACCCGCGACCGACGGGGTAGAAACCCGTTGCTCTAATCCACTGAGCTATGGAGGCCGATAGACCGCGCGCAATCTAGGAAAATGCCTCGTGATTGTGCGGTGATCCGGGTGGAAACTATACCGGATTGTCCACGCAAGCGACAACGCCGTCACCGCGCCCGGATACAGCACAGGCAATAGTGACCGATCGCAGCACAGACAAAAGCGTTGCTGATGGATGATGGCGTAATCGACTGGCCGGAGAACAATGCTAGCCAGTTCACACGGGTTCAGGATCCGCACCGATCAGTTGTAGGTTAGAGCCTATGGCTACCCCGACCCAACGTGTGCGTTCCACCTGGCCCTGGTACCTGGCAATGCTACTGATCGCAGGCCTTGCCGCCGGCATTATCTCTGCGCAATTCCTCGCGGAATCACTCGCAGCGCTGGGTATCCCAGATCCAGGTATGCTGACCACCTTTGGCCTGCCGTTTTTCCGCGCGGCTGCCTGGATCCTGGTCGCGCTCGCCGTCGGCTCCTACCTGCTCACGGCATTTCTCATTCCACCGCGAATGCCCGAAGCAGCACCGGATGCTCCCACTCCCAATTCTGGCCTCGCCGAGGCTCGTTTAAGCGTCGACGGGCATCTGGCGGCACGCACTGGCGCGCTGAGTCTGCTCGCCGTTGCCGCTGTTGCGTTGGTCATGGTGTCGATGACGTTTTCTGATGTCTCCGGCACCCCGTTTTTCAGTACTTTTGCGCACTGGGATGTGGCCCTAGATCAGGTAGCTGAAGCGAAATCGTGGTTGATCATGTCGCTTATGGCTGCTGTCGTCGGCGTCGTCGGATTGTTCGCGCGACGCTGGACCATGCAACCGATATTGCTGATCGGCGCGGTACTCACCGTCTTCCCGTTGGGTATGGAAGGCCACTCGGCATCTGGTGGTGACCACGACTGGGGCACAAACTCCTATCTGTGGCACTTGGTTTTCATGGTGCTGTGGATCGGTGGGCTTACGGCCTTAATCGCACACTCGCGTCGCCTCGGCGACCATCTTGCACTGGCCGTTCGCCGCTATTCCACCTTGGCGCTGTTTGCCGCCGCGGTCATGGTGATTTCCGGCGTCGTCAACGCTGCCTTACGTATTGGTCCGCACCATCTCTTTACGACGAACTATGGCTGGATCATCACCGCCAAAACCGTGCTCACCCTCGTCCTCGTCGGCCTAGGCTGGTTGCACCGGCAGCGCAGCATCCCGCAACTAGCGAAAAACCCGGGGGTTTTCCGTCGCATAGCCATCGTGGAAGTCCTCGTCATGGCGTTGACAGCCGGAATCGCAGTAACCATGGGGCGCACCCCGCCACCTGCACCGGATGACCCGAACTTGTCGACGATGGAAATCACCGTCGGCTACGACATCCCATTTGAGCCAGACATTCTCAATGTGTGGACTATCTGGCGTTTCGACGTCATGTTCAGCGCACTGGGAATCCTTCTGGCTGCTGGTTACCTGTATGCGGTTCGTCGCGCGCGTCGCGCCGGGCACGAGTGGTCGCGTGGTCGCACGGCGTGGTTCTTGCTGGGATCACTGGGCATGGCGGTGATTATGAGTTCAGGCGTCGGCATGATTATTCCGGCAACATTCTCGATGCACATGATCGGCCACATGTTGTTGTCGATGACATTCCCGGTTTTTCTCGTGCTGGGTGCGCCGCTCACGCTGATCATGACCGCCTGGGAGCCAGGTGAGGCTGGTAAACCGAACCTGCACGATTGGACCCGCGCTTTCTGCCAGTCCCGTGGCCTGAGCATAATCACATATCCACCGATCAACCTGGCGCAATTTATCTTCGTGTTCTATGCGCTGTACTTGAATTTTGATTGGTACCAAGCAGCGATTTCCGATCATGCCGGGCACGTGATCATGAACTGGGCATTTTTAGTCTCTGGCTATATCTATTTCTGGGAAGTCATGGGGCCGGATCCGTTGCCGGGGCGCAAGCAGCCGCTGGTGCGTTTGGCGTGGCTGTTTTTCTCTATGCCGATCCACCTGTATTTGGGTGTCTACATGATGCAGCTGACCGAAATTTACGGCGAGGAGTTTTATACCTCGATTAATTTGCCGTGGGCGATTGATTTGTTGGCGGACCAGCGCGTCGGTGCTGGTATCGGCTGGGCTGCCGGTTCGTTCCCGCTGATCGTCGTCTTTGGTGAGCTGTTCCGGCAACTGTTTACCTATGACCGCGAACAGCAAGAGGCTATCGATGCGGAGATGGACCGGGTGCCGGATCATAATCTTGCCGACGACCTCGTCAACGACGACCTTGCCGCTGATGGCCGTCTCGCTGCACAGAAAACTGTTGGTGTTCAACAGTCTGTAAAAACGCCGAAAAAAGACTCTGGATTCGGTAACGATTCTGGTAATGAATTAGATTTATATAATGCGATGTTGGAAAAGATGAGCCGCGGAGAACACATCGAGGATGAGTATCACGAATCCGAGATGGGCCAATCCCGTTTCCGTAAGAAGCGTGGCGGGAGTGGTTCCGGTTGGGGGAACGCCCCGGAATAGCGGTTTGGAGCGCACCAACACTTGCCGGTAATCCTCTGACTGTCAACCACCAAGGAATTTTTCGTTATGAAAAAGAGCCCACTCGCCGTTGCGCTGAGCGCATTGGCTACTGCTGCACTCTGCTTGACTGCTACGCCAGGTATTGCTGCTGCGTCGCCGTCGATGGAGGCCTCGAGCTCGGGCTCCAGTTTGTCGTCCGACGGTGGTAGCTCTAGTTCAAGCTCTAGCCGCGATGCGGTTGGAGCGCCAGGGGATTCCACAAACCCAGGCAAGCAATTGGTCACACTGGGGGATTCATTTACCGCTAACGGCCACATTCGTGGTTTCCGCTGGTTGCAGCGGGGAATCCCGCAAGAAAGTTTGGGTTCTTCGTCTGGTTCGAGTGATTCCGGTAAAGGTTTCGTCCGGCCGGTGGAATTAGGCCTGAGTGGGTGTGGGCAGGATCCAGATAACTGGCCACGTCAGTTGGCAGGCATGACTGAGCGTAGCTTGGGTGATTACTCATGCAACGGTGCAACGTCCCGCAGCGTCGTTGAGCATCAGCTGGAGCAAGCTTTGCGCGATGGCAATATCGGCCCGGCTACCGAGGAAGTTGTGATTGCGGTGGGCGGCCTTGATCCGTGGCGGTTTAAATTGGATGAGGTTCCGTTTCCATACCCACAGGCAGTTATTGACCGCTACAAAGCCCGCGTAGCGAATATCACTCACCAGGTGCGTCAACTCGCACCGAATGCGCGGGTGACTATCCCTTCGTATTTGAGTGTTTCCTCACCGCAAGGGCACGTTTGCTTCGTTAATGTAATCCCGAATCAGCCTTTGGGGTTTGTGGTTCCGGGCGCGCAGCGTTATGAGCAGGCATTAGCGGATATCCAGCGTGAGGCTGCCCATGAAGCAGGTGCACGTTTTGTGGATGTCCGTTCTGCAACCCGCGACCACCACACCTGTGCACCTGATGCGGAGCGCTATGTCTCTGCCATCTGGGTGGACACGACTGCGCCGACTCATACCATGGCTATGCACCCAACCGTGAAAGGCTCACAGGCCATAGCCGCTGAAATTGCGCGTTAAGTTAGACCATTAGCCACAGATTGTGGCGTATGCTGCCCTGTCTCACCGTTATCTTCGGTGCGGCAGGGCATTTGTTTGCGCAACCCAACCAGGACAATTTCTGCAGTTTCTGTGGATAACTTTGTTTATCCACAGCCGGGCAGTCTTTGTAGTTGTTGCGGGCATCGTTTCCCCAGACACTAGGTGCTACCAGCGCAGATCGCGTTGGTCACCTAAAGATTTGGAAGGGGAGCACACAACCATGTCGCAACACCACATCACCATCACCGGTCGAATTACCCAAGAACCCAGCCTGCGTCGCGTCGCTGGAGGAAATTGCGTGCTTGATATGCGTGTTGCCTCCTCGCGTGCCGTGCGTGACGATGAACAAGAATCCGGCTGGCGTGATTATGACAATCTGTTTCTGGACGTTGAAGCCTGGGGACAGTTGGCCGTGAACACAGCTGCGAGCCTGCACAAGGGCTATCCAGTAGTGCTGGTGGGCTCGCTGGTGACCCAGCAGTGGGAAGATAGTGAGGAAAAACGACACTCGAAAACGGTGTTGAAAGCCACCCACATCGCCCCAGACCTTGCACACTATGCCGCCGCGCTGACCAAGCGGAAAGCAGATCGCGATGATAATGGCGGAGTAATTCTTAACGTCGAAGGCGTCGTCTTTGATCAGGATGCGCTGGCTGGCCCATCTGCATCTGGGTTTACGGACGAATCAGCGACTCCGTTTGGCGAACAATCAGCAACGGATAATAAGAAGGCGAATAAGCAAGCTACAGACAACGCCGCAGTACCTGTCGGTGCACGGTAGCTAGCCACAGCGATGCCCATATCGTGCGGGATCCGTGGTGGGGCGGCAGTGAAAGTCATGTATTCTCGTCAGAGATAAAGATTTAGTGTCGTTCCACCTAATTTCGCGAAGGGGAAATATGGGCGAGTTCATCTATACGATGAAAAATGTACGCAAAACTGTTGGTGACAAGGTCATTCTTGACGACGTCACCATGGCTTTTTACCCCGGCGCAAAGATCGGCGTCGTCGGCCCGAACGGTGCTGGTAAGTCGTCGATTTTGAAGATCATGGCCGGAATGTCAGAGCCATCCAACGGTGAAGCATTTCTGGACCCCGGTGCTACCGTCGGCATTTTGCAGCAGGAGCCGCCGCTGAACGAAGAAAAAACCGTTCGCGGCAACGTGGAAGAAGGCCTCGGCGATATCTTCGAAAAGAAGCAGCGCTTCGAAGCTATTGCTGAAGAAATGGCTACCAACTACACCGATGAGCTCATGGAAGAAATGGGCAAACTCCAGGAAGACCTGGATAACGCGGATGCGTGGGAAGTCGATTCTAAGATTGAGCAGGCCATGGAGGCATTGCGCTGCCCGCCATCGGATGAACCGGTTACCAACCTTTCTGGTGGTGAGCGTCGCCGTGTAGCTCTGGCGAAGCTGCTTTTGTCGGAACCAGACTTGCTGCTTCTCGACGAGCCTACAAACCACCTGGATGCTGAGTCCGTGCACTGGCTGGAAAAGCACCTGGAAAACTACCCGGGTGCCGTGTTGGCTGTGACTCACGACCGCTACTTCTTGGATAACGTCGCGGGGTGGATCTGTGAGGTTGACCGCGGCAAATTGCACCCATATGAAGGTAACTACTCGACGTACCTGGAAAAGAAGCAGGAACGTTTGCAGGTTGCCGGTAAGAAGGATGCCAAGCTGCGCAAGCGTTTGAAGGACGAGCTGGAATGGGTTCGTTCAGGTTCCAAGGCTCGTCAGGCGAAGAACAAAGCGCGTCTGGAGCGCTACGAGGAAATGGCTGCCGAGGCCGAGCAGTACAAGAAACTCGACTTCGAAGAAATCCAGATTCCAACCCCGCCACGTTTGGGCAACAAGGTTGTCGAAGCAGACAGCCTGACCAAGGGCTTTGGCGATCGCACCTTGATCAAGGACTTGTCATTCACGTTGCCGCGTAACGGCATCGTCGGTGTGATCGGCCCGAACGGTGTGGGTAAGACCACGCTGTTTAAGACCATCGTGGGCTTGGAAGAACCGGATGATGGCAAGGTCACCGTTGGTGAGACGGTGCAGCTGTCGTACGTGGACCAGAACCGGGAAAACATTGACCCAGAAGCTACGGTCTGGGAGGTTGTTTCGGGCGGTTTGGATTATATTCACGTCGGCCAAAACGAAATGCCTTCGCGCGCCTACCTTTCTGCCTTTGGCTTCAAGGGCCCAGACCAGCAAAAGCCATCCAAGGTGCTTTCCGGTGGTGAGCGTAACCGCTTGAACCTGGCGCTGACGCTGAAAGAAGGCGGAAACCTGATTCTGCTCGACGAGCCAACCAACGACTTGGATGTCGAAACCCTTGGTTCTTTGGAAAACGCGCTCGAGAAATTCCCGGGTTGTGCCGTGGTCATTTCGCACGATCGCTGGTTCCTGGACCGCACCTGTACCCACATTCTGGCTTGGGAAGGCAATGTGGAAGAAGGCCAGTGGTTCTGGTTCGAAGGTAACTTCGGCGACTATGAGAAGAATAAGGTGGAGCGCCTCGGCGAAGATGCTGCGCGTCCATCCCGTGTCACCCACCGCAAGCTGACTCGCTAGTTTTGCTGCGTCGCGGCTGCCAACCGCGCGCGAGTATTCCAGAAAGGTTTCCGAGGTTTTATGGCGGATAATCCTGCAATCCATCAATATCGTGTACCCCTGCGGTGGTCGGATTTCGACCGCTATGGGCATGTGATGAATGCCAATTACGTGGAAATCGCACAGGAAGCTCGCTTGGCGTACAAAGAGGCCTACTTCGATCCGGCTGGCATGCAAGACTTCGCCGCTTTCGTGCGCAAGCTGGACTTAGATTTCCGCAAACCCATTGAGCCAGAGGGCAATTCGGTGTTGCTTGTGGAATCTCAGGTTGTCGAGGTCGGCAATTCTTCTTTCGTTACCCGCCAGGAGATTAAAGATAAACATGGTCGGGTAGCGTGCGTGATTGAAACTGTCTCCGTCGCCGTCGACATGGACACCCAGATGCCGCGGCCGTTGACTGAGCAAGAGCGCGAGGTCATGCGTTTGGAATCGACTCTTGCGAAAGACGCAGACAAGGCGGAAGCTGCCGCTGGTTCCGCACCCTCAGGTCTTGCGGGGTCTGTCGGTGCAGCGGGGGGCCTGGGAGCATCGAATACCGCGAGCGCTGAATCGTTTGCCGATGAGATCGGCTATGACGATGAAATCAGCTACGGCGATGAAGTCGACTATGGTGACGAGGTCGATTACGGTGATGAAATCGACTATGGCGATGAGATTGGTTACGACGACTAATGTCTGAATCCCTCGAAGTTACCGCAGGTGGCCCCGGTCTACGCGCGCTCATTGCGCGGGCTGTTGGCCTCGATGCCAGCGCTTCGGCACGGTTCCGCGTCCTCAAAGGCGACGCCGGTGACGGTGAACTCATTGACGTTTTCGTGACCACCCCATTTGACGTGGTTGCTTGTCGACGCGTCAAAGGCACCGTCTCCCGCGACGGGGCAGTGGTAGCAGCCAGTGCTTTGTTGCACTGTCTGGAAACGGGGCAAACCCACCTTGGCCCAGCCCGCGATATGTCCTGGCCAGGTGCGTTGCCACCGGTTGAGGGATTTCACTTGGTGGATAACTTACCGGTGCATGTGGTGCGTGAACTCGCCGATAAGGGACGCGATCTTGCCCGGCAATTTTCTGGACCCATGGGCCCGCCGCAGAGTTTGATGAACCAAACTGTGCTCACTGTACGCCCGGCCGAGGAATCCGCTAAGTCCAGCAAACTCACAGGAAACCCACAGGAAACTTCCTTGGGAGACGGCGAAGAAGTTGAAATCCCGATGCGGATGATTTTTGCGTGCACCAACTTAGGACTCATTCCGGGGTTTGCCGCATCCATGGATATCCCACGCCACCTGCGGGTTTCCGCTAATGGCCGCTGGGCACGCGTGGATGCGCCCTTCGGCAGTGTCTACCACGCACGGGGGCTTTCCGTGCTGATTTAGTAGCACTCACGCACCACGCTAACCAGGGATTTCCCAGAACTAGAGCGCCGCATACGCACAATACACAGCGTACGCGGCGTTTTTTCGGTGTTCTAAACTATCGGCCAGATAACTATCCGCAAGCAGTAAGGATTAATGCAAGTTCTTTTCAGTAAATGGGGTTAGGGTTGTGGACATGCCAGATACTGTCCAACACACAGCCACCGCCGACGGTCATAGTCCCGCCGTCGACAATGATCACCAGCCGAAGCCTGTGACCGGGCGCATCATCGGAATTGATGTTGCCCGCGGCATCGCATTGCTGGCGATGATCATCGCTCACTTATATCCATTCAAAGGATTTGCCGGCGCATTCCTGGAAGGCTTCCCATCAGCTCTTTTCGCGGTGCTCTCCGGCATTTCGATGACCATCATATTCAGCAAGCGCGGAGCCGTCGATGTTTTTATTCGCGGCATCATCCTCGTGGTCATCGGCATTGTGGTTACCCCATACGCCGGAACCATCATCGTGGTTCTTAAGGCACTGGGTATTGGCTATATCGTGTTTGCATTGCTGCAGATCCCACGTTGGTCCACCAAGTGGGTCGCCACGGGTTTTGCGGTATTGCTCGCAGTATCCGGCATCGTGCACGTGATTACACTGCACACCACTCTCCACGCGTTGTTGCGCGAGCCGTATCCAATCGTGACCTGGTTGGCCTACATGGCGGCTGGTGTACTGTTTGCACATTGGCTGCGGAACAACAACTGGCAGATCACACCATCGTCGGCCTCTGGATTTCTGGTCGCCGCCGCAGGAGTTGTCATCTCGGTGGTGGGAGTACTGGCTCGCGACTGGATCGATTCGGCTTACGCCGTCGCCACGCGGAACAATCTTGGAATCGCTGTGCACGGGTTCTTTGATGCGAAACCGCACAGTGGTGGGCTTGTCGACGCAGTGGCTACCATTGCGGGTTCACTGACTGTCATCCTGTTGTGCTTGTTGCTCGTTCAGACTGACCGTTGGGTATTCCCGCTGAAAGCCATGGGCTCGATGGCATTGACTGTGTATCTGGGACACGTGATCTCCGCTGGCATCATCAACCGGGGACATATCGCCACGCAGTACCCTGAGCTGGCTATCGGCACCATCGTGGTCGCGGTCGTCGGCACGAGTATCTGGGCGATGTTCTTCCGCTATGGCCCGCTGGAATACGTGCTCGGCCTGGTGGCCCAGACAGGTGCACAAGCGGTTGCAGGAATCACCGGCAAACGCAGCGACAATAACGGTAGCAATCACGCTGATAAAACCAGCGAGATGTCTACTGCCACCACGAATCACTAATACCCATTTCCGTATAGAAAGAAAATCATCATGTCTCAGACTGCGAAAAACTCGAAGACTTCCCGTTTGCTGGCCATTGCCGCACCAACCTTGGCACTTGGCGGAATGCTCGCCGCAGCCGTACCTGCACAGGCGATGATCAGTGACCAGTTCGCGGAAGACTCCGTGCACGCTAACGCGGTGGTCTCGGAACAAATTGGCGACGACGGCGACGAGGACGGAAACTGCACCGGTACCGCGGTGGCAGACTACTGGGTTGTCACCGCGCGGCACTGCCTGGAAAACTCCGAAACCCCGGGCGGTAGTGTTCGCATTGGCCAAGGCGATGACCAAAAGCGGGTGAAGGTTGCGGACTGGTACAAAGCTCCAGCTGGTGATATTGGTTTGATTCGTACCGCGGAGCCAATTGGGTTGAAGGAATACCCGGAGATCATGCAAGAAACCCCGGCTGAGGGTGCCATTGAATCTTACGGTTGGTCCTCGGAAGGCAGCGGTAAAACTGAGAAGTTGCCAAAGGCAGACGGCAAGATCACTGAGCTGAATAACTTCGCTTTGTTCGGCGGTGACCAGGCTGCGATTGCGCGTTTAGATAATGATGCGGAATTCCAGCAGGGCGATTCGGGCGGACCAGTATTCATGGACGGCAAGCTGTATGGTGTGCTTTCGGCAGCGTTCAATCCGGATGATCCGGAATCGACGACTTCCCCAGAGTCTGTGGTGGCCCCGGCTGCGGAAAGCTATGACTGGATGATCAAGACGATGACGGAGCAGTCTGAATCCGTCAGCTCTGATGAAGCAAATGTTTCGCAGGGCAATGGTGATTCGACGACCAGCACTGATACCTCTGCTGCTGGGGAATCTGCAGATGATTCCAGCAATACCACCTGGTGGCTGCTTGGTGGTGGCGCGGTGTTGGTAGCACTGGTTGTCGGTTTGGGTATTGCGCGTAAGCCGAAGAAGTAATAGCTGCGAGCATTGCACTGTACTGTACTGCCTGCGGTGCTAAGGCAACGGTGTTAGTGCAAGGGTGATATCGCCTGGTCGAGAACTTCGGCCAGGCGTTTATTGCTGCCGGTAGCTTGGCTATAAAATCGGGCGCGCACGAAGGCCTCACGTAAATGTGGTTTACCGGCTGCGGCTTCATGCTGCATGGTTGCCCCATCGCGGACAGCGAAGCGCTCGGAATCGATTTGGTACCCGGCTTTGCGGCACAGTTGCTCGAAGAAAATGAACTGCGTTCGGGTATTGCCTTCGCGAAAAACATGTATGACGTTCAGTTCGCCCCAGACTTCAGCTAATTCTTGCACGAATTCTTGCTTGTCCAGGCCGCGCAAATAATTCTTTTCGGCTAGCCTGCGGTATTGCTCGCGAGCATCCTCGTGCATGATTTCCGTGCCCGGGTAATAGGTAAAAGCCATCGTGGGATTATCGGGGTCATCTGGGTGTAAAACATTAGGGCCTTCTTTAGTCATCCACCCGTGTGGGCCGACGCGCGGTACCCCAGCCCAGCCATAGACGTCCTGGAAGATGTAGCCGTGAATTGCCTTCATATGCGCGTAGTCGAAATTGCCTGCAATTGGAGCATCGTGTAACTCCGCCATGCGCACTGCGGTGACAAACTCTTCCATCTCGCGCAGACGATCGGGATCATCTTCGCCGTAAGGCTTGTCTGCGCTGCGGAATTTATTGCGTACCACCTTTGTGCCGGGAATGTAGTAGTCTTCCCAGCTTTCATATCCCCACCCGTCGTTGTGCATTAACGATTCTTGAGGTGATCGAGGCCGCGACGAATAGCATCATCGCCAGTCAATCTTCCGACGGCGACGAGTCTGCGGAGCTCGCGTAAGTGTGGATCATCTAAAGAATGGCCCGCTGCGCCGAGTGCACCATCTGATAATTTCTCAGCCGGGGTTAGTGGCGTAGCACTTGCTTTAGCTCCCGGCAAAGAACGCCGCGAAGGTACAGACATAAAAAACCTCCGAGTTCTCGTGCATTCCAGCTTACCCGGAAGGGTGTTAAAATGCAGGAGCTTTCTCGGAGGTTTTCGCAGCTCAGAAACTAATTTCTTGCACCCAGTTCAGGCGCCTGATCCAGACGGTATTGTGCCGACCGGCGGTCCCATCCTTGAGTGCAGCTTTAGCGTAAATTTAGCGCTTCGGTACGTAGCTGCCTTCGTGTTGGTACAGTTCGGAACCTTGCTCGCGGAATTCTTGAGCCTTTTCTTCCATGCCTTCTTCTGCGACTTCCTCGGCAACCGCGCCAGCCACCGGAGCCTCTGAGTCCGACGATCCGCAACCACACCCGTCGGAGGTGGCCCGACCATTGGCTTCTGCGACGGCAGTGGCAACATCGTCGTCGACCGGCTTCTGGAACGCCGGCATTCCCAGATCCGCCATATCGTCGCTAAAGGCATCGCGAATGTCCTGGCTAATGCGCATGGAACAGAACTTCGGGCCGCACATCGAGCAGAAGTGTGCCGTTTTCGCAGGCTCTGCAGGCAGGGTTTCGTCGTGATAAGCCTGCGCGGTGTCAGGATCCAACGAGAGCGCAAACTGGTCGTGCCAGCGGAATTCGAAACGTGCCTTCGACATGGCATCGTCCCACTCGTGCGCGCCGGGGTGCCCCTTGGCGACGTCCGCCGCATGTGCCGCCAGCTTGTAGGTGATAACGCCGGTTTTTACGTCGTCTCGGTTCGGCAAACCAAGGTGTTCTTTCGGGGTGACGTAACACAGCATTGCGGTACCACCCATGGCGATGTTGGCCGCACCAATTGCTGAGGTGATGTGGTCGTAGCCAGGGGCAATATCGGTAACCAGTGGCCCCAGCGTGTAAAACGGGGCGTCGTTGGTCCAGGCCTGGGCGTGCTCATTGTTGACCTGCACCTTGTCCAGTGGAACGTGGCCTGGGCCTTCCACCATGACCTGCACGTCGTATTCCCAAGCGCGCTGGGTCAGCTTGCCGATGGTCTTCAGCTCAGCGAACTGCGCGGTATCGTTGGCGTCGGCAATAGAGCCGGGGCGCAAGCCGTCGCCAAGCGAGAAAGCGATGTCATAGCGGGCGAAGATCTCGCACAGCTCGTCGAAGTTCTCGTACAGGAACGATTCCTTGTGGTGGGCCAGGCACCATCCGGCCATGATGGAACCGCCGCGGGAAACGATGCCGGTCACGCGCTTGGTGGTCATCGGGATGTAGGGCAGCAGGACGCCGGCGTGGATGGTCATGTAGTCCACACCTTGTTCGGCCTGCTCGATGACGGTATCGCGGAAGATTTCCCAGGTTAGGTCCTCGGCTACACCGTTGACTTTTTCCAGTGCCTGGTACATCGGCACGGTGCCAATCGGAACCGGGGAGTTGCGGAGGATCCATTCGCGGGTGGTGTGGATATCATCGCCGGTGGATAGGTCCATCACGGTGTCCGCACCCCAGCGGGTGGCCCAACGCAATTTGGAGACTTCTTCTTCGATGGAGGAGGTCACCGCAGAGTTACCGATGTTGGCGTTGATTTTGGTGAGGAACTTCCGGCCGATGATCATCGGCTCAGATTCTGGGTGGTT
The DNA here is from genome assembly GCF_000375525.1 of Corynebacterium propinquum DSM 44285. Taxonomy (GTDB): domain Bacteria; phylum Actinomycetota; class Actinomycetes; order Mycobacteriales; family Mycobacteriaceae; genus Corynebacterium; species Corynebacterium propinquum. The sequence continues at coordinate 121,163 of NZ_AQXC01000007.1, forward strand.
GATGTTGTTCGGGATTATCGCCCGGCCGCGGGCGATCTCGCTGCGCACGAATTCCGGATCGCAGTGTTCGCGCAGCGCAACAAACTGCATTTCCTTGGTGATGATGCCTTGGCGTGCGTAGTGCATCTGCGTGACAGTTTTGCCTTCTTTGGAACGCAGCGGCGGGCGCGATTCGCCCTTCCATTCCTGGCTGGCGGCGCCACGGCGTTGTGCGGAGCGGCCATCGTCGGCAAGATCGCGTCCACGGCCGTCGTATTCTTCGACATCGCCGCGGTTGTTAATCCACTGCATACGTAGCGGTTTTAGCCCACGGTGCACATCGGCCTGCGGGCCACGGGTGCGGTAGACGCGGAATGGTTTGTTCGGACCAGTGGGAGAATCATCAAGCTGGATTTCAGTTTCTGGAACTTCCAGGTCATCCTTGCGGATAGGGGAGTAAGAGTGCTTGAAATGAATCTCGTCTTCGGGGGCAGCGGTGTGCGCGTCATGGTTCGCCACAGTGCCCACCTCCTTCCTACGTTGGTACTAACCAACAGGTTCGAACGGTGCTCACGCGGTATTAGCGTGATCTCAGCCCTGTACCAGCAGGGCACCCGTGTGTGGTGCATAAACTTGTCGACGGCCGCGCAATGCTGGGCCGGGTGGCCGCTATGATTCCTGGAAATTCGATAGACTTATCGAAATTCTCGGAAACTGTGGTGCATTTCGCATAACCGTTGCTGTCAGCTTACAACACGTACCCTGGTGGCAGGCAAAGAGATCTCGGCGCCAACCCTGTCGAGATCTCACTTTCCTGCCCGATGCACGAACATGCACGAAGCAACCAGAAATGAGGATCAATCCCATGAAGATTGGCGTTCCCGCAGAAATCATGAACAGCGAAGGCCGTGTGGCTCTGAGCCCGGCGGCTGCACAGGCTCTTGTCGACGACGGTCACGAGGTGCTTATTCAATCTGGCGCTGGCGAGGGATCCAGCTATGTCGATAGCGACTACACCGACCGTGGCGCCACCATTGTTGATACCGCCGCCGACGCGTGGGCTGCAGAGATGGTGTTGAAGGTCAAGGAACCTTTGCAAGAGGAATATCAGTACCTGCGCGAGGACCTGCTGCTGTTTACCTACCTGCACCTGGCTGCTTCGCGTGAGCTGACCGACGCGCTAGTGAACGCTGGCACCACCGCGCTGGCATATGAAACCGTGACCGATAAAAACGGTGCGCTGCCGCTGCTGACCCCAATGTCGCAGGTCGCTGGCCGTTTGGCTGTGCTGGAGGGTTCGCACCATCTGTTGTCGCACCACGGTGGACGTGGCGTTTTGCCTTCCGGTGTGCCGGGCACCAAAGCGGGTCGCGTCGTGGTGATCGGTGGTGGCCAGGTGGGTGCCTCGGCGGTTGCGATGGCGCATGGTCTGCGCGCAGAAACCACCGTGCTGGATATTGATGCAGGTACTTTGGCGCGTTTCGATGACCAATATGCCGGTACCGTGCGCACCCAGATTTCTGATCCAGTGACTATCGAAGAAGAGCTGCTGGAAGCTGATCTGGTGATTGGCGCGGTGCTGGTCGCCGGTGGCAAGGCGCCGAAGCTGGTGTCGGAAGATCTGATCAAGCGCATGAAGCGCGGTTCTGTGCTGGTGGACGTGGCGATTGACCAGGGTGGTTGTTTCGAGCCGTCCCGCAAGACCAGCCACCAAGACCCTGTGTTCCGCGTCGGCGATGCACTGATGTACTGCGTGGCTAATATGCCTGGTGCGGTAGCGAATACTTCTACCCGTGCGCTGACGTCGGCAACGCTGCCGTACATCCGCGCGGTTGCTGCCGGTGGCGTGGATCAGGCTATTGAGCGCTTCCCAGGCTTGGCCGATGGCTTGTCGACGCGCGATGGCAAACTGATTTCCAAGCCAGTGCGTGAGGCCTTCGACTGGCAGGACTAGTTTTCCACCATCGAAAATAAGGAACGCTCCCACCCGTATCGGATGGGAGCGTTTTGCTGTTAACTAAGCGGGCATTGCGCCTGTGCAGTCTAGAGTTTAGGCAAACTTGCGGCGTGCGAAGAATGCGACGGCGCCGAGTGTCTACCGCAAACCAAGGTCCCGGCGCAGAATACCCAGATCAGGTTTTTGCTGCTGTGATGCTTGATTCCCAGCCTGTTCTTGCTGTAGCGGCTCGTCCGGCATATTCCGCAGCATATAAGCCAGCTTCTGCATGTGATTCCAGATCGCGGCGCGGTATTCCTCGGGGATAGTTTTCTCGTCGATCTTGTCCAACGAGCGGCCCATCAACTCGAGCCAACGCTCCGCTGCAGCGGTATCAATCGGAAATTCCGCGTGCCGCATGCGCAACCGGGGCGAGCCGCGGCGTTCATTAAACAATTTCGGGCCACCCCAAAACTGCACGAGAAACCACAGCAGGCGGTCGCGGGCACCGTCGAAATCCTGCTCCGGGTACATCGGCGCCAGGATGTCGTCGTCAGGAACCTGGGCGTAGAAACCGTCGACAAGCGTCTCGAAGGTGTCCATCCCGCCGATGGCTTCAAAGACCGAACCCGGGCGCTCACCGGAGCGGATGTCTTGGTTATGACTGTGAGCGTCCAAGTGGCTCGCCTCCTGGGCCAGCAATGCCGATGCCGTATGGGTATGGAGTCTTGATTCCGGCTTCGGCCAGCTCGTTCATGATCAAACCGTTCATCACGCGCATGACGTGCCACTGTTCGCCGGGCATGGTGATCACAGAAACGCGGTAGGACAGGTAATCCGGGTTGAACTCCGAAGCACCCTGAATTTCTGGAGCTTCCATGATTTCGTTGGCGCAACGCTCGTCGGCAGCAGCCTTGGCCATGGCTTCGGTAAGCACCTTCCAGACCTTGTTTTGGTCGTTGCTGTGGCTGACCGGAATCTGGAAACGGGCGATCGACCAATCGCTGGAGTGGTTTGCGACCTTCAAAATCTCACCATTGCGCACGTGCCACAGTGCACCGTCGATATCGCGCAGGGAAGTGATGCGCAGTGAAATTTCTTCGATCTCGCCCATGGTGCCATCACCCAAGTCGACGACGTCGCCGATGCCGTACTGGTCCTCGATCAGCATGAAAATACCGGACAGGAAGTCCTGGACCAGCGATTGTGCACCGAAACCAAGGGCGACACCGACGATACCGGCGGAAGCAATCAGCGGGCCGACGTTAATGCCGACAACGTCCAAGATGGCGATGACGGCCCAGACCCAGACAAAAATGGCGACGGCGGATTTTGCCACCCCGGAAAGCGTCTTGATGCGCGATTTCCGGCGGTTCTCCCGCGATTTTTCCATCAGCCGGATCTGGTGCATCTTTTCCGGATCAGGTTCTGGCACCTCATGGCTGTGCTTTGATTCGGCTTGACGCTCCGCAGTCTTCTTGCGGCCGTCTTTCATGTTGTGGTTTGCCAGCTTGTTGATGGCGCGCACCAAAATCCAGTGCGCCAGCAACGCGAAGAGGATAATCAAGCCAATATAGATCGGGCGCTGGAACAACCAGGCTTGGGTTTCTGGGTTATTCCACCAATTGTTGACAGTGTTCACTGTTTCCTCGGCAGACGGCACCGAAGGAACAGAATTTGATGCGAGGTGAAAAATATTCGTGTTCATCTCATCCTTAAGTCTTTGCTTTGGCAATCGATTTCCGCTGCAACTTTGGCCATCTTACGGGTTCGGGCTGTAAGTTTCCTGTGAGAGCGGCGGTGATCTTCGCAATACAATTCGCGCATGTGGTTTATGGTGGGTGGTATGAATTCACCTGCAGAAAACAACCTGACCCCGCACCGGATTCCGGCTCCGGAATATCCGGCTGCGCACCATAAACTCACCGAGGATGCGAAGGCTGACTACCTCAAAGGCTTTAGCTCGGCCGCGATTCATGCAGGCTACGAACCGGACTCACACATTGGCTCTGTCAACGTTCCGATTTATGCCTCCACCACTTACGCCCAGGACGGTCTAGCCAGCCTGCGCGGCGGTTTTGAATACGGCCGTGTGGCGAACCCGACGGTCCGTAGCCTGGAGACCACGCTTGCTGCGTTGGAAAAGGCCCCATATGCGCGCGTATTTTCCTCCGGTATGGCCGCCACCGATACGCTATTGCGCATCTTGTTGCGCCCAGGCGACCACATGATTTTAGGCAACGACGCCTACGGCGGAACCTGGCGTTTGATCGAGTCTGTCTTCAAACCATGGGGGATTGATTACACCGTCGTCAATACTTGCGACGTCGACGAGCTGGATGGCGCGATCCGCGAAAACACCCGCGTGATTTGGCTGGAAACCCCGACCAACCCTGCGCTATCCATTAGCGATATTTCTGCTATCGCCAACGTCAAAGGCGGCGCGTCGTTGGTCGTGGACAATACTTTCGCTTCGCCGTACTTGCAGAACCCGATCAGCTTGGGTGCAGACCACGTGCTGCATTCGACCACGAAGTATCTGGGCGGGCATTCCGACGTCGTCGGTGGTGCAGTGGTCACCGCCGATAAAGACGTCGACGCCGAGTTGCTGTGGTTCCAGGGGGCCGTCGGTTCTATCGCCTCGCCCTTCGATGCTTACCTGACCACTCGTGGCATCAAAACTCTCTCGGTGCGCATGGACCGCCACTGCGATAACGCAGAAAAAATCGCGGAATTTTTCCAGTCCCGCCCGGAGATCAAATCCGTGCTTTACTCGGGCTTGGCAGATCACCCTGGCCACGAGACTGCCACCAAGCAAATGAAGCGCTATGGCGCGATGATGTCCGTGCGTTTCCACAGCGAGGAAGCAGCGAAGCAGTTCTGTCTGAACACGACGCTGTTCTTGCTGGCGGAATCCCTCGGTGGTGTGGAATCACTGGTAGAACACCCCACCAGCATGACTCACGTGTCTGCCGAAGGTTCCGAGCTTTCGCCACCGGCTGATCTGGTGCGCCTGTCCATCGGTATTGAGGATATCGACGACCTCATCGCTGATCTCACGCACGCATTGGACAAACTGGACGAGAAATAGCGTAGAAATCTAGCCGAAAACCTTACCTAAAAATATGGAGCCGAAATGACACAGGAAGAACACGCCCAGTCTAAACAGCAATGCAAGATTGCCGTTGTCACCGGGGCTACCGGCGGTATGGGCCGTGAGATCGCTGCTGACCTTTCGCGTGACCACGTCGTGTACGCCCTGGGACGCAACCAAGCAGGCCTCGATAAGCTTGCGGAATGCGCCAACATCACCCCGGTGTATGCCGATCTGGTGACAGAATTGCTTGCCGACGACGCACAGCCGGGCGCCCAGCTTGCCGACGTCCTCGGCTTGGAGAACGTCGACGTTGTTGTGCACGCCGCGGCGATTGCAGAAAAGAAATCCGTCGACGATGCCACCCCGGCAGACTGGCGCAAACATTTCGACATCAACGTTTTCGCCGCCGCCGAACTGACGCGCCAGCTGCTGCCAGCCCTGCGGAAAACCGAAGGCGATGTCATCTACATCAACTCCGGAGCCGGCCACGGTGGGCATCCGAACAACGTCGTCTACGCCGCCACCAAGCATGCGCTGTACGCCGTAGCGGATTGCTTGCGCAAGGATGAACGCGATATCCGCGTGACTACCGTCGCGCCGGGCCCTACGGATACCGCGATGTTGGAAGGCTTGATGGGCGACTACAACGCCGAGCACATGATTGCACCGGCGGAAGTAGCGCGCGCAGTACGCAGCTGCGTGGAGGCGGGCCCCACCACGCAGTTCACTGAACTGCGGGTGCGCCCGCGCATTGAGCTAGCAGACCGCTAGCTCGCGGTAAGTACGCGTAGTAATTTACTCGCCGCGGTCAATGCGCTGGTTGCGCAGCGCACGAGCGGTGCGATCGCGGCCTTCCATCACGAGCCGGCGCAAGCCAGCAGGCATATCGCCAGCCAGGAAGTCGTCGGCACGCTGCAAGCCTTCTTCGGTTTTGTCCCAGAATGGGTACGTGCCAGTCAATACTGCCAGTGCCATTTCTGGGGAAAATTCTGCCCACACCTTCTGGGCATCGGCGAAGTAGGACTCATTGAATTGCTCCAGGTGCTTCGCCGAGCCTGTGAAGGTCAGCCCCAGCATCTTGAAGCGGGCTTCTAAGTTGCCCAACTCGCCGGTGCGCAGCTCATCCCAGATGCGCTTCTTATTCTCGTCGCTGTTGATAGCAGCCTCGACCTGGAGCGCAGCCTGCGCGCCAGACGAGGTTTTGTCCAGCTCGCGCTGCTGGGCGATCTTTTCGCGTACGGCGGCTTCCTCACCGATGGCGCCGTCGGCAGCCAGTGCAGTCAGTGCCTTCCATCGCAGCCCGGCATCCTCGTCATTATCCAGGATGCCCTGCAGGTAGATGCGAGTGGAATCGACCAACGGCAGGTGGGACAACGTCTTGATGAAGATCAGCGCGCGGTCTTCGCTGCCGTTTTCTGCGGCAGCCTGGAAAGCCTCGCCGAGGAGTTGCGCGCCTTCGGCATCGGCCCACTCCTGGTCCGCGTAGGCGGTGAGGGCGGTGACGGCTTGGCCAGTGATGCGCTCGAGCACCGCCATTTCTGTTTCTGCCTGCGCACCACGGGCAACCAGCTGCACGAAATCCCGGGCCTTCAGGCTGCCGTCGCGGGTCATCTCCCACGCAGCAGACCAACACAGGGTGCGAGCCATCGGATCGGCGATCTTGTCGATGTGCTGCAACAGGGTGGCTAGGGAACGCTCGTCGAGTTCCGGTAGGCAGTAGGTTAGGTCGTCGTCGTTGACCAGCACCAAATCCGCGATTGGCGTGCCGACCAGCTCGTCGACGTTGGTGAACTCGCCGTCGATATCCAGCTCGACGCGTTTGGTGCGCACCACCTTTTGCGACTGTTCGTCGAAACGGTACAGCCCCACGGCGATGCGGTGGGTGCGCAGGGTCTCACCGGCCTGGTGTACGGCAAAAGAGGTGTAGGTCTTGCCATCATCCTCGGTGCGGGCAGCCAAGGTGTTGACACCGGTGGTCTTCAACCACTGCTGCGCCCACCAGCTCAGATCACGGCCGGAGGCATCCTCCAAGTGGCCCAGCAGATCTTCGAAGGCGGCGTTGCCGAATTTGTGTGCCTCGAAGTGGCGACGCACACCGGCGAAGAATTCTTCGCGGCCGACATAAGCTTGCAGTTGCTTCAGCACCGAAGCGCCCTTGGCGTAGGTGATGCCGTCGAAGTTCTGCTCGACAGTCTCGATGTCCGAGGCGTCGGTGGAGATCGGGTGCGTCGTCGGCAGCTGATCCTGCTGGTAGGCCCAAGATTTCTCGATGTTCGCGAAGGTGACCCACGCGGTGTCGTACTGGGTTTCTTCGGCCTGTGAGATCGCCGCGGCCCAGGTGGCAAAGGACTCGTTGAGCCACAAATCATCCCACCATTGCATGGTCACCAGATCGCCGAACCACATGTGCGCCATCTCGTGCAAGAACGTGTCGGCGCGGCGTTCGTACTGGTAATGGGTGGCTTTGTTGTGGAAGACAAACTCGTCGCGGTGGGTGACACAACCGGCGTTTTCCATCGCGCCCATGTTGAACTCTGGGCACAGCACCTGGTCGTATTTGCCGAATGGGTAGGCAATGCCGAAGTTGCGGTGATAAAAATCAAAGCCCTGCTTGGTCTCAGTGAACAGGCGCTCGGCATCGAGGTGTTTCGCCAGTGATTGGCGGCAGAACAGTGCCAGCGGCACGGAAATTTCGCGCTCTTCCTCGCTGGTTTCCGGGTGCGCGGTGAGCGTGCCTGTCCATTCGTCGCTGACCTGGTAGTAGTGGCCGGCGCACACGGCGATCAGGTAGGTGGAAAGTTGATAGCCGATCCGTGAATTCCACTCGCGGGAATCGCCATTATCGGTAACCGTGGAAGTCTCGTTGGTGATCACCGTCCAGTCGCGCGGAGCGGTAATCGAGAAATCGTAGGTCGCCTTCATATCCGGCTGGTCAAAGCACGCCAGGATGCGTTTCGCGTCGGCAGTTTCGCATTGCGAATACAGATATACGCGGTCATCAGCAGGATCGACGAAGCGGTGGAGCCCCTGCCCGGTGCGGGAATAGGGGATGCGCGCTGTGACATCAACGCTGTGGCGGCCCGGCTCCAGACCCTGCAGCGGGATGCCGTACTCGGCGTCGTACTCGGTCGGCTTTTCGACGCCGTCGATAAATAGCTCCACGATTTCGTCGGCACGCAAATCCAGGAAGGTATCTGCCTGCTGGCCGTCACGGACTTCGAAGTCGACGACGGTGTGGGAGGTGAAAAATTTCTCGGAGACGGTGAGATCCAGCGCCACCTTATAGTTGTGCACCTTGATCTGTCGTGAGCGCTGTTGAGCCTCATCGCGCGTCAGGTTTAGAGAAGTCACGGAATGAATTACCTTTCTTCTGCGTTGTACTTAATGCTGCGGTTGATCCATGCTACGGCCGGTCGATGTTGCGCCCGGTACCGCAGTGCTATTAGGTCATGAAGTTGTTCGCACCCAGCTTAATGTCTCCATAGGATGGGTGGTGGCCAATTAAGTCCAAATAAGGACCATTTAAGGATGGTCAAATAAGAATTAAGGAGAACACAATGGAAACCGTACGTTTTTGGTTTGATGCTTCCTGCCCGTTTGCATGGCAGACATCCCGCTGGATGAAGGAAGTCGAGAAAGTCCGCGACGTGCAGGTCGAGTGGATGCCGTTTTCTCTGTCCGTGCTGAATGAGGGCGCAGATATTCCGGCCGATTATGCCGAGATGATGAAAGCCAACTGGGGACCAGCCCGGGTTGCTGCCGCGTTGAAAGATCAGCACCCTGACAAGGTTGATGCCTATTACACGGCTTTGGGCACATTGATTCATAAGCAAGGCAACGGCGGCCAAAAGGGCTACGGTGCTTACGATGATTTGATCGTGCAGGCTTTGCAAGACATCGACGCCGACGTCGAGCTGGCGAAATTGGCTAATAGCGACGAGGTCGATGAGAAGCTGCGCGCATACCACCAGCAGGCCATTGACTTGGTCGGTAATGATGTGGGAACTCCGGTAATGCAATTGGGTGATGCGGCGTTCTTCGGCCCAGTTATTACCCGTGTTCCAGAAGGCGAAGAGGCTGGGGAACTTTTCGACGCTGCGCTGCGTTTAGGACAGTATCCATACTTCTTCGAATTGAAACGTTCCCGAACCGAAAACCCACAGGTGTAACTATGTTTGGTACTTTTATTACTTCTCTGATCATCGCTGCTCTGGGCGGTGCCGCTGCCTTTTATTCTTGGCGGCAAAATGCCATGGTGGCTTTGATTTCTGCAGGCGTGTGCTTGGTTGCCTCCATCGTTGCTGTGATTACCGGCCTGGCATCCACCGTGGCCGTCGTGTTCAAGCTTCTGCCATGGCTGCTGCTGGCATTGGGCATTTGGTTGGTTTATCGCATGATTACTAACCGCAATTCTGCTGGTGCTGAAGCTGATGCTCCGGCGCAGCGTCCAGCGCGTTAATCGCTGATGCGGTAGGCGTGCACACTGTGTTTTAGTGTGGTTTTAGCGCCTTAGCGTCTCAGTGCGGTGAACTATTGCACCGTACTACCGCAACGCTGAACAATTTAGCCGTCTGGTTTCTGCCAGGCGGCTATTATTGTGTGTATGCGCGTTTATCTTGGAGCAGACCACGCAGGTTTTGAGACGAAAAACCTGATCAAAGACCACCTGAACAAAGCTGGCTATGAGGTGATCGATTGCGGTGCACACACCTATGACGCCGACGATGATTACCCAGCGTTTTGCATCGACGCAGCGACACGCACCGTGAACGATCCAGGCTCGCTGGGCATCGTTCTGGGCGGTTCTGGAAACGGTGAGCAGATTGCCGCTAATAAGGTAGAAGGTGCACGCTGCGCATTGGCGTGGTCGCCAGAAACTGCACGCTTGGCGCGTGAGCACAACAACGCACAGCTGATCGGTATCGGTGGACGCATGCACTCGGAGGAAGAAGCACTGCAGATCGTCGATGCGTTCTTGGATCAGGAATGGTCGGCAGCGCAGCGCCACCAGCGCCGCATTGATATTTTGGCGGAATACGAGCGCACTGGTGTAGCCCCAGAAGTACCAAGCGCCTAAATAACTGAGGCTGCTGACGAAGCACCCCATTGTTGAACCAACAATGGGGTGCTTGCTTAGCTTAGGCCTTGGTTTTAGAAATCGAAGCCGAGGTCAAACAGGCCGCCGTCATCGCCGCCCCCGAATAGACCACCGCCGTCGTCCATACCTGCATCGTCCATGCCGCCCATGTCATCCATTCCATCCATGTCGCCGCCATCTGCGCCGTCCATACCATCGGCACCGTCGGCTCCAGCACCATCTAGGCCTTCGCCAGCCCCGGATTCAAAATCTTGAGCACCATAGCCAACGCCTGCCATTCCGGAAAACATCATGGAAAACATCATCGCCGAGCTCATGGCCCATACGCCGGTAAGCAGTGCAGGCTCCCACCAGCGGGTGGAATACCAGCCAGCTGGTACCGGACGCCCAGCAACCTTACCGCCAGGGTAATAGTGCGGGGCATCGTCACTGGCTTTCGGCGAAGCAATGATGTGTTCACCTTCGTGGTCAATCTCGCGGCGCTCGGTTACTTTGCCAGCGTTGCGCTGGCCTTCCAGCGGTGGGATCTCCGGACCGGTAGACATGCCCATGATCTCGCGTGCCGCGTTGGCATAGTGCATACCTTCGAGTGCGGATTCGCGGGCCAAGCGGGCTTGCTTCACGGTGGTGGCAGAAGATAGTGCCGAGGTTGCCGCGTTGTGGCGCTCGGAGGCATCAGACATGGCTTGCTTCGAGGCGGTATCGGTGCCGTCGATGCTGTAGACCTGCGAACCTAAGCGGTCGATCCAGCGCTGTGCGTCGGCACGCGCGTCGTCCAGCTCATTCTGGTTGTTTTGTTCTATTTGCTTCTTGTTGTTCCGGCTGGCGACATAAAACGCGATGCCGACGCCAAGCAGAACGATCAACAGAATTTCCATGCTTACTCTCACTCCCAAAATGTTTTGTCGCCATTCTAACGATTCTGTACGGCAGCGGTGTACAGGAGTATCCGTGCCGCTTTACCAGCTATTAATTGGAGCTAAGGGGCGAATTTTGGCGCTATCGCGATTATGTTGTAGGCTATTGAACGCACCGCAAAGGTGTAAGGGGAATGTCGTATAGTGGCTAATACCTCAGCCTTCCAAGCTGAAGACGCGGGTTCGATTCCCGTCATTCCCTCCACATCATCCCGTGGGGCTGATCGCTAGTAACCTAGCAGCGCTGAGGAAATATCTGCACAGATATAAACACTCAGTTGTAAGATCAGTCTCACGGGATTTTTCTACTGCCAAATCGGCGTAGGCTGGAATGCTGTTGAACAATTATTCATAAACAGCGTATTCCAAGGAGCTTTGACTACATGTCGAAAACCTACGCAGACTTCCTCATCGACACCCTCGCCAAACAAGGCGTGCGCCACATTTACGGCCTCGTCGGTGACAGCCTGAACCCCATCGTCGATGCCGTTCGCCGCCACAAGGACATGGAATGGATCCACGTCCACAATGAGGAATCCGCAGCTTTCGCCGCTGGCGCAGAATCCCTCGTTACTGGTGAACTCGCCGTGTGCGCCGCCTCCTGCGGGCCGGGAAATACTCACCTGGTGCAGGGGCTGTACGACGCCCACCGCAACGGCGCCCGCGTCCTGGCACTGGCCACCCACATCCCGAGTGAAGAAATTGGCACCGGCTTCTTCCAAGAAACCCACCCGCAAGAAGTGTTGAAGGAATGCTCCGGCTATATCGAAGTCGCGCATTCCGCGAAGCAGGGTCAGCGCATCCTGCACACCGCCATGCAGAATTCGATTGGCAACAAGCAAGTATCCACGCTGGTTATCCCCGGTAATATCGCGGCGGAGAAGGTCGACGAGCCGGTGAGCGGTGGAGTAATCGCCCGCAAGAAGGGGCAGATGATTCCGGACGCTGCCGACGTCGACAAGCTCGTTGCCGCCATCGACAAAGCAGGAAAGATCACGCTGTTTGTTGGTGCTGGTTCTGCCGGTGCGCACGACGAGATTATTGATCTAGCGACTCATCTGCACGCCCCAATCGGGCACGCGCTGGGCGGTAAAGAAGTTATTCAATACGACAACCCGTATGACGTCGGCATGTCCGGCCTCCTGGGCTACGGCGCCTGCTACGACGCCTGCCAGGATGCCGATCTGCTGTTAATGCTGGGTACGGACTTCCCATACGTGGACTTCTTGCCAGATGGCTCTGACGTCGTGATCGCGCAGGTTGATAACAACCCGGAGCATCTGGGACGCCGCGCGGTACTCAGCCACGCTATCTGCGGCGATGTGCTACCAACCGTCAACGCGCTGCTGGAAAAGACGAAGAAAAAGACGGACCGTTCCTTCTTGGACGCGATGCTGAAAAAGCATGAGCGCGAGTTGACGCATGTGGTGGATGCGTATACCAAAAACGTCGAGAAGCACACCCCGATCCACCCGGAGTTCCTCGCCGATCAGATTGATGAGCTGCTTGACGACGACGCCGTGGTCACCGTCGATACCGGAATGTGCAACGTGTGGGCGGCTCGTTATATCAACCCCACTGGCCGTAACCGCGTGATTGGTTCTTGGAAGCACGGCACCATGGCCAACGCGCTGCCACAAGCCATTGGCGTGCAGCAAGCAGATCGCAACCGTCAGGTTGTGAGCTTCTCTGGTGATGGCGGCTTGGCGATGTTGATGGGTGAGTTGTTGACGGTACGTCGCAACAATCTGCCGGTGAAAACCGTGGTCTTCAATAACTCTTCGCTGGGCATGGTGAAACTGGAGATGCTGGTCGAGGGCATGCCGGAATTCGGCACCGACCACGATGGCGTGGACTATGCCGGTGCTGCTGAAGCCTTGGGCATCCCTTCGGTGCGCATCACGGACCCGAAGAAGGCGCGCCAGCAGCTGAAAGAGGCCTTGGAGATGGACGGTCCGGTATTGATCGACGTCATCACCGACCCGAATGCGCTGTCCATGCCGCCAACACTCGAATTCGAGCAGCTCAAGGGCTTCGCCTTGGCAGCTGGCCGGACCGTTCTCGACGGTGGTGTGGGCAAGATGCTGTCGATGGCGCGGTCAAATTTGCGCAACATTCCGCGTCCATAAAAAATTACGCCGTAAGCGCGTACGGTTTAACGTTTCAGCTCGGCCGCGAGTTCGACAGCTTGGCGGATAGCACGTGCGGCGTCGAGCTCAGCGGCAACATCCGCGCCACCAATAACGTGCACGCGGGAGCGTTGCTCCTTGGTTAAGCTCTCGAAGTCTGCTTCGATGACTGACTCTTGGCCGGTGCACAACACGATCGTGTCGACATCCAAGACGGTGTCGGTGCGGTTATTTTTCAGGTCGTCTTCCAGCTCGGCGACCTTCTCTTTATCTCCCGCCTTCTGTGCCTTCCGGATAGCCTTCGAGGTCTTGGTGGCGTCGTTGACCGGCACATTCAGGTGCAGCCCGTCGTTGTCGATCTTCGTGTAGGCAACGCCACTGACCTGCTTTACACCGGCTGCTGCCACGGAAATACGGTGCACCCATCCGGTGGTGCGGTTCAGGCCCAACCCTTGCGGTGAAGGCTTGCGCTGCAGCATCGTGATTTTGCGCTGCGCCCGTGGCGGGTGCGGGCGTTCCAGGTTGCCGGGCAGATCCGCGCGGCGGCTGACACCCCAGGCGGATTCCCATTCGCCAATGGTTGCTGGTTGCGGCTCGGCGGTGATGTCTGCGGTGGTGGTGTCCGCAGTTCCAGCAGTTCCATCAGCCCCCGCATCAGCTGGAGCTTCCACCAAATACTCTGCGACGTCGAAGCCGATCCCACCGGCACCAGCAATCGCCACCTTCTTGCCAGCCTGCTTGGCACCAGAGAGCAATTCCGCGTAGGTGATGACGTCGACGTTGAACTCGCCAGCCATGGCCTGTTCGATGCCGGGAATTTCCGGTATGCGTGGGCGCACGCCGGTGGCGATCACAACCTCATCGAAACCTGCGGCGAAAGCTTCGTTGGCCGTCATCGGGGTAGAAGTGGTGATTTTCACGTTGTGCGCATCCAGCCGGGTGAGCACCGATTTTAAGGAATAGTGGAATTCTTCTTTGCCAGGGATTTGCATTGCCAGGCGGAACTGCCCACCGACGGTGTCTGCTGCTTCAAATACTTCGACGGAATATCCGCGTTTAGCCAGTGCTTCTGCACCAAATAGGCCAGCGACACCGCCGCCGATCACCGCAGCTTTGGGGGCAGCGTTTCCTGAGCTACCAGGAATTTCATCAGCACCAGTGTTGCCTCCGTTGATCGGCTGCAAGGTCAGCTCGGTTTCGTAACCGGCACGGGGGTTGACCAGGCAGGTAGCGCGCTTGTTTTCAAAAACATGGTCCAGACAGGATTGATTGCACGCAATGCAGTGGTTGATCTGGCGCGCGTTTCCAGACTGCACCCGGTTGATAAATTCTGGATCCGCCAACCATGGCCGGGCCATCGAGACGAAATCGGTTTCTACGCCGGTGTCATCCCAGGTTCCGGCCAGTACTTGCTCGGCAACTTCTGGGGTGTTGATGCGGTTGGATGAGACCACCGGAATGTTGACATGTTCTTTCACACGCGCGGTGGCCCAGCTAAATGCTGCACGCGGCACGCTGGTGATCACCGTTGGTACCTGGGCTTCATGCCAGCCGATACCGGTGCTGAGCATGTCGACTCCGGCTTCTTCCAAGCCACGTGCAAGCTCTAGGATTTCGGTTTGGGTTTGGCCCTCTTCGACCAATTCAAGCATGCTCATGCGGAAATCCACCAGAAAATCGTCGGGCACGGCTGCACGCACAGCCCGGGCGATTTCCAAGGCGAACAGGCTGCGTTGCTGGCCCCAGCGGTCGTCGCGCTGGTTGGTGCGTGAGGAAAGGAATTGGTTGATCAGGTAGCCTTCCGAGCCCATGATCTGCACCCCGTCGTAGCCGGCCTCGGCGGCGAGTTTGGCCGAATGAGCGAAATCCTGGACGGTTTGTGCGACTTCTTCGTCGGACAGCGCACGAGAAGGAAACGGGCTGATCGGTGCTTGGGTGGCGCTAGCGCTGACCGATTCCATGTGGAAGGCGTAGCGTCCTGCGTGCAGTAGCTGCAGAAACGCCAGGCTGTCGTGTTCGTGGACAGCCGCGGTGACTTGTTTGTGGGCGTTCACCATGTCCTCGTTATTGAACGGGTGTGCAAATGGGCTTAAAACACCCAGCTGATTCGGTGAATACCCACCGGTCACTACGGCCGCGGCACCACCCCGGGCGCGTTCTGCGAAGTAGGCTGCCAGTTTCGGCGCGTCGGCCGGGTCGTCTTCTAAGCCGGTGTGCATCGAGCCCATGATTGCGCGGTTACGGAAGCGTTTCTTGCCGACGGTGATCGGTTGGAGTAGTCGCGAATATGCGGAAGCGTCGGTGGCAGGGTTGGCAGGCGAATCGTGGTTAGTGGCGTTGGCAGTGGATTGAGAAGCAGAATCAGTCACGGAATGTGTCATGCGTTACACAATAGCGTGTGTGCTGCATAACAGAAATTCGTCACCGCTCATGGGTGGGGAGAAATAGTCGACCCCGGCTGTGCGCGATGAAAATAGGGCAGGTAGACTACGGGGTCGTGTTCACATGCGGTTGCTGCGTGTGAGTGATCACGGGGCGTAGCGCAGCTTGGTAGCGCGTCTGCTTCGGGAGTAGAAGGTCGCAGGTTCAAATCCTGTCGCCCCGACAAATGGGGCCCTGGGCGTGAGCGCTAAGGGCCCCTGTTTAATAAAATAAGTAATAGAACTATCCCTCGATGAGAAACCAGGAGAGTTACTCGTGAAGACAACCGTCGACAAGCTGAGCGATACCCGCGTGAAGCTCACCGTGAATGTCCCATTCTCTGAGCTTGATAAGGAAATCGACGCAGCCTACAAGGCCATCGCGCAGCAGGTGACTATCCCAGGTTTCCGTAAGGGTAAAGCTCCTCGTCAGTTGATCGACGCGCGTTTCGGTCGTGGCCCAGTACTGGAGCAGGTCGTCAACGACATGCTGCCGGTCAAGTACGAAGAGGCCATGAAAGAAAACGACATCAACCCAATCGGTCAGCCTGAGGTTGATATCAAGCAGATTGAAGACAACGACTTCGTGGAATTTACCGCAGAGGTTGATGTCCAGCCAGATATTGAGGTACCGGACTTCTCCAAGATCAAGGTATCCGTTGCTCCACTGAAGTCGCTGGATGAGGCAACCGAAGAGCAGGTTGACCAGCTGCGTGACCGTTTCGGTGAGTTGAAGGAAACCAAGCGTCAGCTGAAGACCAATGACTTCGCTGTGATCGACTTGTCTGCAGAAATCGACGGCGAAGAGATTGAAGATGCCAGGGTAGAGGCGATGTCCTACCAGATCGGCTCCGGCAACTTGATCAAGGGCCTGGACACCGCTCTGCGTGGCATGAAGACCGGTGAGGATAATTCCTTCACCGCGAAGCTGGAAACCGGTGAGCACGCCGGCGAAGAAGCGGAAGTTTCCGTACACGTACAGAAGACCCAGGAGCGCAAGCTGCCGGACTTCGACGATGAGTTCGCCCAGATGGCTTCTGAGTTCGACACTGCCGACGAACTGCGCGATGCCATCCGTACTCAGGCTGAGGAATCCGTCAAGGCACAGCAGGCGGCAGAGATCCGCGATGAGGTCCTGAAGGCTGCCCTGGAAAAGGTTGAGTTCGAACTGCCAAAGACTGTGGTTGATGACCAGGTGCACAACCAGTACCACCAGGTGCTGGGCCAGGTTGGTGGCGACGAGAAGGCCTTGGCACAGCTTTTGGAGGCGCAGGGTACTTCCCGCGAGCAGTTCGACAAGGAAGCGCGCGAATCCGCCGAGGATTCCGTACGCACCCAGCTGTTCTTGGATGCTGTGGCCGAGCAGGAGCAGCCAGAGGTCTCTCAGGAAGAGCTGACCGAGCACATCATGTTCACCGCTCGTTCCTACGGCATGGAGCCGGGCCAGTTCATGCAGCAGCTGCAGCAGGCTAACCAGTTGCCAAACCTGTTCGCCGACGTCCGTCGCGGCAAAGCACTGGCTATGGCTATCTGCAACGTCACTGTTGAAGACACTGACGGCAACTCCGTGGATCCGAAGGATTACTTCGGCGAGGAAGACAACAATGACGGCGCCGACGATGCTGCTGCTGCCACCGAAGCACAGGAGAGCGAAGCACAGGAAAACACCGAAGAGAAGTAAAATCTTTTCAGCACGCTGATGCATAACGCCCGCCGGGTCGAGCTCATGCAGCTCGGTCGGCGGGTTTTGTCTAGCTAGCACTGGTCTACTACTGGCAGCCAGTCCTTGCGCATCGGAGGTGTGCAGCAGGTGCTAGCGGGTGTTGAACTGGTGCAAACGCTGACAGCGAACACACCTGACGGGCCCGAAAGCGGCGGGTACGCTGGTGTCATTGAGGACGACGACTAACAGGAGTTGGAAACACTAATGTCTGACAAAATTACGAGCGACGCAGGTTCGACAGGCATGAACCTGGGCGACTCTGTCTATGAGCGTCTGTTGCGTGAACGCATCATCTTCCTGGGTACCCAGGTGGACGATGAAATTGCGAACAAGTTGTGCGCGCAGATTTTGTTGCTGTCCGCGGAGGACCCAAACCGCGACATTTCTCTTTACATCAACTCCCCAGGTGGCTCGGTAACCGCTGGTATGGCGATCTACGACACCATGAAGTATTCGCCGTGCGATGTGCGCACCTATGGCATGGGCTTGGCTGCTTCCATGGGACAGTTCCTGCTCACCGCTGGTGCGCCAGGCAAGCGTTTTGCACTGCCGCACGCGCGCATCATGATGCACCAGCCATCCGCTGGTGTCGGTGGTACCGCAGCGGATATCGCTATTCAGGCGGAGCAGTTCGCGCAGACGAAACGCGAGATGGCGGAACTGATTGCAGAGCACACCGGCCAGACTTTTGAGCAGGTCACGAAAGACTCTGACCGCGACCGTTGGTTCACCGCGCAGCAGGCACTGGATTACGGCATGGTTGATCATGTTATTTCCGCTGCCCAAGGCGGCACCGTCACTAACTAGGCACGAACCACGAAACAGGTAAGAGGAGAACTACTTTCATGTTGAACCAATCCCAGATGCCATCGTCGCGGTACGTGCTGCCGTCGTTTTTGGAGCACTCCGCGAACGGCACGAAGGAAACCAACCCGTACAACAAGCTGTTTGAAGAGCGCATCATCTTCTTGGCTTCCCAGGTGGATGACACCGCAGCCAACGACATCATGGCACAGCTGTTGGTACTGGAATCTCAGGATCCAGACCGTGATATCACCATGTACATCAACTCGCCAGGTGGTTCTTTCACCGCGTTGATGGCAATCTATGACACCATGCGCTTCGTGCGCTGCGATGTGCAGACAGTGTGCCTGGGCCAGGCTGCATCTGCCGCTGCTGTGCTGTTGGCTGCTGGTTCACGGGGTAAGCGTGCTGCGCTTCCAAATTCACGTGTGTTGATTCACCAGCCTGCTACCTCCGGAACCCAGGGCCAGGTTTCTGACTTGGAGATTCAGGCCGCTGAAATCGAGCGTATGCGTACTCTGATGGAACGCACCCTGGCAGAACACACCGGGCGTAGCGCCGAGCAGATCCGCATTGACACCGACCGTGACAAGATTCTGACCGCCGAAGACGCTGTGGAATACGGCATCATCGATCGCGTCTTTGAGTACCGCAAGGCTAACCATAACTAGTTTGTAGCCATTTGTCCTACATCGTAGGTTGGCTATTTACGGTGGAACTGTAGTGGTTCCTCTACAAATCCCTTCCGCTGCCTAAGCGCGACGGAAGGGATTTTCTGTGTCTGCTTCTGTCCTTGGATTCTAGGGGTCGTGGAAACACCTGACATGGGTTAGGTGATTGTGTGGGAGCGAAGTGGGATCCGGATTCTGCTGTTACTACTCGCTTTTGTGCTCTTGTTCGGGCCGGTGATTCGGTTCGTGCTGCTGCTGGTGTGGTTGACATGCCGTTGTCTGTGGCTTACCGGCTTGCACATCAGCTTCAACTGCCGATGAGGAGTAAAAAGCCGGTAAGCCCAGGTACAGAAGAAGAAATCACTCGGTTGTGGCTGGATGGCCTGGCCCCGATGGAAATCGTGCGAATACTATCTGTCGGGCCAAGCGTGGTCTATCGCATTGGTATCGAGCTGGGCTTATGGCAGCGAAACTCACACGGGCGTAGAGCAGCAGCTACATCTCGTCGGTGTGAATACCTGCAACTACGCGCGAATGCTTTAGGACGCAAAGATGCAGCCCTGGCGTGTGGTATCAATCCGCGTGATGCTTTGGATATTGATAAGGGTGTGATAAAGCTGCGTGGCGCGCGTGTCCCGTTTGTTCCCGATGGTCCCGACGTTGCACTGTATAACAGGCTTATGCAGGTTATTTCTCATGTCGACGGTCGGGTAGCTGTGCCGGTTCAGGTTATTCCTCAAGAAAGGATCGACCAGCGTATTTCATTGCGTTACTTGTGTGTAGAAGAACGCGAGCTTATTTTTGATTTGCTTCGCCAGAATTATGGTGTCCGCGAGATAGCCCGGCGACTAGGCCGCTCACCTGGCACGATTAGCAAGGAACTCAAACGCAATCGAGACGAATTCGGTGTGTATCTACCTACCTATGCGCAGCGTAAGTCTGTGTTGTCTAGGTTTCGCCCGAAAAAGCGCAAGGTTGAGGCCAACCCAGAATTAGGCAGCCGTGTGTGGGAGATGCTGAAAGAAAAGAATTCTCCTGAGCAGATTTCCGGGCGGTTGCGTAGAGACTATCCCGATGATGACACTATGTATGTGTGTCCTGAAACTATTTATCAGTCGTTGTTTTTCCAGGCTAAAGGTGAACTCAACAAAGAAGTAGCCGCAGCCTTGCGCCGCGGCCAAACGCAGCGCAAGCCACGAGGTCAACGTGTTGGGCGTACACGCTTTGTCGATCCGATGGTGATGATTTCTCAGCGCCCGGCAGAAGTAGAAGACCGAGCTGTGCCAGGTCATTGGGAAGGCGATCTCATCTTAGGGAAATCAAATAAATCAGCGATCGGTACTCTAGTCGAGCGCAGCACCCGTTACGTTATGTTGTTACACCTACCCAACGGTCATAGTGCGTTGGATGTTAATGAAGCGTTAGCCAAAGCGATAGGAACTTTGCCTGAACACCTCAAAGGTTCATTGACCTGGGATCAAGGCAGTGAAATGGCATGCCATAAAGCTTTTAGCATCGCTACGGATTGCCCGGTGTATTTCTGTGAGCCTGGTTCGCCTTGGCAGCGAGGGACTAATGAAAACACCAATGGGCTATTACGGCAGTATTTCCCAAAAGGAACAGATTTGAGTCTCTACACTGCTGAGGACCTTGAATTTGTAGCGATGCAGTTAAACCGCAGGCCACGCAAGACGCTAAGTTTTGACACCCCGGCCGAACGAATGGCAACCCTGCTAGAGTCAACCGAAACGTAGGACGTGTTTCCACGACCCCTAGAATTCGCCAGTCT
>NZ_AQXC01000008.1 GCF_000375525.1 Corynebacterium propinquum DSM 44285
GTCCTTGGATTCTAGGGGTCGTGGAAACACCTGACATGGGTTAGGTGATTGTGTGGGAGCGAAGTGGGATCCGGATTCTGCTGTTACTACTCGCTTTTGTGCTCTTGTTCGGGCCGGTGATTCGGTTCGTGCTGCTGCTGGTGTGGTTGACATGCCGTTGTCTGTGGCTTACCGGCTTGCACATCAGCTTCAACTGCCGATGAGGAGTAAAAAGCCGGTAAGCCCAGGTACAGAAGAAGAAATCACTCGGTTGTGGCTGGATGGCCTGGCCCCGATGGAAATCGTGCGAATACTATCTGTCGGGCCAAGCGTGGTCTATCGCATTGGTATCGAGCTGGGCTTATGGCAGCGAAACTCACACGGGCGTAGAGCAGCAGCTACATCTCGTCGGTGTGAATACCTGCAACTACGCGCGAATGCTTTAGGACGCAAAGATGCAGCCCTGGCGTGTGGTATCAATCCGCGTGATGCTTTGGATATTGATAAGGGTGTGATAAAGCTGCGTGGCGCGCGTGTCCCGTTTGTTCCCGATGGTCCCGACGTTGCACTGTATAACAGGCTTATGCAGGTTATTTCTCATGTCGACGGTCGGGTAGCTGTGCCGGTTCAGGTTATTCCTCAAGAAAGGATCGACCAGCGTATTTCATTGCGTTACTTGTGTGTAGAAGAACGCGAGCTTATTTTTGATTTGCTTCGCCAGAATTATGGTGTCCGCGAGATAGCCCGGCGACTAGGCCGCTCACCTGGCACGATTAGCAAGGAACTCAAACGCAATCGAGACGAATTCGGTGTGTATCTACCTACCTATGCGCAGCGTAAGTCTGTGTTGTCTAGGTTTCGCCCGAAAAAGCGCAAGGTTGAGGCCAACCCAGAATTAGGCAGCCGTGTGTGGGAGATGCTGAAAGAAAAGAATTCTCCTGAGCAGATTTCCGGGCGGTTGCGTAGAGACTATCCCGATGATGACACTATGTATGTGTGTCCTGAAACTATTTATCAGTCGTTGTTTTTCCAGGCTAAAGGTGAACTCAACAAAGAAGTAGCCGCAGCCTTGCGCCGCGGCCAAACGCAGCGCAAGCCACGAGGTCAACGTGTTGGGCGTACACGCTTTGTCGATCCGATGGTGATGATTTCTCAGCGCCCGGCAGAAGTAGAAGACCGAGCTGTGCCAGGTCATTGGGAAGGCGATCTCATCTTAGGGAAATCAAATAAATCAGCGATCGGTACTCTAGTCGAGCGCAGCACCCGTTACGTTATGTTGTTACACCTACCCAACGGTCATAGTGCGTTGGATGTTAATGAAGCGTTAGCCAAAGCGATAGGAACTTTGCCTGAACACCTCAAAGGTTCATTGACCTGGGATCAAGGCAGTGAAATGGCATGCCATAAAGCTTTTAGCATCGCTACGGATTGCCCGGTGTATTTCTGTGAGCCTGGTTCGCCTTGGCAGCGAGGGACTAATGAAAACACCAATGGGCTATTACGGCAGTATTTCCCAAAAGGAACAGATTTGAGTCTCTACACTGCTGAGGACCTTGAATTTGTAGCGATGCAGTTAAACCGCAGGCCACGCAAGACGCTAAGTTTTGACACCCCGGCCGAACGAATGGCAACCCTGCTAGAGTCAACCGAAACGTAGGACGTGTTTCCACGACCCCTAGAATTCGCCAGTCTGCTTGTGTCTGCTTATGCCTTCTTGTGTGCGGTTGGGGCGCTGCGCGTTGTGCGTTGCGATCGCCAGCGTGGTCAATTGTGTTCAGGTGCGATCAGGCGGGGCAGTTTTAGCCCCTAAAAATTGGGGTGCGTTGTGGTGTCAACCATAATCGCCATTTCATCGTGTGAGGCCTTAGAATTTATTGTTAAGAATGATATGAAATACATGGTGTGAATCACTAAATAGGCGTTGTGCTATCCCGCAATCACTGACGTCTGGTACTCACCGCCGCACGTTCATATCCACGCCCCACAGAAAAGCAAGCCCCACAGAACAATACGCACACGAGAAACAAGGCAATTGGTATGGCAGCATCAGGCTCCAAGGTTTATCGGCTAGCAATCGTGGAAGACCATGAGCTCACACGGCAAGGGCTCGAGTCCATGCTGAATGACAATGCTGATTTCAACGTCATCGCCAGTGCGGCCAACGTGCCTGAACTATTCACCGCACTGGGTAGAAAACGCAAGGTGGATCTCGTGGTGTTGGATCTCCGGCTTTCGGATGAGAGCCAGCCTATCGACAACGTCGAAAAGATTGAAGAGCTCACTGACAACATCGTGGTCCTATCTTCGTTGGAAAGCCCCTATTTGTTGCGGCAGGTGCTGAAAACCAGTGTGGCAGAAGTCTTAAGCAAAACGCAGCCGTCAGAGGAAGTCGTCGCGGCGATCCGGCGTACCTTAAGTGGCAAGCCAGCAATTTCGACAGAAATGGCAGCCGCAATGGACGGTGATCCGCTGCTGGAAGCGGTGGATCTCTCTGACCGGCAACGCGAAGTGCTCGAATTATATGCGTCTGGTGAACCAGCCAAGCGCGTCGCTCGTTTGACTGGCCTGAAACAAGATACAGTCAACGACTATCTGAGCCGAGTTCGTCAGAAGTACTCCAGCGTTGGACGCGATACCTTTACGAAGCTTGACTTATATCAGAGAGCTCAAGAAGACGGATTTTTACCTGGCCCTACTGACCCACGCTAGCGTCCCTAGCCGTTAAACAAAGATCCTGGATTTCTCCGCAACCGCCAAGTCTACGTCGTTTGGGTTTCCGGGAACGGTACCCGGGTTATGCCCGTGCTGTCGGAGGTGAGAGTCGCGAAATATTTGCGACCAGGTGGCAGAATGCGGATGGTCACCTTATCTTTTCCCGCAAAGTTGAGGCACTCTAATGCCAATGGAACGAGCCGCTCTAGCGCGGCGCCGGCATCACGACCGTCGGAATTGCGGCCATCTGTGCTGGCATCATGTTCACTGCGGTCGTCTAGAAGCAACACCGTCGCACCCGCTTGTCGTGCATCCCACGCAGCAGTTTTTATCTCGGGACGGTCTAACAATGGCGCGCGCAACATATCGCGGATTGCCAATTCCGTCAGACGTGCCCGCTCACGCAGCAGCGGTGGAGGATCCTGGAAATGCTGCACCGACTCAAACACCGGGGCGGCGTACAACTCGATACGCTCGTGCCAATGTTTATGTATCAATTGAACTTGGTGGATTCGTGCCGCCTCCGCATTCGCGGCGCGTTTTTCCAGCTGTAACCGAGGTAAATTCTTGAGCAAATTACTGTTAGCAAGAAAGACTACCGTTGCGGCAACTACCAGATTTACTTGTATTAAAATATTTGTTAACGGTGGGCTATCTATAACACCACCACTGAACAAGGTTAGTGCTTTCATTGACACAGTGTTGCCAACGAAGCAGCCTATGCCCCACAAGATCTCTCCCCGCAAAACCAGAATGCAGGTGAGCAAAGCAATGATGGATAATGCCCATAGGTTTTCCCATCCCGCAGCATAATCTGCGCGTTGCCAAAGACTTAATGGCCCCAACGCAAGAAAGCCCGCAGTTATGGCGAAACGTTTGCTACCCGAAATTCGGGGCGAGCTGTCTAATACGATCAGGGCTAATGTAGCGATTGCGACGATGGCTGCTGGTAACGCCGTCAGGAATCCACCAGAGCTCACCCACGTGCCAGATATGATGCTAATAACAGCTAGTCCTAGATATGGGCGCGCCCAAGAGCGAGAAACTTGTGCTGGCTGCAGCAGCTGCTGTTCTAAACTTCCGGCAGTGAGCTGATCTTCTGAAATGCCGTTTGCATGCGCTGCTAAGCGTTCGTTGAATTGAGATTCTGCAGAGTCCAGGCACCAGCGTACGGTGACTGTTGTGCCCGCGCCTGGGGAAGAAAAGATCTGGGCATCACCGCCATCAATACTGCGCATACGGTGCAAAATTGACACGTTGATGCCTGCCCGTTGTGGATCGCGTGTTGCTAAATCGAAACCGCAGCCATCGTCAGAAAATTCCACGATGAGTTCCTTTTTAGTGATGTTGATCATGCATCGACGTCGGGAAGCTGGGCCTGCATGTTTGCGGGAATTACGTGCGGCTTCGGTAACAGACAGTCGGATGGCTTCAGCCGCGGAATCTTTGATGGTGGAAAACCCATCGCGAGTGTTGCGGCCGTTAGGCGCAAGCCC
Organism: Corynebacterium propinquum DSM 44285; assembly: GCF_000375525.1. Lineage (GTDB taxonomy): Bacteria > Actinomycetota > Actinomycetes > Mycobacteriales > Mycobacteriaceae > Corynebacterium > Corynebacterium propinquum. Next base: position 4,188 of record NZ_AQXC01000008.1, read on the forward strand.
GGTGACGGTCGTGACGCAATCCGGACTGATAGCTTCTACGCTGCGGGTGACGTCGGCAAGCAACTTTTCCAGCGGAACTTCTTCACCGGTGGCAGGCCGAGAAGGCAACGAATGCGCGGCGTCGGTCTGCATACCTTGTCCACGCGAGATAGCCGATAAGGAGCCCAAAATATGGTCGTGGACGAGCCCGTTAAGGCGTTTACGCTCTGTGATTGCGGCGCGTTTTGCCTCGGATTCAGTCAAAGAATCCCGCACCTTCTGCTCAGCTTCGTCGATGGTGCGCGCCACCCGCATCAGTGTGACGGCCCCTAGCACAAACGGAATTAGATTCATTAGTACCGCGAATCCGGTGACCGCAAGTAGCTCCGGAATGCTCGTGCGTCCATATACGATGGAATGCATCGTGCTAGGAATGACCTGGATCAAAATTGCAACCAACACTGCCCGTTTGGTGGGCGAGAGCAGCACCACGCTGATCGCCAAGATGCCGGTAAAATCCGTGAATCGCAGAACCGAGGGGCCCAGATCTGTCATGGTGTAGTAGGCCACTGGAAACGCCCCGCTGGCCACCACCAGCACCAGCGCGTTGGCGTACAAGGAACAGCGCAGCCAGACCAGCTTGCCGACGATCGCCGCAGCCACCATGAATAATCCACTCAGGGTTAATCCGGCGCTCGTGAGGTAGCCGTACCAGTCGCCGATATATCCCGAGCCATAGGTGATGTATTGCAATCCCAGGTAGACCAGGAGGAACACTGCCATCGCAGCACAGCAGATTCGTAGCGCAGTTAGTTCGACAGAATCGTCTCCCATGGTGCGGCGAACCCGACTCAGGAGCGCAGTTAAAAAGTGCCCTTGGTATTTTGCAGTTTCGGTACGAATGTCGGATGCGGTGTGGGGAGCAGCCATGTCTACGATTTTTCCATTACAGGTCTAGGTTAGTCGCATTGGCACTGCTATCGTGTGGCTACCGGTGAAACCGCACATGATGACTACACTAGAGCCAATAATCTGGTGCCCCTGATGTGCCAGAGATATCTTCACGCACTGTCCACGACCGCGAAATGAGAAGTACGTAAAGACCCTATGGCACGTATGCAAGAAAGCGCTGACCTGCTGAAGTGTTCCTTCTGTGGGAAGAGCCAGAAACAGGTGAAAAAGCTCATCGCCGGTGGCGGCGTTTATATCTGTGATGAGTGCATTGAGCTGTGCAATGAGATCATCGAAGAGGAAATCGCCAATGAACCGGGCGCGCAGGACACCGAGGATGCCAAGCGTCTGCCCCGGCCGTCGGAGATTTCCGCGTTTTTGGACAATTACGTCATCGGCCAGGATCAGGCCAAGCGCACCTTAGCGGTGGCTGTGTATAACCACTACAAGCGTATGCGTGCCGACGAGTTTGCCCGCTCCGGTGCACGCTCGGGGCACAAATCACCCGGCGGGAATTACGCTGCGCGCACAGATTCCATTCATGCGGAAGAAGATATTGAGATCGCGAAATCCAATATCTTGATGCTGGGCCCAACCGGCTCTGGTAAGACCTACCTGGCGCAAACCCTGGCGCGCATGCTGGATGTGCCGTTTACCATTGCCGATGCCACGTCGTTGACCGAGGCCGGTTATGTCGGCGAAGACGTGGAAAATATCCTGCTCAAGTTGCTGCAAGCCGCCGATTTTGATGTGGAGCGCGCTCAGCGCGGCATCATTTATGTCGATGAGATCGACAAGATTTCGCGCAAGAGTGAAAACCCGTCGATTACCCGCGATGTCTCCGGTGAGGGCGTGCAGCAGGCACTGCTGAAAATCCTGGAAGGAACCACGGCGTCGATTCCGCCGCAGGGTGGGCGCAAGCATCCGAACCAGGAGTTCATCCAGCTGGATACCTCGAACGTGTTGTTCATTGTTGCCGGTGCCTTCGATGGTCTGGATAAGGTCATCGCGGAGCGCGTCGGCAAGAAGGGCCTCGGCTTTGGCGCGGAGATTGACTCGCGGAAAGATACGGATAATGCCGCGCTGTTTTCGCAGGTGCGCACCGCGGATCTGGTGAAATTCGGCCTGATCCCAGAATTCATCGGACGCCTGCCTGTGGTGGCGACGGTGGAAAACCTGGATCGCGACTCGCTGGTGCAGGTGCTCACGGAACCGAAGAATTCGCTGGTTAAGCAGTATCGTAGTCTGTTTGCCATGGACGGTGCTGAGCTGCTTTTCGACGATGATGCGCTCGGCGAAATCGCAGAATTGGCGATTGAGCGCGGCACCGGTGCGCGTGGCTTGCGCGCGATCTTGGAGGATCTGCTGGTGCCGGTGATGTATGACTTGCCAGACCGCGAGGACGTCAATCAAGTGGTTATTACCGCGGCTGCGGTGCGCGGGGAAGATACCCCGGAGCTGCGCTACTCAGAAAATATGCAGTCGGCGTAATCGGTAGACGTAGCTGGTCGGCGCGGCTGGCGCAAGCCCCGGGATTAGTCCCAGTAGATGCCCAATCCGGAATCATCGCGGTCTTCGTCGCTGGTGGTGGCCAGGTAAGATTCGTGCTCGGAATCGGCGATATTCGATGTCAGAAACGACAGCACCGCATCGACGACCAGCCGGCGCACTCCCGCGGTGTTCGCCGCCGATAAGGTATCAACCCGCGTGGTCATCGCCATGAGGTGCCGGTGGTTGAGCCGGGAAAAACTCAGCGAAATCACTAGGTAAAACACATCATGCGCGGAAATTCCGGGCCGGAACGCCCCGGCTTCTTGGCCGCGTAACAACACTCGGTCCAGATGCAGGCCCAGTTCGGATGATTCCATCATCGTCGTGGTGGTTCCAGCCTCCAGCACTGGGTGCAGCGATTCTGCCGCCAGCAGTGCTACCGCGTCTCGATGCGTATCGAGTTGGGTAAATAGCGCGTGCACGATATGCGCCATGCATTCGGCGGGCACCGGAGAATCCGTACTCAGTGCCGACGCTGGGGGAGTAATCGCATCCATGCAGGCGGCGATGGCATGGGAATACCACTCGAGCTTGTCCGCTGGTGCGCCACTTCGCGTGTCTTTCAGCTGTGAGATGTCCGCGTGCTCGTAGCCGTGGCGGATGAACTCGGTGATCGCAGCCGCTAGCTCTGTGGTTACAGCAGTGTCATCGTTGTCAGCATTCTCAGCATTCTCGTCGCGATTATTCATGTGCCTCCAAAGCCAAGTTATCAATCAAGCGCACAGGCCCGACCCAGGCGGCTGTCAACGCCAAGGCCGGCCGGGTACCAGCAGGTACATCCCGTAAATCCGCGGGATCGACGATGCGCAAATAATCCAATTCCACGCCCTCACAGCTAGCCAAATGCTCTGCGGCCTCGTCGGCACTGGCAAACTTTCCATCGCGTAGGCCAAATAACGTCTGTGACAGTGCGGTCGCATGCCGACGCTCGTCCACACTCAAACGCAGATTTCGGCTGGATTCAGCCACCCCGTCGTCGCCACGCACGATGGGCAATCCGTGGATGGCAACGGGCATATCTAGATCCCGCACCAACGCCTGAATGATCGCTAGCTGCTGGGCATCTTTGCGCCCAAAATAGGCGCGGTCTGGTTGGATGATCTGAAAAAGCTTGGCGACGACGGTGGCCACGCCATCAAAATGCCCCGGGCGGGAGGCACCTTCCAAAATCTCGCCCATGCGGCCGGTGCGCACCCAGATTTGCGGGTGCCGGTCGGGGGCTGTGTTGAATCCCGGATACATTTCCTCAACGCCGGGGGCAAACACAGCATCGACGCCGAGACCGCGCAAGAACTCGGCGTCGGCGTCGAGATCGCGTGGGTAGTTGCGGTAGTCGTCGCAGTCGCCGAGGTCAGTAAATTGCAGTGGGTTGACGAAAACCGATGCCACCACGATGTCGTTGTCGGCACGAGCGGCGCGCACGAGGCTGGCGTGCCCGTCGTGCAGCGCGCCCATCGTCGGCACGAGGCCTATCGACGGGGCAGTGCTATCAGCCGCCCCAGTGGCAGCCTGGCCGGATCGTGATTGCGCACAAAAAGCGCGCATGTCAGAGGCAGTGTGAATAATGTGCATGTAGTTCTTAATTATTTCTCGTCGCTAAACGATTCCGCTTCGTTCGGGAATGCGCGAGCAGCCACATCCTCGCGATAGGCGCGCGCACCTGCGCGTAGCTCGTCGGCAAGATTGGCGTACTGGCGCACAAACCGCGGTGGTTTGCCAGTGCCCAGGCCGAAAGCATCCGTCCACACCAGAATCTGTCCGTCGGTCTCGTTACCAGCGCCGATGCCGATGGTGGGGATGGCGCAATCGCGGGTGATCTGCGCAGCCAGCTGGCTCGGAATCATCTCCATCACCACGGCGAATGCGCCCGCATCGGCCACGGCCTGCGCATCAGCGGCCAGCTGCGCGGCGGCTTCGCCACGGCCTTGCACTCGGTAGCCGCCGAGTGCGTGCTCGGCCTGCGGGGTAAAACCGATGTGCGCGCACACCGGGATGCCGGCGTCGACAAGCGCTTTAATGGTTGGCGCAATCTCCACGCCACCTTCGATCTTGACCGCCTGTACTCCGGCTTCTTTCATAAACCGCACCGCGGTATCCACGGCTTGGGCCGGGGAAGTCTCATAACTGCCGAAGGGAAGATCGGCGACGACGAACGCGCGACGGGTGGAACGCACGACGGCTGCGGACAGGCTAATGAGCTCCTCGGTGGTGATCGGAAGGGTGGAGCTGTGCCCGAAGACCACGTTGGCCGCGGAATCGCCGACGAGCAGCAAATCGATCTCGGCGTCGTCGAAAATACTGGCGGTCAGGCTATCGTAGCTGGTTAGCGCAGTGAACGGGGTGCCGCTGGCTTTGGCGCGCGAAAAATAATGGGTGCGTAGGCGTTGTAGGGGGCGGGACGGTTGGGTAGACATAGGCCGGATTTTAGCAGCGCGACGGCTTCCCGCTGGGGATCTGCTGGACAATCGCTATAGCTGCCGTAGCGTTTGCTGTAGCAGTGCCGCCCATGTTGCAGGTGGGCGCTAGAATAGGCGCCGTGATGACGGAAAACCAGCAAAACCCAGAAGACCACCCACATGACCGCAATTCAGCAACCGATGCCGCGCCGGGTCGTGACCGCAGCGATCTGCTGGCGAAAAACTGGCAGCCGGGCGAGGTAGAAAAGGCTCTATACGACGCCTGGGAGGCGCAAGGCTATTTCCGCCCGGATGAGGATGCCGACAAGCCTGCCTACTCTGTGGTTTTGCCGCCGCCGAATGTCACCGGTCAGCTGCACATGGGGCATGCGCTGGACCACACGTTGATGGATTCGATTATCCGTCGCAAGCGCATGCAGGGTTTTTCCACGCTGTGGCTGCCGGGCTCGGATCACGCAGGCATTGCTACCCAGACGAAGGTGGAAGCGAAGCTGCGCGAGCAGGAAGGCAAATCTCGCTGGGATTACTCGCGTGAAGATTTCATTGCCAAGGTTTGGGAATGGAAGGAAGAATACGGCGGCACCATCCAACAGCAGATGCGCGCGATTGGTGATTCCGTCGACTGGTCGCGCGAGCGCTTCACCCTGGATGAGGGGTTGTCGCGCGCCGTGCAGCACATTTTCAAGCAGATGTTTGACGCCGGCATGATTTATCGCGCGCACCGCTTGGTCAACTGGTCGCCGGTGCTGGAAACAGCGGTCAGTGACATCGAGGTCGTACACAAAGACGTCGACGGTGAGCTGGTTTCGCTGCGTTACGGCTCGCTTGCCGACGACGAAGATCACGTCATCGTCGCCACCACCCGTGTGGAAACCATGCTGGGCGATGTCGCCATTGCCGTGCACCCGGATGATGAGCGCTATACGCACCTGGTGGGCAAGAAGTTCGCGCATCCGTTCCGCGACGATCTCGAGCTGGAAGTTATTGCCGACGACTACGTGGATCCGGAATTCGGCTCCGGTGCCGTGAAAATCACCCCGGCGCATGATCCGAATGACTACGCCATGGGCTTGCGCCACAACCTGGACATGCCGACGGTCATGGACACCACCGGCCATATCGCTGGTACTGGCACCCAGTTTGATGGTTTGAGCCGCGAGGAAGCACGTGTGAAAGTCCGCGAGGCGTTGGCTGAGCAGGGCCGTATCGTCGCCGAGAAACGCCCGTATACCCACTCGGTTGGTCACTCGGAGCGCAGCGGTGAGCCGATTGAGCCGCGCCTGTCGCTGCAGTGGTTTGTGAAGGTGGACAAACTCGCGCAGATGGCTGGCGATGCCGTGCGTGAAGGTGATACCAAGATTCACCCGGCGTCGATGGAGCCGCGCTATTTCGACTGGGTAGATGACATGCACGACTGGACCATCTCGCGTCAGTTGTGGTGGGGCCACCGTATCCCAATCTGGTACGGGCCAGAAGATGAAAACGGCGAGCGCGATATCGTGTGCGTCGGCCCGGATGAGCAAGCCCCCGAAGGCTATGAGCAAGACCCAGACGTGTTGGATACCTGGTTCAGCTCTGCGCTGTGGCCATTTTCCACTATGGGGTGGCCAGACAAAACCGCGGATCTGGAGCGTTATTTCCCCACCTCGGTGTTGGTAACCGCTTATGACATCCTGTTTTTCTGGGTTGCGCGCATGATGATGTTCGGTACCTTTGCCGCCAGCCAGGACCCGGAAACCTTCGGCACGACAGCCGACGGGCGCCCACAGGTGCCATTCAAGGATCTCTACCTGCACGGCCTGGTACGCGATGAGCACGGCCGGAAAATGTCGAAGTCTTTGGGCAACGGCATTGACCCCATGGACTGGGTCCGTGATTACGGGGCGGATGCGCTGCGCTTTACCTTGGCGCGCGGTGCCAACCCGGGTGTAGACCTGCCGGTCGGTGATGAGGCCGCGGAAGCCTCGAAGCGCTTTGCCACCAAGCTGTTTAACGCCACCAAGTTCGCGCTGATGAATGGCGCGGGCATGGGCGAGCTGCCCGAGCGCAGTGAGCTTACCGACGCCGACCGCTGGATATTGGACCGCACGGAACAAGTACGCGGGCAGGTAGACAAGTATTTGGACGATTACCAATTCGCGAAAGCCAACGAGCTGCTGTACCACTTCGCCTGGGGCGAGCTGTGTGACTGGTACGTCGAGATCGCGAAAACCCAGATCCCACGCGAAGGCGAATCCGCCCAAGGTCGGAACACCCAGATCGTGCTCGGGCGTGTGCTCGATGTCGTGCTGCGTTTGCTGCACCCAACCATGCCGTTTGTCACCGAGGTGACCTGGAAGGCGCTGACCGGCGGCGAATCGCTGGTGGTTGCGGATTGGCCTACCGCCGCTGACACCAACGGCGGGGTCGAGGTTGACGAGGTTGCCGCGCGTCGTATTGCTGATGCCGAGGTACTGATTACCGAGCTGCGTCGTTTCCGCGCCGACCAGGGCGTGAAGCCGTCGCAGAAGATCCCGGGCACGCTAGACTTCGCTGCGGCTGACTTGGCTGGCCAGGAAAACCTGGTGCGCAACCTGGCGAATGTGGAAGAACCAGGTGCCGATTTCACCGAGTCCGCCTCCGTCGAAGTGCGCCTGAGCCAGGCCACGATCACCGTAGCGGTGGATACCTCGGGTGCTGTGGACGTCGAAGCAGAGCGCGCCCGCTTGCAAAAAGACCTGAAGAAGGCCGAAAAGGAACTGGCGCAGACCAGTGGCCAGCTGCAGAATGAGAAGTTCTTGGCGAAGGCACCGCAGGATGTCGTCGACAAGATCACAGCACGCCAGCAACTGGCACAAGAAGAAGTCGACCGCATTGGTGCGCGTCTGGAGGCACTGAACTAGTGGCAGAAAACGAACACACGGGTTCTGGAGACAAGCGCGCCGGACGGGCTCATTCTGAAGAAGACGCGATAGAGCACGACCTCGCCGCGCTGGCCGGTGATGCTGTGGAAGTCGACGAGCACGGGCTGAAGCTCAACCTGGGCCTGCCGGACGAAGAACGCAACGCACCGGCCCCGCTGCAGGCCACGCCGGAAGAACTCAGCGCATTGGCTGTCGTGGAGGCGGAACTGGATACCCGCTGGCCGGAAACCAAGATCGATCCGAGCCTGGAACGCATCGAATACCTGCTGGATTTGCTGGGCAACCCGCAAGAAAATTTCCACGTCATTCACGTTGCGGGCACCAACGGTAAAAGCTCGACGGTGCGCATGATCGATTCACTGCTGCGTGGTTTCCACCGACGCACCGGCATGTTCACCTCGCCGCATCTGCAGAGCGTCACCGAGCGCATCTGCCTGGACGGCAACCCGATTCCTGCGCGTGATTACGTGCGCCAATGGGAAGAGATCGAACCATTCGTGCAGATGGCCGATGCGCATTTCGACGTGCGCTTGTCCAAATTCGAGATCTTAACTGCCATGGCTTATGCAGCATTTGCCGATGCCCCGGTGGAAGTCGCGGTCGTGGAGGTCGGTCTGGGCGGAACCTGGGACTCTACCAACGTGGTGAACCCAGAGGTATCCGTCGTGATGCCCGTGGGCTTGGACCACCAGAACTACCTGGGCGAGACCATCGAAGAAATCGCGGCAGAAAAAGCTGGGATCATTAAAAAGCGTGATGACCTGGATGACGTGCTGAAACCCTCGGAGAATATCGCCATCATTGGCGAGCAGGACCCGAAAGCCATGGACGTGATCCTGCGCCGCGCCGTCGAGGTAGAAGCGGGAGTGGCGCGCTACAGCAGTGAATTTGGGGTGCTGGAAACCTCCGTCGCGGTTGGCGGGCAGCAATTGCACCTGCGCGGGCTGGGCGGGGAATATCCGGAGATCTTCATTCCGCTTTCGGGCAGCCACATGGCTGCGAATGCCTCGTGCGCCCTGGCAGCAGTGGAAGCATTCTTCGGTGCCCGCGCCGGGCACGGGCTCGACCTGGATACTGTGCGGGAAGGCTTCCGTACCGTGTCGGTGCCTGGCCGCCTGGAACGCGTGCGTACCTCGCCGACGACGTTCATCGACGTGGCGCACAACCCGCACGGCGCACAGGCGCTGGGTGCTGCGCTTTCGCGGGATTTTAATTTTCAGCGCCTTATCGGTGTGGTCGCCGTGTTCGATGACAAAGACGCCAAGGGTGTGTTGTTGGCGCTGGAACCACACCTGGATGAGGTCGTGATCAGTCAAAACAGCTCGCCGCGCGCGCTGGATGCTTATACGCTGGCAGAATACGCCGTCGAAATCTTCGGTGAAGAGCGCGTGCACACCATCGACGATCTGCCGGGCGCCTACGCGCTGGCCGTCGAATTGGCAGAAGATGCTGAGGTGCAATCCGGCTCGGGCATCGTGATTACTGGCTCGGTGGTTACTGCTGGGGAAGCGCGCACGTTATTTGGAAAGGAACCGTCGTGACAGAAAAGAAGTTTCGCCGCGACAGCCACGACAGCCGTGCCAGCCGTGACGGCCGCGCCAGCCGCGACGGCCACGACAATGCTCGGCGCGGAGCCTCCCGGAATGGTGCTTCAGGGGCCAGGCAAAACGGTGCCGCCAGGGCCGGATCCAACCGGAATGGCGCCGCCGAGTACGGCCCATTAGGCCCAGGAAAGGCCCCGGTAAAAGACCCGATGCGTGGGCTTGCCGGAATGATGTCGGGCACCCTGATCATGCAGGCGATTAGCATCTTTTTGGGCCTGACTGTCATCTTGAAAATCGATGGCGGGGTGTACTGGACGACGCCGAACTGGGTGACAGTAACTGTGCTGGGCGCGCTGCATGTGGTGGCGGTATTTTTCGTGCGCAAGCCCTGGGCAATCACGATGATCTTAGTCCTGCAAGCGCTGGGCTTATTGATGTTTTTTATCCACTGGTCCATCGGCGTGATCATGCTGCTGTTCATTGGCGTGTGGGCGTTCATGTTGTATCTGCGTTCGATGCTGCTTGAGCGCATGCGTCGTGGCCTGCTGACCACTCAGCACCTGGGCACGGAATAACGTGGAATCACGTGGAAAAACGTGGATTGTCGTTAATTCCCGTCTCATACAAGTTGTAGAATGGGCGCCATGACTGAACGTACTTTGATCTTGATCAAACCTGACGGTGTACAGAATGGCCACGTTGGAGAAATCATCTCCCGCATTGAGCGCAAAGGGCTGCGCTTGGCTGAACTCGACCTGCGCGTGGCAGACCGCGAAACTGCAGAAAAGCACTACGCCGAGCACGCAGATAAGCCATTTTTCGGTGAGCTGGTGGAATTCATTACCTCGGCACCACTGATCGCCGGCATCGTGGAAGGCGACCGTGCCATTGATGCGTGGCGCCAGCTGGCTGGCGGCACCGATCCCGTCGGCAAGGCCACCCCGGGCACCATCCGTGGTGATTTCGCGCTGTCTGTGGCAGAAAACGTGGTTCACGGCTCTGATTCCCCAGAATCCGCAGAGCGTGAGATCGGAATCTGGTTCCCGAACCTGTAAGCAGCGGGTTCTGACCTCAGGGGAATTTGGTCCGATGGGCTAGAGCCCAAAGATCTCCGATGGCCTGGAAGCCAAAGATCCAGGCCGAAACGCCCGAATTTGAAGGATTTTGGTGCATTTTTACAAATAGTGGCCGCAAAACCGGCGATTTCGTAGCACTATTTGTAAAAAAGCAACATCGACCGTAGCTGGAATTGCCACAAACGAGCTAGGGTGCCGCCAATGTCTATTTCAACGTCTAGGTCAAACGCCTACGCCAAGGGCGGCGCTGCAAACCCCCTGCTCACAGCAACGCAACGCCAATCCCTGTAACACCGAACTTCGCTAACGCCCCTGCTGGTAGTGCTGCAAGCACTGAATACCGGCGGGGGTTAAGCTGTATTGCCACTTGTGCGGCTGCTCGCGCACGGTAATTTTCTTCGCCTCGACCAGCTGTGCTTTCCGCAGCGTCTCCAGCTCCGCGATCAACTCATCAGTGTCACGGCAGCTAGCGCTCGCAAACTCGGCGACATTCACGAACACATTATCCCCGGCACCGATGGCAGCCAGGTCTCGCAGTACTTTCGGGTTGTGGGCCACCATCTCAAGGCGCTCACTGGTCACGGCCTCCAGATCGCTTTTCGCAAGAACCTGCTGGATCCGCCGCTTGCCGACGCGTCGTGGCCCAATATTCGTGCCGAGGATCTGGAAAGCCAAGCCGATGGTCGCTACTGCCGCGGTCACCGCGATGGAGGCAGCTGGGTGTAGCACGCCGTCTAATTGCGCAAAAGGGAGCGGCAAAATGGCTCCCCACGGGAATATCGGAAGATACAGCATGAGCTTTTGCTTCGGCGTGTAATCGGTATCCCGGTATTCTTCGGTGTACACGTTGACTAGATAATCACGGAACAGCCAGGCACCGGATCCGATGGCACAGACAAAGCTGAGCAGTGCGGCTATCCAGTGTTCGTGCAGTATCAACGAATAACCAAGCCCTGCGGGCACGGCGGCGCTAGCGTTGAAAAGCAATTGTGTGGTTATCGAACGGTGGTGACCCTTTCTGCTAAGCATGTCCTTATTTTAACTCCGAGGGCAGGGTCGTCGCCGCGATTCGGCAAAACTCATGCAACGGAGCACGGATCAAACGATGCGACGCTCCAACAGTGCAGTGCATCTAACGGTGCAGCGGAGGGGTAGAGCAGCCACGTAGGTTGGGGCGTGTACGCGGGTGTGCCTTGCAGGTATTCGTCGGCAAGAGTTCTGTGACATAATGCCAACTGTGTGGTTTCTGCGCGGAGGTTTCGCGTACGGCCTGCTGAAGACGAATTTATATGTGAATAATTATGATGCCCTGTGCGGCAGCGGCCAAGTGGCTGCGCCCGGGGCACAATGTGATGTCAAGGAGACATGGTAACGGTGAATTTCACCCCGGAAACAATTGAAAAGGCTTCGAACCTGACCAGCTCGGCGTGGCCGGAGAAGACCCGCGTGTATACGTTGGCGAAGAACCTCGGGCTTAGTTCGCGGGAATTGATTGAGGTCTTAGCGAATCTGCAGATTTCGAAGCGCGCGCAATCGAATGTGTCGCCGGATCAGGTGACTGCGGTTTTGGATTATATTGCGGCGAAGAAATCGGACTCCGTGAAGAAGCCCGACTCAGTGAAGAAATCGGGTTCAGCGACAAAAGCCGCTTCTAATGAATCCGAAAGCGCAGCCAACACAGATACTCCGCAGGCTGCGCCAGGTATCGACAAGGCTAAGCCTGACACTGACACGGCTGCTCAGAAAGAGGCCGCCGCGCAGAAAGAAGCCGAAGAAAAGCTACGCCACCGCGTGCGCAAGAACGTGGAAAATGAAATCAACCAGATTGCGCAAAAAGTCGATGCGGATTTGCCTGCTTCTTCGCTTGGCGACGAGCCTGCACCCGCCCCGGATGTTCCAGCCCCGGCTGAGCCTACGATGAACGCCTACGTGCCGGTGTTCCGCGCGCCGGATGTGGATCCCGCGCTTGATGAGGCCGGGCTCGACGAAGCCGTGATTGACGATATTGTCGCTGCCGCAGAACACGCCGAGGATGCCACTGGCGATCTTGCCGATGACTTCCGTGATGGCATGGCCGGTGACGCCGACGCCGGTACTGCCTCTGATGAGGCCGGTAACGCAGGCGATGGTGAGCCGGCGGATATGCGTGGTGGTCGGCACACGAATTCCCGTGGACGTCGCCGTCGTGGACGTCGAGGCGGATCGCGTGGTCGCGGCGTCGAGCAGCAAGCCCAGGATGCTGCGGACAAGCACGCTGAGCAGAGCAAAGGTTCTGGCAAACCGCAGGCTGACGATCGGCACTCTGATAACCAGCACTCTGTCGATCAGCACGCTGAAAAGCCGGATTCTGGAAAGTACGATTCCACCGAGCCAAACACTGCAAAACCAAACACCGCAAAACCAGACGCCACCAAGCCAGCGGCCGAAAACCACGCTAGCGAAAAGCACGCCAGCGAAAAGCACACCGTCGAAAAGATTGATGAGCCCCGCGGGCTGCGTGGACCGGCACGGCTGGAGGCACAGCGTCGTCGTCGTAATGAGCTACGGGAAGAAACCCGCAAGACGGAGCGGATTGTCTCGGAAAGCGAGTTCCAGGAGCGCCGTGCGGCGATAACGCGCAAGATGGTGGTGTGCGAGCGTGAGCGCATGGATGGTCCGGGCACGGTCACTCAGCTCGGGTTATTGGAAGATGACGTGTTGGTCGAGCATTTCGTGAATGCCGAAAACCAGGGTTCGATGATCGGCAATATCTACCTTGGACGCGTGGAAAACGTGCTGCGCAATATGGAAGCCGCGTTCATTGATATTGGCCAGGGCCGTAATGCCGTGCTTTATGCCGGGGAAGTGGATTGGAAAGCCCGGGGGCTTAACGGACGCCAGCGTCGTATCGAGGCTGCGTTGAAGCCTGGTGATCAGGTGCTCGTGCAGGTCATGAAGGATCCTTTGGGTCACAAAGGTGCCCGGCTGACCGCGCATATTTCCTTTTCTGGGCGCTATTTGGTGTATGTTCCGGGCGGAAATAACGCGGGAATTTCGCGCAAACTGCCTGCTGAAGAACGTCGCCGCCTGAAAGAAATGCTGGATCGCGTCGTGCCCGAAGACGGCGGCACGATCATCCGCACGGCTGCTGAGGGTGTTCCGGAGCGTGCCATCGCTGCCGACGTCGATCGGATGCACAACCAGTGGCTGCACATTAAACAGCGCGTGGAGGAAGAAAAGGAAGCGAAAACTTCCGAGCCTGTCACGCTGTTCGAAGAACCGGACATGCTGGTCAAGGTTGTTCGTGATTTGTTCAATGAGGATTACTCTGAGCTTATTGTCGACGGCGACCGTGCGTATGAAGTCATCTATTCGTATGTGAAGTCGGTGGCGCCGGATCTGCTTAAGCGCATCAGTAAGCATGACCGCGCTGCGTTCCAGGGCCAGGATTCGTTCACCGCGTATCACATTGATGAGCAGATCGAAGAGGCATTGTCGCGCAACGTATCGTTGCCGTCGGGCGGTTCGCTGGTGATAGATCGCACCGAAGCGATGATCGTCATTGACGTCAACACCGGGAAGTTCACTGGTAAGCGCAAGGGCGGCAATCTGGAAGAAACCGTCACACGCAACAACCTGGAAGCTGTTGATGAAATTGTGCGCCAGATCCGTTTGCGCGATCTTGGCGGCATGATCGTGATTGATTTCATCGACATGATCTTGGAAGAAAACCAGGATCTGGTGTTGCGACGCCTGAAGGAGCGTTTGACCTCGGATCGCAGCCGCCACCAGGTCTCTGAAGTGACCAGCTTGGGGCTGGTGCAGCTCACGCGCAAACGCATCGGCACGGGGCTGCTGGAGGCTTATGCCACGGATTGCCCAACGTGTGCTGGCCGGGGTCTGTTGATCAACAGTGACCCGGTGGACGCTCTGAAGCAGGCAGAGGTTGCTGCCCAAGCACATGAGCATGAGCCGGAAAATGGCTATGGCCGCGGTCGTGTGGCAACGCTTGATGACGATGGCGATGCCGTTATCGATGACGAGCAGGACGACGCACAAGACCAGGGCGCACGGAAGCGCCGCGAGCGTGAGCGTGCTGCAGCAGCGGAATTTGAGAATCTAGCTGCCAGTGTGATCGGGAAGAAGAAGCCGGATTCGGATGCAGATTCGGATTCCGCACAGGAAACTGCTCGGAAGCGCGGCAAGGGACGCCGCAAAAAGCGTGTTGTCAGGGCTAGCCATACCCATGCCACCGGATCACATGGTGCTGGCTCACATGATGCCGACGAAAATGCCGCTGGCGGAAATGTTGCTGACCAAAAAGCTGCTGATAGTGCTGCTCATAGCGCGGTGGCTGAGAAGTCCTATGAGCAGGCCGTCGAAGAGTTTGAATCCAGCCCGCGGCGGCGTCGTCGTACCCGCGGCAATTCGCGCTCGGATCACCGCCCACGGAAGAAGGATTTCCGGTGGGAGGATCGGCACGCCACTGCTGCGAAAAGCACAGGTGACGGTCAGCACGGTACTGCGGACGGGCGCCACGATAATGGTGGTAATACCAGTGTTGATACCGGCGTTGACAAGCAAGCTGACGCTGACAAGCAAACTAGCGCTGCCAAGCAAACCAACGCTGGTAACAAGACGGCAGAATCGGCGGTGCGCAAATCCTCGAAGCGGCGTCGTGTGGTGCGGCGGATTTCGTCGGCAAGCGGAACAGGCGCCAATATCAGCGCTAACGGTGAGGCGAACGACGCCGGGCAACAGGCGAGTGGCACCGGGGCCGGGGATGGCGCGTCCGTCGACAAGAACGGCCGCGACGACAAGCAAGACCATGGCGACAAGCAGCAGGCTGTGCGCAAGGGCACACGGCGGCGTCGTGTAGTGCGGCGTCCAGCGAAGAAATAGCAGGCTGGAAATAGTCGGGTTTGTCTTTTGTGGCGTGTACACGGTAGTCTTGGGCAGTCGCTGTTATGAGCCTGCGCGCCAATATCTAGAAGCTAATATCTAGGAAGCTATCGCGCTGGATAATTATTTGAGATGGTTATCCGGCCTAGTGATCTAGGTGCTTAGTGTTCTAGGTAGCACGTGGATAGCGCGGCGAATAACGCTTTTTAGTAATTAAGTCCATCTTGGGGCTTATGCACTGCAGCTGCCCAGCAGCCTGCGGCGCGCAAGCTCCGAGCCGAGTATAGATAAGGGGTAACCCTCCATGTACGCGATCGTCAAGACCGGCGGAAAGCAGTACAAGGTTGCTGAAGGTGACCTCGTCAAGGTTGAGAAGCTTGAGGGCGAGCCAGGCGATGCCGTGGCTCTTACCCCGGTTCTGCTCGCCGATGGCGCAACTGTCAAGACCAAGGCTGATGAGCTCAGCGGTGTTTCCGTCAACGCTGAAATCGTAGACCAGACCAAGGGTCCTAAAGTTCGGATCCTGAAGTACAAGAACAAAACCGGTTACAAGCGTCGTCAGGGCCACCGTCAGCCTCAGACCGTCGTTAAAATCACCGGAATTAAGTAAAGCACTAAGGGGATAGCACAATGGCACACAAGAAGGGCGCATCGTCCACCTCGAACGGTCGCGATTCCGAGGCTAAGCGTCTCGGCGTTAAGCGATTCGGTGGCCAGAAAGTCAACGCTGGTGAGATCATCGTTCGTCAGCGTGGCACCAAGTTCCACCCAGGTGAGAACGTCGGCCGTGGCGGCGACGATACCCTGTTCGCTCTCGAGGCTGGCTCCGTCAGCTTCGGTGTTAAGCGCGGACGTCGGGTAGTTAACATCGTTCCGGCACAGGAAGTAGCCGTAGAAGCCAGCGCATAATAAGCCTGAGCTTCACATGGAACCCACTCGGTTCCGCTGCGCAGTTCCCATCTGATCGTGGGGCTGCGCTTTTTTGCTTAAATAGGTCTTTACCGCCAGTATTTTTCTAGAAAGGGCCCGCGCCATGTCTCGCTTTATTGATCGAGTAACCCTGCATCTTTCTGCAGGCGACGGCGGGCACGGTTGTGCCTCGGTTCACCGCGAGAAATTCAAACCACTCGGTGGCCCCGATGGTGGCAACGGTGGCCACGGCGGAGACATTATTTTGGAAGTGTCCAACCAGGTGCATACCTTGCTTGATTTCCACTTCCGCCCGCACGTGAAAGCAGAACGCGGCGGAAATGGCGAAGGCGATCACCGGCAGGGCAAGCGTGGCCAGGACCTGATTTTGGAAGTCCCGGTCGGCACGGTCGTGCGGAATGCTCAGGGCGAGATGTTGGCGGACTTGACGACGATCGGCACTCGTTTCATGGCCGCAGAAGGCGGTTACGGCGGGCTGGGTAACGCGGCACTTGCCAACGCCTCCCGTAAGGCGCCAGGGTTTGCGCTGAAGGGCGAACCGGGCGAGGAGCACGATCTGATCCTGGAGATGAAATCGGTTGCCGACGTGGGGCTGGTCGGTTTCCCGTCCGCGGGCAAGTCGTCACTGATTTCCGTGCTTTCTGCGGCGAAACCGAAAATTGGTGATTATCCGTTTACCACGTTGAGCCCGAACCTGGGTGTGGTCTCGGCTGGCGATAAGGTGTTTACCATTGCTGATGTCCCGGGGCTGATCCCGGGTGCCTCGCAGGGTAAGGGCTTGGGCTTGGAGTTTTTGCGCCACATTGAACGCACCGCTGTGCTGGCGCATATCGTTGATACTGCTTCGATTGAGCCGGGCCGTGATCCGGTTTCGGATATTGAAGCGCTGGAACACGAATTGGCGCAGTACCAAGATGCACTGGAAGAAGACACCGGTCTGGGCGATATCATGCAGCGCCCACGGGTGATTGTCCTGAATAAAGCCGATGTGCCGGAAGCTCGTGAGCTTGCGGAATTCGTCAAAGAAGACCTAGAAGAACAATTCGGTTGGCCGGTGTTCATCATTTCTGCGGTGGCTCGCCAAGGATTGGATGCGCTGCGGTATAAGCTAGCCGAAATCGTCGAGGCTGACCGTGAGCAGCGCCCGACTGATGACGAGAAGCCAGCCCCAGAAATCATCCGCCCGCAGGCGGTTGTCGGACGTGGTGCTAAGCGGGGCGGCCACCACGCCGATTTCACTGTGCGGCAGGATCCAGAGGTCGAGGGTGGTTTCATCGTCGACGGCAAGAAGATCGAGCGGTGGATTTCCCAGACTGATTTCGAGAACGACGAGGCCATCGGGTATCTGGCTGATCGCCTCGCCCGCGCCGGTGTGGAAGAAGAGCTTTTCCGACAGGGTGCGGTGGAAGGCTGCCCGGTCACCATTGGCGAGATCACCTTCGAGTGGGAGCCGATGATTGGCGGCGATCCTACATTGGCTGGCCGTGGCCGCGATGCCCGCCTGGAAACCACTAATCGTGCCACCGCGGCTGAGCGTAAACGCGCCTCGCAGGCACGCCGTGGTCTGATCGATGAATTGGTGTACGGCGATGTGGAAGAAGAACAATCGGATCGCGAGCGTTGGCAGGGCTAGCCTGGTTATAAGGCGCGTTTTGTCAGCGTGAAACAAGCGCTGAGTGTGGCGGGTGAGATCACACGCGGATTTTTGTAGACTACACAGTATGCCTCACAATGCCCATGACCGTGACATTCATGCCCACCTCCCGTTGGATCCGTACCACGATGACTCGCCGGAAGCGTCGTTTCCGGATCCACCGAAGGATGCCCTCGACAGTTTGGCCATGGGCCACGAGTCTGCTTTGCGTGAGCAGATCACCAACGCTAAGCGCGTCGTCGTCAAGATCGGTTCGTCGTCGCTGACGGATGATTTCTCCGTTTCCCCGGAAAAGATTGACCACATTGTTGACGCGTTGCAAGCGCGCATGGAATTTTCTGACGTCATTGTTGTTTCCTCCGGTGCAGTCGCTGCTGGTATGAAGCCGCTGGGGCTGACAGAGCGCCCACAGGATCTGGCTACGAAACAGGCTGCTGCTGCCGTTGGCCAGGTGCATTTGGCTTATGAGTGGTCGCGTTCTTTCGCCCGCTACAACCGCACGTGTGGCCAGGTTTTGTTGACGGCTTCGGACGCTGGTCGACGTGATCGCACCCGAAATGCGCAGCGCACCATTGATCGCCTGCGTATTCTGCGCGCGGTGCCGATCGTCAACGAAAATGACACGGTGGCGACGTCTGAAATGCGTTTCGGTGATAACGACCGTCTTTCGGCTATCGTGGCTCACCTGACTGGCGCGGATGCGCTCTTCCTGCTGTCCGACGTCGATGGTTTGTATGACAAGAACCCGGCTGAGCCGGATGCGAACTTCGTTGATGAAGTTGTCACCGGTAAGGATTTGAAGGGTGTTGCCGCGGGTGATGGCGGCAAAGTTGGTACCGGTGGCATGGCCTCGAAGGTCTCGGCCGCGCGTTTGGCTGCCCGTGGTGGCGTGCCGGTGTTGCTGACGTCGGCGGATAATATTGGCCCAGCGCTGGAAGATGCCCGAGTTGGTACTGTGTTCCATACTCGGGAAGAACGCCGCCTGTCGGCGTGGAAGTTCTGGGCACTGTATTCTGCCGATTCCGGTGGAACCCTGCGCTTGGACGAGGGTGCGCTCAAGGCTGTGACCCGCGGCGGAAACTCGTTGTTGGCAGTCGGCATTACTGATGTGGACGGTGAATTCCGCGCTGGTGAGATCGTCGATATCGTTGGTCCGAACTCTGAGGTCGTTGGCCGTGGAGAGGTCAACTACTCTTCGTCGGCGCTGAAGTCGATCATCGGGAAGAAGACCGAGGAAATGCCAGAGGAGATGCAACGCCCTGTCGTGCATGCGGATTACCTGTCCAACTACGCTTCGCGTCTGTAGGGTGCTTATAAGGCATCTGCAAACGCTTATAAGGTGGTTGTAAAGCGTCTGTAAGCCTGTAAACCAGCAGTACAGCCTCCGTACCACCTTGCATCGCTCATTCCCGGTAACCTCGGACTCATGAAGTTCACAATGCAACCCAACAGCTGGGATAAAGTACGCAAGACTTTGGAAGAGGCAGGCCACGAGCTTGTCGACGACATCGCGGACGCCGAGTGCATGCTGTTTAATGGCACCCCGGATGAGTTGCCGGAGATTCCGGAATCTCTCGGCTTCGTGCAACTGCACTTGGCTGGTGTTGATGCTTTCGTCGACCAGATGAAAAATTCGTCGACACGCTGGGCCAATGCCGCGGGGCTGTATGACAAGACCGTGGCGGAATCCGCGATTGCGCTTTTGTTGGCGCAGCTGCACGCACACAAACCATCCACACAGGCCGCAACCTGGCTCCAGAAAGAGCTGGAGCCGAAGACCCGCTTTTTGTCCGATGATTCCACCGTCGCCATCATTGGCGCTGGTGGCATCGGCCAAGAGTTGATTTCGATGCTCAAGGGCTTCGGCCCAGAAATCATTGCGGTCAATCGTTCGGGAAACCCTGTCGACGGTGCGGATGAAACCGTTCCTAGTACCGAATTGGATGCTGTCTGGCCGCGCGCGGATTTCTTTGTGCTGTTGATGCCGCTGACCGACGAGACCCACCACATCGTGGACGCTGATGCGTTTGCGAAGATGAAAGATAGCGCCGTCGTCGTCAATGTGGGGCGTGGCCCACTGGTGAACACTGATGATCTTGTCGACGCCTTGCGCAACGGTGTTATTGCCGGTGCTGGCCTGGATGTCACCGAACCGGAGCCGCTGCCGGATGGCCACCCGTTGTGGGAGATGTCGGAGTGTGTGATCACCCCGCATCTGGCAAACCCGTTGTATTCGGTGCATGACCGTATTGGTGCGCACATGCTGAAAAACATGGAAGCATTCGCGAATGGTGAGACTATGCCGACGGAAGTAGACGTTGAGGCTGGTTATTAAGCCTTGCGTTGCTGCGCGCTGTCGCAGGTGATGAAACCGGACAGCCGGTTTATTTACACCTGGTAGTAGCTTGTGAAGCACGTATACTGGGCGCTATGACTGATAAAACCACAGAAAACCTGTCGCCCGAACGTGCCCAGGAGCGCGAGGAGGTGCTCACCAAGGCCCGTGCCGCTAAGGATGTGGCCCCGGTGATCGCCCAGCTTTCTACTCCGCAGAAAAACGAAATCCTGGAGACTGCAGCCCAGGACCTGCTGGATAACACTGCTCTTATTCTCGGCGCCAATGAACGTGACATCGTCAACGGCAAAGAAGCTGGCTTGAGCGATCAGTTGCTGGACCGTCTGCGTCTGGATGAAGACCGCATCGCCGGTATCGCCAACGGCCTGCGTTTGGTTGCCGGTTTGCAGGACCCGGTGGGCGAGATCCTGCAGGGTTCCACCATGGATAATGGCATCGAGATGAAGCAGGTCCGTGTCCCGCTTGGCGTGATGGGCATGGTTTATGAGGCCCGCCCCAACGTTACGGTCGACGCCTTCGGCCTGGCGATTAAGTCCGGAAACGTGCCGCTGCTGCGTGGTTCGAAATCCGCTCGTGAGTCCAATAAGCAGTTGGTCGACTTGCTGCAGGACACCCTGGAGAAACTGGGGCACCCACGTGAGGCTGTCCAGTTGCTGCCATGCGAAACCCGCGATTCGGTACAGGATTTGATTACCGCACGCGGCTTGGTTGATCTGGTTATTCCACGTGGCGGCGCCGGTTTGATTAACGCCGTGGTGCTGGGTGCTACGGTGCCCACCATCGAAACCGGCACTGGTAACTGCCACTTTTACATCGACAAGTCGGCGGATCTGGATAAGGGCATCGCCATGGTCGTTAATGGCAAGACCCGCCGCACCTCGGTCTGCAACTCGACTGAGACGGTGCTGCTGGATTCGGCGCTGAGCGACGACGACAAGCTGAAGGTCGTGCGCGCATTGCAGGATGCCGAAGTTACCATTCACGGTGAGGTGCAAGAGCTGTCTGGTTTCGGCGTAGAAAACGCCGTGGAAGCAACTGAGGAAGATTGGGCAGAAGAGTCACTGTCGATGGACATCAATGCCAAGGTGGTTGACGGAATCGATGGCGCGATTGCCCACATTCAGAAGTGGAGCACCGGCCACACCGAAGGCATTGCGGCGCAGGACGCTGACATTTTGCAGAAGTTCGCTAATGAGGTTGATGCTGCTGCCGTCATGCTGAATGCCTCGACTGCCTTTACCGACGGTGAGGTTTACGGCATGGGTGCTGAGATCGGTATTTCCACGCAGAAGCTGCACGCGCGTGGTCCAATGGCACTGCCGGAGTTGACTTCCAGCAAGTGGATTTTGCAGGGAACTGGTCACACCCGTCCATAAACCAGCTCGCATCTGGGTCTGTGAGCTGGAATAATACCCGGCATGACTGTCTCACGCCTGGAAGCCCGCGCTGTCACCGCGCTGGTGAGCATCGGCGTAGTGTCTTCTATTGCTACTGGTATACCAGCAGCACAAGCGGGCATTGCCGCTGAGAGCACAAACCAGCTCCTGGACCTACCAGATTCCACCGTCGCCACCTCGGCTGCCGATAACGGGCAGTGTCCAGAGGTGGCGATTATTGCTGCGCGGGGTTCGGAGCAGAATTTTGCGACCATCCCGCAACGTTACGCACCGAATTCAACGTGGGAATCTAACGGCTTTGAGGCAGAAAATATTGCAGCGGGCCTGCACCTAGCCCAACAGCGGCATACTGCTGCCACCGGGGAATCGTTGTTCTACAACGTGCCGGTCTCGGCACTTGATGAAGAAACCTATCCGCACGACGCCGCCGTCGTCGATGTATTAGCAGAGTGGATTACCCATGACTAAATCTGATGATCGTAGCGAGACTACCGAGAAGGGTGGTGCTGTGCAGCATAAATCCCCGCAGCGCATCGGCGTGATGGGCGGTACCTTTGACCCGATCCACAACGGTCACCTGGTTGCCGCTAGCGAGGTTGCGGACAAGTTTTCCCTGGATACGGTGTTGTTTGTGCCTACGGGGCAGCCGTGGCAGAAAGCGGATAAGCAGGTTACTTCGGCGGAATCGCGTTATCTGATGACGGTGATCGCCACTGCTTCCAACCCACGCTTCGGGGTGAGCCGCGTGGACATCGATCGGGGTGGGGATACCTATACTGTCGATACGCTGCGGGATCTGCGTACGCGCTACCCAGACGCGGAGCTGTTTTTCATCACCGGTGCTGATGCCATGGCCAATATTGTCTCTTGGCATAAATGGGAGGACATGTTCGATATGGCGCGCTTCGTGGCGGTGACCCGGCCGGGTTACGAGTTGTCTGAGGCGATGATGCCGGATATTCACGAATGCCGCATTGATCTGGTGGATGTGCCTGCGCTGGCGATTTCCTCCACCGATATCCGCGAGCGTGCCGGGCAGGGCCGTCCGGTGTGGTATTTGGTGCCGGATGGGGTGGTGCAGTACATTTCGAAAAACAATTTATATGCCGAAAACTAGCCGAAACCGGCTAGTTCGTGCGAAACTGTGACTAGACAACCCACGAAACCACAACTTTGTTGGAAACAGCATATTTGCCAGAAAGAGGAAGGTGCGCATTGACCGCTACTGATACCGCTCGCGAACTCACGAGTGTGGCCGTTCGCGCCGCTGATGAAAAATCCGCGGCCAATATCGTCGCCATGGACGTTTCGGATGTCCTGGGCATTACCGAGGTGTTTATCATCGCTTCGGCGGATACGGAGCGCGCGGTCAAAGCTATCGTCGACGAGATTGAAGAGGACCTGAAAGACGCCGGGCGGAAGCCGTTGCGTCGGGAAGGCCAGCGGGATTATCGCTGGGTGCTGCTGGATTATGGCGATGTTGTCGTGCATGTCCAGCACAATGACGAACGTGATTTTTACGGTCTGGACCGCCTGTATGGGGATTGCCCGCTGGTGGAAGTCGACGGTGTGGAATATTCCCGCCCAGGCACCTATTCCGAATCTGATGGTGCGCAGGTGCGTTCGGCTCAAGATATCGACGATATTCCTGTGGTGGGCGAGGGTCGGTCATGACCCGCCCGCTGTATCTCGTCCGCCATGGTGAGACGACGTATAACGCCAGCGGGCGGATGCAGGGCCAACTGGATACTGAGCTCTCCGAGCGGGGGCATGCTCAGGCGCGCCAGGCTGCGCAGATGCTTGCCGACGTTCACATCACCCGGATCATCGCCTCTGATTTGAATCGCGCTGCCACTACGGCCAGCTATATCGCGGAGCAGTTCGGACTAGAGGTCACCACCGATACGCGACTGCGCGAGACCCACTTGGGCGAGTGGCAGGGAATGGGACGCGGCGAGGTCGATGAGCAGTACCCGGGGGCTCGTGCACAGTGGCGTAATGATGCTACGTGGACGCCGCCGGGAGGCGAATCGCGTGTCGATGTATCCCAGCGCATCCGGCCGGTCGTTGATGAGTTGATGGAAGAATACTCGGAATGGGACGACGGCGGCGTGCTCTTGGTGGCGCATAATGGCGCGATTTCCGCGTTGGCGTGTGCATTGTTGAATTTGCAGGTGGAACAATTTCCGATGCTGTCGAGCCTGAAAAATACTCATTGGGCGAAATTGGTGGCGCGCCCGGGTTTTGATCCGGATGCTCCGAAGCGTACCCCGCGTTTTTCTGGTGCCGCGGATACGCGTGGTGCTCAGTGGTTCTTGGAAGGCTGGAATATGGGCCGAGGGGATTAAATGACGGTTCAGGTGGTTACGGATTCCTCAGCGAGTTTGAGTGAGGACGTTATCGCAGAACTTGGCATCACGGTGCTGGATCTGCACGTGGTGGAAAAAACCGCCAAGGATGGCTCGGTAGAGCGGTCCACGGCGGGTTTGTCATCCTTAGAGCTGGCTGCGGTGTATGGCCGTTTGGTGGAGCGGAGCCAGGGCGATGGCGTGCTGGTAATGCATTTGCCCAAGGAGTTGTCGTCGACGTGGAATTCTGCCCAGACAGCCGTGGGGCTGTTTGCCGACGATGAGATTCGCATTATTGATTCACCCGCGATTGCGATGGCGATGGGGGCTGCCGTGATGACCGCGGCGAAACTTGCCCAGCAAGGCGCTGACCTCGACGAATGTTATGACGCCGCTGTGGGTGTGTTGTCGCGTTCTGCTACGTGGGTGTATTTGCACCGGATTGATGATTTGCGCCGTTCGGGTCGGTTGTCAGTGACGACCGCGATGCTGTCGACCGCGTTGTTGGCCACGAAGCCGATCATGGAGTTTAACGACGGCAAGTTGGAGTTGGTTGGTAAAACTCGTACCCAGACCAAGGCTTTCAACAAATTGGTGGAGCTGGTTTCCCAGCACGCTGGTGGTGAGCCGGCGTTTATTGCCATCCAGCACAGTGAGGCAGACGAGGCTGCAGAGACGTTGTACGACTTGCTTGTCGACGCGCTAGCACCTGGTTCTTCGGTGATGGTCATGGAAATGAGTGAGGTCTTGCGCGTACACGTTGGTGCTGGCGCGATTGGTGTTTCTGCGGTGTTTACGGTGGGAGATTAGCACGCGAGCACGTGCATTTTGCCAATCTCGTGCTGGTTATCCACAGGAGAGCTTGCTTTGTTGATCTGTCACGTGAGTTTTCACAGGTTTGTGGTCAAGCCAACCTGGTTTCTTGTGCCACGGTTTTAGTATCGCGGGCATGAGCCCAACTGCACGTGTCAAAGAGCGCATCGCGGAATTAACCCGGCCCACTGGGGAAGAAGACCTCATGGCGGTCGATTATCCCAAACCGCGTTTTTCTTTATCTACCGCCGCGGCAGTGGCCGCTGCTGGCCTTGCATTCCTCGGTTGCTTGCTCTGGTGGGCTGTGAGTTCTCTGGGGCAGGGCTCGGGGCAAGCAGATTTCGCTGCGTTGGCAGAAGATTCCGCACCCAGTGGTTCTGCGGGCGCCAGCTCTACCGATGATGCCCACTCTACCGATGATGCCGCAGCTACCTCGCCAGGCTCAG
Organism: Corynebacterium propinquum DSM 44285; assembly: GCF_000375525.1. Lineage (GTDB taxonomy): Bacteria > Actinomycetota > Actinomycetes > Mycobacteriales > Mycobacteriaceae > Corynebacterium > Corynebacterium propinquum. Next base: position 29,434 of record NZ_AQXC01000008.1, read on the forward strand.
AGCAGAAGTCACCGAAACATGCAGCGGTGACTGGAACGGTGGATGCGGGTGCGCATTCATCCGATGACATTGTGGTTTCGGTAGTGGGGTTGGTGCAGAACCCGGGAATCATGACGCTTCCCGATGGTTCCCGTGCCGCCGATGCGCTCGCTGTGGCAGGGGTGTTACCGGAAGCGGATTTGGTGCGTATCAACCATGCGGAGTTATTACGTGATGGCCAGCAGTTGGTGGTCGTGGGCCCAGATGATCCGGCGCCGCCGGTCTCGGGGAGCGGAACCGGTGGCACCGGCGGTGGTGCCGGTAATGCCGGTGCTGGGCAGGGGGCGAGTACGGGGCCGATTTCGTTGAATACCGCCACGGTTGCTGAGTTGACCGCCCTGCATGGTGTCGGTGAAGCCACAGCGAGCGCGATCATTGAATTTCGGGAATCGAATGGTGGTTTTGCCTCTGTGGAGCAGCTTTTGGAGGTCTCTGGGATTGGGCCTGCGAAGTTTTCCCGCCTGCAAGATGAGGTCACGGTGTAAAACGCCGTCATGCACGATCTGCGATTATTGCCCACCGCGTTGACCAGCTGGGCAGCCGTGTTATTGGTGATTGTGACCGGCAGCCCTGGTTGGGCGGTGGGGCTAGTCGTCGTGGTGGGAGTGATATGCGCAAGCACGGGCTACTGGCAGCACTGCCTCCTTGTGGCCGCAGGCGCCGGTGCTGCGTTGCTTCTGGCAGCTATCCGCCAGCACCGTGCAGCAGGGTTTGCGTATCCGGAGCAATTATCCGCGACGGTAGCTGGGCGCGGAAAGCCCCTCGATTTCGGAGGATATTATTTTCCCATCGACGTGGACGGCTTGGCGCCGAACTTGGCGCTGTTCGCCCAGCAACCAACGGTGCAGAAAACACCAGCTCAGCAACCAACAGCAGAACACACAACAGCAGAACACGCACCCGAGCTTGCGGATCTCGCGCCGGGATCGCGCATCCTGGTGGATGCAACGTACCAGGAATCGGATCGGCCTGGTCTGGCCCCGGTGGTCGTGCGAGGCGAAATCGCCCAGGTGCAGCCTCCGACCGGGCTTTCCCAGTTCGCCGATTATGTCGCGCATTCCCTGCATGGTGCTGCCCACCAGTTTCTCGGCGAAAATACAGCCTCGCTTATTCCGGGCATGGTGCTGGGCGATACCAGCGCGCAAACCGATACCCAGCGGCAGATGTATATCGATACTGGGTTAACCCACCTCACAGCAGTCAGTGGCTTGCATGTTGCCACGATCGTGGCCGCTGCGGTCATTCTCGCGCGTGCCGCCAGGCTAGGTCCGGTAGGGCAGTCGGGCGTCGCAGTGCTGGTCATGGGGCTCTACGTCACTGTGGTGGGACCGGCGCCGTCGGTGTTGCGCGCCAGCATCACGGGCTTGGTCGGGGTAGCAGCGATTCTTCATTCCACTCGCATGCCGCCGTTGCATGCGCTGTGCATCGCGGTCATCGTGCTATTGCTTCTCGACAGCGACATGGCTGTGAACTTCGGGTTTGCGCTGTCTGTGGCAGCAACTGCTGGCATTATCGCCTTAGTGCCATTGCTATACCGGCCGCTGTCACGCATCCGCTTACCTGATGTCGTTATCCGCGCACTCGCGGTCTCTATTGCCGCCGATATCCTGACCATGCCATTGGTATCCCTCATGGCCGGTCGGGTTTCCCTAGTCAGTGTGCTTACCAATGTTGCTGTGACCCCGGTGGGCTCATTCGCATTATTACTCGGGCTGGCAGCCACACTGCTCGCCGCGCTACCACTGCCGGTCCCAGTAGAAGCCGTGGCACTGAAACTCGCTGAACCCGCAGCGTGGTGGATTTACCGGGTGGCCAGCTGGGCACAAAATCTGCCGCTTGCCACCATCGAGATCACTCCGTGGGCAGCAATTGTCGGCTACGGCTGGATCATCGCGGCACTACTCGCAGGGTTTGTGCGCACCACCATTGCTGCCTTGCTAGCGGCCATGCTGCTGAGCGGGTGGTTGCAGCGCCTGCCACCACAGGCGGACATCGAGGACGCCAACGTGCTCGTTGTCGACACACTTGCAGAAATCACCGATTATTCCGGGCAGATCGCCCCACAAACCATTCCGCCGGGCACCGAAGCCATTGTTGTGGCCGATCCGTCGGGCCAACCCGCGGAAAGACCCACCGCCACGCCTGCAGGTATTCCGATCGTTTTTCCTCACCGCGACGGGCCAGTCACCATCTACGTCGATGGTAGACAGCACGCCGAAAGCGGGAGGTTCTAGCTGTGGCACGATAGGGGCATGGCAATGGAATCCAGCGTGCAGTTAATCATTGGTGATGAGGAGTTTTTGGCCGAGCGGGTGCGCTTAGAACTTACCGCCGAGGTGAAAAACAACGCTGCTGATGGCGAGCAAGTCCACCAAACCACGCTGCGCGCCGGGGATATTACCGGCCCGGAACTCATTGAAGCCACGAGCCCGTCGCTGTTTGGCGATGAGCGGATCGTGGTAATCACCAACGCAGAAACGGCTGGGAAAGAGCCGTTGAACCTTTTGTTAGATGCCTGTGTCAATCCGGCTCCGTCGGTCACTATCATCATCGTCTACGCCGGTGGCGGGCGTAATCAGGCGATCATGAAAAAAATCGAGAAATTGGCGCAGGTCCATCGCGTCGCCAAGCTAAAGCCGTCGGAGCGTGGAAGTTGGGTCAACCAGGAATTCCGTAGGCACGGCGTGCGGGTGGGGCCGCAAGTGGTCCATAGTTTGCTGGAAGGCGTCGGTTCTGACCTGCGTGAGCTGGCTTCTGCGGTCAGCCAGTTGGTTGCTGATACCAACGGCAATGTCACGGAGGCCGCGGTGCAGGAGTACTACCAAGGAGTCGCGGAAGTTTCTGGTTTCGATATCGCCGACGCGGCAGTAGCCGGCCACACCTCGCAGGCAGTGGCTTCGGTTCGCCGGGCCCTGCAACTCGGTGAGCCGCCGGTCAAGCTGGCTTATGCGCTGGCTAGCAAGGTGGGAACGGTTGCGCGGTTGTATTCGGAGCACGGCGGGAATGCGCAGAAACTCGCCGGGCAATTGGGGATGCCGCCGTGGCTGGTGGATAAATCGTTGAAGGTGGCGCGTCGATGGCGCGGCGAAAACGTCTCGCAGGCGGTGATGATCATCGCTGAGCTAGATGCTGAAGTGAAAGGCCAGGGTGGTGATGCCGAGTACGCGCTGGAATCGGCGGTGCGGAAAATCTCGGAGTTGGCGCGCTAAAATTGTGGCGCTATGACTGAAAAAGACACACCAAAAGATACAGAAAAACACGCTGCACAACGGCCCGAACACGCCGTTGACCAGGGTGATCGGCACGTTGACGGAGCAGATGATCAGCAACTGCAGGAATTTGCGACCAAGCTATTTGATTTCGCTCGTGATGGGGATTCCACGTTGCTCGAGTATGTCGAGCACGGCTTGAATGCGGACCTGGTCAATCACGAGGGCCACAGCCTGCTGATGATGGCTGCCTACCACGGCCACGCTGATTTGGTGCGTGGTTTGGCTGCGCGTGGGGCAGACGTCGACAAGCTCAATGACCGCGGCCAGTCGCCGTTGGCTGGTGCCGTGTTTAAGAAAGAAGACGCTGTGGTGGACGTGCTGTTGGATGCCGGGGCGGACCCGAACCTTGGCCACCCGACGGCGGTGGATACTGCGCGCATGTTTGAGCGCGCCGATCTGCTCGAGCGTTTTGAGAACGCCAAGTGACGCTGGCGCAGTGGGCTAGCCTGTTAGCGCTGAACCTCGCTGGTGCCGCCAGCCCGGGCCCGGACATGATCTTGATCATGCGCTTGGCGACGCGCTCCCGCATGCACGCCATGGCCGCGGCTTTGGGCATCCAGTTGGGTGTGGTGATGTGGTGCAGCCTCACGGTCTTTGGAGCTGCCGCGATCCTGACGGCGTATCCGTCGGTGCTGGCTTTCGTGCAGTTGCTCGGTGGAATTGCGCTGATCTGGATGGGGCGGAACATGGCGAAGACTGGTTGGCAAGATCGTAACGTCAAGCCAGTGGATCTTGCCGACGCCGCGCTACGGATGGGCTCGCTGAAGTCAGCGTTTAAGACGGGTTTGTTGACGAATATCGCGAACCCGAAGATCGTGCTGTTCCTGGCTGCGATCGTTGCGCCACTGCTGCCACAGAGCCCGTCACTTGGTCTGGCTATTGGCGTGATCGCAGCGCTGACGCTGTCCGCGTTTTTGTTGTTTGTTGTCGTCGCGTTTTTCTTGTCGACGAAGGCGGTGCGCCGCCGCGTATTGGCGGCTGGCCCGTGGATCGATATTGCTGCCGGAGTGTTGTTCGTGGTGATCGGTGCTTCGCTGGCGATCAGTGGTTTAGTGACGGTGGTTGGTGACTAGCAATTTAGACCGCCTGCGAGCCCGGTGCACGCGAGTTGCCTGATTTTCCTTTGCGCGCCCAACCTGTAGTGGTTGGGCGCTTTGTTTATGCGTCCTTATGCTTTATGCCATTCTCCGTAAGTACCAAACAAGGAGTATCAACAATGAGTATCCCTGGCGCAGGGGCCGGGAACACGCCAAATTGTGGTGATGTGAATCGCTTTTAATTGTTTGATCTTGCCCCAAAAATATGGGGCAGCTGAATATGTAATGCACTCTTCCGGGGGTGCTGTGTAACGAAAATCGAAGGCGTCGGAGAGCAAAATAGAAGTAAAAGTTTATGCAGTTCAAACGTAATTTTGACTGGGTCAAGTTTTGGGTTTGTGTCGTTAGTTACGTAAAAACCGGTTTCTGTAAGTTCAGTCTGCGTTAAATTACGGCTGTTCAACGGGTTGCAGACAGCACACAGTGGCTTGTTAAGCTAAGTCACGTACCGTTCGTTTCCCATGAAAGGATTGTTGACCATGATCAACGATGTTCTCGTTAACCTGTCCACCTCCGCTAGCGGCGTTGTCGGCCACTTGATCGAGGCTGTTAAGTTCGTATTCGCTGGTGCTACCGGCGTTGTCACCAACGTGCTGAGCTCCTCCAAGCTGGTCTAAGCTTTAGGTAGCTGTTCAACAGTTTTGGTGAGAACTGCAAGTTCTGGCCTTTAGTTTTAACTCCCCTGTGGTTTTCCATTGGGGAGTTTTCTTATTCGTGAGCCGGCCTTGAGTTCAGAGGGTCGTTGCAACGATGACGGTTACTTTGGTGTGATACTACCGGTTTGTCTCATGGCGTTGGTCAAGACTTCGGCTGGGGTGCGCAAGTTGAGTGCTTTAAGACGCTTGGGAATATGAATGTTGGAAAACATTTCAAGACCTTGGCGCTGTATAAAGGCAGATCGCTGGCTTACGGTAAGTTTCACCTGAGCCTGGCGTTAGTATTTTCGTTGTTTGTCAGGGGTCTCAGGTAATTGATGACTAGATAGTTTGATTCATTCCTGCAATAGCGTTATGCGGGGCTGTGCAAACTTCCTTTGCTGACATCCATACGCGGCAGGTAGCCGAGTGCAACAGAGCGGCTGACTTGTTCTACTGAGATATTCTCGGATTGGTTGTTCTTGCCGAAGATGAGATTGCCTTCCCAGCGGGGGACTCTGGGAGTGCTTGAAAACTTGCTATTTTCTGGGGAAGGCGTGGGATAAGCAGCAAAAACCCGCTAACGCAAGTGCGCTAGCGGGCGGGGTCTAGAGCCTAAAGTTGTTAGGTTCTAGAGAGCTCTAGGGGCTCAGTCTGAATTAGAAGCTGGAGCCGGTGAAGATCTGAACGAATGGTTCAGCAATAGCGGAAATGACGTTGGCGATGTTGACGCCGATAGCCTCGATGAAGCTCAAGAAGCCGTTCTGCTGCTGAACAAGACCGATCAGGTTGTCGTTCTCAACGATTGGGGACTGGTTAGCCATGGTTGCTCCTAAAAAATTGCGGGAATTTAGCAATTCGAAACCTGGAAGTCTCCTGGGGTTCTCCTTGCATTGCGCTCCCAATAATAGGGGCGGTTAGTTGTGGGGGCAAATTCCTTGGTGGCCGGTAAAGCGAATGTCCAGGTAATTTTTTCCGGACGTGAGAAGAGCCGCAAATACGTAACATAAAGACTTACTTATTATTGTCACTCTCGGTTTTTAGTCCATAGGCGGCAAAACGCGACCCTTGCAGGCAAGGATGAACCGGCCCCCGAAAGTTGGACTGGTGTAATTCTATGTGCGGTTAGAGGCTTTAGGGTCTGGTTCCGGTATTGCATCGGAGTCAGGCCCTAAAGCCGTTTCTGGTGTGAATACGCTCATCACGGAAAAAGAAAACCGCCAGCGTGTCATCGTTGGCGGCGGGTCTTGTCACCTAGCGTAAAAGTACCAGGCGGTGTGACTTTAGAGGTGGGAGCTGAAAGCCTGAACGAATGGATCCGCAATTCCCGAAATGATGGAGGCGATGCCTACAGCGATTTTTTCGATGAAGGCCAAGACTGCGTTGTCGGTGGTTGGGGCATTTTCTGGAAGCTTAATAGGCATGTTTGACTCCTTTAAGTCTTTGGCTTTTGGATTGGAAAGCAGGGAGGGAGCAATCCTCTCTGCGTTGACCGTAAGCTTAGCGGGACTTAGGTTTGTTTAGCAACTGGAAATTGTAGAGATGAGACAAAAATGCTGGAAGTGTTTTTACAGTGTGGGGAAGATTGCAATTAAGTAACACTGTCTTGTCCTGATGCGAATCTAACCTTTGCTCTGCAAATCCGTAGCATTGCTGCAATGAATCCAGAAATCTAGGAGCGTGCACGCACAGAATTAGTGAAATCGACTAAAGCGAGCAGGCTAGCTGCAGTGAGTGCCACTATGGGCCTGCGGGAAAGGGGTTTAGGCACGAAAAACCGGCCTGGGTTGATTACCCGGGCCGGTTCGTGCTTTTACTCAGCGCTGTTCTGGAAGCTTAGCAAGTTAACTCAGAAAGCCGAATTAGCCTTCCATCTTGTTGAAGAGGTTGGCCATGCCGGACTTCTTGTTAGCAGCGGTGTTGCGGTGGAACACGCCCTTGGATACAGCCTTGTCCAGCTCGCGGGAAGCCACGCGTAGCTTCTCTTCCGCAACAGCCTTGTCGCCAGCTTCCACAGCGGAACGGAAGTTACGCATCATGGTGCGAACGCGGGAGCGAACGTGCTGGTTACGACGGCGCGACTTCTCGTTGGTGAGAACGCGCTTCTGCTTGGACTTGATATTTGCCATGGTGAAAATACCTCTTAAAGTCGATAGACATTGACGTGAAAACTCCTTCTGCCGGGCATTTCCAGCACCGCGATCAGTGCACAACCAACCGCAGGTGCGCGTCACCAAACCGTTATCGGGCGGACCCAAGGTCCTGACCGCCCCGCTTGGTGCAGCTCAACAGACGAGCAACCCTATAGAGGGTAGCAGACTTTCTTCACTAATCCCACTGGTGCTCGTTGCGTAGCCGCGTCGCGATGCGCTCGAAGCGTCGCTTCGGAAACAGCACGCCTTGTCGGCGGAGATATTTCTCCTGAATCTCCAGCACACGATCAATGCGAATCCAGCACGGTCGGCCGGCCTCATCCCATTCACCGGTGCCGATGCTGGTCCAGCGCGGATCGTGATCATGAGTCGGATTCGGCGAGAGCAACAACGCCAGCACGCTGTTATTAGTACGCCCAATGATCAACACGGCGCGCTCCCGCGGTGGGGAATCGGAGCCGTCGGTCGGTGTCCAGACCCACACCACCTCGCCGGAATCGGCGTGCCCATCCATGTCCGGGGCATAAAATATCGTGCGGTTGAGCGCGCGGGATTTCCACACCCGAATTTTGGCAGCAGCACGAGCCACCGAACGGGTGGAGGTATGTTGCATCCCCAACCGTTCATTAATCAACGCCAGCCCTTTTTCTAATAAATCCTCATCCGGGCCAGATGGCGACCAGCGTTTATTTTTCCGCCGTGCTGCAGACATACTAGTCATCCTAGCTTTTGCGCTTAGCTGTCCTGGCTATTTACCCTGCGGCGTGGTTCGGTAGGCTGGTGGGAGTTTACAACGAGAGGTAGTCCGAGGAAGTAATGTCGAAAAATTTTGCAGCGCAGACGTTCACCGAAACCGAGCGCCTGCGCAACTTCTGCATCATTGCGCATATTGACCACGGGAAATCCACCCTGGCGGACCGTATCCTGCAGCTGTCCAAAGTTGTCGACGAGCGCGATATGCGCGATCAGTACCTCGACAACATGGACATCGAGCGCGAGCGCGGCATCACCATTAAGGCGCAATCCGTGCGTTTGCCGTGGGTGCCGACTTCCGGCCCACACAAGGGCGAAGAGATCGTGCTGCAGATGAACGACACCCCGGGCCACGTCGACTTCACCTATGAGGTCTCCCGCGCCCTGGATGCTTGTGAGGCCGCCATTTTGCTTGTCGACGCCGCCCAAGGCATCGAAGCACAAACCCTGGCGAACCTGTACCTGGCGATGGAGCACGAACTGGAGATTATTCCGGTGCTCAATAAGATCGACTTGCCGGCGGCTGATCCAGAGAAATATGCCCTCGAATTGGCCAATATCATTGGCTGCGAACCAGAAGACGTGTTGCATGTGTCCGGTAAAACCGGTGAAGGTGTCGTCGAACTGCTGGATAAGGTCGTCGAACTTACCCCTCCTCCGCACACCGACTACCCAGAAGACGCACCGGCGCGCGCGATGATTTTCGACTCCGTGTACGACGTTTACCGTGGCGTCGTCACGTATATCAGGGTGGTTGACGGCCAGCTGAAGCCGCGGCAAAAAGTGCGGATGATGAATACCGGTACTGATCTGGAAATCCTGGATATGGGCATCGTCTCGCCGAAGCCGACCTCGTGTCAAGGCTTAGGCCCTGGTGAGGTTGGCTATGTGATCACAGGCGTGAAAGATGTCCGCGAAACCAAAGTCGGCGACACCATCACCTGGGCTAACAAGGGTGCCGAAGAACCACTACAGGGCTATGAAGAACCCAAACCCATGGTGTATTCGGGGATGTTCCCGATTTCCCAGGAAGATTTCCCTGACTTGCGCGATGCGCTGGAGAAGTTGCAGCTCAACGACGCCTCGTTGACGTTTGAACCAGAAACCTCCGTCGCGCTGGGCTTTGGCTTCCGCTGCGGATTCTTGGGATTGCTGCACATGGAAATTACGCGCGACCGCCTGGAACGCGAATTCGACCTGGACCTGATTTCCACCGCGCCGTCGGTAACTTATCGCGTCGTCAAGGAAGATGGCACTGAGCAGTATGTGCACAACCCGGCGGACTGGCCGGAGGGGAAACACGATGCGGTCTATGAGCCCATCGTGAAAATGACCATCATTGTGCCTGCAGATTTCGTCGGCCCAACCATGGAACTGTGTCAATCCAAGCGCGGACAAATGGGCGGCATGGATTATCTTTCCGAAGACCGCGTTGAGTTGCGCTACACCATGCCGTTGGGCGAGATCATCTTTGATTTCTTTGACATGCTGAAATCGCGCACTAAGGGTTATGCCTCCTTGAACTACGAGGAAGCCGGGGAGCAGCTGGCGGATTTGGTCAAGGTGGATATTTTGTTGCAGGGCGATCCTGTCGACGCCTTCAGCGCGATTGTGCACCGCGAGCACGCCTATCATTACGGCAATAAGATGACGAAGAAGCTGAAAGAGCTGATCCCGCGTCAGCAATTCGAGGTGCCGGTGCAGGCAGCCATCGGCGCGAAGATCATCGCACGTGAAAACATCCGCGCGATGCGCAAGGACGTGTTGGCGAAATGCTACGGCGGCGATATTTCGCGTAAGCGGAAGCTGCTGGAAAAGCAGAAAGCCGGTAAAAAGCGGATGAAGTCGCTGGGCTCGGTCAACGTGCCGCAGGAAGCCTTCGTGGCGGCACTGTCGACTGATGCTGATTAAGTGCGGGCAGTTAGGCTAGTTAGGCTGCTGCCACTAATAATCCAGTGATCGGGCACATATTTCACTACTGTGGATGGGTAGAACCTGTTTCAGTAGTGAATTTTTTTAACGAAGGAAGTGTTTCTTCTCGTGCCCGGCCCAGACTCGCAACAACCAGAATTTAACCCGCTGAATAACCGTCGTTCCGCACGCCCGGGACGCGTTGGGCGCCCCTCCACCCCTGGTCAACCACAAGCGCAAGGCCAGGGTCTGCCGCAGCGTTCTGCACAGGCGCAAGGACCCTTGGAATTCGTGCGCGCCACCGTTGGCGGCCAGCCGGTGGGGGAGGTCTTCCGTGGCGCGGCAGAAGACGTTATTGCCGAGTTGCAAACCCTGCGCCGAGACTTGCACGAATACCCAGAAATCGGGCTGCATCTGCCTCGCACCCAAGAAAAGGTATTGGAAGCCCTCGACGGGCTACCGCTCGAAATCACCACGGGGCAGGGGTTATCTTCGGTTATTGCAGTGCTGCGCGGAGGTAAACGTGGCGACCACCCGGTGTCGGTGCTACTGCGTGGGGATATGGACGCTTTGGCGGTACGCGAGCGTTTGGACCTGCCGTTTGCCTCGAAAAACGATTACATGCACGCCTGTGGGCACGACCTACACACCGCCGGGTTGGTGGGGGCGGCGAAGATTCTGTGCCGCTACCGCGAAGAACTCGCCGGTGACATCATTTTCATGTTCCAGCCGGGCGAAGAAGGCCCGGGTGGGGCAGCACCAATGATCGAAGAAGGTGTGCTGGATGCCGCTGGTCGACGCCCAATCGCGGCCTATGGCATTCACGTTGGCCCGCAGGACTACGGCACTTTCCACTACGTTCCGGGGCCGATGATGTCTTCGTCGTCGAATTTGACCATCACTGTTACCGGCAAAGGCGGGCACGGATCCCGGCCCCACGACGCCATTGATCCGGTGCTGGCATTGGCTGAGATCCAGACATCGCTGCAGATGGCGATTACTCGCCGTTTCGACGCCTTGGACCCAATCGTTGTCACAGTGACCAACGTGCGTGCAGGTGAAGGTGCATTTAACGCGATTCCGGATTCCGCGACGCTGGGCGCGACGGTACGTGTGTTGCGTGATGAAAAGATTGATTCGGTACGCCAAATGATCGCCGAAGTCGCAGGCAACGTGGCTGCTGCGCACCGCTGTTCGGTCGATATTGATTTCCAGGTGTTGTATCCCACGACAAAGACCAACCCGCGGGAAACCGCGTTTGCTGCCGCAGTCTGGGGTGACATGTTCGGCGACGATGCCGTGCAACCATTCGATGCACCAATGATGGCCTCGGAAGATTTCGGATTTGTCCTCGCGCAGGTTCCAGGAACATTCATGTTTTTGGGCACCGCAAATCCCGAAAAACCGGAGCACCTGCGTGATTGGAACCACTCGCCGAAGATTAATTTCAACGATTCGATTCTCGGTGATCAGGCAGCGGCCCTGGCGGCGCTGGCTTTTGAACGCTTGGCGACGGAAGAAGCGCACCCGTCGGCAAGTGTGCGCGCGGCCCGGGAAGCCAGGGAAAAAGCGGCAGCTAACGAGCACAATAACTAGACGTTTAGCTGCCAGTGCCGCGCAGTCAACCTGTCCGCTATGCTGGGGGCTATGTGGCATGCAGAATCACGGCAGCCTGCCTCGGGCTGTGGGCTTTCGAGCCAGCAAGAAGCACAATTTCAGCAACTGGCGGCAGGCGCGCTGCGACCAGAACGTGTCGATGAGCATGTTGTTGATAACGCCCTGATCCGGATGGTCCACGCCCACTAATCATCGGCATGTGACTGCGTCTGGCACTAACACCATATTGTTGATCTTCCTCACGTAGACTCAAAGTTATGATTTCACTCGTATCGCCTCTGTTCGTTCCCGGTGACCACCCCGAAGGCTTCCAAGAAGCAGTTGATTGTGGAACCGATTCGATCGTGTTTGATCTGCAGGATTCCTGCGCACCAGAAAATAAAGCGCGTGCCCGGCAGAACATCGTCTCGTTTATTGAGGAATACTCGTCTGGGCAAAACCCGGACATCATTACCGCGCACAAGCCGGTGCTCATTGGTGTGCGCATTAATGGCGTGAATTCGCAGGAATACCCGAAAGATCTCGAAGCGCTCCAGGGAGTGGCGGATCAGCTAGATTTTGTGATGCAGCCGCTGGTTAATGAGTCGAAAGCAATGGCAGAAACCAAGCACCTGCTGAAAGATTCCGACGGTGCTCCGGTGCCGATCGTCGCGCTGGTAGAAACCGCACGCGGCATCGTTAATGCTGCAGAGATCGCCTCTACCCGTGGCGTCGCGCAGTTAGCGTTCGGTGCGGGCGATTATTCGGAACAGTTGCGGGTGAATCACTCCAACCGTGATGCGCTACTGTTTGCGCGTTCTACTCTGGCTACGGCTTCGGTGGCTTATCGCTTGTCGCCACCGGTGGATACTCCGTATTTCAACGTGGCGAATGAAGACGGCCTCATCGATGCTACGCACTACGCCAGTGCGTTGGGCTTTAGCGGCAAGCTGTGCATCCACCCGTCGCAGTGCAAGATCGTTACTGCCGCCTTTAAACCTTCGGATAACGCGATCGCATGGGCGCGCGAGGCTGTTGAGAAATTCGAAGAAGCCGTCGCGAGAAAAGAATCTTCGGTAGAGCTGGATTCCGGAAATTACGTCGACGCACCGATCTACCGGCGCGCACTGGACCTGCTGGCCAAAGCTGGAAAGTAATTTCGGAAACGGGGGAGTTTTTAGCCCGCGGGGTTGCTGTGCTCCGCGGGCTTTAGTGCACCATCCTTGCATAGTTGGCGCAGGGCAATGCGCCCATACATATCACCGAGTTCCTCACTGGTCAGACGCCCGCCTTCGGCATACCACTGCGAAACGCCAATGCCCATATCGATCAGCGCCCAGGAGACGATCTTGACGTCGTCGGCAATAAAACCCCGGAATCAATGCCTTCGCGCACAATCGCCATCCAGCGCGAGACGTAGTCACGACGCATCTGCACCACAATCGAGCGCGTTGGCTCCTCCAGCGCACGAATTTCGCTATTCACGATTCGTGCCCGGCGAGCTTGCTCCGCATGAAAAATCGTGTGGTATTTCATGCTGGCGAATAACTTATCGGCGCTAGTTTTCATGGGTGAATAACCGGTGGCATGAAAACGCAGTAGGGCTTCCATGGAGCTGACCGCGATATCAGCTAGTACCTCTTGCTTGGATCCATAGTGGTTGTACAGGCTGGATGCACGCATGCCGACGACGGCCGCGATGTCTTCCATTCCGGTGGCGTGGTAGCCGCGTTCGTCGAAAAGCTGCATCGCGGCTTCGGCGATTTGTGCTCGGCGTTTCGGATTAGCCATGGGTGTTGTCTCCTAGTCGGGCGCATTGGCGGCAAAGCGCTAGTAGTAACGAACTGTAAGCTACGCACTATTAGTTCTGCAATAACAGTTGTGCATTCCAGACCAGTTAAGCATGCCGGAAAGTGTTGCGTGCATTCTGCTTGACTATTAATGCGATGTGAGTCACAATCATGATGAATGAACATTCGTTTGGAGGAGTGACTGTAACCATGGCCAATAACCCACTTGCCGCCGGCACTGACTTGCTTGGTGTTTTCAATGACCTACCAGAAGCTGATCTCAATGCGTGGAAGCGTGCGTACAGCTTGCGCGAGCCAATCGAAGCCGTCATCAATGATTATTGGCAGCGCGCAGAAATTCCCTTCGATCTCATCCAAGAAATCGTCAAGCAGGATCTGCTCACCGACGGCCTGGACGTGGACGGCCACGAGACCCTTTCGCACCTGGGTTCTGGCTTGGCACTGATGGATATTGCGCGTACCGACGGCTCCGTCGCCACGATTATGGCTGTGCAGGCGGGCCTGGCGATGCGTGCGATTGATATGTGTGGTTCGCAGGAGCAAAAGGATAAGTACTTGCCAAAGATGGCGAAAGGCGAGATCCTCGGTGCCTTCGCGTTGACGGAACCGGATCACGGCTCGGACTCGATTGCGCTGGAAACCTCGGCGGTCCGTGATGGTGACGAGTGGGTGCTCAACGGGGAAAAGAAATGGATCGGCCTGGGTAAAGGCGGTGATATCACGGTTGTTTGGGCGCGTACCGAAGAAGGCGACGTCTCTGGTTTCATCGTGCCGCAGGACACCGCGGGGTATAACGCGGAAGTTATCGAAAACAAGATTTCGCTTCGTGCCATCCATCAGGCGCATATCAAGCTCAACGACGTCCGGGTTCCGGCAGAAAACCAGCTGGCTAACGCCAAGACGTTCAAGGACACCGCTGCCGTGCTGATGGCAACGCGTACTGGTGTCGCCTGGATCGCGTTGGGTGCAGCGATTGGTTGCTATGAAAAGGCCCGCGCATACGTGGATGAGCGCATTCAATTCGGCCGACGCCTGTCCGAAAACCAGATCATTCAGCAGCGTCTGGTGAATATGCAGCTGGAACTCAGCGAAATGATGCTGTTGAACCGCCACATTGCGGAGCTGGATGCGGCCGGGAAGCTTACCTCCGAACAGGCTGCCTTTAACAAGTTGCGCTGTACGCGTGGCGCCCGCAAGATTGCAGCGGATGCCCGTGACATGCTCGGCGGCGTGGGTATTTTGCTGGATAACAACATTGCCCGTCACTTTGCAGATATTGAGGCCTACCACACCTACGAGGGCACTGATACGGTGCAGTCGTTGATTATCGGTAAGAAGATTACCGGCGTGGGAGCCTTCAAGTAACCACGGTGCCGAATCCCGTTTGGGGTTCGGCTTTTTCTGTAGCACTCGATTTTGTAAGCGAATAAATAGTAGTAGAACGTCGTGTCTTGCTAGGGAAGGTGATTGCCATGAACCCGACCACAAGTCACAGACTATTGGGATCGAGAAGAATTCCCCTTTGACCTATTAGGCCAGCTTGCAGAATACGGATTGGGCGAAATCGAAATTTCTGGGACCTCTCGGTTATTTCGCGGGCTGGGGTATGCAAAAATCACGTGCGCGGATGTTTCCTTAGCTACATTGGTGGACATTCACAACGAGTTGATCGTCGGTGGATTATCCATGACCGCCACGAGAACCGAGAAAGACTGGATCATCGCTGGCGTGTCGCCGGAAAAGATCAGCGGCAAACTCGGGCTGCGCATCATGTAAAACGAGGATATGCGCTGTGCACAGGTGAAAATTCCGGTAGAAAATCTGATCCCGGGTGCGGACTCGTTTGCGAATACCAATGAATTCCTGTGCAACTCGCGCGCGTGGGTGGCTTGCGCATGCCACCGCGTTAAGACACCGGGGGGATGAGCCCATACTAAGCACAAAGCCACACTAAGAAAAGACCAACAGAACGCGAAAGACTGGCCAGAAAGAATCTGGCCGGTCTTTGCTAGATCACCAGGTTGCTGCGGCGTGCTGCGGCACGCCGCTGGGCTATGTCTATGTCTGCAACCTAGTTATTCAGCGGCTTACGTGTTTTCGCCATGTGCATGGCACGCTCCACATTCGCTGGCATAGAAATCAGCGGCACGGCATGTTCGACCTCGCGGTCCGCGAATTCATCGAAGCTCAGCTCACTGACACCATTAGCAGCGGTGTAGTGCTTCGCCAGTTGGCGGGCGATGACATGATCGTTGTCCGTCATGCCCTCGATTGGCCAACCTTCATCCAGTGGGGTCTGACCAGAGTACAAAGCGATGTTGTCCTCATCGACCGGGGAATAATCATCGATCATCTCGGCTGCCTGGTCAATGGCATAGCCCAGCACGTGATCCGGCGACATCAAAATGGCGTCGCCTTCGCGAATAAAGCCGTAATCAGCTGCGAAGTACATATTTGGAAGCGGCTTGGCATCGGTGATCACGTCGAATGCGCGCTGGTGGTAATCGTCGTAAAGATGACGTATGCGCTCCAGCAGGGACACCGTACCGGACCATGCCGGGAACAGTCCGACATTACGTTCTGGGAAACCAACCTTGGTATCAGCGTGGACGGCCACGCGGTCACACGACAGATACAGCTCGGAACCGCCACCCAGGGCAGCGCCACGTACCGCGCCAACAACGGGGAATGGTGCGGTGCGTAGCTTGCGCATTACCTGCGAACCATTGCGCACCAGGTCATCGATGCGCTGGGTATCGCCGCTTTCGCCTGCTTCGGCGATGGACTTCAAATCCGCACCGGCGGAGAACGCGCGTTGCTCGTCGTTACCGATCACCAGGGCCTTGATTCCCAATTCTTCGGCATCATCGACAACGGCGCGTATGTCATTCAGCGCTGGCTGGCTCAAAGAGTTGAGTGATGTCTGCAAGTCTAAAATGGCGACGCCATTATCCAGCAGGTGGACGTTCAGCTTGTCTGCCTCACGAACGGTTGTGGCCTTGCCGGATGCCAGCAGTTCCTTGACCGTGACCACACCAGCGCGGTCCTTGGTCTCGGATACGGTGCCGTCGGTAGCCAGCACCTTGCCCACCTCTGGGTAGAACCCACCGGCCTTGATAGCGGCCTGCAGCAGGGCAGGGGTTTCGTCGTATAGCTCGGCGACCTTGTCCAGACCAATGGAATCAGCCAGCGCGAAGGGACCTTGCTTCCAGCCATAACCCAGCACCATGGCCTTATCCATCAGCTCGACGGTATCGGCGACTTCCTCCGCAGTATCCAGGCAGTAGCCCAGCGTCGCTGCGAACAAGTCGCGGGCGTAGCGGCCACCGGCGCTATCTTCTGCGATTACCGAAGCAGCATCCTTGTGCTTGGTAGCCGGATCTTCCGGATGCTGGCGCTCGCCGTAGCTGAAGTCATCCTGAATGACCTTGTCGCGGCCCTGATAAAAACCACCATCCCCGGTGCGCCCAGTGAGTCCGCGCTCGGCCAAGCCGTTGATGACGTCGTTTTTCTCCAGGTTGAACTGGTGCATCTTATCGGATTCGGGCAGTGCGTTGGTCAGCGACGACCAGATTGGCTTCACCAGCTGCAGGCCGATGTAGTCCAACAAGCCGAAAACACCGGTGCGCGGGATGCCGAATGGTTTGGAGAACACGGCGTCGGCAAGCTCATAAGACACGCCCTGTTCCATGGCCAGCTCGGCACCGGCACCCAGCCAGAAACAACCCAGGCGGTTAGCAATAAAGCCTGGGGTATCGCGGCAATCCACCACGACCTTACCCAGCTGCTGTTCTGCAGCAGCATTTAAAACTTTCAGGGTATCCTTGCTGGTCTTTTCGCCTTCGACGATTTCCACCAGGCGCATCACACGCGGAGGGTTGAAAAAGTGAGTGATGGCAAAACGGCTGGCCAGATCGTCGGAAAGCTGAGCGGTCAGCTCCGCCAACGGGATGGTCGAGGTATTCGACGACAAAATAGCCCGGTCATTCAGGTGCGGTGCGACGGCGTCATACAGAGAACGCTTGGCGTCTAAATCCTCGAAAATGGCCTCCACGACCCAGTCGCACTCGGTGAGTTTCTCGAGGTCATCAGTGGTGTTACCCGCGGAAATATTTTCGACGAACTTCGGGTGTACAAAACCCTTGCGCTTTTTCTGGGTGTCAATTCCCTTGTGTGCGCGGGCGCTACGTTTCTCGTGGGTGTCGCCGTCATCGGCCATATCCAGCAGTGTGACCTTGATGCCAGCACTGGCTAGCAGTGCAGCGATGCCCGCCCCCATGGAACCGGCGCCGATCACGGCAGCCTTTTTCACGGGAGCGTCCACGGTGGTTGGTTGTGGGTCCGCCACAATCTTGGTTGCAGTCTTAGTCATGGTTATACAGCCTCCACAATCAAAGCGATGCCCTGGCCGCCACCAATACACATGGTGACCAGGCCGTACTTCTTGCCAGTTGCACGCAGGTGGTGCAAGATCTTCACAGTCAAAATAGCCCCAGATGCCCCAACCGGGTGGCCGTGGGCGACGGCACCGCCGTGCACGTTGGTTTTGTCGGGATCGAATCCCAGCTCATCCTGTACGGCAATGGCTTGTGCAGCGAATGCCTCGTTGGATTCGATGAGGTCGATATCACTTAGGCTCAGACCCGCTTTCTGTAATGCCTTCGGCACAGCAGCTATTGGACCCAGGCCCATCTTGGTTGGATCCACTCCGGCGATGCCCCAGGACACCACGCGACCCAGCGGGTTGGTTCCGTGCTGATTCAACGCAGATTCGCTGCCCAACAGCAAGGCGGCAGCGCCGTCGTTGATGCCAGAAGAGTTACCCGGGGTGACGGTGCCGTCTTTGCGGAATACTGGCTTGAGCTTCGCCAGTGCCTCCGGGGTGGTTTCACGCACGTGCTCGTCGAAATCAAAGGTGATCTCACCTTGGCGGGTGTTTAAGGTGACAGGCACGATTTCTTCTTTGTGCACGCCGTTGTCACGGGCGGCAGCGGCGCGGCGCTGGGATTCTGCGGCGAATTCATCCTGGCGCTCGCGAGAAATACCGTATTCTTCTGCGACGTTTTCGGCGGTTACACCCATGTGGCCGGTGCCGAATGGGCAGGCCAGGGTGCCTAGCAGCCAGTCCTCGAGCACGCCATCGCCCATTTTTAATCCGCCGGTGCGCATGCCTTTCACGGAGTAGGGCGCCGAGCTCATGTGCTCGACACCGGCGGCTAATGCGAGTTCTGCATCGCCGCTCATAATCTGTTGGCCAGCAGAGACTATCGCTTGTACGCCAGAGCCGCAGAGCCGGTTGACGTTGAAGGCGATGGAGGAATCCTTCAGACCGGAGTTGATGCCGATCTTGCGGGATAGATAAGCATCAGACGGGGTGGTGGGCACGACGTTGCCGGCGACGACGGAGTCGATGGCTGCTGGGTCAACGCCAGCGCGTGCGATGACTTCTTTCGCGGCGATGGTGCCCATTTCGGTAGGAGAGAGCTTGGCGAGTGAGCCCTGGTTTTTCCCGATGGGAAGGCGGGCTGCGTTGGCAATGTAGATCTCTGACATGAGACTCCTTGCTGTCTGAAACAACTGTCTACGAATGATTATTCGTTATGAATCGTAGTCTATGTCACAAATCTGGTTTCGGCAACGAGAACTCACCCAGGCTCTAATCCCGCGCGGTAACCTTCTCATTCTCCGCGATCTCCGCTAACCGCTCCGTATCCACCATGCCGGCCACCACGACTGCAGAACCTCCCGCGGCCAGCGGAGAAAGCACCTGGCGTTGGAATGAGCTCGAATCTGTCCATCCCGTCGATAACAAGCGCTCCGCGTGGGGCTCGACGGCTGCCTCAATGAGCTCTGCCAATGGGCGGGTTTGCCCAGGGTAGAAATCGCCGTAAAAACGCACCGTGGGGCCGAAATCAATTGCGCCCTCCGGGACTTGCTGTCCGAGTTCTTCGACACCGCGGCCAAACGGGTCCGTGGTCACAACGACAACATCACCGCGATTCGCGTACTCGCTGGCTTTGTCCGTCGTGGTGAAAAAGACGACTGGCTCGGCAGCGTCAGCAGTGTCACTACTGTCGGCAGTAGCGACAGTGTCAGTAGCAAAGTGCACCGTGACTCCGGCAGCCAGCGCACCGAGGGAAATCATCACGGTTTGCCACGAGACAGGCAGATCCACCAGGATCACCGAACCGTCGTCAAGATCCAATTCTTCGCGCAAGAAATTGGCCACCTTGGAAGCCCAGTTTTCGGTGGTCTGAGCGGAAAAATCCATGCGTGTACCGTCGGCTTCGTTATAGACGGTCAGTCGCGGGCTTGCAGGGTCGTCGGCAAGCAAATGAGACAACATATCCATGACCCCATCCTAGGGATCACGCTGCGGACCTGCAGTGTGCAAGCTGTGGATCAGCCGTGTAGTAGCAAAGCTGAGCGGGGCACTAGAACCCACTTGAACGCACTAGAACCCGCTCAAACCACCGTGGGCAATGACTAGTGCTCTAGTGCACACAACGCGGACCGTCGCCGCCGGCATCAATTTCTGGGGCATCCACCACGCTGCCGAAATCCTCCCCCACAGCGGCAGTGGCATCGTCTTGCCCAAGCTTGTCCTCGTTCAGCGGCCCGTTGTAATCAGCGGCGACCACCACGACGATGGAATCTGGCTCCAGGTTGGCATTTTCTGTGACCGTAGGAATTCCTAGCTGCTCCGCCAAAGCCTGCGCACGCGGATCGTTGGCATCAGCAGCAACAACCTGCGAGGTAGTATAAATCCCCTCGTTGGCATTGGATACATCCATCACGGTGTAGCCGTGCTCATCCAACCACGCGCCGACCGCAGCTGCGGTACCGGTGGGTGCTTGCGCGTTGAGGATGTGCAGCTGGGCGCCCTCGGCAACCATCTCGACGAGGTTGCGGCCTTGCTCATCGGCACCGTCATGGTTTTCGCCATCGCCAGCGGCGTCCGCAGCGTCCGAGCCATCAGAACCATCTGCTCCATCCGCGGAATCCCCTGGTTGATTCAGCAGATGGTCCATAAAGGCATGAACTTGGTCTTCGTCGACAGTGACCACGGATTCGCCATGATCGCCGACACCATCGATGGAGGTGACCGGAATGGTGGTGAAAGTGACGTTTCCGCCCGCCAAGTTGGACAACTGGGTAGCAAAACTCATGATGTCCCAGTCCTCATCGATGATGACTGAACGCTCCACTGCGGTAGAGATTTTGTTCAGCGTCGACGGGTTAGTCAGGGTGCCGGTCGCCAACACTTTGTTCACCAACGAGGCCATATAGGCTTGCTGGCGCACGATGCGGTCCAGGTCACCACGGGGCAGGCCGTAGCGTTGGCGCACGAAAGCCAACGCGTCCCGGCCATCCAGCGTGGACACCCCGGCGGGGAACTGTGCTCCAGACATTGGATCGTCGACAGGCTCTTTCAAGCACACATCCACGCCACCGACGGCGTCGGTAAGCAGCACGAACCCCAACAAGCCGACCTCGGCGTAATGGTCCACTTCAATGCCCGTGAGGTCCGCGACCGCAGAAATCAGCCCGGCACGCCCAGCGGCCATGGCGGCGCGCTCTTGATCCACATCGAGATTCGGCGAGGCTTGTTCCCCGTCTGCATTCTGGCCTTGCGCGCCAGCGCCACCAGCACCAGCAGTATCAGCAGAAAGTCCCTGCTCGTACGCGGCTTTGTGCTCGCTATAGACGGCGTTGAGTTTCATGTTGCCGAACTCGTCGTCGTGCACGTAAGTATCGCGCGGTAACGAAATCGCGGTGGCTTGGGAACCGTCGTTAGGCACCCGGATCAACATCATGGTGTCGGTATTGTCTTCACCACCGAATTCTCCGGCGTTGAGGCGATCGAGCTCTTCCCGGCTGAGTTCATTCCCGTGCGCATCGGTGCGGGAATCTGAACCGACCAGCAAGATATCGACGGCACCGTCCGGGGCTTGATCCCCAGAACCCTGGGAGGTCTCACTCAGCCCCAAATTTCCCGCCGAAGCCAGGCTGGAGCCGACGCGGCCGACTGTCCAATAGCCCAAGGCGGTGATGAGCAAAGTCAACACCGAAAGCAGGGCAATGAAGACCTTGAGCCCGCCGGGGCCGCGTTGTTTGATCGTGGCGCGGGAGCGTGGGGCGGGCTGAATCTCTCGGATGGAGCGATTTCGATCATTCACGCTGTTCAACTTTAGGGCATCACAGTACGTTTTCGGTTACCATAAGCCCCATTGTGTCTGAGCAAACTAACCACCACAGCCGATTGCCCGTCATCACCGTGACATATTCACCGGGTAAGCACCTGCGCGCATTGCTGGATTCCCTGCCTGGTGCGACAACCCGCCCGGTGGAGGTGGTGCTGGCCGATAACGGCTCGACCGACGGCGCACCGGAAAAAGCGGCCGCGGAATATGATCACGTCACGTTTTTCCCCACCGGCGGAAACCTCGGCTATGGCGCGGGAATGAATGCCGGGGTGCGAGCCCTGGATGATGCGAACGACGACAGCCTAGCTGGCGGGACGCTTGCCGACGATTTCGTGCTGCTGACCAATCCAGACGTGCAATTCCACGATGGTGCGATCGACGAGCTGCTGGCGTGCGCAGCGCGCCACCCCAACGCGGCGGCGATCGGCCCGCGCATTATCGAGGCCGACGGATCCACCTATCCGTCGGCACGCGCTTTGCCCAGTTTGGTGGACGGAATCGGGCATGCCATCTTGGCGGATCTGTGGCCAGCGAATCCGTTCTCGGCGCGCTACCGGCAAGGCCAGGATATGGAAACGGAACGCGAGGCCGGGTGGTTATCCGGTTCCTGCCTGCTGGTGCGCAGGGAAGCTTTCGCGCGCGTGGGTGGTTTCGATGAACGCTATTTCATGTATTTCGAAGACACAGATTTGGGGGACCGTTTCGCCCGCGCGGGATACAGCAATATTTACTGCCCGTCGGCACGGATTAGTCACGCACAGGGCCATTCCACCGAAGAAGCATCTGTATCTGCCACCATGCTGCGGGTACACCACCAATCTGCGGCACGCTATCTTTGCGACCGCCTGCCGCATTGGTACCAAGCACCGGTGCGCGCGGTACTGCGCGCCGGGCTAGGGCTACGAGCGAAGATTGTGACTCGCGGCTGAGACGAGGCTGACCCACGACTAATCCGCTTGATCTGTGGCGGCAGATCCGCGTCGGCCTCGGTGTGTAAGCGCGGTTTGTCGGTGTTGAACAGTTATATTTTGGTCCATGAGCAAAACCGACGCCGTGATTCTGGTCGGTGGGCGCGGAACTCGCTTGCGCCCGCTGACCATCAATACGCCGAAGCCGATGCTGCCCACTGCTGGATACCCTTTCTTGCAGCACTTATTGGCCCGCATCAAGGCTGCAGGAATTGACCATGTCATTTTGTCGACGTCGTTTCGCGCCGAGGTGTTCGAGGAATACTTTGGTGACGGTTCTGACATGGGCTTGGAGATTGAGTACGTCGTCGAGGAAGAAGCCCTAGGTACTGGCGGCGGTATTCGCAATGTGTACGACAAAATTCGCGGCGACAATGCCATGGTGTTCAACGGTGATGTGCTAGCCGCGACTGATCTGCGTGGGATTTTGCGCACCCACGAAGAAAAAGATGCAGATCTGACCATGCATTTGGTGCGTGTATCTGACCCGCGCGCTTTTGGCTGCGTGCCGACGGATGCCAGCGGGCAGGTCACCGCGTTTATGGAAAAGACCGAAGACCCGCCGACGGACCAAATCAACGCCGGTTGTTACGTGTTCAAAAAAGATTTGATTGCCTCTATTCCCGCTGGACGTAACGTTTCTGTAGAACGTGAGACATTCCCGCGGCTGCTCGACGAAGGGCGCAGCGTGGTGGGGCACGTCGATGCCGCGTATTGGCGCGATATGGGCCGCCCCGATGATTTTGTGCAAGGTTCTTCCGATCTGGTGCGCGGAATTGTGGGCTCCCCGCTGCTGGAGGGACGCACCGGTGAAGCATTGGTGGATCCCGCTGCCGGCGTCGCCGGGGGAGTCCTGTTGTTGGGTGGAACCACGGTGGGCCGCGGCGCTGAGATTGGTGGTGGCTGCCGTATCGATTCTTCCGTGATTTTTGCTGGTGCCACCATCGAGCCAGGTGCGCGAATCCGGAATTCGATCATCGCTGACGGTGCACATATCGGTGCCAACGCGATTATCGACGGATGCGTTATCGGCGAAGGCGCCCAGATTGGGGCGCGGTGTGAACTCGCGCCGGGCATGCGTGTGTGGCCGGGTGTCGATATTCCGGATACTGGTATCCGGTTCAGTTCTGACGCTTAGTTTCTGCCGCTTAGTTTCTGGGCTTTTTCTGCGGCGGTTTCTTGGAGCGAAGCCAGGCTGTAGTTTCCCGGACGAGCCCCGGCACTATATCTAGTACCCCCGTGGTTTACCCCTGTTGAGTCATTGTTGTTGCTGCTGTGACTCGTGTGGTCTAGTGCAGGGCTTTTCTGTGGGTTTTTCTGCAGATACCGGAACCTGGGTTGACGATATTTAGTGTCGCGTTGTCTAATCTTTTCCAGTATCTGAACGAAACTACGGAGAAAGGACACGGCGTGGACGATATGGCTAAAAACGCCATTCTCCGTGGCGGCGCGGCAGCACTGTCGATCGAAGAGCTCTTCGGTGCGGTAGAACAAGAATGGCAAGACCAGGCGCTGTGCGCGCAGACCGACCCGGAAGCATTTTTCCCGGAAAAAGGTGGCTCTACCCGGGAGGCCAAGCGCATTTGCCGGGCCTGCCCAGTACGCGATGAATGTCTTGAATTCGCCCTGGAGCATGACGAGCGCTTCGGTATTTGGGGCGGACTATCTGATCGTGAACGCCGCCGCTTAAAGCGTGATATCGGCTAATAACCTCAGCGTTCCTTGATCCCGTGAGCGGCAGGCCGCACGGAGCGGTTAGTCTTCCCACGGATAACGCGCATCCACATCACGCGGATCCAGGTTAAGGTAGGTAGCCACCAAAACTGTCAGAATTTCTTGCAGCAACTGCCTGCGTTGTTCGCTATTGGCAGCTCGTTGCTCGATGGGTTTCCGGAACAACACGATCCGGGCGCGCGTCGGCTGGCCTTGTGCATCTATCCCGGGCTGTAATACGCGACCCAGGGGGACTGGTCCGTCGCTGAAGATTTCGTCGTCGACAAGAGCTAAATCCGAACCCAAATTCATGCGCGGCACGGTATCGACGGCGAGGTCTAATGCCTCCAATTGTGGGGCGAAGGATGCGTGGATGGAACTAAATGCATCCAGAGCAGCCATGTCGAATTGTTGGCTACGGGAACGAAAGCGAGGGGTCTGCTGCGGTAATAGCACCCCGCGCAGGCCGCGCCCATGGCGGTCGGGCCGTGGGGATAACCTCGCGCTTGCAGTCATGGCATCAGCTTAGAACTCAACGGCAAATTTCGTCGTTGCGCCACGCCGGTTTCATTCGCTCAATCAAAGTTAATGCTGCCGGGAGTGCTTTCTGACAGCAATTGGCAAACCTGGAGCCAGTCTTTAAACTTGGTGGCGTGAATCAAATTCGTCGCTGCTCCCGTCCCGGCTGTGGTCAGCCTGCGCTCGCAACCTTGACGTATGCGTATGCCGAATCCACCGCGGTGGTGGGCCCGTTGACTAGCCAGCCGGACCCGCATAGTTGGGACTTGTGCCAGAAACACTCCGAGAAAATCACCGCCCCGGTCGGGTGGGAGATCGTTCGTGTCGGCGATGTCGATATTGATGACGAAGATGATTTGATTGCTCTCGCCGCTGCGGTGCGTGAAAATGGTCGCGTAACCAGTGGTCTTGTCGACGACCCCGATACCAGCCCCGTTGCGCACACGTCAGCTTTCGCAGACGCGGCGGATCCAGAACGCTCTAACCACCCGGTGCACCGCGTTCCGCGCGTGGTGGAGGAAAAGCAACAGCGCCGCGCACACTTGCAGGTAGTGCCTGACGACGCCGATGCCGACGAGCCCGTACCAGATTCGGTCAGTGTTAACGGCAGCCGTCATGCGATCGGCCCACACAGCAATGCCGATAAGCACGAAGCTGGCGGCGCACAAGATACCGGCGGACAAGAGACCGGCGAAGAGCATGCTGGTGAAGAGCATGCTGGTGAAGGCGCTAGCGAACGCGATGCTGATCCGGTTGATTCCATGCTGGAGGAGCTGCGCCATTCTTCGGCAACCGACTTTGCATCGTTATGGCCGGATGAACGCCGCGACTAAACCGGATTAGTTGAGCCAACCCACAAGCTGTTAGCTGCCCGGTAACTTCCTGCTAATACCCCATGGGAACATTTTTGTGTGCGTACTCATCGGAACCTCCGGGCGCGCGACCGTTAGAATGGCGATTATGTATTCTGCGCAATTCCTCAACTCTGTTATTAAGGCCTATGACATTCGCGGGCTGGTGGAATCCGAGATCACCACGGATTTTGTCCGCAACGTCGGTCGCGCATTCGCAGATTTCCTGAAAAACCACGGCACCGAAACCCGCGTCGCTGTCGGCCACGATATGCGCCCGTCGTCTCCGGAGTTGGCTGCAGCCTTTGCAGAAGGGGTTGCGGAATCGGGTCTGGATGTCACCGCTTTGGGGCTGGTTTCCACCGATGAGCTGTACTTTGCCGCAGGGCAGCTGGATTGCGCCGGTGCGATGTTTACGGCTTCGCACAATCCGGCCTCATATAACGGAATCAAGCTGTGTCGCGCCGGAGCCAAGCCGGTGGGGCAGGATACCGGCCTGGGAATTATCACTGATTACCTGGCACATCTTGCCGACGAGGGCGGCAACGCTTCTTCGGCCGCGGCACCGGCATCGAGCCACGGTACCGTTGACCGGCACGAAATTCTGGCCGATTATGCGCGTTACCTCAATGAATTGGTGCCACTGTCTGCCGCGCGCCCACTCGTGGTTGCCGTGGATGCCGCTAACGGCATGGCCGGGCACACAGTGCCCGCGGTTTTTGCGGACCTGCCCATCGAGATTCGTCCGCTGTATTTCGAACTTGATGGCACTTTCCCCAACCACGAGGCCAACCCGTTGGATCCGAAGAACCTGGTGGATTTGCAGCGCTTTACCGTAGAACAAGGCGCTGATGTCGGACTAGCCTTCGACGGTGATGCTGACCGCGTGTTCTTGGTGGATGAAAAAGGCCAGCCGGTTTCGCCGTCCGCGATTTGTGCATTGATCGCCGAGCGCATGCTCCAGCGCTATCCGGGGGCGACGATCATCCACAACCTGATTACCTCCAAGATGGTGCCGGAGCTAGTCGAAAAATCCGGCGGCACCGCGGTGCGCACGAAGGTCGGACACTCGTTTATCAAAGCGGAAATGGCGAAACACAATGCTGTTTTCGGTGGTGAGCATTCCGCTCATTATTATTTCAGCGAGTTTTTCAACGCCGATTCCGGCATGCTTGCCGCGCTGCACATGCTTGCGGCACTAGCTGCGCACGACGGCAGCTTGTCAGAGCTGATGGCTTCCTACCAGCACTATGCTGCCTCGGGCGAGATCAACTTTCGGGTTACTGAGCAGGCTGCCGCCCGCGACAAAGTGCGCCAGGCATTTGCGGACCGAGCTGCAGATATCGACGAATTAGACGGAATGACCGTCAACCTGCAGGCAAGCACTGCGTGGTTTAACCTGCGCGCGTCCAACACGGAGCCATTGCTGCGCCTGAACGTGGAAGCAGAAACTCCGGAACACGTCTCCGAGCTTGTCGACGAAATCTCCGCGCTGGTGTCCTAGCCGCAGTTTCACAGACCGCAGTAAACACCCCGCACTAGAAGGATTATTTTCGATCTATGCAGCCACTCCGACCGGCGATTCGCCGCTACCCGTGGGGCTCGACCACGCTGATCCCTGAGCTGGCCGGCCAACCAGCGACCGGGGATCACATCGCTGAGCTCTGGTTTGGTGCCCATACGGCTGGGCCGGCGCACGTGGTCGCGTCCGATGACACGCTGATCAGTTTGGATGATTACATCGCCGCTGATCCGCACCACCATCTGGGTGCGCGCGTGCACCAGCACGCCGATGGCCGGTTGCCGTTTATGCTGAAGCTTTTGGCTGCAGACGAGCCGTTGTCTTTGCAGGCACACCCGACTCGCGCCGAAGCCGAAGCTGGTTTTGCGCGGGAAAACGCGGCGGGGCTGGCTTTGGATGACCCACAGCGGAATTACAAAGACCCCAACCACAAGCCTGAGCTTATTGTGGCATTGACGCAGTTCCGGGCCCTGGCCGGCTTTCGCCCCATTGCTCGTACCCACGAGCTGTTCGCGGTACTCGATTGCCCTGAGCTAGCGCCCTATGTCGAGATTCTAACCAGCGCGAATTCCGCCGGTGAATCCGAACAACTGCACGCGTTGTTTCGACGTTGGGTCACGCTTGCCGACGATGTCCGCGAGGGTCTAATCCGTGCCGTCGTCGACGTGGCCAGCACAATTCTTGCCGATGATTCCGCCTGTGAGTCTGTCGCCGGATGGATTCTGGATAGCCTGCGCACTGTGGTGGACTTACAACGCCGCTACCCCGGGGATATCGGCGTATTGAGTGCATTATTGCTGCATCATGTCACGTTGGAACCGGGGCAAGCGATTTGCCTGAAATCTGGTCAGCTCCATGCCTATCTGGAAGGAATGGGCGTGGAGATCATGGCGAATTCGGATAATGTGCTGCGCGGTGGGCTCACTGAAAAACACGTTGATGTGCCAGAGCTGCTGGAAGTGCTGGATTTTTCTAGTGTGCAGGATCCTATCGTGGAACCATACAGCAGCGCTGACGGTCGGTTGCGTTATCCTGCGCATTCGGATGAATTTGTGCTGGAGCGTGTCGAATTAACCTGTGAGCAACCGACGTTGCGGTGCGAACATGATGGGCCTGCCATCGTCTTGGTTACCCGGGGTGCGGTGCGCTCTGAGGATCGCATCATTCGGCCTACCGAAGCAGTCTGGTTATCAGCAGGTGCTGCAGAAACGGAGTTTGCCGTGGCTGGCGGGGAGGCAGGCGGAGGAACAGAAACTAGCGCCGAACTTTTTATCGCCCGTACCTAGAAGCAGAATCCCCAGCAACCCCCGGCAGCGATGACTATTAAATGCAGCTACTGAGTAATTATCACGCAGCCGCTAGTGGGCCCTGAATGCAGAGCTCGAGCTGCTCAGTGCCGTAGAGCCAATGCCGGCAGAACCAGCGCCGACGAACTCGTCGACGGCGTCGCGTAATTGTTGGGCGGCCTCATTCGCTGCCGCGGTACCGCGGGCAAGTGCGTCGTGCAATTCGGCACTAGCAGGCACGTTCGCTATCTGGCCTGTCCATGCTGCAGTTCCTGCTTCGGGTTCAGGTGTTTGCTCGTTCTGGTGGAGCCGCTGGTCCTGTTGGTGCTGTTGGTCTTGTGGCGCAGTATCGTTCGGTTCGCCTGCATCGCTGGGTTGGCCTGCTTGCGCCGGGTGCACAGGTGTCCCAGCGCCAGGCTGCAAACCCGCGCGATCCAGTGTCTCATTGAGCAAAGGCTTCGGATCCAGTGTGGTGAGATCGTGGATCGCCTGTGGTACTTCTACCGGTGCTTGCTGGATACTGGCCTGCCCGGAAACGCCGTTTCTGGCGGCACCCTGGTTGGCGGTATTTGGGACGGTAACCCCAGGACCAGTGCCGTCGGCACTCGCGTCGTTGTGGCGATCTGCAGCAGGTGCTGGTTCGGCGAGCACGAGGGAATCGTTCGGTTCGTGGTTTCCAGCACCGCGCTGGCTGCCTTGCTGTTGTGGCTGTGGGCCCTCAAAGCCCCGCGGGCGGTAGACCACCGTAGGCTCGACTGGCTTGGGATCTGCTTGGATCACCGCATGCGGTGGAAGAAACGGGTCTGCAGCATCAATCTGTGCGCGGCGGGAATTTTGGGATCCGCGCGGTGTGGTGGGCAACCCGTGGGCGTCGGCAAGCGAATGCGGTGTGGATCGATTTCGCGAATGTTCCTGCGTGGCAGCGCTATTATCGTTCGCGTTCTGCCCAGCAGTGCCGCGCGTTGCTGCACCAGCGCGGGCAGTACTTTCCGAAGCACTGGTGGTTTCCGTGACGGTGGCGGTTTCGGTCTGCGTATGGCCTGCTTCGTGCACCTGCGAGGCGGTGGAGAAGTTCGCCGGGTCTGAAACCTGCCAGACTCCGAAGCCAATTGCGCCCGCAAGAAGACAGCCGCCACTGATAAAAGCGATTGCCCGGCGGGTTTCTTGGCTCATGGGACGCGCGCCCTTTCGCGTTGATTGCAACTTGATAACAAACCATAACAGCTTTATCTCAAAGTAGTAAGGGGGTGACGTCGAATCCGCGCTATTGTGAGACAACTTATATATGAGGAGCTGACGTGCCAGATATGCGGCCGTGTGTGTCAAACTAGATCAGCTGATGCAGATTGAGACAGGAGTACTCCATGACATCTTGGGATGAAGCTATTTTCACCGACGACAATAGCCAGGATTTTCTCGATGAACTCGTCGATCTTGACGACGACGACATCATCGAATCGGTTCGTGATGCATGCTTGCTCGCAGCCGGCAACGACGCCACCGAGGTAGAAGCCCACCACGGCTTGGTCGCAGCGACCATCGCAGCTATTTGGGCGGGAGCTCCGTTTTCGGCAGGCGATGCCGTTGCCGAATACCCGTTTATCCGTGAGCTGTCGGGCACAACCGACGAACAGCTCACGGAAGCAGCCGCCGAACTACTCGACGGCGTTGACGGCGACTATGACCTTGATCCGTTCTTGGAAGCCTTGTCATGATTATTGCCATCGAAGGTATCGATGGCGCAGGTAAAAACACCGTGGTTACTGCGTTGACGAAGACGCTTCGCCAACAAGGCATCGCTGTCGAGGTGTTGGCATTTCCGGACTATGACAATTCCATCCACGCCCAGCTGGCACGCGAGGCGCTTTACGGCAGGATGGGAGATCTCAGTGATTCCCCCTATGCCATGGCCACGCTTTTTGCTTTGGACCGCGCCGCGAGCCGGGACACGTTGTGGCAGTACCATGCCGGCAATCATGCCGACGCCGCCGACAACGCACGCCACAGCGATGCCGTGCTGATCCTGGACCGCTATGTGGCCTCGAGTGCCGCCTATAGCTGGGCGCGGACCGGGGAACAAGCTGTGACGGACTGGGTTGCCGAACTCGAATTTGGGCGCTTGGGGCTGCCGAAGCCCGACTTGCAGATCCTGCTGGATGTTCCCGTCGACGTGGCTGCCGCTCGCGCACAATCGCGCTCGGAGGCAGATGCCACCCGGCAGCGGGATCACTACGAACGCGACAGTGATCTACAAACCAACACGAATGCTGCTTATCACCAACTCGCGGCGTTGAATTGGGCTAGCCAATGGCTAGTCAGCGACGACATCGATAAGATAATGGCAACGATTCACACGCGCCGGGCTGAGCTAGCCCACCGTAGCGTTCCCGTAACACCACCCCCGGAGGATGAATACGACGATGGCAGCAACCATTCTGGTAGTTGATGATGACCCAGCGATCTCCGAGATGTTGACTATCGTGCTGGAATCCGAAGGTTTTCATCCCATCGCGGTGACGGACGGCAATGAGGCGGTCCCGGCGTTTCGTGAGCACGAACCGGACTTGATTTTGCTGGATTTGATGCTGCCAGGCATGAACGGCGTGGATATTTGCCGCACTATTCGCACAGAATCATCGGTGCCGATCGTCATGCTGACCGCGAAAACCGATACCGTTGACGTCGTGTTGGGGCTGGAATCGGGCGCCGACGACTACATCACGAAGCCTTTCAAACACAAGGAACTGATCGCGCGCATTCGTGCCCGCCTACGCCCGGCGGTGGCTTCGCATGACGACGCCGCGGATTCTGCAGAAAGCATCGTCATCGGTGATCTGCACATTGATACCAGTGAGCACACCGTGACGCGCAATGGTGAAGAGATCGCGCTGACCCCACTGGAGTTTGATTTGTTGCTGGAAATGTCGCGCAAGCCAGGGCAGGTGCACACTCGGGAATCGTTGCTGGAGAAGGTCTGGGGCTATAAGCACGCCTCGGATACTCGTTTGGTGAATGTGCATGTGCAGCGGCTGCGCGCGAAGATTGAAAAAGACCCGGAGGACCCGCAAATCGTGCTCACGGTGCGGGGAGTGGGCTATAAAACAGGCAAGAAGCCTGCAGCCTAGGCAGGAGGAGCGTGAAAAAGCCCGCCGCGTCTACGTCGTCTGCGCCGTCTACGTCCAGTGATCCAGCAAGCACGAACAAGGCTGCTCGTCCTGGTGGTTCGGAAAACCGCTTGCGCCACCTGCGCACGAGGATGCTGGAGTACTGGCGTTCGTCGCTGCAGGTGCGTTTGATCGTCTCGATCTTCGTGTCCTCACTGGTGGTCATGCTGGTGCTGGCTTTCGCGTTGATCTCGGTGATCACCCAGCGCCTGGTGGATCAGAAGCTCGATGTTGCCAGCCAGGAAATTGACCGTGCTCGTTTTGCCGTCGAACAGCAAATTAACGCCACCGGCTCAGCTAATAGTGTGCAAGTGCGTATCACCTCGGCGCGCGCATCTATTTCTCATTCCAGTAGTGAATCCAGTGATGCATCGGCCATCTATGACACCATCATCGTTGTCGATAACGGCGATGGCTCTTTGACGACGGCGCCAGAAGGTTTCCGTGTTCCCGCGGAGCTACGCAGGTATGTCTCTGAGGGGCACGTTTCTTATCAGTTCACCCCGGTGGAGCGTGCCGACGGCACGGTCTATGACGCGCTGCTGATTGGTTCACCGACCCAATCCGATATTCCGGGCGCTCAGGTGTATCTGGCGCTGTCGATGGAATCAGAAGCATCCACCATGGCGTTGCTACGCGGTCTGTTGTCTACTGCGGGTGTAGTCGTGCTGGTGCTGTTGGTGGGGATTGCATGGTTGGCCACCCAGCAGGTTATTGTGCCGATTCGCTCCGCGTCGCGTACTGCACAACGCTTGGCGGGCGGGCATTTGCGCGAACGCATGGTCGTCGAGGGTGAGGACGAGATGGCACGGTTAGCGATGTCGTTTAATGACATGGCCGATAAGTTGGTGCGCCAGATTAACCAGCTGGAAGAATACGGTGATTTGCAGCGTCAGTTTACTTCGGACGTTTCGCACGAATTGCGCACGCCCTTGACGACGGTGCGCATGGCCGCGGATATGATCGCTTCTGATGCAGACTCGCTGGCCCCGCACACGCGTCGTGCGACGGAGCTGATGACCCGCGAGCTCGATAAGTTCGAAGACTTATTGGGTGATCTGTTAGAGATTTCGCGGCACGATGCCGGGGTGGCTGATTTGTCTGAAACCCAGATTGATGTGCGCTCAAGCTTGGATGCTGCGTGGAACCAGGTGGAGCACTTGGCGGATAAATTAGACGTCAAGGTCTCCTTTTTTGGTCTTGACGACGCTTTGACCATCGCCGGTGATTCTCGTCGGATCGAGCGGATTTTGCGTAATTTGCTGGCTAATGCGATTGACCACTCGGAAGGCAATCCAATCCGGGTGATTGCCGGGTCGAATGAGCACGCGATTGCGGTGCTGGTTGCCGACCAAGGCGTGGGGCTCAAAGATGGCCAGGAAGATCTGGTGTTCAATCGCTTCTGGCGTGCGGATGTGTCGCGTAAACGGCATTCCGGTGGCACCGGTTTGGGATTGGCGATTGCCCGCGAGGATGCGCAGTTGCACGGCGGGATCTTGGATGCCGTTGGCGAATTAGGCGTGGGCGCGACGTTCCGGCTGGTGCTGCCACGGACCCCGCGCGGTGAGGTAGATCCGGCGCCGCTGGAGCTGGTGGTTGCACCCGATGTCCCGGAGTCAGCGACAGGCGAAAAGAGCGCGGATAGTGAGAAAACTACCAGCGCAGGGCATGAGGATGACCGTGATGATGCAGAAGATGATGCAAAATAAGCAGCGTAGGCAGCGATTCGTCGGCAAGCAGAGCCTGTATGTTGTGCGCCGTGGCGCTCTCGCGGTAGTGGTAGCCGGCAGCCTCGGGTTTGTGGCGGCGTGCAGTTCGTTGCCGCGGGATACTGGCCCGCAGGCGCTGCGCCCGTTTGAGGATTCAGCAAATCCGGACGATGACATGAATATTGGACCGACGGACGGGCAAGAACCGGATTTGTTGCTGCGGGATTTTTATCGCGCTTCGGCAAGCCCGGACGGTGACTATCGTGCGGCGAAGCGTTATCTCACCGATAATGCGAAAAGCAATTGGCAGCCACACCACGATGACATGTTGATCGTCGATCGCATCGAATTCAATACCGCGTCGGGGCCGTCGGATTCTGCGAAGCGGAAGTTTAATGTGCGCGGTACCGTCATCGGCAAGCTAGGCGATGGTGGAAAATATCTGCCCGAAGATGGTTTGTATGAGACCAGCGTGGAAATGGAACTGGTTGATAATCAGTGGCGGATTTCGTCCTTGCCGTCCGGTGTCGTGATTGAGCGGAATGAATTGCGAAACCAGTACCAGCCGCAGTCGCTGTATTTCTTTGATTCGACTGGCAGCGTGTTGGTGTCTGACCGGCGCTGGTTGTATTCGCAGCAAGAGTCGTTGGGGGCGTCACTGGCGACGATGCTGGTTGCAGGGCCGTCGTCGCGTTTGGCCCCTGCGACGAAGGATTATGTGCCGGAGGATGCCACGTTTTTGGGCATTGATGAGGGAACCTACAAGTTCTCTGGGATGTCCTCGATGAGCACTGAGCAGCGCATGCAGTTTGCCGCGCAGCTGGTGTGGACGTTGGCGACAGCTTCGGTGCCGGGCCCGTATTCGGTGTTGATCGACGATGTTCCGGTCCGCGATGGTTTAGAAACGCTGTCCACCGACGATTTTGCCGGGCTGAACCCGAAAGCCTCGTCGGATGGCGTGAGTCCGTTGTATGCGTTGGCGAATGGTTCTTTGGTGCGGGTTGCATCTGACCAGCGGGTGCCGCTTGACGACGCCGCTGGTGAGCTGACAGATGTCAGTGCCGCGGATATTGGCGTTGATGGCACGGTTGCGGTGGTGCGTTCGCGCGGTGCTGGAACGGCGCAGTCTGCTGGAGGGGGAGAATCGCAGCTGTTTGTTGGTGAGCTGGATGGAACACTGGAAGAAGCATTGTCCAGCGAATTCATCACCCGCCCAACGCTGGAGCGCGGTGGTGGCGCGGTGTGGGTAGCTACCCAGGATAAGCAGGTCGTGCGTGTGGTCCGTTCAACGACGTCCGGTGAGCTGTCCACCGATAAGGTTGATACTTCTGCGCTGGAAGAGATTGACGGCGAGATTTCTGTGCTGCGGTTGTCTAATAGTGGTGCCACAGCGGCGATGATCATCGACGGCCATGTGTATACCGGTGTTGTGCAACACACCACGACTGGTGAACGCAAGATCGTGAACGTGCATGAGATGGCCACCGAAATCGGTGGTACCGCGTTGAGTTTGGATTGGCAGCCGGATGGCTCGTTGTTGGTGGGGACGTCTGCGGCTGATACGCCGGTGTGGCGTGTAGAACAGGATGGCTCGGCGGTGTCGTCGTTGCCGTCGGGGAATGTGACTGCACCGGTGGTGGCCGTAGCGGCGTCTGGCTCAACGCTCTATATCACTGATGCGCATGCGACACTGCAGCTTCCAGCCAGTGGCAGCGAGACATCGTTCTGGCGCGAAGTACCTGGTTTGCAGGGGCAGCGTTCGGTTCCTGTGGTGGCGAATTAACTGGCTGATAACAATGGGGGGATCATGTCGAAATTTCGTCGTCACGCTGATCGCGTCGGTTTCGTCGAGCTGGTTTTACCTCGCTCGTGCGCCGGCTGTGGTGCGCCCGGACAGCTGCTGTGCCGGAATTGCCGCGTGGTACTGGCCCAGCCGCCGCGACGCATCACGCCGCGAGCTGACGTCCTCGCCCCTGTGTATAGCTGCGGTGGTTATGGAGGCCCGCACCGCGAAGTCATCTTAGAAATGAAAGAACGCAATAACCGTGCAATTCGTCCGCACATTGCTGCGGTTTTACAGGCAGCATTGGAAACCTTGCAAGCGCGCGGTGAATTCTCGCATCGGGTAATGCTTGTCCCGGCGCCTACACGAACTCGCTCTGCGAGACTACGCGGCGGTGACCCAATGACACAGTTGTGTCTGGGTAGTGGATTTCCGGTCATCGAAGCGGTATGCCTGGCGTCGTCGATGCCGGATCAGTCTGGGCTCAACCGTGACGACAGGTTGCACAACGTTCGCGGCAACGTGCAGTTGGTGCGCCCGGTACCACGCGGGGCCGAGGTGGTGGTTGTCGATGACGTGATAACCACCGGGGCAACACTGGCCGCGACCGTCGACACGCTCACGTTCGCTGGTGCGGATGTTGCTGGGTGTGTGGTTTTGGCGGCTGCATAAAGCTAGGAGGTGCTACGAGAAGCTAGGAAAGCTCTGAAAACTTTTTCCAATTAAGCGCTAATTCCCAGTCCAAACCCAGGTCAAACTAGTTCGCGGTTGATACAATAAAGGTAGAGCAACCGAGATGAAAGGGAAAGATTACAGTTATGACTTTCGACGTAAATAACGACGCTCAAGCCCCAGAAGCCCAGGTCACCATCACCGGCCGCAATGTTGAGGTGCCGGAGCACTTCGCCGAGCGCGTTAACGCAAAACTCTCCCGCATCGAAAAGCTGGACCCTACGCTGACGTTCTTCCATGTGGAGCTGAAGCAGGAGCAGAACCCTCGTCGTGAGGATCAAGGCTCCCGCATTCAGATCACCGCCACGGGCAAAGGGCACCTGCTGCGTGCTGAGGCTAAGGAAGATTCCTTCTACGCCGCTTTGGAAACCGCACTCCAGAAAATGTCCCGTAGCCTGCGTAAGGTCAAGGTTCGTCGTGAAGCCGCCAAGTCTGGCCACCGCGCACCAAAGGGTACCGGTGAGCTAGCAGCTGAGATGGTTGCAGCAGCGAAAGCTGAGGCCAAAGAACAGGCACAGCAGTCGAAGTACGATGTTGACCCATATGCTGATTCCGTTGAGGACATCGAGCCAGGCCAGGTTGTCCGCGAAAAGGAGCACGCTGCTGTTCCGATGAGCGTTGATGATGCCTTGTCCGAAATGGAACTGGTGGGACACGATTTCTACCTGTTCATCAACGCCGAAAACAACCGCCCGTCGGTGGTGTACCGTCGCCACGCCTTTGACTACGGCTTGATCTCTCTGACCGAAGGCGACGAGAGCTAATCGCTACCACAGCGAATTAACAGCTGGCGTATCGTCAGCTACCTTGCCCGCCCAGGCCGATGATTCCCAAGTGTGTTGCTCATTAACATCGGCCTAGGGCAATTTTTTGTTGCTGCGCGCGTAGAATAGCCCAGAGCAAAAACTATTCGTGATTTTAAAGGATGGCACACCTGTGTTTGGACTTTCTAAGCTTCTCCGGGCTGGCGAAGGCAAGACCGTCAAACGCCTGAAGAAAATCGCCCAAGACGTCATGGCACTCGAAGACGAGTACGCCGCACTGTCTGACGAGGCACTGAAGGACAAAACGGGCGAATTCCGGAAACGACTAGCCGACGGCGAAGACCTCAACGACATCATGCTCGAAGCATTCGCGGTGGCCCGTGAAGCCTCGTGGCGCGTGTTGGACCAGAAGCACTTCCTGGTGCAGATCATGGGCGGCGCCGCCCTGCACTTCGGCAACGTCGCAGAGATGCGCACCGGTGAGGGTAAAACCTTGACCTCCGTTCTCCCGGCCTACCTCAACGCGCTGGAAGGCAAGGGCGTCCACGTCGTCACGGTCAACGACTACCTGGCTAAGCGTGACGCCGAAATGATGGGACGTGTGCACCGCTGGCTGGGCCTGGACGTGGGCGTGATCCTTTCACAGATGCGCCCCGAAGAACGCCGCGAAGCCTATGCTGCGGACATCACCTACGGCACCAACAACGAGCTTGGCTTCGATTACCTGCGCGACAACATGGTGCGCCAGTTGAAAGACGCCGTGCAGCGCGGGCACAACTTCTGCATTGTCGACGAGGTGGACTCGATTCTTATCGACGAAGCCCGTACCCCGCTGATCATTTCCGGTCCCGTTGACGGTAGCTCGCAGTACTATTCCGTGTTCGCCCAGCTTGCACCACGCATGCGCGAAGGCAAACACTACGAAGTCGATCACCGCAAGCGCACCATCGGTATCAGTGAAGACGGCGTCGAATACGTCGAAGACCAGCTGGGTATCGACAACCTCTACGCTCCAGAGCACGCGCAGTTAGTGTCGTTTTTGAACAACGCACTGAAAGCCAAAGAGCTATTTGTGCGCGACAAGGACTACATTGTCCGCGAAGGCGAAGTCATGATCGTCGACGGCTTCACCGGCCGTGTCTTGGCTGGTCGCCGGTTCAGCGAAGGCATGCACCAGGCGATCGAGGCAAAAGAAAAAGTCGAGATCAAAAACGAAAACCAGACCTTGGCGACGGTTACGCTGCAGAACTACTTCCGTTTGTACGACAAGATCTCCGGTATGACCGGTACTGCAGAGACCGAAGCCGCCGAGCTGAACTCGATTTATAAACTGGACGTCGTTCCGATCCCGACGAACAAACCAAACCAGCGTGTGGATCACTCCGACCGCATCTACAAAACGCAGGAAGCAAAGTTCTCTGCGGTTGTGGAAGACATCGCCGAACACGTTGCTGCCGGCCAACCCGTCCTGGTGGGTACTACCTCGGTGGAACGCTCCGAATATTTGTCGCAGTTGCTCAAGCGCAAAGATATCGAGCACAACGTCCTGAACGCGAAGTACCACGAAGAAGAAGGCAATATTATTGCGCGTGCCGGCCTGCCGGGCAACGTCACCGTCGCAACGAACATGGCTGGCCGTGGTACCGACATCGTGCTGGGCGGTAACCCCGAGGTCATTCTCGATATGCGTTTGCGCCAGCGCGGCCTAGATCCTTTCGACGACGAAGAGGCCTACCAGGAAGCCTGGGACAACGAAATCGAAGACGAAAAGGCGAAAAGCAAACGCCGCGGCGACGAGGTTCGTGAATCCGGTGGCCTATACGTGCTGGGTACCGAGCGCCACGAATCCCGTCGTATCGATAACCAGTTGCGGGGTCGTTCCGGCCGCCAGGGCGACCCTGGGGAAACCCGGTTCTACCTTTCCATGCGCGATGAGCTGATGGTTCGTTTCGTCGGCCAGTCCATGGAGAACATGATGAACCGCCTCAACGTCCCAGATGACGTGCCGATTGAGGCGAAGATGGTCTCGAACTCC
This sequence comes from Corynebacterium propinquum DSM 44285, assembly GCF_000375525.1. Lineage (GTDB taxonomy): Bacteria > Actinomycetota > Actinomycetes > Mycobacteriales > Mycobacteriaceae > Corynebacterium > Corynebacterium propinquum. Next base: position 67,954 of record NZ_AQXC01000008.1, read on the forward strand.
ATCAAGGGTGCGCAGGCGATGGTAGAAAACCAGAACTTCGAGATGCGCAAAAACGTCCTGAAGTACGACGAGGTGCTCAACGAGCAGCGCAAGGTCGTCTACCAGACCCGTCACGAGATCCTGACCTCGCAGGATATTTCCAGCCACGTGCGCACGATGATCGACGACACCATCGGTGCCTATGTATCGGGTGCTACTGCCGTCGGCTACGTCGAAGACTGGGATCTCGATGAGCTCTGGAACGCCTTGAACACCCTGTATGAGCCAACGATTAGCTGGCAGGATCTGGTCGACGGCACCGAATACGGTTCCAAGGGCGAGCTCAGCGCAGACCAGCTTCGCGACGCCGTGATCGCCGATGCGCAGAAGGAATACGATGAGCTAGAAAAAGCCGTCACCGAAATCGGCGGCGATGAGCAAATGCGTAACACCGAGCGCATGATCATCCTGCCGGTCATCGACCAGAAATGGCGCGAGCACCTTTATGAGATGGACTATCTCAAAGAGGGCATCGGCTTGCGCGCTATGGCTCAGCGCGACCCGCTGGTGGAATACCAGAAGGAAGGTGGCGACATGTTCAATGCCATGAACGAGGCCATTAAGGAAGAAACCGTGCGCCAATTGTTCATGCTGCGCAAGCGCTTTGCGCAGCAGGGCGAACAGCAGACTGACCCTGGCACGCCCATCCAATCCGCCGGTGGTGGCGGTGCAACCAACAGCGTGATGGGCGGCTAGAACCCGGCGGGGTGCCGGGCTCACGCGGAAGGGTGCCGGACTGGTTAAGCAGCCAGCACCCGCAAGCTGACCAATTGTTCGTTCCCGCACACCGCGGTGAAGCCGTAGCGGGAACGGGAGTTCGCGGGCCCAATGAGTGCAGTGCCGAACAACTCCCAGCTATCCGGCTGTGTTGACGACGGCCTGCTGTGCAGTGATTTCACCGCCACTGGGCCAGATAATCTTGTGCTGGACAATCCCTTGCCGGACAATCCCTTGTTGTGTTCGGCGCGGGCCTTGCGCTGTTGCGCGCCGATATGAATGCGCACCGCTGGCCCGAAGCGTTTGGTACGGATCTGGTGCTCAGGACGCAACCCGCTTAGCACCTCCAACGCTATTTGCAGCAACGGTGCAAATTGGTGCAAAACATCGATATCGGTCTCGCTGGTATCTGGATTGCGGTCGGGCTCGTCTGGAATATATACGCGCAGGTGCGCATAACCCGGTATTGCAGCGAGCATGAAATCCCTCCCCCGGAATACTACTGAAACAGGTATTGTGTCCAGTGTGCCTGGCCGAATGCGGCCTGTGTGGAAGTATGGAGAAAAATGCCATACCTGCCCGAAAACTAGGGTAGTGCGTAGGGCAAGTAGAACGAAAAAATCGGGCAAAAGGAAGAAAATATATGCGTGGACTAATCCTGGACTACACGGGAGTATTAGACGGTTCCGAAGAAGACCAGCGTCGCTGGCGCAACCTATTAGGTGCAGCCCGCTCCAACGGTGTTGCCACCGCGATTTTGTCGAACCACCCCGGTGGGCCGGAGGCAGAATCGATCCGGGAATGGGAATATCGCGGCATCGTCGATGCTGTGCTGCTGTCCGGAGAAATTGGCATGGAAAAGCCTGAGATGGGCGCGTTCCAGCACGCCGCTGCCGCCATGGACTTGCCATTGAATGACTGCGTCATGGTCGACGACGGCATTGATAACGTGCGCGCCTCTGTCGGCTATGGCATGGTGGGCGTGCTGTATACCCAGTTCGACCGCTCCGGGGTGGAAGTGCAAGCCATTTTCGATATTGACGGAGAATTCTAAAATGCGGATTTATCTGCCCGCGACGTTCAGTTTGCTCAAACAATGCGCCGAAGACGGCGAATTCCCAGCCCAAGGCGGTTGGGCTTTCGCGGTGACCGACGCCTTGCGCGATTTTTTTGATTCTGGTGAGGAAGAAGAAATCGCCATGGTGGCCTTTGATTCTGCGGCGGAGGCTTCGCTGCGGCTGCTGACCGTCGGCGATTCTGAGCTGCCGCACCGCCGTGTGGTGATATCCGCCGATGTGCCAGATGCGTCCTGCACCCCGGACCCGGAGATGGGTGAGCCGGTGATCAAGCTGGATCCAGCCGTGATTGACGTGCGGGATTTCGCCGCTATTCACATGGATGTTGCAGATGCCGAAGAAGCCACAGCAAAAGCCATTGCACTGATCGATGCTGCTGATCTGGGCGACGAAGATGCCGAACTCGCCGTTGGCGATGCGCAAGACAACCTGATGGCTTATTACGACGCCAATGAGCTCAATGCCTTAGTGCAGCTAAGCAACTAATTTTTTCCCGGGGAATTTCGCTCGGGAACTCCGCCGCGGGATTTTCGCCCGGGGAGCCTGTAGGCCTGTAGCCCCGGGAGCTTAGTTTTCCCAGTCGACATTGCTGCGCAGCGCCTCTAGTAGGCGACGCATGGCGTCCCGCCGGTTGCGGGTGGCGGCAAGGTTGGGATCATTCTCGTCGATATCGTCGAGTGCACATTCTGGATCCGCGGGCGGGCCGCTATGTGAGCACCCACGCGGACATTCCTCGGTGATCTCATCGAGATCGTCGAAAACCTCCAACACGGTATCGGCGTCCACGTGGGCCAAACCAAACGAACGGATGCCCGGGGTATCAATCAACCAGCCAGCTGGCTGAGAAGCCCCGCGCGCGTCGGCAAGCGTTTCTGGTAGGCGTAATGCCACCGATTGCGTCGAAGTATGGCGGCCGCGTCCGATAGCAGATACCTCGCCGGTCGCCCGGTCTGCATCCGGAACCAGCCGGTTGACCAGGGTGGACTTGCCGACGCCCGAGTGGCCAATGAGCGCTGTTCGGCGTCCTGCCACCAGCTGCGAGACTTCGTCGAGCTCGTCGGAAGTTCCCGCGCACACCACCGTGATATCCAAATCGGCAAATTGTGCGGCAAACTCGCTGGGATCTGCAAGATCTGTCTTGGTCAAACACAAAATCGGTCTGATATTACCCACGAAGGCGGCGATGAGTGCGCGCTCCACAAACCCGGTGCGCGGTGGGGGATCAGCCACTGCCGTGACGATCAGCATTTGATCCGCGTTCGCGACCACGATGCGCTCATAAGGGTCAGTATCATCCGCGGTGCGCCGCAGCACAGAACTACGCTCGGCGAGTTTCACGATGCGCGCCAGGGTATCTTTTTTCCCCGAGGTGTCACCGACCACGCCGACGCGATCACCGACTTCAATCGGGGTGCGGCCGAGCTCGCGGGCGCGCATGCACACGACATCCGGGCCATCGTCCAACGCCACGGTCCAGCGGCCGCGGTCTTTGCCAATGACCATCCCGAACACCGCATCTTTGTGGCTCGGCCGGTTTTTCGTCCGCGGCTTCGAGCCTTTCCCAGGGCGGGTTTTGACGTCGGATTCGTCCCAATCTCGCCTGGCCATCTACGACACCATCTTTTCCCACATCTGGGCAAAACCCGGAAGTGTCTTTGCTGTGGTGTCGATATTTTCCACCTCGATACCGGAAACGCGCAGGCCGATGATCGCACCAGCGGTGGCCATGCGGTGATCGTGATACGAGTGCCATTGCCCGCCATGCAGCTGCGCCGGACGGATGAGCAAGCCGTCGGCACGTTCTGCACAATCGCCACCCACGCGGTTGATCTCGGTGGCTAACGCGGCCAGCCGGTCGGTCTCGTGCCCGCGCAGGTGGGCGATACCGTACAACTTTGATGGGGTGCTGGCCAGCGCTGCCAGAGCGGCGACGGTGGGGGTGAGCTCGCCGATATCTCCCATATCCAGGTCGATACCGCGCAGCTGACCGTCGGCCGGGCCAGTCACGCGCAACTCGCCAGCTGCAGTATGTTCCGCTGAATCCTGTTCTGCACTAATAAACTCGACCTCACAGCCCATTGCTTCCAAGATCGGGCGGATCTCAGCACCAGGCTGGGTAGTGGCAGCTGGCCACTGCGGGATGGTCACGGTGCCGCCGGTTACCGCAGCGGCGGCCAAAAATGGTGTGGCATTGGACAGGTCGGGCTCAATCTCCCACGTACCACCCCGGATCGGGCCTGGGTGGACGCGCCACTGGTTTTCGGACACATCCACGCGCACCCCGGCAGCACGCAGCATCTCCACGGTCATGGTGATATGCGGCATGGATGGCAAAGAATCACCAACGTGACGCACCGTCACCCCGTCGGTATAACGAGCCGCCGAGAGCAACAAACCAGAAACAAACTGCGAGGAAGCAGAAGCATCAATCTCGACGACGCCGCCAGCCGGGATACCAGAGCCGATGATGCGAAACGGCAAATGCTCGCCGTCCACCGCAATGCCAAGGGAACGCAGGCCATCCAGCAGCGGGCCAATTGGGCGGGCCCGGGCTTGTTCGTCGCCATCAACGGCCACCGTGCCGTCGGCAAGCGCCGCCAGAGGCGGCAAAAAACGCATGACCGTTCCAGCCAGACCGCAGTCGATGGTGGCGGGCTGCAGCGGGGCCGGTTCTACGGTGATGGCCTCTGGCGACTCAGTGACACCCACGCCCATCGCGCGCAAAGCCTGCGCCATCAGCTGGGTATCGCGCGAGTGCAACGGCCGCAGAATCGTCGAGGGGCGATCAGCTAAACTAGCCAGTACCAAGGCGCGATTGCTCAAAGATTTTGACCCTGGAATCGCCTGCACATGCGAAACCGGGTGCGTGGCATACGGGGCAGCCCAGAAATTGCTCATAAGCGCCATGATAATAGACAGCGCCGGAAAGGATACGTGGATGAGAGCGGAGCTTTACGACGAACCGGCAGCCGGTGCGTCGGTGCGAACAGCCGAGCACACCAGCCAGCAACCGTCGGCAAGCGCCACCGCATCGGCAAACACCGGATTTGAAGAACTCGCACTGCCATTATTGGATCAGCTGTATGGCGGGGCGCTGAAAATGACGCGCAACCCGCAAGACGCGGAGGATCTGGTGCAAGAAACCTACCTCAAAGGTTTCCAGAACTTTGCAAAGTTCACCCCAGGCACCAACCTGAAGGCCTGGTTATACCGGATCATGACCAATACTTATATCAACAGCTACCGCAAAAAGCAGCGCCAGCCGCAACAAACCAGCGCCGATGAACTCACTGATGGGCAGCTCTACACCAGCTCCGAGCACGATTCTGCCGGGTTGGTCTCTGCGGAGGTCGAAGCACTCGCTGCGATGCCCGATGCCACGATTGCCGCGGCGCTTAATGATCTGTCCGAAGATTACCGGCGCGTGGTGTACTACTCCGATGTGGTGGGCCTGGCGTACAAAGAAATCGCCGAGGTACTGGATATTCCGCTAGGAACGGTGATGAGCCGGCTCAATCGTGGAAGAAAAAAGCTGCGCGAAGCGTTAAAGGAAGTGGCCGCCGATCATGGCATTGCCGCGGCACAGGCAGCAGTGCAAGAATCGGCTGACAAAGCAGCGAACAGCAAAGAAGGTGAGCGCTGATGCAACGATGGAATGCGCATGAGAGTGCGGACAATCACGATGCAGACAGCTATGGTGGAGAAACGTACGCGCCCTGCGGGTGCAGCCCCCAGCGAGTTAATTACCTCGTGGGGTTGCTCATCGACGGCGCGGAAAATGGTGCGCTGAACTCCGCAGAGCTGCAGGACGCTCGGGCGGAACTTGCCTCGTGCGAGCTGTGTTATAAGCGGCTGGAACAAGAAGAACGGTTCCGTGCGTTGCTCAATCGCTGTTGTTCCGCGGTCGATGAAGGCTCCGACGATACCGCGCCGCGGAGCCTCCGGGAGCGGATTATCGTCTCAATTCGCACGGAGCAAACGACGGTGCGCACCAGCCGACGCAGGTATTAGGGGATTAGGGTATTAGCGGCCCGGAATTTTCGGCAGCCAAGCAGTAAAAGAAGGCATCACCCGCGAGGTGCAGGGTGATGCCTTCTTCTTTTGTCTCAGCGCTCCAGCGGCTCTAAGCCCAGTACAACACTAGGGCCCAGTACAACACTCAGGCCGATACCGGATACGGGCAGCTAGAGCGCTCGGCTGTTAGCCAGCGCCTGGACGCTTACCGCGGTTAGCGCCTTTCTTGCGACGGTCTTTACGCTTACGACCACGCTTGCTCATTGTGATCACTCCTTATTCAATAGGAACGGGCTGCCCACACTATACTAGCCAATCCTGCACATAGGGTAGACCAGTAGGTAGTTGCTTTGCCTAAGGATCCTAGGCCGTGGACTTTAGGCGGCGGTGGACCTTACGCCGTGGAATTTCAGCTATGGACCTTAGGCGCTGACGCGGGCGCGGCGTCCCCGATTGCGCTTGCGCTTGAGTGCGCGGCGTTCTTCTTCGGACATGCCGCCCCAGACGCCGGCGTCCTGACCAGTTTCCAGGGCCCACTGCAGGCAATCATTGGTGACAGGGCAGCGGTTGCACACCAGCTTTGCCTTCGCCACCTGGGTCAGCGCTGGGCCGGAGTTGCCAACTGGGAAAAACAGTTCTGGATCTTCGTTGCGGCAGATTGCTTCGTGGCGCCAATCAGACATTCTGTGTACTCCTTGTGGTTGCAGTCGGGGGAATGAATGGGAATCCATGAGAATTCTCAGTGAGGAAGACCTGTTGAGGAAAACCTGTTTCAGGAAAACCTCTGCGGTGCTACCGGCTGGGATCGCACTCCGGTTGGTGCCGGGCGTGTTCATGCGCCCGGAAGCTGCGCTTTGTGCGCAACTAACTGTTGCGATGCGCTGGGCATCGTCCGGGGTTGTGCCGGGTTAGCGGCCTGGGTTGTCGCTATGAACGAATAATGACATGAATAAAAGATGAATGCTAGGGGTCGGGAGTAAATAGTGAGTTAAATCATGTATTAGTAATGAATGTTTAACCACAAAATGATGGTGTAAATCGCTAATATTCAGCCTTCTCACAGCTTTCTTGCCGACGGTGAACTGCGCAGATGCGATAATCGTGAAAAGAGTTGCCAATAATGTTTCGTCAAATCATAGTGTCGCTCGCGTAGCGAAACTGTAGAATACGGGGCGTGAAATCATCGTCGGAAAAGCCAGAAGCACCACTGCAGCCACCTGCAACCATGAAGTTTGCGTCGTTGATTGCGGTGGTGCAGTCCGCGATCGCGCTGATTTTTGCTGCCGTGTTGATCTGGCGCAGAATCATTAACGCGGAAAACGACAGCGTAGTATCCGATGCTGCCTCCGCGAATTGGATCGGGGCGGGCACCGCTGGATTCATCTTCATTATTTTCGGCACCATCGTCGCCGCAGCGGTCTCACAATATCGGGGTAAACGCTGGGGACGTGGGCCCATCGTCTTATTGCAGGTAATACTCGCGGCATCGTCGTTTCAGATGATGTCCGGTGGAGCCGTGTTTTTCGGCATCTTCATTCTCGCCTCGGCACTGATCGCATTGATGATGATCTTCCACCCACAATCGAATTCGTGGATGGAGCTGCATCACCACTCCCGTGGCTAACCGTGCAGGTGGCCTGCGTTATTTCAGAACCACGAGCTCGATGCCACGCTTTTCGACGAGATGCTCACCCGCCACTGCGAGTGATACCGGCCCGTCATAATCCCCGCGATCCAGCGGGATGGTGCGCTCAATCTCGCCGGTATTCCAATTGACCACGCTAATGCCGAACTCCGTAGGGACCAACGCTTTGCCGTCTACGGCAACTCCGGTCCCCAGAGCTGGGTCAATGATGTGCTCGACCGCCAGTTCATTTGGCGTAAAGAAGTAGAGGCGGTGCCCGTCGAACCAGGTCATGTGGTGTGGAAGATCAGCGGTTGCTGCGGCAGAAAAAGCCTGTATCGGGGCAGCCGGTTTGACGTGACGCTGGCTGGTGCGTGTGCCGTCGCTGTGAAAAGACATCAGTTCTGGTTTTTCACCAGGTATATAGACCGCCGCAGCTTCCTGGCCCACCGCTACCACATGTGCATTGGGATGTTCCAGCCCGATGCTGGAATCGATTTCTGGCACGCGCGAGTCTTCCGGGGTTGCTTGCTGCAGGCGCAACACGCTGTGATCGGTATCGTCCGGGCAATGCTCGACGACTGCCAGTAATTCTGTGCGGGTCAACGCCGAATGAATAGTACACTGCGCATACGGTTGGCTGCCCGGTTCCTGCGGAGCCTCGACTGCGCCGTATTCCACCGTGCGCACCAGATCCGAACGCCATAATTCGACGCGCTCTGGCGAAACCGTGCCCACGCGGTCATTGGAACGAATCGTGGCAACCTCGTCCGGTGCCACTGCAGATCGGGTCGCATCGTAGTTGCCCGTCGCAGCATCGAGCGCGACGACATCGCCGCAGCCTGCAGCGTTGCGATACGTCAGCACTACAGAATCCCACGCAGCGGCGATGCTGCACAACGGATACTCGCGGGAATACTCCCAGTACGGGTCGGGTGCTGAACTAGGCTGCTCATGATCGTCGGCAAGAGTTTCTGGTGCGTATGCACGGACAATGTGGCGTCCGTCCTGCTCCTCGTAGGTAATGACCAACCCTGCGGCGACTACCGGTGCTGCCGCCGCAGCGACCGCAGGTTCCAGAGCATCGCCCGGTAGCGCTGCAGAATGCAGGCGTGCAACCTCGGTAAATTCTTCCGGGATGGTCTCACGCGGTGCCGGTGGCTCATAGGCGTGTTCAGCAACAATCGCCTCACTATTGCGGATTGATGCGCCCGCATACACAATCAGCACCGCGGCAACCGAAATGATGCTCAGTGCTGCGATGACCACCACATCAGTGCGTGTACGCCGCAGCAGGCGTGTCGACTGCAGCGCCATCAACGGCGTGACCTTTGTCGCGGCTTACGGAGCTGGGCCTGGTCGCGGTGTCTTTTCGGATCAACCCCAATGACTGTCGTGGGGGCGCCGACTTTATTGCTGATGCCTGCGGGCAGGTCGAAGGCGTCGGCAAGTTCTGGCGAAGTAGAAAACCACTCAGGAGGCTGCGGCTGGCCCAAGGCAAGCTCATCGTTAATCACGCGCCATTTCCCGATTTCTTCCAGCCCGACCAGCGACACTGCGGTACCGGTTTTGCCCGCGCGCCCAGTCCGGCCGATGCGGTGGACGAAGGTCATGGCGTCGTCGGGAAGGTGATAGTTGATGACATGGGTAATCGAATCGATATCGATACCGCGTGCGGCAACATCAGTGGCAATGAGCACGTCGACAGCACCAGAACGCAAAGCATGCAAGGCCTTTTCCCGTTGCGGCTGGTTAAGGTCACCGTGGACAGCCGCGACACCGAAACCGAGCTCCGCGAGATCCTGGGCTAAAAATGCGGCCGAGCGCTTGGTGCGGGTAAAAACCACTGCTTGTTCGCGGCTCGGGCTTTGCAGGATCCGGGACACCACCGCGAGCTTGTCCAGTTGGTGGGCCTGAAAAACCACCTGCCGGGTGCTGGTATGCGTGGCGGTTGCCGTAGGGTCCTCGGCGTGAATATGGATGGGCTTGTGCTGGAATTTCCGGGTCAGAGCCTTGATTTCGCCGGGCATCGTCGCCGAAAACAACATGGTCTGTAAACGGCGGTTGTGGGGTGCGGACGTCGGGGCGGGCTTAGGTTGGAGAGCCTGGAAAATACGCTCGATATCCGGTAAAAACCCCAGGTCCAGCATCTCGTCGGCCTCGTCAAGCACACAGATAGCCACGTGGTGCAGCACCAGGTTGCCGCGCTGCGCAAGATCTACCAAACGCCCAGGAGTACCGACGACGACATCGACGCCGCGCTCGAGCTGGCTGATCTGATTGTCGATGGAGCTGCCGCCGTAAATCGTGAGTGTGCGCACCGGGGTGTGCCGCGCGGCGCGCGTGAGATCAGAACCGACTTGGATTGCTAATTCACGCGTGGGCACAATCACCAACGCACGCGGTGTGCCGTCGAGTTCGGGAATATCCGCGTCATCGAAGACTCGGTCCAGCAGCGGAACCCCAAATCCAAGAGTTTTTCCCATGCCGGTACGGGCTTGACCGATGAGATCCTTGCCGTCTAATGCCAGCGGCAGGGTAAGTTCTTGGATCGCGAAGGCGTGGTGGATGTTGTCGTCGGCAAGAGCCTCGCAGATTTCCGCAGCCACGCCCAATTGTGCAAACGTGGGCGTCGTTGACTGGGGGGAAGTATTGCGGGAAGACACTCCTTAATACTAACGCGGATGGACGGGCATAGATATACAGCGTGTTGGATCGTGCATGGGTGCGGACTGTGCATGCGCGCGAACTTGACTAGGATATGGCACAGGACAACGCATGCAGTGTGCTGGAAACGTTGGCATTGTGGATTCACTGTGAGGGATGCACTGCAAGCGTTTCGGGCGTATGGATTGCATGCTGATAACAACCGATAGCAATCGAAAGGTGTATAGCAAGCGTATGAATATCAAGATCGGTTTGATTGAATCGCCTCGTGAACTGGTGATTAATTCTGAGCTCTCCCATGAAGAAGCAGTGAAGCTCGTTAAAGACGTATTGGGTAAAGCCGATGATGTCGTCGAATTGGCGGATGCCAAAGGCCGCAAGTACCTGGTGCGCACCAATGCGATTGCGTATGTCGAGGTCGGTAGCGGCGAACAGCCGGTCGTCGGCTTTGGCGGTGCCTAAATAAATACTCTGCTGTAGGAAATACGATGCTGCAGGTGCGGTATTGATTCAGGTGTAGATGAATAAGAAACTCGAGCATTATGTGCGCCGCTATGGCTGGTGGCAGATGGGGATCATAGCCGTGGTGCTGATCATCACGGCCGCGGTGCTTGTCGACGTCTCCCGTGGCGGCGATGACGCTGGTTCGCGGGAGCATGCACGCGGTGCTGCCGGATCCGGCGGTCATGATGGGCACGGCGGACACGAGGAATCAGATGGTGAACTCGGTGCTGGCCCAGATCCCGGCACTGCCTCACGTGCTGAGCTTGGTCTGCGTGAATTGCCGGCCGGTGGTACCTATTCCGCCAACGGCAGCGGCGAATTCCGCCCCGTCGGCACGCCCGGCCAGGAGGTTGGCCACGGTGCAGAAAAGACTATTCGTTACACCGTCGAAGTAGAAGAAGGCCTCGATACCGTGCCCTATGGCGGCGATGATGCGATAGCGCGCATGGTGGATGCGACACTGGCAGATCCACGTGGCTGGACCTATGACCCCGCTTTCAAATTTGTGCACGTGGGACCGGAAGAAGACCCTGACACCCGTATCCTTTTGGCGTCTGTCACCACCACCGCGGACATGTGCGGGGTGGATTTAGAATTAGAAACCTCGTGCCATACCACCATCACGGGTGGTTCGACGGTATTGCTGAACGAATCCCGGTGGGTGCGTGGCGCCGCCCCGTTCCAAGGCGATTTGGGTGCCTACCGACAATATTTGATTAACCACGAAGTCGGCCACGCTATTGGTTACCCTCATCACCAGGCTTGTACCGGGGAGGGCAACCTCGCGCCGGTAATGATGCAACAAACCATCAGCCTGCAAAATTCGGAACTGTTTCAGTTGAACCCGGAAGAAGTCTATCCGGATAATCCGGATACCTGCCGTCCGAATCCGTGGCCGTATCCTCGCCCGCTTCCCGACGGTGCTGCGCTCGATGCCCTGCACGAACCGGAGAAAGAGACCTAACACTACTCATGCCTGTGCCACCCGATCACGTCTGCGAGGCGTTTCAGACCCCAGCAGAAACCCCGATTCCACTCGGCCATGCCTGGGATAACGGAACCAAAATTGGTGACATGGTGCTTTCGCAAGCAGCGCCAACTGCCCTGTGGTCCGCCAAAGTGCGCGCCGGGTTATCGGTGGAGGGGGCGCGTGTTGCCCGCCCCATCTTGTCGACGGACGGACGCTACACAGTTGCCGGATGGAAAGCGAGTGCGTGGAGCCAAGGTGAGCTGCTGCGGCGGGTAGACGAAACCGCTTTATTGGGGCTTCGGCTTGCCACTAGTCTGCGGGAAGTCAGTGCGCCGACGGCTAATCGCGATGATATTTTTGCGCGTGCGGAAGCGGCTGCTTGGCAAGAAACCGGTGAGCCTTACCGGGACTTGTCTGCTGATACCGCCTATTGTGTCGGGCATGCGGATTTGTTGGCGGCAACGATTTACCATTACCTGCTGCCGCCGGTGATTGTGGATCTGGTACCGACGGCCGCACCCCGGCCCGTGGGCTATACGTGTGCATTGGCTATTGTCGATGGCCTGGTTGCCGGCGTGGTCGATGATGCAATTTGTGATCGCTTTGCACACATTCGAGACATGGATCAGTTGCTGCTGCGCGCGGTGGCCTATCGTCGGCACGTTAATAACCTGCATCCCGACGCTAAAGCGAACACACGTTCGCATATTAACCGGGTTGAAGACCTTCTCGTGTCACGGGCGTATGCCATGCTGTAGTGCATGACGAGAATACACCCGAACCCGGACGTCAGGCTGGTCGCGCACACCCAGCAAGCTCAACCACGTGAATGGGGCAGGGACCTGCCCGACAGCGGTCGCTGGAAAGTCACTGGCCCGGCTGGTTCCGGGGTGTCTTCTTTTTTGATAGACACCACCGTCGAGCGCGTCGAGAAGTGTTTAGCGGCGGGGCAGGACCCATCCGGCATCGTCGTGATCGCACCGTCGAAAGAATCCGGGGCGCGGTTGCGGCGGGAATTATCGGAAAGAGTCTCGCATTATTATTCCCAAGGCCCACTGGTGCGTTCCGTCCACTCGGTGGCTTTTGGGCTGTTACGTTTGCTGACAGATTTACCGCTGCGCCTTATCAGCGGTGCAGAACAAGATGCGATGATGCGCGAGATCCTGCGTTTACAGGCAGAAGATTATGCTGCTGCGGGTGCAGAAGTTGTCACTGGCGCGGGGGAGGCTGACGCTGCTGATTCGGCCGGTCCTACTGGTCTGGGCGCTACTGGTTTGGGTACCGCAGGAGGCGCTGCCGAGGCAGGGTCCGTGGACTGGCCCGTCGATGTCCGCCCCGCGTTAACCTACCTTGGTTTTGGGCGGCAATTACGCGATTTTTTATTGCGCGCTGTGGAACGGGGCGTTTCGGCCCAGCAATTAGAAGATCTGGGGCGTCGCTATGATCGGCCGATGTGGACCGCCGCGGCGCAATTCCTCCGGGAATACACGCACATGATGGAGCTGGAAGGCACCTACCGGTTTTCGGCCGCAGAACTCATGGCGGAAGTCTCCCAGAACTTAGATGAGATCCGCGCACTCAGCCCATGGCAAACCGTCATCGTTGACGATGCACAGCTGTTGGATCCCACAGCGGGGCAACTGTTGAGTGCTCTTATCGATGGCGCAGAGCTTGCAGTAGTCGGGGGTAACCGAGACCACGCCATTTTTCATTTCCGTGGCGCCAGCAGTGAGTTCTTCGACGAATTCCCAGCAGATCAGTTGGTAGAGCTACGCGCTATGCACCGCAGCCCCACACGGCGAGCGCTCGTGGCCGAATCGTGGACGGATAACACCACGGCGGTGGTTGATGCGGTGCGGCGCCGCCATCTGGACGACGGCGTGGCCTGGTCTGATATCGCCGTGGTGGTCCGTTCCACCGCGGAAATGGGTGGTATTCGCCGTTCGTTATTGGCAGCGGGGGTGCCGGTATACATCAGCCCCACCGATACCGTGCTGGCAGAACAACCCGTCGTGTCGCACCTCTTGCTGGGGATTCGAGCACTGCATGAAGATCTCAGTCGTGCAGAAATAGAACAGTTGGTACTCGGCCCTGTGGGTGGGGCAGATCCTGTGACCTTACGCCGGTTGATTCGTGGTTTGCGCCGGTTTAACCCTCAACAGCGCGGCGTCGATAGCTTGGTGGACTTGCTGGGCAGTGATGCTGAGTTACCAGATTTTGCGGAGCTATTAACGCAACGCGAGATCGATATTTTGCTGCGCATCCGCAGCGTGATCCAAGCAGGCAGGCAAGCGCTGCGGGGTGGAAGCGTCGAAGATGTGCTTTGGGCAGTCTGGGATGCGACGGAGTTATCAGGCAGGCTGTCAGCGACCGCCTTGCGCGGTGGGGCCGCCGGATCGCAGGCGGATAGGGATTTGGACGCGGTGATGACGTTGTTCGATGCCGCAGGCGATTTTGTTGAGCGGCGCCCGGAGGCCTCGGTAGAGACGTTCGTGCAGCATATTACGGAACAAGAATTGCCCACCGGGGTTCGTGAACGGCGTGGTTCGCGCACGGATTCCGTAGAAATTGTGAGTGCGCACGGCACAATCGGACGGGAATGGGACACCGTGGTGGTCAGCGGCGTGCAAGAAGGCAGCTGGCCTGATCTATCTGAGACCGGTTCCCTTTTCGCCCAAGAAGACCTCGTCGATTTCTTGGATGCGGGCATTGATCCCGACGTCTATGTCTCGCATGCGGCAGACCGGTTGGGTGAAGAGCGCCGTTTGTTCCGTGTTGCCACCAGCCGTGCTCGAAGCCAACAGATTGTGACGGCAGTCTATGCTCCGCATGCCGACGAAATCATTGAACCGTCCCGGTTTTTCCATGCGTGGTGCACAAAGTTTGATCTAGTGCCCGAGCAGATCGTTTCTGCTGCCAGCGCACAGGACGAAGATGCAGCCTTACGCGGTGCCGCACAGGAAGCAGGCGAGGCCTATGATGCAGAATCTGGTGCGGATGCTGATTCCGCGGCAGCGCCGGGATCCGGCTCTGCCGTGAGCGGCGTGACGGTGCCGCGCTTGTTGTCTGTGTCATCGGTAGTTGCCGAATTGCGTCGGGTGGTGTGTGACCCGGAAGCCGGTGAACAAGAAACGCAGCAGGCTGCCCGCCAGCTAGCGCGCTTGGCCGCGGCCGGTGTACCGGGGGCAGATCCGGCACAGTGGTGGGCAGCTACCGAAACGGTGGCCGGGGAGATTCCAAGGCCAGCGAAAACACGGTTATCCCCATCACGAATCCAGGGGTTGCTGGATTGTCCAATGCGGGAAGTCGTCGAAAAGCTTGGCGATTCCACAACGACGGATGCGATGCGGAAAGGAACCATGGCGCATGCGTATTTCGAAGCGGTCGGGCACGGCGTGGATGCTGAATGGGCGCAGCTGAAAACCGAAGAAGCCTATCGCAGCGTCTACCACGGCCCAGCCTGGCAACGGCAGCGGGAGCATGAAAATTTCCGTGAATTACTCACACGCAGCAACGCGTGGATTGCCAGTACCCGTGAGGCCTTGGAATTCGTCGGCAGCGAAGTTGATGTCGTTGTCGAAATTGAGCCGGGGCTGAGTATCGTCGGCAGGATCGACCGGTTGGAACACGATGGTTCCGGCAACTACGTCATTGTGGATTTGAAGACGTCGTCCTCATCGCGGTTACCAAGCCAAGCGGATACCGCGAAGAATCCCCAGCTGAGCGCGTACCAACTTGCTCTGAGCAAAGGAAAGCTAGTCGGCGGTGAGAAAGCAGGTGCTGGGCATGCTGCGAATGGCGCGCACCAGGTACGTGTGATCACCGGCGATGGCATGGAAATTGGTCTGGCGATGCTGTTGTACCCACTGGGGCGAACGAATACAGCAGGAACGAGGGAACAAGCCCGTTTGGATGAGGAACAACTACGCGAATTCCACGCGCAACTACCACCACTCATCAATGAACTATCGGGCCCGACGGTAACTGCCCGGCCGTCCGAGAATTGCACTTATTGTTCGTTGCGTTCGGTGTGCCCGGCGCAAGCAGAAGGGGATGTGATCACCAATGTCTAATGAGCTTCAGCAGAATATAGCTCGATCCGAGCAGAATTCGGGGCGATCCGGTGATATCAGCCCGCAGTTGCTTTCGGAAATTCTGGGGCAACGCTTCGCACCCACGAAGCAGCAAGCAGCGATCATCGGCGCAGAACCTGGACCATTGCTGGTGGTCGCCGGTGCCGGAGCCGGTAAAACTGAAACCATGGCAGCACGTGTGGTCTGGTTGGTTGCCAATGGCTATGCGCTGCCGGAAGAGGTACTCGGCCTGACATTCACCCGAAAAGCATCGCAAGAGCTAGCTAAACGTATCCGCGACCGCCTGCAAGTATTACGTGATTCCCCACGGCTGCCGGAAATCGATCCGGATGGGCGTCTGCGTGCGAACCTGGAAACCATCGCTCCACGGGTGTCCACGTATGACTCCTATGCCGGAGATTTGGTGCGTGAATACGGTTTGTTATTACCTGTGGAACCAACCGCTCGGCTGATTACCCAGGCTCATTTGGTCTCGCTCGCACAATCGGTGGTGCGCAATTACGAGGGCACGCTGGAAACCGAGAAAAAAGAATCCAGCATCGTGGACGAGCTGCTGGAGTTGTATAACCGCATGGCTAATAACTTGAGCTTCGCTGAGGATTTTCGGGAATGCGCACGCGCTTTTGCCGAGGTGGAAAACTTGCCACGCGCGCCAAAACAACGAAAAAACCTCAATAAAGACGTCCAAAACTGGATTGCTCGCCAGCAAGTCCGGGTCGACTTTTTGCCACTAATTCAGCAGCTGGAACACGAACTGGTTGAGCGCAATGCGGTGACGTTTACCCAGCAAATGTCTGCTGCAGCCCGCTTAGCTGAGCAACACCCGGCGGTGGGGGCCTCGCAGCGTCGGCAAACAAAAGTTGTCATGCTGGACGAATACCAAGACACCTCGCATGCACAGCGCGTGTTATTGCGCAATCTGTTTGGCACCACCCCACACGAAGGTTTGACCGTGACTGCCGTGGGCGACCCGATGCAGGCAATTTACGGCTGGCGCGGAGCCACTGCAGAAAATCTGGCAATGTTCACTCACGATTTTCCCGTTGCTGCCGAGTCACCCGAAGTTGCTGAGCCACCCGAAGCTAAATCGCCACAGGAGACTGCTGCCGCTACACGCCCGGCTCCAAGCAAGGAACTGACCACTTCCTGGCGTAATCCGTCGACGGTGCTGGATATCGCCAACACTGTCTCCCATGCCGTACTTGGATCAGGCCCAGAGCGCCCGGTTGCACCGCTAGAACCGCGCGCCGGGGCTGGCGCGGGAGTAGTCCGCTTTGGTTATTGGCCAACCGCAGAAGAAGAAATCGATTGGGTTGCCGGAAACCTGGCGGAGAAATACCGCGAGTATCTGTTGCGACGTGAGCATGATCCGGATGCACGGTTTTCCGCGGCCGTGCTGGTGCGCAAAAACAAACAATCCCGCGTGATCGCAGAAGCCCTAGAACAATGCGGTGTGCCCTATGAAGTGGTTGGTTTGGGTGGCCTGCTCGAGATCCCGGAAGTCGCAGACATGATGGCAGTTGCCACCATGCTGATCCGCCCGGAAGATATGGCAGCTGCGTTGCGTATCGTCGCCGGTCCAGCAGTGGGGCTGGGCATGGTGGATATCAAGGCTTTGGCAGCGCGTGCGAAAAACCTGGCTGGCCGCCTGCGTGAGCACGACGATGCAGGTGAGAATGTAGAAGAGGAACCGCAGCTGCCCGAAGATATTTTGGAAGCTCAGCTTGCTGCGGCATTGGAAGAAGAAGCCGACCATACCGTGGGTATCACGGATGCCATTGCAGATCTCGGGGAGCTGGATCGTTATTCCGAGGATGGTCTGGTGCGCATCACCGAATTGTCATCGAAGCTGCGGTACTTGCGCACTTATTGTTTGGGTAAACCTCTCAGCGATTTATTCGCCGACATCATCGAGACCTTCCACCTGCGAACGGAAGTCTTGACGCAGCGGCGCGATGGGGCAGTGCACTTAGATAAGGCCCTGGATGCCATTGCCGAGTTTGATGGAGAGCCGTTGGAAGCGTGGCTGGATTATGCTGAGCTGGCCCGGGAACACGAAGATTCGTTAGCGCCAGGTGAGACGCCGAAGTCGACGAACCGCGTGCAGATCATGACTGCGCACAAAGCGAAGGGGCTGGAATTCTCCTCGGTCTATGTCTGCCACGCTGATACTTCCACCTACAAGGCACAGACCCGGACTTTCTTGACCGATGCCGCGCATACCCCGCATCATGATTGGCCACGGTTGCATGAAGCAGAAGACCGCAAAGAATTCGAAAATAATTGCAAAGAATTCATTGCTGAACAAAAGGCCGTGGATGCGGAAGAAAATGCCCGGTTGTTCTACGTTGCATTGACACGTGCCGAAGATGAGCTGGTTATTACGGGCTCAGAAAAAGATCCCTATGAGCACTTTGCGGAAATGCACCGTTATGCCAGCAAGCGAGCTGCCGAGCTTGCAGAACAAACGGCGGCTGCTCCACACGGTGCTGGTACAAACCATGCTGTTTCCGAACCACCCATACAAATCGTCAATTGGAAACTCGCCACCGACGAACCGGACGAGCCAAACGAATCGGATGTGCCAAGTGATCAACGCTTGTCAGCCAATCAAGACTCGTTAGGCGGGGCTGAAGACAGCAGCATAGAAGACTCCAGTGCAGAAGACGACAGCAGCGAAGACGACACCACAGCACAATTCCCATCGGTGCGCCCACGTGATGAAGTTCGTCGTGGGGCACAGCTGGTGCAGCAAGCGATGGAAGCATTAGGCACGGAAGAAGAGATCCCGGCGCTCGGTGGTGAATTATTTTCGCTGTGGGAACGCGAAACCACTGCACTGATCGAAGAGCACCAGGCTTTGGCAGCTCCTGTGGTCGATGTGGAAATCCCTGGCGAGCTTACCGCTTCGGAATTAGTCGCACTGCGCGATAATCCAACCCAATTTGCACGCAGGCAGCGTCGCCCAGTGCCGTTTAAACCTAATGCCTATGCCAAACGTGGTACTGCTTTCCACCAATGGATCGAAGACCGATACGGCGCCAACGCGATCTTGGATGAAACTGAGCTTCCAGGAAACGAGGAAACCGTCGAAGCGGATTTCGAAAAACTGAAAGAAGCATTCCTCGCTAGTGCGTGGGCAGATAAAACGCCGACGAATGTTGAGCAAGGCTTCGAATTCAGCCTGGGTACGTCTGTGGTGCGCGGACGCATGGACGCTGTTTTCGACATGGGGAAGTATTGGATGGTCGTCGACTGGAAAACCGGCAGGCCACCGCAGGGAGAACAGATGCGTTCGGCAGTTATCCAGTTATCGGTCTATCGTGAAGCATGGCAGCGCATCAGCGGTACTGATAAACCAGTGCGTGCAGCGTTCCACTACATTATGGATAATTACACCTTCGAACCGAAACAACTACCGGACGCCGACGAGCTCGCGACCATGCTCGAACGCGAAAATAGACCAGACGGCACTGGTCATAGCGATTCCAAAGGAAACTAGAGAACACAACAATGCGTGGAAAAATCAGAGCGAAGCTCCAGCGGTTTGAGCTGA
Organism: Corynebacterium propinquum DSM 44285; assembly: GCF_000375525.1. GTDB lineage: Bacteria > Actinomycetota > Actinomycetes > Mycobacteriales > Mycobacteriaceae > Corynebacterium > Corynebacterium propinquum. The sequence goes on from NZ_AQXC01000008.1 coordinate 87,215, forward strand.
CTTCGTTGCCGAACTACGCCTTAGAGGATGTCATTCACATCCCCGAAGGCATGCGGACGCACCCGTTTTTCCTGATCCTGCGCCGATTCATGCTGGCAGCAGCTATCGTTTTTGCCATCGCCGCTGTCGTCTATATCGGGCAAGACGGTTACAACGAGAAGCTCAATCTCATCGACGCGTTGTATTATTCGACTATTTCGCTGACCACCACAGGGTATGGCGATATTGTTCCGGTGAGCACCGGGGCGCGGTTGACCAATATCATCCTGGTTACCCCAGCCCGGCTCGCCTTCCTGATTCTGCTCGTGGGCACGACGTTGTCGGTGCTGACGGAGCGCTCACGCAAAACCTTCCAGATTCAACAATGGAGAAAGCACGTGCACGACCACACAATCATCATTGGCTTTGGCACGAAGGGACAATCCGCGATGCAAACTTTGCTGGATGATGGCACGCGGGCTCGCGATATCGTCGTCGTGGACCCGGATCGTTCCTGTTTGCGTGTTGCGGAGGCACAAGAAGTAGTGACCGTGCAAGGTTCTGGCACGAAATCTGATGTGTTGAAAATCGCCGGTATCGAGCGTGCAAAAACCGTTGTTGTGGCCACCAACAGCGATGACACCAACGTGTTGGCGACATTGTCGGCGCGTGAAATGAATAAGAGAGCAAAAATCTCGGCAGCTGTCCGCGAGATCGAAAACCGGCATTTATTGTTGCAATCCGGGGCGAATTCCACGGTGGTCTCCTCCGAAACTGCCGGGCGTTTGCTGGGCTTGTCGACGAGCACACCGTCGGTGGTCAAGATCATGGATGATTTACTCTCGCCGTCGGCAGGGTTTTCTATCGCCGAGCGCCCCGTTGCCAAGTACGAGATCGGGGCGAACCCACGACACTTGTCCGACATTGTGCTTAGCGTGATCCGCAACGACCGCATCTACCGCGTCGATATGGATGAAACCCTGGAGCTGCATAGTCAAGACCGGCTGCTGTATATCCGCAAAAGCGATGAAGCCGAGCGCAAAAAGCAGAATGAAAAACATGAGCTGGGGCGCGCTGGCGCCAAGGCGAAACCGGCCAAAGAAAAGCCATCCAGAGAAACCAAGATCAGAGAATCGATCGATGGTACTTGGGATTGCCACGGCCGCCACATCGATGAACAACGCGAGATGAAAGAACAACAATCCGGCGAGAACGCGTAAAGGAAAACCCATGGTGAACCTGGAAGTGCTTGACGACGACCAGCGTGCCGCAGCCACAGCTCCACGAGGACCGGTTGCGATCATCGCCGGTGCCGGGACTGGAAAAACCCGCACCATCACCTATCGCATCGCACATCTGATTGACCAGGGATTCGCTACCACCAACAGCGTGTTAGCACTGACCTATACTTCCCGTGCAGCCGGTGAGATGCGGGACCGCCTGGCCAGCATGAATATCGGCGGAGTGCAGGCAATGACTTTCCACGCCGCGGCGCTGCGCCAACTCCGCTATTTTTGGCCGCAAATTGCTGGGGATCTGAAGTGGAAAATTCTCGACAGTGCATTTCCGGTGGTAGCCCGCGCCGCCCGCTCTGTGACGAATACCCCGAGCAAAGACACTATTCGCGATTTGCTCAATGAGATCGAATGGGCAAAATCAAGCTTGCTCGGCGCCGACGGCTATGCCGCATACGTCGATAGCATTTCCCGTACTCCACCCCTGCCAGCGGAACAAGTCGCGGAAGTTTATCGTCGCTATGAGCAGCTGAAAACCAGCGACGAAGGCATGCACCTGGATTTTTCCGACCTCTTGTTGCATGTCGCTGGTGCCATGGAAAACGCTCCGGCGGTGGCAGAGGAATTTCGGGAACGCTACCGCACATTCGTCGTTGACGAGTACCAGGACGTCACGCCCCTGCAGCAGCGTGTGTTGGAAGGCTGGCTGGGAGACCGTGATGACCTCACCGTTGTCGGTGATGCAAACCAGACGATTTATTCGTTCACCGGAGCAACCCCGCAGTATTTGCTGGACTTCCCGCGTCATTTCGACAACGCGCACGTCGTCAAGCTGCAGCGCGACTACCGCTCGACCCCACAGGTTACGGGTCTGGCGAACCAGGTCATCGGTGCCGCGCAAGGTCGCATCGCGGGTACGCGCTTGGAACTGCAGGGTATGCGTGAACCGGGGCCGGAGCCGACGTTTCAGGAATATGAATCCGACCCGGTGGAAGCCCGTGAGATCGCTGGGCACATCCTCACTTTGATGGAACAAGGCGTTCCGGCCAAAGAAATTGCCGTGCTCTACCGCATTAATGCGCAATCCGCAGTGCTGGAACAAGCGCTTGCCGACGCCGGTATCGCCTACCAGGTTCGCGGCGGCGCCAGCTTTTTCGATAACCGAGTCATCCTGGATGCCATACAGCAGTTGATTCGGGCGAACCTGAAACCTAATTTGCCGCCGGATCCAGTCGCGATTACCCGCGCTGCCTTGGCCCCGCTGGGCTATTCTGCCCAAGAACCCGATGGCGCCCAGGAACGAGAGCGCTGGCAACTGTTGCGGGCATTGGTGGATCTTGTCGAAGAGATTGTGCAGATGCGCGATACCGATTCTTTGGAAGTCGTCCTGGGGGAGCTGCGGCGCCGTGCTGCGGATAAACAGCCGCCGACCGTCGATAGCGTGACGTTGGTGACCTTGCACGCTGCCAAGGGTCTGGAATGGGACGCGGTCTTTTTGGCGGGCCTGACTGAAGGATTGTTGCCTTTTCGTTACGCGATTGACGCCGGTGACGAGCAGATCGAAGAAGAACGGCGCCTGTTTTATGTCGGCATCACGCGTGCCCGGAAGCACCTGGCGTTGTCGTGGGCACCGGCCCGGCAAGAAGGTGGGCGGGCTAGCCGTAAGCGCACGAGGTTTCTTGACGGGCTCGTCGCGGCATCCCAGGCTGAAGAACCATCTGCGGCGCGAGTGCGGAAGACGAAAAAATGCCGGGTGTGTAAACAACCGCTGACTACCCCCGGCGAGAAAGTCGTCGGCAGGCACACTGAGTGTGAATCTCCCGGAAATGAGGAATTATTCGTGCAACTACGCGGCTGGCGGGCACGAGTAGCCAAAGAGGAACAGGTTCCTGCGTACATCATTTTTTCCGATGCCACCCTGCAAGCCGTCAGCGAAGCACTACCGACGACGGTGGATGAACTCTACGCCATCAGTGGAATAGGTCGGAAGAAAGCCCAGCTGTTTGGCCAGGATTTATTGGATATCGTCCGCCAGTATGCATAAAGCACTCCGGGCACCGCGGGTGGTTATCGATGATGCGCTGCTGTGGGCGGGCATAAGGATCTAATTCGTAGAGCTGGCCCGGGTGCAGCCGGTGCGGTAGGGCACCAGGCGGCGGGCTCAGCCCGTAGAGCGTTTCCAATACCACGATGACCTGCGCGATGGCGAGATGCGCCGCTGCGGTAGGGAAGTGGTGTCCTGCCTGTGAGGGTTGTGTGGTGCCTTGGCGTAAGCCTTGTGCCGCGGCATGCCACGTGGGATCCCGGTCCGTGCGATGCAATTCCATGCACAGCGGGCACGGACCCACACCGTCGACATGAATGGGGCCGACCACGCTGGTGGCATCGATGAGTGATACGGGAATCCAGGTGCGAGCTAGCGATAACAACATCGGCGAAAGGCCCGTGGTATCTGCGAGCTTATCCACGATGACCAACGGGATATTGTTGTCTTTCGCATTTTGCATGCTGAGGTAGGTTTCTTCTGGTTCGCCCGGAAGCGGAGATCGGACCAGAAAATTGGCCTCGGCCAGGCTATTGCGCACCATTGTTGCCAGCGGGCTGGTTCCGAATACTATGACGGGCTTGGGCGCTGCCGATCGGATAATGCCGTAGGCCAGCAAGTCATCAAATAAGCTATGTGCTGCGGATTGGCTAAGGTCCGCGTAGCGGGACGCCATGGAAAAATCCTCGCGGCTAAAAACGCGAGGAAGTTGGTGCAGGCCCGCTGCGAATGCATCGGGCCGTGCGGTTTCGATGATGCCTACACGGGTGGAATCAACACCGAATTGCAGGCAGTGTTCGTCTCGTTGGACAACGCGCACACCAGGTGCGAAATAAAACCGGTGTTGCTCGCCTCCCATACAAATCCCCCCCCCCGAGAGTTTGTGCGGCGTAATTTAGACCATATTCAGATTAACGCGAGCTGCTAACGCTCGTCATCAGAATCACCTGAGTCGTGCGAATCGGCGTCGGTACCAGTGTTCTCACTGCCGCCTTCACCACCGGCCTCACCGTTGCCCTCACTGCGCAGCATTTCTTCCAGTTTGGCGAACTCCGCCTCAAATTCCTGGTCACCGCTTTCATCCAGCAAACCATCGATAAAGGCAGCTGGGTTATCCAGGTGCTCAGGTTGCGGCAAAAAGTCCGGGTGCTCCCATACTGAATCACGCCGATCCACGCCGACCGCAACGGTAGAGCGGCGCCACAACTCGGCAGCGTCACTCACCCGTGGTGCGCTGAGCTCAATGCCGACGACCTTTTCGAAGGCTTGTTCCGCAGAACCACCGGAGGCCCGACGACGTCGCCACGCTTCTGCCATGGCCTGGGTGGATGGAATGCGATCCTGCAAGGCTTCACCAACGACGAATTCCACCCAGCCTTCGATCAACGCCAGCAAGGTTTCTAAGCGAGCCACCGCAGCGGTATTCCGCGAGGTAATCCGTGGCGAGAGATCCATACCCTGCAAATTCTGCATGGCATCCTGAATTGATTGGGGATCCCCAGATTCAAGGTTGAGGTCGCGAGCGGCTTCTTCAATATGACTGGTGCCAATGACCAAACCGACCGCATATTCTTCTACCGATGAGACCAAACGCTCACTCAACCACGGCACGTGCTTAAACAGGCGTTGGCGCGCGACTTCCCGGGCAGCGATATAGACCAGTACCTCTTGGCCTTTCACGTTGAGATCGCGGGCGATGGACTGGATATTGTGCGGCAGCACGGCCGTGGTGCCGCTGGGGGCCACCGGCAAGCCGAAGTCCGAACCAGTCAGAGCCTGTTTTGCCAGGTCACCTAATGCGTGGCCCAATTGCATGCCAAAGTTCATGCCAGAAAGTTGGCTCATCATATTCGACATTGGGCCCATCATCTGCCGGGCTTCTTCCGGCATGGATTCCAGTTGGGCTTCGTTCATGTGTTTCGCTACGGGATCAACAAAGCGCTTCCACATCGGAATCGTCTGCTGCAGCCAATCCTCTGCGTTCCAGGCAGCGATGCGGTTGTTGGCCGTCGGCAAGTCAGTGGCGTCGTCTAACCAGAGTTCTGCCAGCCGGGCTGCTTCTTCCACCGCGGTGGTGTCTTGGGTGGAAATCTTCGATGCAGATTTGATCTGCTGGCCGGCAATACGCTTGGCCATGTCGTAATTAACGGGGGAGTCGTCGTTGCTGTTATTCATCGACGAACCCATGCCAGACAGCATCTGGCCGAATTGGTTCAGCATATCGCCGAGGCCGCCGGGACCACCGCCACGGCCGTTGGGGTTCCGGTCATCGTCGTCATCACCGTTGCCACTAGTGGGAAAGGAAAATCCGAATCCGTTAGTCATGTCTCCAACCTACAGAACATGGTGGCGCGTGTGCTTGCGTCAGGCGCGGAAAAGCACAACGCTGTGAGCGAACAGGGTAGTCTTTGAGGGGTGAATGACGCTGTAGATTCCCGCACGGAGAACACTCCCCGAACGGGCAACGCCGGCAAGAAGAAAACACCGCGCGTAAGCCAGGTCGCGCTTGGTGCCATCCCCGTCGTGATTGTGGGCGGATTGGTCAGCATGGATCATATTCCCGGTACCAATGTCTCTCTGGCCGTGCCGTATGCCGCTGAGGGCAAGGGGCCGACGTTTAATACCTTGAGCGATGTCAGTGGCACACCTGTTGTCGACGTCGACGCCGGCGAGCAGTATGAGGTGGATGAAAACCCCGCCGGAAACCTCAATATGACGACTGTCTCTGTGCGCACAAACATGACGGTGGTGCAGGCGTTCGGGCGTTGGATCGGCTCGGATGACACTATTGTTCCGATTGAAAAGATTTATCCGCCGGGTACGGATCGTGAGCAATTCCAGGAACAAAACCAAGCAGCGTTTACGGCATCGGAGGACGCTGCGACCGTGGCCGCGATGAATTACCTGGATATTCCGACACGTACTGCGATTGCCCAGGTGCTCGATATTTCTGCTGGCAGCGAGCAGCTTGCCGACGGCGATGTGCTCGTGAAAGTCGATGGCCGTGACGTGACTGCACCCGAGGATGTGCAAAGCGCGGTGCGTTCGCATCAGCCGGGTGAGACGATCCGTCTGGAGTTCGAGCGCGACGGCGAGAAGCACGATGAAGATATCGAATTGCTGGAAAACCCTCATGCAGCAGGCGAAGCACTGTTGGGGATTACTATGACTTCAGTGCCGGATGCGGAAATCGATGTGACGTATAACCTGCAGGATGTTGGTGGGCCGTCGGCGGGCATGATTTTTTCCTTAGCTGTCATCGATAAACTCAGCGAAGGCGATCTCACCGGCGGAAAGTTTGTCGCGGGCACGGGAACTATTGCCGCGAACGCGCAGGTGGGGCCCATTGGCGGAATCGCCCACAAGGTGGCGAAATCGCATGAAGTTGGTGCGGAACTGTTTTTGGCGCCCGCGGAAAATTGTGCGGAAGCCACCAGTGTGGACCATGGCGATATGGTCATCGCGAAGGTCAATACCCTGGACGACGCCATCGCTGCGATGGAGGCTTTTGCCCAGGGCAAGGATGTCGAAACCTGTGCGGTTGAGCTCTAGTTAGCTCATGTCGAGCTGTGGCTAACTCACCAGGCCTAGCTCTTTAATCTTCTGTTCTGGTTCTTCGGCATCAGCCGAGATCATATGCTGCATGACCAGGCCGGACTCGGTGTTCACCACCGTGATGATCGCGGTGGATCCCAAAGAAGACCAACCCACGACGCGCTCGCCGGAATCGTCCACGACTTGCGAGGTACGTAGTTCGGTTAACGTCTGCAGTGTGGACACTGCCTTGGATTTCGATTCGGTGAATTGGAACTGCCCGACGGATCCGGTGCAGTTGTAATAGCTTTGCATGCCGACGGCTTCGCAGGAGTCGAATTCTTCGAATAGCGAGCGCGGAACCAGGTCACCAAAAATCTCGTAGGCGTTTTCTACTGATTCCGGCAGCTCAGCGGAGTTGTTAGCTTGGGTTGACCGCGCCGACGTCGTAGTCGGGGTTGCCGATTTGTCTGCGGCAACTCCTGCACTGGTTGCGGCTGAACTGGCGTCGCCAGAGGCGCTGGTGGTGGCACTAGTAGAAGAAGCACCGGTGGTTGTGCTGCTTGCCGACGTGCTGCTGCTGGTGGTGGTTTCGCTACTGGAAGCACTGCTGGTCGACGTTGCCGTCGTGGTAGAAGTACCTGGTTGCGCCGATTTATCGGTGCTGCCCTCATCAGAAGCGCACGCTACGAGTACTAGTGGTAGGGCTGCGGTGGCAGCTAGGGTGGCGGCTCGTGTGGTGAACGTGCGAGCAGAAAACATGGCGGACACGAAAACTCCCGGGTTCGGCAAAGTTTCAACCTTTTGTTGAGACTATTGAGACTCTAGAGTACGTCATAGCAGTTCTGGTCGAGCCCATGCCGCAATGCAGCAATAACTCCTGGAGCAATTCCTGGGCCACCGCGCAGCTGGATATCATCTTCGGCGAATGGGCCGGCGTCGGCAAGCTCTTTTTCGGTAGGGCGCAGTTGCAATAAGGTTTGTTCGATACCTTCTGGTTCTGCGGTATGCGCAGTGTCCGAATGAACAGTGCCAGCACTTCCATCATCGGAGTCGTCGGCAAGCAAGTCGTCGACAACTAGAGCAGAATCATTGGTGGCGGCAAAATCGTGCCGAATCACGCCCGAGAACAAACGCGCAGGCCGCGGGGAAGAATCCCGTGAATCTGCGGTGTCTTTGAACTTGATTTCTTGGGCTAAAACCGCACCGACGACATTGTCCGGCCAGATAACCCGCGAGACATAGTCGGCAAGGTGCTCGGAGCCTGGCTCGATATTGCTAGGCAGATCGTCTTGGACAACGAGGGTTAGCGGAGAATCGTCGTCGACATCCACGGCATGCTGGGCCAATAACTGGGTTGGTACCAACGCAAACAGGGTCGGTGGGCAATCCCAGCCCTCGGGGTGAATGAAGTCGACGGCTTCCATCATCGCGCGATTGAGCATTGGCTGGGTTATCTGCTGCTTATTCATCAGAAATCAATCCTTGTGGTTCGATGCGGTTTGATCGGCTGGTTCTTTTGTTTCGGCCTACTATTGCCTAAGCTAGATCACTATAACGCTTTCCATTTTTCGATAATTTTAAAGGAGTTGGACTTGGCTGGCAGCCTTAACCAACCGTCAACTAATCTGCGTAAGCCGCCGCGCATCTTGTCGTGGTTCGTGGGCATTATCGTGGTGCTCTTCGCGTTCGGCCCGCTCGCGGTGTCACTGTATACCGACTGGCAGTGGTTTGGTGAGGTTGATTTCCGCGGGGTGTACACGACCGCGATCATCACCCGCATCATTTTGTTTTTTGCCTTCGGTATTATCGCTGGGCTTGTGACCTTCCTGGTCGGTTGGCTCACGTGGAAAAACCGTCCGAGCGATGTCTCAATGGCAGATATGAACTCGCCGGTGTATCAGTACCGCGATTCTATTGCCGCGACGATGCGCAAGTTCCTCTACGGCGCACCGATCGTCATTGCGATTGCAGCAGGATTCATGGGCCAGGCCTACTGGCGCACCGTCCTGCTGTTTTTGAATGGCGGTGATTTTGGCCGTGAAGATGCAGAATTTGGTATGGATCTAGGCTTTTATGCCTTTAACTTACCGCTGCTGAATATTCTGGTGTCCTCGCTGAGTGTGCTGCTGATCGTCAGCTTCTTGGTGTCGCTGGTGGGCTCCTACATTTTGGGTGGTATCCGCGTTGGCAGCCAGGCGGCAGGCGTGAAGGGATCGGTATCGAAGCCCGCACGTATTCAGCTGGCCGTCATTGCGGGTCTGTGGATGTTGGTCCAGGTTGCTAGCTATTTCTTGGATCGCTACACGATTTTGTTCAACCAGCACGATATTTTCGCTGGTGCATCGTTTACCAACCTGCATGCGGATTTGCCAGCCAAAATCATTTTGATCGTGGTTTCTGCGTTGGTGGCGGTGGCATTTTTCATGGCTATCGTGATCAAGGATCTGCGCATCCCGGGGCTGGCTGTGGTGCTGATGCTGGTGACCTCCATCGCTGTCGGTACCGCGTGGCCGATGTTGATGGAGCAGTTCTCCGTGCAGCCGAACCGCGCGTTGAAAGAAGCGCAGTCGATTGAACGCAATATCGATGCCACCCGCTTCGCCTACAACATCGACGAAACCAACGTGGAGTATGAGACCAACTGGGGCGCGGGGGACGTTTCTGACGACGACGTCGCTGCGGATGAAAACACGATTTCCAACCTTCGTTTGCTGGATCCAGACATTCTGGCACCAACCTTTACCCAGCAACAGCAGTTGCGTAACTTCTACGGTTTCCCGGATGTGCTGTCCATGGACCGCTATGAGATCGACGGCGAACAACGCGATTTCGTCGTGGCTGCTCGTGAGCTGGATCCTAATGCACTGCGGGAAAACCAGCGTTCCTGGATCAACCGCCACACGGTGTATACCCATGGCAACGGTTTTGTTGCGGCACAGGCTAACACCATTAACGAGGCTGCAGAATCCGCTGGTTCTACCCGTGGTGGTTTCCCGGTATATACGGTTTCTGACTTGCAGACCTTGGCTTCCCGGGCTGAGGACGAAGATGCCGAAGAACTCGGCATCAAGGTGGATCAGCCGCGTGTGTACTACGGTCCTGTGATTGCTTCGGCCGACGATGGGCTGGATTATGCGATTGTCGGCAGCAACGGCAATGACGTGGAATATGACACTGATAATTCGTCGTATACCTATACCGGCGAAGGTGGAGTTGGCATTGGGAACTGGTTCTCTCGTGCGATCTATGCCGCGAAATACCAGGAGATGAACTTCCTGCTCTCGGATCGCGTTGGTGCGGAATCGAAGATTTTGTATGACCGTGACCCGCGTGCCCGCGTCGAAAAGGTCGCCCCGTGGTTGACTACTGATTCCCACACCTACCCGGCGGTGATTGACGGCAAGATCAAATGGATTGTAGATGGGTACACCACCCTGGATGCGATGCCATATAGCACGGAAATGTCGTTGTCGCAGGCTACTCGCGACGCGCTGAACCCAGAGGGCACGGAGCAGCGCCTGATTAATGATCGCATTGGCTATATCCGGAACTCGGTGAAAGCCACCGTGGATGCTTACGACGGCACCGTGGAGCTCTATGAGTTTGATACGGAGGATCCAGTACTGGATGCGTGGCGCGGGGTATTCCCGGACACCGTGAAGGATGAATCCGAGATTTCTGACGAGTTGCGTTCGCACTTCCGCTACCCAGAGGACATTTTCAAGGTGCAGCGTAACCTGCTGGCCCGCTACCACGTGGATGACCCAGGGGTGTACTTCTCCAACGACGCCTTCTGGTCGGTTCCACTGGACCCAACCCAGCCGGAATCCCAAGAATTGCCGCAGCCTCCGTATTACGTGATGGCCGCGGACCCAGAAAACCCGGACAAGTCCAGCTTCCAGATGGTGACGCCATTCCGTGGTCTGGAGCGTGAATTCCTCTCGGCACATATGACGGTAACGTCTGATCCGGATAACTACGGTGACATCACCGTGCGGGTGCTGCCGACGAACACGCAGACACAGGGTCCGCGCCAGGCGCAGGATGCGATGATGTCGTCTGACCAGGTCGCGCGTGACCGCGGTCTGTGGGAGCGCACCAACGAGCTGTACAACGGTAACCTGCTAACTTTGCCGGTCGGCGGCGGTGAGATTCTTTACTTGGAGCCGATTTACGCAGAGCGTAAGGACCAGGACTCGGCCTTCCCGAAGTTGCTGCGTGTTCTGGTTTCGTACAAGGGCCGCATTGGTTATGCGCCAACCATCGGTGAGGCACTGGAGCAGGTAGGCATTGACTCCCAGGCAGCGCAGGATATTGATCTGGTCGACGGCGATGGTGCTGCCTCGAGCGACGACGGCGATGCAGATTCGGCAGATAGGGCGGAGTCTTCTGCTTCTGGTTCGGATGATGATGCCGACAGTGGCCGTGATTCTTCTGGGCGTTCCGGCCCAACTCCGCCGGCGAGTGGTGACGGCGTCGGTGCCATTAACGATGCGCTCCGGGAGTTAGAGAAAGCACGTGATGGTTCCTTCGAGGAATACGGACGCGCACTGGATCGATTGGATCGGGCGGTAGAAAACTACCAGTCGCAGAACTAAGGTTCATCGATCTAGAGCCAGTACAACGCCGATAATCCCGCTGTGCGCCCAGCGTACAGTGGGATTTGGCATATCTAGCGATGGTATGTATAGTTACATGATGTCAGCGAGCGAGAGATCGCAAAGGCGAAAGCTTTAAGCTGGCAGGTGAATTGAATATCATCCGACGCGGGGTGGAGCAGCTCGGTAGCTCGCTGGGCTCATAACCCAGAGGTCGCAAGTTCGAATCTTGTCCCCGCTACCAATATTCAACGGATTCCCCAGTGGTGCTTAGCGCCGCTGGGGATTCTTCGTATGCGGGCTTCCTTGGATTCGGGGGTCGTATAACCCTTTAACCCGATGACATGGCGTCTTATCTGTGATGTATGCTACATGGATGGCAGATAAGAACCCTTTTCACGTCAAGGATTATCGTCGCTGGTTTGTTGGCGAAACGTTACTGTCGGTATCTGCTGGCATGGGTCTGGCGACTATGTTGCTGGCGGTCGAGATCTTTGACTCTGTGGCAACCGCGGGACTGTTCTTTTCTGTCGTTAGTTTGTTGGGCATCCTCGGATCAGCGGTAGGCGGATCGCTTGCGGATAGCGTACAGCGCCGAAGCTTATTCAAGGTGTTTTCGCCAGTCGTCATCATATGTTCGCTAGGGATTGCCATAACCGTGAGTGGTTATTTTTATGCAAACTGGACGACGCAGGCTGCCGTCGTGGCAAATTCTAGCTTCGTGCTGATTAGTAGTGCTATCACGGGTGTGCTCGACCCGGTCATGGATGCCGCGCTGAAAAATGTGATTTCTCCGGAGCAATTTCCTCGGGCAGTAGGAGCTGCAGAAGCCCGGGAGTCGACGATATCGATCGCTGCCAGCCCGGTCTCCGGTGCTTTATATTCTGTGCTGGCACCAGCGCCATTTGTGGTGCAGTTTTTCTGCAATCTCGGTTTCTATATCAATGCTTTAGCAATTCGCACGCCACTGGGGCCGAATAAGGAAAAGGGAGTTGGCCTGGGCGATGAAGAGCAGACGGAAACACACGATAGCCCACCAACGGGGTGGCGGCGAAACCTCACTACGAAGCTGAGTGGCGGGTATGGGCCGGCGTGGAGATTTTTGCGTGAACGTAACGCGCTGTTTCGGATTCTGCTCAGCGCACCGTTAATTAACTTATTTGTTTTCGGTACGTTTTCCTGGACCACGTTTTATCTGTCAGATGCAGGTGAGCCGGGCTGGCTTATCGGTTTGGTGATGGCAGGATTCAGCATCAGTTCGTTGCTCGGCAGTGCTTTGGTGCCGTGGCTTACGGATCGATATTCACCTGGTTTGCTGGTTGTCGTTGGACTAGGCAGCATGCTGGTCTTCTTCGCCGTGTTTTTGTTTTTGGCTGCCAGCCCCTGGGTCATGCTGGTGGTGAGCCTGGCGTGTATGCTCCCGTCGACGGCATTAAATGCAGCCCTGTTTGGCCACGTTTTTGCTGTCACCCCACAGGATTTACAGGGGCGCGTGATGGCGATTTTTATCGTGGTTAGCAGTGCTATCAGCGTCGTTGTACCGACACTTGCGGGCACCATGGTGGAATCTGGTACTCGTTTCTGGTTTGCGGCCGTTGTTATTGGGACCGGGATTGTGGGCTGGCTATTGCTGGCTGGCTCTCGGGAGGTGCGTGCGATGCGTAATGAGGAACCGGACGGCGATAACGGTGGCGGCGACACCGGAGACCACGAAGACCCCGAAAATCTGTGATCCCAGACTCGCACCCTTTGTATTGCCTTGCTCACACTGTTCAACAAAATCTAATGTTATCGGTATCACTCATTCCGCCGATCTATCCCGCACGACCCACGGTATGTGACGCGGAAACAGTGAATACGTAGTAACGAGCAACCAGCTGCTGAGTCCAGCTGTCGAGCAAAGGGGAATAGCCGTGTCGCCGACCATTCCAGAACCGAAGCACGTCACCAACGTGCCAAGCGTTGGGCATACTGACCCACCGGTGCCGAAAAATATCTGGCGGTTGTTTGTCTACAGCGCCATCGGTGCGTTCGTCTTTTTCTTCCCACTGACCTACCAAGACAAAAGCTCGATCCCGCTCGACCACATGGTCACGATCGTGCGGGATAGTGTGCCCGCCATCGTCCCATGGATCATCCTGGCGCTGGCCGGTTTTGGTGCTGCGCGTTCCATCTATAACCAAGACTGGAAAGAAGGCACGCTCGCTGCGATTTTCGTCGTCACGAATGTCATTGGTTTTATCATCGCGGTGTTGGCAGTGTTGGATGCGCTGCCGTGGGTACTTGGCGACGAAGACCTGGTGCCATTCCTCTGGGAAAAGATTGCTACTCCGGTTGGATTGATTGTTCCGATCGGCTCGGCCTTCCTGGCGTTGCTGGTCAGCTATGGTTTCTTGGAATTTATCGGGGTGCTCATGCAGCCGATCATGCGTCCGCTGTGGAAAACCCCGGGTCGTTCGGCCATCGATGCGGTGGCCTCGTTCGTCGGCTCGTATTCGCTGGGTATCTTGATCACAGACCGCGTTTATCAGCGCGGTGGCTATACCGCGAAAGAAGCCGCTATCATCGCCACTGGCTTTTCGACGGTTTCGGCAGCGTTTATGGTCATTGTCGCTAATGCACTTGGCCTCATGGAAATCTGGACCACCTTCTTTTTCACCACCTTGGTCGTGACCTTCCTGGTCACTGCCATCACCGTGCGTATTCCGCCGCTGTCCCGCATTCCGGATGATTATCACGAGGGCGCGACTCCGGAGCCAGAGTCGACCGTCAGCGGTAGCCGAATCAAGGCCGCGTGGAACGAAGCCTTGTATACCCTGGAAAACGCTCCGAGCCTGTGGCGTGCGGTGCTCGATAGCTTCGTCGATGGCATCAAAATGGCCGGTGCTATCGTGCCGTCAATTCTCTCTGTTGGCCTTGGCGGTATTTTGTTGGAGCGTTTCACCCCGGTATTTGAATGGATCGGCTACTTGTTCTATCCCTTCGCTTGGGTCGTGCGCCTGCCGGAAACCATGGATGCCAGCCAGGCGATGGCCACTGGTATCGCGGAGATGTTCCTGCCTGCCGCCAGCATGGCGGGTTCGGAGGACATGATTGCGAAGTTCGTCGTCGGCTTGGTCTCCATCTCGATGATCATCTTTTTCTCCGCACTGATTCCGTGCATCATGGCCACCCGCATCCCAATTTCGCTCACTGCTATCGTCATCATTTGGTTCCAGCGAGTGGCTTTGACCATTCTGATTGCCACCCCAATTGCGTATCTGTTGTTGTAACACCATTCGTTAGTCTGAAAAATCATGAATTCCCCGCAGGTCCCCGCAGCACGCCACACGCTTGATATTTTGCGGCTGCTTTCTACCATCGATGTGCCGATTTCCGCCGCGCGCATCCATCGTGAACTGGGCATTCCGCGCTCGACTACATACCACCTGTTATCGGAGATGGTCGAGGCGGGGTTCGTCGTTCACCTTGCAGGTGAGCGCACCTATGGGCTTGGCTTGGCCGCGTATTCTATGGCGAATGCTTATACCACGCAGCAGCCGTTGGTGCGTTTGAGTCAGAAGTACCTAGAGAAACTTGCGAGTTTCGCGGGCGGTTCGGGGCATCTCTCGCGCCTGTCTGCGACGGAAATTGTGTATCTTCAAGAAACTCGCGCCCCACGGGCGGTGTCGCTGATTAGTCAGGTGGGGGTCCGGTTGCCTGCGGTGGGCACGGCGTCAGGTCGGGCGATGCTCGCGCATTTGCCGGAAACGGAGTATCGCGCGGTGTATTCGGCGTCAGATCCGGCAGAGGGTTGGGGTGCATTCCAAAAACATCTTGCCGACGTCCGCGAGCGCGGCTTTGACGTGGAGGTGCAAGAAGTCAGCCGTGGGCAAGCCAGCGTTGCGGTTCCGGTATTGGATCACTTGCAACGGCCTGCGGCTGCGCTTGCTGTGACTTATCCCGTCGATAGCCTACGTGATGGGCAAAGTGCGCAATTGCGCGAGCAGTTGCGCACTGCTGCTCTAGAGATTTCTGCGCGCATGTACGGCAACCGAGGCGACTAAGTTGCATGTGCCCGTCTCGGATTTCAGACACATTCGCCGTCGAGAGTCTGTTGTGTGATCTAGAAAACTCCTAAATTAAACAGCAAGAACGAAGTGTTTGAGTGAAAGGACGCCGATAAAATGTCGCAACCCCGTGAAATTCGCGCCCCACGCGGAACCGAATTGTCCGCAAAATCGTGGCAGACTGAAGCGCCGCTGCGCATGTTGATGAACAACCTGGACCCAGAGGTTGCGGAACGTCCGGAAGATCTCGTGGTCTACGGCGGTACCGGTAAAGCAGCCCGCAACTGGGAATCTTTCGACGCGATCGTCGACGTGTTGAAAGACCTGGAGGCTGATGAAACCTTGCTGGTACAGTCCGGCAAGCCGGTCGGCGTGCTGCGCACCAACGAATGGGCTCCGCGCGTATTGATCGCTAACTCAAACCTGGTGGGGGATTGGGCTAACTGGGAGCACTTCCGCAAGCTCGACGACGAAGGCCTGATGATGTACGGCCAGATGACTGCTGGTTCCTGGATTTATATTGCTACCCAGGGCATCCTGCAGGGCACGTACGAGACTTTTGCGGCTGTTGCCACCAAACGTTTCAACGACACCCTGGCTGGCACGTTGACTCTGACCGGCGGTTGTGGCGGCATGGGGGGAGCACAGCCACTGGCCGTGAAACTCAACGGTGGCGTGTGCATTATCGCCGATGTTGATGAGACCCGATTGAAGCGTCGGCAAGGCAAACGCTACCTCGACGAGGTCACTACGTCGCTGGACGAAGCCATTGAGATGGCTAATAAAGCCAAAGAAGAAAAGCGTGCGCTGACCATCGGTGTCGTCGGTAACGCAGCAGAAATTTTCCCGGAGGTGCTCAAGCGGCACCGTGCTGGTGAGCTGACCGTCGACATCGTGACTGATCAGACTTCCGCGCACGATCCGTTGTCGTACCTGCCGGTAGAGCACTCCGTTGATGAGTGGCACCGGGAGGCTAAGGCTGACCCGCAGACCTTCACCAAAAAAGCTCGGGAATCCATGGCCGCCCAGGTACAAGCGATGGTGGAATTCCAGGACGAAGGCGCAGAGGTCTTCGACTACGGTAACTCCATTCGTGACGAAGCCCGGCACGCTGGCTACAACCGCGCATTCGAGTTCCCAGGCTTCGTCCCGGCGTATATCCGTCCGTTGTTCTGCGAGGGGCTTGGACCATTCCGCTGGGTGGCGCTTTCGGGCGACCCAGAAGATATTAAGGTCACTGACCAAGCCATCAAGGAGCTGTTCCCTGATAACGAGCACCTGCACAACTGGCTGGATGCTGCCGAAGAATACGTGGAATTCGAAGGTCTGCCAGCACGTATCTGCTGGTTAGGCTACGGCGAGCGCCACAAGGCTGGCTTGCTGTTCAACAAGCTGGTAGCAGAAGGCAAGGTCAAAGCGCCGATCGTTATTGGCCGCGACCACCTGGACTCCGGTTCGGTGGCTTCGCCGTACCGCGAAACCGAAGGCATGCTGGACGGTACCGATGCTGTTGCTGACTGGCCATTGCTTAACGCGCTGACCGCCACCTCTGGTGGTGCCACGTGGGTGTCCCTGCACCACGGCGGCGGCGTTGGTATGGGCCGTTCTATCCACTGTGGCCAGGTCACGGTGGCAGACGGTACCGAGCTGGCTGCGAAAAAGCTGAAAGCCGTGTTGACCAACGACCCTGCGATGGGTGTGATCCGCCACGTCGACGCCGGTTATAACCGGGCTAATGAGGTCGCAGAAGAGCGCGGCGTGCGCGTGCCATCTCCATTTAAGTCCCGTGAGAGCTAGAAAAGGTCAGGAAGTCTAGAAACTCTAGAAAAACTAGCTCCACCAACGGCGGGCAGAAACGTCGCTGTGTTCGTTTTTGCTCACCCCCGTTTGGCTGCCGCTGGCTGCGTGCAGTGTGTCGCCAAACGGGGGTTTATTTATTTATATTCTCCTGCTGTGAGCTAAAACGCCATTAGAACAGGTTTGTGTCACTGACTGCTTTGTATTGTGGCAAGTCTCATGTGATATAACTTACGCACCGTAGTTTTGGTTTTGTCATCCTACAAAGGTGCGGTGGCTGTGCTCGCAGGATTTCAGTGGAGAGTGTATGTTTCGCTACTTATTCAAGAAAGTAACGGGGTGGCTGCTGGTTATTTTTCTGGCGACCAACCTGACGTACTTTCTGGCCTCTGCCTTTTTGGACCCTAGGTCGAATTACGCAACACGGCGACCGCCGATACCCGAAGAGCAAATTGACTCCATGCTGGAGCCCTATAACTTAAGCCCGTCGACACCTATTTTGGAACGTTGGTGGAACTGGCTTAGCAATGTTGTGTTGCACTGGGATTGGGGCTCATCACCAGTGGGCGCGGATGTCAATGCCGAAGTTGGCTATCGAATCTGGGTCTCTGCGCAGCTGCTTTTGCTAGCCACGATTCTGTCCATCGTGATTGGTGTAGCCATCGGTGTTTACACCGCATCCCGACAGTACAAAGCCGGTGACCGCATTTGGCAAGGTATTTCGATCATCGCGATGAATACGCACATCGTCGTGGCTTCGATCGTCGTCGTGGGCTTTGGTCTGAAAATCAATGAATGGACCGGTCAACGTGTCTTTTACGTGATCGGCGCCCGCTCGATCCACGTCGAAGGATTTTTCCCGACGCTCATCGATATCCTGCAGCACCTGACCTTGCCCACGATTGCGATGGTGTTTATTTCTTATGCCGGTTATCACATGACTCAGCGCACCCTGCTGCTGGATAACCTCAATGCCGATTATGTCCGTACCGCCCGCGCGAAAGGACTTCCACGAGGGGTGGCGATTCGCCGACACGCGTTGCGCACCTCGATCATCCCGGTTGCTACCTCGGTGGCGTTTTCTATTCCGGGGATTTTTACCGGCGCTGTTATGACCGAAAAGATCTTTGCGTGGCAGGGGATGGGGCAGTACTTCCTGGACACCATCGCAAATAACGACATCAACGGTGTCGTTGCCGTCGCCGCTTTCGGTGCTGCCTCGACAGCCTTTTCTGCAATCCTGGCGGACTTCGTCGTTGTCGCCATCGATCCACGGGTACGGGTGAGCTAGCCATGACTAATCCACAAGACACCAACATTGACACCGAAAGCCGTTCACCATTGGGCGGGGCACAACAAGCCACCAAAGTCGGCGATGGCACGAAAAAGCGTGGTACGTCGCGGTGGAAGCTGTATACCCGCCGGTTTTTCCGCAACAAGCTCGCCACCGTCGGTCTGTTAATCCTGCTGGGCTTAATTTTCTTGTCGACGATCGGCGGCTATTTTACCCAGTGGGACTACTATGAGCCGGATTTTTTGAATCTTTCGGAGCCGCCAAGCGCGGAGCATTGGTTCGGCACGAACGATGCCGGTAATGACATTTACGCGCAGGTGGTTCATGGTCTCGGGCGTTCGTTGACAATCGCGATTGTGGTTTCTGCGCTGACCTCCGTGGCATCCGCATTGATTGGAGCCGGTGCTGCTTTGTGGGGCGGGCCTGTCGAAAAGGTCGTGATGGCTGCGATCCACTTTTTGCTGGCTATTCCGTCGTTTTTGATCATTGCCTTGGTGGTTTCCGGCTCCGGCGGGGACTGGAAGCTGCTGATCATCGTTTTGGCAATCTTCGGTTGGATGTATCCGGCGCGTGTTATCTGGTCGCTGGCGTTGACTTTGCGCGAGCTGGATTATGTGCGCGCTGCAAAATACATGGGTGTTTCCCGGCCACGCATCGTCTTGCGACACCTAGTGCCGAATATTGGCTCGCTGTTGATCATCCAATTCGTGTTCGGCGTGATCGGCACCGTCATGTCAGAAACCGCGCTGTCGTTTTTGGGCCTGGGTATTAAGCTTCCCGACGTTTCTCTGGGAACCATGCTGCAAGACGGCGTGAATGTGATTAATGCATCGCCGTGGCAGTTCTACTTCCCAGCCGGTGTGTTGACCTTGCTGACTGTGTCCATGGCGTTTATCGGTGACGGTTTGCGCGACGCACTTGATCCAAACTCTAATTCTGGAGGAAAAGCATGACCTCTCCTATTTTGTCTGTTACTGATCTCAGCGTCTCGTTCCCATCTGAGGCCGGAACCGTTAACGCTGTGCGTGGAGTCAATTTCGATCTTTTGCCCGGCAAGACCTTGGGGATCGTGGGAGAGTCCGGCTCCGGAAAATCCGTTACCTCCATGGCAATCATGGGGTTGTTGCCGGACTATGCCAAGGTTGCCGGCTCCGTGGAATTCGATGGCGTCGAGCTATTGGAGAAAAACGACAAGCAGATGTCGAAAATCCGGGGCAAAGACATCGGCATGATCTTCCAAGATCCGTTGTCGGCGCTGACCCCGGTGTTCGATATTGGTACCCAGCTGGTCGAAGCTATCCAGACGCACCAAAAAGTCAGCAAACGCGTCGCGCTGGACCAGGCCGCACAGCTGCTGGAACTAGTCGGGATTAATGAACCGAAGTTACGGTTGAAATCTTTTCCGCATCAATTTTCCGGTGGTATGCGCCAGCGCGTGGTTATCGCCATTGCGATTGCGAATAATCCCAAGCTTTTGATCGCTGATGAGCCGACTACGGCCTTGGACGTGACCATCCAGGCACAGATTTTGGATGTTATTAAGGTTGCGCAGAAAGAAACTGGGGCGGCCACGATCATGATCACTCATGACATGGGGGTGGTCGCAGAAACTGCCGACGATGTCATGGTGATGTACGCCGGGCGTCCAGTAGAACGCGCCGAGGTCCATGACTTGTTCGCCAACCCGCGGATGCCGTATACCGTCGGGCTGTTGGGATCAACCCCGCGTCCCGATGCGTCGTCGGAGGATCCGCTGATTCCCATCGAGGGAAATCCACCGATGTTGGTGAACCTCGAGGATAAATGTCAGTTTGCCCCGCGATGCCCGGTAGCGACCGACGAGTGTCTACATTCTGAACCGAAGCTGCTGCCGCTGAAGAGTAATCAGAGTCAAAGTACGGCGTGTATTCGTTCTGAGCACATTACGGACCGAAAAATCGACGGTCAGCAGATGTATCCGGTGCCAAAACTCAGCGCTGATGTGCTGGGGGATGTCCCGCGCGAGGAACGCAAGATTGCGCTTGCGGTTAAAGACCTGCATAAGGAATTCCCGTTGTTGAAAGGTGCTTTGGTCAAGCGTCGCGTCGGTACGGTCAAAGCTGTCAACGGCATCAGCTTCGAAATCCGTGAAGGCGAATGCATGGCGATCGTCGGCGAGTCTGGTTGCGGCAAGACCACCACGCTGCTGGAGATTATGGACTTGGAGCCGGAAAACGGTCAGGTGCTTCTGGACGGCGCGGATGCGAATGAATTCTCAGCGGCGCAGCGTCGGGAAGCGCGGAAGCAACTGCAAATCGTGTTTCAGGATCCGATGAGTTCGTTGAACCCACGTCTGACTGTGCGGGAAGTGATTGCCGAGCCGTTGAATTCCTTGGGCTTCGACGGTGATGTCGATGATCGCGTCATTGAGCTGATGGAGTTGGTGGGCCTGAATGCTGACCATCTGGATCGATTCCCGAGCCATTTCTCCGGTGGCCAGCGGCAGCGTATCGGGCTGGCTCGCGCGTTGGCGACGAACCCGAAGGTGATCGTGCTCGATGAGCCGGTCTCAGCCTTGGATGTGTCTATTCAAGCTGGTGTGATCAACCTTCTGGAAGACCTCAAGCGCAAGCTCGGGATCGCTTATTTGTTTGTCGCACATGATTTGTCTGTGGTGCGTCACCTTTCAGACCGGGTGGCCGTGATGTACGAGGGTGCGTTTGTGGAAGAAGGCGTTACGGATGAAATCTTCGATAATCCCCAGCATGAGTACACGCGGAAATTGCTCAGCGCTATCCCAATCCCGGATCCGGAGGTCGCGCGGAGACAAAAAGATTCTGCATAATATTCTGCGCAAAAGTTCTCAATTGCGCTAACTCACGGTTATAATTCAATGAGCGTTAACTCACAGAATATATTCTGTACAGTTTGCTTCACTAGTAGAGGGAGTCTCCATGAATAGCATGTCTGGTTTTGTGGTCAAAAAGGCTGACGGTAAGAACGCTGGCAGGATGAAAAAGATCGGTATTGGCGCCATGTCGGTGCTCGCACTGACTTTGGTATCGTGCAGCTCAGATGGTGGGTCGAATGCCTCCGGGGGCGGCAACGGCGATGGCGCCAGCGTGGAGGTGCACCCAGAGGGTGATTACAACCCGGTTGACCGCGACCAGCTGCAAGATGGCGGCGAATTGCGTCTGCCATTGGGGGAACTTTCGGAACAACAAAATACGCTGCACGCCAACATGGTCTCTGATACTTCGACGGTGTGGGATTGGTATAACCCGCAGCTGACGATCATGGACGACAAGGGCGAGGTGGAATTCAACCCGAATTACTTTGATTCTGTCAGCAGTGAAGAGGTTGATGGCAAAACGGTGGTGACCTATAACTTCACTGATGAAGCAACGTTCAACGACGGTACCCCGATCGACTGGCGTGCCTTTGAAGCGATCTGGAAGGCAATGAGCGGGGAAAACCCGGAGTTCCAGCCTGCAGCAACCGATGGCTATAACCTTGTCGAGTCTGTGAAAGAAGGCGACTCCCCGAAGCAAGCTGTGGTTACCTACAAGCAGATTTATCCGTGGTGGGAAGAACCATTCACGCAGCTGCTGCACCCCGATGTCGATACCCCAGAAGAATTCAACGAGGCATATCTCAACCAGTTGCATCCAGAATGGGGTGCAGGACCGTACACCGTGGCCTCAGTAGACTTCCAGTCGGGCAATGTGGTTTTCGAACCGAACGATAAATGGTGGGGCCCGGAGCCGAAGCTGGATCGTGTAACCTACCGGCAGCTGGAATCGCAGGCCACTATCAACGCCTTCCGCTCAGGCGAGATCGATGCAGCGGGTGTGGGAAACAAGAACAATATGTCCATCGCACAGCAGATGGGCGATAGCATCGACATCCGTGCAGCTCTGCGTCCGTCGTATATTTTGTTCTCGTTGAACTCAGAAAGCCCGCTGTTAGCTGATCCTGAGGTGCGCCATGGCATTTTTGCCGGTATCAACCGCGAACAGTTAGCCGAAATTCGGTACAACGGTTTGGACTATGAAGAAGAGATGCCGGGATCGTTGTCGGCGCTGACCTTCCAAGATCACTACCAAGACAACCTGTCAGACGTTCTCGAATATGACCCAGAAAACGCGAAGAAACTGCTGGAAGATGCAGGATATTCCGAGGGTAGCGACGGCATCTACGAAAAAGATGGCGAGAAACTCTCCCTGCGCTACGTTTTGGTCGGTGACGATGAAGTCTCGAAGTCCACAGCTTCTGCGGTGCAATCGATGCTGCGCGCAATCGGTGTGGATCTGCGCATTGAAGAACGCCCAGCCAGCGAATTTGCGAATATCCTGGAAGAACGCGATTTCGATCTCTTCCTGAGTGCCGTGGGAGTTACCAGCCCGTACAGCGGCATCGTCTACTTCGAGCAATCCTTCGGCAGCGATTCCAACCTGGATCTGTCCAGCACGGGATCTGCAGAATTCGATGAGAAGATCAAAGAGATGCAGCAGTTGGACACCAAGGAAGCACAAATCGAGCGTGCCAACGAACTGGAAACAGAAGTTTTCGAGCGCTACGGCCACCTGCCATACGCGAATGGTCCACAGATGTCTGCGTACAAGAAGGGGCTAGCCAACTTCGGCCCGGCACCGTTTAAGACGATGCTGAAAGAAGACATCGGCTGGGAGAAATAAGCCGCCGAAGAATCATTCGCCGATGATGCCAGCCGGTCTCATGATGTGTATTCACACAAAGTTATGGGGCCGGTTGTGCATGTTTTCAGACAGAGACCTCAGAGGAAGAAGTTATGACTGAAGAAAAGCACACGTTGTCCAGGACGGGAAAGCCTCAACAACCTATTTCACCGGGCGAGATCAACCCGGGTGCACGTAACGGCAGGACAATAGCTGCGCGGAAAGCGGGCGTGGGATTGTTGTCGATAGCCGCGCTAACCTTGGCCGCCTGCAGCAGCGGTGACAACGCTGATTCCGCCGACGGCCCTGGAATTGATGTACACCCGGAAGGCGACTATCACCCGGTGGACCGCGACCAGCTGCAAGACGGTGGTGAACTGCGGTTGCCTATCGGCGAAATCCCAGAGCAGCAAAATGCCCTGCATGCGAATTTCACCTCGGACACGGTTGCTTTGTGGGAATGGTACAACCCGCAACTTTATTTGCTAGATGATGGCGGCAACCTGGAATACAACCCGGATTATTTCACGGATGTCACGCACGAAGAGATCGACGGAAAAACCGTGGTGACTTACGAGTTAGTCGACGAAGCCACCTTTAACGATGGGACTCCCATCGATTGGCGTGCATTCGAAGCTACCTGGAAAGCACTCAACGGAGAGAATACTGAGTTCCAACCAGCTGCTACCGATGGATACGATTCAGTGGAGTCAGTCGTTGCCGGCGACAGCGAGAAACACGCAGTCGTGACCTATAAATCCATCTATCCCTGGTGGGAAGAACCATTCACCACTCTGCTGCACCCGGATATTGATACCCCGGAAGAATTCAACGAAGGTTATTTGAACCAGGTGCGTCCGGAATGGGGCGCAGGACCATTTACCGTTGCCAGCACGGATTTCCAGGCCGGCAATGTGGTATTTAAAGCAAATGACAAGTGGTGGGGCGATGAACCGAAATTGGATCGGGTAACGCTGCGGCAGCTGGAGTCACAAGCCGTGGTCAATGCTTTCCGTTCTGGTGAAATTGATGCCGCGGATGTTTCAGATAAAAACAGCCTGGCCGTCGTTCAGCAGATGGGCAACGACGTTGATATTCGGGCCTCGCTTACCCCATACCAGCGCATGTTTTCGCTGAACTCGGAAAGCCCCCAGTTAGCTGATCTCGGCGTGCGCCACGGCATCCTTGCTGGTATTGACCGTGAGCAGCTAGCAGAGATTCGTTTTAACGGTCTGGGTTATGAAGAAGAAATGCCTGGCTCGATGGTGTTTATGACCATCCAGGACGAATACCAGGATAACGTCTCGGAGGTTGTGGAATATGACCCAGAAAATGCGAAACAGCTGCTGGAATCCGCTGGCTATGAGATGGACGGAGAATTTTACTCGAAAGATGGTGAGCGGCTCTCCCTGCGCTATGTCCTCATTGGAGATGACGACGTTTCCAAGGCAACTGCGCGCGCTTTGCAAGCAATGATGCGCGAGATCGGGGTTGAGCTGCGCATTGAAGAGCGCCCGAGCAGCGAATTCGCGAATGTCCTGGAAGAGCGAGACTTTGATGTGTTCCTCTCCGGGGTTGGCGTGACCGGGCCAGATAGTGGCGTGGTCTATTTCTCGTATTTTTTCTCGACGGATTCCAACCTGGACCTTTCCCGCACAGGCACCGAGGAGATGGATGCCAAGATTGAAGAAATGCGGCAACTCGACACCGCTGACGAACAGCGCATGCGCGCCAACGAACTCGAGAAAGAAGCCTTCGCGCAGTACGGCCGCCTGCCGTATGCCAACGGACCACAAATGACCGCGGTGAAATCCGGCTTGGCTAACTACGGGCCGCGGGTATTCACGGTCCTGGAAAAGCAAAATATCGGCTGGGAGAAATAGGCTTGATCCCGTTTAACTAGGATCCGTCCTCGATAGAATCGACCAACCATTGCGCCAGGACACGGGCATGGGTGTGCTCAGTGTCCTTGCCGGCGAACAGTAGCGCGATATTTCCTTGCCCCGCTGCTTTAGACAAGGTCGTCACAGCGTCGGCAAGCTCGCCATCGGCAGCGCGCTGGTCCAGCTCAGACGTGTAGCGCTGGCTGAATTCGTCGAAAGACAGCCCGTCGTGGAATTCTTTGCGGAGTTCCTGCGACGGGCACAGCTGTTTATCCCACAGGTTTGGCTGCAGATCTTCCTTCCTGATCCCGCGCGGCCACAGCCGGTCGGCCAGCACAGAAAATGCTGCTGGACGCGCCGTACCCTCACCACCCTGTTCGCCGCGAACGTCGAAGACACGGAATAAGAAGATCTCATGCCCACGCACCGGGTAGCTGGCAACGGGGACAGCCGTGATGGATCCGTCGGTATCTGTCACTCGATTTTGGGAACTCATGAACCCTAAGATAGTGAAGTGTGAATGGACTTGGCGTGAATGCACCTGGCGAAGAACTCATCCGCACAATTACCTGGGATGGCGTGTTCCGGGGGCTGATCACCCTGCTGATTGGCCTCGCCATCGCGGCCGTCGCAACTGCGATCACGCGTTTGTATCTGCGGGCACGCGGTCGGGTGCACAGTTCACGTAGGGTATTGGGCCGTTTGGTGTTCTGGATCATCGCAGTATTGGCTTTTTCTGCCGCAATGACGGTGGTCTTTCCTTCGATTAACCCGGTCGACATTCTCGGTGGTATCGGTGTCGTCTCCATCGCAGCCGGTATTGCCTTCCAGACGGTGCTGGGCAACATGTTTGCGGGCATCATGATCCTCGCGCGCGACCAATTCCGCGTCGGCGATCAAGTACAGGTGGGTGATAACGCCGGGACCATCACCTACATCTATCTCAGCTCCACGAGCATTAGGCGTTTCGACGGCCAGCTCGTGGTGATCCCGAATACACTCATGCACTCCGGGGAAGTCATCGTGCAAACCGGGTTTGAAACCAACCGCGCCCGGGTAGTGATTGATATAGCGACGAGCGCTGATCTCACGAATGTCAAAAATACTGCCATTGCGGCGATGGATTCGGTGGAATGCGTCTTGCACGATCCCGCGCCAACCGCGTACTACCACGAAGTGGGTATCGAAACCGTCAGCCTGGAATTATTATTCTGGTCTGGTTCCACGCGGCTGGAATCCCGTGAGGCCACCGATGCAGTGATCTCCGCGGTGCTCGAAGCAATGCGCCGGGAAGAAATTCCCTTGGCGACGACCGGCCTGGAGTCTTTGCACGTGCGTTCGTCGCAGCAGCAACAATCGCAGGTTTCCGCCCGCAGCCCGGAAAACGACAATAAAGACTAATGAAAACTCTTCACCGAATCGCGTTTGTGGCCTGGTTGGCCGTCGTTATTGCTTTAACTTTGCTGAAAAGCTTCTATCAGATCGGTTATCTCTGGGACCCGGACAACCAACGGGTGCGTGAGATCATCCTGGAACCACTCGACGTCTGGCGCTCGTCATCGAACTGGTTCCTCAGTGTCTTCGAGTATGGCGGAAATACCGCTTTATTCATTCCCTTTGGTGCGTTGTTGTTCATCGTGTTTGCCACGGGAAGTTCGCGTCGGGGAAGCAGCCGAGTGCGCGGTGGATCGCGGACTGGGTGGGCAAGCGTATGGAAAGTTGCCGTATTGGCTGCGCTGTGTAGTTTCAGTATCGAATTAGCACAATACGCGTTTTCAGTCGGACGAAGCTCTATTGATGATCTCCTGGCCAACACCTTGGGTGGGCTATTAGGCGCGTTGCTGGCCAAGGCAGCTGGGCCCAAGTTGTACCCGTTCTGGTCAGGTATTTCACTTGCTTTGGCTGCGGTTTTTGCCGTGCTGGTGGGGCTTGGCGAGCGGCTCGGGGATCCGGAAAAGATCGTGGACTAACTGCACGTATGGGGGTGGCCCATGCAGTGAATACAAGCGTCGTCCCAGCTCGCGCACACAGGTAATAAACGTTTGGTAACTATCATCCAACGACCTGATCAATTCCCACCAGATTACTGGAACTCCATGCCACCATGAGACAGAAAAGAATTAGCCTGAGCGAGCAGAATAGAGGATGATTCGTGCGAGGACGACCAGCGGTGCAGCGAGCAGCGCAATACCGTGAAGTACAGCAGCAGAGTGCACAGCCGGTGAGCACACGCAGTAGCGGGAAGCGTAAGTTCACCGCCATCGTTGCGTCGGCGGCAACGTGCATGACCGGCCTATTAACAGGAGCTGCCACCGCGCATGCCGCACCTTGGGACCAGCGCGCCGGGGCGTATCACGAGGCACGCAAGACCATCGAAGAAGGTCCAGTGGTTGATTCTGCCGGATTCGTCGAAAATGCCCGGAGCCAGTTGCAGCAGTGGGGGATCCAGACCCCGGAGCTAGACCGAGAGATCACCGATGCTATCGACCAGCAGATCGCCAGCGCGCTACCTCAGCACCGGAGCCCGCAGGAGCACCGAAGCTCGCAGGGCCCGCAGGCGTCGGCAAGCGGTATCGGTG
The DNA here is from genome assembly GCF_000375525.1 of Corynebacterium propinquum DSM 44285. Lineage (GTDB taxonomy): Bacteria > Actinomycetota > Actinomycetes > Mycobacteriales > Mycobacteriaceae > Corynebacterium > Corynebacterium propinquum. The sequence goes on from NZ_AQXC01000008.1 coordinate 114,886, forward strand.
CAGCGTCCGGCGACAAGGCTCCTGCGTCCGTCGACAAGGTCCCTGCCGCTGAGACACGTGGCGATCATGCTGTTGATGGCAACGGCTCTGTCGGCAAAGACTATGCCAGCAACGATTACGACGGCATCGGGGAGCGCCCGGCAATCATCGAAAATCCTGCTATTGATCCCAATATGCGCTGGGTGAATGATCCCTTGTCGAAGATCCTGGCAGGCAAGCCCACCGAAGATTTCGTCTTGCACCGAGTACCTGGATCCTGGTTTGATGCGCCGCGCATCCCGGAAGAATCAAATGAGTATCTCTCGCAGGGCACATCGCTGTATGGCCCCGGCACGCCGCTGTTCGTCGGCGATTCGGGGATCTGCACGCTCGCGGTTGCGGGCACCGATGCGCAAGGGCACAAGGTCGGTATTACCGCCGGGCACTGTGGTGCGGAAGGCGACTACGTTGCCTCAGCTGATTCGTGGCAGGTAGGCAACTCCGGCACCATCGTGGCCTCCAATGCGCATCACGATTATTCTGTGATCGAATTTGGATCCAATGCGGAAGTTACCCGCAGCTACAACAACGTCACCGTCGACGAGATCGGTGCCGGACCGCGATTTGGTGACCAGGTCTGCAAAAACGGCGTTGCTACCGGCCACACCTGTGGCGTCCACTACGGCGATGCCGAGGGGATTCAGTTCAACCAGGTCTGCGCGAGTCTCGGAGACTCCGGCGGGCCGCTGCTGGTAGGCAACCGTTTGGTCGGCATCATTTCCGGTGGGGCCAACCCTACGGGCCTGGATTTGTCGTGCCGGAGCCCACTCCAGGGATTCCTGCATGTACCAACCATGGCCAGCGATGCCAACACCATCCTCGCTGACCTGGACGCGCATGGTGGCGTCGGTGCTGGTTTCCAGTTGCCGGAAAACTAACGCACCCAGGCTGTCTTAACTCAGGTGTCCTTAACTCAGGGTTCCTTAACCCAGCAGGCCCAACACGGACTCGTGCAGGTGACCATTGGTTGCTACCGCCGAGCCACCGTGTGGGCCTTGCTTGCCATCAAGGCTGGTGAAATTCCCACCGGCTTCACGCACGATGATGTCCAGCGCTGCTAAATCCCACAGCGATACTTCTGGTTCCGCAGCGGCATCGGCAGCGCCCTCGGCAACCAGGCAATAAGACCAGAAATCGCCGAAACCACGCAATCGCCAGGTTTTCTCGCTCAATTCCACGAAATTGCCGAGCTTGTCGCGCTCTTGCCAGCCTGCCAATGAGGAAAACGACACCGAGGCATCATCCAATTCACGCACCTCGGAGACCGATAACGGGTCCGGTTCAGAATCGAAGACGCGCCGGAAAGCACCGTGGTCTTTGGCCGCGTACCACCGCCGACCCAGCGCAGGGGCAGAAACCACACCGACGACGGGCTCGCCGTCGACAAGCAGAGCAATGAGCGTCGCCCACACCGGCACGCCGCGGACGTAGTTTTTGGTGCCGTCGATCGGGTCGATGACCCACTGACGCCCAGAAAATACTGGGGTGCCGCCCATTTCCTCGCCGAGAATGGCATCTTTGTGGCGTGCGCCGCCCAAATGTTCGCGTAGCATTTCCTCGCAGGAAATATCGGCGTCGCTGACCGGGGTCATATCCGGTTTGGATTGCACCTGCAGGTCGGCGGAGTTAAAGCGATGCAAAGTCACACCATCTGCGCGGTCAGCTAGCTCCAGTGCCAGCGCAAGATCCTCCGCGTATGCAGAGCCAGTGGAGTTAAGGCTGGTGGGGTTAGTCATTGTTCGTGCCTTTCAGAATTTCTACAATCTCCGCAACGGTCTGTTCATTGCCTGCGATATGCCAGCGCACGCCGCCTGCTATTTGGGTGGCGGTCGTGCCACCTGCTCCTTCTACTAAAGCCTTGCCGGGCAACCAGTCCCAGGCTGGCACCGAGTGCTGCATCCAGGCGTGTAAAGTGCCGTCAGCAACCGAGGCTAGATCCACCGATCCTGCGCCGAACATGCGCAGGGTAGCGGCCTTGCTGAGCACGGCATGCCACGCGCTTCGGGTAGCTTCATCTGCCATGCAGGTTGGGTGTAAATAGGTGCCCACGCAGGCAGTGCCCAGGCTACGGTTGTTAATCGCTGCGAGTTCATCGCCGTCGCGGGTGGTGTGCAGGCCAGCCCCAGAAAACCAGGTGTAGCCCATCGCCGGGCGGTGCACGGCGGCCGTGATGATCTCGTCGGGATCGTCTGCGGCGCCCCGCACCAAGGCCAATGCGGAGCACCAATAATCCGAGCCGGAGGCGAAGTTATAGGTGCCGTCGACTGGGTCAATCACCCAATTACGCCCGGATGTGCTGTTCGTCCGTGCCCCTTCTTCACCGACGATGCCGTCTTCTACCCGGATGCCTTCTAACACCGTGGCGATGAAACGCTCGGCGGCGTGGTCGGCGTTGGTCACGACGTCGGAAATGGAGGTCTTGGTGTCTTGTTCCAGGCCTTTTTCGCGCAAGCGCCATGCGATGCGCCCGGCATTGAGCACAAGCGCTTGGGCCAGTTGGCCATCATCGTCGCTGACGTGTGCCACCATGAATGCTTTGGCGGTGGCGTCGATGGCCTTGTTGAGCTCGAGTTGTGGGTCGTCGGAGGCAGAATCTGCGGGCGAATTCATGGCCACCATTCTGCCTGAAAACCCGGCGTCGGAAAATTCCGTCACCCAGCCGAATCTGCTCGATTGTTCCACTGGTGATTGAGCATCGGTGATTGAGTAGGCTGGAAAGTTATGCGATCGGATAAAGCAGCGGTAGTCAAAGAGCTCACCACCACGCTTGCCTCAATTGAGCAGGTGGCCGACCCCGAGTATCTGCAGCAGCGGGTACGCGAGCTTGAGGACAAAGCTGCGGATCCTAGCCTGTGGGATGATCCCGCCCACGCCCAAAAGATCACCTCCGAGCTGTCGGCTAATCAGGCGAAACTGCGCAAGCTGAAAGATTTACGCCAGCGCCTGGATGATGTTCCGGTGCTGTATGAGCTTGCCGACGAAGAAGCCGCCGAAGGTGGAGACGAAGCAGGGACGGTTGCTGCCGATGAAGAATTGGCGGCGCTGGAAGAAGACATTCATGCCCTAGAAATCACCACGTTGCTGGCTGGTGAGTATGACGAGCGTGAAGCCGTGGTCACTATTCGCTCCGGTGCCGGTGGTGTGGATGCTGCGGATTGGGCAGAAATGTTGATGCGCATGTATATCCGCTGGGCAGAGCGCAAAGGGCACAAGGTGGAAATCTATGACGTGTCTTATGCCGAAGAAGCTGGCATTAAATCCGCGACTTTCGTCGTGCACGGAGAATACATGTACGGAACGATGTCTGTGGAACAAGGCGCACACCGTTTGGTCCGGATTTCCCCGTTTGATAACCAAGCGCGACGCCAAACCTCGTTCGCGGAGGTGGAGGTGTTACCGGTCGTGGAACAGACCGACTCCATTGAGGTGCCGGATTCTGAGATTCGTACCGACGTCTACCGCTCCTCGGGGCCGGGTGGGCAGTCGGTGAACACCACTGACTCGGCGGTGCGGTTGACCCACGTGCCTACCGGTATCGTGGTGACCTGCCAGAATGAGAAATCACAGATTCAAAACAAAGCTTCTGCGATGCGTGTGTTGCAGGCGAAATTGTTGGAGCGTAAGCGGAAAGAAGAACGCGCCGAGCTGGATGCGCTCGGCGCGGGTGGTAATGCCTCGTGGGGTAACCAGATGCGCTCGTATGTTTTGCACCCGTACCAGATGGTGAAAGATCTGCGCACCAACCATGAGGTGGGGGATCCCGGCAAGGTACTGGATGGCGATATCGATGGCTTTTTAGAATCTGCCATCCGGTGGCGTATGTCGGAGGCCGCCGGGGACAGCGGGGACGACACCGCCGAACAAGCTAGTGAGTAGCTGCCGGGTATTCCATTGGCGATCCAGGGCCCAGCGGGATGCCCAGGAAGTACCAGATCAGGAAGAATGCAAACCAGCCGACGAGCATTGAGATCGAATACGGCAGTGCCAGTGACATCAAGGTGCCGACGCCGGAGCGCTTGTAATAACGCTGCAGGAAGGTCAGTGCCAGTGCGAAGTACGGCGACATTGGCGTGATGATATTTGTCGGGCTATCGCCGATACGGAACAGCATCTGGCTGACTTCCGGCGAGATGCCGACATACATCAGCATCGGAACAATAACCGGAGCCATCAAGGCCCACTGCGCGGAACCCGAAGTAATAAACAGGTTGAGCAGTGCAACCAAAATGACCACACCAGCGAATAATAAGAATGGTGGTAGGTCTGCTCGGTTGAGCAGCTCGGAGCCGGTAATCGCGGTCCACACACCCAGGTTGGACCATTCAAACCATGCCAAAAACTGCGCGACGGCGAAGAACAACACGATCATTGGCAGCATGGTTTTCAGACCAGCGGCCATGAATTCTGGGATATCGCCGGAGCTGGTGATGGATTTGGATACCAAGCTGTAGACGATTCCGCACAGGAAAAATACTCCGGCGATGGGTACCGCGATGGAGCGAATGAGTGGCGAATCCATGGTTTCGCCGTCTGGGCCGGCCAGCGGGGATCCCGGGATGAACAACAAGGCAAAATAAGCCGCGAGCATCACCAGCAAGGCGATGCCGGTCGCACGCAATCCAGCCTTTTCGTGTGCGGCAAGCGTGAGCTGGTCGCGGGCATCGCCACTGCTGGTGTCGTTATCGTCATCATCGGAGGTGCCACCGTTATCGGAGGTATCACCGCCACCGGCGGCATTACCACCGGCGGCGTTGTCGAACGAGACTTCAGAGTAATCGATTTCGTCATGATCGACCAGATCGTGTGCGCGTTTGTTCACGAACAACTCGGTCACGGCAGTAATGATCAGCGCCAGTACCACCGCGGATGGGATGACGAAGAAGATATTCGCCAGTGGGGAAACATCGTAGTTTTCGTCGACTAGTTGCGCGGCCGGGGTGGAAATACCTGCCAGCAAGAGGTCGGTGATGTTCAGGATCAACGAAGAGTTGAAGCCTGCCGACGATGCGGCGAACGCCACCATCGCGCCCACGATAGGTGAGCGCCCAAGCGCATGAAACGACATTGCGCCCAGTGGAATCAGAATGACATAAACCGCATCGGAGGCCACCGAACCAGTAACGCCAGCGAGAGCGAGGGTAAACGTCAGTACCTTCGGGCCCACTTTCGCGACCATGGACCGCACCAGAGCACTCAGCAATCCAGAATGCTCAGCAACTGCTACACCCAGCATCACCGTCAAGATGACGCCGAGCGGAGGGAAGCTGGTGAAGTTTTCCACCGCATCGGTGACCATGCGTTGGATTCCCTCGGTGGTCAACAGGTTTTCTACCTCGACGGTGTCGCCAGAATCAGGTTGCGTGGCGGTCATGCCAATCGTCGAGCCGATCCAGCTGGTGATTGCGACCAGACCGGCGAGGATGACGAATAGCCAAAATGGGTTCGGTAGTTTATTACCGATTTTTTCGATCAGGCCAAGAAAACCGCCTGCAGATTCCCCGGCCTTGCCGCCGGTGTTGTGTTTCTTTTTGTCCTTTACTTTCGTGGCCCCGCCACTCGATGATGGCGCTGTGTCCTGGCTGGCCGCAGAAGCTTGATCAGTTTGATCAGCTTTGTCAGCTTTTCCGGCTTTGTGTGCCTCGGTTGCATTCATGGTTCATGGCCAATCTGTGGTTGGTCTGATTGCCGATCACGCCGATCATGCAGATCATATGATTCGGTGATCTATTTCACGATATATCTGTCGGTGGTGCTTGTCGAGAATTAGTGCACTACCCATCAGTTGCCACTGTGGTTAGAGTGTTAGTTGTGATCACTTTCGATAAGGTCTCCAAGGAATATCCAACATCAACGCGGCCGGCGCTGGATGGGATCGATCTGCAGATCGACAAGGGCGAGTTCGTTTTCTTGATCGGCCCGTCTGGGTCAGGCAAGTCGACGTTTTTGCAGTTGCTTATTCGCGATACCAATGTCTCCAAAGGCGACATCCATTTCGCGGATTTCCACGTTAACAAGCTCAAGGGCGGCGAGGTGAACAAGCTGCGCCAGCGCATCGGGTATGTCTTCCAGGATTTCCGTCTGCTGAGCAAACTGAATGTCTACGACAATGTGGCATTCGCCTTGGAGGTCATTGGCGAGCGCCCGCAACGCATCAAAAAGCGCACCATGGAGGCGCTCGAAATGGTTGGGCTGGATGCGAAAGCTCATCGCATGCCGAATGAGCTTTCGGGTGGTGAGCAGCAGCGCGTCGCCATTGCCCGGGCGTTTGTGAACCGCCCGCTGTTGTTGCTTGCCGACGAACCAACTGGCAACTTGGATCCGCATACCGCTGACGAGATCATGACGTTGCTACGGCAGATCAACGCGAAAGGCACTACCGTCGTCATGTCTACGCACAATGCGCGCACCGTCAACGATATGCGCCAACGTGTGATCGAGATGAACCTGGGCACAATCGTGCGTGATGAAGCCCATGGTGTTTACGGCGAATCGCGGTAGCTGGGTGGTAGCGCCGCTACCGCCTGCAAGTACAGCCCGGAAGGGCAGGAGAAAGATATGAAGCTGAGTTTTGTGCTCAAAGAGTCGTTCAAAGGTCTGGGCCGCAACTTCACCATGGCTTTTGCGCTGATTGTTACCACCGCGATTTCGCTAAGCCTGGTCACCGCCGGTGTTTTGGTGTCGATGATGGCGTCGGATACCAAAGACATTTATCTTGAGCGCGTAGAAGTGATGGTGCAGTTGGATGAAGAAATCTCGACGACTGATGAAGACTGCACCTCGCAGGCCTGTAGTGAGGTCAAGCAGGCTCTAGAGTCAGAAGAGGGCGTAGAGTCGGTGATTTTCCGCTCGCAAGCGCAGTCGTATGAGCGTTTCGTAGAAGTATTTGGCGAAACTGACCCGGTGTTAGTGGAAGAGACCTCACCGGATGCTCTGCCTGCCGCACTGCACGTGCGGCTGACGGATCCGACCGATACCAGCCCGCTGGACCCAATCCGGGACCTGCCGCAGGTCGGTAGTGTCATCGACCAGGTCGAAGACGTCCGCGGGGCCACGGACAACCTGGATACCATCCGGAATGCGACGTTCCTTCTCGCTGTGGTGCAGGCGGTGGCTGCGATTTTCTTGATCGCCAACATGGTGCAAATCGCGGCATTTAACCGTCGGGAAGAAATCGCCATCATGCGCATCGTGGGTGCTTCCCGTTGGTACACCCAGGCGCCATTCGTGATTGAGGCGATGCTGGCGACCTTGCTGGGTGCCATCGTTGCCGGGGTGGGTTTGTTTGCTGCGAAGTTCTCGATCGTGGACCCATCGTTGGCCGGTTTGTACGAATCACAATTGATCGCACCGATTCGCACCCGCGATATTTGGGCTAGTTTCCCCGCTGTTGCCGTCGTCGGCATGCTCTTTTCCGGTATTACCGCCTATATCACGCTGCGCTCCTACGTGCGCAAGTAAAACTAGTAGGATTGCAGCTGTTATGGCGAAAAAGGGCAACAAGGCGAAAAAGAACGCGGCGGCGGCCAATTCAGCGGTGCTGGCAACCAACCGCAAGGCACGCCACGATTTCAAGATTCTCGATACTTATGAGGCCGGAATGGTGCTGGTAGGCACCGAGATTAAAGCCATGCGCGAAGGAAAAATTTCGCTTGTCGACGCCTTCGCCACTCTGGACAAAAACGAGATTTGGTTGCGCAACCTGCACATCCCGGAATATTCCATGGGGCATTGGACAAACCACTCGCCGAAGCGCACTCGCAAGCTGTTGCTGCACCGCCGCGAGATTGACAAGCTGATGGGGCAAGTCCGTGATGGTTCTCGTACGCTGATCCCGCTGAAGGTTTATCTCAAAGACGGTAAGGCTAAATGTGAGATTGCCCTCGCAGAAGGCAAGCTCAACCGAGATAAGCGCGAGGATATTAAACGCCGCGACATCAACCGCGAAGTTTCTCGTGAACTGGGGCGCCGCGTCAAAGGAATTAACGCTTAAAGCAGGTAGTCTTTCACCCATGTCTCAAACGCGTGCGAGATTGCGGCAAGTTCCTGGCTTAGATGGTTTGCGCGGCTTGGCTGTCGCAGCCGTCGTGATCTATCACTTCTTTGGTGACGCATTACCCGGTGGCTATTTGGGCGTCGACATGTTTTTCGTGCTCTCGGGGTTTTTGATCACTTCGTTGTTGTTGCGCGAATATGACACCACCGGCACGGTGAATCTGAAGGATTTTTGGGTTCGTCGGCTGCGCCGGATCATGCCGACGGCAATCGTCGTGCTCGTGATCTGCACCGCGATCGTCGGTGTTATTGGGGGCGATTTTGCGGTCAATATCCGCACGCAATTTTTGGGTTCACTGTTTTTCGTCAGCAACTGGACGCAGATAGCGACGTCTGCTTCGTATTTTGCTGACAGCGAGGTCGAAGTCTTTGCGCACTATTGGTCACTGGCAGTAGAAGAACAGTTCTACGTGCTGTGGCCTTTAGCATTGTTCGCGTTGCTGGCCGTGTGGGGTGCGCGGAAGCGATTGCATATTGCGCTGGCATCGCTGCTGGCGGCGGTCGCTTCGGCGATTGCCATGGCGGTGGTGTATTCCCCGGATGCTGATCCCACTCGCGTGTATTACGGCACCGATACCCATGCGTTCGGCTTGTTGATCGGCGCTGTATTGGCGATGTTGCTGACCACCAGCAAGGCTGATCCGACACGCGATTCCTGGCCCGTGTTAGAGCTAACGCGTGCACGGTTCGTGGCGTCGCTGATCGGCCTGGTAGCTACGGCAGTCTATGTGGTGCAGCTGTTTGTGATGGCCGATGACGGCAATTTCCCGTATTGGGGAGGGCTGTTCATTACTAGCCTGGCAGGCGCCGGAATGATCTATGCAGTAGTTTATGAGGTCGCGCCGCTGCGGTGGGTCTTCGAATTCCCGCTCATGCGTTATCTAGGCCAGCGCTCGTTTTCCATCTATTTGTGGCACTGGCCGGTCATTATGATTATCCGGGAGCTGGCGCCAGAAGAGACACTGGATGGGCATGCTGTCTGGTGGGGTCTTTTAGCTGTGGTGATCTCGCTAGGGTTGTCTGAATTGAGCTACCGCTGGATAGAAAACCCGTTCCGGCGCAAGGGCTATGGCACAGTCTTCGCGGTTATCTGGGCGCACCGTCCACGCACGGCTTCGGCTTCCAGCACGACGTCGACGTCGCCCAAAGCGCCTGTTGCCTGGATAGCTGGGCTCGTGCTTACCGTTGGCTCGGTAAGCGGAACCGCCTACGCGGTGGTGAATTCATCAGATAAAACGCAGCTGGAGCAAGATTTGGATGCGCTCGCTGAACAGAACCGGCAGCAACGCCAAGAGATGCAGGAGCACGCTGGCGATGCAAAAACTGGCGATGCAAAAACTGGCGATGCCAAAAATACAGATGCTGAAACTACAGATACTGACAAAAGCGACGGCGCGAAAAGCAGCAACGACAGCAGCTCCGCGGGCAGTTCTGGCGAAAGTGGCAAATCGAAAGACAAGCCAAATAAGAAAGATATTTCCGATCGCAGCATGCCCGCCGGTGACGAAATTACCGCCATCGGTGATTCGGTAATGCTGGCGTCGTTGATGGCGTTAAACGAAGAATACCCGGGCATTTATGTTGATGCGGATGTCTCCCGTGCGTGGGGAGTGGGTGTGCAAGTTGCATCCTCGCTGGCCTCACAAGGGCTGCTGCGCGATACGGTGGTCCTCGGATTCGGCACCAATAGCGAGGCCCATCCGGGCGAGATCGCTTCGATGATGGAGATCATGGGTGACGACCGCACCGTTGTTATGGTTCTGCCGTATGGTGATCGATCCTGGATGCCGCGAGCACGCGAGCAAATCATCGAGGCCGCTGAGACCTACGACAATGTCTATGTTGCGGACTGGTGCACCCACGCGATGCACACCCCAGGGGCGTTGCGCGAGGACGGTATCCACCCGGATCCGATTGGTGCTACCGAATACGTAACCGCGATCACATACGCGCTGCAGCAGTACGTCAACGGGGATAAAAACACCGATACCCTCTGCTAACCAGGCCATTCCGAAAGGTGTGGTGAGACTGAACGACGTTACTGGTCGATTGGTCTTGAGCTAGCTCATTTGGCTAGCTCGGCCACTACCGCTTGGCAAAGCGCATGCCGTCGATGATTTCGTCGTTATCGAAGATGATGGGCCGGCCATATTCTAGTCCTGGTCCATCGTCGTATTTGTGCATTAAATAGTCGTTGAGCTGCTGCATATCCCGCACGGTGATGGCTTGGTACGGCATGTCGAAAGCGATTTTTTCTAGAAACAGGTAGCCGTCGTCCAGCGGTACCGCGACGCCGGTGTGCCCAATGAACAACGTTGCCGGTTTGGTCAGGGTGTCGTGCGAAAACATTGAGATCACACGCGCATCGGTGTCTGCGAATTCGATGCCGCGTACGTCGAAATGTGCCTGGATATCGGCGATGTGCTGCGACGGGTTCAGTGCCGATGTTGTCGGGATATTGCTGTAGAACGCAGCGAACTTTCGACGTTCTTGCTCGTCCAGAATTTCTCCTGGCGCGTTGTTTAGCGACTCCTGGTCGATAAACAGCAAAGACTCCTTTGGGTTGTCCTGATCGTCGACAGTGAACAACGAATCCGCCAGCGTAAAGGTGTTGATCCGACAGTTCGTGCCCGCATAATTGGAGTGATGCTGCTGCCAGGCCGTGGTGATTGCCTCGACGTCATAGTCCGGGTCTTGCGTTCCGTAGTCGGTGAATCCGTCGTTGATGAGGCTATCGGTGGGGACGGCGTGATTGAATTCGTCGACAAGCCGGAAGAAACCGTCGATACTTTCCTGCGGCACACCTGCATCGGTGAGTGCCTTACGTGCGGTGTCCTGCGATTTCTTGTCGACGAGGTTGCTGACCGTCATGCCTTCCAACAGCTCTGCCGCGTCATTTTCTGCGGTGGGGAACCGGCTTTGTTGCGTGTCGGATGAGGAATGTGCAGGCTCAGTTTCTGCAGAGCTTGCCCCGGTTGCTCGAGTTGTTCCAGTTGATTCAGCTGTTCCAGTTGATTCAGCTGTGCCGTTTGACTCTGTTGTTGCCGGGCGTTCACTGGAACTGTCTGGCCCAGCACATGCCGCGAGCAGCAGGACGGTGGTTAGCGAAGAAGCGAGGAAAAGTTTCGTGCGCATTGGTTCATGCTAACGAACTGACGAATCTGCATGTGGCCGTAGGCAAGAGCGAGTATGCTTTGCGGTTCGTGTAGTCGTAAGCTTGCACGTAGCCGACAATCAGGTGTAGTCTGATCGCTTACAAGGGTTTCCCTGACAACGGGGTTGATTTGGTTTCGACTTCGTCTGTTGAGCCAGGGGAAGCGTGCCGGTGTAAGGTAACGGCCACCGTAAGCGGCGTTACAAATACAATAAACGCAGAGAAGACCTCTCAGCGTGACTACGCCCTCGCTGCCTAATTAAGCTGCAGCGACCGCGTGTCTGTCAGCCCAAGTTATGCTCTTGGCTTGGAATCTGGCATCGACTAAAGAGCTTGCCTTCTGGCTGAGTCATCAGGGCCAGTAGGGACACTCACTGATGGCTGGACCCATCTTCCGAGACGTGTTCGTGCGAGTCGGAGGGTCGAGTAAGGATCATGCGCGAACTGCGCACGGAGAAGCCCTGGCGAAGCAACGAAGGACCCGGGTTCAAGTCCCGGCAGCTCCACAAAAAGGGGGTAGCCCAGGTTAGCGATAACCTGGGCTTTTCTCATATAAACATCATGTGTACTGCGGTTATGCTAACTGTGCAGTAGCGTGCACGTGGGGGGTATTCATCTTCCAAATATCTTCCAAATATCTTCCATATATGTCATGATCTTCCACAGATCTGGGTTAATCCCAGGAGTTTACCTGTTCGTCGTGACGGTGTATGGTGCATTTTTGCAAATAGTGAACAAAAAGGCCGCTCTCAGCGCGCCTATTTGCAAAAATGCACCAACACTTGATTACCCGAGGCATGATTACCTGCGATGGGAAGTCTTATCGGCGCCGCGATGGGGTGAATATCATCGCTTTTTGCTACTTGTCGCGATGCTAGCTTGGAGGGACTGGGACGGAGTCGGTTCTGAAAACTTGGGCACAGCTCGAAAACTTTCGGCATACTGTGACCTATGACTGATTCGACTCCCGGACTATTTGCCACAGGATCATTGGGGCAGTTTGCAGAAAAGTGGGCCCGCGGTATCGCGGAGGTCCTTGAGCAGGAATTTCCTGCCGTCAATATGCACATCAGCACTTCCGCCGCCGACTGCGATGTGCGACCACGTACGCAGCACCCGAGTTTCTGGGGCTGTTTCGACTGGCACTCGAGCGTGCATATGCAATATTCCGCGGTGTGGTTGTTGGCAGAAGAAGAAATATCGCCGGAGGCACGCAAACGCCTGCACGACATCTTGGAGCAGAGGTGGGACAAGCACGCGTTGCAGGTCGAATATGATTATTTGCTCAAAGATCCTAGTTTTGAGCAGCCCTACGGTCGTGCCTGGTTATTGCAGCTTGCGCGGCGTTCCGGCCGGGAGGAATTTCTCCCGCCGGTAGAGCTCACCGAAAAGCACATCAGCACGTGGGTTTCTGCGCTGAGTCATCCGATTAGGCACGGCATGCATTACAACACTGCGTTTAATCTTTTCCTCATGCTCGATGCTGCCGAAGCGATGGGGCGTGGCGAACTCGCTGCGGTGCTTGCCGACGCGGCCCGCAGGCTTTTCCTGGATGATCGTGACTATCCGCTGGAGTGGGAGTTGTCTGGTAGCGACTTCCTATCGAATGCCTTGTGCGAAATGTTATTGCTTTCGCGTGTACTGAAAGAGACAGAGTTCAGTGCTTGGCTAGAAAAATTCTTGCCTGCGCAACAAGATGCGCTGACTTTTCTGACCTACACCCCGGAAGTTTTGGATCCGAGTGATGGTCAGTTAGCGCACCTGTTTGGCCTCACGCTGTCACGGGCGTGGATGTTGCGCGAGTTGGCCCCGCATTTGGACCAACAAGCGCAGGAGTTCATTACTGAGCACACGCCAGAGATGCTGGCAAGTGTGGAAAAGCAGCTTGTCGACGGCGATTTCATGGCCACGCATTGGCTTATTACTTATGCGTTGTTGGCCATTCGCGCAGACCAGTAATGCCGGAAATTAGCGTACTCCACGCATCATGGTGAGAATTGGTTTGCGTGCGAAGAATATCGCGAAACCACCGATCAATGATGCGGTTGCCATGATGGAGAAGTACACGACTTCGTTTTCTTCGCTGTAGAACTGGGCCAGCCATCCAGCGATGGCAGTGCCCATACCCAGTGATGTCCAGAACAGTGCCATCATCTGGGATTTGTGGGCATCTGGTGCCAGTTTCGTGGCCAGCGAGGTGCCGGTTGGAGAGATGCACAGCTCGGCTAGCGTGATCACGAACAGAACACCCACTAGCCATCCCACGTTGACGATTGCTTGTCCGCTAGGGAACAGGAAGATGGCAAAAGCGATACCTGCACCCAATAGACCGAGTGCAAACTTGGTGACAATAGTGGGCTGTTTTTCGCCCATTTTGGTCCACATGACGGAAAACAGTGTGCCGAACATGATGATGAACAACGGCGCGATGGAGTTGAACAGCCCGGGCTTGAGCTCCATCCCGAAGATATTCCAGTTCAAACGTGTATCGGAATAGACCGCCATGACGGTGAACTGTTGTTGGTAGAGCGACCAGAACAGCACACTTCCGAACCACAGGGGAACGAAAGACTTGACACGGGAGTGCTCGGTTTCGTTGGTCCTGTCGCTGCGGAACAAGATCACGAACAGCACGATGGCACAGATTGCGATTAGTCCGATCACCCAGGTGTCAATGTTGCCTGGTGTGATGAGCCCGACCCAGACCATGACGACGACGAGAACGATAAACGCGATGGTTGCAGCAAGTGCCTTCTTCTTTTCTGCGGGCGACGCTGGGTTCGACACGTGGTGAGCACTGGCTGGCAGGTTTTTCCGGGTGAACCAGTACTGGATGAGTCCGAGTGCCATACCGATGGCCGCGATACCAAATCCCAAGTGGAAACCGGAAACATCCCAGGCGAAGTTCGTCGCTAAGGGGCCCAGCAGCGCACCGATGTTGATGCCCATGTAGAAGATGGTGAAGCCAGCGTCACGGCGGGTGTCTTTCAGGTCATAGAGCGAGCCGACCAGGACGGATGCGTTGGTCTTCAGACCACCGGAGCCTACGGCGATAAGGATCAGGCCGATGACGACACCGCTGACATCTGGGATGATGGACAGTGCGATGTGGCCCGCCATGATCGCAATAGCGGAATAAAACAGTGTGCGCTCGGGGCCCCAGACTTTATCGCCTAGATATCCGCCGACGATGGCCATCAGGTAGACCATGCCACCGTATGCGCCGATGACACCGGTGGCGGCGCCTTTATCGAGGCCCAATCCGCCGTCGGCGACGGAGTAGTAGAGGTAGTAGACCAGGATGATCTGCATTCCGTAGAAGGAGAAACGCTCCCACATTTCCACGAAAAACAGGTTGGCCAGCATGCGTGGGTGGCCGAAGAAGGCTGCGGAACCGGTATTTGGCCCGGTTTCGTCTGCTGTGGTGCCGGAGTCTGTCGCCGGCTGAGATGTAGACATGAGAGAATCCTCGAACTTACTCACGAAAATGATTACGGTAACAGCCTAAAACTACACTTTTGTGCTGTGAACACAAGGGGGCTAAACGACGAATAGAAGCGTGGAAAATACGAAGATGAGTCTGCAATTTGTAAGAAGCAATTTTGCTAACTTAAGGAGATGAATAAGACGCGGGATAGGAGAACTAACGTGTTGGGTGTCTCTACCAGCAAGAGTAGGCAGTTCCATCGGCTTAGTGAAGGTATAACCCCAGGTGCTCGTGGGCTGAGTGGGATTTTTGGTGTCGCGGGCGTACTGCATTTTCTCCGCCCCGCGGTTTTCGATTCGATTGTTCCGGGGTGGGTCCCGGTCTCTGCGCGGTGTGCTACTTATGTCAGTGGTGCAGTGGAACTTGGTCTTGCATGTGCGCTGCGTAAATCCCATACCCGCTCGATTGCAGGTTATGCTTCGGCGGCGTTTTTGGTTGCAGTGTTTCCCGCAAACGTGGAAATGATGAGGCGGTGGGTGCGGCAGTCACGGCGAAAAGCCGTGGTGAGCGTACTGCGATTGCCCCTACAAATTCCTTTAATCTACGGTGCATGGCGCGTCGGCAAGCGCAACGTCGCTTAAATCACTAGCGGGGGTAGGGGGCAAGATTGGAAAAGCATAGGAAAATGCTGGTTAAGTAACGATTTCCTAATGTGTTTTGTCCACCGTGGGGTGTAGTAGTCCAGCCAACCCTTGTTAAGTCAACCCGTGCTTAATAAGGTTAAGCTTTGGCTGTGTGTTTGCGAATTGCTCACACAGGCAATTATCAGAGTTGCGAACTTACGCTACCCCCAAGGAGAAGTGAACGAAGATGGCTTCAGTAAAAATCCGCAATACTGTAATCACTGGACTTGCTCTGTCCAGCCTGGTTCTTACCGCTTGTTCCACTGATGATGCTGAGAGCACCAACGCAGATGCTACGACGTCGGCAGAATCAAGCGCTGCGGAATCTTCGTCAGATGCTGCCTCCGACGGTGACACCATCACCATCGAAGATAACCATGGCACTCAGGAGGTTCCGAAGAACTCCAAGGCCATTGCCGCAACTGACAACCGCTCTTTCGAGATCCTGGAAAAGTGGGGAGTAGACCTCGTTGCTGCTCCGAAGCAACTGGTTCCGCACACGGTTGACGCTTACCGCGAGGACGATTCCGTCGCCGATCTGGGCATGCACCGCGAACCAGACCTGGAAGCTTTGGTTGCTGCACAGCCGGATCTCATCATCAACGGGCAGCGTTTCCAGTCGCATTACGACGACATCAAGCAGCTGAACCCAGATGCTGCCTTGGTAGAGTTCGAGCCTCGTGACGACGAAGACTTCGCGGAGGAGTTGCGTCGGCACGCACTGGGACTCGGCGAAATTCTGGGTCATGAGGATGACGCCCAAGAACTCGTCGACGAATTCGATGCTGCTATCGAGCGCGCGAAGAAGGCCTACGATGGTGAATCCAGCGTGATGGCACTGAACGTTTCCGGTGGCGAGATCGGTTATGTGGCTCCTTCCCTCGGCCGTGTTTATGGACCTGTCTTCGACATGTTGGATTTGAAGCCTGCGCTCGAGGTCGATGATGCCTCGCAGAACCACAAAGGTGATGATATTTCCGTAGAAGCCATCGCGGATTCTAACCCAAACTGGATGTTCGTACTGGACCGCGACGCTGCAATTTCTGCGCGGTTGGAACCTGGCTACCAGGCAGCGAAAGACGTGATTGAAGGCTCCGATGCTTTGCGTAACGTCGCTGCGGTCAAAGATGGACAGATTGTCTATGCACCAGAAGACACCTACACCAATGAATCCATCATTACCTACACCGAGATCCTGAACGACATCGCTGACGCGTTTGAAGCAGCGAAGAAGTAATTCTCCCGCTCTCGTTCGAAGGCGTGCGTGATCGTCCGCGAGAATAGTCACCATTCGTCGAATGATGCGCACGCTGAGACCTACAATGCCAGCCGAGGCTACGAAACCGTAGCCTCGGCATTGCCATGAGCATTGGTAGATCATAAGCATCGGTAGATGATGAAGAAATGAAGGCACAAGACATGACCACTGCGACAACGCCTGGCACCCCCGATGGCACGAACATGCCGACGGGCGAGTCGGGACAGCGAACCCAACCACGGCGCGCGCAGACGCGGACGAAATTATTCGACTGGAAATTGGCCGTCGGTTTCGTCGTCGTTGCAGCGTTGCTGGTGACATCACTGATGGTTGGCGAATACAACATCTTTGAAGCAGCTGACGGTTCGGACTTCTTCTATATCACGCGCTTGCCACGCACTATTGCGTTGGTTTTGGCAGGTGCTGCGATGGCGATGTCAGGTTTGGTCATGCAGCTACTGACACAAAACCGATTTGTCGAGCCGACCACCACCGGAACCACCGAATGGGCTGGTCTTGGTCTGCTGTTTGTCATGTACTTCATCCCGACGGCGTCGGTGCTTGAACGCATGATTGGTGCCGTGTTTTTTGCCTTCGTCGGCACCATGGTGTTTTTCCTGTTTTTGCGCAAGGTTTCGCTGCGGTCATCGTTGGTAGTTCCAATTATCGGCATCATGCTGGGCGCAGTGGTCTCGTCGATCTCGACATTTTTCGCCTTGCAATTCGACATGCTGCAATCGTTGGGCATTTGGTTTATGGGCTCGTTTACGTCTGTATACAAAGGCCAATATGAAGTGCTGTGGGTGGTTGTCGCGATCGCTGTTGCGGTTTTCTTCTTCGCCGATCGTTTGACGGTTGCCGGGCTTGGCGAAGACATTGCCACCAACGTTGGCGTTAATTACGCGCGGATCGTGTTGGCGGGTACTGCCTTGATCGCGGTGGCCACCGGCGTCGTGACGGTCGTGGTGGGAGCGTTGCCATTTTTGGGCCTTATTGTGCCGAATGTGGTCTCCATGTTCCGCGGCGATGATTTGCGTTCGAATCTTCCGTGGGTTTGCTTGCTCGGAATCGCCATTGTGGTGGTGTGTGACCTCATCGGACGTACCATTATCAGTCCATTCGAAATGCCAGTTTCTGTCATATTGGGCATTGTTGGTGCCATTGTTTTTGTCACTCTGATTGTTAGGCAGGCACGCCGTGGATAATCTCCAGACAAATAACGCATCCGGACATACTTCTCGCGTAGAAGATCGTGCGCAGGCGGGAAATCCTGAGCCGTCGGGGCGTGTGGAGCAGGGCATGAGTCCGGCACGGCGCATAAGCGAGAACCAAGGGCAACAACCACGCGAACGCAGCGCTTCTGCGTTTCAAAATTCCGCTGCGGCCGGCAAGTATTGGATTATTCTCGGTGTCCTCGCAGTCATCGCTGCTGGTTGCGGGTTTGGCCTTTTGGCCTATGGGAACCCGATGCCCGTGGGCACCGAGCAATTTTGGCTCATTGCCGAGCGGCGGATGAATTCCGTGATCGCGATGGCGGTGGTCGCGATCTGCCAAGCCATGGCCACGGTGGCTTTTCATACCGTCACGAATAACCGCATTATTACCCCTTCCATCATGGGGTTTGAATCACTATATGTGCTGATTCATACCTCCACCGTATTTTTCTTGGGCGCAGCCGGACTGCACAACGCCCGTACTTTGTCGACGTTCGTGTTCCAGATCGTCGTGATGATTTTGCTCTCGTTGATTCTGTATTCCTGGTTGCTGACCGGAAGGCATGCAAATATGCACGCTATGCTGCTGGTCGGCATCATCATCGGCGGCGGTCTGGGTTCTATTTCGACGTTCATGCAGCGCTTGCTCACACCGTCCGAATTCGATGTGTTGACCGCACGAATGTTTGGTTCGGTTAATAATGCTGATCCGGAATATTATCCATTAGCTATTCCGCTCTGCCTGGGGGCAGCCGGACTATTGTTCGTTTTCTCGCGCAGGTTGAATGTTTTGGGGCTTGGCAAAGACGCTGCGATGAACCTGGGCCTGAACTACAAGATGTGGTCGATTGGTACGCTGATTTTGGTATCGGTGCTGATGGCGGTCTCGACGGCGTTGGTCGGACCAATGACCTTCCTCGGCTTTTTGGTAGCGACGTTGGCTTATCAATTCGCCGATACCTTTGACCACCGTTTCATTTTCCCCATGGCGGTATTGACCGCATTTTCAGTACTCACTGGTGCGTATTTCGTGCTCAACCACGTCTTTTATGCCCAGGGAGTTGTCTCGATCGTCATCGAGCTGGTTGGCGGCTCGGTCTTCCTATTTGTCATTTTGAGAAAGGGACGCTTGTGATTACCCTCCAAAACCTGCACAAGGCCTATAGCAGTGACGTTGAGATCGGTCCGGTGAATCTGGAGATTCCTGCCGGCGGTATCACCGCGCTCGTGGGCCCGAACGGTGCGGGTAAATCAACCTTGCTCACGATGATCGGGCGGCTACTGCAGCCGGATTCCGGCGAGATCACTGTCGGCGGGGCCGATATCTTTAATACGAAGTCGAAAGACTTGGCGCGCATTGTGTCCGTTCTGCGCCAGGAGAATCATTTCATTACGCGTTTGACGGTGCGTCAGCTCGTCGGGTTTGGGCGCTTCCCGTATTCCAAAGGTCGTTTGACGCCTGCCGACGAAGAAATCATTTCGAAGTACATCGACTTTCTGAATCTCACTCCGCTGGAGAACCGCTACCTGGACCAGCTATCGGGTGGGCAGCGCCAACGCGCGTATGTCGCGATGGTGTTGTGTCAGGAGACTGATTATGTGCTTCTCGACGAACCGTTAAATAACCTCGATATTGCGCATTCTGTCGAGATGATGCGGCACCTGAAACAAGTAGGTCCTGAGTTCGGGCGGACCATTATCCTGGTGCTGCATGATATTAACTTCGCCGCACGCTATGCGGACTATATCTGTGCGGTGAAAGACGGTCAGATCTGTGAGTTCGGCACTCCAGAAGAGGTCATGAAAGACCATATTCTTACTGAGATCTTTAATACGGACATCGCGGTGATTGATGGGCCGGACGGTCTGCTGGCCTGTTATCACTAAAATGGCTGACGACGAAGAGGATGAGACAGCAAAAATTGATCGCGAAAATATAGCGGCGAAATGATGATTCAGAACCTGGTGGCACAGCAGATACAGCGGTGTATAGATTTCCTAGCTGAACACCAGGTTCTTTTCTATGTGGCGACGATACTGCTCGGTCTTTTCGTATCGCCCTGGGATCTGGAAAAGCTGGTGGGTCCGGCTCTTGGCCTTTTGATGCTGTCGACGTTTTCTGCGCTACCACTGCGGCGGGTGCGATTAGCCCCGCGGCTAACCGCGGTAATTGTGGCATTAAATTTTCTCGTCGTGCCGTGTGTTGTTTGGGTCTTAGTCCAGCCTGTGCGTGGTGACCAGGCACTTCTTCTCGGCATTACTTTGGTCCTGTTGGCCCCCTGCATCGACTACGTTGTGCCATTTTCGGGCTTGGCCGGAGCTGCAAATCATCGGTTATTGGCGATCACCCCATTGCTGTTTGTGCTGCAGATGTTGCTGCTCAGTTTGCTACTCCCGCGGTTGATCGGGGCGGGGTTCGTTGAGGCGGCGATGGGTCCAATAGTGCGTTCCGTCGTGGGGTTGTTGGTGATCCCATTGGGTCTTGCGTGGTTTGTGCAGAGGTGTGAACGCACGTGGCGGAATCGGTGCGTCGGAGGGATAGCCAGACAAACTCGAATCACTGTAGATGGAGCAATGGTGCCCTTGATGGTGGTGACGTTATTCGCCATCACCGCGACGTACGGCGCAGATGTGTTCCGTGACAGCCGCGCGCTTGTCCCGGCAGTTGCTATCTATGTTGTCTTCGCCGCAGTCATGGTGACGGTCGGGCTTGTTGCCGCACAGGTAACGAAGTTGCGTGTCGACGATGGGGTGGCGGCGGTGTTTTCCGGCGTGGCTCGAAATTCCTTAGTCGTTATGCCGATTGCGTTAGCGTTCCCGGAGGGATTTGAAGCTGTTCCGATCGTGATTGTCACGCAAACATTGGTCGAATTATGCGTCATGGTGTTGTTAATCAAAACCGCCCCTTACCTGCAAAAACTTTTGCAATAAACCTCGAATTTGCAATGTGTTTACTTATCGCTTAAGCTTATCCAAGTCGCCGCGAGGGGCTGACAGAGAAAATAACTTCACAGGATGTTGTTTCTGGTGGTTGTTGTGCTTTGTTTGTCTGGCGGGGATGGATGATAATTTTATAGGGCCGATGCTTGCCTTTGGTGGCTGCTGACTGTGTGGTTGGTGGTTGTTGTGGGTGGGTTTCGCTGGTTGCTTGTGTGGCAGTCTGGTTCGCGGTGTTGTGATCAACGACACAGTGTTCTGGTTTGTGTTCAAGTAACTTGGTGTGTAAAGTCGGTCTCGCTGCTTTGCTGAAAGGCGCTTGGTT
>NZ_AQXC01000009.1 GCF_000375525.1 Corynebacterium propinquum DSM 44285
ATGATTTCACGAGGGAACTGCCGACCGGAGAAGATGCCCATGGACCTGATTATTCCACGCCGGTCTTCCTACTGCCCCAACTTTGCAACAGCACCAAGGCATGTTAGAGTTTGGGGCATGTCGAGTCCCGAATCAGACAGGTCAGGGGTTGTCGGTCACACCGCCAGCCCCTTGAACCACTAGTTACGACGCCCACGATCTGTGTGGGCGTATGTCTGGCGTACCCGGGGCGCTGGCCGTGGTGACAAGAAGAACCATTTCTTGATCTCACACCTCGGAGTACTCGATGCCTTTTGCCCTTTACATGCTTGCCCTGGCGGTCTTCGTCATGGGCACTTCAGAATTCATGCTCGCGGGATTGCTCCCCGCGATCGCGACCGAACTTGACGTCTCGGTCGGCACTGCGGGCCTGCTGACCTCCGCATTCGCAGTCGGTATGGTCGTCGGCGCGCCAGTGATGGCGGCATTCGCTCGCCGTTGGCCACCGCGGCTCACATTGATCGTTTGCCTTCTCGTGTTCGCGGGAAGCCACGTCATCGGAGCGATGACACCAGTGTTCTCTCTCCTGCTCATCACCCGGGTGCTCAGCGCTCTCGCAAACGCAGGATTCCTCGCCGTAGCACTGAGCACGGCCACTACCCTCGTGCCAGCGAACCAGAAGGGGCGTGCACTGTCGATCCTGCTCTCCGGCACGACGATCGCAACCGTCGTGGGCGTCCCCGCCGGGGCACTGCTCGGCACAGCGCTGGGCTGGCGAACGACGTTCTGGGCGATCGCCATCCTCTGTATTCCCGCGGCCGTTGGAGTCATTCGTGGCGTCACGAACAATGTTGGTCGGAGCGAGACTAGCGCGACCTCACCAAGGCTCCGTGTCGAGCTCAGCCAGTTGGCGACGCCGCGGCTCATCCTGGCCATGGCACTCGGAGCGCTGATCAACGGAGGGACCTTTGCGGCATTCACCTTCCTGGCACCCATCGTGACCGAGACCGCGGGCTTGGCCGAAGCGTGGGTGTCCGTCGCGCTGGTGATGTTCGGCATCGGATCGTTCCTTGGCGTCACGATCGCAGGACGACTATCAGATCAACGACCTGGCCTCGTGCTCGCAGTCGGCGGACCGCTATTGCTGACAGGCTGGATCGTGTTGGCAGTGGTCGCATCTCATCCCGTTGCGCTTATCGTCCTCGTCCTCGTTCAGGGATTCCTGTCGTTCGGCGTCGGCAGTACTCTGATCACGCGTGTGCTGTATGCAGCATCGGGTGCGCCAACGATGGGCGGTTCGTACGCAACCGCAGCATTGAATATCGGAGCTGCAGCGGGGCCCGTGCTTGGTGCGCTCGGGCTCGCGACCGGGCTGGGGCTGCTCGCGCCGGTTTGGGTCGCTTCGGTGCTGACAGCGATCGCTCTCGTCATCATGCTTCTCACCAGACGCGCGCTTACGAAGACCGCGGCGGAGGCCAATTGATGACCCATCCGAACGCTCTTCTCACTCCTCGTGCCCGTCTCCGGTTAGCTCGGCTGATTGTCGAAGACGGCTATCCGGCCACGATCGCCGCAAAGATGTTCATGGTCTCCCCGATCACTGCCCGGAAATGGGCAGGCCGCTACCGGGAAGAGGGTGAGTTTGGGATGCAGGATCGCTCCAGCAAGCCGCACCGGATCCCAGGCAGGACGCCCGAGCATGTCAAGAAGAAGATCATCAACCTGCGCTGGCGGCTTCGACTGGGGCCAGCCCAGATCGCTGCGCGACTTGGTCTCTCGACGTCGACTGTTCACGCGGTCCTCGTCCGTTGCCGCGTGAACCGCCTCTCGCATATCGATCGTGTCACTGGCGAGCCATTGCGGCGATATGAGCATCCTCATCCGGGATCGTTGATTCATGTCGATGTCACGAAGTTCGGCAACATCCCCGACGGCGGTGGACATCGTTACGTAGGTCGGCAGCAAGGCGCACGGAACAAGCTCGCGACTCCGGGATTACCACGAGGAAAAGATCACAAGCCGCGCACCGGGACGGCGTTCGTTCACACAGTCATCGATGACCACTCCCGCGTCGCATACGCAGAAATCTGGTCGGATGAGCAGGCGAGCACAGCGGTGGGAGTTCTCGAACGCGCCGTGGCCTGGTTCGCCGAACGAGGCGTGACCGTCGAGCGAGTCCTATCCGACAACGGGTCGGCATACAGATCCCACGCATGGAGGGACTTCTGCGCTCGGCTCGGCATCCGACACAAGCGGACACGCCCCTACCGGCCGCAGACGAACGGGAAGATCGAGCGATTCCACCGCACGCTCGGGGACGGCTGGGCCTATGCCAGGTTTTACGGTTCAGAGGCCGAACGACGCCTGGCGCTGCCCGGCTGGCTCCACTTCTACAACCACCACCGACACCACTCTGCGATTGGCGGCGTACCCTTCGACCGACTCAACAACGTCCCTGGACATCACACCTAGAACTCGAAATCTAACGTCCGTTCGGGCATCGAGGTCCATGTCGGGGTGGGACGGGCCCGTGGCTTCAAGATCACTTGCAGTCCGACCGCGATGTCTTGGTTGCGCGAGAGGTTGTCGATATGGCTCTGTTGCAAAAATCGTGAAGCTTGAGCATGCTTGGCGGAGATTGGACGGACGGAACGATGACGGATTTCAAGTGGCGCCATTTCCAGGGTGATGTGATCCTGTGGGCGGTGCGCTGGTATTGTCGCTATCCGATCAGCTATCGCGACCTTGAGGAAATGCTGGCGGAACGCGGCATTTCGGTCGACCATACGACGATCTATCGCTGGGTCCAGTGCTACGCCCCGGAGATGGAGAAGCGGCTGCGCTGGTTCTGGCGGCGTGGCTTTGATCCGAGCTGGCGCCTGGATGAAACCTACGTCAAGGTGCGGGGCAAGTGGACCTACCTGTACCGGGCAGTCGACAAGCGGGGCGACACGATCGATTTCTACCTGTCGCCGACCCGCAGCGCCAAGGCAGCGAAGCGGTTCCTGGGCAAGGCCCTGCGAGGCCTGAAGCACTGGGAAAAGCCTGCCACGCTCAATACCGACAAAGCGCCGAGCTATGGTGCAGCGATCACCGAATTGAAGCGCGAAGGAAAGCTGGACCGGGAGACGGCCCACCGGCAGGTGAAGTATCTCAATAACGTGATCGAGGCCGATCACGGAAAGCTCAAGATACTGATCAAGCCGGTGCGCGGTTTCAAATCGATCCCCACGGCCTATGCCACGATCAAGGGATTCGAAGTCATGCGAGCCCTGCGCAAAGGACAGGCTCNCCCCTGGTGCCTGCAGCCCGGCATCAGGGGCGAGGTGCGCCTTGTGGAGAGAGCTTTTGGCATTGGGCCCTCGGCGCTGACGGAGGCCATGGGCATGCTCAACCACCATTTCGCAGCAGCCGCCTGATCGGCGCAGAGCGACAGCCTACCTCTGACTGCCGCCAATCTTTGCAACAGAGCCATGCAGCCAACGGTCGAGTGGCGGGCATGATTCGGATTGACAGGTTAAGGCTGGTCTGGGGTGGATCTGCTTGTGGCTGTTAACAGAGCCAACAATGCTGCCGCGACGGGAAGCGGCGTTAGGTAGGGTCCACTTCTATGTGGAAACTTGCTGCTGTCGCGCCCCTGTTACTGGCCCTAGCGGCTTGCACGGACGGCGGAAGTACCGCCGACGAAGGGGCACCAGCGGCCTCTGAGAATGCCTCTGGCGAGTCGGCGGCCGTATTGGAGATGGCCGTCTCGGAGACCTGTGCAGACGATTCGAGCTCGCAGTGTGTCTTGTTCCAAGGCGAGAACATTCTGATCAATCCGGCAGATTTCGAGCGAGTGGGTGTTGACTCTGCAGCGTCGTCAGGGCCCAGGATGATTGACGTGACGCTTGATAGCGATGGAGCTGAAGTCGTGCAGAAGCTCTCGACAGAAGCGTCCGAAGCTGGCGAAAGCGCGCGCCTGGTGACGAAGAGCGACGGCGACATTCTCTCCGCAGTCAGGGTGCAGGGCAGTCTTCAGGGAGAGTCCCTACAGATGGCTGTTCCTGAGGATGTCGACGCCAATGTCGTGGTCTCACGACTAAATGGCGATGAAGGCTAGCTGAAGATTGCAGTCTCGCTGCTCACGCTGGTGGGCCGGAGTGCAGTTCTGCCTCGCGAGTAGGGGAGAGAGCTCCCCGGGACCTGCTCTGTTAGTGATTGCCCGATAGAGGTAGCACCACTTTCCCCCGACCCGGATATAGGTCTCATCCACCCGCCAGGACCTGGCCTGCCAGTCAGGAACTTGCCGATACCACCGGGTCTTCTTATCCAGCTCAGGAGCATATTTCTGNACCCAGCGGTAGATCGTGGTGTGATCGACCGGCACTCCCCGCTCGGTCATCATCTCTTCGAGGTCGCGATAGCTCACGCCGTAGCGGCAGTACCACCGCACCGCCCACAGGATGATTTCACGAGGGAACTGCCGACCGGAGAAGATGCCCATGGACCTGATTATTCCACGCCGGTCTTCCTACTGCCCCAACTTTGCAACAGCACCCTTTTCGGGGTTGTGTACTCGCATCGATTGCTGTCGCCGCAGGCCTTGCAGTGCCTATGGCTGCTGTTGAAGCTAGCGAATATCCTGATTCGTTCATTGGACTTGGAACAATGGTCACCTATATTTACTCTGCGTTTGCTCTCTTCTTTCTCAATCTTTTGGTTGCATTTGTCATGGAATTAAAAAAGGTTCGCACGTACGGTAATCAGGTTCCACTAATTAAGAATGGCCCCATTCACAAGTAGTCTGGCAGCTCGGGGAATATTTCGGGCCAGTGTTTTGTGCTGACTGCGTATAGTTCTAGTCCTTCTGATGTGGATGCAGCCCTACCCCGCTAAGCTGGTACGGAATATGAAGATCTTATTGCTGTGCTGGCGCGATTCCACCCACCCGCAAGGTGGCGGTTCCGAGCTGTATTTGGAGCGGGTAGGGGAATACCTTGCGCGAGCAGGGCATGAGGTGATTTACCGATCCGCGGCGCACACTGATATGCCACGGCGTTCGGTGCGCGATGGCGTGCGTTATTCACGCAGCGGCGGGAAGTTCACGGTGTATCCGAAAGCACTGTTGGGCATACTCGTCGGCAAGCTGGGGCTGGGCACGTTGGCGAACCTTGATGTGGTCGTCGATACGCAAAATGGAATTCCTTTTTTTGCGCGCTTGGTGTTTCGCCCAACGGTGCTGCTCACGCACCACTGGCACAAGGAACAATGGCCGGTTGCTGGGCCGGTGCTGGCGCGGGTTGGTTGGTTGTTGGAATCGAAAATCGCGCCGAAGGTGTACCGGGGCGCGCCCTATGTGACTGTTTCGCAGGCCTCCAAGGAGGATTTACAGTCCCTCGGGGTGCCGGATGCTGCGATCATTGAAAACGGTGTGGATGAGGTGCCCGCGCTCATACCGCGCTTGGAGCGTCGTGGGGTGCACATTGTCACGCTGTCGCGGCTGGTTCCGCATAAACAAATCGAGCACGCCATCGATGCGCTAGCTGGGCTGGTTGGGGCAAATGGGCTTGCCGACGACGTCGTGCTAGATGTCATTGGTTCCGGCTGGTGGGAAGATAAATTGCGGGCTTATGCGGAAGCCTCCGGGGTGGGCGAGCGCGTGTTTTTTCATGGGCAAGTTACCGACGACTATAAGCACGCGTTACTTGAGCGTGCCGAAGTACACGTGATGCCTTCGCGGAAAGAAGGCTGGGGTTTGGCCGTTGTCGAGGCAGCTAAACATTCCGTGCCGACGGTTGGTTATAGCTTTGGGCTGCGTGATTCCGTCGGGCACGGGCGCACCGGGTTGCTCGCTGATACTCCAGAGCAGTTGACGGTACAGTTGCAAAAAATTCTTGCCGACGACTCCTTGCGTGCAAAGCTCGGTGCCGGGGCGAGGAAGTTCGCGGAACAGTTTTCCTGGGAAAAGACCGGTCAGCGCTTTGCTGAGTTATTGGAAGATGTGGTTGCTAGAGATGCTGGGCGCGGTTGATGGGGGTTGTCGCAGTGGCCTGAACGGTGTCGGCTGTGTTCTGGAAAGGTAGGCTATGCTTTATGAATTCCTCGGAGATGAATACCGCGCCTGAAGAGAAGCTAGAGAACAACACCGCGAAGCCAGAGAAGTCGGAAAAGCCAAAGAAAAAACGGCAAGTACGGGAAGCCACCGTCACGGGGCGTACCCAGTTATCCCGCACTATGGTGCGTCTCAGTTTTTCTTGCCCGAGCTTGGCTGGAGGCGAATTTCCGTTTACTGATCATTATGTCAAGCTGCTTTTTGCGCCAGCAGGGGCCGACTACAGCTGGCCATTTGATGTAGAAGAAATAAAGAAAACCCAGCCGAGGGAGCACCAGCCGGTGCGCCGAACTTACACCTTCCGCCGGATCGATCCGGCCACGGGAGATTTTGAGATCGATTTTGTGGTGCATGGCGAGCACGGCGTTGCCGGGGTGTGGGCGCACAACGCGAAGATCGGTGAACGCATCGGTTTTCTCGGGCCTGGTGGAAAATGGCACCCAAGCGATGACTACGAACATTTTGTATTAGCTGGTGATGAAGCCGCGGCACCCGCGATTGCCGCCGCGTTGGAAAACCTGCCGGAAAACACCACTGCCGATGTGTACCTGGAGATCGCCGATGCAGAGTGCACCATGCCCATGCCGGAACCGGCTGGTGTCAACCTGCATTGGGTGCTGCAGGATGGGCGCATGCCGGGTACTGCTTTGGTTTCTGCTATCCGTGAGGCCGGTTACCCAGCGAAGCGGACCAGCTGGTTTGTCCATGGTGTTGCCGAAATGATCAAAGACGTCCGAAAGTTTTTGTACGTGGACGGTGATATCGCGAAAGAGGACACTTCGATTTCTGGGTACTGGCGATTGCGCATGACCGAAGATGAATGGCAGGCATCCAAGATGGAGTTCAATCAAAGCGTCGAAGACGAAGAACGCGCGCTACGCAGTCAGCGTAGCGCGTAGTTTAGTCAGCTGAACGCCGCGCGGGGGCCAATTGCGCCAATCGGTAACGCTGTTTCGGGCTCCGCTGTGGGGCTGTAGCGCTTACAAGATTTTCGGTTAGTAACTGGCGGAGACTGCGCCGGATAGTTTCTGCTGTCACACCCGCAGCGTCGGCTAGTTCTTTGGTGCTGGCAGAATCATGCGTGCGCAAGTAATCCACAATCGCCTCACGTGTGGAGGTATTTACCGCAGGCTTAGAGTGCGCTATGGAATGTGCATGAGCTGAGGATTCCGTGTGTTTTGTGAGCGTCGTGTGTTCTGTCTCGCCGCGCTTATAAAACAGCAAAGCGAAGCGTGTCAGACTGTTCCGAACTTCCGGTGGCGGCAGGAGGTCGCGGTGCAATTTGTCTAAGATCTCTTGGTAGCCGGAGCCGCGATTTTCGGCCACGAAGCCGTCGTCAAGATACGGAGTGGATTCTAAAATGCGGGATAGAGCAAGATTCCGTGAACTCGAAATGCCATCCGTTCCCAAAGTATCGACAGTGACAGCGCCGTACAGTCCACCTGGATTACGGACCTCCAAGCGATCGGCGAATAAATCTACTTGGACCTGTGTGCCACGAGCTTCCGGAGAATAATC
Source organism: Corynebacterium propinquum DSM 44285 (assembly GCF_000375525.1). GTDB lineage: Bacteria > Actinomycetota > Actinomycetes > Mycobacteriales > Mycobacteriaceae > Corynebacterium > Corynebacterium propinquum. The sequence goes on from NZ_AQXC01000009.1 coordinate 7,592, forward strand.
GCGGTGCATGACAGCATTGGTAATGGCTTCTCGTACCGCAACCGGCGGGAAATCAAAAAGATCGTACCGAAACGCCCCGCGCATGATAGCGCCCCGGGGTGAGGTAGCCTGCACCTTGCGAGTAGCCTCTTCGATCAACAGCGGTATCGGCCCTTCAACGGTTAACGTATCCGTGTAGCGGATTCCGGATGCGTCGCTGGCTTTAGTTGTGCCACGATAATGGGTGAAGGTAATCGATAACTGCGGGAAAAATTGCTGTGGGTAGGTTCCAAGAGCAAGCAAGCCAGCCAGGGTTGGGCGAACCGTGCCATCAGCATCAGTGGCTATGATGTTGAGCCGGTGCATGGCCTGCAACGTACTAGCTTTGCCGAAAATTCGTGGGTGAATTTCTTTCTCGCGCGCAATGATGCGGTTCGTGAGCTCGTCGTCAAGATCATCCAGGCTTGCGCGGTGCACAATCTCCAAATCCCACGACGGCTGATGGGATTGTTCCAATAGCCGGTCAATTTCATAACGCTGCATCAAGTGGTCGCCATCAGCGGTACGAATATATGATCCGCGGTACATTCCCTTATTCGTGACGTACGCGGGTTTGTCATAGTCTGCAATAGCTGGAATTTGTGCGACGACAACCGAACGACCGTCGATTGGGATAGTCTCAATGAATAACGGACGAATTGCCGGGTAGACCTTGGTGGCGGCCGCATTTTGTAGGCCGTCGGTGATGGCCTGGGCATCGAATTTTTCCGAGGTAGCGAAATTATTGTTCTCGTCGAGCCCAAGGATGAGTAAACCGCCATTGCCATTAGCGAATGCGGAAATAGTTTCTGGTAACTCTTTGGGCAAGCCCCCGAACGCAGCTTTAACTTCGACGTCTTGTGTGTCTGTTCCGAGCTCTCGTAGTGAGGCGATTTTCGCGTGAATAGCGTTGATGTCAATCATGAAACAAACCCCTTAAGTATGATTCATGATAAACATACTACACATACGACACTATGTCTTATGTTTGGTGTCGTATGTTGCATCTCAGTGTTGTATGTCGGTTGCTAATTTATGCTTCCCGCGGGGCAGCATCAACGGCGGCAGGGGCGCGTACAGTCAAAGCAGCAATGGCGGTGGTGAGTGGAACCGCCAAGACCAGCGCAATCGCTCCGGTAACCGACCGCAGTATTTCCGTCGCCATGATGTCACTGCTGAGAATTTGCCCCAGCGGACGACCAGAAATACTCAGCAGCAAAAGCGTCGGCAAGGCCACACCCGTATAGCTTAAGACCAGGGTGTATACCATCGACGCAATATGGTCACGGCCGACGCGCATGGCACCAGCGAACAAGCGCAGGGGTTTCGCGCCGGGTTCCAGTTCGCGCATTTCGTTGACGGTGGAGGCTTGCGCGATGGTGACGTCGTTAAGAACACCGAGCGCGCCAATGATCATGCCCGCGAGCATCAACCCGGAAATGCTGACTCCTGGCAGGTAAACCAGGATATTCAAATTATTCTCATCGCCCAGGCCACGGATGCCGGCGGTGGCCACCGCAAGCGTCGACAAGCCCACGGATAGGCACAATGCCAACAACGTGCCGCCCATGGCACTAGCGGTTTTCCAGCTGAAACCATGCACTAAAAACAGCACCAAGAACAGCACAGCGGCGCCGCAGGTGAGTGCAAGCAGAATAGCGGAACCACCGTGGATGAGCCCGGGAATAAGAAACGCCGCGATCACAGCCAGGGTAATGACCAAGCCGAATACTGCGCGTAGGCCGCGCCAGGCGCCAACCGCGATGATCAGGATGACCGCTGCTGCCAGCCAGAGCCAAATAGTGGTGCTGCGTTGGAAATCTTGAAAACCATAGCTTCCGGCGTCGTGCTTGGAAAGAGCGATCTTGTCGCCCTCTTCCAATTGCGGATTGCCCGGGATTTCTGGGTGGATCTCCAGCAGGGTACGTTGGCCTTCATGTTCGCCGGAAGTTAAATCGATTATCGCGTGGGTGCAATCGTGTGGCGCCTCTGGGTTGGTTTGCGGGGAAGTGTCAAAGACCTGGCCATTCGACGGGGAACCGCACATGCCGGGCTGGACGATGGCGACGGTGCCGTTGACAAGCTCACCGGAAAGTGATGAGGTTTGCTCGAATTGCTCACTGACCGGGGGCTCTTCATTGGGCGGCCACTGGATGATAAACCCAATGATCGTCGCCGCGGCCGCGAGGATTAGTCCGGCTGCGAGTACGCGCTGAGGCCACGTCCAGGTTTTGATGGCGCTGAGGTTGCGACCGGATGGCTGATGTTCGGACTGCGACGAGCTAGTGCGGTGATGGCGACCCATGGGCTAAGAATATCGCCTGCGTGCAGTGTTGCCTAAAAAACCGGTGGCAGAACACTAGTTCAGCACATGTCGCCGGGATGCTGCGAGGTTAGACCACAGCGGTGGCCATGTGGTAGGTTTGTCTGCAGGATCTCGCGTGGCGTTCATCCTCTCAACTCCCCCAGGGCAGGAATGCAGCAAGGGTACGGAGGCTCTGGCGGGTGCGCGGGGTCCGTTTTTGTTATCTGCTTTGTCAGGTTTCGTGGTTGTGGCAAAGGCGTTGTGACAACGACGTTGTGACGAAGGCGGGATGAAACGCCAAAGTCGTGCAGCCGAGTAGTGACGAGAGAAAAATAAATGAAAACCATGTTTAGAACGCTGCTGGTTCTCGGAATTATTTCCGAAATCGCAGTGGTAACCCTCTCGGCGACGTCGTCGTCACTTTCTGGCTGGTGGCTATTGGCCCCTGTCTCAGTCATCGCCGTAGCTTTCCTGCTGTTGTTTGCTGGGATGGTTATGGATCGGCGGAAGAAAGGATCTTGGTCGCTCTCCCTCTCTGACACTGCCGAGCGTTTCGGGGTTCCTAGATTGGCGCTGGCTTTGCTGGTTTCGGAGATCAGTTCGCTGTGGTCGCTCACTAAAATTTTTACACGGCCTTCTTCCACTGCCGGTGTCGACGCCCACCCCGGGTACAAGAACCTACGAACCGTGGTTACCGTAATCGTCGGTCTAGTCATCGTTGAAATCACTGTCATACACCTGGCTGTGCCCAGCCAATTTTGGCGCATTCTGCTGCTGGTGCTGAGCATCTACGCACTCTTATTATTAATCGGGTTTTACACCTCTATTAAGGTCAATCCGCATCTTCTCACACCACGGGGCTTAGAAATCCGACGCGGCCACAGATTCGTGTGTGAGATTCCATGGGAAAACTTGGCACGGGCGCAAAAGGTTGGTCCCGGGCAGGGTGGTGACATCATTATCAATGAAGACGGAGAAGTCAGGCTCCCGGTTCTGAGCGAAGTTAACGTCAGACTTGAGCTGGAGCCACCGGTATTGGCGCAAGACCTGCACAAAGGGCGGGTCGATGTGACTGCAGTCGAAATTTACTGTGACGACAGAAATTCTTTCCTTGATTCGGTTGCTGAGGCGTGGTAGTCACGCACTATGTGAAGAACTTAACGCAAGAACTCACCATCACTGGTGGGGGTCGCCCGCACACCGTGGGCACGTAATGGAATTACCTAGTGGATAGGTAGCTTTTCAGTTTTGCTGGCGCATGGCTACGAATTCTGCCCCTTTGTCCATTAACCCTGAAAATCAACGACCCCAAGCACAGAGCTTGGGGTCGTGGGGTATGGTGCGCCAATCTACATTGACGCTCACATGCCTGAGCATATCATTAAGCGTATGAAGGACAAAAAAGAACTAGAAACCATGCTTGGCGCGGCTCGTTTCAAAACATACTACACAGCTGCAGGAAACGATACAGAAAAGGCGGTAGCACTATACCGCTGGAATACTCGGTTAGCTGGCGCTTTACACTCTCAGTTGTCTTACTTTGAGGTTCTAACACGCAACGCGATGAACAATGCGCTTCAGGACTGGAACTATAAGGAAAAGGGCTACAGAGATTGGTCCCTCGAATACCAATCAAACCAATTGTTGTACGACATGTTCAAAACGCCTATGGGGCAGGCTAGGAAATGGGCCCGGAAAGAATCTCAACGTCGAGGTAATGGGCACACACGCAAAAACGCTCCGCCCAGTCACGATGATGTAATAGCTCAATTCACGTTAGGTAATTGGTCGAATCTTCTCGGAGAGGCATTGCCGGACCATCGTTCAAACGCCAAAAGACTGTGGAAGGAGTGTCTCCACCACGCCTTTCCCAACGCTGGTATTGAAGACCAGTGGAGGGAAAATATTGGCAAGAAGGTTGAACGGCTGACACGTTTGCGTAACCGAGTATCGCACCAAGAAAACCTTTTGGAAACTAACGTCCGAGGACGACTCAATGACCTGATAACAGTACTAAGAGCCATTGACAAAAGTTACCCTTCCTGGACGATGGAAGATTCCCAGGTGCGACGGGTAGCGCAAGAAGATCCTCGCAAAAGTTGGACGTAAGGCATGCTTCAATTCTTCGGAATGATCTTCACATTGAAAAATGACAAATATTTTCGTTTTTCAGCTTGTGTAGTTGTCGGTGACAAGTATTGAGAATGTGAAGTGTCCAAGTTTTGTTCCGTTTGAGTAGATGGGCATCTCTTCAATCATGCCAAAGAAGTGTGACCACGAGGCAAAGACAACGTGCCCCGAGTTGTCGATGACTATACCCCGGCAGAAGACTTGTCGATACAAGCCGCGCTCGCTGTCAACCATTCGTGAATAACGGGTGTGTGGACTCCGCGGTCCTGAGGCTTGGCCATCCAACTCAGCCATGGTGCACTTTTGCAAATAGACCCGCTGAAAACGGACTTTTTAGTCCCTATTTGCAAAAATGCACCATCTGCCAATACAAAGCACCGAAAGGACGGCGAAAAGAGGTTTTCCCGGGTTAAGGAAGACGGTTAAGGGGACGAAGTGAGAGTCAACGGACCAACAAAGTTTCCGGCACCGCGCGGAACCGCAACCACCGCTGGTGCATACTCCGAAAGCCCGTACGCAACCACGCCCCGAATCCACGCCATCCTGGCGGAAATCCTGCAAGATTTCGCCCGCATCCCCTTTTGTGGCATAACCCTTCCGGTGCTGGGCCTGGGCCCGGATCCTTGGGGCTTTGCCAGATTGGCGCGTGTATAGACAAACTTGTCTATTGATCCCCGTAGCTGACGCGGCGTTACTGCATGGACCGAAGGGTACGTTACCGGCACTTGCGTTTAATACCGGTTGTGCAGCCATGAATTTAGAAATTGACTCTGCCTTGTGTTCCGGCTTAAGTTTAAGCCCTTGCTGAACTGATTGGTCTACTTAAGGAAGAACGCATGGTCTACAACCGCATTCTCTCCCGGCGACAGTTGCTGCGCACAGCAGCAGCCATGGGCGGGGTTGCCCTGGGAGGCGGCATGCTTTCTGCCTGTTCTACACAGTCACAAACACGACAGCCACAAACAAGTGCTTCCGGGCCCGCATCTTCTGCTAGTTCTGCTTCCCGGGAAGAACTGGTCATCGGTTTTGTGCCCATTGCGTGTGCCTCACCACTGGTTGCCGCGGATGCGCTCGGCGCATTTGAAAAGCAGGGACTCCACGTAAAATTACGGAAATACGCCGGGTGGGCTGATCTCTGGACGGCATATGCAACCGGAACCCTCGACGTTGCGCACATGCTCTCACCAATGCCACTGGCAATTGATGCTGGTGCGACGAACGCATCCCGGCCCACAGAATTGGCTTTTACCCAAAACACCAACGGACAAGCGCTAACCTTGTCTACCTCTCACTTGGGCGCGGTCTCGCAACCGACAGATCTTGCGGGGATGGTGCTAGGAATTCCCTTTGAGTATTCGGTGCATGCATTACTTTTGCGCGATTATTTGGTCGCCGGTGGTCTCGACCCAGTTTCAGATGTGGAATTGCGGCTCTTGCGGCCACCGGACATGGTGGCGCAATTGGCGGTCGGCGCCGTCGACGGTTTTATTGGCCCCGAACCGTTTAACCAAAGAGCATTGACCACGGGATCAGGCCGCGCGTTCATTCCCACCCGGCAGATGTGGGAGAACCACCCCTGCTGCTCGGTTGCTATAGCCAAAGAAATTGACCGCGGGGTGCGTGATCGTGTGGTCGCGGCGCTGCGCGAAGGCGCCCAATTTGTCGACAGCCCGCATCACGTACACGAATCAGCGTCGATGTTGGCAGAAGAAAAATACCTGAACCAGAAAGAAGAATTGATCTCGCCTGCTTTAGCCGGATCCTATACCACCTGGGATGGCACCGATGTGGTGGATCCGGACATGATCAATTTCGGCGGACAGACTTCAGCTACCGCGATTACCTGGATGGCTGCGCAAATCGCGCGTTGGGACCTCGGCGGCACGGCCTTGACGATGGACGACGACGTGCTCTTAGCAGCTACGGAATCAGTCTTGCCGCCTGAGGCAGACCGCGGCACGGCCCCGGTTGACATCAACGGCCGGATATTTGATCCGCTAAAGCCCACGGCTGGATACCAGCGTTAAGGACCCACTATGTCTAAAACTCACACGCCTACTACTCGAACTTCCGCTGGCCGAACGTCTACCAGCCAAGCGTCCGCTAGCCGAACTTCCACCGGCCGAACGCTGCCAAGGAAAAAGCCCGGCCCGTGGAAACCCGTTGCCCTCGGCGTCGGCCTGTTTCTCGCTTTCCTTCTCGTATGGCAATTAATAGCGGCGGCGGGTTGGCTGTCGGATATCGCGCCGACTCCCGCTCGCACCCTCAGCCGCGGTGCTGAAATCTTGGCTGATCCTTTTTACCGGGATGGTCCAGCCTCCGTTGGCATTTTCTGGCACATGGTGGCATCCCTGCGCCGTGTGCTGTTCGGTTTTATCATCGCGATGCTCATCGCCATTCCGCTGGGCTTTTGGTTAGGATCGTCCACCACCTTCCGCCGGGCGACAGACCCCTTTGTGCAAATTCTGCGGCCGGTGTCCCCGCTGGCGTGGCTGCCGTTGGGGCTTGCCCTACTGCGCGATGCGGAAAATACCGCGGTCTTCGTCATTATTCTCTCCGCTTTGTGGCCCACCCTGCTTAACACAATCGAGGCTGTGCGCGGCGTGCACCCGTCGTACAAAAACCTCGGCGCCACATTGGGCACCAGCCGTGTGGACCGGCTGCTCTACATCATCGGGCCTGCCGCGCTGCCCGGCATCATCACGGGCATGCGCCAATCGCTGTCCACCGCGTGGCTGGTGATTGTGGCAGCGGAGATGCTCGTCGGCGGGCAAGGCGTCGGTTTCTTCGTGTGGAATATGTGGAACCGCTTGGATATTGATGCCATCGTCGTGGTCATTGTTCTCATCGGTGCCATCGGCTTGGCCCTAGATTATCTGGTTGCTTCATTGCAGAAAGTAGTGCGTTATGACTAATACCCCAACCAACACGATGACAAATACTTCGACCAATACCGTGCCCCACACCGTTGAGGCAGAAACCGCGCATATCGAATTTGCGAATATTACAAAAAGCTACGGGTCGACGACGATCATCGGCGAGACTTCCGTATCCATTAAGGAAGGCGAGTTTGTCTCCTTGCTTGGGCCTTCCGGCTCAGGCAAATCCACCATGCTGAACATGATTGCTGGCTTGGCGACGCCGTCGACAGGCGAGGTCCGTGCCCGCGACGAGGTAGTCACCGGCCCTGGCTCAGACCGAGGCGTGGTTTTTCAAAATCACGCCCTATTGCCATGGATGACAGCGCGCGGAAATATCGAATTCGGGCTGCGCTCTGCACGGCCGGATTTGTCGAAAGCACAGCGTAAGACAATCACACAGGATTTCTTGGATGAAGTCAGTTTGGGACATGCGGCTGACCGTCGTCCCGCGCGGCTTTCCGGTGGCATGCAGCAGCGGGTGGGTTTGGCGCGTGCGTTTGCCATTGGTTCGGATATTTTGCTGCTGGATGAACCTTTTGGTGCGTTGGATGCGCTGACCCGGAGGCAATTACAGACCTTGTTGCTCAGCGTTTGGGAAGAAAACCGACGCACGGTGGTAATGGTGACCCACGATGTTGACGAAGCGATCTTGCTGTCCGACCGCATCTTGGTTATGTCGCCGGGGCCAGAGGCAACCATCGTGGAAGATTTACGGGTCGGCCTTGCCCGCCCGCGTACCGGTGATGCGGACCCAGCCGTCGGCAAGCGTAAAAATGAGCTGCGCCAGCACCTGTTGTCATTGCTGGAACAGGATTAGAAGGTGTGGCGTCACAGGGTATCTAGAGTGTGCTTTGCCTCTGTCAATGAGACCTCAGGGTGAGCTTGGCGGAGTTTTCTTGCAGCTTTTGCTAGTCCGCTAGTGTTCAATGTTTCTCGAAGAGCTTGCTTTTCATTTTCGGAGAGGGGAATCGGCCGATGCTCGTTCTGAGGTTTACTGAAACTGGTATAGGCGCTTATGAGGGTCAGAATAAGGCAAAGAAATCCTACGCTTGCACGCCAAGACAAAGGTCCGTCTGACATAGCGATTAATAGGAGGCCCACAATAAAAAAGAATGCGGATCCACTGAAGAATTTGAAGTTCATTTTGTTTCCTTCACTGGGTATTGACGGTTTCCTAGCAGTTATCTTGGACCGCAGCGATTCCCAAAAGCTCAGCGGCAGTAGCGCCGGCAGCGCTCCATGTCAGCGAAATTCTAGCTGAAATAACTGTTGCCACAATTCTTTTTACCGTGGCTGACCTTACCGATGCCTATCTTTAGAAGGAGAGCGGCATGATTGAGGGAAGGCTATCGGTAGATGTGCCTATAAATCTACCCGGTGGGGATTATCAACATAATTCCGTGTGACTAAAGTTACAAACTGGTGACTGTGATCTCAGACGAGACTATCTGCAGGTTTCTTAGGAATCACAGATCTCACACAAACTCGCTACCATGGCAAGCAGCATAGATGTAATGGAAGGTAGGCGAGTACCCCAATGTCACTCCTCGACTTAGATACTGAGCAATTCAACGAACTAGCCCAGCAGGTGCGCAAAGATTACCAGGATCTGCAGGCGAAGAACCTGAACCTGAACCTGACGCGCGGTAAACCGTCGAACGAACAGCTCGATTTCTCCCACGATCTGCTTAGCCTGCCTGGCGACGACCCGATTGATGCCGACGGCGTCGATGTGCGCAACTACGGCGGATTGCTGGGAATCAAGCAGCTGCGCGAGATCTGGGCGAATGCCCTGGGCCGCTCGGTGGACAACACCATCGCGGCTGATTCTTCTTCTCTGAACATTACTTTTGACCTGCTGTTGTGGTCGTATACCTTCGGCAACAATGATTCCGTACGCCCGTGGAGCCAAGAAGAAAAGATCCGCTGGATCTGTCCGGTGCCGGGTTACGATCGCCACTTCACCATCACTGAAAAACTCGGCATCGAGATGGTGTCAGTTCCTATGCTTGACGACGGCCCGGATATGGACGCCGTCGCAAAGCTGGCCCAAGACCCGCAGGTGAAGGGCATGTGGGCCGTGCCGGTGTTCTCCAACCCAACCGGAGTGATCTTCTCCAAGGAAGTCTGCGAAAAGCTGGCTGCCATGGACACTGCCGCGCCAGATTTCCGCATTGTGTGGGATAACGCGTATGCGCTGCACACGCTGACCAACGAATTCCCAGAAAATTACAACGTGCACGAGATGGCCGCGGACGCGGGCAACCCGAACCGCTTCTGGGAAATGTCGTCGTCGTCCAAGGTCACGCACGCTGGCTCGGGCGTAGGCTTTTTCACCTCCTCGGAAGAAAACATCGCGTGGTATTCTTCCATCGCTAGCGCCCGCGGCATCGGCCCGAACAAGGTCAACCAACTGGCGCACGCGCGTTTCTTCGGAGACGAAGAAGGCCTGAAAGCGCTGATGCGCAAGCACTCCGGATCATTGGCACCGAAGTTCGACGCTGTCCTGGATCTGTTGGAAAAGAAACTGGGCGGATATGACGTCGCTAGTTGGTCGCATCCAGAAGGCGGCTATTTCATTGACCTCAACGTCATCGATGGCACCGCGACACGCGTGTGGGAGCTGGCGAAAGAAGCCGGAATTGAATTAACCAAGGCCGGTGCTTCCTTCCCGTACAGCAAAGACCCGCACAACCGGAATATCCGCCTAGCACCATCGATGCCTACCGCCGATGAGGTCGCTATCGCCATGGATGGTGTGGCCACCTGCGTGCTGCTGGCTGCGATTGAGAAGAAGGAGGCTTAAGCCCCTGCAATTCGAAGAAACCGGATATTGGCTCAGCCAACTCATCCCGGCCAAGCTGGAATTTCGCAAGCTCGATGAGTGGCGCATTGCCAGCGCACAGATCGACGAGCAACAAGCGCTGGCGGCAACCGCCAACTTCGGCGAGGTTGATACCGGGCTGACTAGTGATGACTCCGGCCAATCCGTGCGCTGCGAGCTGCTCGCCGTGGCGCAAGCCGAACAGCCCGCCATCGCGACTGCCGTTCTGGCCGCTGCAGAATTGCTGCGTTCGGCAGGCGGCGTGCTGCCAGCGCAACCGGGTGTGCTGCTGCCGGATATCGGCCAGAAATTCGCTGAGCTGGAACAAGATCATCTCACCGTGCGCCACGGTCTGCTGGCCGTGCCGTATTTGTGGTCTGGAAAGACGCCACGTCTGGAAGAAGACGACCGGCTTACGCTGATTTGCCAGTTGATCATGCTCACCGATGCAGAGTACGAATTTGCCGTGCAGCAAGGCGTCGGCAAGCTGCAGGACAAATTGTCTACCGAAGGCATTGATCCAGGCGACTGGGGACGGTAGTCCGAGCAGTAGTTGGCTCGGTAGTCGGCTTGGTGACTGTTGGGTCGGTGACTGTTTGGTCTGCTGGGGATATCGGTAAAGTAGTGGCGTGGCTCTTTACCGGAAATATCGCCCCGCAAGCTTTGCTGAGGTCATCGGACAATCGCAGGTCACTGAGCCTTTATCAGTGGCGCTCGATGCCCACCGCATCAACCATGCCTATTTGTTTTCAGGCCCACGTGGCTGCGGCAAAACCTCCTCGGCGCGCATCCTCGCGCGCTCACTGAACTGCGTCGAAGGGCCAACCTCGACGCCATGCGGGAAGTGCGATAGCTGCCGTGCGCTCGCCCCCGGAGGCCCCGGCAACCTGGATGTCACGGAGCTCGACGCGGCCTCGCACAACGGTGTAGAAGACATGCGCGAACTGCGCGATCGTGGCCACTACGCGCCGGCGGAATCGCGCTACCGCATCTTCATCATCGACGAGGCGCACATGATCTCGCAACAGGGTTTTAATGCCCTGCTAAAGATCGTCGAAGAGCCCCCTGAGCACCTAATTTTTATTTTCGCGACCACCGAGCCAGAAAAAGTCATTGGCACGATCCGCTCGCGTACGCACAACTACCCGTTCCGCCTGCTCACCCCGCCAGATATGAAAGCACTGCTGCAGCACGTGGTGGAAGAAGAAAACGTGCAGGTAGAAGACGCCGTATACCCGTTGGTGATGCAAGCCGGTGGTGGTTCGCCGCGTGACACGCTTTCCTTGCTAGACCAGTTATTGGCCGGTGCGAAGGATGGTCAGCTGACTTACCAACAGGCGGCCCCGCTGCTGGGCGTGACTGACTTGGCGCTCATTGACCGTGTGATCGCCGCGCTTGCCGACGACGAAAAAGGCGAATTATTCCGCATCGTCAACGACGTCATCAATGCTGGGCACGAGCCACGCCGTTTCGTGGAAGACTTGCTGGACCGCCTGCGGGATCTGCTGATTATCCAAGCTGTGCCCGAGGCTTTCGATGAGGGGCTGGTGTCTGCCCCGCAGGATCGCGTGGCGGTGTTGAAGGAACAAGCTGGGTGGTTTAGCCCGGAGGCGCTGACGCATTATGCGGACGTAGTAAACGAGCGATTGCCGCAGATGCGTGGCGCCACCTCGCCACAGTTATTGCTGGAAATTTTGTGTGCGCATTTGTTGGCGCGGCCGTACGTTGCGGCAGCCGGTAACGCAGCTGGTGCTGGGGCTGGGCCAGGCAGCGGTGTTGGCGCGGGGACCGGTGCCGGTCAATCGGGCCAGTCTGGTCGGGCAGGCCAGTCTGGACAGGGTGCTACAGCCCAGGATGGTCGTCAGCACAACGGGCAGGGGGGTCCGCGTGGTGCGGCGGCCGCGTTGGCTGCTGTGGCGGCGATGGGTTCGGCGAAACCGCAGACGAAGTCGATGCCGTCGCACGGCCCGGCGCCTAAGGCACAGCCTGGTGAACATACTGGTGAACAGGTTGCTGAGCAGCACAAGGCAGCATCTGCTAGTGAGCACAACCCAGAAACGCCTAGAGCTGAGCAAGAAAATGTGGTTGGTGCTGTTGCCGAAGCAGTAAGTGCTGCCGATTCCACGGACTCTGCGTCGGCTAACGATGCTGTCCGTGCGCAACACACCGACGAGTCTGCGCAGCCAGACCATGCTGAACAGCAGCGTGCCGAGCAGCAGCCTAGTAAGCAGCAGTCTAATGAACAGCCAGGTGATGCACTCGAAATCATCCGCAGCCAGTGGACGAATATTCGCTCAAAGGTAGGGCAGAAAAACCGCGTCGCGGAAGTTATGCTCACCGAGGCAAAAGTTCTGGGGATCGACGGCGAGACCGTCGTGCTGGGGCATAACACCGGGGCTTTGGCTGAGCGCATTAATTCTGAGCGCAACAATGCCGTGATCGTCGAAGCGGTAAGCGCCGTCGTCGACCAGAAATTACAGGTCAAGTGCATCGTCGGCACGAAAGTTCCACCTGAACTTACGGCGCAACCGCGCACGACGCCGCAACCGCAGAAACCTGCGCAGCAGAATGACCAGTCGCGCCAGAATTCGCAGCCACAGCAGAATAACCAGCCGCCGCAGCAGGATCAATCGCAGGCAGAAACGCGCCCGCGGCAGGAAGCTCAACGCACAAGCAGTGACAGTGTCTGGCCAGAAACCAGCCGCGATGTTAACGCCGGGGCGGAATCAACGGACACTGCGGTGCGCGAGAGCAATGAGGGTTCTGGGCAATCCCACCGGCAGCAACCGGAGCCACATGAGAAACCATCCGCCAGCGCAAAGAACCAGGACTGGCGCGAGGTAGCTAACCAAGCAAAAAACCGGGCTCGTGAGCGCGCAGCACAAACCAGCGGCGATACCTTTGGCGACGGTGTCCCGCTGCCACCTGAACCGGCTGCAGAAGAGTCTGCACCGGACGAGCCGCCGCAAGCGCAGCCAGCACAATCGTCGGCAAGCTACATACAGAACGCACAGAACACACAGAATACGCAGAACGCACACGGCGCGCCGGGCAGCGCCGAAACCAGTAATGCCGAAAGAAACAACGCCGAAAACGGCAATGCACAAAACAGCAATGCGCAAACCGGCGGGGACGACACAGGCGCCAGCACAAGCACCAATACGGACACCAACGCCAACACCAGCACCGGTGAACGCAGCCCGGAAGAAATCCACGCCGCCGCGCGCAAGCTGCTGGAAACCGAGCTGGGCGCTCGCCCGCTGTAGTCTGTCCCAGTCCGTTGTAAACTGGGGCCGACGTGCGCGGCCACCCGCGCAGACGCCTAGCTATCGGGCTAATCCCCATAGCTATGCGTAAGAATGCACCACTACACCAAACAAGGAGTAGCAATAATGACGCAGCCACAAGACATGCAACAGCTCATTGCCCAGGCCGCCGAAATGCAGGCCAACCTGCAGAAGGCGCAGGAGGAGATCCTGGCCACCTCCGTTACCGGTAAAGCAGCCAACGGCCTGGTTGAGGTCACCATGACCGGCGGAGCGGAAGTTACCGACATCAAGATTGATCCGCAGGTTGTCGATGCCGACGACGTCGACACGCTGCAGGACCTGATCCTCGGTGCATTCCAGGACGGCCACCGCCAGGCTGGCGAGCTGGCCAAGGAAAAGATGGGCCCATTGTCGCAGGGCATGGGCGATGGCGACATCAACAACCTCATGGGTGGAATGTAAGTGTTCGAAGGTCCTTTACAAGACCTCATCGACGAATTCTCGCGCCTGCCTGGGATTGGGCCGAAAAGTGCCCAGCGGATCGCCTTCCATGTTCTGCACACAGAACCGGAAGACATTGACCGCCTCCAGCAGGCGCTTGCTGGTGTCCGCGACGGGGTTACGTTTTGCCGCATCTGCTGCAATATCTCCCGCGACAGCGTGTGCCGCATCTGCCATGATTCCGGGCGTGATCGCTCGATGATCTGCGTAGTCGAAGAACCCAAAGACATCCAGTCCATCGAACGCACCGGCGAATACACCGGCCGCTATCACGTGCTCGGTGGTGCGCTGGACCCGCTGGCGAATATTGGGCCGAAAGACCTCAACATCAGCCAGTTGTTGCAGCGCATCGGCGGTGTCGTGCAGGATCGCGAGCTGGCGGATTCCACCCCGGAACACCCGCTTTACGACGACGCCCCGGAGATTACCGAGGTGATTCTCGCGATGGATCCGAATACCGAGGGCGAGGCGACCGCGTCCTACCTGGTGCGCCTGCTGCGGGATTTCCCGGATTTGAAAATTTCGCGGCTGGCCTCCGGAATGCCGCTGGGCGGCGATTTGGAATTCGTCGACGAGCTCACGCTATCCCGCGCGCTGTCCGGCCGCCTGCCCGTGCGCTAGCGCTGCCGCCATCCGTGTAGCGGCCGCCGCGGGCCCGCTGAGTGCCCGCCGAGGCCAACGATACTTTCGCGACTTAGGGCCGCGGTTTCCCCGCGATCCAATACACGCACCACTGGATCGCCGTGGAATCCAATCCGAAGACCGTCATACCCAGTTTGCGTGCGGTTTTCGCCATCCCAGATTCCCCACTGGCCCACAGATACTCCGGCTGAAATTCCGGGTGTTGGCGGGCCAGTTCTTGTACGTGGGCAGCCAGTAGTTCCTGGTGCTGCGCATAAGGGCCCGTGACGACGTCCACGCTGGCCAGCGTATTCTGCCACTGTTGCAGCGCGGCAGTTTCAATATCCGCCTCGGTTTCAGCGAGTGCGATCACGCGGGTGGTGCGCAGTGTATCCGGGTGGAAGCGCTGGCAGTATTCCAGAATCGCCCACACCGACGGCAGTGCTGAAGGGTCCGCGATGAGTAGCTGCCTGCTACTGGGGTGGTGCCACAACCCGCGGGAAGCATAGATCGCGCATTCGTCACCTGCTTGTGCACGCAGCACCCAGTTCAATCCCGGGGCGGGGAAGGTGTGGTCGTCGGTGCTTTCTCGGCCCGTGCGTTTGCCGTGCGTGGCCACATCAAAACACGCGGTCGCATTCTCCCGGTCCAGTGCGCGGAAAGTGTACCAGCGCAGCTCTGGACGCCACGCGGAATCGCAGGAGGCAATGACGGCGCGTAGGTTCGCGCGGTCGCCGTCGGCAAGCGCGTTTTCTAAGCCGTCCAAGCTGTGCGCAGCTGTGGGCATGATCAGCCCGAAAAACTCATCAGGTCCAGTCAGGCGCAGATCCGCGAAAGCGGGGGAGTGCAGGTGCACCCGCAGGAGTTCGTCGGCAAGCACCTCCACAGACGTCACCCGGCAACGCACGAAATGATGGCGTGCGTCGCCGGGTGGGTTGGACAGGGTGGTGTCGAGAAACTCGTGGAGTTTGTCAGAGTGCTCGGCGGTATCTTGCGAGGTATGTCCATCAGCCATGTGGTTTATCTTAGGCTAGCGTAAGAATTATTGGCCAGTGGGTAGCGTCTGCGCGCCGCGGCTATAATTTTGCGGCGTGCGCTTAGCGCAGGCGTTCGGTGCGCAGCTGCTCGATGGCCGGGATCTCCAACGGTTCCAGCTCATCCAACGTGCACCCCAATGCCATGGACAACACCAGATCCGCCAACTGCGGATTGCGCGCCAGGGCAGGGCCGTGCATGTAGGTTGCGATGACCGATCCTTGCACCGCGCCTTCGGCTCGAGTTTGCGCAGCAACATCGTCGGCTGCGCCAGCACGGGCAGCATCGGCATCGCAGTTACCAATACCAGTGGTGATAGCACCCAAAGGGTGGGCATCCGGGCCGAGCACACTGGCGCCCATGTGGTTTTCGAAACCAGTCAGCGGGGAAGTCAGGCTACTGGTGACACCGGCTTGCGTTGGTTGCGAAGCGACCTCACCAATCGCACGCTTTTGCAATGTGACGGTCCGGGCGTCAATTAAGCCCAGCCCCTCGACTTCCCGGCCCGCAGCGCGGAAAGTCTCGCCGACCAGCTGAAAACCAGCGCAAATAGCGAAAACTGGCGCACCAGCGCGGGCAGCTTTGTGCAGGCCGCCGTCGGCAAGCAAATGCTCTACTGCCAGGATCTGCGCGCTATCTTCGCCACCGCCCACGGTATAGGCGTCGAGCTGGCTTGGCACCGGCTCGCCGAGCTTGATCGGGTGAATCTGCGCCGAAATCCCCCGCATGCGGGCGCGTTGACGCAGCACCAGCGCATTGCCGTCGTCGCCGTAGGTGCCCAACACGTCCGGCAGCACCAGACCAATATTCAGCTCTGCCTTTTTCGCTGACTCGCTGGCTTCGGCAGTGCGCTCAGCTGCGTTATGGTTGGCCGCAGCGTTGTGCTTATCGTGTGCCATATTCGCTGCTATCTCCTAAGCTTCCTCGGAACGGGCGGTGGAATTTTTCGGCGCGGAATTCTGTACCTGCGCTGCCTGGGATGCAGAAGAATCACCGCGCTCTAAAGCCTTCTTCAAATCCCGGAAGGCAGTGTAATTCGCCAACACCTCAATACGCCCGGCTGGGCACGCATCGATGGCTTTCACCGGATCAGCGATTAACTCGTGGCTGATATCGGCATAAACCAAACGCACCGCCAGGTCTGTGCCACGCTCACCGGAAGCCTTTACGGACTGCTCGGCGAAATCCTCAAACGTGACATCCCACAGCCAGGACAAATCCTCCCCGTCGGCGACTTGCCCGTTCACCGCGATCACCAAACCTTCGGCGCTGCGATCCACCATGGACAACGCCTCTTGCCAGCCAGCCGGGTTTTTTGCCAGCAACAAGCGAATTTCATGCTCGCCGCGGGTGATCGTGGAATAACGCCCGGCGACATCATCCACCTGCTCGGTGGCGGACACAGCCTGTTCGAAGCCGACGCCGAAGGCCTCGACTGCCGCGGCGATGGCCTGGGTAGCGTTGCCCCGATTGGCCCGGCCCGGCAGGGCCAGGTTCATCGGGTGCGCGGCGTCGTCCAGCGACGAGCTGCGCGTAATGCCCTCGTCCGTGATCGTCCAATCTGGGGTGGGGCGTTCGAAGGTGGAGCCGTCGGCAAGCTTTTTCGCTGCGTACCAATGCTCGCCGTCGCGCACAATCGCGCCACCCGTGCGCGGGCAGGTGGTGGATTCACCGAGCCAGCCGCCGCCAGCGGCTACCCACACCACGTTCGGGGCGTCATAAGCCACCGAGGTGATCAGCACGTCGTCGCAGTTCGCGATGACAGTCATGTCCGGGTGCGCCGTAATGGCGCCGCGCAAAGTGCGCTCAATCTTGTTGATCTCCCCGACGCGGTCCAGCTGATCGCGTGACAGGTTCAGCAGCACCAGCGCCTGCGGATTGATCTTGTCCGCAACCTGCGGCACGTGCAGTTCGTCCACCTCCAGGGCGAGGACTTCAGCATGACGGCCCGCCAACAGTGCAGAGATGATTCCGGCATCCATGTTGTCGCCGCCCTCATTCGTGGCGACAGAATACTCACTGCGCAGCGCATTCGCCAGCATGCGGGTGGTGGTGGACTTTCCGTTCGTGCCGGTGACCAGCACAGCCGGGCGATCGTCGGCAAGATTGTGCATGACGTTCGGGTCGATCTTGTCCGCGAGCAAACCGCCGATCATGCCACCCGCTCCCCGGCCGGTTGCGCGCGAGGCTACCGTCGCCAAGCGAGCGACGGTTGTGGCCACCCGCGTGCGGGCACGGGACACGATGGACACCGGCGATGACGGTGATGACGACGCAGAAGACTTAGTCATAGGCATCTAGGATAGTAAAAAGGCGTGGTTACTAGTGGGATGTGTGGTTTGAGCCACTCGCAGGATTCGGTGTTCCTTTGCGCGAAGAGCTGCGGCGCCGCCTATGGGAACGGGATTTTTTCCGTGGCTGCTTTCCTGTTTGATTTTCATTCTGTTTTTCTGCCTGCTTGGGGTGCTGTTTCACGGACGCTTTGCCGGATTGTTGCTTCCCGGATTGTTGTTTGCCGGATGCCTTCCCCGCAGGCTGGCTAGGTACCGCCCGCGGGTGCGTGGATTGTTCCACTGGCGCATCAGGATCCAGGTGTGGCTTCACGCGGGTGAGCGCATCCAAAAAAGCAGTATCCCCGAGCAGCGGAATGCCTTTGCGTACCGCGTGCATAGCCTTGCCCCGCAGGTCAGTGGTCTTATTGCACACCACCACCGAGACCCCACGGTGCAGATGCTCGCGATACACCAACCCGGCCTCAGTCAACGCGGTGACGATGGTATCGGGACTATAACCGATCTCATCAGCAACCACGACCTCCATGCCCTCGACCAAAGACCGGCCCGGCACATATTTTCCGGGATTGGCTAAGGTCAGCTCAGCTTCGGCGGATTCCACGCGTATGTGGCTGCGTTGCAAACCACAGCGATCCGCCCGTAGATCATCCGGGTGGTAGCTAGCGATCAGCTCATGGTCGGCGCCCGATGACTTCTGCGCGGCTTCGTGCTGATGCTGAAAAATATCCCACAATAAATGCGTGGTTTCGCGGGTGGTTTCTTCTTGGCTGCGCCCAGCACGCACAGCTGATGCCACCGGACTAATCGCCGACAAACCCATCGCGCGAGCCACGCCGGCAGGTCGAATATCCGTGAACGGAACTTCTTGCCGACGCGCAGTGGCCAGCGTGTCGACGATTGTGGCAGGCTGCGGCACATGCCCGACGCGCTGGCGCTTGCGGTTGCCCTTGCGGGAGCGCCGCCGGTTGGCACGTGCAGCAGCACTCATCGCGCGCTTGGCCTCGGAAACCAGAAAACCCCAGGTTAACGGCAGATCGTGGACGATCAGCGTGCGGTCGTCGATAAGCCGGTCGAGTGGCTTCAGGATCTTGGCAAAGCGCTGGCCGTTGTTCACTTCTTCGCGGGAAAGCCCGTGATAATGCCGGGGCCCCGGGTCTTCGCCCGGGTTGAGTACGGCGTGAAAGGCCTCTCCGGTCTCGCCATCGTCGTTAAAGGTCACGGCATCGACTGCCACCAGGCGAGCAGTCGATGGGTGAATACCGGAAGTCTGTACCGTGAGCGCCAAGAAAGGATAGGCGGCAACTGCCTCGCGGCGAGCCTGCTCTTTAGGATGCAGCTCACCCGAGGAGTCCTGAGTATTCGTGACGTTGTTGTCGGTGTTGCCGGTGTCGTCGGTATCGGTATGCGAGGTCATTAGTACAGCAGTCTAGTGCACTACACAGAGGCCTAGCCTAAGTCCTGCAGCGGCTACGTTCTGCTAGGGGTATGTCTTACAGAGCCTACGTACTACAGGCTGGAATGCGCGCGGTTGGCAGCCGAAACCAGTGCCTTCAGCGAGGCGTACGTCGTCGAGCCTGCAATACCCACGCCCCAGACGCTGGAACCGTTGATCGTCGCCAAGATATAACATGCGGCTTCGGCATCATCACCGGCGGTGCGGGCGTGCTGGGAGTATTCCAATACCTCGATGTCTAAGCCCAAGTTGCCCAGCGCATCGGCGTAGGCGGCGATTGGTCCGTTCCCGGAGCCTTCGATGGTGCGTTCGGTGCCTTCGTGGATGACCTTGGCAGTAACGCTGGCGTCTTTGTCTTCGGTTTCCGCGTTGTTCACGGTGACAGAAACCTGTTCTACCGGGGAATTTGTCTCCAGGTACTCGTTGGCGAAGATATCCCACATGGCTTTCGAATCGACTTCGCCGCCCTCAGCATCAGTGACGGTCTGCACAACGCGGGAGAAATCGACCTGCATGGCGCGCGGCATGGCGATGCCGTGGTCGGTTTTCATGATGTAGGCGACGCCACCCTTGCCGGACTGCGAATTCACGCGGATCACGGCTTCGTAATCGCGGCCGATGTCCTTCGGGTCGATCGGCAGATACGGAACTTCCCAGGTGGTCTCGCGCAGCTCTTCCCATGCCACGTCGGAGCTGCTGGCCTGGGGATGCACGTTGGCGGCCATCGCATCCAACCCTTTGTTGATGGCGTCCTGGTGGGAACCGGAAAACGCGGTAAAGACCAGGTCGCCACCGTATGGGGAGCGCTCGTGCACGCGCAGCTGGTTGCAGTATTCGACGGTGCGACGGATCTGCGCAATATCGGAGAAATCGATCTGTGGGTCCACGCCCTGGGTCAGCATGTTCAGGCCCAAGGTCACCAAATCCACGTTGCCGGTGCGTTCACCATTGCCGAACAAGCAACCTTCGATGCGGTCGGCTCCGGCCAGGTAGCCCAGCTCCGCAGCTGCGACGCCTTCGCCGCGGTCATTATGCGGGTGCAGCGAGATGATCAGCGACTCGCGGTTGTTTAAGTTGCGGTGCATCCACTCGATGGAATCGGCATAAACATTAGGGGTGATCATCTCGACTGTCGACGGCAGGTTGATGATCAGCGGGTTTTCGGGCGTCGGCGCCATGATTTCCGCAACCGCATCGCAGACTTCCTTGGCAAAATCCAGCTCGGTACCGGTGAACGATTCCGGGGAATATTCCCAGCGCCAGTTGGTGTCTGGGTAATCCTGCGCGATGGTTTTGATCAGCTCTGCGGCCTCGGTTGCCAGCGCCTTGATTGCCGGGCGGTCTTTCCGGAAGACGACGCGGCGCTGCAACTTCGACGTGGAATTATAAAAGTGCACGATGACGTTTTTCGCGCCCTCACAGGCCTCAAAGGTCCGCCGGATCAGGTGCTCACGAGCCTGCACCAACACCTGGATGGTGACGTCGTCAGGAATTAAATCCTGCTCAATGATCTCGCGGACGAAGTCGAAATCAGTTTGGGATGCAGATGGGAAGCCCACCTCGATTTCCTTGTAACCCATGTTCACCAGCAGCTCGAACATGCGGCGCTTGCGCTCTGGGCTCATTGGATCAATCAAAGCTTGGTTTCCGTCGCGCAGGTCCACCGCGCACCACTGCGGGGCGACGGTGATCTTTTTATCCGGCCATGTGCGGTCTGGCAGCTGGATGTCTTCGACTTCTTGGGCGAAAGACAAGTATCGATCCACCGGCATGGACGAGCCTTTTTGCTTGTTCCACGCTGGTTGGTTCTCATTACGTGGGCCGTTGGGCTTGCGTACCTGGCGGGGTGCAGAGATGAAAGCGTCGTTAGGGGACATGGTGATTCCTTTTGATTACAGCGGAGTTCGGATTGAGCGGTGCCTGGTTTTCACAGGGGCTCTGTTCGGCCGGCATATGTGCGTGCCCGGGGCGAGGTGCAACAGCTACGCGAATAACCGCGACGGGGCGCCGACCAAACTGTCGTTGTTGGCTCTAAAACCCGCCGCGGCTGCTAAGGAGAAGAAAGCGTGCCCCGGAAATCATGTGGTACAGACTACACAAAATTTGTTGTGTGTGCGAAAGTCGCCGAATATTTCGGCATGCATATAAGTCTGGGACGCAGGGCACATACTATGATATGAATAAGCATTAACCTGCGTTTTTGAGCCGCAAAGACAGCAGAAACGAACGATCAGGAAGGGCAGCTGGCCTCATGGCACTAGTTGTGCAGAAATACGGGGGTTCATCCCTAGAAAGCGCGGAGCGGATCCGGGCGGTAGCAGACCGTATTGTTGCCACGAAAAAGGCTGGCAATGACGTCGTCGTGGTGTGTTCGGCAATGGGTGATACTACCGACGAGCTGCTAGACCTTGCGGCGTCGGTGAACCCAGTTCCTCCGCAGCGCGAACTCGATATGTTGTTGACCGCCGGTGAGCGAATTTCGAACGCTCTGGTGGCGATGGCCGTGGATTCGTTAGGGGCGAAGGCGCAATCATTTACTGGTTCCCAGGCTGGTGTGCTGACAACCGAGCGGCACGGTAATGCCCGTATTCTTAACGTCACCCCGGGGCGTCTGCAGGAATCGCTGGACGAAGGCAAGATCTGCATCGTCGCTGGTTTCCAGGGCGTCAACAAGGACACTCGTGATGTCACCACGCTTGGGCGCGGCGGTTCGGATACTACTGCTGTGGCCTTGGCGGCGGCTTTGAACGCGGATGTGTGCGAGATTTATTCCGACGTCGACGGTGTGTATACGGCTGATCCGCGCATTGTGCCGAATGCCCGCAAGCTGGAACAGCTGTCATTCGAAGAGATGCTGGAAATGGCTGCCGTCGGCTCCAAGATCTTGGTGCTGCGCAGCGTCGAATATGCCCGCGCGCACAACGTCGCCCTGCGTGTACGTTCGTCTTATAGCAACGACCCCGGCACTTTGGTGTCCGGTTCAATGGAGGATATCCCAATGGAAGATGCAGTACTGACTGGTGTTGCCACCGATAAGTCCGAAGCCAAGGTGACCGTGCTGGGTATTCCAGATAAGCCGGGCGAGGCTGCCAAAGTGTTCCGTGCCATCGCGGATGCCGAGATCAACATCGATATGGTGCTGCAGAATATCTCCACCGTGGAAGATGGCATCACTGACATCACCTTTACCTGCCCGCGTGAAGACGGCCCACGGGCGGTGGAGATCTTGTCGAAGCTGAGCCGCGAAGGTAACTGGTCGCAGGTGCTTTACGACGATCAGGTGGGCAAGGTGTCCCTGGTTGGTGCCGGCATGAAATCGCACCCAGGCGTGACTGCTGATTTCACCGAGGCATTGCGCGATGCTGGTGTGAACATGGAACTGATTTCGACCTCCGAGATCCGGATTTCTGTCCTGCTGCGCGAATCGGATCTGGAAAAAGCCACCCGTGCGCTGCATGATCGTTTTGATCTCGGCGGTGACGAAGATGTCACCGTCTATGCTGGAACCGGACGCTAACCGCCACCACAACTGCTCTGGGAGGAGACCTCAACTATGACCACACTCGCCGTCGTCGGTGCCACTGGACAAGTAGGCCAGGTGATGCGCCAAATTCTGGAGGAGCGCGAATTCCCCGCGGATAAGGTGCGTTTTTTCGCGTCTGCGCGTTCGGCTGGAACCGAGCTGGATTATCGCGGCGAGCGGATCACCGTGGAAGATTTGTCGAAGGTGACCGTCGAGTCCGTTTCTGACGTTGATATCGCACTGTTTTCCGCCGGTGGCGCCACCTCGAAGGAGTGGTCGCCGGTGTTTGCGGAAGCTGGCGCGATCGTGGTGGATAACTCCTCGGCGTTCCGGAAGGACCCAGAGGTGCCGTTGGTGGTTTCTGAGGTCAACCCAGAGGCAGTGAAAGAAGTGCCGAAGGGCATTATCGCGAACCCGAACTGCACCACGATGGCCGCGATGCCGGTGATCAAGGCATTGCACGACGTTGCTGAGCTGAAGCGGTTGAATGTTTCTTCTTACCAGGCGGTTTCTGGTTCTGGTCTGGCTGGTGTGCAGGCGCTGGCGGCCCAGATTTATGAGGCCGGAGAGCACGCAGTTGATCTGACTTACGACGGCAGCAAACTCAATGGTTTGGATACTGCCCCGTACGTTGCTCCGATTGCTTATAACGCGTTGCCGATGGCTGGAAATCTTGTCGACGACGGTTCTTTGGAAACCGATGAGGAACAAAAGCTGCGCAATGAGTCGCGCCGGATCCTTGGTCTGCCGGATTTGCGCGTTTCCGGAACCTGCGTGCGTGTGCCGGTTTTCAGCGGGCACACCATGACGGTGCATGCGGAATTTGCCCGCGACATCACTCCGGACAAGGCTGTGGAAGTACTGGAGCAGGCTCCGGGAGTGAAGGTTGTTGATGTGCCGACTCCGCTGGCCGCGACCGGTATTGATGATTGCTTGGTAGGACGCATTCGCCAGGATCAATCGCTGGATGGAAACAATGGCCTGGTGCTGGTGGTCTCTGGCGATAACCTGCGTAAAGGCGCAGCACTGAACACGATTCAAATCGCTGAGCTGCTGCTAGAGCGTTAGCGGTAGACACGGCCGCGGCCGGCGGTTGTGGCTGCGGCTAGTGCTATTGCTTACGACAACCTAAAAGCAGGCACCCACTCGGTTTTCCGGTGGGTGCCTGCTTTCGTGTGTATTGCTGCTTCGTGCTTGCTCCGGCTCAGTCTTTACTCCGGTTTGGTCTTTATTCCGGTTTGGTGTGTTCCACATAGACGACGCTGCCAGCAGGCATATCGCGGTCGTAGTCAACGTCGGGATCGTTTTCTAGCTCGTCGTCGATTTCTTCTTTGATGCTGTGCAAGAATTCCTCGGAACCCATGTTGGACTGGGCTGCCAGGGTTGTCAGCTCGCGGTCGTTCTTTTTGCTGAAACGTACGCGCGGGTCAACCTTGCGGGACATGAGTTCGCGGCCGCGGCGACGGCGCTGGCCTTCGGTGCGCATGGTGCGGAAATTGCGCACCCAAGCCCAGATCAGCACGACGATCAACAGCATGCCGATATAGCCCAGCACTGGGTAGACGTAGCTGACCAGCTGGCGGAAGCCAACGAAGGACAGCACGAAACCGATCAAACAGGCCGCGACGTAGACGCGGAAGAATTTTTCTGGTGAGTTGCGTGTCAGCCGTTTCGCCAACGCATAGAACATACCGATGGCGGTGTTGAAGACCATGCCGTAGAGCACGACCGTCATGATGTGGCCCAATGCTGGGTGCAGGCTGATCATCAGCGCCAGCATCGGCATATCTGCATCTTTGGTGGTCTCGACGGTGAAGTACATGCTCATGACCAGCAACAGCAGCAACGAGAGGAAGACCGCGCCGCCGATGGCACCGCCGATTCCTGCCTCGCGGGTGTCCATGAAGCTACCGCCGATCACAATCGCCATGGACACGGCGACGATCACTTGGAAGGCAATGTTGTTGATCGCAGAAATCCACCAGTTTGGCAGAGTGGTGTGTACCTCGGTGGAAGCCTGCTGAATATTATCCCAGTTCGGATCTACCGTGATCACCGTGTAGATCGCGGTACCCAGCACCATGATGATCAAAAATGGTGTGATGACACCGATGACCGCGGTGGTTTTTTCGACATCCAGCAATCCCACCAGGATGGTCATGATCAACATCAAGGTCGCGCCGATCCACGTCGGCCAGCCCCAGGCTTCTGTGAGGTTGGAGCCACCACCGGCGAACATCACGAAACCGATGGAAAATAGCGTAGCGATGGTGCCCCAGTCCAAAATTTTCGCGATGATTGGGCTGTTGGTGATGCGGTCAATCACGGCGGTGTGCTCGCGGGCTTGGTAGTAGCTGCCGAGCTGCAAAATGGCGATACCACAGATGATCATGACGACGGAGCCGAGCAATGCTCCGACAATTCCCCAGTTTCCGAAGGCCACGAAATACGTCATGGCCTCCTGCCCGGATGCGAAACCGGCGCCGGCCAGGGTTCCGACGAAGGCCATCGAGATGGCTAACGATCGTTTGAGCATGAAGACAACAACTCCGAATCTGTGAGCGCGCTGTGAACGCGCATCCGAAAAACTATGAACGTTCAACGGAATATAACAGTTTCTGTGATTAATTGTCGTATTCTGCGAGAATATCTTTCCGTGCCCGCGCCACGCGTGAGCGAATCGTGCCAATGCGAACGCCCGCGATTGCTGCGGCTTCTTCGTAGGAATAGCCCAACACTTGGGTAAGTACTAGCGCTTCACGACGCTCATCGGGTAGCGATGCGATCATCTGGCGGGTATCGATCCAGTCGCTCCAGGTGGAGGAATCTTCGTGGGTGGGCTCTAGATCTTCTAATTCAGAGTGTGATTTCCGGGGACGGGCACGCTCGTGGCGGATGTTATCGATCCAGACTCGGCGGGCGAGTGAGAGTAGCCACGTGCGTGCGGTTGAGCGCCCGGCGAAGCGGGGGAGTGCGCCCATGACGCGTACATAAGTGTCTTGGGTGAGGTCGTCGGCAAGCTCGGGGCCGGCCAGGTGGGCTAGAAAACGCCAGACGTCGTCATGAGTTTCTTTGATGAACGCGCTCAACGCTGCGCGATCACCACGGCCGGCTTGTAATGCCAGCTGCGTGGTGCGGGCGTCGCGGCTCGCAGGCGATGGTTGGGCGTTCACTTAGATGAGGTTACCAGCGCCGATATTTATTCCTGAGTAGAGATTTGGGGTCTGCCAGTGTGATTGCGCACTCTTATGTATTCAAGTAGACTATCAATTGACCTCATCCCCATAAGAGCGTCTAATCAATTGCTAACAGGAGTGAGCATTCCATGACTAAGAACATTGATGACAAGCTGGATCAGGGCCAGCGGGAGGACGCCCCAGGCACCACCACTCGCCAGGGTGGCCAGCCAATCGCCTCGGAAAACATTTCCATCACCGCCGGCCCACAGGGTCCCAACGTTTTGAATGACTTGCAGCTGATCGAAAAGCTGCAGTCCTTTAACCGTGAGCGCGTTCCAGAGCGCAACCCACACGCCAAGGGTCACGGTGCATTCGGTGAATTCCATGTCACCGAAGACGTGTCCGCATACACCAAGGCTGACTTGTTCCAGCCGAACAAGGTCACCCCAATGGGTATCCGTTTCTCCACCGTTGCTGGTGAGCAGGGCTCCCCTGACACCTGGCGTGACGTCCACGGATTCGCACTGCGTTTCTGGACTCAGGAAGGCAACTTCGACATCGTCGGTAACAACACCCCGACGTTCTTCCTGCGTGACGGCATCAAGTTCCCAGATTTCATTCACTCCCAGAAGCGCACCGGTGCCTCCGGCCTGCGCGACGCTGACATGCAGTGGGATTTCTGGACTCGTACCCCTGAGTCCGCACACCAGGTCACTTACCTGATGGGTGACCGTGGCACCCCGAAGACTTCCCGTCACCAGGACGGCTTCGGCTCCCACACCTTCCAGTGGGTAAACGACAAAGGCGAGGCTTTCTGGGTGAAGTACCACTTCAAGACCCAACAGGGTTGGGAGTGCTTCACTGACGAAGAAGCCGCCGAGATGGCAGGTCAAAACGCTGACTACCACCGTGAGGATCTGTTCAAGGCCATCGAAAATGGCGACTACCCACGCTGGGACGTCTACGTTCAGATCATGCCTTTCGACGAGGCTGAGAACTACAAGTTCAACCCATTCGATCTGACCAAGGTGTGGTACACCGAGGACTACCCACTGCAGAAGGTGGGCTACTTCGAGCTGAACCGCAACCCACGCAACAACTTTGCGCAGATCGAGCAGATCGCTCTGGATCCATCCAACATCGTTCCGGGTACCGGCCTGTCACCAGACCGCATGCTGCAGGCCCGCGCATTCGCTTACGCGGATCAGCACCGTTACCGCATCGGCACCAACTACCGTCACCTGCCGATCAACCAGCCAATCAACCCTGTGAACACCTATAATCACGAGGGTTCGATGCAGTACAACTTCAACGGCCCAGATCAGCCGGTCTACACGCCGAACCGCTTCGACAAGGGCGCTGGCTACCTGGATGATGGCGAGACTTCGTCGTCGAACCACACCAGCTACGGTCAGGCTTCTGACTACTACGTCAACCCAGACCCACACGGCACCGACTTGGTTCGTGCGGCATACGTCAAGCACGAGCAGGACGATGACTTCACCCAGCCACGCAAGCTGTACGAAGAAGTCATGAACGACGAAGAGAAGGACCGTCTGGCGCACAACATCACCAACGCCATGGCTGGTGTTTCCGAGGGCGTCGAGCAGCGTGTCTACGAGTACTGGGACAACGTCCACGAGGACTTGGGCGCAGCTGTACGCAAGAAGTTCGCTGAGAAGTACAAGAACTAATCTTCTCCAACTTCGCAGGCTCAGCTGCGGGCGGAGCTCATTCGCCTGCTAGCTAGCCCGCGTAACCGCTGAGGGGTCGCAACGTTTATTCGTTGCGGCCCCTTTTCGTATGCCGGATGGATGGTGGAAGCAGCTGGATAGTGGGCGGATGAACCTGGAATAAGCGCTCGGGGCGTGTGCCTGCTTGTGATTGTTGTTGTTTATGTGACTCGCCGGGGTAGCTGCCGCACGGGAAGCTGTTTCGGAACTAAAGTGCCCGGGTATGAACGATTCTTCGTCCACGGCGCACAACCAATTTCCTCCAGCACACACGGCGGCAGCGGCAGCAGGTAATAGTAGGTTTGGGGAACCACCTGCACGCGGTTCGCGTATGCGGGGGCTTGTGGCGCTGTTGGCGGTGGTATTGCCGTTGGCGGTGGGGGCGGTGATTGCTGCTATTGCCTCACTGGGCCCAGCAGATAGTTGGTCGTCGGCCGAAGAACCAACGGGAGCACCTGCGGTTGAGAATCCGGGTGTGGATACCAGCAAGTTGGTTGATGCACGTCGTGCCGCTGGACAAGCGTCGTCGCAGGCCGGAATCTTGCAAAATGCCATCGATGAGCTGATTGGTGAACTCGAAGGCGTCGGGGGAGATACACAAGAATTAGCCGGGGCCGTAGGCGAGGCCGCGGATGGAGCTGACCGTCTGCGCCAGGGGTTGGTCGAGTTGCAAGCAGGTACTGGACAACTAGGCAACGGCGCCAGCGAGCTGGCCAATGGCGTCGGCCAGGCGGTGGATCAAGTCGTTGGTTTTGGTGCAGTGCAAGGCCAACTCGTGGAGGCTGCTGACCGAGCAATTACAGAACTGCGCGGTGTTGATGCGCCTGAGGCGAAACAAGCAATTTCCGATTTAGAAAGCCTGCGCCGGCAGGTGGAGAATTTTAATTTCCAAACCGAGGTAGCTGATGACCTCCTGGCGATGAAAAAAGGCTCACGTGATCTAGCGAATCAGCTGAACGTTCCTGGTTATGGTTTCCACGACGGAGTCTACGAGCTAACTAATGGCTCGAAGAACTTGTCGGCTGGGCTGCAAGAACTTCGTGCGCGCGTCGACGAGGCGACTGCCGGTCTTGGTGAATTCGATAGCGGCGCGGAGCGCTTGGAGACGATGGCGCAGAGCAACAAACAAAAATCTGATGCGGTAAGCCGTGCAATCCCGGCGGGGCCGCGTGGCGAGGAAGGTGCTGAGGAACAGGCAGCACACGGAGTGTTGCCACCAGTGGTGGCCATGTTGGTGGCCGCACTGGTGATGTTGGCAGGTGTTGTCATGGCTGTGATGAGCCAGTTCTTTGCAGCTGCTTGGGCAGTGCAGCTCGGCGGTGGTGTATTGGCCGCTGCCAGCGGCGCGGTATTGGTTGGTCTGCTGGGTGATGGTCTCAGCGTGGCGACGGTTGCGATTGCTGCAGGCGTTTCGGCGTTAAGTGCGTGGGTTGCTGCCGGGTTCACCTGGGCTTTGATGCGGATTGCTGGGATGCGCGTGGGAATAGTGATTGCCGCTGTTGCGGGCATTGCGCAGGTCGGCGTGGTTGGCTGGGTTTGGCAGGCTGCTGCGAGTGCAGAGATTGCACAAGCATGGTCTGCGCTGGCTGGATTATTGCCGCTGCATTGGTCCACCACCGCGTTGAGCACAATTGCCAACGACGGCGAGAGTCTGGGGCTGTGGATTGCGCTCGTGGCTTTGGCCGTCAGCGCGCTGGTTGGGGTCGTTGCGGCGCCGCTGCTGAACTGGCGTCGTATGAATTAGTGGTTGCATGCGAGGTGTAAGACTTAGGGCTTGTGCGAGTGAAGGTCATTTTGCATCGCAGACCAGGTGCGCCACTTCGGGCACAGTGCTATAGCGGGGGCTATAGCGAGATTTCTTCCGGCTCACCGTAAAACTCTTCCGGAATGGAGAGTGGGGTGGGCCCTTCTTTTTTGAACGCTTCCAGCCGAGGTTTCCACTCCTTGGGTAGCGATCCGAGCTGTTCGAGCTCATTAGTTTTGCGGTTGACCATTATGGGGCCTTTGCCGGGTTCTGGGGTTGCCGGGGCGAAAAGCCACCAGGTTTCAGTTTCAGCAGCGCCGGAAAGTTTGCCGCGGCGTTGGTAAACCCATTTGGCGGCGTCGTAAAAAGTTAGTGGTTCTAGTGAGCCTGCGGAATCCATGGGGATAGTTTAGTAGCAGATAGTGATCTTAGCTACACCGGGTTTGGTTGCGTGATTTCAATAAAGCAATACACTGGGAAAGCTTTTTGCGCGCTATATAGCATGCGAAAAGTTGCATTTATGTAATGAATGTCATTATCAATTCTATTGTCTTCTGAATCGATTCAGTGTTTAGTTATTTCCGACTCTATTTCGCATTAGCAAAATAGAGTTCGTGTACCCACAGAAGTGGTGTTGCACTCGGCTTTTGAAGAGAAACCCGGAGACCACATCGTGGCTAGAAAGAAGTCAGTTGGCGTAACTGCATGCGCAGTTTTCGCACTGAGTCTGGGGCTGCTGACCCCAATCAATACTGCACATGCGCAGGAAAATGTAGAGCCCACCGCGAACAGCGAAACGCAACTCTGCCCAGTTGTGGATTTTGCGGTCAAATCAAGCGCATTCTCTTGGCAAATCGGAACTGACCAACAAACGTATTTTGAAAATGCTAGCCAAGGGATTGGTCGTGATGAGCAAGGCAAACCAGTAAGCGTTGGATTCCGTAGCGATAAAGATCAATCACTGGTGACTGTGGATGGTCAGAACCGCATCATGCGAGCTACGATCGTTGGGAGTGGTCAAATTAAGATTGGCGATGAAACAATTGCTACCCCTGTGCTGACGGTAACCCCTGATAAAAAGGTTTCTGTGAACGCGAGCTACAACGGTTCCTCGCAGACGATAGCTAAAGGCATTTTGACGAAGGAAGAAGCTGAGATTCGTCCGGTGCTCGATAGTCACACCGTGTTGTTTAGGGGGCAAGTAGATAAGCTTGAGTTTTTGAGTAATATTTCCGCTGAAGTGAAAGCAGCTTTGTCCGGAACGCTCACGGTTTATGGTGAACTTGCGCCAATCCGCAAAGAAAATTGCACCGAACAAGAAAAGAATGGCGTACAAGGGCCTCGCGGCCCTATTGGCCCGCAAGGTGATCGCGGTCCCGCCGGTCCAGCAGGCCCTCCAGGTACCCCGGGTAAAGATGGAGAGACCGGCCCACAAGGCGAGCCAGGAGCGCAGGGGCCCCAAGGAGAGCCTGGGCAGCGCGGACCGACAGGCCCTCCAGGTGAAGACCTGAAGATTAAACAACAGACTGATGACGGTAAAGGCAATATCGTCGTCGAGTTCACCAACGGTCAAAAAATTGTCATTCCGAAGGGCAAAGATGGCGCCGCTGGAAAGGACGGCGCTGCCGGAAAAGACGGTGCACAGGGACAAGATGGTAAAGACGCCAAGCCATTGACCATCGTTGGCCAGGAGATCAAAGACGGCAAAGTCCTCGTTAAATTCTCTGATGGCAGTACCGTAGAAATCCCATTGCCGAAAGACGGCAAAGACGGCAAGCCAGGCCCGCAAGGTCCAAAGGGTGAGCAGGGTGAAGTACCGTCGTCAAGCGTCGGGGGTATCTTCGGCTCCATCATGAAGACGTTGGCAACTTTGTTCACCGGACCAACGTTGCTGGGTGGCTTCTTTAGCAAAATTATGGATCTGCTAAAAACCCTCAGCGGTATGCAGATCTAAACCGGTTTGCCCCCGCTAGTAAAACACGGGGAAGTGCGCGCCTCAAGGACATAGCCGGAAGCAGTTCGGTCACCAGACGCACCCGCGGCCGCAGCCTGCCCTCAACACGGGCTGGGTGCGGCCGTTGGCATTTAACCCTTAACCCGCGTTCGCGTCGGGCATCACCCGCGCATAGCGAAAAGCCCGGGAAGGAAAATCTTCCCAGGCTTTCTTATTGTCGGGGCGACAGGATTTGAACCTGCGACCCTCTGCTCCCAAAGCAGATGCGCTACCAAGCTGCGCTACGCCCCGCCATCGCGATGAAGTATTAATTTCTGCGACTTGGATATCTTATTATAGCGCGCATAAAGAACACAAATCGGGCTACAAAAGGCTAAGAAACCGCAGCGTACGCAAGGAAAACGTCGACAAGCGTTACGTGTCTTTTTCGGTAATGCGTAATAGTGTTGCTGATGGTCGGCAGAACAATCGCACCGGAGCATACTTCGAGGTGCCCAAGCCGTTAGACACATGCATCGCCATGCCATCGAAGTCATGCAACCCCTGGACACGATCCCGATCAATGCCGCAGTTGGTCACCAGCGCCTTGGACCCTGGCAAACACACCTGCCCGCCGTGCGTATGCCCAGACAGTGACAGCTGGTAGCCGTCGGCAGCAAACCGCTGCAACACCCGCGGCTCTGGGGCATGCAACAGAGCCAGCGCCAGATCCGCATCCGGGTTGGGCGCGCCGGCGATCTCGTCGTAGTCATCGAAGTCATGGTGCGGATCATCCACGCCGGCGACCGCCAAACGTACATTACCGACCCGGAACTCGTGCCGTCGCTGATTCGCATCAAGCCAGCCGCGCTCGATAAACGCCGCACGCATATCGCGCCACGGCAAATCCACATACGAAGGCGTGCGCTTTTTACCCGTCAGGTACCGGAATGGGTTGACCGGCTGCGGGGCCCAGTAATCATTCGTGCCCCACACGAACAACCCCGGGTTGTTGAGAAGCGGATCCAGGGCGCGGAGAACATCGGGAACCGCGTGCTCGTCGGAAAGGTTATCGCCGGTGTTGACCACCAAGTCCGGCTGCAGCCGGGCCAGATCGCGCACCCAGGCGATCTTCGTGGATTGACCGGGAATCATGTGCAGATCTGAGACATGCAGAATCCGGAATTCAGGCTGCCCATGGGCACTGCGTTTTTTGCCCAGAGTGCCTTGAGGTAGCAGAGGCAGCGTGTGCTCTTTGAGCTCGAAGCGGTTGAGCTCTGAGACCGCCCAGGCCAGCGTTCCAGCGCCGACCCCAATGGCGGCAGCGGTAGTGGTGGTCAGTGCAGTTTTCCACGTAATAGTCACTCCCCCTAGTCTAGTCAGACTCGGGTGGCGAGCTCATTGCCAAGCCCGACAAGGCGAGTATGTTTGAGCCTATGACTAACAACACTGCTGACAACACCGCTGACAACACCGCTGAAAACACCGCTAACAACACTGCTGAAAACACTGCACAGGCTCGTGACCCGCAGGGGTCGCTGAAAGAGCGCATCCGTCAGGACCTGACCACGGCCATGAAGGCGAAGGATAAATCAACGACGTCCGCATTGCGCATGTTGTTGGCTGCTATCCAGGCGGAAGAAACCTCCACAGGCACCCGCACGGAGCTCACCGATGATGATGTGCTGAAGGTCATTGCCCGTGAGATCAAAAAGCGCCGTGAATCCGCCGGGATCTACCGCGACAATGGCCGCGACGAGCTTGCCGAGGCCGAGGAAGCCGAGGTGGCAGTGTTCGAAAACTATCAGCCACGTCAGCTCAGCGACGACGAATTAGGCGAGCTTGTCGACGGCGTCATCTCCGAGGTTGCCGCCGATGCGGGGGAGGAGCTGTCCATGAAGCACATGGGCCAGGTGATGAAGGCCGCGAACGCGAAAGCCTCCGGACGCGCAGATGGTAAGCGCATCTCGGAGGCAGTGAAAGCTCGCTTGCAGGGCTAGAAGTTAAACAAGTTTCGCAATTCCTCGGCGGCGTTTTCTAGTTCCTGTTCAATATCGATGCCGGGTGCTGGTGGCGCCTGGTTGCCGCCGGGTGCTCCGCCACCGGTGCTATTCGTGCCGGATTGTTCGCTTGCCGACGGCGCGCGGCGGGTGGAACCGTCGGAGATGCGCAGAACAACCACGCTATTTGCGGGCCCGGTGAAATCCGCGCTGACCACACGGCCAGCGGGCATGCCGTTGCCGGCGACTCGTTCCGTACGCACTTCTAAACCGGACTCGGCCAAACGATTCCGTGCATCAGATTCACGCAATCCACGCACTTCGTCGAGCTTGGCGGCGTCGAGCCCTTGGTTAAAAGCCGGGTCAAAATTAGCGCTAACGCCGCCGTTTAATGCCGGTGGCAAATTATTCGCCATGTTATAGAACGAGCGCGCTGGTTCGGTACCGCCAAACAGATTGCCGTTTCCGCACTGGCGCACTGGGCTGGTGCACAGCGACATCGTGGTGGTGCTGTCGTTGAAGATATACGGAGCGGCCGCGATGCCGGAGTTGAATGCCAAGAAGGCAGCCGAGAAGTTTTCATTGGTGGTACCAGTTTTTGCGGCCATGGTGCCCGGGAAGCCTTCGGCAGCGCGCGCGTTGGCCGCGGTACCGGAGATTTCATCCTCGGTCATTGCTTGCGACAATGCGGTTGCGGCGTTGGAGTCCATGACGTTTTCGCATGGTGTCCGTTCCAGGTACACCTCTTGGCCGTTGCGGTCATAGATCGCATCAATCGGGTTGGGTTCGCACCAGTTACCGCCCGAGGCCAGGGAGGCGCCGACGTTGGACAATTCCAGCGCATTAACTGGGGTGGAACCGAGCACGTAGGAGCCCAAGTTGGCATCTTTTTGGAATTGCGCGATGGAACGTTCACCATCATGGGTGCCTTCTTCGGCGTAGCTGCGCAGCCCCAAATCAACCGACAGGTCCACCACCGCTGGAACTCCCACGCGTTCCATGAGCTGGACAAATGGCGTGTTCGGGGAATGAGCTAAGGCGTCCCGCAGCGTCATCGACTCGGCAAATTCACCGAAGTTTTCCACACAGTAGCGGTTGGCCGGGCAGTTCGGTGCACCGCCATGGCCTAAGCCTTCGGCTTCGTAGCGGCGCGGCACGCTCATGTATTGCTCAATGCCCATGCCGTCTTCAATTGCTGCGGCAGCGGCAAAGACCTTAAAGACGGAACCAGCGCCGTGGCCGACTAGTGAATACGGCTGCGGCAGAATGGTTTCGCCCGCTTCTTGGTCTAAGCCGTAATTGCGTGACGACGTCATCGCCAGGATGCGGCGCGAATCCGGGCTTGGTTCTAGTACGTTCATGACCTCGGCGACGCCGTCGGCATGCGGGTCAGTGTAGGTTGAGACCGCGCGGCGTGCTTCGTATTGCACGCCCGGATCCAGGGTGGTGTGGATGTCGTATTTCCCGGCCAGTAGCTCTTCGGTGCTGATGCCGCGGTCTTCCAAGTATCGCAAGGCAAAGTCACAGAAGAAACCGGCATCACCCGCACCGATGCAGCCATTGGACAGGGTGTCGGGAGATTCCATCACACCAAGTGGTTCAGTTTTAAAGCCGTCGGCAGCTGCCTGCTCCAAATATCCGTGATCGACCATGGCCTGCAGCACGGTGTTGCGCCGATCGGTGGCACCATCCGGGTTGGTATACGGGTTCAGGTATTCCGAAGACTGCACCATTCCCGCGAGCATCGCCGCCTGCGGAACGGACAGTTCTGCCGCCGAGATACCGAAATACGTGCGCGCGGCAGCCTCAATACCGTAGGCGTGGTTACCAAAGGGCACCAGGTTTAAATAGCCAGCCAGGATGTCTTCTTTGCTCAGACGGTCATCCAAATCGGCAGCAACGCGGATCTCGCGCAGCTTACGCGCAATCGTTTGTTCAATGGCTTCTTGGCGCTCTTCGTCGGTGTCGGCGTCGACAAGCAAAGCCCAGTTCTTGGCGTATTGCTGGTGGATCGTCGACGCACCCTGCTGCACACCGCCAGCGGCAATATTGGTGGCTAAGGCGCGCAGGTAGCCCTGGAAATCAACGCCCTCGTGCTCATAGAAGCGGTTGTCCTCGATCGCGACGATGGCGTCTTTCATTGCCTGCGAGATTTCCTCCGGCGGAACCTCATGACGACGCTGGCTGAAGAAATTCGCCAACACATTGCCCTCACTGTCATACATTGTGGACACACCTGGTGCGCCACCTTCTTGAATATCAGTGAGGTCAGATTCCATCGCCTGCTCCGCGCGCGCTGCACTTGCCCCGGTAATGCCGACAACCGGCGCGATGGCCGCGGCGATAACCGCGGACACACCGAGTGTTGCCAGCATTATGGTGATCATCGATTTGGAATAAGACACGATAGATACTTTACGCAGTAAAGGTGTGTGGCAAAAGCACTCACTCCCCCTGGAAGTGTGACACATTCGACAAGAACTGTGTTGCGCCCTAAACTATCCGGAACATCTCAGCGGAAACTACACCCTCGCTGTCAACCTTGAGGAGTCACTTCATGCCTGCCACGCCTGGCAACCCCCAACGCAACTCGAGCTACCGCGGAGCCTACGGCCGGAAAACGGCAAAGATCTCTGCGGCAACTGTGGAGCGTGGTGAATGGGTAGCTCAGGCCAAGTGTCGCAACGGCGACCCGGACGCATTATTTGTGCGTGGAGCAGAGCAACGCAAAGCCGCCATGATCTGCCGACACTGC
This sequence comes from Corynebacterium propinquum DSM 44285, assembly GCF_000375525.1. Lineage (GTDB taxonomy): Bacteria > Actinomycetota > Actinomycetes > Mycobacteriales > Mycobacteriaceae > Corynebacterium > Corynebacterium propinquum. The sequence continues at coordinate 43,830 of NZ_AQXC01000009.1, forward strand.
CCGGTGGTCATCGAATGCTGCGCAGACGCGCTGGATAATGAGGTGGAATTTGGTGTCTGGGGCGGGCTCACCGAGCGCCAGCGTCGGGCTATCTTGCGTAAGAACCCGCACGTGACGGATTGGGCCAGCTACCTTTCTAATGGTGGCGAGATTTAGGACCAACTATGCAGCTGTGGCGCGTTGGTGCTGAGCTCTCGGCGCTGAGCTCTAGTCGTCGGCACGGAGCAGACGGTAGAATTAAGCCCATGAAGAAATGGGAATACGCAACCGCACCTGTCCTTGTCCACGCTACCCAGCAGATCCTCAATACCTGGGGTGAAGACGGCTGGGAGCTGGTAACCATCATCCCTGGCCCGAACCCAGAAAACCTGGTTGCCTACTTCAAACGCGAGTTGGTCTAAGCATGGCTGCCAACATCAAAGATCGCTTGGCAGAACTCGGCATTACGTTGCCGGAGGTGGCTAAGCCACTGGCGGCTTATGTGCCAGCGAAGCGAGTGGGCAACCAGGTGTGGACGTCTGGCCAATTGCCGCTTGTCGACGGCCAGCTGCCGATAACCGGGCTGGTTGGCGATGAGGTCTCAGCAGAAGAAGCTTATTCGGCTGCGCGCACCTGCGCATTGAATGCTTTGGCCGCAGTGGATGCCGAAGTTGGTCTGGACAATGTCGCCAGCATCTCCAAACTCGTTGGTTTTGTTGCGAGCGCGCCGGGCTTTTACGAGCAGCCGGGTGTCGTCAATGGTGCTTCCGAGCTGGTTGGCGAGATTTTTGGTGATCAAGGCGTACACGTCCGTTCTGCCGTCGGGGTAGCGGCGCTGCCGAAAAACGCGCCGGTCGAAGTAGAAATGGTCGTCGAACTGCGGAGTTCTAGTACGGTATAAGGCATGAAGCATCCTGCTTATAGTCAGCTTCGCCCCGTGACTCCATCGGTGGGAGTGGTCTTGTGTGCCAACCCCAGCTATGCGGCACTGGAAGGCACAAATACTTGGATCATTCGGGCAGGGGAGGATGATCGTGCGATCGTCGTTGATCCCGGCCCGGAAGATGAAGGCCATCTCAATGTCGTTCGTGGGCAAGCCCGCGAGGTGGGGCTGACGCTACTGACCCATCGTCATCATGATCACGCAGATAGCGCCGAACGGTTCCGGCAGTTAACCAACGCGCCAGTAAGGGCTTTTGATCCTGGCTACTGCGTGGATGGCGCAGCTTTGCAGGATGGCGAAGTCATTTCGATCGAAGGGGTCACCCCACAGGTGGAAGTAGTGTACACACCAGGGCATACCTCGGATTGTGTGTGCTTTTTTGTGTGGTCTTCCACCCCGCATGAATCCCAACTTGAGGGCATCATCACCGGAGATACGATCGCCGGGCGCCACACCACCATGATTTCCGAAACCGACGGTGACCTTGGACAATACTTGACGACGTTGCGGATGCTGCAAGAACGCGGCCAGGGAGTGGCTTTGCTGCCGGGGCACGGACCAGACCAAGATAACGTTGCGGAATGGGCCGAAAAATACCTGGAGCGTCGGCAATACCGCCTGGAACAGATTCGGGAAATTCGCGCTGAGCGCGGAGATGACGTCGACCTGCAGACGCTGATCGATGCGATGTATCAAGATGTTGACCCGGTATTGCGCCACGCTGCTGAACAGTCGACTCGGGTGGCACTGCGCTATCTCGACGGGAGACAGCAAGAAAGCCCGGCGAAAACCGGGCAAAGCTCATAACTTAGCCGTTTATCGCTCGGGCTTGGTTTGTGTCGGAATGGGTTTGGCGTGGATCCTTAACCGCATAGCCGTGGGTTGTGCGGCGCGAGCAATGACGCTGCGCCTGCAACAAACGCCGGTGGCCACCTGGCAGGGTCAGTATCAAGTGGCAGTGATCCAGGCGTGCCACATGCAATGGCAGAACGCCGAATGCTGAATGTGTTTTTATCGAGCGCGGCGTGCCAAGTGCTCGGTGTCCACGATCAGTACGGACTTGCCCTCAAGGCGAATCCAGCCACGGTGTGCGAACGTCGCCAACGCCTTGTTGACGGTCTCACGCGAAGCACCAACTAATTGGGCGATTTCTTCCTGGGTCAGGTCATGGTTGACGCGCAGTGCGCCGCCTTCTTGTACACCGAAACGGTTTGCCAACTGCAGCAGTGTCTTGGCCACGCGGCCTGGCACGTCGGTGAAGATCAGATCTGCCAAGGAAGCGTTGGTACGGCGTAGACGACGGGCCAGAACACGCAACAATTGTTGTGCAATCAATGGGTGATCGGATACCCATTTTTGCAGCATTTCGGAGTTCATCGTGGCCGCGCGTACTTCGGTGACGCAAATCGCGGACGAGGTGCGTGGGCCCGGGTCAAAAATGGAGAGTTCGCCGAACATGTCGGACGGGCCCATGACCGTCAAGAGGTTTTCACGGCCGTCTGGAGCGTGGCGGGCGAGTTTAATCTTTCCGGCAGTAATGATGTACAGGCGATCACCTGGTTCGCCCTCTTCGAAGATGGTGGTACCGCGTGGGTATTTCACGGTCTCCATTTGCTCGATGAGGTTGTCGACTGCTTCCGGGTCTACGCCCTGGAAAATCCCTGCACGCGAAAGGATCTCGTGTACGTCTTCCACTTTTGTCTCCTTGGACTAGGCTCGTTGTAGCTGTGATTGCTGTTGTAATATACCCCACTGTAGTGGGGACGCTGCTCTGATGGGCGAAAATCCGAAGATCGATTATATTTACGCTTCCGCCTTGCCGCCAGGATTCTCGGTGGTGCTGGCCAAAGCGTTTGCTTCGAGCTTTTCCATCCCCATGGCAAAGACCGCAAGTGCGATCGGGACAATAACGGTAAGAGCAATCATGCCTCCATCATAATAAATATACTGTGTACCAATTCTGTGTGGTCTGAGAATTTGCTTGGGCTAACCCGTGGTTTCACCGTGGTCTTGGCGTGTGCGCATTACGTAAGCAGGCTGTATTAATCGACTGTATTATTCTGGATTTTGATGAATAAACAGACTGCCTTAGCCCTTATTAGCGTCATCGCACTGGTTCTTTCCGTAGCGGTGGGCTTCGGGGCGTACACGTTGTTGAGTGGCAATTCGGATGGCTCGGCTGCGGATGCTGCAGATGCCGGCGATGGCGGTCGGGCCCATCAATCCGGGAACGAAGCCGCCGGTGCAGGCAGTGATGCGGATAGTGCGAGCGGCGCACTCGACCTGGCGGGCATCGAGCGCCCAGCATGCCCAAGCCCAGCAATCCCGGGGGTGGGCTTGGAACTACCGTGCCTTTCGGAACACGAGCCTGCGTCGGTATCGGGCGTCGGCAAGAGCACTGAACAAGGCAGCACCGACCACGACGGCGCGAATATCGCAGAGGACGACGCGGTCACCATCGTGAATATGTGGGCCTGGTGGTGCCAGCCGTGCCGCGAAGAAATCCCGTATTTGGAGGAAGTACAAAAACAGCACCCCGAATGGCAGATTGTGGGGGTTCACGCAGATCAGAACGCCAAAAATGGTGCGGGTATGCTGGACGAGATGGGTGTGGATTTCGTGAGCTACCAAGATTCACACAATAAATTCGCCACGGAACTAGGATTGCCGGGAGTGATTCCCATTACCATTGTGTACGTGGGTGACACCCAAAAGAAAGTTTTTGCGCAACCGTTCCGCTCCGCAGATGAGATTATCGAAAGCATAGAAGGTGTTGTCTAGTGATCGCGAATGCCGACAGCCCTGGTCATAACATCACAGTGCAACCGGAACTCGCACCGCAGTGGTTGCAGAAACTCGCCAGCCTGCAAGAAGATAGCCTGCAGAATTTTTTACCGAATCGCCGTCCGGAAGAATTCAACCTCCCGGAACCGAAGGCCACCAAACACGCTGCGGTGCTGGTGCTTTTTGGCGGTGGGGCGTCACCTGCCGACGGCGGGGCTGCGTCTGCTGCTGTACCAGCTGATGCCTCCGTGTTGTTGACACACCGGCACCCAGGCATGCGCAGTCACTCTGGGCAGATTGCTTTTCCCGGTGGCCGCATCGATGCCACGGATAGGTCACCGGTGGATACCGCATTGCGGGAAGCCTGGGAAGAAACCGGGCTGAACCGAAATAATGTCACCCCGTTGAAGCAATTTCGCGACCTGGCCATTCCCGTGACCGGAAACCAGGTGCACCCGGTCTTGAGCTATTGGGATACGCCCTCGTCGGTGGATGTCACCAGCCCGGATGAGGCGGATGACGTCTTTACTGTCGCTGTCTCGGATCTGTTGGCTCCAGAAAACCGTTTCGCCATTAAACATGGGTCGTGGACCGGCCCGGCGTTTTCTGTGCGCGACTACGTTGTCTGGGGTTTTACCGCCGGATTGCTCAATGCGATTTTTCACCTATCTGGTTGGGAGCGGGAATGGGACCGCGAGAAAGTTTTTGACTTACGCGAAAGCCTGCAGAAATCACGTAACAATGAGGCGCTGCGCTAGAGCCTGCTAGCGCTGGAAGCGAGTAGAATTTTCCCGTGACAGAATCAATTTTCGTTGATCTCATCCTCATTTTGGTCATTCTGACCAGCATTGGGATCGGCTGGCGACAAGGTGCGATCGCATCCATCCTGTCTTTTATTGGTGTGATCTCCGGTTTGATCATCGGTGGTGCAATCGCGCCACTGTTGATGGGGTTGACCGAAAACACGCTGGCCCGTTTCGTGCTCGCGATCGGAAGTTTGCTCATCAGTGCTGCAATTGGGCACCTGGTGGGAGTTTCTCTCGGGCTCAAAATACGGGAAAGCTTACGCCTGAAATCAGTGCAGACAGTAGATTCTGCGATTGGTTCTGTTGCCCAAGCCGTGGCGGTATCAATTCTGATCTGGCTGGTGTCTATCCCGTTGGTCACAGGTACCACGGGTGCGTTTAGTCAGATGCTGCGCAGCTCCGCGGTGTTGTCGACGATGAACTCGTTGGTTCCTGATCGAGCCGAACGTCTTCCAGCGCAGATCTCTGCGATGCTCAACGAATCCGGGTTGCCGCCGATAGTCTCCCCGTTTGAACGGCACCAGGAAAACCACCAGGTCGAAGCCCCACGCATCAACGTGGATAACGAACAAATGGTGCACGATGCCCGCCCGTCGGTGATCCACGTGATGGGAGAATCTGACCAGTGCCGCAGGCGGCTGATGGGCACCGGTTTTGTGGCGCAAGAAGACTATATTCTCACCAATGCCCATGTGGTTGCCGGTACCCACAGCGTGCGCGCCGATACCGTGGTGGGCGTGCGTGAAGCCGAAGTTGTTTACTATAACCCGGATATAGATATCGCGGTGCTGCATGTTCCGAATCTCGGACTACCAGCGTTGCCGTGGGCGGAGCAGCCGGCGCTGAGTGGTGACGACGCCGTTGTCATGGGCTTTCCGCAGTCTGGGCCGTTTGATGCCTCGCCTGCGCGGGTGCGCGATCAGATCCGCATTTCCGGGCCCGATATTTATGCCCAAGGCAGGGTAGAGCGTGAAGTTTATACCCTGCGCGGCAATATCCGGCAGGGTAATTCCGGTGGTCCGGTCACAACTGCCGACGGTCGCGTGATTGGTATGGTCTTCGGTGCCGCGGTGGATAACTCAGACACCGGGTATGCATTAACTGCTGATGAGGTGCGCCAGCAAGTCGGTGCGCTTGGTGCGTTGACCGCCCCGGTAGACACCGGAGCTTGCGTCGCACAGTAATTTTCGTGCGTGCCAGTACCCACAGGTTAGCGCTGTTTTAGCGCTAGTTTGCCCAGATTAATGCTGATTAGCGTTGGTTAGTGCTGATTAGTGCCAGAGACGCTGGTCAGCTCGGCGGTTGTCCATTCGCGTATCTGTTGGACCACCGTGCGCACGAAAGCCTGTGGGCGTTCCACGTGTGGCATATTCTTCGCGCCCTGCATGGTCAGCGATTTCCAGGGGGCGCGCATACGACGAGCACTTCGTACGGTGAGCTGTTTCCACAAACTCTGGTCTGCGTGAATCATCGTCACCGGAACAGATACCGGCCGGTCCAGCCAGCTCCCGGGGGCGAAGCTTAATAGCTGGCGATTGTGCTGTAGCGCGACAGCACGGGTCCGTCCAATTTTGGACGCTTGAATGCGCAGGGCAAGTTCGTCGGCAAAAGCCTGGGAAGCACTAAAATCTGCCGTGGTCTCGCTGTGTAAATTGCGCCGGTAAAGCCATTCGAAGCGCCGCGGGAACGGAAGATAGACAAACGATGGCAGCCGCATGATGGCGGCGCGGAGTAAGATCCACAGGAAATTCCAGGGGTGGCTTTGTACAGTTTTGCGCAGATCCACAGGGTGCGCGCTGGCGACTGCGATGAACCCGCGGACTCGTTCCGGGGATTTGCTGGCGAGCGCCCAGCCAAGTGCGCCGCCGATGTCGTAGCCAATAAGATAAGCCGATTCGTAGCCGAGCGCAGAAATTAGCCCGGAAATTTGGCCGGAATCGCTACGGATATCTTGCCCCGCGGAAACCGGCGGATGATCCGACATGCCGTAGCCGCGCAGGTCGACTGCGACGACGCGGAAACCGGCGTCGGCAAGCTCTGCGATGATGTGGCGGTATTCAAACCAACCACTAAAGGCCCCGTGCAACAGCACGATCAGCGGGTCGCTACTGGAACCGGCGCTGACGGTGTGCAAACGGAGGCCGTGGGTATGAACGTGTCCGTGCTGGAACGGGCCATCCAACTCGACGATGGATGGTGAAAGCTTAGCGGAACGTTTGGGCATGCACACACTGTACCCCAGGCACTCCGGCCTGGGGTGGTGGCATAGCTGGGGAGGGGACGATTAGGTGTACATTCCCGATGGGCCCTCCAGCGACTTGCTGGCAGAACCTGGGCGGAGCTTCTTCAGCTCACCCACAGATTCAATAGTGGCTTTCGGTGCTTGAATCTTCTTTACCTTCTTTACTCCAACCAATGCGACGACTGCGGCGATGACCAGCATCACGAGGAAGACGATGAGGAATGCAGCCCAGCGCTGCAGCCACAGGTGGGCCAAGAGTTCGGCCAGGAAGAAGAACAGGAAGAACGAGCTGTACAAAGCAACGGTGCCGGCTACGGCAAACATTCCGCCGCCGATAGCGCCCTTTTTCGCCTCGCCTGCCAGCTCAGTTTTGGCAAGTTCAATCTCTGCGCGTACCAGGCTAGAGATCTGCGTGGTGGCATTAGAAACTAAATCGCCGATGGAGGTCTCGCCTGGTTTGGCGGTATCAGCATCGCTTAAGGGGATGGAATCTACCTTTGGGTTAAAATCGTCGGCGCCATCGGTGAAAAGTCCTTGCTTGCTCACGCTATACCTTCCCTTGCTTTTCGCAGAATATTCGCAGAAATCGAGTCTTGTGTATTAATTGTACGTCCTTGCCGTTCGCCCGTGGAGTTTAGGCGCTGGACTTTTTGAACCAGCTATCCAAAAACTTCCAGTCTAGCCCCTTGGGCATGGGGATTGCGGGCGCGCGTGTCGACGATACTGCTGCTGGTTTCGCTGTTTTCGCCGGTTTATCCTGGGCATAGAATTTAGTCAGCAACGTTCCTGCGGTTACCAGTGCGACGATTCCCGCGAGTAGCCCTGCGCCGATTCCGATTTCCTTCGCGCCGGGCAGCTGGAAAAGTGGCGCGGGATCTTTGAAGCTGCGGATTTCCCAGCTCCGTTCCAATGCGATCTTTTTTAGTGCGCGATCCGGGTTGACCGCGACTGGATAGCCGACGAGTTCCAGCATCGGAGCGTCAGTCGCAGAGTCCGAGTAGGCATAACTGTGCTTGAGGTCGTAGCCGCGTTCGTCGACAAGCGCGGTGATGGCGTCGGCCTTGGCGCCGCCTTTGCAATAGAACTCGACGGTTCCGGTGAACGCGCCGTCGATAATCTCCAGTTCGGTGCTGATGACCTCCGTGATGCCGAATTCTTCGGCGATTGGTTCGACGAGCTGGCGTGCCGAGGCTGAGATGATGATGACTTCGTGGCCAGCGTCCTGGTGCGCCTGGATCAGTTCCCGGGCCTCGCTATAGATCGCTGGGGTGAGCACGGTATGCATGGTCTCGTGCACGATGTCGCGCACGTGTTTTTCAGACCAGCCGGTGATCATGGAGGTGAGCTGGTCTCGGGTGGAATCCATCTGGGCGCTGGATTGACCAGCAAACATATAGCTGGCTTTGGCCAGAGACAGACTCAGCGCGTCCTGCGGGGTGATAAGCCCGTTGTGGAGGAATTCGCGCCCGTAGGCGAAAGCCGATGAGGTGGCGATGATGGTTTTGTCCAGGTCAAAAAACGCTGCCACCTGCCCGCGTTGTGGTTGTGGATGTGGGTGCGGGTGTGGGCGCGAGTGCGAGGATGCCTGTTGTTGCTGGGACTGGTCGGCGGTGCTGTGGGGATCATGCATAGGTACCTGCCGTAAGAAGTCTGTGGTTGGTGCAGTGTTGGTTGGTGCAGCGTTGACTGCTGCCACTGATGTGATTAATGGTGCTGTTGTGACTCGTGTTGTTGGTTGTTATTTGTTGTTATCTCCTGTTACACAAGCCATCTTAGTTGGGTTATCCCTTTGATGTGTCGAGTTGTTACATAGTGGGCGGCTTCAGCAGAAAAATTGCGAAAATTGGCAGAAATCTCAGGGTTGTCCACAGGGCGATCGATGACGTGACAACAGGTTGACTGAGTTCTCCACAGATCCGGGACGTGCCGTTGAACAGCGGTGTTGTTCCGGCTTGGCTAGATGCCATGAACACGCAAGATCCTTCCATCGTCCTCGCCATCACAGATCCCACTTTGCGCACAGAGGCAAGCCACATCGCCGCTGCCACTGGACACCGGGTGGTTACTGCCAGCGATGAGCGCGATATTTATCGGTTGGGTGCACGGGCCGAAGCTCTATTTCTCGACTCCGAACACGCGGAACTCTTGTCGACGACTTCTGGTGGTCCGCCACGACTAACCAGCCCTGCGTATCTGGTGTGTTTGGATCCCGGCCCGGTCGATGAACAACTAGTTCAGGCCTGCGCGGCACACGCCGGTTTTGTCATTCCTGCGCAGAACAAAGAGATTCTGGCAGCGCTGGGTGCACACGCGCAGCAAGGCCTGCACCACAGCGCCCAGCAGGGCGGTGATCGGCAGATACCGCAGCGCCCTCGATCGCAAAACCCAACGCGTCCGGTTAGACCCGCCAGTCCGGCCTATTCGACAAGCCCAAGCAGGCAGTTGTCGTCTCGCACTGATCCGCACTTAACCATCGCGGTAATCGCTGCGGGTGGAGGCACAGGTGCGTCGACGGTGGCGGCTGCGATCTCGCGGGTTGCGGCACACAACAACGCTGGTGCCGTGACATTGATCGACGCCGTGGATTATTCCGGTGGCCTGGATTTACTGCTGGGAATAGAAAAACATGACGGTCTGCGGTGGCCCGATCTCAACTTGGGCGAAGGCCACATCAATGCCAGCGATCTTCGTGCGTGTTTACCCAGAACCGATGACGGTATCGCAGTGTTGACAGAACGACGCACTCATGAGGGAACAGAAAGTTTCCGCAACCAGGAAGAAATTGAATCCGTCCTGTCTGCGCTGCACAACGAACCGGGATTGTCGGTCGTTGATGCCAACCCTTTTCAGATTCCACGGTCGATTGATGCAGCAGTAGTGGTGTGCCCCGCGGAATTGCGCTGCGCGGCACGGGCCGCGCACATCAGTACACAGCTTTTTGCGCGCCACATACCGCACAGTGTGGTGGTTCGGCATCGTCAGTGGTCTGCCCTGAGCATCGAGGAAATTGAAGACCTCGTGCGTAGTGATGTCATCGCAGAAATCGGGACTATCAAACGGTTGACGAAAATCACTGAAAGTGGTGGTTTACCTGCGCGTATACCGAAGCCATTATCCATAGCTGCCTATGCCGTGCTCGCAGAATACGGCTGGAACACAGCAGCTGCGCGATAGCCCGAACGAAATCCAACCACCTGCCCAGAGAAAGCATCACACATGTCAGTTACAGAACACATTGTAGAAACCATCCAACGTCGGGTTGCGGCACAGCCCAGTCTTGTCGACGATCCACCCCGACTGGCACGCCTGATCCGCGAAGAATCTGGGGTGATTAGTGATTTCGACGTACTCGAAATCCTACGAAAATTGAAAAATGACACCGTCGGCATCGGTGTTTTAGAGCCGCTGCTGTCCCTATCGGGGATCACCGACATCGTCGTCAATGGCCCAGATTCCGTGTTTTTTGACCGCGGGGAAGGGCTAGAAGCAGCAGGGATCCAATTCCGTGATGATGAAGAAGTCCGCCGGTTAGCAGTGCGTCTGGCGAGTCTGTGCGGCAGGCGACTGGATGATGCGCAACCGTGCGTGGATGGCAGAATTCGTCGCGAAGAAGATATTGCGCTGCGTTTCCACGCGGTATTAAGCCCACCAGCGCAACAAGGCACGTGTATTAGCCTGCGGGTTTTGCGATCACACTCCGCAAGCCTGGATTCGTTGCATCAGCGCGGCAGCCTTGATGATTATTCACGACGATTCTTGCATGACCTGATCGCACAACGACGATCCTTTCTTATCGTGGGCGGAACCGGAAGCGGGAAAACCACGTTGCTGTCGGCTTTGCTTAGCGAAATTGATCCCGGGCAACGGTTGGTCTGTATCGAAGACACCCCGGAGCTGACCCCGAATCACCCACACGTGGTCAACCTGACTGCGCGCGGTGCCAACAGCGAGGGCGGTGGGGCTATCAGTATTTCTGATTTGTTGAAACAGGCTTTGCGCATGCGGCCGGACCGCATCATCGTGGGAGAGATTCGGGGTGCGGAAGTCGTGGATCTTCTGGCGGCACTGAACACCGGGCATGACGGGGGCGGAGGGACCTTGCATGCGAACCGTCTCGCAGAAGTTCCGGCGCGCTTGGAAGCCCTTGGTGCTTTGGGCGGTTTAGAACGCGCGGCGCTGCATGCACAACTTACTGCCGCTGTCGAAGTGGTATTGGTGATGCAGCGCGGGGCAGATGGAACCCGCAGGCTCGCCCAGATTGGGCAGCTACAGGCAAACCCGTTGCGGATTACAACCGTGTGGGAATTTGGGCAAGCAGATGTCTCCGCCGAGGTGTCGGCATGATGAGTGCGGCAGTGATGTGTCTGGCTCTGGCAATGGTGATCTCACCGGTAGCAGCGCGGGCACGCATCGGGAAACCGCAGCGAGCACTTGTCCCCAAAGAATTTGTACTCACAATTACGGTGGTGTTTTTGGTGGTCACCGTGCTCATGGCGGTGGGAACCTTCGCACTCGCGGTTGCCGGAGCTATCGCTGCGGCAACGGTGCTGGTAAGTGTGCGACAAGTAGTGCGGCGACGCAGAATTATGGCGGATACCAAGGCACTGGGAACCTATATTGGTCAGCTAGCAGCAGATATTGATTCTGGTGCGCATCATTCTCATGCCGTCGAAACCGCAGCAGAGCACCTTCCCGACGATACCCCGCCGCGGGTGCGTACCATTGCGGAATCCGCAGCGGCGCAAGCCAGATTTGGCCACAGCCCGGCCTATGCATTCACCCAGCACAGCTCTGCGGAGCTACCGCAGCTGCAACGGTTGGCAGTGTTGTGGTCAGCAGCCGGACGCCACGGTATAGCACTTGCCGGGTTATTGGAATCCGTACATCGCAGCATCACTGGGGCCAGCAGGCACCGCAGTGCCACCGAAGCCAGCTTGCAAGGCCCACAAGCAACCGCAGTGATCCTGACGTGCCTGCCACTAGCCGGGATCGCCATGGGGATGGCGATGGGCGCGGCACCTATCAGCTTCTTGCTCACGACACAGCTTGGCGGGATCGCCCTCGTATGCGGCGTCGGACTGTCCTGTGCAGGGTTCATGTGGTCGCGCACAATCACCAGCAAAGCAGTAGGTGATACGCCATGACCGGGCAGATAATGCTGGCACTCGGGATGGTTCTGCTGGCAGGGGCGCTCTGTATTCCGGCTGCCCCGACCGCAGGCAGGTTGGCTGCGGAAACAAGCACGACGAAAAACCCGCGGGAGCCGCCACAAGCACCGCACCCATTGCACATCGCTGCTGATATCGAACTATTCGCCGCCTGCGTGGAGTCCGGTCTTGGACTGCATACTGCGACCAGCGTCGTTGCAGAAGCTGCAGCCAGCGATACGGCCTCGGTATGGCGAAAAATAAGCCAATTAGAAGCTGTCGGTATTGCAGAGCGCGAAGCTTTTCGCGAGATGCGCACCCATGATGGTTTTGCGGAGCTGGCCACCATTATCGAATCAGCCCGACAGTCCGGAGCACGTATCGCGCCACGGTGTCGTGAGCTAGCGGTCAGTGTGCGTGCGGATGCCACAGATCATGCACGAGCAGCCGCAGAACGTGCTGGGGTGCTCATCGCTTTGCCGCTCGCGGTGTGCTTTTTGCCAGCGTTCATTCTATTGGGCCTGGCCCCAGTCGTGATCAGTCTGGCAACCGATCTGCTTGCCACTTCCACGGGGTAGCACCGGAAATGTTTCGCGCAGACACACAGAAAATGAAAAACTTTCACCTTAATGAGAAGGAGTCATCATGACCACACCATTCCCATCGTCTCAACCAGACCAGCCAGCAAATCTTCTGCTCACGAAGTCAGGGACGCACAACCCACAAGCGAACCAATCCCGGCAACGCCAGGCAAAACGTGGTGCGCAGTCGAAAAAGCCCGGATTGCAGTTGCTTGCCGACGACTCCGGTATGAGCACCATTGAATACGCCATGGGATCACTGGCTGCCGCAGCGCTGGCGGCCGCGCTCTACTTAGTGGTCAGCAGTGGGGGAGTCACTGATGCAATCGAGTCGATTATCACCGATGCGTTGTCCGATACTCCGTCCTAATAGCGCGCGCTTTCCGCAGCCGTCGCGCCGTCGGCAGCTGCTTCAGCTGAGGCCGGTGCGACGGCTTCGCGACGAGCGCGGTTCGGTCACGATCGAAGCTGCATTCGCGCTGGCTGCGTTGATCATTGTCACGTCGCTGATAATCGGAGCGATCGCCACGGTCAGCGCACATATCTCCGCTATCGATGCAGCAAGTGCCGCCGCCAGGGCGCACGCCATCGGCGTGGACTACCAACCACCGAACAGCGCAGAGATCAGCGTGCAGGAAGCTGCTGGGCTGGTGACCGTGACTGCGGAAGTTCCCGCGGTCTTCGGAACCCGCAGTGCTAGTGCCGTCTATCCCGTGGAGACACGATGAAGCCCACAAACAATGGTGGTCACAAGCAACGTCTGCCTCGCTTCCAACGCCTCGTCAATGAGGCCAACGATGATGGATACGCGACCGTGGCAGCGGCCGGGATCATCGTTGCCATTGTGGCGGTGTCCCTGTCTCTGATTGGGGTAGCCAGCCACGTGGTGGCGCGGCATCAAGGGCAACTCGCAGCAGATATGGCAGCGGTCGCTGGAGCAGAAGCCTTCGCTCGCGGTGAACCACCGTGCCTGGCCGCACGGGAGACTGCGGAAGCCAACCATGCCACCGTGGATTCGTGCCGGAGCGATAATCGTGACGTGTTGGTGGAGGTGACCGCCGGGGTATCGGTCACGAGTGCATCGGCACGAGCGCGCGCCGGGCCGCTTTAACAGGTTTTAAGTCAGGCTTGAGCGGGGTGGGGGCGGCGCGGGCTCGCTACTTTTCCTCACCTTCTTGCTCATGCTCAGCCACGCTCGCATCCAGCGATACCAGCAATGCATGCAATACTTTGATCGCTCCTGTTTTATTGAGCGGCTCATTGCCATTGCCGCACTTCGGTGATTGCACGCACGACGGACAGCCACTAGCGCAACTGCAGGACGAGACCGCTTGCAAGGTCGCAGCAATCCAGTCGCGGAAACGGCGAAAGCCTTCCTCGGCGAAGCCGGCCCCGCCAGGGTAGCCGTCATAGACAAACACCGTCGGCAACTGCGTATCTACATGCACTGCGGTAGAAACCCCGCCAATATCCCAGCGGTCACACGTGGCCAACAGCGGCAATAACCCAATTGCGGCGTGTTCGGCTGCGTGCAAACTGCCCGGAATATCGGCTTCGTCTACTCCTGCAGCCGCCAGTGCACGCGGGCTGATGGTATAGGCCGCCGCTTGGGTAAACAGGCGCTGCCGGGGAAGATCCAGCGGCACCTGTTCCGCCACGGAACCGTCGGGAAGCCGCACCATGAACCCGGTCACCTGGTCGATGACTTCCACATCCACCAACGCCACCGACACCTCAGGCGAGAGCTGCCGCACGTGCTGCGCGGGTGGGCCTGCCAGGATCCGGATCTGGGTATCAGATAAAGCCTGCGTGGAATAGTCCGGCTGAGCTGGGCGGGCCAGAGCGATGTAGTCGTCGAAATCGAGATCGTCGATCAGAAAACTTTCCCCTTGGTGCAAATACACCGCTCCGGGGTGCAACTGACTGGCAGCACGCGCGGAATCCACGGTGCCCAGCAAACGACCATCGGAGGAATCCACGATCATGACTTGCTGGCCAGAACCACCGCGGATATCCACAGCAGCGTGCGCGGTGTCTGGACGCAGCGGACCGTCCGGTAAGGGGGCGGCAAACCATCCTTGTTCCCGGGCGCGCAAAAACCCATTTTCCGTCAAGCGCTCGACGACGTCGTGGGCCTGCCACTGTTCGATATCGAAGGAGGTGAGAGGTTTTTCCACCGCAGCACAATAAATATGCCCTTCGAGGACATACGGATTCGCCGGGTTAAACACGCTGGCTTCAATAGGGCGCTCCAGCAGCGCAGGAGGATGATGCACAAGGTAGGTATCCATCGGATCATCACGAGCGACCAGCACCACCACAGAGCCCTGTCCACGCCGGCCCGCCCGGCCTGCCTGCTGCCAAAATGAGGCCACCGTGCCCGGGAATCCGGCTCCGACCACAGCATCAAGTCCGCCCACGTCGATGCCGAGCTCAAGAGCGGATGTTGTGGCAACGCCCAACAGCGTGCCGTTGTCCAGATCGCGTTCTAATTTTCTGCGATCCTCAGCCAAATATCCTGCGCGATAAGATGCAATTCGGGCTGCGAAATCCATGCGCCCGCGGGCACTGAGCTCTTCAGCGCAGCGCAGCGCGGTGGTCTCTGCTTGCCTGCGGGACCGCACAAAAGTCAGGGTGCGGGCACCCGCAGCAACCAGATGCGCCATGATCGCGGCGGCTTCCGTTGATGCTGCTCTGCGAACTGGTGCGCCATTGTGGCCTTCTATATCATCGCGAAAACCCGGCTCCCATAACCCGACGGTGCGTGCACCCTGTGGGGAGCCATCGTCGGTGATGCCATGCATGGCGCGCCCGGTCAGCCGCTGGGCATGGGCTACCGGGTCCGCGGAGGTCGCAGAAGCACAAATGATTGTCGGATCAGAGCCATAATGTGCGCACAACCGGAGCAAACGGCGCAGTACCAAAGAAACGTGGGAGCCAAAAACCCCACGGTAGGTGTGGCATTCGTCGATGATGATGAAATCCAGATGCCGCAGCACCCGCGCCCAACGTTGGTGTGCACCCAGCAAAGACGCGTGCACCATATCCGGGTTAGAGAAAATAAACCGCGAAGCCTCGCGGATTCCGGATCGGGATTCGGTAGGGGTGTCGCCGTCATACGGTGCTGGGATGATCGTCGACCTGTGCGGCAGCGCAGCAGCGTCAGATCCATCATCACTTGAGGCAACACAGCCGGGGCCAGCATCATCTACAGCCCGCAGTAATCGTTCCACCGACAACAACTGATCTGAGCCAAGCGCCTTCGTCGGGGTCAGATACAACGCACAAGCCGTGCGATCTGTACCCAACCGCGACAACACGGGTAACTGGTAGCCCAAGGATTTTCCAGACGAGGTGCCTGTGGCGATCACAGTATTACGCCCAGCGTGGATTGCCTCGGCAGCGGCGGCCTGGTGGCTGAATAATTGCGTGATGCCGCGTTCTTCAAGTGCCGCGCGCAATCGTGGGCTGACCCAGTCCGGCCAAGCAGCATGGCGGGCAGCTCGCGCCGGGATCACCCGGTGGTGTGTCAGGGTGGAATTGGGGAAATGAGAGGTGAGTTCGTCGAGAAGCTCGTGGCCAAAAGCCGCATCCGGCTGGCTAATACTGCCCATTTCTACCCCTTTATGGGTGTGGATAACCCGTTTTTGCTGAATATATTGCGTAAGAGTATCTTCTGCGGCCAAATCGTGCGAGACTAAGCAACGAACGCGGTTTCTAGGTTAGTTCGAGAAGTGCTCGCAGCAAGGTTAGATTCGCGGACACTTTGCAGATCCGTCGCCAAAAGAAAAGGTTTTAACATGGCAAAAGGAACCGTTAAATGGTTTAACGCTGAAAAAGGTTTCGGCTTCATCGCTCCGGAAGATGGCTCGAAGGATGTCTTCGTGCACTACTCCGAGATCCAGGGCAACGGCTTCCGTAGCCTGGAAGAAAACCAGCAGGTGGAATTCGAAATCGGCGAAGGCGCCAAGGGCCCACAGGCGCAGCAGGTTGTTGGCCTGTAATACGGTCAGCCTGTAACAATTTCGCTGGCCGCTTACCTGAGCTGCCATTAAGCGAAAACATTCACCCAGCATTGCCACACGGCATGCTGGGTTTTTGCTTTAGTGCAGAAGCACCATATATTACTGTGTAAATGAAGTAGCGCACTAGTACTCCGCACGCTAAATAAGCACGAAAGAGACGTGATCCCGTGGCAGGCAAGACGCTCGTTATCGTCGAGTCGCAAACCAAGGCGAAAAAAATCCAACCCTACCTGGGCAATGACTACGTGGTCGAAGCCTCCGTGGGGCATATTCGCGATCTGCCACGCGGAGCCGCTGACGTTCCCGCGAAATATAAAAAAGAGCCGTGGGCACGGCTGGGTGTGGATACCGACAACGGCTTCGGTGCGTTGTACGTGGTCAGCCCGGATAAAAAGAAAAAGGTCACGGACCTGAAATCTAAGCTCAAGGATTGTTCTGAGCTGTATCTGGCCACAGACCCGGACCGTGAAGGTGAAGCCATCGCGTGGCATCTGTTGGAGGTGCTGAAACCGAAAGTGCCGGTGCGCCGCATGGTTTTCAACGAGATCACCAAATCCGCCATCCTGGAAGCCGCGAATAACACCCGCGAACTCGACGAAGACCTCATCGATGCACAAGAAACCCGCCGTATCCTGGACCGCCTGTACGGCTACGAAGTTTCGCCGGTGCTGTGGAAAAAGGTCATGCCGCGGCTATCGGCAGGCCGTGTGCAATCCGTGGCCACCCGCGTGATCGTCGAACGCGAGCGCGAGCGCATGGCGTTCATCTCTGCGGATTATTGGGATCTTTCTGCGACCCTGAATACCGGTGGCGTTGATTCTGCCGAAAACCCCGCGACGTTTGCAGCCCGTCTTGCCACCATCGACGGGCTACGTGTGGCCCAGGGGCGCGATTTTGATGACCGCGGCCAGCTCAAAGGCCAGGCCACCGTCGTCGACAAGCAACAGGCCACCAAGCTTGCCGACGGCTTGCAGAAGGCCAAACTCACCGTTACTGCGGTTGAGCACAAACCGTATACCCGCCGCCCGTACGCGCCGTTTATGACCTCCACGCTGCAGCAGGAGGCCGGCCGCAAGCTGCACTACAGCTCTGAGCGCACCATGCGTATCGCGCAGCGGCTCTACGAAAACGGTCACATCACCTATATGCGTACCGACTCGACCTCGCTGTCGCAGCAGGGTTTGTCTGCCGCCCGGAACCAGGCCACGGAGTTGTATGGCAGCGATTTCGTGGCGGATGCGCCGCGTCGCTATGACCGCAAAGTGAAAAATTCGCAGGAAGCCCACGAGGCGATCCGCCCGGCTGGTGAATCTTTTGCGACCCCTGGTGCGCTGCACAATCAGCTGGATACTGAGGAATTCAAGCTCTACGAGCTGATCTGGAAGCGCACTATCGCCTCGCAGATGGCCGATGCCAAGGGAACTTCAATGAAGGTCACCATGGCGGGTACGGCCACCACCGGTGAACAGGCAGAATTCCAAGCGAACGGTCGCACCATTACCTTCCCCGGGTTCCTGCGCGCCTACGACGATGATTCTGCTGACAGCAGCGAAAAGCGCCTGCCGCAGCTGGATAAGGGCGATGGGCTGTCCGTCGATAAGCTCAGTGCAGAGGGCCATTCCACGAACCCACCGGCGCGCTACACGGAAGCGTCGCTGGTGAAAAAGATGGAGGAACAAGGCATCGGCCGCCCGTCGACGTATGCCTCGATCATCAAAACCATCAAAGACCGTGGCTACGTGCATGCCCGTGGAAATGCGCTGGTGCCGTCGTGGGTGGCTTTCGCAGTGGTTGGCTTGTTGGAAAACAACTTCGCTCCGCTGGTGGACTACGACTTCACCTCGTCGATGGAAGATGAGCTCGACCAAATTGCGACCGGCGAGCAAGACCGCACCGAGTGGTTGACTGGTTTCTACTTCGGCAATGAGGCCGACAGTGAGGACGACAAAAACACCGCGGAATCCATCGCGCGTCATGGTGGGCTGAAATCGCTAATCGACGTCAACCTGGAAAAGATCGACGCGCGTGCGGTGAATTCGTTGCACCTTTTCGACGACGAGAAAGGCCGTGCCGTTGTCGTGCGCGTGGGCCGGTATGGGCCGTATCTGGAACGCCGCATCGGAACGGATGCCGACGGTGAGCCGGAATATCAGCGCGCGAACCTGTCGGAATCGACGACGCCGGATGAGCTGAACCTGCAGATGGCAGAAAAGCTATTCGCGACGCCACAGGGTGGGCGCGAGCTGGGCGCAAACCCGGACAACGGCCGGATGATCGTCGCCAAGGAAGGCCGCTTCGGACCGTACGTCACCGAGCAAGTGCGTGACGACGAGCAGGAAAAAGCTGCCGCTGAGGCCGAAGAGATTATCCGCGAAGAACGCGCCGTCGAGGACGCGCAGCGCAAAGAAGAAGGCAAGCGCGCGAAAAACTGGGACACCAAAACCGCGGAGAAGCAAAAAGAAAAGCGCATTAGCGAGTTGGTGGAAGCCAAACTGAAACCTGCTACTGCCTCGTTATTCCAGTCAATGGAGCCGGCGTCAGTCACGTTGGAAGAAGCACTACGCTTGTTGTCGCTGCCGCGCGAGGTGGGCGTGGATCCGGCAGACGGAGAAATGATCACCGCGCAAAACGGCCGTTACGGCCCGTACCTGAAGAAGGGCTCGGATTCGCGCTCGTTGGCCGATGAAGAGCAGATTTTCTCTATCGATTTGGATGAGGCGCGCCGGATTTATGCTGAGCCGAAGCGGCGCGGGCGTGCTTCTGCGCAGCCACCGTTGAAGAAGCTTGGCGATAACGACGTTTCCGGAAAACCGATGACGGTGAAAGACGGCCGGTTTGGCCCGTACGTCACCGACGGCGAAACGAATGCGTCGTTGCGTAAGGGCGATAAGCCAGAAGCGATGACGGATGCGCGGGCAAACGAGCTGCTTTCTGAGCGCCGCGCCAAAGAAGCCGCTGGTGAGGTGGGCACAAAGACCACCAAGAAAGCTGCGAAAAAAACCGCAGCGAAGAAGACTGCTGCCAAGAAAACTACAGCGAAAAAGACTACGAAGTCTACCGCCAAAAAGACGGCGAAAAAGACCGTCAAGAAATCGGCTAAAAAGACCGCAAAAAAGCCTTCACCAGGAACGAAAAACGTGGTGAAGGCGGGTTCACGGCGGAGCTAAGAGCTCGGAGATTCTGCGTCTAAGCGTGCGCGCTGTTGCTGCTGAGTCTCCAAGCGTGGGCGCGATCCCGGGCCGTAGCCGAGACGCCGGTGCACGATTTCCAGGGGGCCGTTCCACCCACATGCCTCCCACAGCCAGGCCAGCAGCAGGGTAGCCAACCAGACCGCGAAGGCCATGACGATCAACCCGGTGACGGTCTGGCCTTCTACCAGGTTCAGCGTGAATGGCAGCACCAGGACCACAAAGAATACCGATTGCGCGACATAGCCCGACATGGAGCGCTTACCCAGGGCGATGAATGGGCGCAACAGAAATGGTACATGTTGGGTGTCTGCATATTGTTTCTGCACACCATTGCATCCCAACGCAATAGCAGCAAGGATGCCCGGGCCGGTGAAGATGCCAAAGAAGGTATTTGCCGTCATCAGCGGGGCAGTTAAATCCGGATTGATAATCCCGAGTTCTGCCAGCCCCCACGGTAGGCCAATGCCGAAGCAAATCAGCGCAGCGATTACTGCCCACACCACCAGTTCTTTTCGATGCGCGTCGACGTCGGCAAGCACGCCACGGCGCGCCCACACAAAGCCCAACAGAATCACCGGAAGCAACGTGAACGCGACGAAAATCGCTTCAAATGGTGCGAATACTGCCACAAACAGGTTCCCGAGAACATACGCGCCGT
Organism: Corynebacterium propinquum DSM 44285; assembly: GCF_000375525.1. Taxonomy (GTDB): domain Bacteria; phylum Actinomycetota; class Actinomycetes; order Mycobacteriales; family Mycobacteriaceae; genus Corynebacterium; species Corynebacterium propinquum. Next base: position 64,186 of record NZ_AQXC01000009.1, read on the forward strand.
AATGGGCGGTCGGCTCGGTATCTGTCCACAAACCGCCGGAGAACGGGCCCGCGTCATCGAATAACGGTGAGTTAATGCTGGCGATCACAGCAAGGCTGCCAGCCAGTGCGTTGAGCGCAAACAACACCCCAATGATCCAGCCTAAAGTCTTGTTGCGCAGCGACAGCATGGTCGCGACGAGCAATCCCATGACGCCGTAAGAGAACATGATGTCGCCGAAAAACAAGAACACGATGTGGACTAGCCCGAATAGCGCCAGGAAGAAGTACCGGCGGAGAATAATGTGCCGGGCTCGGGGAAGGGGGAAGGATTTCTTCCACAAGCTGATGGTGATCAAACCGATGCCGAAGCCGAGCAGCGTGGAAAACATGGGTAGTCCACGCACGTGCACAAACATCGCAGAGAAAATCGTGGCGATGGCATCCACTAGCGATCCGTCGACGTAGCCGCCGAAATAAGATGGTGTGGCGTGCTCAGCCTGCTGGCTTGGGTTGTCGATGATCCATGCCGTTTGTATGTTTGCTAGTGCGATGCCGAGCAACGCGATGCCGCGGGCGAAATCGGGGGCGATCATGCGTGGGGTAGGCGATGGCGGGTTCTGCGGTGCAGGGTCTTCCGGCGGTGGGGTGTTTGTTTGCGGGTGTGGTGCAGGCTGATTCTGCATATAGGCTCCCAGCGTGGGTACTTCAGAGTTGAGTATGTCGGCGCCGTCCAAGCGCTAAGGGTAGGTTAGCAAAACCAGTATTGGCTCAGACGGTCGGCAGGCGCGGCGTCGACAAGCACAACGCCGAACGCCGCTAGGAACGATCCGCCAACGTCGCGCGCACAGGACGAGCCAGTTGCGTCATCTCGCCTCTCCCGCGCAGCTCGATGGATTTCAGGAATGTCCAGCGGGCTTGTTCTACTTCGTTGGCTCCGCGCAGGGTGGCGGCGTTGGTGAGAATTTGGCCGGGGGTGTCTTTGGCTAATTCTGTCAGGCGCGCGGCCTGGTTTACGGCGTCGCCGATGACGGTGTATTCGAAACGGTCCGAACCACCGATGTGTCCGGCGACGACGTGTCCGGCGGCCACGCCGATTCCCGCATGTAGTTCCAGGCCTTTCAGCTCATCGCGCAGTTCGCGGGCGGCCTGCAGGGCAAGCGAATTCGCGTCCGTGAGCTGCAGTGGCGCACCGAATACGGCGAGTGCGGCATCGCCCTGGAACTTGTTGATGATTCCCCGGTTGCGGTGCACACACTCTACGACGCGCTCGAAAAATTGGTTGAGCTCATCGACGACTTCTTCCGGAGTGTGGCTAACAGCAAACGTCGTTGAGCCGATCACGTCGACGAACAGCACCGCGACTTCGCGGTCTTCTCCGCCGAGCTCTGGGCGCTCCTCTAGGGCCTTGGTTGCGACTTCCGTGCCCACATAGCGGCCGAAAATATCGCGCACACGCTCACGCTCACGCAGGCCTTTCATCATTTCGTTGAAACCAGCTTGCAGCACGCCCATCTCGGAGCCGTCGTAAATATCGACAGCCACATTGGATTCGCCACGACGCACGCGGTTGATGGCGTCTTGTAGTTCTTTGATCGGGTCGATCACGCTCATCATCGCGAACATGGTGCCGGTCAGGCCGGTGACGATGCCGGTGGCCGCCATGAGCAGTACAGGCGGGATCAAATCGGCTGCGTTATCAGTGAAATAATCCGCCTGGTGGGCGAATAGCAGCAGCACAATGCCCAGGATCGGCACGCCGGTGGTCATGACCCAGGTGGTCAACAGCCGCACCTTGATGGGTGGTTCCAGGGTGGAATCTTCGAATCGGCGGGCCAGGGCTTCGGCTGCAACCGGGCGCACCAGGCGCTCAGCTTGCAGGTAAGTGATCAGGATGGTGATCATTCCGGTCAGGGACGTCGCCACCGCGACCACCAGCCCCAAACGCGCCGCATAATTGCCGGTAAGGATTGTGGCCACCAAAATACCGATTATCCACACAAACGCCGCCACCCCAGCCTGGTAGACCGGTATGCGCATGACCAGGTAACGGACCATATTGCGATCGTGCTGTTCTGGGCGCCGCTGCCAATCCAGAACGGGCCGGAACAATAAATAAGTTGCGCCCATGCCGACGACTATCGCGAATACTAAATATGCGATGCCAATGGACAACAGGTTGGGGATTGCTTGCGTGAAATCCTCGATCTCCGGCATGGGGATGAAGAACCTCACGAACAGCATCACCGCGATGGCGCCGGTGATGTTCGCACCGAGTACTGCGGTAGCAAACAGCGGCCATGAGGTGCCCCACAGCCACTTGATGCCACGCAGAAATCTGTTCATAACTAACTACAATAACTGTCGAATACCCGGCTAGACTAGTGGCGTGAATTATACGCGAGCCGCTTCGGCAACCGCCGACACACCTGCAGCCGCAACACCTGCAACATCTGTCACAAATGGCACAGATTCTGGACCTGCGGTCACCATCGCAGACCGCCTACGGGACCACCCCCGCGTGCAGAAAACCATCATGGCTGCTGCCCGTGCAGCCGCGCAGACACCTCACACCCATGCGATGTCCCACGCCTGGCTATTTACCGGCCCGCCGGGTGCTGGACGTTCAACCACCGCGTTGAACTTTGCGGCTGCGCTGCTCTGTGAAACCCCGGGTGCCTATGGCTGTGGCGAATGTCAAGCCTGTCGTACAGCGATGACGGGCAAGCACACCGACGTCGTTCATGTGGTGCCGCAGGAATTATCCATCGGTGTGGATTTCGTGCGCGATAACGTTGTCTCTTCTGCTGCCAAGCGCCCCACCGTAGGGTCCTGGCGCGTGGTGATTTTCGAAGATGCGGACCGGCTTACTGACGGTGCCGCCAATGCATTGCTGAAAACCATCGAGGAACCGCCCGCGCACACCGTGATCATCTTGTGTGCACCGTCGACTGATCCCGAAGACTTCCCGCAGACGCTACGATCCCGCTGCCGCCACTTGTACGTGCCGGCGTTACCGGTGGACACTATTGTGCAGATGCTTGTCGACGAAGGCGCGAGTGAAAATCACGCCCGGTTGGCAGCGCATACTTCGTTGCGCCATGTTGGCCGCGCCCGAAAGTTGGTTAATACACCGGTGATCCAGCAGCGGCGTGCGCAGGCCATCAACCTTGCGGAAGCTATCTTCCACGAATCCGGTGGCTTCCAGGCCGTCGGCCAGCTGGTCAAAGCTGTAGAAAAAGAAGCGAAAGAAAGCTACGCCGAGGCGGATGAGGCGGAAAAAGAACGCCTGCGCAACGCCTTAGGCATGGGGGCGAAAGGGAAAGGCACACAGAAGTCTGTTTCTGGTGGTGCCGGTGACTTGCGCGAATTGGAAAAACAGCAGAAAAAGCGACAGACCAGGCGTTTGCGGGATGTATTGGATCTGGCCTTGGTTGATCTGGCTGGGATCTACCGGGATGCGCTGATGGTGAAGCTGGGCGCAGAGGTGGATCTCACGCACCCGGATTTCGAGCCGCTGGCCTCGGAGCTTGCAGAGCACCTGGACGAAGATGGGCTTGTGGAATGCCAGGATGCCATTAGTCATTACCGTGAGCTTTTAGGCTTTAACGTCTCGCCGCAGATTGCTTTCGACGGACTGGTGGGACGTTTACGCTGCGCATACCGGGTGCACTAGCTGTTGCAGCCTCGCTGGTGTGGCGGTCTTAGTCCTGCCGTTTTTCATTGACGGCGTCTATCGGCTAGAATGCCAGTGTTGCTGTGATTGTGCATGAAACCTGCTATGCGGGAATCTTTCACGAATCCACACAAGCAACGTGCCATCTTAGCTCAGTCGGTAGAGCAGCTCCCTCGTAAAGAGCAGGTCAAGGGTTCGATTCCCTTAGATGGCTCCACTACTTAAGTTCTTATTCTGCAGTGATTTTGTTGCTCCGTGTGCGAATGGGGGCTTCCTATCTAATTAGTCAAGTCCGCGGGTTTGCGGCCTTAGGCTACAAAAATTGCTCACGGGGTGGCCTAACCGGCGTGCGATCATGTTTGGATAGCTGTTAAACAATCATGAAATAGGCTTTGGGTAATGGAAAGGCGTTAAACATGCCTCAATGGGGCACGCCTAATTGGATACCGGCTGATGGTAGTGGCATTTCTCGAAGAGATAGACAAGGCGGCAGCTATGAGGCCTACATCCCCGACACGCTTTCAGATGCCAGTCTCGTTATTCCTGCGGAATTGGCGCAAAAATCTGCGGAAATCGAGAGAAGCATTATTGCTTTAGGGCGGCGAGAAACCTACAAGTGCTTCGTTCCGTAGAAAATTCCTTTGCTACTACACCAGAAATTACCCCAGAGCATCTTGGGCAGCTGCAATCTGAGCTTCTTGGCGCGCATCCAACGGTTCCTGTAGGGATACGAAAGATTCAAAACTGGATTGGCGGATCTGGTCGAACACCCATTGGGGCCGAATTTGTTCCGCCACCGCCTGAAGAAGTTCCCACCTTAATGGCCGATTTCTGCCGGTACTTTAATGGTGCCGCACTTGGAGCTTTGACCCAGGCTGCAATTATTCATGCCCAGTTTGAAACTATTCATCCGTTCGCGGATGGAAACGGCCGTGTTGGTCGTGCCTTGATCCATGGGACTCTATTGCGTCGTGGGTTAACGCATCAAACAATTCTGCCCATTAGTTTAATTTTGGGCACGTGGTCCAAACGCTATGTCGAAGGGCTTACGGCGTTTCGTCAAGGTGATGTTCCTCGTTGGCTCGATACCTTTTTTTGATGCCGCGCAGGAAGCCGTCGCACAGGCGAATTTACTGGCTGATCAGTTATTAGAGATCCAGCAGGATTGGGAGCAACGCTTAGACGATTACCGGAAAAGCCAAGGTAAAACCCGTGCGCTGCGTGCAGATTCGATAGATTTCAAACTGCTCACAGGTCTTGCTGCGCATCCGATTGTGACAGCTAAGACGCTAGAGCGGTTGTACGGTGTGACCTGGTCCAACGCACGCCGATCGCTTGAAGATTTGCAGGCTGCGGACATTTTGCGTGGAAAAGTTATCGGTACTCGAGGCACGACTGGTTATTATGCCGACGACATCTTAAGCCTGATCACTCATGCGGATCGCCAGCTAGCAAGTAGTCAGTTTGATACTCGCTTGGATGCGATCGCCACCCATTAGGCCTTTACTGCCTGATGAGGCAGTGGTGATGGTATGCAGGCGGTAGTCTTCGGCTGCTTTGCTGTTGATTACGTTTTCAAGCTGGGGGAGTTTCAAAAAGGGCGGAGTACTTGAGCCATCCTCAAGCAGGAATGTTGCATACAACTCTGCGCACGATCATCGTTATATGTTCGTTAAGGGTACTTAACAGAATCATATAAAGAATGCTGATTAAAGTTCTCTATTATCAGTTTTGATAGTTGGAGCAATCACGGCATGAGCGCTGAAAGTGAGGTAAGTGAAGATGAGCGCACTGTTGATCTCTATGCAAGGGATAGCGAACTTAGCAGAAGTAAAACGTCCGGCTGTTACGCAATGGCAGACGCGTTTTCCTTCTACCTCTGCGACTCCTTTTCCGCAGCCTGTAGAAACAGATCCTTCGATGAAATTTGATGCTCGTGAAGTAGCGCGGTGGCTTATTGACACGAATCACGGTAATAATGCAGAAGCTGTCGAGGATGCGGCCTTTCATAGCGATCTTTTCTTGGATGCTGTTCAGCGCCCAGCGGTGTGGGCAGCATTGGCAGTGCATGCTTTAACTGGGGAAGAAGTGACCCCTCAGCTTGTTTATGATCGTTTGTTCTTAGAACCGCTTGTTCCGGAGTCAGTCCTCAATGGTGAATTAGATGTGGCGGTCGCTATCGCTAATGAATTGGCAGAGGCAGGTTTCTCCGCGGTCAAAGTCTTGCAGAAGATAATCGAGCATCGTCGTAACGCATCTGCCGAAGGCATGATTACTGGTGCTGAGCTGTGCCTCGATGCCGTGGGATCAGAAATTGCACAGATGCTGAGCATTGACGAGGGCAGCCGAGAAATTGTGGCCTTAGGTGCTGGCGGTGATACGTGGGCGCAACGAGTTTCTGGCGCAATGCCGGTACCTTCCCGTTTAGCTCTGCAATATTCCCGATTTAGCCCAGAAATGTGTTTGAGCATTGGGCTGGGCATTCCGGTAGAGGTGGACACTGACGAATGGTCTCCTTCCGCCGTAGTGTTAATGCGATGGTTGTCCGTTACGGCCGATAACTCTGAAGAGTTTTTCAATCAGGTGGATCTCGCTGTGACCGGTATTGACCAGCGTGGATGCGTATTGGTAGTGGGGCCGGCTGATTTGCTCATTTCTTCTCAATCGGAGTACCTAAACACCGAGCGAAAGAACTGCCTGTGGCCGAGTCGAACAAGTTTGCAAACTTCACTTCGTTTTGCCGCGCTGCTACCTAAAGGGTGGACTCGGCATTTGGGGCAAAAGCAACTTGCGTTGTGGGCTCTGCGGAATAATGTCAATGCCGAAACCGCTAATGACGTGGTTGTTCTTGCGGATTATGCGGTGATGGATTTAGCCCCAGATTCAGTTCGTCATCTAGTCCGAGATGTATTAGCAGCTGTAGATAACCGGGTAAATCCGAGGTCGCATATCTTCCATAAAGCTGAGGTCATCCCGCAGGGTATCGCGCGGACGCGTGATTCTTTGATGCCGACATTGGAACGGCAAGTGTCGATTAGTGAAGCCGTGTCAATGACACAGTTGCGTGAGAGTGCGTCATCGATAGGCATTACTCCTTTCAATAACTCGCCTTTTGCTCAAGGGGGAAATCCGTATGCTCCGCGACGGAAGCAACTGGTCAACTGGGCGCAGGCGACGAACGGGCCCGAAGCGGTGGTGAAGTTGTTGTCGGGGTTCAAGCTTGCTGATATTAATGTAGCCAATCCTGATGGCACTGTGCCGGTGATTGGGCGAAGTGAATTGTTAGGGTTTGTACAGGTCGGTGAGCGAAAAGTGGATTTGCTGGAGTTGGAGTTCAAGCTTCGGAATGCTCATTTGACCGAGCCGGGCGATGTTTTGTTTGCCTTCGATGGCAGCCCGCATGTGTTTGTGGAGTCTTCTGGCGGTGCGCTCGTGGAGGCGCCAGTGCAGGTTTTGAGGTGCAAGCAGACTCGGGGACGGACGAAAGAACTGCTGAAGAGGGTGACATCTCCGCATTTGTTGGCGCAGCAGCTCCGCAAGGTGAAGACGAAGAAGAAGGAATCGTGGTTGGTGCCGGTTGTGGATCGGCAGGACGCGGTTGCCTTTGAATCTGCTCTAGTGGAGGTCAATGCGAAGCGGCAGGAACTTCAGACTCAACTAGATCGGCTCGACAGTTTCCAATTGGAGCTGGGAGAGGCGCTGGTCAGCGGCGCTATTAGGGCGGCGCCTGGTTAACTCACGCGATAACTGCATGAAGCTCAGTCCTTCAACGAAACTAGAAAATAGCGAAAAGCAAAGAGAAGCGAGGAAAGAAAATGGTACGGAAGAAGAAGGAAGTGGCGCAGGTCCCTTCCACCTCTAAGGAAATCAAAGGCATATTGTGGAAGTCCGCGGATAAGCTTCGCGGTTCTATGGATGCGTCGCAGTACAAGGACGTTGTTCTGGGGCTGGTGTTTTTAAAGTACGTATCGGATTCCTTTGATGAGCGTCAGAAGGAAATCCGCGCGGAGCTAGAAGGCAAGGGCTTCGATGAGGAAGACATCCTAGAAGATCTTGCCGACGTCGACGCTTACACCAGCGAGAACGTCTTTTGGGTGGCGCCGAATGCCCGTTGGGACTTCCTAAAGAAGTATTCCAAGGGCATGGAGCTGGAAGGAAAACACAAGTCCATCGGCAAGTTGATCGATGAGGCTATGCAACAGCTCATGGCGGATAACGAATCGCTACTGGGCACGCTGCCGCAGATTTATGGCAAGGACAATATCGACCAGCGTCGTCTCGGTGAATTAGTGGACCTGTTTAGCTCTACGTACTTCGCCAGCACTAAGGATAAGAAGGCCCGCGACCTGCTTGGGGAGATCTACGAGTACTTTCTGGATAAGTTCGCCAAGGCTGAAGGTAAGAGGGGCGGTGAGTTCTATACTCCGCAGCCGGTCGTGCGGACGTTGGTAGAAATCCTTGAGCCGACTGAGGGGCGTGTGTATGACCCATGCTGTGGTTCGGGTGGCATGTTTGTGCAGGCGGAAAAGTTCTTGGAGGTTACCAAGCGTGACCGCAGCGCAATTGCTGTCTATGGTCAGGAACTCAATGAGCGTACCTGGCGAATGGCCAAGATGAACCTGGCCATCCATGCGATCAGTGCGTCGGGTCTTGGCGAGCGTTGGGGCGATACTTTTGCTCGCGATATTCATGCGGGCACCAAGATGGACTACATCATGGCTAATCCGCCGTTCAACATTAAGGATTGGGTTCGCAATGAGGAGGATGCCCGTTGGAAATATGGTGTGCCTCCGGTAAAGAACGCGAACTTTGCGTGGATGCAGCACATCATTTCGAAGCTGAACGAGCACGGCGAAGCTGGTGTTGTGATGGCGAATGGCACCATGACGTCGCAAAGCTCTGGTGAGGGCGAGATCCGCAAGAACATGGTGGAAGATGACATTGTTTCGTGTGTGATTGCGCTGCCGGCCCAGTTGTTCCGCGGCACGGGCATTCCGGTGTGCGTATGGTTCTTTGCTAAGGATAAGTCGGCGGGTGTTGGTGGCAGTGTTGATCGCCGTGGTGAGGTGTTGCTTATCGACGCCCGCCAGCTCGGCCACATGATCGACCGCACGGAGCGGGCGTTTAGTGATGAGGACATCGCCAAGATTGCTAATGCGTTCCGCACGTGGCGTGGGCGCAAGTCCGCGGAGGGGGAGTACGAGGACGTTGCTGGTTTCTGCAAGTCAGCGAGCATTGAAGAGATTCGCGAAGCTGGCTACGCGCTAACGCCAGGTCGCTATGTCGGCATGTCAGAGGTCGAAGACGACGACGAACCAATTGACGAGAAGATTGCACGGCTCACTGCGGAACTTACCGCAGCTTTGGATGAATCTGCACGGTTGGATGCAGTAGTGCGCGAACAGTTGGGGAGGTTGAAGTGAGCTGGGAAGCAATGAAACTTGGAGATGTCTTGCCATTTAAATACGGGCGAAACCTGCCAGAGTCTAAGAGAACTCAGACCGGGGAATACGATGTTGTTACATCGGCAGGAGTCGCAGGTTCCCATTGTGAAGCGCTAACCACTGTCCCTTCGGTCGTTGTAGGTCGCAAGGGTACGATTGGAAAGTTAACTTACTGTGGTGCACCAGTTTGGCCTACTGACACCGCGTTCTTTGTGGAAGAGCGTGATGGGGTAAATCTTCGATTCGCCTACTATCTACTATCAACGTTGCCATTCCAATCAATGAACAATGATAGTGCAGTGCCGGGTCTCAACAGACGTGATGCAGAAGATCTCATTGTTCGTATTCCGTCACTTCAGGAGCAAAATTCAATTGCCGATGTCCTCGGGACCTTGGATGACAAGATTGCAGCGAACATCAGGGTCAAAGAAACTTGTACAGAACTAATCAAAACAATTGGTTCTATACCAATCAGCAACGTTCCAGCTTCTGAACTTGCAGTCCAGATTAAAAAGCAAATCTCAGCAGGAAAACTTCAAGACCTGGATGTTCGACACTACTCCATTCCTGCTTTCGATCTTGGCTACGCTTCAATCGAAAGCGGTGCCGAAATCAAAAGCGGAAAGAACCTCATCGAGGCTCCTTGCGTACTTGTCTCAAAACTCAATCCACGAACCCCACGAATTTGGAATATCCCCACTGTAGACAGTGAGGAAACGACAGTATGCTCCACGGAGTTCATTGCATGGCAAGGAACAACAGTTCCTCAAGCTGCCCTTTATGCTGCATTGTTGCAAGGTTCTTTCTCCGAGCAATTGCAAGAACGTGCTTCTGGCACTTCCAATAGTCACCAACGCGTGCGACCTCAAGACATGCAAGAAGCAACGATTCCAGACGTAAGAAAACTCGATCAAGAGACTTTAAAGCTACTAGAAGCTCTGAATCTCCAGGCTGCAGATCTTATTAAAGAAAACCAAGTCCTCGCCGCAACCCGTGACGAACTATTGCCGCTGCTCATGAACGGGAAGATTACCGTCGACGAGGCAGAGGAAGCAGTTGGGGACGTGGGCGTCGTAAAGCAAAAGCAGTAGGAGGAAGAAGACAGCGATGTATAGCGAAGACATGCTAGAGCAACTGGCTTTGGACACGCTGGGTGATAACGACTGGCAGCCACTCCACGGCACTGCGGTCGCGCCGGGTTCTGGTGAGCGCCAAAACTGGAAAGAAATAGTCCTCCGGCAAACGCTGAATGAGGCTGTCTCCAAGCTGAACCCGGAAGTCCCCGAGGAATTCCTGCAGCAGGCCATCGGCGAGCTGCTCACGCCAAAGTCGCAGGACCCCATTGCAGAAAACATGCGGATCCATGAGATTCTCGTGCGCGGATACACAGGCATTGAGTACTACGACCTCCACGGGCAGCGTCAGAATCCGACGATTTATTTTGTGTCGTCCAATGTGGATAGAAACGACTATAAAGTGGTCAACCAGATCATCATCCGCAACGTGGAATATGAGCGTCGTTTCGACGTAGTGGCCTACATCAACGGTTTGCCGGTTGCATTCTTTGAGCTGAAGAAACCCTCTGGTAAATCCACTGCCGAAGAAGCATTCAACCAGCTACAGACCTATGTCCACGAGTTCCCCATGGCATTCCGCTTTGCCAACGTCGTGGTGGCAAGCGATGGCATTGACGCGCGCTACGGCACCCCGTTTACCCCGCTGAACCACATGTCGCCGTGGAACGTGGATGATGACGGCAAGCCAATCAAGATGGACCAGCCGGATAGCTCCGGTGAGATCCAGCTCGGGCTGGAAAACGTGATCTGGGGTGTATTCAACCAGGTCCGATTCCTGCAGCTCATGCGCGAATACACCGCGTTTGATGACACCGAGCGCGGTCTGTACATGCGTATTGCGAAGCCGCACCAGTACTTTGCTGTGACCAAGGCTGCCGGCACCACCATTCAGGCTGTGCGAAGCGACGGCAGGGCTGGCGTCGTCTGGCACACCCAGGGATCAGGCAAGTCCATGGAAATGGAAATGTACACAGCCAAAGTGATGCGCGCCCCGGAGCTGGAAAGCCCGACCATCATCGTGATCAATGACCGCACGGAACTCGACGGCCAGCTCTACAGCACCTTCCTCGCCAGCACCCTGTTGCCGGAAAAGCCCCGCCAGATTGAGGACCGCGATGGCCTGCGAACAGCATTGGCCACACGCACCTCGGGCGGTATTTACTTCACCACCTTGCAGAAGTTCGGCCTGACCGCGGACGAACGTAATGCCCACGCCAAGCACCCAGTGCTGTCGCAGCGACACAACATCATTGTCATTGCTGATGAAGCCCACAGGTCGCATTACGGCTTCGGGGCAAACCGTGACGGATATGCCGCGCACTTGCGCTCAGCGCTGCCCAACGCGACCATGATTGCCTTCACCGGCACGCCGATTTCTGAATTGGACCGCGACACTAGGAAAGTATTCGGTGATGACATTGACGTGTATGACCTGCAGCGCGCAGTCGACGACGGTGCGACCGTGCCCGTTTACTTCGAGCCACGGCTAATCCCGCTGGCCCGGGTCCAAGGCATCACCGATGAGTACATCGACGCTACCGCTGATGAGGCACTCGAAGGCCTCAGCGAGTCTGAGCGTGCCCAAATCCAGCGCACCACTGCTGCTCTCGAAGCCATGTATGGTGCCGACGATCGCTTGGATACGCTTGTCGACGACCTACTGCTGCGGTGGGAAGACCGCAAGACTGTCATGCAGGACTTCATTGGATGCCCAGGCAAAGCCATGATCGTCACATCTACCCGCAGTATCGCAATGAAGATTTACGACAAGATCATCGCGAAGCACCCTGATTGGCATAGCGATGCTGACGATAAGGGCAAGATCAAAGTTGTGTACTCCGCGAATCCCTCGGACACCGCGGAGATCAAGAAGCATATGCGTCGGCCGAGCGCTATTAAGGCTGTCAAAGAACGTGTGAAGAATCCAGACGACGAGCTGGAAATCATCATCGTGAAAGACATGATGCTCACCGGCTTCGACGCGCCACCGCTGCACACGTTGTTCATTGACCGACCATTGCGCGGTGCATTGCTCATGCAGACTCTCGCGCGCGTGAACCGCACCTTCCGAGGCAAGCAAGATGGTCTGCTCATCGCATACGCGCCCCTGACCGACAACCTGAAGGAAGCGCTCGATGAGTTCACCGTCGATGCAGAGAAATCCGGTGAGAAGGTCATCGGCCAGCATGCCGCGGAGACGCTGGCCATCGCGCAGCAGTTCCTGGGGCACATCCACGAACTGGTGACGGTAGATTGGCGCGCAAAGCTGCAAAGCAGTGACGTGCGCGGGGCACTGGCAACGGTGGTGGGATTCTTACGTTCGCCGCAGACACTAGGGAACACTGACCCAGAAGACCCCATGGCGCGACCGGTGGCGAAGAAGTTCCGAGAACTCTCTAGCGCGCTTGCGCGATCCTGGGCGATTGCCGTGACCGCTGACGGCGCTGATGAGATTCGATCGGAAGTCGAGTTCTACCTTGAGGCGCGCCAGTGGCTGATCAAGATAGAAGCGGCGGACAGAGCAAGTCGCGGTGAACCGATTTCCGATACCGCGCGACGTATCTTAGGCCAGCTCGTCGTCGATGCTGCTGAAAGCCGTGAGGTGTTGGACATCTACGCGAAAATTGGACAGGATGTGCCGAACCTGCAGGAGCTTGCTAGCCAAGGTTTCAGCGAAAAGAACGTCAAGTCCAACATTGAAATTGCGATCGAGGCGCTGAGAGCGAAGCTCCAACAGGGAGTACGTGACGCAACCGGAAATAACGAACTGCGCAGCCAACTATTTTCGGAACGTATCCGAGAGGTGATGACGCGATACACCAACCAGCAGCTCACTGCTGCTGAAGTGATCGCTGAGCTAGTGAAGCTATCGAAGGAAGTGGTTGAGGAATCACGTCGTGGCGAGAAGTTTGCTCCTGCATTGAACAACGATGAACTGACCTTTTTCGATGTAGTGTCGCAGAACGAATCTGCCGTCGATGTGCTCGGTGATTCCGTGCTTGCCGACATCGCCCGTGACTTGGTTGCCACCATGCGTCGTGACACCCGCACCGACTGGACCGTCCGCGACGACGTCAAAGCCAAGCTGCGCCGCACCATTAAGTTGCTGTTGCGTAAATACGGGTATCCACCAGACCGACAAAAAGAAGCCACCCAGTTGGTTTACGAACAGATGGAAAAGTTCGCGCCAAGGTATGCGGGAGGACTTGGAGAGGATGAGAAGTGAGTTTTCAGTTAGACAAGAATGCGATCGAGAAATTGGCGAAGGCCAAGCCGGCAGAAGAAGCAAAGAGCTGGAACAAAGAGCTCGAAAGACTCGCACGGCAAATGAATGGAAAGCCACGAAGCGAGATCAAGACGAAGCTACAAGCATTGATGAACAAACTAGGTCTAAAGCTGGAGCATGCTCAAATTGACTACTTCGCGGAAGCGATTGAGCAAGGCAAGATTCCGCGCTTTGATGCTCGGTAGTAATGTCTCGAAAGGAAAACAATGAACATTTCAAAAGTAAAGTTGCGGGATGCAATTTTGCGGCTCGTGGTCGAGCGAGATAGTGCAGGTTTGGATCAGCCGGATATTGAAGATTCCATGAGCCGTAGTTTTCTCGAAATTAGTCCAGAGGATGTGGATTCTGCGCTGCAGTGGCTGAAAGCAAGGGAATTGGTCGCAGGTATTGGAACTTGGGGTGGCCCCATGTTACGGATCCAAGCGACTGCCGAGGGGGAAGACCTTGTTGAAAGTGGAACTTCAGTGGCTGAATTGATTCGTCCAAATTTGAATACCTCTTCAATGATCAACGTGAATGGTCAAAATGTGCAGTTCAATCAAGGTGACAATGTGCAGATGACGCAAAGTGGTTTGGAATCATTGCCGACTGAATTGCAGAACATTGTTGACATCTTGAAACAGAGTGGCTACGAAACGGCTGCTGAAGAGGTTGTCGAGGTCCATCGGAAGAGCGGCGTTTCCAAGGCGATCGCTTTCCTCCTACAGAAGATTTCAGAACCGGCCTTGGTTCATCTCGGAAAGCAAATTATTCCACTAGCAGGTAAGGCTCTGGAATTGTCCCAATAGACACCCACGCTGTCTGGGTCAGAAGTCGAGAGCCCCAGGTGCATGCTCAGAAGCAGAGGCAACACTGGGGCGTTCGGTAGCATCTTAACATTGACAATTCATGCGAACTTGGAAGTGAAGGAGTCAAGCCCTAATTCACCACTAAACCCGCCGAGCGCCAATTTATTGTTAGAATAGAGGGTCCCTATTCTAATAATTCCCAGGTGGTGATGTGTCGTGACTCTGAGCTTGCCGAACATGGAGGACCGTCGCGAGCAACTTATTGCTCAAGTTGACTCCATCTTGGCCTCGGCTGCCGACGGGCGAGTGCAGAAAACCAAAGAGACGCAGTCGGTTGACTTCAAGGAAGAATCCGGCCGTCGCAATGGTCCGCAGATTGAGCCCGGCAAGCCGGAGAATCCTGAGGCTGCTGATAAGTTGGCGGACGAAGTCGCCTGCATGGCAAACACGCCCGGCGGTGGCGCGTTGATCGTGGGAATCGAGGACAAGACGGGCCGGATTATTGGCACTGAGCTAGACATCGATTGGCTGCGTCAAGGTATCTTCACCCGAATTGATGTGGCGCCTGATGTCGTCGAAAAGCGCGTGCTTGGCCAGCGGGTTCTTGCCATCTATGTGGCGGCCGCGGCGGAACCAGTCGAAGACACTTCGGGTCGACTGCGGTGGCGGGTTGGTGACTCCTGCCGGCCTGTTGATCGAGCGGAATGGTGGGAATATCAGCGAGCTCAATCCGGATTTGACCCAATGGCGCAGGTCACCACCGCTACGCTGGGCGACGCCCGCCCTGCTGCGCTTGCCCTGGCCCGAAAATGGGATCCCGCATTCGCAGAACTTACCGATGAAGAACTCTTGCGTGGAATTGGCGCGCTGGATGCCGAAGGATTCCTGTCGCAGGCCGGAAAGCTGCTTTTCACCTCCCTCGACCGCACTGCGATCGAGCTCAGCATCTTTGATGTGCACGGAGGCCAAGTGCTGAACAGAGTGGTGCCGGAACCGGAGAAGTCTTGCCTGGAACAGCTGGATTATCTGGAACAGGCGCTGAATGTAGTGAATAAGAACAACACCGTGGTGGAAGGCTTCGTCCACAAACCAGTACCTGAGATTCCGCGCCTGGCGGTTCGTGAAGCCATGCTCAACGCTATGATTCACCGCGACTGGAATCGAAGCGAGCCAATTGATGTGCGCTGGATTGAACTCGATAGCACACTCATCGTCCGCAGTCCTGGTGGCTTCCCTGCTGCAATCACCAGTGAAAACGTTCTTAGCAACCGTGCTGCTCGCTATCCCGCCCTCGCTGACCTGTATCGTGCGCTGGGGTTGGTGGACAAGCAAGGCGTTGGCGTGGATCGCATGTATCAAGCCATGATCGCACTTGGTCACCGCCCACCAACGATCGAGGAAATCGCAGGGCCGTTTGTAGAAACGACCCTAGTAGGTGGCCGTCCGGTGCTGCCGGTGTTGGAATTGGTTTCGTCGATAGTTCCGGAAGCGCGCCAGGACGATTATCGGATCGCGATTGTCCTTTATCTTCTGTTTCAGAGACCGTTCATAACGATTGACGTAGTTGCGCGCGGTCTGCAATCGGGTAAAGAAGCGGCACGAAATGCGTTAGAAGCGGCGCGTCAAACTACGGTTGCTGGAGCACCCTTGATTATCGCGCACGATGGCGTGTGGTTGCTCGGCACTGCTTGTCGCGAGATTTTGCGTAAGGTCGATCCTTCACCGTTTTCTCCAGTTCGATATCTGTCCACAGACCAAGTTGAACTAACCAACGCGGCGATGCTGTGGCTGAGTGAAGTTGGGGCCCTGGCTACCAGTGACTTGATGGCGATGTGTGGAGTTTCTCGGGGAACAGCCAAGGCATGTGTTGATGGATTAGTGGATGAGGAGCGAGTTATCGCTGTGGGTGGTGGCCGGTCGCGGCGCTACAGACTGGTGGAATAAGCCGCCTGCTATTCCACCAAGGAATCCACAATTGCGGGATTCATTGTTAGATTAGACCCCCTCTATTCTGATAATCAGCAGGTCGCGCCAATAAAGGCCACTGGGAAAAGTAACAGTGCAACTCTCTAGTTGCACTGTTACACTCAAGAGTATGAATTGGACTCTGGAGAGTTTGACTGAGCAACTAGCTGAGCTTCGGCGTTTGCATCGTGACTCCACAGACATCGAAGTCAAACGCGCTAGTGAATTGCCGGGAAACCTGCCAGAAACAACATGTTCGTTTGCCAATATGCCTAGTGGGGGCACAATTATCCTAGGTGTCGATGAAAGTCGCGACTTTGAAGTCGTCGGCGTTGCGGATGCGGCAGCGCTTGAAGAAGCGATCATTAGTCAGACTCGTAACAGTGTGAAACCGGCCCCTATGATCGAGTGTGAGACTTTCACTCTAGAGGGTAAGCAGGTGCTTGTGGCACAGGTCAATCCAGTGCCGTTGCAAAACCGTCCGGCGCACTATCGAGGTGTTGCCTACCTGCGGCAATCCGATGGAGACTACGAAATGAACGATGCTGATCTCGCACTCGTTGAGATCCAGAAGCTTTCTCATTCTGAGAACTTCCAGTTCGATGTGGTCCCAGTCTTGAACTCTTCAACCCGAGACTTAGACTCTGTTCGGGTAAAGAGTTTCCTCGAGGCTGCGCGCGCGGGAAGCCGCATCTTGTCCAAGAAAATTGATGACCAAGAACTGCTTGAAACTCTCAATATCGTGACGGTAAAGGGAGAACTCACGCTGGCCGGAATCTACGCCCTGGGCGAGTATCCGCAGGGTAAGGCTCCACAGCTGCGTATTACAACTGCAGTGCAATTGCCGCGCGAAGGCAGCAGTGTGCGTACCAGGAATATGCAGGACTTTGAAGGCCCTCTTCCTGACCTGCTCGAATCTGCACTGGCGTGGGTAAAACAGAATGCGCCGACGCGGAATGTTTACGACTCCAGTGGAAACATGCGCAAGGAGAGCGTCTACCCGTTGCCTGCCGTCCGTGAGCTAATCGCAAATGCCTTGGTGCACCGTGATCTTAGCCCCAATTCTGATGGAAAATGGGTGGAGATTAGGCTTCGCGACGATCGCCTCGTCATCTCTAATCCGGGCGGACTTCGGGGAGTCTCAGTCAAACAGTTAGAGAGTGCAACTCTTTCCAAGAACGCAGTAAATCCCCGCCTTTATGACATTGCTAAACGAGTTCGCACCGAAGCCGACTACAGTGTCATCGAAGGTGAAGGCGCTGGTATCCAAGAAGTATTGAGGCAAACCCGTCAGGCACTGTTGGCAAAACCTCAACTCATTGATACTGGTGTGCAGTTCACTGCGATTCTCTATGGTGCCTCAGTTTTCAGCGAAGCAGAGTTGGAGTGGCTGCGCAGTATTGGAGGAGATGGCCTTACCGCCGTCGAAAAGCACCTGCTAGTGGGACTACGAAAAGGGGAAAGCTGGCATTTGTCCAGGATCCTCAATGAGTTTTCGCCCATAACCGTGGCCGAGGCGGAAAAACTCATGCATGGTTTGAAGAAGCGTGGCTTCATCGAGAGTGATAATAAGACTTTCACTCTAGGGGCGCACAGTGAGAATCAAGCGCCCCGTGTGGAAAAAGGGGAAACAATTCTAGCAAAGATCACCAAGAATGCGCCAACAATAGCCCGCGCACTAGAACTCAAGCCAAAACAGAATTTTGATGAACTGCTGCGCACCACAGGTTTGAGTCAGGGGCAGTTGAGATATGCGCTCGATAAGCTCCAGGGGGCTGGGCTAATTGTGCGCGAAGGAGGCTGGGGCGTTCACGGGACTACCTACCGCTGGAGTGTGCAAACCTAACGTCTGTGATATTCCTTACTTCTTGATTGCAACGCTGCGAAGATTAGTCCCAAGAAGAGGAGTTCGGCGGAGACATATATGACTATGATTGCTCTTTCCCTCAGTGCACAATTGGGGGTCTGCTGAAGGTTTGATTGAGTCCGGGGGGTTATGCCGACGGCCACCGTAGTGCCTTTCGACTCCTAAAACGACAGTGCAAAACTGGCTTATATTGTAAAACGCACACTGTAAAACGCAGTCTGAAAATTGCAGTCTGGAAACTGCACTGTGGCTCCGCAGTGTGGGCTTGGTACGGGCCGCGACCATGCTGGAAGAGCCCGCTATAGCAAGCAGAAACCTCTAGCCAATAGAGTTAGCTAGCAAACCCCATTATCACCGGCGACGCCCTGTTACTAGCAGTGAGTGGGTTTTAAGCCGACAGCTGGCGTGGAATAACCTTGCCGGTGGCGTTACGTGGCAGCTCATCAACAAAATGCACGTCGCGCGGCACGGAATGCTCCGCTAAACGGGTGCGCACCCATTCGCGGACATCGTCGGCAGAAATTTCCGGCCCGTCTGGATCTTTTACGATCCATGCTGCAATGCGGCTAAACGTCTCGTCGTCGTCGACACCCTTGGAATAGTGATCAGCAACGCCAGGCATGGTATCGAGCACGTTATCCACCGACGATGGGTAGACGTTTTCGCCGCCGACGATGATCATTTCGTCGGCACGACCCAGAACATGCAGCATGCCGTTGCTGTCGATGTAGCCGAGGTCTCCGATGGACTGCAGGATACCGACGCGGTCTAGCTTGTGCTTTGGGTTGGTATAACCCACCATCGTCGTCGCATTGCGCAAGTAGACTTTGCCGACTTTTCCGCGTGGAACTTCCTTGCCGTTGTCATCCAAGATTTTCAACAGAGTGCCGTTGGCAACGGATCCACCGATCGTGGGATTTTCTGCGACTTGTTGCGCGGTTGCAGCACTGGCCAAGGTGAGTTCTGTGGAACCGTAAATATTGGCCAGGATGGGGCCGAATCGTTCGATGGTATCCGCTGCCACCTGGGGAGTTAGCGCGTGGCCGGAGGAAGCGATGACGTTGAGTGACGAAGCGTCATAATCCCAGGTGTTGTCGAGAGCAACCATCGATTTATAAAACACGGGTGAGGAAATCAGCACTTCACAGCGGTGTTCCTGGATGTCGTTCAGGCAGGCCTCGGCGTCGAAAATCCGGCGGGTGATGACAGTCGAACGCAGCGCAAAGGCGATATTGAGCATTGCCCAGCCCCAGGTGTGGAAGATCGAGGCAGTCATCTGCACGTTTTGGCCGGCTTCCCAAGGGATGGCATCCAGGATCGTCGTCAAGACTGTGGGGAGTTTTGGTTCTGGGCGGGCAATGCCCTTGGGTACTCCGGTAGTGCCGGACGACATGAGCACGATATTGCCGTGCTTGGGAAAGCGTGGCAGTTTCACATCGGTGCGGCGGCGAACGATCTCAGATAATACTGGGTGCTCGCCGGTTTCCTCACCACCTTCGTGGGCGATGACGACGTGTAGGCCGTCTGCGGCAGCAGAACCAGCTGCTGGCAGACGATCCGCAAACTCACTGTCGATGACAAGCACGTTTATGTCATTTTCTTCGATGCACCCGGCAAGCTGTTCTGGCGAGGAACCGATATTGAGCAAAAATAGCGTCGCGCCCGCGTATCCCTTGGAGATCAATGGGGTGACGATACCACGACCATTGCGGGCCATGATGCCCAAGCGGATCTCCTCGACGGGCAGTTGGTGCAGGTACCGAGCAAAATTTTTGCTCTGCGTTTGCAGGTCGCGGTAGCTAAGGGCACCGTCGTCGTCGATAAGAGCGGTGCGGTCCGGGGACACTAGGGCTGCTTGCTCGATCTCACGGGCGGTGGTTAGCCAATAGCGGGCGAGAATGCCAGGGCTGTGCACAAGCGCGGATATACCCTGTTGCGGTGCGATGATGCCGGACTTCCACAGAGCGGGAACGAGCTTTGCTAGCCCTTTGCCATTGGTGGCGAGGTATTCCAGCCGGTCGCGCAAAGACACAAAATCACACCTTTAATAATCAGCTTGTCGGGATTAATACAGATATCCATGGCGCACGCTGAGGCTCAGTGAGGACCAGGTGGTTGCGGGGGATCCAATTAGTGGCCAGGATAATAGTTTCTGCTTGGAAAATTACATTACAACTATCGCCACATTAGTGATAATTCGTTACAGATTGCAGGCCAGGGGGATTGGGGGGGCGACGCCGAATGGATGCGGCAGATTCCGATTAGTGACGGAACAACAAACGCAGGTAAGATTGTTGGCATGACACATAGTGAAGCTCTTATAGAAGACCAGAACAACACCTCTGCTGGCCAATCCCAGCAAACCGTGAAAGGCGTCATTGCGCGTTCGAAGGGTGCAGAAGTCGAAACCGTCGACATTGTCATCCCTGCTCCCGGCGAACATGACGTCGTTGTTGCCGTGAAAACTTGTGGTATCTGCCATACCGATTTGGCTTACCGCGATGGCGATATTGAAGATGCTTACCCATTTCTGTTGGGCCACGAAGCTACTGCAGTCGTCGAATCCGTCGGCAGCGAAGTTTCCCACGTCAAAGTTGGCGACACCGTCGTACTGAACTGGCGCGCTGTGTGCGGCGAATGCCGGGCCTGCAAGAAGGGCCAGCCACGTTACTGCTTCGATACCCACAATGCTTCTAAGCCAATGACGCTTGCCGACGGCACCGAGCTCACCGCAGCTTTGGGTATCGGCGCTTTGGCGGAAAAGACACTGGTACACGAAGGACAGTGCACCGTTATTGATTCGGACGCCGACGCGGCTGCTTCTGGCTTGCTGGGCTGCGGCGTCATGGCCGGCCTCGGTGCGGCCGTGAATACCGGTGAAGTTACTCGTGGTGAATCCGTCGCTGTCTTCGGCGTCGGTGGCGTCGGCATGGCAGCTATCGCCGGTGCCAGCTTGGTGGGCGCACGCACAATCATTGCGGTGGACCTGGATGCGCAGAAGCTCGAGCGTGCCCGCGAAGAATTCGGTGCAACCCACACGGTCGATGCCAGTGGCAAGTCGGAAGAAGAAGTTATCGAAGCAGTCCGCGAGCTCACCGATGGTTTTGGTCCCGATGTCACCATCGATGGTGTAGGTATCCCAGCTACCACCCGACAGGCTTTCTACTCCCGCGATCTTGCCGGACGCATGGTCATGGTGGGCGTTCCTGGGCCGGATGCGAAATTCGAGATCCCAGCTATTGACTTCTTCTCTCGCGGTGGCGCGTTGAAGCCATCCTGGTACGGCGATTGCCTGCCAGAGCGTGACTTCCCGTTGTACGCTGATTTGGCTAAGCAGGGACGCTTCCCACTGGACAAATTCGTTGACGAACGCATTACCCTGAATGATGTAGAGAAAGCATTCGCAACCATGAAGGCAGGCAAAGTCCTGCGCAGCGTAGTAGAGGTGTAACACACATGCGTATTGACCATCTAGTGACTTCTGGAAAGTTCAAACTCGACGGCAATGAATGGGACGTCGACAACAACGTCTTCATCGTCGGCGACCAGGATTGCTGGATCATCGACCCTTCGCATGAATTCGATACCATCGTCGGTGCCGTGGAAAACCGCAACGTCAAAGGCATTATTTTGACGCATGGTCACAGCGACCACGTCGATATTGCCCCGCAGGTGGCGGATCATTTCGGGGTGGAAATGTATATGCACCCAGATGACGAGATGCTGTGGGAAGAAGCCAACGGCGATCGTTCATTCGCCCGTCTTGCCGACGGGGACACCTTCGACGTAGAAGGCAGCACGCTGAAGGTTCTGCACACCCCGGGACACTCGCCAGGTTCCTGCGTGTTGTACTGCGAAGACGAAGCAAAAATCTTTGCCGGTGACACCCTGTTTTCGGGTGGTCCGGGTGCAACCGACAAGAAGTACTCGGATTTCGGGACCATCATTGAGTCGCTGAAATCCAAGGTATTTACCCTGCCGAACGAGACCACTGTCATGCCAGGGCATGGTGATTTCACCACCGTGGGAGAGGAATTCTCCCACTTGGATGAATACATCGAGCGCGGCTACTAAGAATTAAGTCGTAGCCGCAATCGCGTAATCACGAAATCGCGTCCAGAGGACGCTTATTGAGAGGCGTCAGCAGCTGAAGATTCAGTGTTGCTGGCGTCTTTTTCGTGCTTGTCATGTTTGTCGTGCTGGTCGTCTTTTTTCCGTAGCCCCACGAACAACACGATGACGATGAGCACCACGATGGCGATGATAGCCAACGTGAGGTCAGACAAGTTTGCGAACTGCATGGCCCATTCCTGGACACGTGCCTGGGCATCGGTACTCAGCGGCCCACCCCAGGCCGAGGTGCCGTGGCTGATGATAAACAGCACACCGATGGCGATGAACAGCGCACCGGAAATCATGGACACCAAGTGCGTGGTGAACGGGCCGATTGTGATTGGTTTCGGGCGCATCTTGGAACCCAGGTCCAGCTTTTCCCACAATAGCGCCAGGATGAACAGTGGGATGGCCATGCCGACGGCATATGCTGCCATGATCGCTGCACCATACCAGACAGAGGCGGAAACCGCGGCGGTGGTCAGCACAGCGCCCAGCAGAGGACCCGCGCAAAAACCGGCGAAGCCATAAACCGCGCCCAAGAAAAACACCGCGCCGGGGCCAGACCCTTTGGCCTTCGATGACAAGTTGGAAAACGGCAGGCTGAATCCGCCGCCGAAGAACGTGTAGATACCCAGTGCAATGATGATGATTCCGCCGACCAGGATGATTGTCGAGCGATGATCAACCATGAATGCGCCAATACTGCCGACACCGGCGCCGATGGGCACCAGAACCGTGACCAGCCCGGCCAAAAAGATCAGGGTTTTGAAGACCAAGTGGCGCAGTGAATCAAAAGCATAAGCAAAAAATGCTGGCAGCAAAAGCGCTGAGCATGGGCTGATGAGTGACAGTACACCAGCAAGCAGTGCACCGAACAGACCTACCTCAATCATGTATCGGGCCTACCTTCCTACTGGGATTCGGGGCGAGGAACAGTGCCATCAGCGACCTTCGCCAATTGGCGGTAGATCTCGTCTTCGAAAACTTCGTAGGGTTGTGCACCGGAAATGAATCGGTCGCCGACGATGAATGCCGGGGTACCACGCATACCGATCGACGACGCGTAGTGCAACGCTTGGCGCACTACATCGCGGTACTGTTCGTTTTCGATTTCCGAGCGGAATTGCTCTAAATCTTTGATGCCAGCTTCTTCGGCAAAGCGTAGGTAGTCGTCCAGGTCATAGCCTGGGTGGCCACCGGATTGATTGTCGTAGGTGTTGTTGTACAGAACGTCGTGGAACTCGTAGAACTTTCCTTGTTTACCTGCGGCACGTCCGGCTTGTGCACCAGTTTCCGCGTGTGGTCCATTGACTGGCAAGTCATTCCATTCGATACGCAGCAAGCCGGTATCGACGAATTTTTCCTTCAGTTTCGGCGCCGTCTCTACCGCAAAACGGGTGCAGAAGGGGCATTCAAAGTCCGAGAACTCGGAGAGCACGACGGGGGCGTCAAGCGCGCCCATCGCGAACGGATCTTCGGCATTACGACGGTGCACATTCAGGATGTCGTCGTTCGAGGTGATCTCTTTACCAGGTCCGATGATGGTGGCATCCGGGGACTTTGGTTGTGCGAAATTGGTTCCGGGTTCTACTTTTTCGGCGAGTTCGCGGGCTTTTTCTGGGGAATATTCGCCGTTATGGGAAGCAGCGTCGGAGCCAGAATTAGCAGAGCCCTTACTAGCAGAGCCAGAATTAGCTGAATCTGGGGCTTGTGGGCCATGGACCGCATCCTGGTCACTTGCACTCGGAGAATCGTCGTCGCCAGAGCGCACCACGGCGACAACAATGAGCACGGCCAGCGCCACTACCAGGGCGATTAACGTCCAGAGCAGCGCGGGCTTGCGCTGGAAAGCGTTACGTGAAGAGGACATGTCAACCTTCGTCTATCGGGAACTGACAGGCGGGTTGGGCCTGCGAGCACATTAATCTTCCCTGGCTGCACGTTCTAAATAAGAGCCATAGCCAGATTTGATTAATGGTTGCGCTAGGTCCAACAACGCTTGTGCGCTAATAAATCCCTCACGGTAGGCAGAAACTTCCGGTGAACCGATGATGGCACCGGTGCGTTTTTGCAAAACCTCTACGTACGCTGCGGCTTCGGACATAGAATCCACAGTTCCTGTGTCTAACCACACATCGCCGCGTTGCATCCGCTGCACGGATAATTGCCCCCGATTGAGGTATTCCTCGTTGATCGCGGTGATCTCTAACTCGCCGCGTGCCGACGGCGTGATGGATTTAGCGATCTCGATGACAGAATTGTCATAAAAATACAGGCCGACGACCGCATATGACGAGGCCGGGTGGTCCGGTTTTTCTTCGATAGACAACGCTCGACCTGCAGGGGAAAATTCGACGACGCCGTAGCGCTGCGGATCAGCGACTTCGTAGGCGAAAATAATTCCCCCTTGCGGGTTATGGCATTGGGGAAGCGCGCCGGAAAATCCGTGGCCATCAAATATATTATCGCCGAGTACCAAAGCGACGTCGTCGTCACCAATGAAATCTTCGCCGATCAAAAATGCCTGGGCGAGTCCCTCTGGTCGGGGCTGGATCGCATAGTCCAGCATTAAACCCCACTGCGAGCCGTCGCCGAGCAGACGCTGAAAAGCAGGCGCATCCTGCGGGGTGGTGATGATGAGGACTTCGCGAATCCCGGCCTGGATCAGTGTCGATAAGGGATAATAGATCATCGGTTTGTCGTAGATCGGCATGAGCTGCTTCGAAATGCCCTGTGTAATGGGGTACAGCCGCGTGCCGGAACCGCCGGCGAGGATGATGCCTTTCATAGCCACCTATGTTGCCAGATCGCAGAGTTAACTTTCTGCGGCCTGGCCGGATCGGGTCCGGCTAAGCCAGATACAGCGCGAGGCTGGCCCGCCAATTGCTGGGCTGAAAGCCTGTGGCTTTGATCTTGCTCAGGTCCAAGGTCGATTCTGCCGGGCGTCGGGCCTGGTCGCCTCCGTATTCTTGGCTGGTGACAGGCGTGACGTCAGCGGGATCGTTGCCACAGGCAATGAAGACGGCCATGGCGATCTCATCGCGGGAAGCAGTATCGCCATCCGAACTCACGTTGTACACGCCATAGGGGGCGCTGGTGTCTAGTAAATGCACAATGCCGCGGGCTAGGTCCTGGGCGTAGGTGGGGCGTCCGCGCTGGTCGCACACCACCTTGGGCTGTTTGCCGTCGCGAGCAAGTGCAGCCATTGTAGAAACGAAGTTGGTGCCGTCGCCAAAGACCCAAGAAGTACGGATGACGTAATGCCGTGGGGTGGCTTGCGCTGCGGTATCGCCGGCGGCTTTGCTGGCACCATAGGCAGAAAGTGGCGAGGCGGTTTCGTCTTCTGTGTGGATTTCGTGCTGGCCGTCGAAAATATAATCCGAGGACACGTGCACCAGTGTCAGGTTGTGCTCAGTGGCGATGGCCGCGAGCTTGGCTGGGGCGTCGGCGTTGACGGCCCAGGCACCCGCACGATCGGTTTCGGCACCGTTGACTTCGTTATAGGCAGCAGTATTAATGATCGCTTGGTATTGTCGCCAATCTCGGGCCGGGGGAGCGGTGATGTCGAATTCTTCGTGTGTGCAGAATTCGACGTTGGTGCGGTTATGCAGAATGGAGCGCAAAGCCCTACCGAGTTGACCGTTGGCGCCGGTCACCAAGATTTTCCGGGGCGGCATCGGGGTGGCGTCGGCAAGCTGCGGATGCTGTCGATCTTTGTCGGAAATCTCGCTTGGTTCCAGCGGCCAGTCGATCATGTCCAGGTTGACGCTGGTGTAGTCGGCATCGGGAGAGTAATGGTCGTTGACCAGGTATGTGTAGCTGGTGGCGTCGTGCAGAGATTGGAAGCCATTGGCGACGCCGCGCGGAACGAACACGGCAGTATCTGGCTCGATCTGGTGGGTGACGGTCGCACCAAACGTCGGCGAGCCCTCCCGCAGGTCACACCACGCGCCGAAGACAGCACCGGTGGCCGCAGACACGAATTTATCCCAGGGTTCAGCGTGTAAACCGCGGGTGACACCGGCTTTTTCGTTAAACGAAATATTATTTTGTACCGGGCCAAAATCGGGTAGCCCGGCAGCGACGAAAGCCTGCCGCTGCCAGTTCTCTTTAAACCAGCCGCGGGCATCCTTATGCACATCGAGCTTAATTATCAGCAGGCCCTCGATAGCGGTGTCCTGCACCCGTGCTTGATTGTCTTTCGAACCCTGCCCCATGTGTTCTGACACTGGTTATTGCCCTCGCTTTGCGTAGTTGTTTTCCACTGCTTCTTTGGCATCTCGCCACCAGTTTTCATGTGTGCGGTACCAGTCGATAGTGCGCTCTAGCCCGGCCCGCAAATCCGTGTATTCCGGTGTCCAGCCCAGTTCGGTGGTGATTTTTGTGGGATTGATGGCATAGCGTTGGTCGTGTCCGGGGCGGTCGGCGACGTGTGCAAAGCCAGTGGCACCGTCGGGTTCCATAAGCTCGCAAATGAGTTGGATGACCGAGAGGTTGCTAGCTTCGCCGTGGGCGCCAATATTGTAGGTCTCGCCGATCCGGCCGCGCTGCAGGATTGCGTGTACGGCTCGGTTGTGGTCGTCGACATGAATCCAATCCCGCACCTGCGCGCCGCTGCCATAAAGTTTCGGCGTGCGGCCGGATAGAATGTTGGTGATTTGCCGCGGAATGAACTTCTCGATGTGCTGGTAGGCGCCATAATTATTGGAGCAGTTCGAGATCGTGGCGCGGATGCCGAAGGAACGCACCCAGGCGCGAACGAGGTGGTCGGAGCCTGCTTTTGTCGCAGAATATGGACTGGAAGGCCGGTAGGCGGTGTCCTCGGAGAACAGCTCGTCGGAATCCAGAGCGAGATCGCCAAAAACCTCGTCAGTGGAGATGTGGTGGAAACGCTTATCGTATTTCCGCACTGCCTCGAGCAGGCAATACGTGCCGACGAGGTTGGTGTGCACAAAGGGCGAGGGATCGCGTAGGGAATTATCGTTGTGAGACTCGGCAGCAAAATGCACCACGGTATCGGCTCGTTGCACCAGCTTGTCGACGAGCGCTGCGTCCGCGATATCGCCAACGATAAGTTCGCAGTCGGCGTCATTCAGATTGGCGCGGTTGCCGGAATAGGTCAGTTTATCCAGCACGATGAGGTGAATGTCTGGGTAAAGCGTCCGGGTCAGGTGCACGAAATTGGCGCCGATGAACCCGGCCCCGCCGGTGACAAGCATGGTGGACATGCCACTAGTTTAGGGCAGAGCAGATGGCACGCGATGCGCGGAGGGTGCTGCGTACTGTGTGCTGAACGAAAAGCGGGGGCGGTGCAGCCTGCGCCCGAAGCCTTGAAAAGACCGCAGCACAGCGAAAACCACAGCTACCAGCGGCAAAACTTCCGGGTTGGGCCGGATTCAGTGCTGCTTGGCGGCTGTGGTCTAGTGAGCCGTTTTCTACTCGTCCTTATTCGGCGACTTTTTATTCGGTGATGCCGAATGCACGGGCGAAGGTTGGCCAGGAATTACGCAGGTCATCCTGCCAGTAGGACCAGGTGTGAACGCCGGTCGCTGGCTTGTGGTGGTCTACCGGAATGCCCAGGTGGTTGAGCTTGGCGACGAGACGGTGGGTGCAGGCGTTGGTGACGGCCTCGATGCCACCACCGGCGATAGCCAAGTTGGCCTGGTTGGCGGACAAAGCTTGTTCTGGGATGCCCTTTTCGCGCAAGCCTTGTGCGGTTTCACGCTCGCCAATCAAGCCCGTGGCATTGGATACGTAAATTTCGGTGCCGCGCAGGAACTCAGCCTGTAGGAGGGCATCGTTTTCCAATGCGCGTTGCGAACCCATTGGGCCCCAGATCTGGTCTGGGTGTGCGTTCGCGCGGTTGACGGTCAAACCAACGGCAGCGCGTCCCATAGGGGAGTTGGTTTCTGCGCAACCAGAAAAGGAGCCGGTGGCAGCGAACATGCCTGGATTGTGTGCTGCCAGCAGCAGCGAACTGGTGGCAGACATCGACATACCAGC
This sequence comes from Corynebacterium propinquum DSM 44285, assembly GCF_000375525.1. Taxonomy (GTDB): domain Bacteria; phylum Actinomycetota; class Actinomycetes; order Mycobacteriales; family Mycobacteriaceae; genus Corynebacterium; species Corynebacterium propinquum. Next base: position 92,385 of record NZ_AQXC01000009.1, read on the forward strand.
GATGCCGCGTTTCCCGTTTGCGCCCAGGTATTCCTCGATTGGTCCAGGCAGCTCGTTAATCAGGAAGGTTTCCCACTTCTGTGGTCCTGTGAGGTATTTGCTGTCAGCTGGGGTTTCGTTCCAGTCCGTGTAATAGGAAAACGCGCCGCGCATAGGGATCACGACGTTGATGTTTTTCTCCAGGTAGAAATCAACCGCGTCGGTCTGTGCGATCCAGTTGGCGGACTGTTCGCCACCGCCAGCACCATTGAGTAGGTACAGGGTTGGGCGTGGGCCAGCCGACTCATCAGCCTTGATGGTGACGACGGGGATGTCGCGGTCCATGGAAGGGGAGTGCACGGTAACTTCCTGTACGCGGTCACCCTTGTCGGCGATGACGGTACGCCAGGATTCGTCTTCGAATTCTGCTGGAAGGATTTCCTCGCGGACGGTGCCCGCAGGGATCTTAGGTGTGCCTGCTGGTTCTTGCGGGGTGTTCTGGGCGATACCAGTCTGCGGGGCGGTCTGTGCGATACCGGAGACAGGTGTCAGCGCCAGTGTGCTGATGGCAGCGGCGGCAACGACGACGTTGCGAAGTTTCATGCGTGATCCTTACACAGTGAGAAAACGTACATACGTGGAAACGTAAAACTCAGTAACAGTTGGATAGTAGCTTAGCGCATGCAGGGCTACTAGACCCAGGTATTTTTCGTATTTCGGTACTCAAGTTACCTCGTTTTTTCGACACCCCGGGAAGTTCTTTTTCTCGTGTGCCACTAGTGCTGTCGTAAAAACTGGGGTATTTGTTACGACAAAAATTGTTGCAGATGGGGTGTTGCTGGCATAGGCTGATTTTTGCTTCACCCTGTAAAGATGCGCAGGACCAGGACGCAGAAAATTCCTATTTCTGAACCAGACATGAAAGAGTACTGACTATGCAGCTAGATAACCTGATCGCTCTGTCCAACAATTTCTTCGGCCCAGCTATCCACGAATTTTTTGCTAGTTTTTCGAAGCTGAGCGCTGTATTGCACCTGCTGTAAAACCACAATCCGCCGTCGTCGGAATGACGCCAACGAACGACGCTAACGAACAACGCCATCGAACGACGCCGGAATTAATATTGCACCTGCGGTAACTTAAGTCCCGGTAACTCCAGTTACATTCGGGAGATTCTCCCCGCAGGTGCTTTCACATGTTCCCAGCAATTACGTATGCTGGAAGGCGTGACTAAAGAACATTATGATCTCGTTGTACTCGGCGCCGGACCAGGCGGATACGTTGCCGCCATTCGCGCTGCTCAGCTAGGCAAGAAAGTTGCCGTCGTGGAAAAGCAATATTGGGGCGGCGTCTGCCTCAATGTTGGCTGCATTCCGTCGAAAGCACTGCTGAAAAACGCTGAGGTTGCCCACACCTTCAATCACGAGGCCAAGGACTTTGGTATCTCGGGTGATGTTTCTTTTGATTACCCGACTGCCCACAAGCGCTCGCGCAAGGTCTCGAAGAAGATCGTTGGTGGCATCCACTATTTGATGAAGAAGAATAAGATCCAGGAGATCAACGGCCTGGGCCACTTCAAGGATGCCAAGACCATCGAGGTGAAAGAAGGCGACGACGAAGGCAAGACTCTGACCTTCGACGATTGCATTATCGCCACCGGTTCCGTCGTCAAGACCCTGCCTGGCATTGAGCTGGGCGGCAACATTGTTTCCTACGAAGAACAGATCCTCAACGAAAACGCACCAGAATCCATGGTGATCGTGGGCGCTGGCGCCATCGGTATGGAGTTCGCCTACGTTTTGGCGAACTACGGCGTGGACGTCACCGTCGTAGAATTTATGGACCGCGTGCTGCCTAATGAAGATGCAGACGTGTCGAAGGAAATTGCGAAGCAGTATAAGAAGCTCGGCGTTAAGCTGCTGACCAGCTACAAGACCACCTCTGTCAAGGACAATGGCGACAATGTCACCGTTGAGGTGGAATCCAAGGATGGCAAGAAGCAAGACACTCTGACTGTCGATCGCTGCTTGGTTGCGGTTGGTTTCGCTCCACGTGTTGAGGGCTTTGGTCTGGAAAACACTGGCGTAGAGCTTACTGAGCGCGGCGCGATCGCGATCGACGAGCGCATGCGCACCAACGTGGACGGCATTTACGCCATTGGTGACGTCACCGCGAAACTGCAGTTGGCGCACGTCGCCGAGGCGCAAGGCGTGGTTGCAGCAGAGACCATTGGCGGCGTCGAAACCCAAGAATTGGGTGACTACCAGATGATGCCTCGCGCTACTTTCTGTAACCCTCAGGTTGCGTCCTTTGGTTACACGGAAGAAGCCGCCAAGGAGAAATGGCCTGACCGCGACATCAAGGTTGCCACCTTCCCGTTCTCGGCTAACGGTAAGGCTCTCGGGCTGAATGAGTCCGCTGGTTTCACCAAGCTCATTGCTGATGGTGAATTCGGCGAGTTGCTCGGTGCCCACCTGGTTGGTTCCAACGTTTCTGAGTTGCTGCCACAGTTGACCCTCGCGCAGCGCTTTGACCTGACCGCAGGCGAAATCGCGCGCAACGTGCACACCCACCCAACGCTGTCTGAAGGAATGAAAGAAGTCGCTCACGGCGTTGCTGACGGCCACATGATTAACCTTTAAGCTTGGCTGAAATTTTTCTGTGGCGAAGGATCTCGCATTAGATCCTTGCTTTGGCCGCTCTACCGTTCTTGTCGACGGTGGGGCGGCCGTTTTGTATGTGATGGGTGGGAAACCTGCGATACTGATCAAAAGTTTGACACAGTATGGGTGAATGCTGGCTAGCTGATAATTACCTGTGTCTAACCTCACATAAAAACGGTTTTAGTGACGTATCTTGAATTATGTTGCCCTAAGGGTCGTGGCAGCGGCGATATTGGATTTGCGGTTTAAGCCTAGCCTCACATAAAGCGCCTGCGAGATGATGCCCAGTCGGTGCCAAAATCCCACCCAGTGCACCATTTTGGTTCGCATCAACACCCCTTATCGCCGTATGGTTATAGCGACAATGGAGGTGCCATGACAATAAAGAATCCTGATCGTGAGGCAATCGCCCACGGAAAAATCTCGAACGAAAAAATTCGCGAATCGCCGTCAGTCCCAACGTGGGCCATCAAACTGATTATGGCGATTACTGGCCTGCTCTTCGTGCTCTTCACGCTGGGACACATGGCCGGAAACTTGAAGCTGTACGCCCCAGCACACGATGGGGTACCAGCCCTTGATGAATACGGTGAGTTCCTCCGTAGCATTGGTTCGCCACTGCTGCCGGAACAGGCTTTCCTGTGGGGCTTCCGTATTGTCTTGCTGGCAGCGTTGATCCTGCACGTGTGGGGCGCTTTTGTCCTGATCACCCGTGCCAAGCAGTCCCGCGGTAAATTCAACCGCACCAACTTGATGGGCGGCGTAGACTCCTTCGCTACTCGCACCATGCTTGTCACCGGCCTGTTCATCCTGCTGTTCGTGTGCTTCCACTTGCTGGACCTGACCTTGGGCATCGCCCCGGCTGCCACCGAGCAGTTCGTGCACGGTGAAGTACACGCCAACATGGTTGCTACCTTCAGCCGTTGGCCAGTCACCATTTTCTACGTGGTCGCTATGTGCCTGCTGTTCCTGCACATGTCCCACGGTATTCGCTTGGCTGTCTCGGACTTGGGTATCACCGGCCGTAAGTGGCGCCAGACTTTCGTTGTGCTGGCCTACATCATTCCGGCTGTGGTTGTCATCGGCAACATCGTCATGCCTGTGTCCGTCCTGTTTGGTTGGGTGAGCTAGAGCGTCGTAAAGCGCTGTAACGCTTGCAGTGCCCCGATATTTCTAGCCTGATCAGAAAGTTAGATTATGAGCAACACTGATACTTCGACTCGTAAAGAGTTCCGCCAGCCAGACTCTATCGTCGATGGGGTCACCCCAGGCGAGATCCTGGACAACGCGGAACCAAAGGGCGTCCCTATGCGGGATATGTGGAATTACCACAAAGACCACATGAACTTGGTCTCCCCGCTGAACCGCCGTAAATTCACCGTCTTGATCGTCGGTACCGGCCTGTCCGGTGGCGCAGCCGCTGCGGCACTTGGCGAGCTCGGCTATGACGTGAAGGTCTTTTCCTACCATGACTCGCCTCGTCGTGCGCACTCCATTGCTGCACAGGGTGGTGTCAACTCCGCGCGTGGTAAGAAAGTCGACAACGACTCCGCTTACCGCCACGTCAAAGACACAGTTAAGGGGGGCGACTACCGCTGTCGTGAGTCTGACTGCTGGCGCTTGGCGCTGGAATCCGGCCGCGTTATCGACCACATGAACGCCATCGGTGCTCCATTCGCCCGTGAATACGGCGGAACCCTGGCAACCCGTTCTTTCGGTGGTGTGCAGGTCTCCCGTACCTACTACACCCGTGGTCAAACCGGTCAGCAGCTGCAGCTGTCGACCACCTCGGCGCTGTACCGCCAGATCGGCCTGGGCAACGTAGAGATGTTCGCGCATCACGACATGCAGGACATCATTGTCCGCGACATCGATGGTGTGAAGCACTGCGACGGCATCGTGACCCGGAACCTGATCGACGGTGAGATCAAGGCTTTCACCGGCCACGCGACTGTCATCGCGACTGGCGGTTACGGCAACGTCTACCACATGTCGACGTTGGCGAAGAACTCGAACGCAGGCGCCATGATGCGTGCCTACGAACGGGGCGCTTACCTGGCATCGCCTGCGTATATCCAGTTCCACCCAACTGGTCTGCCGGTCAACTCCACCTGGCAGTCGAAGACGACGCTGATGTCGGAATCGCTGCGTAACGACGGCCGCATCTGGTCGCCGAAGAAAGAGGGCGATGACCGCGACCCGAACTCCATTCCAGAGGACGAGCGCGACTACTTCTTGGAGCGCCGCTACCCGGCATTCGGTAACTTGGTCCCTCGTGACGTTGCCTCCCGCGCACTGTCACAACAGATCAACGCCGGTTTGGGCGTCGGCCCGATGCAGAACTCCTGCTACCTGGACTTCCGGGACGCCATCGAGCGTTTGGGTAAAGATACCGTGCGTTCGCGCTACTCCAACCTGTTCCAGATGTATGAAGAGTCCATTGGTGAAGACCCTTACGAGACTCCGATGCGTATTGCACCGACCTGTCACTTCACCATGGGTGGTCTATGGACAGACTTCAACGAGATGACGTCCATCGACGGCTTGTTTGCTGCCGGTGAGGCTTCGTGGACGTACCACGGTGCAAACCGTCTGGGCGCTAACTCGCTGCTGTCGGCATCGGTTGACGGTTGGTTCACCCTGCCGTTCACCATCCCGAACTACTTGGCCGAGCACCTGGGCGAAGAAAAACTCTCCGAGGATTCCGCAGAAGCGCAGGAAGTCGTCGAAGAGGTTAAGGATCGCTTGAACCGCTTGATGAGCATCGAAGGCGACGACCCGCACGGTGCTGAGCACTACCACCGCCAGCTCGGTGAGATCCTCTACTGGGGTTGCGGCGTGTCCCGTAACGTCGAAGACCTCAAGACCTCCATCGAGAAAATCCGCGAAATCCGTCGTGACTTCTGGGCCAACGTTCGTGTGACCGGCCAGCTGCACGACATGAACCAGGACCTGGAATACGCACAGCGCGTCGCCGACTACCTCGACCTCGGTGAGCTGATGTGCATCGACGCGCTGGACCGCGATGAGTCCGCCGGTGCGCACTACCGTGACGATCACCTTTCCGAAGACGGCGAGGCAGAACGTGACGACGAAAACTGGTGCTTCGTTTCTGCATGGCAGCCAAACGGCCCAGAGAAGTTCATCCGCCACGCCGATCCTCTGTACTTCGACTCGATTCCGCTGATGACAAGGAACTACAAGTAATGAAATTGACACTTGAAGTCTGGCGTCAGGCCGGACCTACGCAAGAAGGCAGCTTCGAGACCGTTCAGGTCGACGACGCCGTCGAGCAGATGTCCATCCTGGAGCTGTTGGACCACGTCAACACCGGACGCATCGAAGAAAACAAAGAACCATTCGCATTTGCCTCCGACTGCCGTGAGGGCATCTGCGGTACCTGTGGTTTGCTGATCAACGGACGCCCACACGGCCCAGGCCAGAACACCCCGGCCTGCCAGCAGCGTCTGTTCCAGTTCAACGACGGTGATACCCTGCGTCTGGAGCCACTGCGTTCCGCCGCATTCCCCGTCATCAAAGACATGGTCGTTGACCGTTCCGCACTGGACGACATTATGCACCAGGGTGGTTACGTCTCCATGGACGCCGGTACTGCACCGGACGCCGATACCCTGTTGCAGAACTCGCAAGATAACGAAATCGCACTGGACCACGCAGCCTGCATTGGCTGTGGTGCTTGTGTGGCGGCCTGCCCAAATGGCGCTGCCCACCTGTTCACCGGTGCCAAGCTGGTGCACTTGTCAATGTCGCCACTCGGTGCCAAGGAACGCGGCAAGCGTGCCCGCAACATGGTCGACGAGCTTGAGCAGAATTTCGGTGGCTGCTCCCTGTACGGCGAGTGCGCAGATGTCTGCCCAGCAGGCATCCCACTGACCGCCGTCTCGGCAGTCACCCGTGAGCGTGCCCGCGCTGCATTCCGCTCGAAGGACGACTAATACGATTCGGGTCGGCGCGGTGTACGATCCCCACCGCTAATCGGGGTTATATGCACTGCGTCGGCACCACTTTTGCTGGCAGCACATCTAGACTAGAGTTGTCACTAGTGATACAGAAGAAAGGCTTTGGCACCCCATGAGCACCAATGAACAGGTAGCGGACTTCGCTGCGGAGACCTACCCAAGCTATTCGCAGGAACTGCACCACAGCTACATCGAGGGCTACAACCCAGTGTCGCTGGCTGCGCCGCACTCGTCGCTGTTGCGTAACTCGACGTGGATTGGCATGGGTCTTCTTCTCGGCTTCTTCCCATTCGCCGGTACCCTCATTTGGGGAATCAGCACTGGTATTTGGGATGACGGCACTGCTGCTAATTACTCCACTATTCTGACTATCATTGGTGCCATCGGCGTCGTCGTTACTCTGGTCGGCGGTTTCGGTTCGATTCATTTCGGCCGCCGCTACTACCGGAAATACGTGAAGGAAACCGGCCGCACCTCCTAGCGCCGCCTTTCCTGCCAGCCTGGCCCCGCACCTGCTTAGATGCTCACCGCGTCTAGGCGGGGCGGGGCTTTTCGTAGCTTTACTCGGAAGCCGCCACCCTAGTCTCTGCAGATCTGGAGTTCATTGAGCACATGAATGCCCCACAACACCGCGCCCGCCCAGGCGTTAGTCCTACCCGGCAGGGTGCTAGCACTATCCGGCAGGGTGCTAGTACTAGTCGCCCGGGCGCTAACACCATGCCAGGGTTGAACTCTGGACCCACAGACGAACAACGTGCAGCGGAATTACGCAAGCACAAAATCTTCGTTACCGGCTTGTTGGTACTAGCGGCTGCCATATTCTTGGCCTGTTCCTGGTGGCAAAGCCAACCTGGCGCCATCCCGGCGTGGGTGGGCTACGTTCGCGCCGCAGCAGAAGCCGGCATGGTCGGTGGTCTTGCGGACTGGTTCGCGGTCACGGCGTTATTCCGGCACCCCATGGGGCTTCCGATCCCGCACACGGCCCTGATTCGCAGGAAAAAAGACCAGTTGGGCGATTCGCTGTCGCAGTTCGTTGGCGATAACTTCCTGAATGCAGAGTTGATTACCTCCAAGGTGCGCGAGGCCAAGCTGCCGGAATGGCTGGGGAAGTGGCTGAGTGAGGGGGAGAATGCAGAAAAGGTCTCCCGCGAGGCCGGGAAACTCACCACCAATATTATTCGTGCGATCGATGCGCAGGAAGCGGAGCAACTGATCCAAACGCACCTGATCGATAAAGCAGCCGAACCAATCTGGGGCCCGCCGTTGGGCCGCACGCTCGATTCGCTGATCGACGAAGGAAAGCTAGAACCAGCGGTCGATGAAGTCGTGACCTGGGCGAAAAACAAGATCGACGAGTCGGAAGACTCCATCGTCACCCTCATCAATGATCGCATGCCGACGTGGGCACCGCGTTTTGCTCGTCAGTTGGTGGGCGAAAAAGTCTTCCGCGAAATGGCGTCGTTTATCCGCGAGGTAGAAGCTGACCCACAGCATCCCGCGCGCAAATCCATCCGGAAAGGTCTGCGGCAGTTGGCGTATGACCTTCAGTTTGATGGCACGATGATTAGCCGCGTCGAAGATTGGAAGGCCGATGTGCGGGGTTCCCGTGCAGTACAAGCCCTGCCTGGATTGTTGTGGGAGAAAGGCTCGTCGGGCTTGATCGCTGCCGCTGAAGACCCAGATTCCACTTTGCGACAGAAAATCGTCGAATTGTGTGTTCGCTGGGGCGAAAATATCCAATCTGATGACGAGTTGCGTACGTCATTGGATCGGCGCATCAACTCTGCGGTGGAGTTTTTGGCGAATAATTATTCTTCGGAGGTCACCGGCATTATTTCTGAGACCATCGCACGCTGGGACGCCGATGAGGCCAGCGAAAAAATCGAGCTCATGGTGGGCAAAGACCTGCAGTTTATCCGTTTGAATGGCACGGTGGTTGGTGCGCTTGCGGGCCTGGTTATCTACACTGTCAATCAACTACTTTTTGGCGCCTAAATTGCTCGAAGCACTGACCCCGGTAAAGCACTGACCCTGACAAAGAACTGACGAAGTACGTACCCTGACGAAGCACTGACAGAAGACAAAGGGAGCATAGCGATGACCGATAAGCGTCAACGATTTTCGACGAGTGAGATTGTCGAATCACTGAAAGAAACAGGTTCGCGGGTCCGTTCCGTGGCCAGCGAATTTTCCGAAAACGCCGCCGAGAACTACCGGGCCCGGGGCACCGCGGAGACCGTCAAGAATGCCGCCAGGCAAACCGCGCGTGACTTCCGCGGCATCGAAAGTTTCGAAGATGCAAAGGACACAGGGGCGAAGCTCTGGAAACGAGGCAAGCACCTGGGCCGCGAGTTTAGTTCTAGTCTGAGCGATGCCGTCGGCAAGACCCGCAACAGTGAGGCCGCACGCAAAGACACTAAAGGTACAACCGGTGAGCACACGGGTACGACGAACGACGGGCGGCCACGTATCATTGAGGGCGAAGTTATTGACGTTGATGGGCAGAAAGTGAACGGCCAGAGCTCATCCGACAAATCATTCCCGAGGAAAACCCAGAACCCATGATTGTTGACGTATTATCGCAAGCCAGCCTCGCCGCCGAGCAGACCCAACACTTGGCACAGTTGCCGCCGAGTGGCCCAATGCTGGAGCCGTGGCAGCAAAACCTGTTTGACGGCGTGTTTTGGCTGCAGCAGGGCCTGTATTCATTGGTGGCCATCGCTGGCCTGGTGGGGGCGATTTCTGCGGCCATGACGCGTGACGACGCCTTCGATGCGGATTCCCGGCAGTCGAAAATGGTTTGGGTCGCGATGCTGGCTGGTTCGGCGTTTATTGTGCCGATGCCCATCCCGATTTTGCCGTGGGTCGGCATGGTGATTATCGGTATTTACTGGTTCGATGTCCGGCCATCGCTGAGGGCGCTCATTAACGGCGAGTATCGCTGGGATTAGTTGATGGAAGATAACTGGCTGCACCGGTTTCTGGCGTGGGACTTTCGTCCCGCGCATTTTTGTCTTCACGACGTGCGCGCTGGCGTGCCTGCCGCGATCGCCGCTGGTATCGGCGCGATTGTGGTCAGCCCGAATCACGTGGCGACGGCAGCGAAAGCACTGGAAAAATATATCCGAGAAAACCACACTGGCCCAGAGGTTAACTCTGGTGTGGTTGCCAACGACGGGGTGGGAGACAGCGATGGAGCAGGGGACATCGATGAATCCGCGGTGCTGACCATCATCGCGGCGGTGGGGTTTCCGACTGGTCGGCATCATATCTTGGTGAAAGCATCGGAGGCGAGGCTCGCGATTTCCCAAGGCGCGCACCGAGTATGGGCGTGCGTTGATACCAGTACCACTGATGCCAACGCCGCACTCAGTGACATGATTAGTTTGCGGGAGGCAGTACCGTATCCAGCAGACTTAGGAATCGTGGTTCCGGATTATGCCGGATTACAACCCAGCGGGGCCGAGTCGCATTCCGGTGCGCGTGCTAGTGCCCAGCGGCGCGACGAATTAGTCTCTACCTGTGAATTCGCAAAGGTGGACCAGTTGGTGGTCGTGCCCCCGGAACATTCTTCTGCTCCTGCAGCCACGGAAACACCAGCGGCCACGAAATTGCCGTTAGCCACGGGACTGCTGGAAGCCGCGAAACACTTGCCCGACCGGATCCCCATAGTCCTCGACGCGGGGGCAGGCAAGGCAGCAACCACAGAACAGAATGGTTCCCGGCACTCTGCATCGCTGTCGGCAGCGTCGCTGTCGGAATCGTCGTTGGCGGAATGGTTAGTGGCTGAATCGGCGGATTTGGTGGCAAACAAAAAGACTCTAGAAAAAGCAGAAACCGCCAAGCCGATCTTGGCGGTGGTACCGGTGGACCCGGAAGAGATACGAGCTGTCAGCTCCTAAGTGTTGCGGACTGGCGCGTCGGAGTTGCTGCCGGAAGTGCCGCCAGCTTCTGATCCAGCACCAGTACCTGAACCAGCGCCAGAATCAGCACCCGCTTCACCCGAGCCCGGTTCTGCGTTGAGCTCCTTGCTCATGTGTGAAGGGTTCACGTTGTGGCCCTCGAGTGTGATGACTAAGCCGTGATCGTTGAATTCAATCGCCGTGATATCCAACTGCCCACCTGTGGCCTCGCGCAGGTTTTGGTTCAAGGAATTCGCGATGCCATCGGCCGCGCCTTCCGGAAGCGAAAAGCCCAGTACTTTCGCCTCGGAGGCGTCGAAAGCGACGTTGCCGTTGGCGTCGACAAGCGGGCGCAGCGTTAGGTTTGCAGCCCCAGATAAGAATTGCACGGTGATGGTCTCGGCTTCGTGATCCGTGGTGATGTCGGAGACCACGATGTCACCCAAAAAGCCGACCCCGCCGAGCTGCTCGCGCAAGCCTTCCTGGATGGAGCGGGTGAGGTAGTCATCGGGAAGCTCCGAGCAGGTGCGTAAAAACTCCGCCTCCCCGGATTTCAGGGCCATGGATTCCATGTGCACGTGCGAGGCGGGCATGCCCTTGTAGTTGCCCTCGGGATCCTGCTGCAGTGTGGACGGGGTATCGATGTTGACTTCGCTGAGCTTCCCGCCGATCAATCCAAACAATACCGGGCTGGAGCCGAAGGAAACCTCGGGGTCTTCGGTCATTTCGATGCCCTGCGCTTCGATGTCCTCGCGGAAACTCGAGCGCAGCTGTTGGCCAATGAAATAACGCGCGCCAAATTCCGCCAACAACACCACAACCAATAGCGCCACCAAGACGGCGACGATGACTTTCCAGGCGGTTGCGGCGGATGATTGAGCTTGAGAGTTAGCAGGCACTTGAGAGCTAGATGGCATAGGCACAGTCTAGCGTGAGTGTGCCAGGCCTACAGGTTTTCGTTAATCCACTTTTCGGTCAACTGGCCCTCGTTGTCGAAGAGCTCTTCTAGTGCTTCGCCGACCTTTGGTTCGATGGCTGCGCCCATCATCGGGATGTTGACGGAGACGTCGTTGGTGTAGCTCAAGGTGGTGGTTTCGCCTTGGCCAGCCAGGTTGACGGTGCCTTTGAAGTCGACCGGGGTGCCTTTGACGTCGGCATTGTAGGAAAGTTCTGCGTTTTCGCCGCTGAGCTCACCAACTTTGACGGTGCGCTTAACCTTCAGCGACTGCGACACCATCGCGCGGACGGCCTCTGGCAGGATGGTGACAGGCAGCAGCTCGAACAGGGTGGCCTCGTTATTGGAAAACTCGTTGAGCTCGCCCGGTTCTGGCGAAAGGTTTTCGGCGATATAAGCCCAGTACTTCTCGTTGGTCAACGCCTGGTGTACTTTTTCGGCGGAGTGATTGATGGTCACTGTGTTTTCGCTACGGGTAGACATGCCCTACAGACTACCCTGTGATAGTGATGAATGATTTTATGACTCAAGCAAATACGGCCTTGGATACCCCGGAGTTGCGCACGCTTGCCGACGCCGGCGTGATCGAACGCGTCGATGGCGTGGAATTTTCTCAGTTGACGACGTTTCATCTGGGTGGTGCCCCGCGGGCTGCCGTGCGCGTCACGACTGGTGAGGCCGCCGCGGCGGTGGTGCGCGCCCTGGATGCCGCTGGGGTGGAGTTGCTAATTGTGGGCGGCGGTTCCAATTTGCTGGTGACCGACGAGCCGCTGGATGTGGTCGCGGTGATTATGGGCGATGACCACCTGGAGATCGACGCCAGCACCGGTGTGTTGCGCGCGGGTGCGGGTGCTATCTGGGATGAGGTCGTTGCTGCCAGCATCGATGCCGGGCTTGGTGGGCTGGAGTGTTTGTCGGGCATTCCGGGTTCTGCCGGTGCCACCCCGGTGCAAAACGTTGGCGCTTATGGTGCGGAGATCGCGGATGTGCTCACCCGCGTGCAGTTACTGGATCGCTCGACTGGTGCGGTCGAATGGGTGCCTGCCAGTGCGTTGGATTTGGCGTATCGCTATTCCAATTTGAAGTTCACCGCACGTGGGGTGGTGCTGGCCGTGGAGTTCCAGCTGCGCACTGATGGTTTGTCAGCTCCGTTGCGTTTTGGCCAGCTGGCGGGTGAGCCGGGACAGCGCCGCGAGCCGGCGGCGGTGCGCGAGGAGGTGCTGGGCCTGCGCCGTTCCAAGGGCATGGTGCATGATCCGGATGATCACGATACGTGGTCGGCGGGTTCGTTTTTCACTAACCCCGTGGTGCCGGAGACGCTTGCCGACGAGATCACCCAGGTGGTTGCCGCCGAGTTCGGCGCTGATGCGGCCGCGGGCATGCCGCGCTTCCCAGTGGCCGCCAAAGCTGTAGCCACTAGTGATGCGGGGGCGGACGCCGAAAATACCGCCGATACCGAAACCCTGGTGAAACTGTCCGCGGCCTGGCTGATTGACCGCGCCGGTTTTGCCAAAGGCTACCCGGGCGACGACGCACCGGCGCGCTTGTCGACGAAGCACACCCTGGCCCTAACCAACCGTGGCGCGGCGCGGGCTGCGGACGTCGTCACGCTGGCCCGGGATGTGCGCGCCGGGGTGGAGAAGAAATTTGGGGTGCAACTAGAGCCCGAACCGTTGTGGATCGGGCTGGAGATCTAGCGCGGGACCTCGATGGTGACGGTTGCGCCTCCGTAACCGTGTTCTTGGTCGTGGCCTTCAATGGTCACTTCCTGGACATTGTCCGGGATCTCGAAGGGGCCGCGGGAGCGGGTAAATGGTTGCTCGTTGGCATGGTCGTGGCCGAGTTCGTGTTCGGCTAATACGTTGCCTTTTTCGTCGAGTACGCGCCAGCCGTCGGCGTAGCGTTCCGGGGAGTCATAGGGCGAGGACACCGTCACGGAGATGCGGTATTCGCCATTGGAACCGGAAAGCTCCGCTTCCAGGATGTTCGGGTGCTTCTGGTCGGCGTTCGACGCGGAGTTCTGTGCAGAGTCTTTCGCCTCGTCAGCCGCGCTGCCTGCGGCGTCGGTAGTGGATTCCACTGCGCTTGAGGCCTGCGAGGTAGCGCTACCGGCCACCTCGTCTGCGGTCTCCTGCGCGTTGGAACACGCGGCCAGCGTGAGCACGGACGTGGCGGCCAGGGCGGTAAAAGTGCGTGAAAGTTTCATGCTCGCCGAGTATAACTGCAGATCACGCCTCTAGAGACGGGGTTGTTACTACTCGCTCGGGGTCGGGTAGGTGTATTTGCCCTGGGTTACGCTGGCCCAGGCCACGGGCAGCTGTTGCTTGTAATACGGCCAGTCATGGATGCCGGTTGGTGCGAAATCGAACTCAATGCGGTCGTGCATCATGCCCTTTTCTTGCATTGACTGCTCCAGTTCGGTGGAGCACTGGTTGGTGAGTTTTTCCAGTGTGATGTTGCCGAAGAATGTCGGGATGCCTTCGGGGCGGGCCAGCTCGATGTCGCGCTCAGCGGCGTGGCCATTGGCGGAATAGATATACAGCGGCATGCTGGCAATGCCCTTGGGGTCGGCGACGACGTCGTTACGCAGGCGCTCCGGGGTTGTACCCGGGCCCCACATCAGGTCCGGGTTTCCGCCCATGACGCGCGAGGCCAAGTTGAAATAGGCACGGCCAGCGGTGCTGGTCGACGAATAGCACCCAGAAACCGAGAAGGTGCCGGAATACAGCTCCGGGTGCAGGTTGGCCAAGCGGATCGCCGCGGAACCACCCATGGACAGGCCGCCGATATAACGCTCGCCGTTAAAAGCGATGCCCGCCTGTTGTTCCAGCACGCCTGGCAGTTCCTGCGTCAGGAAAGTTTCCCACTTTGCCCGGCCCAAGTATGGGTCGGTGTCGTTCCAATCGGTGTAATTGGTGCCACCGGCTTCGACGGGCATGATCGTGGTGACGTGCTCGTTTGCCATGGTGCCCTGCACATCGCCCTTGCGCAGCCAGCCGGACTGGCGCGGGGCTGACACGCCGTCGAGAAGATACAGCATCGGTGCTGCCGTCTCGCGATCCTTGGGGTATTGCACCTGCACCTGGACGACGCGGCGCATCGCCGGTGATTCCACATAGAGGCGCTCGACGTCGAAACGCTCGTCCGGTTCGCGGTTGATCAGGCGTGGTTGTGCGAAATCCTGTTCTTTGTCGATGGTGTACGGGGTCTGCTCGCCCCACAGGTTCCACATTGGTAGTTGGTGCCAGGGAGTGTCATTCTGGAAGAACTGGATGACGTCTAGAACGTGGCCTTGGACGGCGGGGTCTTTGGACCACTCAGCCATTGGTTCCGATGAGCCGTCGAAGGCGATGCGCGAGCTGGTATCGCTGGAACCCAGTTGTGCGTGGGCCTGCGGGGTGGCGACGGTGGATGAGACAGCTGTGGCTGCAGGAAGACTGAATGCCGCGGTCAGAGCAAGAGCAGCGGCGCGCCGGGATAACGAGGATGGCATGGGTGGCTCCAGAAGGATTAGTCGTGGGGACGATGTCGCGGCGGCGTGGCGTGCTTGCCGACGAGCTTTGGAGACATCATAAATGGGGTCGCCGAGAAATGTAGAATCCCAAAAGCTTTCGCGAGTATCTGGGTACTCTAGGTTTATGTGATGCTTTAACCCCGGAGGTGTAATCCCCTATGGCGAATCAACAATCTCGTCTACATTCACAAGTTTTTGGATACAATGCTGCTCGCTGGGTTTGGACCGCAGTGACAGTAGCTATCACCATCTGGTTTTTGCTCATGATGAGTTGGGTGGCGTTTCCCTTGGTCATCGTGACGGCAATCGTCGTGTTGTTTCACATCGATACTCAGTTGGACCAGGAGCAGCAGACTCTAAAAATCAAAGTTTTGTGGGTCCCTGTAAAAACCTGCAATCTTGCAGATATCGAGGAAGCTGCCATCCCACGGGACCCTTTGCCATTGGAACGTAATACCTTCGGCGTGCACTTCATCGGAGGTGCATTGTCTATGCACGCGGGCGCGGCGAACTTGGCGCTGGAGATGAAAGACGGCAAAACCTAGCGGGTACCGTAGACCCTGCCAGGTTCCGGCGAGCCGTGCAGGCGATCCAAAGTCACTGGTTCTAGGCCTTTGGCGCGCAGCCCGTCGATGATGCACGTGGTCGCGTCTGCGGTGGTGTTGTGGATATCGTGCAGCAGTACGACTTCACCGCCGTCGGCTTGGTTGACCGTGCGTTCGCAGACTGTGTTGGCGTCGCGATCGCGCCAGTCGAAAACGATGACATCCCACAGTGCAACACCCATACCGTGTGCGCGGGCTGCCTGCACGACGTTGTCATTGTGAGCCCCGTACGGCGGACGTAGCCAGCGTGGTGTCGCACCCGTGACCGCCTGCACGGCCTTGGTGTTTTGAGAAATCTCAGTATGCACACGAGTTGGGCTGCTTAGGGCGAAGTTCACGTGCGTCGTTCCATGATTGCCGATGGTGTGGCCTGAATTGACGATGCGACGCGCCGTATCCGGCAAGGCATGCACCATCGGGGTCTGCACGAAAAACGTTGCTTTCGCCTGTTTCGCGTCGAGCGTATCCAGAATTCGGTTGGTCGGCGGCTGCGGGCCGTCGTCGAAAGTTAAAGCTACGCAATTCGAGCAATCACCGGCTGGAGTAACAGGAGCTGGTGGTTGATAACCAGGCTGCAAGTTTGGTGGGATCGGTTTGCTGCGTGGTTGCGGTGTGGAAGAAAGCTGCTGGACTTCCTTAGGCAAGGAAGCGAAAAACGCACGGTAGGCCTCGTCGGTGGAGTTATGGAAAAACTCTAGGATCTGTGATCCCAACTGGAACTGATCCCAGCGTGGCCCAATCGAACTACCGGGAAGAGCAGGTGCGGAAGAAGCAAGATTCACTACGGCACCAGAGCGCGCCGAATTGCTGGAACCCGCAGGATTAGCGTGTGCTTCGATCGGAGACGAAAACAAGCTCGCAATGATGGTGCACGAGCCGAAAATTACGGCGAGTTTCTTCATGCCTGGTGCCTTCCGGAAAATAGGGGAGTGGTTGGTGAACTGACTATAACAAGTTGCGGAAGTTATAGAAGTGAAAGAAACTCACTAGTGGTGCAAATAAAACTGAAGGGTCCGCCCTAATGGCCCGCAGCGCGGAAAATCAGGACGAACCCTTGTCAGTTAATAAACATGCCGGTGTCGGTTGCCGGCGCTGATTTTTAGGCCGAGAACCCTAAAACCTAATCCCTCCTGCCAGATTCACCAGCCGAACCCGGCAGCGGGTAAGTGCCGTCAGCACCCAGGCGAGCATCCTCGTCCAGCAACAGGGCGATCTCAGCTTCCTTCGCACCCCGCTCCGGCAAGCGACGGCCCTCAATCACACTGAACAACGCGCGGCGGCCAATCATGCCAGCCTCGCGGTGCGCGGCGCCAGCAGCCAGACGAGCATTCGCCCGCTCGCGCCAGGCACCGGCAGCATCCTCGCCGAACTGCGCAGCCACCGCAGCTTCGAAGACACCCGGGTGACCATAGACCACCACGGCACCGACGTGACCGAAACCGAGCGAGGTCAAGACGGCCGCTTTCACCGGGCGCCCGGCGTCGGCAAGCGATACGCCTTCGCGCAGCCACACCAGGTTCTTCGCCTTCGGCTCGATCAGCGGATCCACGCAATCCAGCGCCGCGTTGTGCGGCACCCGGCCGGTGCGGAAGACATCGATCAGCCCGCCGGTCTGGAACAGCGCGGCCCCAGCCTTGGAGTGGCCGGTCAGGGACTTCTGCGAAATCACAAACAGCGGCGCATCGGCATCACGGCCGACGGCTGGCCACAGCATGGAATGCAGCTCGGACTCGTTCGGGTCGTTGGCGTTGGTGGACGTATCGTGCTTGGACACCACGGTCACATCATTCGGGTGCAAGCCCAGCCCACGCAGGGACTTCGCCAGGCGCGAGTTCTCGCGGCCCCGTCCAGCGCCCAAGGCACCCAAGCCCGGAGCCGGAATCGAGGTATGAGCACCATCGGCATACGATGCCGCATGCGCAACCACCGCATACACCGGCAAGCCCAGCTCCCGCGCCAGCGAACCACGTACCAGCAGCACGGTTCCGCCACCTTCGGCCTCCAGGAAGCCACCGCGACGACGGTCGTTGGCCCGGGAAATGAAACGCTCGTCGATGCCCTGGTCGGTCATCTTCTTCGTCTCCGCGGTGGCATTCATATCACCGAAGCCGGCCAGCGATTCCACCTGCACGTCGTCGATACCACCGGCAACCACCACATCGGCTTTGCCCAGCTTGATCTTGTCGCAGCCTTCCTCGATAGAGACCGCCGAGGTCGCACACGCACCGATCGGGTGGATCATGGAACCGTAGCCGCCCACCAGCGACTGCATGGTGTGCGCAGCAATCACGTTCGGCAGAGCTTCCTGCAGGATGTCCGACGGGCGCTCTTCATCCAAGAAGCGGGACACAAAGACCTTGTGCAGCGATTCCATGCCGCCGATACCGGTGCCCTGAGTGGAAGCAATATCGCCCGGGTGGATCGATTGCAGCAGTTCCGCTGGGCTGAAACCGGCGCCGATGAACGCGTCGACGGCGGTGACCAGGTTCCACACAGCCATGCGGTCCAGCGCGTCGACCATGTGATCCGGGATGCCCCAGCGCGTCGGGTCGAAGTTATCCGGCATCTGGCCCGCCACCGTGCGCGTCAGCGTCGCCTTGCGCGGTACCTTCGCGGTAGCGCCCTGCAGGCGGGTGACCTGCCACTCGCCGTCGGTCTCGGCCACGCGGGTGAAGGCTGGGTCAGCAGCTTCGATATCGCGGGCCTGGGCTTCGGTTGGCACAGCGAAGGTGATATCGCGGTCCAAGAAGACCGTCGCCAAGTCGATCGAGCCCTGATCCTGCAGGTGATACTTATCCGACAAGGTGCGCACGCCAGCGCGGGCGACGACCTCATCGCGGAAGCGGGCATAGATGTCCTCTTCGGCGACTTCTGCACCGTTGGCGTCGTACCAGCCCGGGGTTGGGTCTTCGGCCCAGTTGACCAGGCCCGTCATCCAGGCCAATTCCAGAACACCGGCGGCGGTCAGCTCTACCGAGCCATCGCGCTGGATACCGTATTCCGCCTCGAAACGGGTGCGGCCCGAACCCCAGGACGAGACCTCACCGACGCCCGCGATGACGATCATGTCATCCAGGTCCGTGGTGATCTCCCCGGTGTCCACGCGCTCCGGCTGGGCTGGCACTGCAATATTCGGCAGGGCAGTAATGGTCGCCGGGGTAGCTGGGGCATTGGCTGCTGCTTCTGCCGCGGCCGCTGCGGCCGCTTCTGCATTCGCCGCCGCCTGCGCAGTCAACTCGGCCATGTTCAATGTGTCACCCAAACCGCCGGTCAGATCCAGGTGCAGCGGCTTCTGGGCGGCCTGCGCGCGAGATTCCGCGGAAGCCAGGCCCATCAACTCGTGGGAAATCTCCTCGGGGTTCCACACACGGATACCCGCAGCTTCCACCGCCGGAACCAGTCCGTCGTTGCCGGCCATCAGGTGCGTACCGGCTACCCAGCCGATCAGAACCTGCGCCAGGGTGACACCGTCGGACCAGCCAGCCTCAACCTTCCACTTGTTCATAATCGCATCCAGCGCGGCCTTGACCTCGCCATAAGCGCCGTCGCCACCGAATACACCACGGTTTGGCGAACCCGGAAGCACCACATGGCAGCGCTTGTCGACGCCAGCTTGCGCCAAACCGGCCAACCCCGCGATAGTGCGCTCGACGGACCACAACAGCAAACGCGTCTGGTTTTCCGCCTGCGGGCCGGCGTCGGCCAGCGATCCCGTCACCGGTGGGGCGGCGAATGGGAAGGCCAGAGTTGGGATCAAAGCTGGCTTGAGCAGCTTCACCTCGTTGCCAACGGATTCCACCTGCTCGGTGCCGATCCAGTTGATGACCGCATCGACATCGCGGTACGACGACAAGTTCGCCGGTACCAGCCACAACGCAGCACCCGGGACGGCGTGATCGGCATACAGCTTGCGGGCAAATTCCTTACGCGCTTGGCTCACGCGCGAAGCAGTCATCACGACGGTCGCACCACCTTCCAACAGGCGCGCGATCAAAGCAGTGGCAATCGAGCCCGGAGCAGCACCAGTAACCAAGGCAATATCCTCGGAGTAGGCGCCTTGCAGCTCGGATTCTGCCAGCGTGGCGATCTCTTCCAGCTCGCCCTGCCCGCCATTGGCCGCCCACCAGCGTGCCTGCTTGGCGACGGTCGTGCCGGTGCCGCGGAATCGCTCCAGAGCAATATCTGCTTGCCCCAGCGCGTAGCGGGCGAGATCTTCGCGGGCGCTGGCCCAGCGGTCGTCGAAAAGCACGGCCTTACGAGCATCAAAGACTGGCGTGACGGTTTTCACCCAGCCCGCGCCCAGCTCCGCCTCCACGGTTTCGAACAACGTGTTGTCGGTTTCCGGGGTTTCCGGCGCAGGCTCAGACAAGCCCAACTGCGCCAGCACGGTCCGCGCAGCCGTAGCCAACACGCCGTTTTCGCCGGTGACCTGTTCGGCGAATTCATTGAGCGCCGCGGAATCCACGACGGAACCACCACCGGCGCTGGCGCCACCGGTTGCTTGCGAAACAGCCACACCATGGCGGGCGGCCACCTGCTGCACGGCGGCGTCGACCAGTTCGTTGACCTCCGCCTTCGAGCTCGCCGAGGTGGGGATCGTCGATAGCGAACCACCGCGCACAGAATCTTCTTCGCGCGAACCCAGCAGGATTTCGGCTTCGACGTGGGCGATCCAGGATTGTGGCAGGGCCCAGGTGCTGGTCACGCGTTCGCCGACGGCGGCTGGCTTTGCACCAGCAGCACCGGTGAGCTGGCGCAGGCGGGAACCGATGGCCTCGCTGAGCACCGAACCAAACGGGCTGTAGCCCGGGGCGGCGGTGGCGACGCGGCCGCGCAGGGTGGCGACATCGGCATCGGCAGCACCGTCGATGGCCGGAACCCCCAGCTCAGTGGACATATCCATGAGCAGCTGGTTACGGCGCGAGGACACACCGTTGGTCAGCTCTTCGACCGTATCGGAATCGTTGATCTGATCCAGACGGATCTTATTGGAAAACGCGAACAGCGTCATGATGGCTTCGGCGGCGGTGAAGCTGAGCTCGCCGGCCGGGGCTCCGCCGCCAGCGCTGGCATTGGTGTTTTGGTTCGCGCTGGTGCTTGTCGACACGCTTGCTGGGGCTGCAGCGGCTGACTCGGCTGTATCGGCTGCGGCGTTTGTGGTGACTGCACTGTCAGAACCCGCCTCCGACATCGGTGCTGGGTTTTCCGTCGGACGTGCCGCATCGGCACCGACCTCCGGCGACTGGCTGGCTTGATCTGCAGCCGCGCTGCTGGAGTCATCATCGTCATCCAGCTCGGTTGGCGCCTCGGTGACGTCGGCAAGCATGACTATATCTTGGTCCCGCTCGACGTTGTACACCGGCAAACTCACCCCAGCCACGGCCATGGAACGCTGCGCCAGGTTGGTCAACGTCGGCGACGAAGCCAAGCCAACCTCGATGATCTGGTCGACGCGACCAAACAGCAATTCCTGGGTTTCGATCCAGCGCACCGGCGAAGCAAACTGCCAGGACAACAACTCGATCAGCAACAGGCGGGCGAGCTTCTGCGGCTCCATCGTGGCGGCGTCGATACCGTCCAGGCGGCCAGACGGGGCCAGAGCCGCGGTGGCGTCCACGAAATCCTGGGTGAGCGCAAACGGGCGCGCCACCAGGTTCGGTACGTAGCGTCCGACCAGGGCATCGAGATCCAATGTCTCCGGCAGCAACTCGTCGAGCTTCTCGGCAAAGGCCGGTACGCCGTCGCGCAGCACGCGGGAGTGGAATGGCACATCGATGCCCGGGACAGTCACGAAGGCACGTGGGGCAATGGCTGTGGCGCGCTTGGCCAATTCCGCCAGGCCAGCCTTGGTGCCAGCAATGGAATACTGCTGGCCGGAGATGTTGTAGTTGACGATCTCCAAGAACTCGCCGGTTTCCTGCGCCACCTGCGCCACATAAT
Source organism: Corynebacterium propinquum DSM 44285 (assembly GCF_000375525.1). Classification (GTDB taxonomy): domain Bacteria; phylum Actinomycetota; class Actinomycetes; order Mycobacteriales; family Mycobacteriaceae; genus Corynebacterium; species Corynebacterium propinquum. The sequence continues at coordinate 113,923 of NZ_AQXC01000009.1, forward strand.
CCTGCACCTCATCGGCACTGACACCGATCATGTTCGGGCGCAGCGCACCCATGCCGTAATTGGAATTGCCGTGCTCGTCGCGCTCGACCAACGTGCCCATCGCGGAACCACGCGAGTAGACGATGTCGATGACAGCTTCCAAATCGAAGATATTCGCCAGCGAAGCCAAGGCGGTGTATTCACCCAGCGAGTGCCCGGCATACATGGCGCCAGTAGCCAGCGCATTGTTTTCGCGCAAACGCTCAGTTTGGCCATAGGCGACGACGGCGAGTGCGACCTGCGTGAACTGCGTCAGGTGCAAAACGCCCTGCGGGTGGCGGAACGTGGTGCCGCGCACCTTAAGCTCCGTCGGGTTGTCGTCGATGATCTGGCGTATGGAGAAACCATGCTGGGTGCGGGTGTGGTGATCCGCACGGCGCCAGGCCTCACGCGCAGCTGGCGAGGCATTGCGATCGCCGCGGCCCATACCCTCTGCCTGCACACCCTGGCCTGGGTACACGTAGGCGGTCGCCGGTTGTGCCAACAGCGCCTGGCCGACGGAGACGACCTCGCCGTCGATGCGGCAGGTGACTTCCAATGCCGTGTGGATGCCAGCGCGGCCTACACGCTCGGCGGTGATTTCCACCTTGTCACCGAGTTGGACCATCCCGAACATGGAATACGTCCAGCTGGTGACCGTGCCGTGAGTATTAGCCAGGTGCTGGGCGGTGGCGGAGAGCCACATGCCGTGGACCAGGGCGTCGTCAAGATTAACCAGGCGAGCGGCGTTGGTTGAGGTGTGGATCGGGTTGTAGTCGCCCGAGACCAGCGCGAACGGGGTCATATCCTGCGGCGCGGTGACGGTAGCGCGGTTCACGAATGAGCGCGGGGTGGACTCGACTTCGCGGGCTAGTGCGGCACCGCCCCACTCTGGGGCAGGCGCCGGAACGCTGGCACCGGTGGCGCGGCCGCGGATGGCGAACCGCTGCATCTGGGTAGCCACCAACTCGCCGGATTCGTGATCGCGCAATTCCAGTTCCACGGTGACGATGCGCCCCGCGTTGGATTCGTCGATCGCCGAGCACCACGATTTCACGTCGATCCGGCGCGCATTGCTCTCACCTTTGCTGCCACGAGCAAGTTCGTGGAGCGGAACCCGCAGGTCAATGACGTGGTTCAGGTGCACGGCATTCAGCAAGCCCTCGATAACAGGGTAGTCCGTGCCAGCTGGCTCACCGTGCTCTTCGCCGATGCGGCCAGAGCCCAGTGCGGTATAAATCGCTGGCCACGCAGGGCCCACCAGCACATCCGGGGTGCCCGGGGCGGTGGTGAGTTTGTCGCCCAAACCAGCGCCAGTAACTGCGGTGTGCGCCTGCAGCAGGGTGGTAGGCAGAGTAAAGGAATCTTCGGCATAACCGAATGGGTACTGCTCGCCGATCGAGCCTTCCACGATGGCAGGCAAAGCAGTGATCTCATCGCCGGATTCGGAGATCGAACCCACACCGGCCAAACCAGCCAACAGGTCAAAGACGGCACCTGGCAGGCGATCATGGTCGACGACTGGGCTAGCACCCGTGGCGACGGCGTCGGAAAGATCGACGGGGATGGACACAGACTTCACATAAAACGGACGCTGGAATTCTGGCAGATCATCCCAGTAGGAGTCGGTGTTGATGCGGATGGAATACTGCGGGGCGGCCTCGGTGCCGTCGTTGACGATGTCGAAGGCCTCGGCCGGCAGCTCCACGGCAGGGTTAGCGATGGTGTGCCCATGCCACTCCAGGCTTGGGGCCTGGCGCAAGAATTCCTCTGCGGTTTTCGCATTACCCAGGCGTGAGTACTGCTCGGTTGGCTCGACGCCAGCCTGCTGCAAGGCCTCGGTGGTGCCGGTTTCGAACCGGGCCAGCAACTCGGCGACGGGCTCGTCGACCTTGGTAATGCCCGCAACCGAGACCGGCCCCGGGATGATGCGCACGGCGTCGGCGTCGTAACGATCCTCCTGCGCCTGCCACAGGGTGTCCTTGGAGAACCACTTCTTCAGATCCCCATCGATGGCGGTGGTCCACGGCATTGGCTTGTTGTGCTTGTGGTTCAGCGAGACAAACCAGGCAGCATCGCGGGCCGCGACGGTGGTGGTGGCAGCCTGCGGGAAAGCGTCGAGCAGCGTGCGCAGGTTGGCTGGGGCGTCGGCGACGGAATCCAGGTCCGGGAAGAGGGTGTCGATCTCGCCATGATCGGACGGGTGCAGACGCGCCTCGATGCGGTGCAACAGATCAAACCAGCGATCCTGCCAGGTTGGGTCCATGAACGGGAAGGCCAGGTTAACGAAGCGCTCCAGCCACTGCTGGTAGGTCATGGTCTCGACGTCACCGAAATACGGCTTGGAGGTCTTGGCCAGCGCGGCGATGATCTCGTCGCGGTGATCCTGATACTCAGCCGGATCCAGCGAGGTGATCAGCCGGGCGGCAGCGGCGAAGGAGTTATCGATTTCGTGGAGATCCGCCAGCAAGTGCGACTGCCCGGAAGCCACACCACCGTTGGCGCGACCGCGGCCGACCCAACCGCCATTGGTATCCGGGCTGATACCCGGGGTGTCAACGAGCAGCTGTTTGACCTGCGGGGAAGTGGTGGCTTCTTTGGTGGCCATGGCGACCGTGCCGACGAATACGCCATCGACCGGCATGCGCGGCAGAGAATACTTCTGAGACCACGTACCAGTCAGGTATTCCGCAGCACGTTCCGCCGAGTAAATGCCACCGCCGACGGTGATGGTGACGTTATCGCGCTCGCGGGCAGCGGCGTAGGTGTCGATAAGCATCTCATCCAGATCCAGCCAAGAGTGGTGGCCGCCGGCGTGGCCGTCCTCGATCTGCAGAATCAACTGGTGCTCCGGGTTGGCGTCTGCAATGGCCAGGATGTCGCGGATCTGCTTGGTGGTGCCCGGTTTGAAGGAAATATATGGGAAACCGTCGGCGCGCAGCTGCGCGAGCAGTTCGGTGGCTTCGTCGGCTTCCGGTACACCAGCCGAAATGGTGACACCAGTAATCGGTGCGCCGTTCGCGCGGGCCTTCGGGACGATGCGCGTCTGGCCAAACTGCAAGTTCCACATGAAGCGATCGAAGAACATGGTGTTAAAGGCGACGGTGCGTCCAGGCTGCAGCTGGCGGATCAGCGAATTCTTCAGCTCAGTGAACAGCTCTTCGGAATACATTCCGCCGCCGGCCATCTCCGTCCAGAAACCGGCATTGGCAGCAGCGGCCACGATGGTTGGGTCGACGGTGGTTGGCGTCATGCCGCCGAGCATGATCGGGGACAAACCGGTCAGCGCAGAGAACTTCGTTTGCGTGTACGTCTTGCCATCCGGCAATGTGACCAGGCGCGGGGCGAACTCGGACCAGTCGCGCGCAGTAGGCAATTGCGCGCCGGGGGTAGCGAGGTTATCGCGTTGCGACGGCGTCCAGGCCGGGACCACACTCAGGCCGGTGCCCGCAACCAGCGGGGTGGTGAGTTTGGCCAGGCCGTCGTCAAGAACCAATGTGTGGCTGATGTGTTGGTCGACCATCTGGGCGGTCTGCGCGGTCCAGTCGAATGGGTGGACCAGGATCTCGCGGACGACGGTGGCGATATCGGTGTCGCCGAGGTCCAGTTGGCAGGCCTTAGCCCACTCGATGGTGAGGTCTGCGGCTTCGGTGAGGCTGTCGTGGTGGAAAGGCAGCGCGACCGGTAGGTAGGTGAAGTTCGGAGTAAGTTCTGAGCCGCCGAATTCGCGGGCCTCCAGGGCGTCGTTGTAGGCGCTGGCGCGTTCTGTGACGTTGTTTTCGACCGCTGCGAGCTCGTCCGGGGTGCCCGAGACAACGAAAGCGCGGGTGCCGTTGACCACCGAGATGGCGGCCGAGCCGGTGTTGCTGAGGCACGTGTCGACGAATTCGCGCGGCAGGTCGCGGATGAGCAGCATGTGCGAGCGGGAATCAGTGGAGCCGTGGGCGACGCTTGCTGCTGTGCCCATCAGGATGGCCAGGGCAAGAGCGTGGACTGGGTGTTTGATGGCGGCGATGCCGAGGCTGCCCTGGGAATGCCCGAAGGCAGGGGAGTCGGCGTCGAGAGTGAGGCCTAGGTCGCGCAGTTGATCAATGGCGGCCAGCTGGCTGAGTACGATGCCCGGGATGCTGACGGCTGGGAAAACGTCATTGGCGGTGTTCGCGGCCGTTTTGGAGGTGCTGGCGCCGGTGTCTTGGGAACCTGCGTGCACGAGCGCTTCCAGGCGCTCCATGGCTCCAGGGACAGTGGAAGCAATGGTGCGGGCGTAAGGGCTGACCAGGCTGCGGGCCTGGGTCAGGTAATTGTCCAGGCGGCCGACGGCGTGGTGGCTGGCAGCGGCGTTATGCAGCTGCTTTTCCCATTCCGAGGCTTGACCAGCAAAAATGATGGCGGGGGCGCGCATGGAATCAAGCGGTGTCAAAGACATGCAGTGGCATCCTTTACAGAAAATATGAGGAAACGTTCATGTTGTCTTTGGCTACCGTAGTGCATGCGAGTTATCTCACGCGGATAACTCGCGGGAAATGTGAGTAAATTCTCATGATTTTGTTTTAGAAACCACTTGTGTGGGGTGGGGCGTTGCTGAATGGGGTGGCAGGGTTTTACATGCCCGGAGGTGCAGCAGGCACGATTAGTGGAACCGTAGTGCCACGTGCTTCAGACATGACTGGGTCAGGGTTGACGTGGGCATCCAGGTTGAAGACTTCGCTGAGTAATTCAGGAGTGATGACCTGAGCAGGGCTGCCACTGGCGTGTATTGCGCCATCTTTCATCACTACGAGATGATCGGAATAACGGATCGCAAGGTTGAGATCATGAAGCACCATAACGATGGTTCGACCCAAATCATGCTTCAGGCGCGTGACCAAATTCAGAACGTCGATGGAATGCGAAAGATCCAGGTAGGTAGTGGGTTCGTCTAAAAACAACACATCGGTTTGTTGTGCAAGCACCATGCTGATCCACACTCGTTGGCGTTGGCCTCCAGATAATGCCTCTAGCGAGCGTTCAGCTAGATGTGCAGTGTTCGTGAGTTCGAGTGCGCGCAGCACCTCTTGTTCATCGGCAGCGGACCACTGGTTGATCCACGACTGGTGCGGGTGGCGTCCGCGTGCGACCAGATCCGAGACTAATAATCCCTCCGGAGCACTGGGGGTCTGAGGCAAGACACCTACAGTTTTTGCCAGGTTTTTACGCTTCATTGTGGTCGCGTCTTTACCGTCGACGGTCACCGTGCCTTGGCGAAGGGGAATGAGTCGGGAAACTGCGCGCAAGAGGGTAGATTTTCCACAACCGTTGGGGCCGATGATGGTGGTGATTTCTCCACTTGGGAAATCCACTGAAAGATCATCGATGATGATGTTATCGCCATAACCGACACAGATATTTTGCGCATTGACGCTGACACCACGGTTAGGGGGCGTAGAAATTGGATTGTTCATCGTTTTATTCTTAGTGTCTTATTCTTAGTTCTTGTTACGAGTTGTTTTTAATCTGATCATGACGACCTAGACCGCTTGAGATTCGAGCTGATAAGCAGGTAGAGAAGGAATACACCACCAAAAGCGGAAGTCACGATGCCAACCGGGAGATCTACGGGGATATTCGTGCGAACCACGAGGTCAGCTCCTAACAGCAAGATTGCGCCCATGAATGCAGAAGCGACCAGTGGTGGTGTGGAGAGCTTGGTGATGCGTACCGCCAACTGCGGTGCGACAAACGCGACGAATCCGATCGGCCCAGCTGCAGCCACGGCGATTGATGCCAGAGTTACTGCGATAACCAAAAAAGTTAGCTGTGTGCGTGAGACGCGAAGGCCAAGTGCTGCGGCGAGATCTTGTCCAAGCACGGCAGCAGTGAGTGTGTACGCCATCCAAGCTAATAGCGGGACGCAGATGAGGATGACGAGTGCTACCGGAACCGCGCGGTCCCAGTTAGTCGAATTGAGGGAACCTGCTAACCACTGTTGCGCAGTAGCGGCATCCCGTAACTCTGCTCGTGTCATCAAAAAGCCGATATAAGCATTCATGAGAGCCGTGATAATGATTCCGAATAGCACCAGCCGATAGGCATCGAAACTGCCCCGTGATGAAAGGATCCAGACGACAGCACCAGTAATGAGACCACCAGCCAGTGCTGCAAGGGGTAAGCCGAAGGTGGCAACCTTTCCGGATACCGCAGCAAAAGCTCCAACACCTCCACCGAAGGTCAGCACGGTCACGGCGGCAGCAGAAGCGCCAGAGGTAATACCAAGTATGTCTGGACTAGCAAGTGGGTTGCCAGTCACTGATTGAGTTAGCGCACCAGCCAAACCCAGAGCAAAACCTACTGTGAGTGCTGTTAAAGCCCGTGGCATACGCCAATCGAAAACTGCGATACGTTCAATACGAGAACCGTCGCCAAGGAAAATTATGCGCAATACCTCAGGGACAGTTAAAGGATAATCGCCGATGGCGATCGAAGCAGCAAAGATGATCACTGCTGCGCAGATCATCGCGATGGTGCTAAAAAGAACCCATGGGCGCCAGACCAGAGAGATACGCCCCTTGCGTAGCGCTGGCCGCCCCGGCACCACTGGACGGGACAGTAGATGTGGTGAGTTCGTCATAGAGCAACTACCTTCCGCCGATAAATGAGGTACATAAAGAATGGCGCACCGACGAATGCCAGTACGATTCCCACTTGTAATTCACCCGGGCGGGCAATGAGACGGCCCAAAATATCTGAAAGCAACAGCAAGCTAGCACCGGTCAGCGCTGAATATGGAAGAATCCACCGGTAATCAGGCCCGCACAGACTACGAGCAATATGCGGTACAACCAAACCAATGAAGCCGATCGGGCCCGCGGCCGCCGTGGCAGCTCCCGCAAGTAACGCGATGACCACCATGCCGGCCAACCGAGCCCGGTAAGTATTGACGCCAAGCGCACTAGCTGCGTCGTCGCCAAGATTCAGCAGATTCAACGTAGGCGCGGTTGCAAGTGCAACTATGAGTCCGACCGCGATAAACGGCGCGGTGCCCCAAAAAATTGAAAGATCCCTGCCAGATAATGCGCCAACGCTCCAGAAGCGCATCCGGTCCAGACTGTTGTCGTCGATGAGTGTGAGCGCAGTGGTCATGGAATGTAGCACCGCTGTTAGCGCAGCGCCGCCAAGGATTAACGTGAGTGGATTGATCTGTCCCCCACCCAGCGAGGCAAGACCGAAAACTAATGCAGTGGCAAGAACTGCACCACAAAAAGCCACGACGGATGTGCTCAAGGCAGAAGTGAGTCCAAACGCGAAAAAGCCTAAGACGACAGCGAATGCTGCGCCCGCTGAAACACCCAATAGTCCTGGGTCAGCCAGTGGGTTTCGGGTATGGCCTTGGATTAATGCACCTGCGACACCGAGTGCGGCACCGACAAATAAGCCGATGAGGGTGCGGGGCCAGCGGAGATCTGCGATAACGCGAGCGTCCGCGGAACCAGACTGAGGTTCGTCTAGCAATGAAGGTAGATTAATTAATGCTTGCACGGCATCAGCGAACGCAATAGGCCGGGCACCAAAAAGTAGACTAGCGAGTAAAGCAGCGGCGAGGAGAAGAGCGAGTGCTAGCAACCCTGTAATGCGACGAGTGCGCAGGGACCGCGATGACCGCGTATATTCTCGCGAGTTCTTGCGCATGCTACGTCTCGAAGATAATCTTGTCGATTTCATAGTAAAGACTAACTTATTAGATCATTGAGCCCAGTGATAAACCTTAAGTCTTGGAACAAACACGCGAGTGGCACCATTTAGACACCGTGCAGAGGATTTTCCAGTTCACCAGCGTAGATGAGCGACGAATCTTGGTCACCAAGAGTAACCATAGTATGAGGGTTGCGAAGCTGTAACCGGTTTAGCGTTGAATGTCGGAATCTCGGTGCCAATAGAGCTTGCCAAAGCCTTGCCTGCCGAGAGTCTCCGGTAGTTAGTTCAGGATGATCTTTGGCATATACGGAGGCAACGTGCCGAAGCTGTTCCCAAAAGACGTCTTCCTCGAGAATTGCATGATCGTCAAGCAGTGCTGCGAGATGGCGGAGAACGCCGTCAATAACATCAGTATGTATAGAAAGCGCCTGCTGGGATAAATCTTCGGGTGAGTCAGAACCGCAGCGAGCGCGCAATCGTTCTAGTCCAGAAGGAACCGGCGTTTCATTCGACACCACGGCTATTTCTTCGCCAAGGTCCTTATGATAAATGCCAACCGGTTTATTCTGATTGAGACGTAAAATGACGTTTTCCGTATGAGGCATGAAAACAATTCCGTAACGCACCAGTGCATGAATGAGAGGGCGAACGTACAGAGTCAAAAGCTGGTTGATCCAGTCAACAGCCGATAAGCCGCTCTGATTAATCCAGGCACTTATAAGAGGTAATCCTTCGTCATCAGAGTGAAGTATGCCCGCTAGCGTAGATAAAGTGTCGCCGTCATCCAATGCGGGAGTGGTCTCGGGGCTGAACGGAGATTGTCTCCATAATGCAGCGGTCATTTTAGTGTGAGAACCGTCGTTGGTGACGCGATGGTAAACACTGCCTGTATATCCTACTGACGCAATCTCAGGGAGAAATCCAATGCCTGATTGGAAAAACTCTGGATCATCTCCGATTAAATTCAGCAGCCAGAGATTAACTCGTGGAGTTGACTCCATGTAATGTGCAGAAAGCCCGCGAGTAAAACCCATGTTACGAACTGCGACGGCGGTTTTTACGTATGGTGCAGCTGGAGTAGAAGTGTTGAAGAAAGTGCGCAGAGATTGTTGTGGGCGGTAGGCTTCCCCTTCTCGACCGAGTGGAACAATTCGACCGGCAGCTAAATCAGCGGAGAATGTGGTGGTAAAACGTTGCTCCCACTGCCAAGGGTGAACAGGTAGCGGGATGTAGTCGTCCGGACTAAGGCCAGCTAGTCTACAGCGGTCTTTAAAATCCGGAACCAGAGTCAATATAGCTTCGTTAGAAGAATGAGAAGACCCTGATTCTTGAGCCCTCTCGTATTCGATTGTCGCGAGATGTGCATAGTTTTTGTCTACGGCACACCAAACAAGATCAGTAGTACTACTGAGTTCTGGCGAGAAAGCACGGAGTTGAGTTTCGCCCATTCCTCCGCGACCGGAGTTAGCTAAGAAGCCAGGGTGACCAATTACCATCGCAGATTCAATTGTCTGGAATAGCTCTGCAGGATCTCGAGTAGCGTCGGCCAGTTCAGTAGATGTTGGCCGTGGAAGGGCTAAAGTCCGCGCACGTGCGGCGAAAGTTGCTGAAATTTCTTCGAGGTACGTTTCGCGCGAACTTTCTGCGATACCAAGTTGCTCAGCTGCATCAGCGATACCTGTAATGATATCGGGTGTCCAAGTGAGATCTGCTGGATCGTGGATGCTGAGCGGATCTACGCTGAGATGAAGCAATCTATGCTCGCGAGCCCGAAAAATCAGTTTCCGGGATCCCCAGCTGACTTGATAGGAACGCCATCCGCTGTGATTGCCATCGTTAGACTCAGTCTCATCAGCAGACTCTTTGATCTTTCGCGGGGATATAAGTCTTTCATGGGTGAATTCCCGCAATGCTTTGGCGAAAAGTTCGCGGTGTGCTGCGTCAGCGGTTTTGGCTAAATGGCCGATACCGAGTGTTACGGGGCTGGATGAATCTGTGGGCTTAACTAACTCCCAGGGGGTAGGCGCAATAGGATAACTCAGAGGGGCATTCGGCGAGCCCAGAAAATCAGGACGTGTGCAATATTGGATTAACGCGGTTTTCGGTTTTCCGGACATCGTTAAGGTTGTTGTGAGCCCTGGTTGGGTGAATCCTGTTCGGGCATTTTTTCGATGGATTCCCAAATTAGAGACATCAGGCTCGACGACGATTCGGTTCACTTCACCGTGGCTAAAAATCCAGCGGACTAGAGCAGAGAAGATGTTATCGGTCAGTCCATGGATGCTCTTGCCTATGGGAGGCGAAACTAGGATGTGCATCCCGATATCGCCTTCATGGAGAGTGAATTCAGAACACGTGTTAAGTACAACGTGCTTTGGGTCGTAGGTTTCCGAAAGAGCAATCGGATTTCCGTCGAGATATAGTAGCCAAGCCTGTTCAGCATTGCTTGTTTCGATGCGTCGGTATTCTGCCAAAATCTCTTGTTCACTGGCATCTAAAGCACCCCAAAAGTGCGCACGAGGATGAGTGACCCATGTATGTAGTGTTTTAGCATCCTTCGTTGGTTGCACTGGGCGAATATTGACTGTCCCTAACGAAGTATGCATTGCACCAGGAGTCAAGCTGATTGGGTGGCAGGATTGTTGTGATTTACTCATACGTTTTCTCCTCCAAATTGTTGGAAAGTCCAGGAATCTTCCACTTCGTAGACTGTGCGGCCGCATATGTTGTTGAGAATGATTGAGTTCCGCCAAGCTCCCATTCCCAAGTCTGGGGCATTGAGGCTATGGGTATGTTCTTCGGCATTGAGCACGTATAAGTCACGCCGCTGGTTAACCGTAAAATCGAGATTTACGTCCAGACGTCCTTGTTTGTCTGTGTTGATTTCGCCTGCTTCCGCAGCGGTAATCAAATGCGAAGGTATGGCAGGGCGTCCGTAGCCTGTAGCGAGGATGACGGCATCAGTCGCATGTATGTCGGCATTACCGGTTTCGTTGTTGGTCAGCTTCAGTAGTATTTGGCTCTCCGCGGCCTGCTCGTTGATGTGTCGTTCGTATGAGCTTTTGAGATCACTTTCTGTGAACAACTCCACGGTGACATCAGGGCGTAGCTCTCCGCGTAGCGGAGTGGTAATGGACAGTTGATATAACGTGTCATAAATATCGTTAACTAAATCGCCGGAGATGCCCTTGTACAGGTTTCGCTGTTGGCGATTAATCTGATCGCGTCGCGCTTCTGGAAGCCTGTGGAAGTGGCGCACGTAGTCCGTACTAGTTAACTCCAAGGTGAGCGCAGTGTATTCCATTGGGAAGAAACGGGGTGATCTTGTTAACCAATTAAGACGGCGACCGGTTGCCGCGAAGGGCTCCATCAGGTGACGATAAATTTCTGCTGCAGACTGGCCGGAGCCGACGATGGTCAATGACTGTATATCTTCACTGTTCGATAAACGTTCTGCATGAAATAGGAAGTCAGAACTGTGAATAATGTTTTTGGTCTGATTTCTAGATTCGACAAGATTGGGTTGGAGCGAAGTCGGGACGTAAGGTTGAGTTCCCGTTCCGTTGACAAGATTCTTCGCAAGTACGGCCCTGGGGTTTGTGCCTCCAACTTGGACTCGCCAAAGTCCGTCTTTCGTTCGATGAACATCTGTTACGGGGCTAGACCATTGGAGCGTGCTAAGTTGGCCTGCAACCCAGGCGCAATAATTAGAGTATTCCGTACGATATGGGTAAAAAGATTCGCGAATGTAAAACTGATAAATTCGCCCCTGTCTTTTTAAGTAGTTTAGGAAGCTCCAAGGGCTGGTGGGATCGGCCAGACTGACGAGGTCCGCCATGAAGGGAACCTGGATCGTAGAGTTTGGAAACATTACGCCAGGGTGCCAACAAAAACCTTGATTTTCGTCGAAAAAGATGGCTTTGAGCTCATTCGATTGCACCAAGGGGTGTGCGAGTGCCGCCATTCCCAGATTGAAGGGCCCGATGCCGATCCCGACAATGTCGAAAACTTCATCGGCAGCAACGCGCTGAGTTATATTAGTTGACGGTTGTTCGTGGATTTTCTTAGTCATCAATTTCCTCCTTGCTTTGTAGTTTGGCGCATTCATCTGTTCCAGCCGCACAAATTTTCTCTAATGCGTAGCGAATATCATCCTTAGTGAGACGTGGGTTCAGTATTGTGAATTTCAGGTAGGTTTTGCCGTTGCGCCTGGTGCTGGCTATGACGAGTTCATTCGCGTTGAACAACTGACGACGGATTGCATCGTTGATTTTGTTGATGACTTCGGTCTCCCGCATACAAGTGTGTGAGCTTGGACTACCTGGCAGTGATGGTAGGAAACGGAAAAGGACTGTGCTCAATGTCGGGGTAGTGAGTAATTCTAGTTCCGGAAATTCATGAATTAGCTCCGCTGCATCGGTAGCAATTTCGCAACATCTATCGAATGCTTGGCCTAGCGCTTTGGGTCCGTCGGCTCGTAGGCTGAGCCACAATTTGAGTGCATCGAAGCGTCGGGTTGTTTGTAATGAGCGGTTTGCAAGATTCAATCGAGTGTCGGTCTCTGGATTAAGGTAATCCGAATGCCAAGTGACGTGTTCAAGTTCAGTGAGGTCGCGATAGATCAAAGCTGAACATGCGACTGGTTGGAAAAACGTTTTATGAAAGTCAAGGCTAAATGAATTTGCTTGGTGAAGCCCAGAGAGTAGTTTTTGGTTTTTATCGCTAAGCAGCAGGGCCCCACCGTAAGCACAATCTACGTGAACATAAATTCCGTGCTGCTGTGCTATCTGGGTTGCTTGTGCAATCGGGTCAATTGCTCCTAGATCTGTTGTGCCTGCAGTAAGGGCTAAGCAGGCTATGGTGTGTTTGCCATCGGTCTCGATTAAGGAGTTGATTGTGCGGCGGAGAGAGGAAATTTTTAGTGCACCATCCGAATCACAGTCGATTGTAATGACAGCTTCCTTTGGAAGGCCTAAAATATGGGCGGAGCGCGCAATAGAATAATGCGCTTCTTCGGAGCAAAGAACTCGAAGGGAGTCTAGACTCGATCCCGAGTTCAAAGCTTTTTCACGGGAAGTGTAAAGGGCTTGTAAGTTTGACTGTGTACCACCTGAGGTAAACGTCCCAGTTGCGTTATTGGTGCTCATTCCTGCGGAGGCAGCGAACCACTTTATGATTTGGTCTTCGATGATTGCTGCGCCGCGTCCCTGATCCCAGCTTTCGACTGCAGTATTCAATCCTGCAGAAATGGTCGCTCCGGCGAAACCTGCTGCTGTTATAGGGCAATTTAGATGCGCAAGATAACGTGGGGAATCGTACCGGATAGCGTGTGATACCCAAAGATCATTGAGTTCTTTTAGTGCTTCGTCTAGCGACCCCAGTGGTGTGTCAATTTCTACAGCATTGAAAGCTGCAGAAAGTTCGTCGACGCCAAGGTCCTTGTTGGGACAAAAAGTCTCGGGTGACGGGCTAAATGTCGGCGCGAGGGCTTGATTAAGTGTTTGTCCGGCGGATGACAAGGCGTGTTGATGGCTATAGCCGTCGCCCAGGAATTGTAATCCTGGTTGTGCTTGTGGGGCGAACTTCCGGGAGTATGAATCCATAGAGATCGACACTAAGGTAAGGCTTCAGATGGTTCAATGAATGAAGTCTGTGAATTTCTTGTTATTTTGATGGTTAAGGCCGTTTCTGGTGTCTACTAGTTTAAATAGGGAAACCTTGCATGATGTGTTGAGTACCCTATATCCTGAAAATGCTTATCAGACTTTCTGATGGCCTTACTGAAAAGCCGTGGCAACGATGAATCGTATCGAGATGCGCGGAATCAACGAAAGAAGGAATGAGCATGTCATCTTTTGTGCCCCATTCGGTGTTGCATGCAAGTAACCGTAGAGGTTTAATCGCCCGTCTTGCAGCTATTATTTCATCTCTGACTTTGGTGTTTGGCCTTGCAGCCTGTGCTGAAAGTGGCGAGAACCAAGAAAAAGCTGAAGCGAACCCCGGAGATGCCCGCACTATCGAGCACGCTTTAGGCGTTGCTGAGATTGAAGGGAATCCAGAACGTGTCATTACGCTGGGGCAAGGTTCCACTGAAACTGCACTTGCCCTCGGTGTGGTTCCAGTAGCCGTTGAATCTTATGAGTGGGGTGCCGATGAGTCTGGTTATTTACCATGGGTTAACGAAGAACTGGAAGAACTAGGTGTCACAGACGACGAGAAACCTGAGCTAATCGCAGGTGGTGAGGAACTCAGCGCCGAGAAGATTGCAGCTCTAGAACCGGATCTTATCTTGGCGCCATGGTCCGGCCTCACCCAGGAACAGTACGATCAGATTAGTAAAATTGCCCCGACGGTTGCCTACGAAGAAGAGCCTTGGGTGATCACCTGGGACGAACAGATAAAGACTGTCGCGAAGGCGCTGGGAAAAGAGGATCAGGCGCAAGGCTTGATCGACGGCATTAATGCAGAATTCGCGGATGCGAAAGAAGAATCCTACGGTGATCACACCTTCAGTTTCATTTACAACGCAGGTGTAGGAAACTACGGCATCTTCTTGCCTACAGAACAACGTGTGCAGTTTGTTTCCAAGCTTGGTCTTCAAGTCGACCCCGTCGTCGAAGAATTCCGCGACAGCGTCGTTGCAGGTACTGATTCCGCAACTGTCAGTGCAGAAAACCTTGATAAACTCAATGATTCTGATCTCATCTTCACCTTCTATACGGATGAAGATTCCCGCAAGGAATTGCATGCTGATGCTACCTACTCCAGCATCGCTGCTATAGCGAAGGGTGCAGAAGTAGCTCCAACTGATCAGTCTTTTGTCACAGGTTCCTCCATGATTAACCCATTGACTGTTCCTTGGGCGATTGATCGGTACAAGGAAAAGATTGACGAAGCTCTCGTGAAAGCTGGTAAATAAACTAGTTATGGGTCCGCGAGCTATTCAATAAGTAACGCGCACTGAATAAAAGACCACCTCGGAAAGCTAGGATTAGCCTTCCGAGGTGGTCTTCGCCTTGCAAAGTGGGGTTAAACGCCAAAAGTGTACGCCTCGGTCTGCCCAGTTATGTTTCGTCCGGCTGGGCGTCGGCAAGATCTTCTACCTCGACACCCTCCACGTCAGATTCTTGGTGGTCTGGCTGCTCATCGAGCGGCTTCGCCTTACCGGAAGTATCGGAATCATCGGAGCCGTCTGTGTCGTCGTCGGCGGCGTCCTTCTCCTTCGGCACCAGGCCCAACATATCCAGCAGGTCGGCCTGAACTTCGCGGCGGCGCAGCTTACCAATCTGGTCAGTAGCCAGCTCCTCGAAGTGGTAGAAGGTGCGCGGAACCTTGTATGCAGTCAGGCGCTCGCGGCAGTAGTCCTTTAGTCCATCCGGGTCCAGGGCGGCGCCTGCCCGCAGAACCACACAGGCTACGACGTCTTCGGAGCCGTCCTTACGCGGACGCCCCACGACGGCGCACTCTTCCACATCAGGGTGCTGGCCCAGGCAGTCTTCGACCTCGCCAGGGTAGACGTTGAAACCACCGGTGATGATCATTTCCTTAATGCGGGAAACAATGCGCACGAAGCCATCTTCTTCCATCACAGCCATGTCGCCGGTGCGGAACCAACCATCATGGAAGGCGTTTTCCGTGGCTTCCTCATTGTGCAGATAGCCTTTGAAAACCTGCGGGCCGCGGCCGAGCAGCTCGCCTTCCTCGCCATCCGGCATGGTCTCTTCCAAATTATCCGGGTTGGCGATGCGTACCTCAGTATCCGGGAAAGGGATACCGATATAGCCCGGACGCCGGTTTTCCGAGTGCGGGTTACAACACAGCACCGGCGAGGTCTCGGTCAAGCCGTAGCCTTCCACCAGCAGGCCGCCGGTGCGCTGTTCCCACTTCTCGACGGTGTCTTCCGGCAAGGGGGCGGCACCGGAAATGGAGTTGGTGATGCCCTTGAGATCAATGTTCTGCTTCTCGGCTGCCTCCATAACCTTGGAGTACAGCGTCGGCACGCCAGGCATCCAGGAAGGTTTGCGGTTTTTGATGACGTCCATCAGCAACGGGATTTCTGGCTTCGGTACCAGCACCATCTCGCCACCCAGCGAGACCGCCAGGCCGGCGATCAGCGTTAGACCGTAAACATGGAACATTGGCAGAGCGCCCAGCACGCGCTCGTCCGGGTTGCGGCCCAAGGTAGGGAAGAACGCCAAGATCTGGGCGATATTCGCGGAAATATTACCCTGGGTGAGCTCTGCACCCTTCGGTGCTCCGGTAGTGCCCGAGGTGTAGAGGATCAGCGCTGTGGTTTCACTAGTGACACAATCAGGGGTACGGATTTCCCGCCCGTCGCCACCGAAAGCCTCACTGGCCAGGGACTCAAAAGAGATGGTGTTTGGGGCAAACTGGGACAGCTGCTTGCGTTTTTCGCGGATCGACGGCAGCGGCAGGTAACGCAGGGCCAGCTGCTTGGTGCGCGGCATCGCGTTGATCATGTTGACCGAAATGATGGTCTCCAGCGGAGTCTTGCTGCGCACCTGCTCCAACATGGGGGCGGCCTTGTCCCAGCAAATCGCGATGCGGGCGCCGTGATCCTGGAACAGGCCTTCCAACTCGTGGGCCGTATAGAGCGGGTTGTGCTCGACGACAGTCGCACCAATTTTCTGGATGGCATAAAAAGCAATAACGTGCTGCGGGCAGTTCGGCAACAGCACCGCCACGCGGTCTCCCGGACCTACGCCGAAGGCCTTCAGGCCGGCGGCGACAGCGCGCACGTTCTTGTCGAGTTCGCTATACGTCATCGACTCGCCAAAAAAGTACGTCGCCTGCCGGTGGTGGTTATTGGTCAGGTTGCTGTCGTACAAGCTCAGCAGAGTCTTGTGCTCGTATTTCGGCTTTTCCGGAATATCGCCGTAGTACTGTAGCCACGCCTTGGTATCCGAAGCGGTCATTGCTACCTCCTTGAGTAGGGGTGTTGTGCATCACACGATTTGAGATAACCCCACACTACCAATTGGTGAGTTGTTTCACATAACTAGTGTGGATTTCGTGCGAAGTTCCAGAAAACCCCAGCATACCGCGGTAAGTTACGCGAAAGGGGCTTGCCGACGGCTGCGGTGGCGCGTCGACAAGCCCCTTTCTGGTGCGGTTTTTACGAATCTCGATTCGTTAGTTGTCGGACTCTCCCAAACGTTCCAACAGGTCCGCTTGTACCTCACGTCGGCGGATCTTGCCCAGCTGGTCGCGGGCCAATTCCTCAAAGTGGTAGAAGGTGCGCGGAACCTTGTAGCGGGTTAAGCGCTGACGGCAGAACTCGCGCAAACCTTCCGGATCCAGCTCGGCGCCGTCGTTAAGAATCACGCAGGCGACCACGTCTTCGGAACCATCCTTGCGCGGGCGTCCCACCACGGCAACATCGGCGACGTCGCGGTGTGAACTCACAGTTTCTTCTACCTCCGCCGGGTGTACGTTGAAACCACCGGTGATGATGATTTCTTTCAGGCGTGAGACCAGCCGCAAAAAACCGTCTTCTTCCATGACTCCCATATCACCGGTGCGGAACCAGCCATCGTGGAAAGCCTCCTCGGTGGCTTCCGGCTTATTCAGATAGCCCTGGAACACCTGCGGGCCTTTGACTAGGACCTCACCCTCTTCACCATTGGGCATGGTCTCGTCGAGGTTGTTCTGGTTGGCGATGCGGATCAGGGTATTGGGCATAGGCACGCCGATAAAGCCCGGACGGCGATTCTCGTTGACTGGGTTAGCAACGATCACCGGCGAAGTTTCGGTCAGTCCGTAGCCTTCCACCAGCAGGCCGCCGGACAGCTTTTCCCACTCATCGACGGTGGCGGCAGGCAGTGGGGCGGCACCGGCAAACGAGTACCGGATGCCCTGCAAGTCGAGGTCTTTGTTTTGCGCTTCCTCGGCGATCTTGTCGTAGAGCGTCGGCACGCCCGGCAGCCAGGTGGGCTTGCGTTTTTTGATGGCATCCAGCATCAGCGGGATTTCCGGCTTCGGCAGCAGAATGATTTCGCCGCCGATGTAGACGGAAAGCGCTCCGATAAGCGTGAGGCCATAAACGTGGAACATCGGCAACGCGCCCATTAACGTTTCTGGCTTTTCGCCGATGCCCGGTAGCCAATACTTGGCCATCTGCACGTTGGAACAAATATTTCGGTGGCTGAGCATCGCGCCCTTTGGCGCGCCGGTGGTTCCCGAAGTGTAGAGGATGAACGCGATGTCATCTGGGGTAATCGTCGGCTCGGGTTCCAGGTGCTCGCCGGTGCCACCGATCGCGCCGTCGAGAAGCATGCCGTACGGGATGGCGTTGTCGGCTTTTGCGGTGAGCATATCGCGTTTTTCGCGTACCGACGGCAGCGGTAGGTAGCGCAAAGCCAATTGCTTAGTTGTTGGCATGGCCTCGACCATGTTGACCGCGATCAGGTTCTGTAGCGCAGTGCTGTGGCGGAGCGGTTCCAGGGACTCGGCAATTTTGTCCCAGACGATCGCGGTGCGCGCCTCGTGGTCTTTGAAGAGACCTTCCAGCTCATACGGGGTATACAGCGGGTTGTGCTCGACGACGGTGGCGCCCAGGCGGTGGATCGCGTGGATGGCAACGACGTGCTGCGGACAATTGGGAAGGATCACGGCTACGCGGTCACCCTTGCCGACGCCCAGTGATTTCAAACTCGCAGCTACCGCCCGGACCTGCTTGTCGATCTGTGCGAAGGTTTTGGTCTGGCCGAAAAACCAGGTTGCGTTGCGGTCCGGGTGTTTTTTGAGGTTTTCTACGTAGTTGTCGACGAGCGTGATTTCAGCGAGTTCGATTTCCGGTGGGCAGGCGTCGTTGTAATGCTGGAGCCAGGCGCGGCTTTCGAATGCTGTTGCTCCGCCGGTGGTGTCCTTGAGGGCGTGCTTCGGTGAGGTGCTCTCAGTGCGCGAGGAGTCTTCGGATGGAGACATGGGAAACAATCCTCCTGTGGTTGTCCTGTGGCGTTGATGGCCACGCCGGGTGCATGTGCTGCGAACCACGTGCATACGAACTAACAACCGGTAGCTAACGACCGCTAGCATTCTGTGACGTAAGTCTGTAATCTAGGTTGCAGTTTTGGTTCTGTAACCACAGTAGGCGATAAAAGTCTGGCTGGCTAGTATTGGTTCGTTTCCACTCACGAAATAGGTGGGTTTCTGCCTGCGACTGTGCGCGACTGTGTGTCTGTGTGCGTGCCGCGTGCGCGCCGCGTGCAGGCTAGCAGCGTGTGCGCCGTGTGCGGGCTAGCCTAGCTCTGTGATGTCTAGTGACTTCTTGGACTCGGAGTCCATTGACTTTTTGGACTCGGAGTCCAGTTAGTTTTTTGACGCGGAGTCCAGGAAGTTTATGGACAGGATGTCTAACGACTTTTTGGACTCTGGCTTGTTGACAATGTGGGGATGGCAATTCCCATTACTCTCCGCAAGAAGATAGCGGATTTCGACCCCATCCGTGAGGGCATCACGGTCCAGCAGTTCTGCAAGAACATCGGCGTATCGAAGCAGACGTACTACAACATCAAAGCACGTATCGCCGAACGCGGGCGGGCTGGCATCGTGCCGGATCGCACGGCACCGCTGAACCCGCGACGGGTCTACGATGACAAGAGTCGACAA
>NZ_AQXC01000010.1 GCF_000375525.1 Corynebacterium propinquum DSM 44285
AAGAAAATGATTGTTTGTTGTTTGCGTCCACTATGCAGTGTTTGACACACCATGCTGGTTTGTGTGGTTGACGGATGCGCATTTGTTTGTGTTGTCTGGTTGGTTGTGTCGGTGGTTTATAGCGGCAGGGAAACGCCCGGTCCCTTTCCGAACCCGGAAGCTAAGCCTGCGTCGCGCTGATGGTACTGCACTCGGGAGGGTGTGGGAGAGTAGGTTGCTGCCGACACTGTATAATTTCATGTTTGGGCCTGTTGGCCGTGGTTACACTGTGTGCACCCTGTGGGTGTGTGGTGGTTACCGCGGTCGGCGGGCGCTTTCTTGTGTATCTATAAACACCCAAACCGTTGGGAACACCCGGCATAGTTTGCGGCGGTGCGATAGTCCACGTTGCTCATCAGGTACGCTCGTACAGGTTACTGGCGTTCGCACCATATAGGAGGCACCGTGGAGCCTATTTCCGGGGTTTTACTTTTTAGTATGGGAATATTGGCTGGAATAATTAATTCCGCTGTCGGCTCTGGTTCCTTGTTAACTCTCCCAGTCCTCCTAGCAGTAGGCATTCCACCTGGGGTAGCAGTTCGAACCAACACCATTGGCATGATGTTCGCGTCATTCGGGACGGTCTACGGGTTCCGCAAAGAGATCGCCCGCGAACTTCCACATTTGGTTCCCATGAGCATTGCCACCATCGTGTTTTCAGCTCTCGGTTCAATTTTGTTGCTCGGGGCTTCTACACGTGCGCTTGACTTCGTTATTCCGGTTCTGATTGTATTCGCGCTCGCTCTTGTTATCTTCCAGCAACAGATTATTCGCGTGCTATCCCGATGGAGCTCGCGTAGTAAAACAGTTGAGACCCAAGCTGAACCAAGTGCTGAACTACACGAGCCAGTGGGCAGCGTATATCGAAAGCCCGGTCTCATCGCACCAATGGGGCTTGCGGCTATGTATGGCGGCTTTTTTACCGCTGCCCAAGGTATCCTCTACATGGCGATTCTCGGGGTCGGTACCGGACGCTCCTTTAAAGACGTCAACCCGGCCAAGAATTTCCTTTCCATGATTGTGAACGTGACAGCGGCAGCCGTTTACATCATCGCGTTTTTCTTCTTCGGCTCCGAGGTCCTGTGGATTGGCGTTGTTATTTTGGCCTGTGGGGGACTTCTCGGCGGCGTGGTGGGCGCACGCATAGCCAAGAAAGTCTCCAACCACGTACTGAAGGCAGTCATAGTGGTAGTTGCGCTAGTGGCATTGGTGCGCCAATTCGTTTAACTACGGGTTAACCTGACCTAATTATTGCTGCGTACACGAATCATTAGGCTCCGCGTGTATTTTACCCATAACCTGGGCCGCTGGCGCCGGTGCTGCTGCGTTGTTTCCTGGGAGGCAGTCACATATTAATCTTTGGAGATTCCATACGAATCACGAAGTGTCACGGTTCGTTTACCGTCCCCGTGGACATCGCCCTCAACGCTGTAAAAGTCAATCTTGAACGTGCTGTCAGTAACCGTATACACAGCAAAGTGTTGGTGCTGCGACTGACGATTATTGGAATGTGATTCTGCGAAATCAGTCGATGTATCTGGTTGCTCAGCAATATCAAACAGGCTGCTCCAGTAGTCGGTGTCGGCTTCGTCCATCCAGTCGAGCTTGGGACGAACCTTCGCGACGTGGTCGGCACCTTTTTGATAGATAGCGGCATAGGCTTTCGTCCCAGAAGTATTCGGGATCACGTAGGTTACCCCATCAGGGTTCACGTGATGCTCGACGCCATCGATTGTTTTCTTTTCGGTATCTTCGACTGCTCCATACGCGAAGTTATCGGGAGTATATACCAACGACTTCGTGCGCGTGAGGTTGTGATCATGGCCTTGCATGACGACGTCGACGCCGAGCTCGTCGGCAAGCTTAACGAAATCTTCGCGGGTTACCTGCACGTCCTCATCTTGGAGTGCGTGGTACGAGGCGGAATATACCGGCTTATGATAAGCCAGCACGACCCAATTGGCGCCGTTCTCGCGGGCCTGTGCAATATCCTGTTTTGCCCATTTCATTTGTTTCTGACCAATGGCGCCTTGCTCCGGGTTGTCTTCGGATGCTTTATTGTCATTGGTGTTGAGTATGACAAAGTGCGCACCGGAATGATCAAAAGAGTAGTAGGAGCCACCGGTGACTGCGTCGTTGGTGATAGGCACATTGGTGTGATTGTTAAACGACTCCAAACTCTTACCGTCCTGGTAGCGCAGACGGTATTCGTCGTGGTTCCCCGGGGTATAAGCATGCGGAAGCCGCAGATTTGATTTCTGGGACAAATCCAGGTTGTCTACCCACTCATCTTCGACCGCAGCGGTTTCGACGAAATCGCCGGTATGCAACGCAAACAAAGCCTTAGGTGCAGTCTCACGGGCCAATTCCAAAGTATTCGCGCCGTAAGCCGCCTCATTATTCACGTTGGCGTTCCAATAAGTGTTTTGCGTATCGGTATAGTGAATAAAGCTAAATTCTTCGGAATCCGCGGCGGAAGTACGGAAACTTCCAACCTCTGAAAAGCCTTCTTCTTCGCAACCGACCTCGAAAAAGTACTCAGTTCCGGGTTCTAAGCCCGTCGCGGTCGCTTTATTCGTGTGCTCTGTGACCTCGTGGAGCTCGAGAAAACCGAGGTCTGAGCCAGCGCTAGTCCACTCCGTGTTGCTGCGATCGAGCTGCTCATCAGTGAAATAGCCATGTACTTCTTGCGGCGTACCGTCGTCGGCAAGCAAAAAAATCGCCATCGTCATTGGTGGCGATGTCAGCATAGATATAGAAACCATCTTTGTCGCGTTCGGCGTACTCACTGGTGACTTCCGTGGTCTCGGCCGGGAATTCAAGTGGTTCCGCCATGCCCGCATCTGTGGACACACGCACCATCGATCCCGGCACATCGTCAGTGGTGTACCAGTTAAACGACATTTTCGTCGACGGGTCTTCGGGCAGATTCATCGCGATACGGTTCGGCTCATTATTTTTTGCTACCGGCGCCACCTCGGGTTTTTCTGCCGAAAGTTCCACGGTTTGCGAACCAATCTCCGCGGTTCCATCGTGGCCACCGTTCGTTGCCTGCGTTACTGCGGCGGAATCCGCGCTAGCGGCAGCCCCGTCGCCGCCTGCTACACCATCGTTGGCTGATGTTGTGCAACCACCCAGTAATAATGCGCAGATCGTCACTGCAATGAGCGAACGGTTTGCCGTCTTGTTCTTCACCACGAAAATCGGATCCCTTCTCAAACTGTGTGCGTGGACACGTCATAGTGTGCCGTGGTGGGATTGACTGCGGGTTACATCACAGCAATCGCGACATGAACTTTCATTAACCCTGTGGTGAAGCTTGGCGAGACCGTACAGATTACTGGGCGGCACAGATTGCTGGGCCGCACACTTAACTTAGGCGCAACAGGTCAAAGCGGGTGTCTTGTACCTCGTCTAGCCGATCAATATTCTTCTGCAACGTGGTCCATTGATCATGCGGAATAGACGTGCGCGCGATACGTACTACCTCTGCTTCAGGGGTACCCCAGGCAATCGGCATGGGGCTGATTTGCGCCCAAGTATCCGGCCCAGAAGAATTTCGCTGCAATCGCCCCGCGACCGCCGCAACGGGTACTTGGGCTCCGACTTTTTTGTGTTCTAAACCAGGAATATCTGTCACGGTGCGCAACGCCAAAGCTGGCTGTGGTTCTGCCTGCGGATCAATAGCGGCGTTGACCAGCGCCATCAGTATGACGTCGCGTTCATTGACCTTTGCGATGACCGCCGGGGCCAGCGGGTACCGGTCATAGAGCTGCTGCGCGGTGCCTACTTTCTTGGAACCTGCTACACCCACGATGGCCATGATGATGCCGAATAGGATCAAAGCGATTCCGACGGTGATGCTCCAGGTTGGCTGTACCAACCACGTCACTAGTACACCAGCGACAACGAGAATGCCGCCGAACAACAGACCAGAGACTAAAAGCCTCCGAGAATCGCGCAGCATCTCGTTGTGTTGCTTCGCAAATGCCTCATCAACCTCGAATTTAAATACTTTCATTCCCATGGAAGGATCCTTCGGTGTGTAGTTCGTGTGCTCGTGGGGTTCGTGTGCTTGTGTGCTCATGCGCTTAGCTGCGTGGATGAGCCGAGCATCAGTTATTCGTCGAGAAGCTGCAATGCCGGAATATCACCGGCGTCGACCAGCCGGTAGCCGTAGCCCTGCTCTGCCAGAAAACGTTGCCGGTGCAGGGCGAATGTTGCATCGACAGTATCGCGGGTGACCACGGTGTAAAAATAGGCCACCTCGCCCGTTGATTTTGGGCGTAGCAGCCGTCCCAGCCGTTGGGCTTCTTCCTGCCGGGAGCCAAACGTGCCGGAGACCTGCACGACAACGGCAGTATCCGGCAAATCGATCGAGAAATTCGCCACTTTGGAAACCACCAGGGTCGTAATCTCACCAGCCCGGAATTGCGCAAATAATTTTTCGCGCTTCGCCGCTGAGGTGCGGCCATCAATCAGGGGAGCACCGGTGCGTTGCGCCAAGGCTTTCAGCTGGTCCAAGTATGCACCGATCAACAAGGTCTGTTTGCCTCTGTGTTTGGCCAAGATCTTGTCGACGACGTCGAACTTCACCGTCGAGCAGGCCGCCAGACGGTAGCGGTCCTTAGATGAGGCGGTGGCGTATTCCATCTTCTCGGCACTCGGCATATCTGCCCGCACCTCGATGCATTCTGCGGTGGCGATGAAACCTTGTGCTTCCAACTCTTTCCACGGGGCGTCGTAACGCTTCGGTCCGATCAACGAAAACACATCGCCTTCGCGGCCATCTTCGCGAATGAGGGTGGCTGTTAATCCCAAGCGGCGCCGGGATTGCAGGTCCGCCGCCATCCGGAAGACCGGGGCCGGAAGCAGGTGCACCTCGTCGTAGATGATCAATCCCCAGTCGCGGGAATCAAACAGTTCGAGCGCTCGGTATTCACCTTGGGTTTTGCGGGTCACCACCTGGTAGGTGGCGATGGTGACTGGCTTGATTTCTTTCTTTTCGCCGGAATATTCCCCAATTTCTTCGGGAGTCAGACTCGTGCGGCGAAGCAACTCATCGCGCCATTGTCGCCCGGCAATCGTGCTGGTCACCAGAATAAGCGTTGTTGCTTGGGCCTTGGCCATTGCTGCTGCACCGACCATTGTCTTACCCGCACCGCACGGCAGTACGACGACACCGGAACCGCCTTGCCAGAATGATTCGGTGGCATAGCGCTGGTAGTCGCGCAGCTGCCAGTCGATGTTTTCTGTCGACAACGCCATTGGGTGGGATTCGCCGTCGATGTAGCCGGCGAGATCTTCTACCGGCCAGCCAACTTTCAGTAGCTCTTGTTTGAGCCGTCCCCGCTCTGAAGGCGGAACCGAAAATGTGTCGGCGTCGATACGCGCGCCCAGCATCTCCGAAATGGTGCGGTCCCGGGAGATCTCCTCGAGCACAGGTCGCTCAGTAGTTTCTAGAATCAGCCCCTGGGTGGGGTGGTTCTGCAGGCGCAGCCTCCCATAACGGGACATGGTTTCGGCGGTATCAACCAGCAGCGATTGCGGAACCGGGAACTTTGAGTAGGTTTCCAGGACGTCGACAACTTGCTCAGCATCGAAGCCCGCGGCGCGCGCATTCCACAAAGCGAGCGGGGTAATACGGTAGGTATGCACATGCTCGGGGGCTTTTTCGAGCTCCGCAAAAGGCGAAAGCGCAACCCGGGCGGCATCTGCTTGTGGATGAGCGACTTCGAGCAAACAGGTCTTATCCGATTGCACGATCAACGGGCCATCGCCGAAGGACACGAATGTTGCTCCTTTCTCGAACACCTCGAACACCTCGAACACACAGTCTTTCCTATGGTACTCGCCTGCATGCACCGCTGCGGTGTGAGAAATGAGACGCTTGACGACGACCGGGCACGCATCTGGGAAACTAGCGCGAACAATGCGTTCGGGTTAATGTGTGCAACCACACGGTAATAGAGGGTTGTCATGCCAGGGAGGAGAAACCCGTGCCAGGAGTATTTGATGCCGTCGTTGAGTGTCAGCGGTGCCACCACGTAGGATTCGCTGATCCTGCCCAGGGCTGCGCGGAATGTGGGCACGACCAAGTCTCCATTCTGGTGGCCTAGCGTCCGCTAGCTTGCTCTTAGCGCTTAGCTCTTAGCACCTCAGCGCCAGTGGTGCGGTTTGGTGCGGTGCGGCATGAACCGCGGGATACCGTTTAGTCAGCGTGCGCGACATCGATGATGCGGTGCAGGGGAATCCGCCGCACGCTACCATCACCAGCCACCCTGATATCAACATTGCCGCCAAAAATGGAGAGCACGGTCGCACGAACCTGCTGACGTTCGCCTGATTTATTGGCATAGCCCACCGCGAGTAACCGCCCGCTGCGTTGGGCGAGCTCCACGGTATTGCTGATTTCTGCGGTAGAGGTGGCCGGTGCCGCGCTTGTCGACGCCCTGCTTGTCGATGTCGTGTTTATCGACGCCGTCTTTCTGGGCGTTTGTGGCGACGCCACACCGGAGACGGCGGAGGATTCCGTGGACGAGCCTGCAGAAGAGCCCCTGTCGTGTGACCCTAGCTTGTCGACGATTCCTGCGATACGCGCAGCATCTACCCGCGGTGCAGATGTCGGCTTTGCGCGTGGTTGTGGAACACGGGCCGGGCTGAGGCGAATGTCTACGCCGTGTCCACTGCTGTCTTCGGCTACCGCATAAAAATTGTGTTGCGCCAAAACCTGTACGACCGCCGCCAGCGGCTGCTGCGAAATCAGCACCGTGGGAGCGATGCGGTGGATGGCGATTTCTTCGGCCACGGCGGAATGCTCTAGCAGGTCTAAGGTCTCGGGATCGTCACAGCGCAGATAGGATACTGCCGGACCACCCCGCAAACCACCGTGGTGCCGGGCTAGCTCGCGAATCACAGAAATCATGGAATCCGGCACCGGCGTGAGACTGTGCTCGCGCAAAAACGCAATTATTTGTTCACCGGAACGGCCCGCATCCAACCCGCGGCGCACCGATGATTCTTCTATGCGATACAGGCTGGCCAGGCCTGGCGATTCTAGCTTTGCGATGAGTTCGAGCTCGCTACGTACCGCGTATTCCAGCGGTCCCGGGCACATGACGGTGAAATCAGCTTGCACGATGAACTCACTCACCGCCGCGGGGCAAAGCTTGTGCGCTGCGCTCAACACCGGGTCGGTTGGTTCTTCGTCGGCAAGCAATGCCAATGCAGGCGTGCTCAGGCGGCCGTTACTGATGGCACCGACCCATTCTGCTTCCTGCAGCAGGGGAGTAAGCAGTGCTTGGGTTTGCTGCGTGATCAGCTTGGGGTACAAAAACAGCAGATCCTGCCACAACTCGTGCGCGGTGATGGGGCCACGCGCGCTACTACGGGCATAACCTCGGACCACTAGCCGACGATAAAATGCCAGGCGATGGTGGCTAAATTCCGGATGCAGCAGCCTCTGATGAGCTTCTGTGCCGCCGAATTGTGTGGTGCCACCAGTATCTGGCAGCAAAGTCCACCACGGCCACGCCGAATCGAGCCATCCGCGCAGCAGCATGGTCCAGCGCGTCGGCAAATCAGCTTCCTGCCACTCATCGGCGCGCCGGGTCGGGGCTAGGTAGTTGCCTTCGCCCTCAGCAGGCAGGGGGTGTGGCTCTCCCGTGCCGATGACTCCGGCAGCATGGGCCAGCGCGACCACGCGATAGACCTCGGCTGTGGTCCGCTCCAGGTGCTGGGCGAGAAGTTTGCTGCTGCGTTGCCCCAGACCACCGTTTTTCAGCATCGGCACCGGGTGCGTGTCCAAAAAGTCGAGGAGGCTGGAGATTTCCCGGCAAGCTTCTAGCCCGGTGGCAGTGGCCCCGGAATCGGTGGTCTCTTGTGCGGTGGTGGCACTATTTGACGAGTCCGCAGAGAGCTCGCGCTTCAAGCGATTCCGTGCAGGCAGATAATGCGCAGCAACAGCCGCATCGCTGTCCCACAACTCTGGGGATATCCGCGAAGAAGGCAGCAAGTGCACATCAGTGGCCGGTAGACCACTCAAAATGCGGCTGACTGATACTGGCAGCGTGACTGTGGAATCGTCAATGGCGCGTAGCACGCCGGAGTTGACCATCTGCGTGATCGGATGTTCCGGGTCATCGCTGTGTGCGTGTTTGGTGGTTCCCAGCCCGCCACCGGCGTGAATGCGGCGCAATATTTCTTGGTGTTTTTCGGGAAGCTTGTCGACGACGCCAGCGGGCACCGATTCTTGGTATAAAAGCCGGTCACGGTGGGAAAGAAGCTTGTCTACCCGAGCCGGAATCCACATGAGGGAAGTGTCCTCAGTGTCCTCAGGGGCCTGAGGGACGTCGGTGTCCGCAGCGTCCTCAGCGCCCTCGGCGATTGGGGTCTTCTCCGTAGCAGGGTAGGGGAAGACCAGCGCGTGATCACGGAGTTGCTGCAGAGTTTGCGACAGCAGATCGGCCGTGGAGTTGGTTGCGGTGACGCTGTGTTGCTTGTCGACGTCTACTGCATAGTTTCCTTCGACGGATGCGTCGGCACGCGGTGGTGGATCCTGGTGCGCATTCTCTAACTGGGTGCCTGCTAAAACCCGGACTACATCTTTCCGGGAGACCGGTTGAGTATGTGCACCTGTGGCCAGTAAGGCTTCGAGAATTGCGAGTTCGGTGGCATTGCGCTGTTCAATGGCACGGGCGAGCGAAGCCGGGAGCAGCAGCCGGTGGGCGAGTGTGTGGAGGTCATGTGGCTGCGGTATCGCGATATCAGAGCGGGCCTGTAAAACCGTGGCGAGCTGCTGGTTTGTGCGGCTGTGTAGCCACTGTTCGACGAGTTCAGCCGGCGAGCGTGTGATTGGGTGATCAGCCATAATACTGCCAGATTTTACGCTGTTGAGGTTCATAGTTGGTCCGCTTACTTTTTGCGGAGATTTTTGGCAGAATAAGGTTTATGGCGAACGTAGAAAAATTTAACCCTGCATGGCCGACTCACCTGGAAGATGGTGATCACCCGGTTACTGAGCTGCATTCCAAATTGACTGGCGCTTCCAGTCCTTTCGGCGATGATTTGGTGCTGCCGATTCCTGCCGAAAAGCTCAACTACGTGCACCCGTACACGCGTATTAATAAATAAGTATTAGGCACAGGGCTTTGCACACTAGGGTGCAAAGCCCCTGCGGTCACGGCTAGCGACGTTGTGGTCACGGTTGGTTCCGAACACGCTTTCAGCGCAGCCGCGGTTTACGCGGTTTGCTCTGCCTGCACGTGACTTTCTGACATAGCAAAACCTCCGGTACTCGTTTGCTTAAGTACTGGAGGTTTTCTGTTTCTTACAGCGGCTTGGATTCTAGGGCTTGTTACAGTGTGCCGTAGCTTAGCTTGGGCGCTTTAAGCCTGACAAGAACCTATGAGAGCCGTTGAGGGCTTATGGGGTTTAGCGCAGGTTCAGGATGGAATCGATAGCGCCCGCATTAGCCCGGTAGAACTCATCGACGTTAGGAACTCCAGCGACGGCACCCTTGGCCTGAGCAAGTGCATGCTGGTAGGCGTCTGCGATTGGTGCTGGAACAGCCAGACCGTAGTTTGCCAAGGTGGACTCGATTTGCTGGTATAGATCTTCCACCGGCTGGAAAGCGTTGCCTGTGGCTGGGCCGGTTGCGGCGCGCTCTCCGGTGTACTGCGCAGGAGCAGCTGCTGGGGCTGGAGCTGGGGCAGCGGCAGCGCCATTTGGTGAGCGGTCCAAGTTAGGTGCGGAGTTCAAGCCCAGCTTGGCGGAGCATGCAGGCCAAGCGCCCCATCCTTGGCCAGCCAGGGTGCGTTCTGCAACCCAAATCTGCTGCGACTTGGTTGCCTGGTGTGCAGCAGGGGCGAACTGTCCGCCGCCGAAGGCGTGCCAGGTGGAATTGGTGAACTGTAGGCCACCAGAGAAGCCGTTACCAGTGTTGATGGACCAGTCGCCGCCTGCTTCGCATTCTGCCAAGCGTTCCCAGTCGGAGATGGGGGCGGCATCGGCAGCTGGGCTAAACAGTGCAGCAGAAGCGCCCACGGCGGCCGTGGCTGCTGCAAGTTTGGTCATGCGCTTGCTTTTCACGTTGCTGTGGCGTCCCATTGGATTTCTCCTTGTGCCGCATACTGAACCCGTGCGTAACGATTGCTGCACAGATCGTGGTGGTCGTATCGCGCCCTGCTCGGGTTCGTAGTGCGGTCTTGGTTGTGGCAAGTGCGCGATGGTGACCGTGTGCCTGCCTAGAAAGACTAGCGATTTATAACGAATGTGTCACGCTTTGGCGCAAAAATGGACACAAAATCGTGATGAATGTGGTGAATGTGAAACTACAGAGAAAGAAACTGCAGGTAAACGCGCCGTATGAACTAAGTCACAATAATGTGGTGAGAGCATAGGGCCAGCCTTGCTGCGGCATTGCTGTCTCCGCTATCGCTGGCATTGGCACCGCTGGTTTCGGCAGCACCAGTGAGACCACAATCACCTGCTGCCTGTATCTACAGTTCTCGTTTCGCGTTAAGGTTGGTGGGCTAAAATCAGCCCGGATATAATAGAGACTTTACGCGCATATAAAACAGATACCCGCGCACACAAAGATCAACGACACAGAACGAGAAATAATAACGAAGGTGGTGGAATCGTGCCGATTGGAAAAGTGAAATGGTACGACGCAAAAAAAGGATTCGGCTTCGCCTCTAATCCAGGCGATGCGGACGTATTCGTCGGCAAGAATGTCCTGCCCGACGGCGTTGACGAGCTTTTGCCGGGCCAGCGCATTGAATTTGACTTCGCGGCTGGGCGCAGGGGGCCGCAGGCGCTTCGCGTCAAGGTGCTGGATAACCCGCGGCGGAAGGCTGGAATCGCACGGAAACCAGAAGAACTGCACTCTCTGGTCTCGGATGTGATGACAGTGCTCGAAAGCCAAGTACAGCCAGCGCTGGAAAATGGGCGCTACCCGGACCGGAAAACCGGACGCCACGTCTCAGAAATTTTGCGCGCGATTGCGAAAGACCTCGACGCCTAGTATTTCCGCAACTTAGTGTGCCTAGTTCGCCGGAGCCTCGCCTCCGTCGGTCTCGCCCTCCTCGTCGTACGGAAGATCCGCACCGTCCATCGTCGAAATGGACCACACGACTGAATACGGAGTTTCCTCGCCCTCGTCGTCAGTGCCCACCACAACAGTGGAAATTTCTACGACGAGCAGGCGGGCATCATCGGCGGACCCGGAAATTTCTACCGAATCGGTGTCATAGGAACCATGCAAGATCTCATCATTAGCGGCTGGGTCATCATAGATCTGCAGTACCCGCCACTGCGTACTATAAATTTCCTCGGGGATTTCCAGCCGTAACGTCTCGTCGGCGTCGACAAGCAACTCATTTACTTCGCCCTCGGGGCATTCCTCACCCAATTCGCATACGAGATACGGGGTGATCTCGGCTTCGCGGTCTCCGACGCTGGCATGCACGGTGATCTCGCTTGGCTCCGCCCCCGGACGGTTTTGCCACCAGTTTTGGAACACGAGGGCAGCAACGGCGACAACAACGACCGCGACGATGAGCACCAAAACCTGAATCAGCGATTTCCGCTTCGCTTCTTTACGGGTAGCCATGCCCACCAGCATACTTTTCGGCGTTATACATTAAGCAGCGGGGACGAATTTTTACCGCCCTAACATGCTTACCCCGCATAGCATGCTAGAACCGGCAGAACTCGGTTTAACCGGCTGGGACAAACTCTACCTCGTATAAATCTGGCCAACGCTTCCCAGTAACAAAGAAATGACCAGTGCTGTCCTGGAACGCGATGCCGTTGAGCACGTGATTGGGATCAGCTGTGGCATTATTCTCCAAGCCCGAGGCATCGATCACGGCGTCCACTTCCCCGGTTTCCGCCGAAAAGCGAATGATCTCATCAGATAAAAAGATATTCGCGTAGACATCATCGCCGACGCATTCCAGCTCATTAATCTTGCCGACGGGCGTGCCAGCCGCTGTAACCCGTAGCTCTTCACCAGCGCGTGGTGCAAAAGTCACCGGATCGCGTTTGCTGATGGTATCCGAGCCGTCAGAAACCAATAGTTCGCCCTCGCGTGCGCAGATACCCCACCCCTCGCCGTCGTAGTGCACGCGTGTGGTTTCTGCGAGCGTGTGTGGATCGCGTGCAATGGCCTCGCCAGCCTGCCAAGTTAACTGCCAGATGATATCGCCAGAGCGGGTGATGCCTTCACCGAAAAACTCGTCGGCAAGCTCAGCATGCTCGGCAATGGAATGGTCAGCGAGATTGGCACGGTAGATGCGCGACTGCCCCCACTGCCCAGTGCCCACCAGCAAGGAACCGTCGTCGTCAAATTCCAAACCTTGGGTAAAAGACTCCGGAGAAAACGGGTGCGTGGCAAGCACCTTTGGTACGAGTTTTTCAACGTCTCCGGAGTTCATGGCTGCTGAGCTAAGGACAGAATTATCGGCGGATTCTGCCTGTGCCGTTGTCCGACCGGTTGCCTCACCTGCGGCCGGAGCAGCGGACTCAGTGGTTTTTGGCACGGCAGATTCCTCTGCATTACTGCAACCTGTCGCTAGCACCGCCACGGCTAATCCCGCAGCGAGAACGCTCCTGCGGGGAGAATGGAAGCCTGCTGTGAATATAGTACGGGGACCCATGTCGTTTATTGTGCCGCATGTGGTTCATAATGGGGGACATGACAAGACCGCCTTCACAGCCAGCGCACTCTGCAACAGGTCAACACGCAGATTCCGCGGCAGGAACCACCCCAGAAAACAGCGCAGAAAGCAGCGCCGAAAACTCCACAGCACACGCACAGGTTGAGCGTGGATTCCTGGACCGCTACTTCCACGTCAGCGAACGAGGAACGACGATCCCGAGCGAAATCCGCGCCGGGGTCGTGACCTTTTTCGCCATGGCCTACATCATCATCCTGAACCCACTGATCTTAGGCACCACGGAAGATGCAGAAGGCACGGTCCTGGGCATTCCACAGGTCGCTGCCGTGACCGCACTGGCGGCTGGAGTCATGACCATCCTGTTCGGGGTAATTGCAAAATACCCGTTCGGCTTCGCGGCCGGGTTGGGCATCAACACCCTGGTTGCTGTCACCCTGGTCATGGGAGAAGGGCTGACCTGGCCGCAAGCCATGGGCTTGGTGGTCATCGACGGTATTATCATCGTCATTCTGGCCATCACAGGCTTCCGGGAGGCCGTATTCCATGCCATTCCGGCGGCGATGAAATCCGCCATCGGTGTCGGCATTGGATTGTTTATCACCATGATCGGCATGGTTGACGCCGGCTTCGTGCGCCGTATCCCGGATGCCGCCGGAACCACAGTTCCTGTCCAGCTCGGAATCGACGGCTCCATTGCTAGCTGGCCCACCCTGGTTTTCGTCATTGGTCTGCTGATCTGCGGATTCATGATGGTTCGCGGGATCCGCGGTGGCCTGTTCATCGGAATCGTTGCTACCACCGTTATCGCCGTGATCGTGGAAGCTATCGCTGAGGCCGGTCCATCCGTCGATGACCAAGGCGAAGCCAATCCCACCGGCTGGAACCTGGCCGTACCGTCGGTCCCAGATTCTTTGGGCGGTATGCCTGATCTTTCATTAGTTGGCGCGATCGATGTCGTGGGCGCATTCACGCAAGTTGGCGCACTGGCAGCCACGTTGCTGGTATTTGCGCTGGTGCTCGCGAATTTCTTCGATGCGATGGGCACGATGACCGCCCTGGGTAAGCAAGGCCAGCTTGTCGACGACAATGGCAACCTGCCGAATCTGAAGAAGGCACTGGTTGTTGAAGGTTTCGGTGCTGTGGTTGGTGGCGTTACTTCGTCGTCGTCGAACACCGTGTATGCCGATTCTGCCGCCGGTGTCGCCGATGGTGCACGCACAGGTTTAGCAAACGTTGTTACGGGCCTGCTGTTTTTGGCCGCGATGTTTTTGACCCCGTTGTATGAAATCGTGCCGATGGAAGCTGCTGCACCCGTCCTGGTTGTCGTTGGTGTGCTGATGATGGGCCAGGTGAAAGACATTGATTGGGATAAATTCCACATTGCGTTGCCTGCCTTTTTGACGATTCTGGTGATGCCTTTTACCTATTCCATCGTCAACGGCATCGGAGTAGGCGTGATTGCCTTTACCGTCATGAACCTGTTCGCTGGAAAAGGCGCAAAGACCCACTGGATCATGTGGCTGCTTACCGGTTTGTTCATTATCTTTTTCGCCATTGAACCGCTACGTGCGGTTGTGGGTTAGGACGCAGGCTTTTCCATGGCGCCGAGTGGAAACAACTCTGCGGCTACCGCCTCCGTAGATAAAGTAGCGACTAATACGGCAGGGGTTTCTGTAGATGATCCGGTCTTCGCTGATATCCGGCTGCTGAATCACCCGCGGCTGCGGCCGGATCGCCAACCGCGCTTAGCAGTGGGCGTGAAGGGGGAGTATGTACCAGCGAAGCGCTCGCCTGTCGTGCTTGCCGACGGCGCGCTACCGCTAGCGCGCATGTGTGCACAAGATTCAGTGGTTGCACCGACGGCCATTTTTGGGCGGCGAGAAAAACTAGCGCAGTTTGCTGCAGACTACCCGGGGGAGTGGGACGCGATCGTGGCAGCAGGGGTCCCAGTGTATGACGTTTCCGCCGCGTTATTGCGCGAAGTAGTGGGGTTCGACTTGCACCGCGGGCTACTCGGCGTGGCGCCACGGCCAGCAATCCCGGATCTACAACAACTATCCGGGCACGCAACGTCTGGCCTTGAAACTTCTTCCGGTTCTGGGCTTCTTCACGGTGCCCGCACCGTCGTCATCCTAGAAGGAGTCGGGGACCCCGATAACATTGGCGCGATTTTTCGTTCCGCAGCATCGTTGGGTGCTGATGCGATCTTGTTTGGTGCTGGCTGTAGCGATTTGTGGGATCGCCGGGTTATTCGGGTCTCCCTAGGCCAAGCATTACGCGTGCCTAGTATTCGCATTGCTGGCGGGCCCAACGATTGGCACCATGGCCTCGCTGGTTTACAAGACAGTGGGTTTCATGTCGTCGCTTTGAGCCCCGGCAATGGTTCAGTAGAACTTCATCAAAGCCTCGTGCGCGATGATGGCACGGGCCGGGAGAAAGTCGCGTTTTTGCTGGGGGCTGAGGGGCCCGGGCTGAGCAGCCACGCCATGGCAGCTGCCGATAGCAGAGCAGTCATTCCCATGGCGGCCGGGGCGGATTCTCTTAATGTCGCGACGACTGCCGCGTGTTGTCTTTATGAGCGTTGGCGCGCGCGAGATTAATTGCGGTCGAGGTGGCGCAACTGCTCGCGTAGTTTCGCCCAGCCAGTGCGCGTCTGCCGCGCTGCAACTTTTCCGATTCTACCCACGATACGGGCGGTGGTGGTTGCGCCAGTCATAAACGTCGAGGTAATTGACGATTGCTCGGCGTTTGCTGCGTGATTTTCGTAATCGTCGTAGTTTTCAGTTTTCTCGGTGGTTTCTACCAGTGCATGTGAGCCGCCCGTGCGGCCGCGGGCGAATTTGGGTTCCGGGCGGCCGTCGAGTGCGAAGCCGACGACGTCGATATCTGGGCCTTCCGCAGAAAAATCAATGCCGAGCCAGGCTTTGTGGGCGTCGGCAAGCAAATCAGCTGGCGCGAAGGGCAAAGCAATGCCGCCGAGCTGTGGGCTGCGTTCGCCAGCCCACAGTGGTGCCTCAAAAGCATCGGGCAGGCCCTCGTTTTCGAAAGTTGCATAGCGAGTCGCGGTGAGGCTGCGATAAAGCTCGCCTTCATGCCAGTGTGCAATACCACCAAACCCAGTCTCACCATTGAAGGCAAAGGCGTAGACGTCTTGTGCTGGAAGAGATTCCCGTAAGCGCGGCGATAGCTTAGATAACTCCAGGGCATCATCGATGATGGTTTGTACCACGGTGATTCCCGGGTAAGCACCGATATAGTATTCCTCGGCAGAGACCTGGGCAGAGCGGTTCAAAGGGAATTGCCCCAGCAAAGTGATTGGTGCTGAAGGGTACATTTGGGCAAGATATTTCCGGCCAAAACCGCGGTCAGCGACGGGATTATTGGCCAAAATCTGGGCTGGCTGGTCTGCAGCATCGAGGAACCACAGTGTGACCACTGCAGAGCGGTCTGCTGGTTGTGAGCCGTCGGAAAGTGGATCCGGGGTGCCGGGTTGGCGAGCCTCGTACTGCGTCATAGCAAACCTTCGATGCGATAGTTGGGGTTAGCGGCGGGGGCGTTTGGTATTGGCCCGTACGCCGAGCAAAACATCTTCCCAGTGTGGGGTGGTTGCTTTGCGACGGCGTTTTTTCGGTGCTTCGGAGTCTGGGTGTTGCAGAAACTCGTTGTCTTGTGCTTGGCCGTCGTTTGCTGGATCGCCGTTTGTTTGTTCTGTGTCTGTGCGATCCGTCCGATCAGAAGTCTCATCCGCGGTTCCGTCCCCGTCTGCCACGACTGGGATGTCATCGCGGGTGTCTTCTTCGTCGCCTGAACGACTGCCAGGATTATCGATCGCGTTTCGCGAGGTATCTGCGGTCTGTAATGGGTGCGAACCTGCGCGCTTGCGTTGTTTATGCGCGGATAGTTCGTCTTCTGGAAGCTGATCGCCTGAGATGAGGCCGTCGAAACCTGCGTTGTATGCATCGCGGGCATCGTCACCGACTCGTTGGGGACGGGTTAACGATGTCACTGAGCGGACCGGCTGGATGAAATCGGGATCGACGAGATCCGCAGCCACGGGGTTACGGGGTTCGACAGTATCGGCGGAAGTAGGGTGGCGGTGGAAGAGCCATTGCGCGGAATTCTGAGATAAACCGGCAGTCCACGTCACCTCAATGGTCCAGGGTTCTCCGGCCACACTGCGGTGTGCATCCCAGTGTGCATCCGCCAGCGAATGTCCGCGCGCAGCAAACGAGGTAGCTAGTACCTCCCACAAGGTGAGCCGGTCTGGGCCACCATCCCGGACAGGGTGGGCTTGTTTTGCCATTTCCGCGATACGTTCGCGCTCCAAAATGACTGGGTGTGCGAAAGGCTCCACCCGGGAGACATCGACGCCCATTTCGTCGGCAAGTTCCTGTGCGCTGGCACCGGCCCGGATTCGTTGTTGAATTTGGTTCGGACGCATCGACATAGGCTGATTACGCGATCGATCACGATCAGCCATGCCACGGCCGCCACCGCTAGCCCCCTGGTTACCGCCAGTAGGAACCATGTGCGGAATTTCTGGCTTGGGCTCCTGCTGCGCAGACGAGTTGGCGTCCGGCATGTGCGCCGCCCCATCCGTGCTGCCATCGGAGTTCTCGTTAGTGGTAGAGCTAGACGACGGCACGGCCGCTAGGTTCGGAGCGGTGTTGCCGTCGTGCTCGTTGTCCGTGCCTGCGTGGTGGTCCTGGGAGCTCGCTGACAGGGCATTGTTGGCCCGTTCTGTGTAGGCCCGTTCTGTGTCCTGAGCAGTATCCGTAGCTGTGTCAGTCGGATCTACCTGCTCGATGATCGTGACTGCAGAATCAGAACCAGAATGAGAAGCAGAACCAGTAGCACCAGCTGTCTGCGACGGGGCAGCGTGCGCTCCTAAGACGCGCAGAAGCTCGTCACTGACGGGAAGCTCGTAACTTTGGCCGTCCTCGTCGCGAAAGTACAAAACCGAGGCGTGGAGGTCGTGGCCTTCGAATGCTAACTGGTGCATAACTGACTCCTTAGTGTGCAGTAGCTGCCGAAAATCTTACCGGTTTTCGCTACCGTTATCGAGAATATAATCGATAGCACGCGTGAGCACAGAGACATCGCCCGGCTCGATAGCAGGGAACATGCCGACGCGCAGCTGATTGCGTCCCAGCTTGCGGTATGGCTCCACATCTAGAATGCCGTTAGCACGCAAGGTTTTTGCTAGCTGGGCCGCATCGACGGAATCGTCGAAGTCAATCGTGCCGACGACGAGGGAACGATTATCGGCGCTGCCGACAAACGGGCTAGCTTCTTTGCGTTCGGTAGCCCAGTTGTAGAGAATCTGGGACGATTCGCGGGTTCGTTCTACCATGCCGGCCAAGCCGCCGTTGTTATTCATCCATGTGATTTGCGCATCCAGCATAAGCAAGGTTGCGACCGCCGGAGTGTTGTAGGTTTGGTTTTTGCGAGAGTTCTCCACAGCTGTCTGCAAATCCAAAAAGGCCGGGATGAAGCGACCGGAATCCTTGATTTCTTTGATGCGCTCAATCGCTGCTGGCGACATGATTGCGCACCACAATCCACCATCAGAAGCGAAGCACTTCTGTGGTGAGAAATAGTAGACATCTGTTTCTGCAATATCGACCTCAAGGCCGCCAGCGCCGGAGGTGGCATCGACGACGACGAGTGCATCGCTGCCTTCTGGACGTTGTACCGGGACCATGGCGCCGGTTGAGGTCTCGTTGTGTGCCCACGCGATGACATCGCAGCCATCCATAGCCTGTGGGGTAGGAGCGCTCCCAGGCTCTTCCTTGATGACCGTGGGCTCGTCCAACCACGGCGCTTGCTGCGAGGCCTTGGCGAATTTTGCGGAAAATTCACCGAAGCTCAGGTGGCCAGACTTCTTTTTGATCAGACCAAAGGTGGCGGCATCCCAAAAAGCGGTGGCGCCGCCGACTGACATGACGACTTCGTAGCCTTCTGGGATGTTGAATAATTCGGCAAGCCCGTCGCGAATATTTCCAACGACATCTTTGACTGCTGGTTGGCGATGGGAAGTTCCAATGATGGTGCTAGCGCCGTCGACGACAGCTTGAATTTGGGCTGGCTGAACCTTCGAAGGGCCGCAGCCAAAGCGTCCGTCCGACGGAATTAAGTGTTCGGGCAAAGTCAGTTGGGGTGCAGAATCCATGTCCAAAAAGGCCTTTCCTCATTACGACGTTACGTTCAGTTAGTTCGGTTCTTTTATGCAGACACTGCTGGCACTGCTAGCACTACTTGCTGTGTCCACCGTGCCCTCTCACTATAGGCTGTGACGGGTGAGCATGCGGCTAGTGGCTGGAGTTTTGGGCCACTATTGAAGAAATAATGTTGATGGCATCACACAGTTTGGTAATATGAATGCCACCAGGATGCGGTCGGAATTGGCCGGATCCGCCATCGGTGAGTCGTTTTCCGTATTATCGATTATTGCGATTCAACCAATTATCGAAAGGTTCATTGTGGCTTCTGACAATAATGACAAGGCTGTACTTCACTACCCTGGTGGTGAATACGAACTGCCGATCGTTAAAGCAACCGAGGGAAACTCAGGCCTGGCCCTGGGCAAGATGCTCGGCGAGACCGGCTATGTAACTTATGATCCAGGCTACGTATCCACCGGTTCTACTGAATCGAAGATCACCTTTATTAATGGTGATGAAGGAATTCTACGCCACCGTGGATATGACATCGCGGACTTGGCCAACAACTGTAGCTTCAACGAAGTTGCTTACCTGTTGATCAAGGGTGAGCTGCCAAACAAGGAACAGCTGGATGCCTGGAATAACGACATCTTGCGCCATACCTTGTTGGATGAGGATTTCAAGGCACAGTTCAACATCTTCCCACGTGATGCTCACCCAATGGCGGTCTTGGCTTCTTCGGTCAACATTTTGTCGACCTACTACCAGAATGAGCTGAACCCGCTGGATGAAAAGCAGCTGGACAAGGCAACAATCCGCCTGCTGGCTAAGGTTCCAATGTTGGCTGCGTACGCTTATCGCGCCTCCGAAGGCAAGCCGTATATGTATCCAGATAACTCCTTGGATCCAGCCTCGAACTTCCTGCGCATGATGTTCGGTTACCCAACCGAAGAATACGAAGTAGACCCAGTCCTGGCCAAGGCTCTGGACAAGCTGCTTATCCTGCACGCTGATCACGAGCAGAACTGCTCGACTTCCACCGTTCGCATGGTTGGTTCTGCGCAGGCTAATATGTTCGTCTCCATCGCTGGCGGCATCAACGCTTTGTCTGGCCCACTGCACGGTGGTGCTAACCAGGCAGTTCTGGAGATGTTGGATGACATTCAGAACAACCACGATGGTGATGCGACCGAGTTCATGAACCGCGTGAAGAACAAAGAAAAAGGCGTTCGCCTGATGGGCTTCGGGCACCGCGTGTACAAGAACTACGATCCACGCGCGGCTATCGTCAAAGAATCCGCTCACGAGATTCTGGAGCACCTGGGCGGCGATCCAATGTTGGACCTGGCTATGAAGCTTGAGGAAATCGCTCTGAACGACGATTACTTCGTCGAGCGCAAGCTGTACCCGAACGTAGACTTCTACACCGGGCTGATCTACCGCGCCATGGGCTTCCCAACGGATTTCTTCACCGTTCTGTTTGCTATGGGCCGCCTGCCAGGCTGGATTGCACAGTACCGTGAGCAGTTGACCGAGCAGACCAAGATCAACCGACCACGCCAGATTTACACCGGCGAAGGTCGCCGCGACGTTCCATCGCTGGATCAGCGCTAAACCTTTCTGCGTGCCGCGGGCGCGTCATTCTTGGCGAAAGCCTGCGTAGCGCCTAGGCTGGATCTAGTCACACTAGGTCCAGCCTTTTTGGCTGCCGCATTTCATCACTGATGATGAGTGCCAAAGCAAGACGTGGTTTGTTACGACGATCTTTTGACGTCTTTTTGGCAGCGTGAAGATATTTCCCAGTTCACAAGGAGAATTATGGCAATGGAAAAACCCGAGATTGCAGAATTTTCGGGCCCGGCACCGACTGATCTCGCATCTGAAGACATCGTCATCGGTGACGGTGCCGAAGCCGCGGCCGGTGGAATAGTGGAAGTCCACTATGTCGGTGTCGACTATGAAACTGGCCAGGAATTCGATTCCTCGTGGGACCGCGGCCAAACCATTGAATTCCCGCTGCAAGGCTTGATCGCTGGCTGGCAAGAAGGTATTCCCGGGATGAAAGTCGGCGGACGTCGGCAGCTGATCATCCCTCCGGACAAAGCATATGGTCCAGCAGGAGGCGGACATCCACTCTCTGGACGCACGTTGGTCTTCATGATCGACCTTCTCTCGGTCGGTGATGCTCACTAAGCGTTTCGCTTGGTTATAGCAGGCCCGTGGCCTGAATGCGCTCAAGGCGCCGCGATCATTATTATGGCCGTGGCGCCATTTTTGTCTTTGATGGCATCATTGAGGGCATGACTATCCCAACCTTTACTCTGAATGATTCCACGACCATGCCGCAGCTTGGTTTAGGAACCTACAAAATGGATTCTGAAGACGTGGGACGAATCGTGCGCACAGCCGTCGAGCTTGGCTACCGGCACTTCGACACCGCACGTCTCTACAACAATGAAGAAGCTGTTGGGCGTGCGTTGAACGACGCGATCAAAGCCGGTGACGTTAAACGCGAAGAACTGTATGTCGTCAGTAAGCTGTGGCACGATCAGCATGGTAAAAAAGAAGCTAAACAGGGCTTTGCAGAATCGCTGCGCAAACTGGACCTCGGTTACCTTGACAACTTCCTGATCCACTGGCCCTACCCACAGGGTGGGAAGTACGTGGAAACCTGGGAATCGCTCTTGGAGATTCGCGAGACCGATGAATTGGTTTCTGCAGGTGTGGCGAACTTTAATGCTGAACATCTGCAAGCGCTGGTGGATGCCACCAATACCGCGCCAAGCCTCAACCAGATTGAATTGCACCCGGGCTTCCACCAGCCAGAGCAGTTGGCTGCTAATGAACAGTTGGGTACACGCGTAGAAGCGTGGTCGCCGCTGGCACGAGGCATTGTGTTGAACAACCCACAACTGGAAGCGATTGCAGAAAACGTCGGGGCGAGCGTAGCCCAGGTCGTTCTGCGCTACCTGTTGGATAAAGGCGTGTCCGTGGTTCCGAAAGCCTCGTCGCGTGAACGCTTGGAGCAAAACGCTGGTGCGCTAGCTGTGCAGTTATCCGCGCAAGATACGGAAACGATTGATTCCCTGGCCGGTATGCCAGGCTTTGGCCGTATCTTTGGCGACCCGGAGGTGTTCCCGCACGAGTCGTAATCGTTGAAGCAGAGGTAGTTGCTGCAACGCTAGAATTTGCACGGTATTAGCCCGCCCAGGACGCAGTTCCAGGGCGGGCTAATGTTTTAGAGTAAAACTCTTCGATTCGCGTTAAGCTCGATCGCATTTTTGTCAGGGGACTCACATATATTTTTTTAGCTTGAGTTGAGGCTCCAGATGGGGGAGGGGTGGGAACAGGTTTGTGCAGGTCGCAGGATTGGCGGGGGTGATTTCTTTTAGGAAACTTTTCTGTGATGGGGGTTAAGTTATTCCTCAATCTGTAAGCAAGGTAACATGTGTGTCGCAGGAAGTTGCCGCACTCACGCAATTGTGTGAGTGGTGTTTCACAGTGACGTGAACAGGAACGTGACGTGTAATCGTCGCACCAGAAGTAATAGGAGAGAAAATGGCAGGAGCTCCTTCCAATCAACCCCGGCGTAAAGCTACGTCCGAGGAATTTATTGAGATGAGCAAATCAGAAGAATTTGCTGATCTGAAGACCCGCTTTCGGGGGTTTACTTTCCCTGCGATCATCATCGCGCTGTTGTGGTTTTTCGCCTTCCTTGTTGTCGCTACGTTTTTCCCAGAAGCAATGGCGATTGAAATGGGCGGTGGCTTCAACATTGGCTTAGTACTCGGCATCCTTCAATTTGTTACGACCTTCGTGATTACCTGGATGTATGTGAAATTCGCTAATAAAAACCTGGAACCGCGGCAGGCGGCTATCCGCGAGAAAATGGAGGGCTAAACTATGTTTACCGCTTCGCTTGCACAAGCAAGCACGAACGTCTCCACCGTGGCCCAGGCAGCAGCTGACGAAGGCCTTGACGCTGGTAACCCGTTGATCAATATTGCCGTGTTCGCGGCATTCATTATCATCACGATGACAATCGTGACCCGGGTTGGTAAAACCACCTCGGAGGCATCGGATTTCTATACCGGTGGTGGACAGTTCTCCGGACGCCAGAATGGTCTGGCGATTTCTGGTGACTACCTCTCAGCCGCATCCTTCCTGGGAATTGTTGGTGCCATCGCGTTGCATGGCTATGACGGATTCCTATATTCCATTGGATTCTTCGTCGCTTGGTTGTTCGCTCTGCTGCTCGTCGCAGAGCCAATGCGTAACGTCGGACGGTTTACCATGGCGGACGTGCTCTCGTTCCGCTTGCGGCAAAAGCCGGTACGCCTGGCAGCCGCTATTGCGACCGTGTTCGTTTCGTTGTTCTACCTGGTCGCACAGATGGCCGGCGCAGGTTCGCTGGTCTCGGTTCTCCTGGGGCTCGACGACAAGGTGTGGCAGTATGTGACCGTCGGCATCGTCGGTCTGGTCATGACCGCCTACGTGTTGATCGGCGGAATGAAAGGCACCACCTATGTGCAGATGATCAAGGCCGTGTTGTTGGTAACCGCCGTTGTCATCATGATCATTCTGACCTTCATTATTGCTGGTGGCGGGTTTACCACCCTGTTCGACCAGGCAGTGGAAACGCACCGCAACTCTGCGTACCTGGCAGAACGTGCCTATGAGGCAGAAGACATCATGAAACCCGGCCTGAAATACGGCACGGATATCTGGACACAGCTGGACTTCATTTCTCTGGGCGTTTCCTTGATCTTCGGTGTTGGTGGTCTGCCGCACGTGTTGATGCGCTTCTACACGGTTCCAACTGCGGTTGAGGCTCGTCGCTCCGTGACCTGGGCGATCGTTATCATCGGCTCCTTCTACCTGATGACCCTGGTTTTGGGCTACGGTGCTGCTGCATTGGTTGGCCCGGATGCCATCATGGATGCACCAGG
Organism: Corynebacterium propinquum DSM 44285; assembly: GCF_000375525.1. GTDB lineage: Bacteria > Actinomycetota > Actinomycetes > Mycobacteriales > Mycobacteriaceae > Corynebacterium > Corynebacterium propinquum. Next base: position 23,836 of record NZ_AQXC01000010.1, read on the forward strand.
TACTGCTAACGCAGCTGCTCCACTGCTGGCATTGGAGCTGGCAGGACCAATCTTTATGGCCGTGGTTGCTGCAGTTGCCTTCGCTACTGTGTTGGCCGTGGTCGCGGGGCTGACGATTACCGCCTCCGCGTCCGTGGCACACGATATTTATGACGCTGTGTTGCGTGACGGCGAAGCTTCGGAAGAAGCCCAGGTGCGTGTTTCGCGCATTACGGTAATCATCATGGGTGTTGCCTCTGTCATCCTGGGTATCTTGGCTATGGAACAAAACGTGGCATTCTTGGTCTCGCTGGCTTTCGCTATCGCGGCTTCTGCAAACTTGCCGACGATTCTGTACTCGCTGTACTGGCGTAAGTTCAGCACGAATGGCGCCGTTGCCTCGATGTATACCGGCTTGATCAGCTCGCTGCTATTGATCTTCTTGTCGCCAGCGGTTTCCGGTACGCCTTCATCCATGGTTCCTGGTGCGGACTGGGCAATTTTCCCATTGACCTCGCCGGGTCTGGTCTCCATTCCGTTGGCCTTCCTGGCCGGTTACCTGGGTACCGTATGGTCCAAGCCGGACAACCTGGATCACTTGGCAGCCGAAATGGAAGTTCGTTCGATGACCGGTGTTGGCGTTGAAGCACCAGTTGATCACTAAGCAGGTGATCGGCAAGCAGAAAGCTGCGGTTGAGTGCCGGAGCCGGTAAGCAAAACTGCTTGCCACAATGGCTTGCTCATAGCCATCTGTTTCGCGAATCCCTTAGCGTAGATCTGCGCTAAGGGATTCGCGCTTTTGTAGGATATGTATTTGTGACGCGTTCAAATAGTTCAAAGAGGCCACGCCAGACTTCGACCAGCCCACTGTTATCGGGTGTCAAGGGCTTGAGTTGGCTCTGCTTGGTTGTTGCCGTGGTGGTTTTTATTGTGGCCGCAACCACGGGTACACACAGCGGCACCAGCGCCTCACATCTTGCGATTAGCCCCAACGGACAACTTTCGGATTCACGCGCCATCGATGCTACCTCGCAAGCAAATTCCGCAGCTCAAAATTCGGAATCTTCGTCTGCACAGCGTAATTCCCGTGATTCGCGTGGTAGTTCCGAGCTGACCGCAGACAGCAATATCTTGCGGCCAACAAAGATTGATTTTGTGGAAAATCAGCAGGGGAGCCAATTCACTCTGTATCGCTTCTCGGATAATTCGAAGTTGGGTAGCACTAGCGACCGTATGGCGCGCCCCGCGCTGTCACTTGCGAAGCTGTTTATCGCGGAATATGTCCTGGACAACGGTACCTCTGCCGAAAAAGAGCTTGTTGCTGCGATGATCACAGAATCTAGCGATGCCGCAGCTGATCAACTGTGGGCACTGTATCCAGAAGCAATCGATGAAGTAGCAGAAGATTACCGACTGTTTTCTACCCGCGCCGGCGATCGATGGGGATTTTCGGTGACCTCCACGTATGACGTCGTGAGTTTTATTGCGCAATTAAAGGATGAAGACCCGAAGCATCCGCTGTTAGAGATGATGAAACGCACGGTTCCCGTTGCTGCGGATGGCTATGAGCAGGATTTCGGCACCGCGAAGCTACCAGGCGTGCAAGGCTCAAAATGGGGATGGTCGGATGATCGGACTTTGCACTCTTCGGTATCGTTCGGAAAAGATTTTGTCGCAGCCGCAGCCATCACTGGCAGTGCCGATGATCTGTCCGAAATCGCCGAGAAGCAGTTTATTTCGTATTTGAAATAACGCTGTTCACCCCTGACTGCTGCCGATCCAGCCGGATTCATTGCGGGCTGAATGATGTTAGGATAAATTTGTAATCCACATCATATTTAGACCCGAAAGGATTCGCGTCACATCATGATCGACCACGAAGTGCGAACTAGGCCTTCTGCAGAAGACTTCCCGTATGAGGAGCACTTGGCGCACAAGATCGCCACGGTTGCAGCTGATCCAGTAGAGGTTCCAGCTGATACCGCTGAGATGATCAAGAACAGGCTGATTGATAACGCATCGGTCGCGATGGCTTCACTAGTTCGTCGTCCTGTTACCTCGGCGCGCACCATGGCCACCGCGCACCCGGTCAGCGATGGGGGAGCGACAGTGTTCGGTGTGGACGGCACCTACTCTGCAGAGTGGGCGGCCTTGGCCAACGGCACCGCGGTGCGTGAGCTGGACTTCCACGACACTTTCTTGGCTGCGGAATACTCGCACCCAGGCGATAATATTCCACCGATTTTGGCTGTTGCGCAGCACAAGGGGCTCGACGGCAAGGCCTTGATCCGCGGTATCGCTACCGGATATGAAATCCAGGTCAACCTGGTCAAGGGCATCTGCTTGCACGAGTTCAAGATCGACCACGTTGCACACCTCGGGCCTTCTGTAGCCGCAGGCATCGGTACCATGCTGAACCTGGACATCGACACTATCTACCAGGCTATTGGCCAGGCGCTACACACCACCACGGCCACCCGCCAGTCCCGCAAGGGCTTGATCTCGTCCTGGAAAGCCTATGCCCCAGCATTTGCCGGCAAGATGGCAATCGAGGCTGTCGACCGTACTATGCGTGGGGAGGGTGCACCGGCGCCGATCTGGGAAGGCGAAGACGGATTTATCGCCTGGATGTTGCATTCTCCAGACAAGACTTATACGGTTCCGCTGCCGGATAAGGGCGAAGAAAAGCGTGCAATCCTGGAAACCTATACCAAGGAGCACTCCGCGGAATATCAATCACAGGCACCAATTGACCTGGCCCGTCGGATGAAAAAGACTTTGGAAGACAAGGGCCTGGATATCGTCGATATCGAATCCATCGTCCTGCACACCTCGCACCACACCCACTATGTCATTGGTACCGGTGCTAACGATCCGCAGAAAATGGATCCGCATGCGTCTCGCGAGACCTTGGATCACTCGATCATGTACATCTTCGCGGTAGCACTGCAGGACGGCGACTGGCACCACATTGACAGCTATGCACCTGAGCGCGCGCAGCGGGAGGATACCGTCGAGCTGTGGCACAAGGTCTCGACCGTGGAAGACCCAGCGTGGACGAAGCGCTACCACTCGACGGACCCGAACGAAAAGGCCTTTGGTGCCAAAGCTGTCATAACTTTTCAAGACGGCACGGTTGTGGAAGACGAGATGGCTGTCGCCGACGCCCACCCACTTGGCGCCCGTCCATTCGAGCGTGAGAACTACCGCACAAAGTTCCGAACTCTGGCAAAGGGCATCGTCTCTGAGGAAGAACAGGAGCGATTCCTGGCAGCCGTCGACAATCTAGAAAACCTCACCGATCTGCGTGAACTGAATATCCAGGTTTCTGACGATGTGTTGGCCCAGGCTCCACAGACACCGAAGGGGATTTTCTAATGGCAGGACTATTTTCTTCCGAGACCACTGCACACCAGAAGCGGAAAAATTTCCGTGAGTCTCTCAACGCACCGCAGATCACTACGTTGCCGGGAGCCTTTAACCCGCTGACTGCGAAACTCATTGAAGACATTGGTGGCTTCTCGGGTGTTTATGTTTCCGGCGCGGTGCTTGCTAATGACCTCGGTTTGCCAGATATTGGCTTGACGACGCTCACTGAGGTCGCACAGCGTTCCGGCCAGATCGCACGCGCGACCGAGTTGCCTGTGCTGGTTGATGCCGATACCGGTTTTGGTGAGCCCATGTCGGCAGCCCGCACCATTTCCGCGCTGGAAGATGCAGGACTGGCAGGTTGCCACCTGGAAGACCAGGTCAACCCGAAACGCTGCGGGCACCTGGACGGAAAAGAAGTTGTGTCGACGGAGTTGATGGTGCGCCGCATTTCGGCAGCCGTCGGCCAGCGGCGCGACGAGGATTTCGTGATCTGTGCCCGCACAGACGCCGCGGGGGTCAACGGCATCGACGATGCTATTGATCGGGCGAAGGCCTATGCCGAAGCCGGGGCAGATCTGATTTTCACCGAAGCGTTGCGTACCACGGACGACTTTGAGAAATTCCGTGCGGCAGTCGACACGCCGTTGCTGGCGAATATGACGGAATTCGGCAAGACCGAGCTGCAAAACGCGAAAAAACTGGAATCCATCGGCTATAACGCCGTGATCTGGCCGGTTTCGTCGTTCCGTGTTGCTATGGGGGCGACCGAACGCTTCCTGCGCGACCTCAACGAGGGCGGCGACCAGAAATCCTGGTTGGACGATATGCAACACAGATCGCGGCTGTACGAACTCGTGCGCTACGAGGACTACAACGCTTTCGACCAAGACGTATTCACCTATTCACCGGAGCAAAACCTGTGATCTAAACGATCAACACGGCGTGCAGGTCAGCATTGCCGTTCTAGCAAAAGCTCAGGAAGGAGCTTGTAATGACTACCAATTCTGAAATTCGTAAGGGCCTGTACGGGGTCGTGGCAGATTACACCGCGGTCTCTAAGGTAATGCCAGAGACCAACTCGTTGACTTATGCCGGCTATCCGGTGCAAGAGTTGGCGAAGCACTGCAGTTTTGAAGAAGTAGCCTATTTGCTGTGGAACGGCGAGCTACCTGACTCCGGGCAGCTGGAAGAATTTGCTGCTTCCGAGCGCGAATTGCGCGGACTGACTGAGGCAGAGATCAATGTGATTGAATCGATGCCGAAAGATTCCCACCCGATGGACACGCTGCGCACTTTTACTTCGTTCGTGGGGCAGTTCGATGAACATTTCACACGCGATGCCGACCATATCCGCGAGATTGGGCTGCGTCTGCTTGCGAAATTCCCCACGGCTGTCGCGTTGGATATCCGCCGCCGTAAGGGCAAGGGATATGTGGAGCCAGCGAAGGATAAAGGCTTCGCGGAGAACTTCTTGTGGATGGTTTTCGGTGATGAAGAGGATTCTCCCGCGTTGCAAAAAGAGGCCATTCAGGCTTTTGACCAGTCGTTGATTCTCTACGCTGAGCACTCTTTTAACGCCTCGACGTTTAGCTCCCGCGTGATTACCTCGACAACTTCCGACGTATATTCCGCTGTCACCGGTGGTATTGGTGCGCTGAAAGGGCCATTGCACGGTGGCGCAAACGAAGCCGTGATGCACAATATGCTGGAGATTGGCGATCCAGATAAGGCAGAGGAGTGGTGCAAGAACCGCTTGGACAACAAGCAAGTGGTCATGGGGTTTGGGCACCGCGTGTATAAAACGGGTGACTCCCGCGTGCCGACGATGGAAGCCGCGTTCAAGAAGCTCGCGGCCAACACTCCAGGTGCGGACAAATGGGTCGACATGTACGACATCATGGCCAAGACGATGGAAGAAAACACGTCCATCAAGATCAAACCAAACCTGGACTTCCCGGCTGGCCCGGCCTATTACCTGCTGGGCCTGGAAATTGAGTTCTTCACCCCGATCTTTGTGATGGCCCGTATCACCGGCTGGACTGCTCACATTTTGGAACAGTACGAGGACAACTCCCTGATCCGGCCGCTGTCTGCTTACAACGGCCCAGAAGAACGCTCAGTGCCAGCTGCTCCAGCTGCTTAGTAGGCGCTCAGGAGCTGCCCAGTAGAGGCTGGTAGTCTAGTAGCCTACAGCCCAAACTGCTTCGCGAGGTGCGCGTTATCCTGTGCGAGTTTTAGCAACTCCTGCAGGGTGCGCGCACTTTGTTGTATCGCAGGGTCGGAACTAAGCTTCTGCAATTCGGCAGCGCTAGGGATTGCGTTTGAGCTGCCTGGGATGGCAGGGGATGGGCCCGGCTGGCCAGGCTGTTGGCCCTGTGGGCGCGCCTGGTTGTTGCCGTTGCTCTGGTTATTCTGTGCGCCCTGACCAGCACCCGAAGCAACGCCTGGCTTCCATTGGCCCCAATCCCGGGCATAGACGTTGTTGATGTCGCAGACCACACCGCCGATGGTTTGCTGCTTATTCTGCGGCAGCTGATGAATCGTGGTGCGCGGGTGAATCTTGCCGCCCGAGCCCCAGTCATGCATCCAGAAATACGATCCGATGCCGTTTGCGATTGCCCAGTCGATGACGTTGTAGTTGCCGTAGATTCCGGCGGAGTAACCGGCTGCTTTCAGCAAAGCTTCGAAGGCCCGTAGGTAAGGTGCGATCAAAGAATCGTATTGCGCGCGGGTGGGATTGTCGTCAATCGCGATATAGATAGGACGGCCGGTGGGGCCACCTGCGCTGCGGTGCAGCGCGATTGCTTTTGGTGCGTGCGTCGCCGCGCCCAAAGCTCCCTGTTTCCAGTCCGCGGTTTCGGCGCGGCCGAATTGATATACCGAGGCGGTTTCCAGGCCGAGTGCTGCCAGGTTGGTGGTTTCGGTAGCGCTGACGGGTTTACCAAGCATCCATTCTGCACCGGGGCGGCGCTCCGATACGTAACGCACGGCGCCGAGGAATCCGCCGTCTTTAATGGCACGTGCCGACGGTACACCGGCCGCGTAGTCCAGTACTTGGCCCACAACCGGGCCAGGGCCGTTCGCCGCTGCAGCACGTGGGGCAGCAATGCCGGTGCCAGCGGTGGCGAAAGCACCAGCAATCGCCAGGGCGCCGGTGGTGCGGAATAAGGAACGTCGGCTGAAATTGCGCGGGCTATTCATCGAGATTTCTCCAATCAGGAACAAACATTCGCCACAACAATAACAGTAGTAACAGAAGTTTCGAGGTTAAAACGCGAATATTGGCGCACTAAGTTGTGCGATACCAGACTTGGGAGGCGGGATGAAGATAAAGAATCCCAGAGAAAAAGAAAATGTGCCCCAGAGAAGATTCGAACTTCCGACACCGGCTTTAGGAGAGCCGTGCTCTATCCCCTGAGCTACTGGGGCCAACACTGGCCGGTCATCCCCGGCCAGCCATTAGCTTAGCGCACGTGAAAAATCCGGGCGAATGCACCGGTGTGCCGCCGGCGCAGCCACACTCTTCGCGGCAGGCAGTAAAATTTCAGCCTTGGAGTTCTTCCAGCTTTTTCGCTACGTCACCGGCAGGTGGGTTAGTCATTGAGGAGCCGTCGGAAAACAGCACCGTTGGGATGATGCGGTTGCCGTCGTTGACAGACTCGATCCACGGGTTGGCGTTTTTGGCTTGGCCTTCTTCCGAATCTGGATCGATCACCGCAAATGGGGTGCCGTTGGCTTCCAAATCACCGATCAGCTTGCGGCAAAACGGGCACCAGCTGGCAGCGAAGACGGTGACATCGTGGGAGGTTTCTGGGGTTTGTACATCAGACATTTAGGCTGCAGCCTTTCGTTCGTAGGTTAAGAATCGATATTTTAGTGGTAAATCACTGGGCTCATGTCCCGGAATCTGCAGGTGTCCGTGTGCGGAGACCTGCCAGTCACTGTCTGCAACTAACCCGAAATCTTCGGGAATGTCCGGGGCATACACGGCCCGCTGCCCGTAAATGCTACCAATATTTGCCCCCATCAGGGTGATCTCCACACGATCGACATCGCCCAAGGTAGCTTCGTAGACTTTGCCACCTCCCATAATCCAGGCGGTGTTCAGCTGTGCGACGTCGGCAAGCGCACGAATAACCTCTGCGCCCGCCGACCAGGTTCCAGGGCTTGCCGACGACAACACGTAATTATCCCGGCCGGGCAGTGGACGGAAACGCTCGGGGAGCGACTGCCACGTCTTGCGTCCCATGATCACCGGCGCACCTGTGGTGATTTCTTTGAAATGTGCGAGATCCTCCGGCACGTGCCACGGCATCGCCACGCCGTCGCCAATGATCCCGTCGAGTGATTGCGCCCAAATTGCTCCCAACATCGCCGTTACACCGACACCTGGGCTTTGATCGCTGGGTGCGGGTCATAGCCGTCGACGGAGATATCGGAAAAATCGTATTCGAAAATGCTGGCCGCCTTGTTTAGACGCAGCTGTGGGTAGGCGCGCGGGCTGCGGCGCAGTTGCTCGCGAACCTGCTCAACATGGTCGTTGTAAATATGGCAGTCGCCGCCGGTCCAGATAAGCTCGCCGACGTCCAGGCCAGCTTGCTGGGCGAACATGTGCGCCAACAAGGCGTAGGAAGCGAGATTAAACGGCACTCCCAAAAATAGGTCCGCGCTGCGCTGGTACACCTGCAGTGAGAGCTTGCCGTCGGCGACGTAGAGCTGAAACAGCAGGTGGCACGGCATCAGCGCCATATCATCGAGTTCGGCAACATTCCACGCGCTCACCACCATGCGGCGCGAATCTGGGTTCTCGCGCAGATCCTGCACTGCCTGGGCAATCTGGTCAATGTGTCCGCCGTCTGGGGTGGGCCACGAACGCCACTGCACGCCATATACCGGGCCTAATTCACCGTTGTCATCAGCCCATTCGTTCCAGATACGTACACCGTTATTGCGCAACCATTCCACGTTAGAATCACCACGCAGAAACCACAGCAGTTCGCCGATCACCGCGTGGAAATACACCTTCTTTGTAGTCAACAGTGGGAAAGATTCCGCCAAGTTGTACCGCAGCTGCCGGCCAAACACGCTGGTAGTCCCGGTGCCCGTGCGGTCGTGCTTAGCGGTGCCGTTGTCTAGGACATCACGCAGCAGATCCTCATAGGGAGTGGGGATTGCGGTGCTGGTGCGGTTGTTATCAGGGGTCGTCGACGGCGTAGTCATGGGCCATAGTTTACTAGCGTGTGGCTAGGCTGTGTGCTCCCAGCAGACCCACCGCTCATGCGACGCCGACAACATCTCAATAGCTGCCGTTGGCGGCCTGGTAGTCCGCGATATGGCCGAGCATGTCGTCGGCAAGCTCTTTGCGGCAGATCAACAAATCTGGAATATAGGTATCGGCTCGGTTGAACCGGTGCTGTGAACCGTCCAAGCGGCTGACGTGCAAACCGGCAGCCTGCGCCACACCGACTGGGGCAGCCTGATCCCACTCGAACTGTCCGCCGGAATGGATATACGCGTCGACGTCGCCAAGCAGTACTTTCATTGCTTTTGCCCCGGCAGAGCCCAGCCGTACGGTCTCTAGGTCCATGTGCTTGCCGACGTAGTCAGCAATTTCTGGCGGGCGGTTGCGCGAGACCACGATGCGCCGTGAAAACGGGCCGGATACCGCGCGGACATCTGACGAGCGGAACACCACTCCGAGATCCGGCAGACCAACGGCAGCATGCAATGGCACCCCGTCTTCGACCAACGCGATATGCACCGCCCAATCTTGCCGCCCGGTGGCGAACTCCTTCGTGCCATCCAACGGGTCGACGATCCAGACGCGTCTTTTCTGTAGCCGCTCGGGATTATCCTTGGCTTCTTCCGATAAAAAGCCGTCGTCCGGGCGGTGTTGCGCGAGCACGCGTGCGATCCAATTTTGCGCCAACTCGTCGCCAGCCTCGGCGAGTTCCTTATCGCGCAGCAAACCAACCCCGCGGATCCCTTTGAGGATTTCCCCAGAGCCCTGGGCTAAAAGGTTGGTCAGCCGGACATCTGATAACGCGCCTGTCATGCCCCATACTGTAGCCGTAGAGTAGTCATCATGTCCGATGACGTCCTGTCCCGTTTCAGCCCGCCGGTAGCAAGCTGGTTTCGTGAAGTTTTTGCTCAGCCCACCGACGTCCAGCGCCAAGCCTGGCAGGCGGTCTCGGAAGGGAAAAACGCGCTGGTGGTGGCGCCGACTGGTTCCGGTAAAACCCTGGCCGCGTTTTTGTGGGCTCTCAATGGGCTGAGCACTGCTGGTGGGCAGTTAACCCTGCCGGTCGCAGACAAGCCCACGGTCGCTTCCCAACCCGGCGTCAAAGTCCTCTATATTTCGCCGCTGAAAGCCCTGGGGGTGGACGTCGAACGAAACTTGCACGCCCCGCTGACAGGCATCGGCCGCGTCGCACAGCGCATAGGCCACGATGTGCCGTCGGTCAGCGTCGGTGTGCGCAGTGGCGATACCCCGCAAGCAGAACGTGCCCGGCAGCTACGCCGCCCGCCGGATATTTTGATCACCACCCCAGAATCGGCTTATCTCATGCTCACAGGCAAAGCCGCGGGCATTCTATCTACCGTCACCACCGTCATCGTGGACGAAATCCACGCGCTAGCAGGTAGTAAACGCGGGGTACACCTGGCGTTGACACTGGAACGCTTGGCACGTGTGGCTGGCGACCCGCAACGCATCGGGCTGTCGGCTACGGTGCGCCCGATCGAGACCGTAGCGCAGTTTCTCGGGGGTGACCGCGAGGTAGAAATCGTCGCCCCGCCAGCGAAAAAATCGTGGGAACTGGTCGTGCGGGTGCCGGTGGACAACATGGCGGATCTGCCGGTGCCGGAACAGGCCTCCACGATCGGGGAGATGACCGTGGACGATCCGCTGGGCTTGAGCAGCGGTGGCGCACCCGGTGCGGGCAACGGTGCGGCGGGGGCCGGAGAAGAGACACCGTCTTTTGCGAGCGATTCCGCCTTGCCGACGGCGAAATCCATCTGGCCGCATATTGAAGCCGAGCTCTACCAGACCATCATGGGGCAAACTTCCACTTTGGTGTTCGTCAACTCCAGGCGGACCGCAGAACGGCTGACCTCGCGGATCAACGAGCTATATGCCGCTGAGCATGCCCCGGAATTGCTGTCGGCGCCCACGCGCCGGGATCCCGCGCAATTGATGAAGCACACCGATACCGCGGGTGCCGCCGCGTCGGTGATTGCTCGTGCGCACCATGGTTCGGTCTCGAAAGATGAGCGAGCCCAGACAGAATCACTGCTCAAGCAAGGTGCGTTGAAGGCCGTGGTGGCTACCAGCTCGCTGGAACTTGGCATTGATATGGGGGCAGTCGACCAGGTGGTGCAAGTCGAATCTCCGCCGTCGGTGGCTTCTGCGCTGCAGCGAGTCGGGCGTGCAGGCCATAGCGTCGGTGCGGTATCTCGGGGAGATTTTTACCCGAAACACCGCGCGGATTTGGTGCAAACTGCGGTAACCGTCGGCAGGGTGCAACCCGGTTTGATTGAGAAGATCCATGTTCCGCGCAACCCGCTGGACGTGTTGGTGCAACAGACCATCGCTGCGGTGGCGGTAGAAGACCTCGACGTCGACGAGTGGTTTTCCACTATTCGCCGCGCCTACCCGTACCGCGACTTGGACCGCGACGTCTATGACTCCGTGCTGGATTTAGCCAGTGGAATCTATCCCAGCACCGATTTCGCAGAGCTCAAGCCCCGGATCGTTGTTGATCGAGTCGACAACACCTTGTCCGCCCGGCCAGGTTCACAGCGCGTGGCCGTCACCAGTGGCGGTACCATCCCGGACCGCGGCATGTTTGGCGTCTTTTTTGCTGGTACGACGGGGGATTCCACGGGCGCGGCTGGCACCGGTGCCAGTGGATCTGGCAAACCTATCCAGCGCCGGGTCGGTGAGCTCGATGAGGAAATGGTCTATGAATCCCGCGTGGGCGACGTATTCACCCTGGGGGCAAGCAGCTGGCGCATCGAAGACATCACCCGTGACCAGGTGCTGGTTACCCCTGCCCCGGGCCATACCGGACGCCTGCCGTTTTGGAGCGGCGATCAATTAGGACGCCCCTACGAGCTCGGCCTGGCTCTGGGGCTTTTCGACGCCATGCCCACCGTGAGCGTGACAAAGCCTTAGTTGACTTGCCGCTGGAAGAGCGCGCACGCACCAACCTGCTGGGCTATCTGGATGAGCAGTACGAGGCCACCGGGTTGATCCCGGATGAGAAAACACTGGTCCTGGAGCGTTTCCGCGATGAACTGGGGGATTGGCGCGTCGTCTTGCACACCCCGTTTGGCCGCGGCGTGAATGCTGCGTGGGCGCTGGCGGTAGGCGCGCGGATTGCAGAAAACACCGGCATGGACGCCCAAGCTGTCGCTGGTGATGACGGCATCGTGTTGCGCGTGCCGGAAGGCGACCACGATCCCGATGCTTCGTTATTTATTTTTGACGATGACGAAATCGAAGAAATCGTGACTACCCAGGTGGGCAATTCGGCGTTGTTTGCCTCGCGGTTTCGCGAATGCGCGGCCCGCGCGTTGTTATTGCCCCGGTATGACCCGGGCAAGCGCGCACCGCTGTGGCAACAGCGACAAAAAGCCGAGCAACTGCTTGATGTAGCCCGCAAGTACCCATCATTTCCCATCATCTTGGAAACAGTGCGTGAATGCTTGCAAGATGTCTATGACCTGCCAGCCTTGCATGAGGTCACCCGGTCGATTGCTCAGCGCACCATCCGCATCGCGGAAGTTACAACCGAGCAGCCGTCGCCGTTTTCCTCGTCGCTATTGTTCAATTACACCGGCGCATTCATGTACGAAGGCGATAGCCCGCTGGCGGAAAAGCGCGCTGCTGCGCTGTCACTGGACCCGAGTTTGTTGGCAAAGCTGTTGGGCACCGTGGAGCTGCGGGAATTGCTGGACCCCGATGTCATCGTGGAGGTGCACCAAGCCCTGCAGCACACCACCCCGGAGCGTCGGGCACACACAGCCGAACAACTCGCCGATATACTGCGCCGGATTGGCCCGTTCCCGGTTGACCAACTCGCCGAGCATGCCGAGATCACCCTGGAACAGGCCCAACGCGAACTGGGTGCGCGCGTGATGGTGCTGCGCATGGTCGGGCACGACCACCTAGCACAGAGCAACGATGCAGCATTATTGCGCGATGGTTTGGGCATCCCGGTGCCACCCGGGATACCCGCACAAACAGAAACTATCGACGATGCGCTAGCACAACTACTGAAACGCTGGGCGCGCTCGCGCGGGCCGTTCGTGTTGCGCGATGCCGCGGATGCCTTCGGAATCAGCATTTCCAGCGCCTGGCATATCGTGCAAACACTTTCCGGCAGCGGCGAATTGGTAGAAGGTCACTACCGCCAAGGCATCGACGAGCTGGAGTATTGCGCAGCCGGGGTGCTCAAGCGCATCCGCTCGCGCTCATTAGCGGCAGCCCGTAAGGCGCTGCGCCCGGTCAGCGCGTCCGGCTTCGCACGCTTTTTGCTCAGCTGGCACCAGATCACCGATGCACCGTCCGGACTGGGCGGGGAGGATGCAGTATTTGCCGCCATCGAACAGCTAGCCGGGGTACGCCTGCCAGCCAGCGCCTGGGAACAATTGGTGTTGCCTGCCCGCGTGCCAGGCTATAGCCCGCGGTTTTTGGATGAGCTGACTAGTAATGGCGAAGTCTTGATCCGCGGGGTGGGCCAAGCTGGGCGCAACGATCCGTGGATTATGCTGCTGCCCGCCGAATACGCCGCCCAACTCGCCCCGCTGGACGACGCATCATCCGATACGTCTGGGCTGACGCACGTGCAAGAAGCCATCGTGATGGTTTTGAGCAATGGCGGTGGCTATTTATTTGCTGACATCGTCGAACAGGTAAACCGCGCCGGGACGCTGAGTTTCGATGATCATTCTGCACACAGCACGCCGGCACCGCAGCAATTCACCAGCGAGACCGTGCGCGCGGCACTGTGGGAATTAGTGGATCTGGGAATGGTGAGCCCCGATAGTTTTGCGCCATTGCGCACGCGATTAGCTGGTGGGGCAAGCCGGGCGCACAAGGCAAAGCGGCAACCGCGGCGTTCGCGGCTGCGGATGGGGCGTACAAGTTTTGCTACCAGCCAGCATGCGCGTTCCGGTCAGTCCACACCGCCGGATATGGTCGGGCGGTGGGCGCTGACGGTGCAGCCGGATCGCGACGCCACTGCGCGTTCGGTGGCCCAAGGAGAAGCCTGGCTGGATCGTTATGGGGTGCTTACCCGGGGAAGCGTGGTCGCCGAGGACGTCACCGGTGGATTCGCCTTGGCGTATAAAGTGCTCAGCGAGTTTGAAGCCGCGGGAAAGGCCCAGCGCGGGTATTTCGTTGAGGGGTTGGGTGCCGCGCAGTTTTCTACGCCGTCGGTGGTAGACCGGTTGCGCGGTGCCGATGATGCCCCAGATGTGCACGGGTGGCCTTCCGGGACCACAGACCCTGATGTCGTCGTTCTTGCTGCGACCGATCCAGCCAACCCGTATGGTGCTGCAGTGGATTGGCCACAGGCTGATGGTGCTGGTGACAGCGCTGATTCTGGTGAAAGCGGTGCTGCTCGTACCGGCTCACGTCCTGCACGGTCTGCCGGGAGCCTAGTGGTGCTTGCCGACGGGCTGTGCCTGGCGCACTTGAGTCGCGGCGGGAAAACCTTGACGACGTTTTTCGACGCACTCCCGGAAGGCATCGATGCCGATCCGGCACAGTTGCTTGTCGATGCTGTGCATGCTGCGCTGGATGCGGAATGGATCCGCCCGCTGACCATTGAAAAGGCGAACGGCGCGGCCATCCTGGGAACCCCATTAGCGCTAGCGATGCGTAAATACGGCGCTAAACTCAGCCCGAAGGGGCTGCGGTTGAGCCGGTGACTGAAGCCGGTTCACCAGCCAAAAACTGAACCGGTAAATCGTTGAATTACTACACCAGGAGGTGCGCGCACAATGCCAGAAGGCGATTCCGTACTGCAGTTGTCGCAGAGGCTTCAGTTTCTCGTCGGCAAGACCGTCACGCGTACCTCGATCCGCACCCCGCGCTTCGCCAATCGCGATTTTTCCGGTGCCCAGTGCCAGAAGATCTGGCCGTACGGAAAGTATCTGTTCATGCTTTTCGACCAACAGATCCTGGCCACCCATTTAAAAATGGAGGGTACGTGGGCGATGCATTTAGCCGGGGACAGGTGGCGCCAACCAGCCCATACCGCCCGGGTAGTGCTGCGGTTTGCTCAGCAACCGCGCGATATCGAAGTCGTGGGGCACCAGTTGGGATTGGTGCGGGTATTCCCAGCAACAGAATACGAGCGGTTTATTGGTGATCTCGGCCCGGATATTCTTGCCGACGACTGGGATAACCACGGCAAAGTCGAAGCGCTGCGCCGCATTGTGGCGCAACCGCAGCGCCCGATTGGTACCGCGTTATTGGATCAAACCAACCTGGTGGGTATCGGCAACGAATACCGTGCAGAGGTGTGTTTTCTTGCTGGCCTGCACCCAGCTAGCCGCGTCGGCGTGCTAGATACGGCGCGAGTGTCCGAGATCCTGGATATTGCACGCCGCATCATGTGGGCGAATAGAAACGAACCGGTGCGTGTGACCACCGGAATCAAGCGTGCTGGGGAGACAACCTACGTGTTCGGTCGTAACAACCGGCCGTGTCGGCGCTGCCGAACCCTGATCAAGCACGATTCTTTGGGCGGGCCGGACCAGAAAACTCGCGGCGGGATCGATGGCGAGCTAGAACGCATCATCTGGTGGTGTCCGCACTGCCAGCCGTTGGTCGGCCCCCAAACAGATTAAGTCGCGGGTTGGTCCGGGGCTGGTTAAGCCTCGCGTTGCCTGCGGTACCAGCGGATCAGCTCGTCCGTCGAGCTATCGCCGGAATCAATTGCTTCGGCGCCGGAAATGGCGGGCAACAATGCGTCGGCCTGTTTCTTACCCAGTTCCACACCCCACTGGTCAAAGGAATTCACACCCCAGATCACGCCTTGTACGAAGGTGATGTGCTCATACAACGCGATCAAGCTGCCCAACACCGACGGGGTTAGCTGTGGAGCAAGGATCGTCGTGGTCGGACGGTTACCTGGCATGACCAGGTGGGGGATGAGTTCTTCGGCTACGCCTTCCGCGGCAACTTCCTCGGCGGTTTTGCCGAAAGCCATCACCTTGGATTGGGCAAAGAAGTTGCTCATCAGCAGATCATGTAATGAGCCTTCGCCGTCGATCGCAGCCAAGTCTTGATGCGGGCGAGCAAAGCCAATGAAATCCGCCGGGACGAGGTGTTTGCCCTGGTGCAACAGCTGGAAAAATGCGTGTTGGCCGTTGGTGCCGGCTTGGCCCCAGTAAATCTCACCGGTGGCATAGTCGACGCTCGCGCCATCGCGGCGGACAGATTTGCCGTTGGATTCCATGGTCAGCTGCTGCAGATACGTCGGGAAGCGCCGCAAATGCTGTGAGTATGGCAAAATCGCGTGGCTCGCGGCACCGTGGAAGTTGGTGTACCACACACCCAGCAAACCCATGAGGGCGACGACGTTGTCACGAAGGTCGGTGCGATAAAAGTAGTCATCGATGGCGTGGAAACCAGCTAAGAAGCGGCGGAAATCCTCCGGTCCGATGGTGAGCATCAGAGAAAGGCCAATGGCAGAAGGCACCGAATAGCGCCCGCCGACCCAGTCCCAGAACACAAACATGTTGTCCGGGTCGATGCCGAATTCCTTGACCTTGTCCTCGTTCGTTGAGACCGCAATGAAATGATGCGACACAGCATCGGAGCTGCCGAGCTTGTCGACGAGCCACCGCCGGGCAGCAGTGGCATTGGACAAGGTCTCCTGGGTACCGAAAGATTTCGAGCTGACGATAAACAGCGTGGTTTCTGGATCCACCACGGCCAAGGTATCGCTCATATCGGCTGGATCCACGTTGGAAACGTATTCGGCGTGGATGCCTGCAGTGTTGTATTCCTGCAGTGCAAGTGCGGCAAAGGCCGGACCGAGATCCGAACCGCCGATACCGATATTGACGATGGTGCGGATTTTCTTCCCGGTAAAACCAGTCCGGGTGCCATCGCGCAGTGAATTGGCGAAGCGCTCCATTTTATCCAGCTCCGCGTGGGTATCGCGGGTGACGTTTTGTCCGTCGACTACTAAATCCTGCTGGCCGTGGGAGGAAAAAGCGCCCGGTGCACGCAAAGCCGTGTGCAAGACGGCGCGGTCTTCAGTGTTGTTGATGTGGGCGCCGGAATACATCTTCTCGATGGCTTCGCGCAGGCCCGCGCGTTCTGCCAATTCCACCAGGTGCGTATGGACCGTGTCATCGAGCCAGTTTTTGGATAAGTCGATGTGGAGTTCACCAGCGGAAAACGACCACCGCCGGGCCCGGTCGCGGTCCGAGTGGAAAAGCGAGCGCAGGTCGAAATCCTGGTTGTTGGCCAGGGTGTTCAGTCGTTGCCATTCCGCGGTGGAGGAGATAGATGTAAAAGGACTCACGCCGTTATATGATACTGCTTTTCGCTACCCTAGACGGTGTGTGCACGCCAGTTTCGGGTACATGTTACAGCAGTTTTTTCCCACAGGCGCCATCCCTGATGTTCGGCAGTCTGCGGGTGATGAGCAGCTGCGCGGTCAGCGTGTTCCACGTGGCGGTGGGGCGCGAGCTCAATTTGGATTGTGGTGCGTGTGATCCCATACGTGTCGCGCAAGACAGCTTCCACGCGGCGCAAGACTGTTTCATGATGGTTCATAACATCACGCTGGCTGGAATCTGGTTGGTGGACAGCGGCTGGTTGCGTAACAACAACGTGTACCGTCGCGACTGCATCCGAGCCGGTCAGCGACCACAGGTGCAGGTCATAGACGCGCTCGATGCCGGGAATACGCAAAAGCTCCCGCTGAATGGTCACATAATCTAGTCCGGCCGGCGCCTGCTGCATCAACACCGACAAGGACTGCCGCAACAACTGCCAACAGCGTGGCAACAAAACCGTCAGGATCAACACGGAGACCGCAATATCCACGCCGCCCCAACCGGTCACCCACACCACGGCGGAAGCGAAAATTACCCCAATAGAGCTGAGCATATCCGACACAATATGCAGATAAGCGCCCTTGATATTCAGCGAATCTTGCGACGGTTTGTGCAACACCAGCATCGCCAGCAAGTTGGCCAGCAGGCCGATCGTGGCGACGACGAGCATGACCTCGGCAGAAAGCTCAGCGGGATCGTGAATCCGACGGACTGCCGCGAACACAATCCAGACCGCAATAGCCATAACCAGCAAAGCGTTCAGCGCAGAAGCGATGACTTCCGCCCGCGAAAACCCGTAGGTAGCCAGTTGCGTGGCTTTCCGTTGCCCCCACCACAGTGCAAGCCCTGCCATGACTAACCCGACCGAGTCCGTGGCCATGTGCCCGGCGTCGGCAAGCAAAGCCAGGGACCCAGACCAGAATGCGCCCACGATTTCTGCGACCAAAATAGTAGTGGTGAGAATGATGACCGCTACCAGGCGGAGGCCAGTCGCCGAACCGTGCTGGCAATGACCGCCCTTGTGGCCATGGTGGTGCTGGTTGTGCTGGCCGCTGTGGTTGTGCTTGTGGCTGTGGCTGTGGCGTGTGACAGGGTGCATCGTCGTCATCGGGTTACCCCCTCTAGTCGTCTTCTACGATTTCGATGTGGCCAGTGCTTGGGTCATAGGTGATGGAACCGTGTTGGAAACTCACCTGAATCGGGGTGTTTCCGTCGTAGTTTTCCGGGGTGCTTGTCGGCAAGCCCAGTGCCTCTACCGCACCGTTAGCCCAGACGCGGGCGATCTCACCCCACAACGCCTGCGTGCCGGTTTCTTCCGAATCGACGATCACGCCGTTGTCGAACACCGCGAAGTCAACGTCGGTACCGAATCCGGCGCCCACGCCTGCGGTACCGATTCCGGTAATAGGCGTGCCTAATACCGGCCCCAATAGAGCGTTGATCCGCGCCCAGGTTTGCTCAATAGTGGAATCTCCGGTCAGCTGCACGACGCGTCCGATCAGGCCGGGAACATCGCCGAGCTTGAGCCCAGGAATGACTTCGACCTGAGCTAGATTATTGGCATTGTCAGGCAGGCTGCTGGTCTGTGAGTTTTTCAGCAGTCTCATCACGATCGGTGCGATCAAGCCAATCGCGGTGGCAGCTAGCGTGGCAAGGTTCTGACCAGGGGCACCATTACCGCTTGGCGACGACGGGCGATGCGGAGTAGTGCCCTGTGATTGGTTCGACTGTGATTGATTGTTCTGGGTTTGCCCCGGAGTGCTTCCGGGGTTCCCAGCGATCATGTTTTTGACCTGGCTATAGGCCTGGTTCGTGGCCGCACGGATTGCTGCCCATTGTTTGACGGCTTCGTCGCCCGGGCATTCGGTATTATCCACGTCGCGGTGGCCATGGAAGCGGTTAAATGTGCGGGTGTCGCCGGCAGGGTAGCGGGCGTACTGGCTGCCCTCGGAAGTCAGGGAGACGGTACCGGAAGGATCAAAGCCAGATTGTGCCGCGCGCCAGCCCGCGATCTGACCTACGGAATTGATAGTAGGCTGCGGAACCGGAGCGATTTGGTGGTTACCAATCATGGCGATGCCAAAGGTGCCGGTGTTGTAGCCACCAGCGTGTGCGCCGAGAATACCGGCGTTTAAGCCATCGCGGCGGCCTTCGTAAATGGTGCCGAATTTGTCGACGAGCGCGTGGTATCCGATATCGCACCACCCCAACGACTGCGTGTGGTACTGGTATGCACCGCGCACCTGGGCGGCCGCAGATTCACGGCTGTAATTGTTCACGCCAGCGGTGTGATGCAGCGTCATTGCTTTGTAATCCATGCCGGTGGGCCCACAGTTACCACGGAAGGACTCGTTGGCGCCCCAAGCTTGGCGGGTGACCACGCTGGGCATGCCCACGGCAAGGTTAGCGGTCTGCTGGATACCAGCGGGAGTAGCACCTTCTTGGCCATTGACGAAAACGGCGCTGAGCTCTTCCGCTTTCGGCAACGGTGCGACGCCAACGGCGTTGTCGGTGTGGGTGAGGTCTACAGAATCGGTGACTGGTTGGATGATTCCTTCCGAGGTTTCCAAGCCCGCTTTCGGGGTGCTTACCTGTGGAGAAATCTCGCGCCCCTGGTCATTATGGCCGTCGTGATCGTCATGGCTGTGGTGGTCATCGTGACTGTCCGGGGTGTCGTGGCTATTGTGCTCGTCATGACTGTCGTGGCTATCGTGCTCGTCATGGCTGTGGTGGTCATCGTGGCCGTCGTAAAGGTCCACGCCGGCGAGCGAAACCTGGACCTTGTTGGTCGGCGCGACATAAATCAGTTCGGTGCCTTGTTTGCTGGCTTCGTCAGGGTTGGGTAGTGGATGGGTTTCCAACCACGGGCCCCAGGAGCCATCGGCGGCTTGGGCGCGGAAGAATGCGAGGACGTCGCGATCGCCTTCCCAGGTCAGCGCGAATGAGTCGAATTCTTCGTCTTGGGTGAATTCTTGGACGGCGCGAGACTCGCCCTCTGATAGATCGTCGTGCCCGTGTTCGTGCCCGTGTCCGTGGTCATGGGCACCTTGGGTGGCGATAGCTGGGTCATCGACGACGGTGGTGGTTCCGCTGGAAAAGCTCGTGGTCTTGAGCGTCGCTTCCACCGAATTGTGGCCGACACCTTGGGTATTTAATACCTGGTTATCGCCGAACGCCGCGGCTAGAACGAGGGCTGACGTACTTGTCAGAGCAATGGTAGGCGTGATCCAGCGGGGCCGAGAAGGAGATAAATGTCTGCGCATCCTCATGATGGACTCCTTGGAGAAATAAGTAATCAGTGATGTGTTTTTAGGTGCAGTAAGGTTTGGCCAAATTAGTTCATGCAACTGAAGTTACAAGTGTTGCTGATGTTATTAATGTTTCGACACGCCGTGAATTTTTGTTGCGGAAGTCACGAGAGATTGTGAATTCTGAGATCCCAGGGTTGGAGTGAGCATGCAAAAACCCGCAAGCACTCAGCTGAATGCTTGCGGGTCGTTGATTATTCGGTTGTTGTGGCCGAGGGATAAAACCTCAACCGTAATTGGTTGATCTTAGATAGAAGATGGGCGCCATCCGGCCTCTGGCCAGCAATGGAACTCGCCGCCTTGGTAAAGCAATGGAGATACCGAGGCATCGGAATCACATTCCTCGACTTCGACGATCACGATGGTGTGATCGCCAGCGGGGGTTTTGGACTGGATGGTGCCTGAAAACCAAGATGCGGCCCCGGATATCACCGGCACATCCAGTGCTGTGCGGTGGGTATCCACTCCGGCGAAGCGGTCGATACCTTTCCGGGCAAATTGTTGTGCCAGTGGTGCTTGGCCTTGCGCCAACACCGAAATTGCAATGGGGTTACCTTCGATGAGCTTCGGCAACGATGATGAATGATTGCCGACCGATAGCATCACTAACGGCGGATCCAACGAGAGCGACGAAAAAGCGGATACTGTCATTCCAGCATCTGCTCCCTCGTGCAACGTGGTCACTACCGTGGTTCCTTTCGGAAAGGCTCCCGATGCACCGCGGAGTTTGTCTTTGAGGCTGAACTCACGAGTCGAACTTTTCGAATTTGTCACTGCTTAGCTTTCCTCGCGTGCCAATTGCCATTTCAGCTGACCTTCGGAAGGCGACTGTACAGGAATAAACGTCGCTTCACGGTAGCGGCGGGATGCTGGGGACGACTGTGCATAGCCAGCACCGCCCGCAACGCGGATCTCAAGATTGGCGGCCTGAACGGCAGCTTCCGCCGCGTTGAGACGCAGGCGTAGCAGATCCGTGAACGCTACCTGCTCACCGGACGCGGCTTTTTCTGCAATGGATTCCTGGATGGAGATCAGCTCCGTGATCTTGTCATAGGTCTGTGCCACGTCATCGGCAAAAACTTCGTTGATGCCCACCGTTTTGCCGCTTGCTGCGGCAATCGCGGATTCTGCAACCCCGAGGCATTCTGAGGTCTGCAGAAGCAAGAACGTAGGGCGCACCCGCGGCAGATAATCCGGAAAGCTTGTAGTCAGGATGTTTTCTTCTGCAACGAAGACTTCGTCGAATTCCACCCATGCAGAAGCGGTGGCATTGAGCCCCAACAGCCCGAATGGGGTGCCGAGGGTGAGACCTTCCGCGTTGCCGTCGACGACAAATAAAATCTGCCCGCCCTGATCGGAGTGTGCGCCAGAGACAATGATGGAATCATCAGCCAAGTTCGAGGCCCACTTTAACTTGCCGGATACTTTATATCCTCCGTTAACTGCTTGTGCCTGCAAATCAAGATCCCCGGCACCGGCAGCATATTTAAAGACTGAAGCCATGCCCGTGACGCCGGGGCGGGTACCATTTTCAATAGCTTCAATGAGCTGTGGGTGCTGGCTGTCGGCGGCTTTCAAGTAAGTCAAAACCATGAGGTCTGCCCAGGTACTGAAAGCTACAGACAGATCCTCACGGGCCAAACCGCGTACCAAGCGAACGGTGGCAACGAGGTCGTCGGTGTTAAGCAGGCCGTGCTGAGCCAAAAGTTCGAGGCCATAGCGTGCTGGCTTTTCGCCTTTGTCGACAGCAGAAGCGTTTTCCTGCAGTGTTGTGCGGATATCCTCGGGAATGTCCAAGGGAGCTAATTCAATAGTTTTTGCTTCGGTAGTCATGAAAGTCGCCTTATTAACAGTAGGGCAGCAGCCTATTTTTTCCTAGGCTGCTGCCCTGGGTTCTAATCGCTATAAGCAGGGTGGATAACCGACTGAGAGGCTAGACCAGCTCGTGGGTCAGGTTGGCTGGGCGGGTGTAGGTGTTGACCACTGGGGACCACTGGATAGCGTCTGCGACGACTTTCTCGAGGGTCTCGCGTTCAGCATCACCATCGATATCCACCTTGACACGAACGTCGGAAACACCCGGGCGGGCGTCCTCGCGTGGGCTTACACCCCAGGTTGGGGAGATGTCGATATCGGATTCGATATCGATGTTGATCTTGGTCAACGTGATATTGCGGTGGGTAGCGATAGCCTGAATTCCGACGGAGATGCAGGCAGCCAGACCGGCCTGGGCGATCTCAGTGGGGTTAGGTGCGGAATCATCGCCGAGCAGTTTTGGTGGTTCGGCAACCAAGGTTGGTTCCAGATCGCGTACCTGGGTGTAGTTGCGGAACTGGCCGTCTGCCTCGGTGTGAGTGCGGATGACCTTCTTGCCGCCTTCAGGGTTTTCGGTGTTCTTGTTGGCCATTGCCTGCAGGTTGTCACCATCGATTGGTGCGAGTGGTTCGCCGGCCTTGTGGTTTGGAGTCAGATCAGACATGAGAACCTCCTTGAATTGCTGTGGCAGGCGCTCCTGCTTGCCACGTGGAATGACCGCTACGGTAGCACTCTTGGTCTGCTTGTGTTAGACAAAGCGGTCTATGTCTGCTGAACGGAATGGGTTAGAAGTGGGAGAATGGGTTGTTGTACTGCATAAATGGAAGTTGATTCGTCCCCAAAATTGGTGGCGAAATAGGTGAATAAAAATTTCCTATCACTGTTCCTTTATGCGCCACACTGTGCTTCTGGGCTTTGCCAGACGGTGTCTCTGGGCTAGGGCAAGTGAATTACCCTAAATGTCCTCGGCCCAAACGTAACAGCGCATTTGCGATATCTACGCCGTCGGCACCGAGCTCGTCGCGGAAAAAATTGATGATCGCTACCTCGCGGGTGTGTACCAAGCGGGTGCCACCGGAGCTCATACGCGTTTTACCAATCGCCTGGGCCACCTCAGTGCGCCGTTTTACCGCAGTGAGGATGATGTCGTTCATCTTGTCGATCTCTTTGCGGTAAGTCTCAATTTCTTTATCCGACAGCGGATCATCAGTTCCGGTCGGAGTACGCACTGAGAAATTCGAAGCCACGTTGTCCATCTGGTTCATACGGGGCATTCTACTGTGGTGGCGGTTACAAGATGGAATGAGATGGTGACACAGCAAAACGGTGAAATAGTAGGCGAAATAGTAGTTTGGAAGATTATGAATTCATCGCCGTTTCAGCCTCGCCCGCAAGCTAATGATGCACAGAGCAATTCACCAGACAATCCTGCAGCATATAGTCCTGAGCCATCGTTATTCGGCGGTAGACAACCCCGTGGTTTTCCGCCACATGATACCGAGCTATCGCAGGGCGTCAACAGAACCAGACCGAGCTCACAATCGGCTGAGCACCTTATTGCCGGGCTGAACGAGCAACAACGGCAGGCAGTGGAGCATTCTGGAAGCCCGCTGTTGATCGTTGCGGGCGCAGGTTCGGGCAAAACTGCGGTGTTGACTCGTCGCATTGCGTATTTGATGCAGCAGCGGGGCGTAGCACCCCACCAAATCTTGGCGATTACCTTTACCAATAAGGCTGCGCGAGAAATGCGCGAGCGCGTCGGCCAGCTCGTTGGCCCTGTCGCTGAGCGCATGTGGGTGGCCACTTTCCACTCGACGTGCGTGCGGATCTTACGTCAGCACGCTCATCTTGTCGACGGCTTGAATACGAATTTCAGCATTTACGACGGCGACGATGCCCGCCGATTGCTGTCGATGATCGCCAAGGAAATGAATTTAGACCTGAAGAAATTTACCGGCCGGGTGCTGGCGAATGCGATCTCACATCATAAGAATGAATTGCAGGATCCAGCCGCGGCAGCCTCTGCGGCAGCGACCACGAAAAATCCCTTCGACACTACGGTTGCAGAAGTTTACGCCGAATATCAACGTCGTCTGCGGGCAGCGAATGCCGTGGACTTCGACGATCTCATCGGAGAAGTCGTGCGGATTTTCCGGGAACACGAACAAGTCGCTGAATATTATCGGCGGCGCTTCCGTCACGTGCTGATCGACGAGTATCAGGACACCAACCATGCACAGTACGCGCTGGTGGCAGCGCTCGTCGGCAAGAACAGCGGTGCGCAGTCAAATCCGGAACGCATGAGCGCCCCAGAGTTATGCGTGGTTGGCGATTCTGACCAGTCGATCTATGCCTTCCGCGGCGCCACCATCCGCAATATCGAAGAGTTTGAACGCGATTATCCGCAGGCACGCGCGATTTTGTTGGAGCAAAATTACCGCTCAACGCAGAATATTTTGACCGCTGCCAATGCCGTGATCACTAATAATGCGGGGCGGAGAGAGAAAAAGCTGTGGACCGATCAGGGCGCAGGCGAAAACATTATTGGGTATGTGGCGGACAATGAGCACGATGAGGCGCGGTTTATCGCTTCCGAGATCGATACGCTCAGCGACCAAGGGTATAGCTACAACGATATTTCGGTGATGTACCGGACGAATAACGCCTCGCGTGCATTGGAAGATATTTTCATCCGCTCCGGTATCCCATACAAGGTGGTCGGTGGCACGAAGTTCTACGAGCGTAAAGAGATTCGCGACATTGTGGCCTACCTGCGTGTATTGGAAAACCCGGATGACACCGTCAGCATGCGACGAATCGTCAATGTTCCCAAGCGCGGCATTGGTGATAAAGCCCAGGGGCAACTCGCTGTGCACGCGGAAAACCACAACATCAGTTTCGGCAAAGCCCTGGAAGCAGCAGCTGCCGGAGACATTGCTGGCCTCAGTGCTCGGGCGCGGAATGCACTGCGTGGTTTTGCCGAGATGCTCGCTACCGTGCGGGAAGAAATTCCTGCGATGACTAATGAAGCCACTGGCCAGCCGCACCTCGGTGAATTGATTGGTCGGATTCTTGATATCACCGGCTACAAAGCGGAATTAGAAGCGTCCAATGACCCGCAAGATGGCACCCGTTTGGACAACCTGAACGAGTTGGTTTCGGTAGCGCGCGAATTTTCCTCTGATGCAGCCAACGCCGCTGGATTAGACGAAGCAGATATCAATGCTGCCAATGGTTCCGCTGCTGCAGGCGACGGGCTGGACGACGGGCTGGACGATGGGCTGGACGATGGTGCAGCCCCAGCAGGCTCGTTGGCCGCATTTCTGGAAAAGGTATCCCTGGTTGCTGATGCCGATCAGATTCCAGACCACGAGCATGGCGTCGTTACCCTCATGACCCTGCACACAGCCAAGGGACTCGAATTTCCGGTGGTGTTTGTCAGTGGTTGGGAAGACGGACAATTTCCACACATGCGTGCACTTGGTGATCCACACGAATTATCCGAAGAACGCCGCCTGGCGTATGTGGGCATTACTCGAGCGCGGAAGAAACTCTATCTGACCCGGGCAATGATGCGGTCTGCTTGGGGCCGCCCGGTGGAAAACCCCGCGAGCCGGTTTTTGGCAGAAATCCCGTCGGAAGTTATCACCTGGAAACGCGAAGAACCCACCGCAGGCCTGGGCACTGGATGGGGCACTGGTGGTTCTAGCTTCACTAGCTTTGGTGGAGGCGATGACGATTCTTGGGCGGAAATGTCGTACGGCGCACGCCGTTCGCGCCGGATGCGTGGTTCTGCTGCGTCTTCCCCTTCGCAACGGAACCGTTCCGGTATTCCGGAAAAGAAAACCGGTGGCGCGAAATTAGATCTTGCCGTTGGAGACAAGGTCAATCACGCCAAATATGGTTTGGGCACCGTGATTTCTGCGGATGGCCAAGGTGCGCGGGCAACCGTGACCATTGACTTTGGTTCTTCAGGAACGATCCGCTTGATGTTGGTGGGTGCGCCGCCTATGGAAAAACTTTAGGAAAACTCTAGCGAGACTCTAGGAGTGCTCCCGGGGCGCTAAAGTTTGAGAAAAACTCTCGGGGCGCTATTTAGCGCCTCGGACGGTGATGCCTTGCTTGGCGAACCATGGGACTGGGTCTACCGGGGTGGCACCGTCTGGGCGGATCTCAAAGTGTAGGTGTGGGCCGGTGGAGTGGCCTTCGTTGCCCATGGTGGCGATCTGCTCGCCGGCGGTAACTTTTTGGCCAACGCTCACGTTGTATGAATTCACGTGACCGTATACGGAGATTTCGCCATTGTCGTGCTGAACACGTACCCATTTGCCGTATCCCTGTGCCGGGCCGGCGCTGATAACGGTGCCATCCATAATGGAATAAATTGGGGTGCCGATACCATTTCCGATGTCGATGCCTTGGTGAATCCGGCCCCAGCGCGGTCCGAATGGTGAGGTAAAAATTCCCTCGGTAGGAAAGACCACGGTGCGGCCGTCGGCAGTCGTACCTCTTTCCGCGGTCATGTACGACGTCGATGGGGAAGCTTGTGCTGCCTTCTCCGCAGGCTTTGCTTCCGGGGAGGTGAGGGGGTCAATAATGATCTCCAGGGCATCGCTGCTGTTTTGGAGACTCGGGGATCCACCTTGGTTGAGCTGCTGCACAGTGGATGCCAATCCTTCGGCAACCTTGAGCAGAGCGTCTAGATCATAACCGTTAATGACGGGGTCTTTGGCGCTGCCTGGGTTGACTGTTGCGGTCAGGGCTGGATCAGCGTGGGCTGCTGGTGTGGAACCCGGCAGGCTCACAGCGACCGCGAGGCCGGCGGCGCTCACGCCAAGGGTGAGCCGTCGAAAGCGGTGGGAAGGCTTCATACAAGATCCTGTCTAATCGTGCAGTCTTACAACTACTGAAAGGCTCTTGCCAGGAACGGCCATGGATTGCCCGTCCGGCTTCGGCTTGTTTAGAGCCTTATTTAGAGCCGTGTTCAGAACATTGTTTAAGCTACCGTTATTTATTTGTGATAGCAATGCCATAAACGCTGGTTAATGGGTTGATTTACTCGACAACGCTAAAGATTCCAGCTCATGCGGCGTGTTGCTGGTGTGGCTTGTGTGAATAATGTGATTTTATGGCGCGTATTTTAGGGGTGATTTATGGGGGGTGAATCAATGGGGTGGATGCTGAATTGCTGGCGGAGCTTGGGGCCCAGAAAGTTTATGGCACGCAAAAACCGCTTATCCCGCTGCAGGAACAAATACAGACAAGTTGCGGGATAAGCGGTTAAAAGTTGGGGCCTCCTAGTTTGTTTCAGAGAGCCCGGATATACCTGGTGCAGGACGCGTGCTTAAACGTGGATGCCACGTTCTGCCAGCCATGCAGCTGGGTCTACGGGGCCGCCACCGCCTGGGTGTACTTCGAAGTGCAAGTGTGTACCAGTGGAGAAGCCGAGGTTGCCCATGCCCGCGATCTTTTGACCAGCATGCACGCGCTGCCCGGTGGAAACATCCAATGATTCCATGTGGCCGTACAGTGAAATGGTTCCATCGTCGTGCTGAATACGGATCCAGTTGCCGTAACCGGAAGCTGGGCCGGAATCCAGAACCGTGCCGTCCATGATTGCCAGAATTGGGGTGCCGTTTGCGTTGGCGATGTCGATGCCGTTGTGGAAAGAACCCCAGCGTGGGCCAAAACCGGAAGTGAAGGCGCCTTCGGCTGGCTTGACGACGCTTGGCAGGCGGGAACTCAGGTCCTCGGCGATGCGTTCCGTGGAGTGAGCAACCGCCTTGTCGAGCTGTTCGGCCAGGTTGGCGACAGGACGGAATTCGTTGATCTCTAGAATTTGCGGAGCTGCACCGACCTCTGGGAGGAAGGTGTCTGCGTCGTTGGCGAGGGTGTAGTCCACATCTGTGGTGCCAGCGTCTACGGTTGCGTCTTGCTCTGTCACTTCCGCGGCGTTGATCTGTGCAGCCGTGGCGCCACCGATACCAGCGGAGGATACGGTTCCCGCTGCCACCGTGACCAGGGCGATGCGTCCCTTAGCGGTTTGTGACGCGTTAACCTTGCGGTGGCGGCCCCCACGGGAGCGAATGGAAGAACTTTGCATCAATAGTTTCCGTTCCTGTTTCAGCAATTCTCGACTAATTCGGTGCATCGTTTTCCGATCAGCATGCTGGCCAGTAAACGAGCGTTGAATTGTAACCTGTCTGTTATCTAACGAATGTAACAATAATGTCTCGGCCCTGATCGATCAACTCAATTTCGGAAAAATTTTCACCGTTAGCTGTGTTATCCCTTACATGGGTGTAATTAACCGTAAAATATGGTGCCACTGTAAATTCTGGGGCCTGTGGGCTGGGTGTGAATTCCAGGACGCTGCCAGATCGGACTTCATAAGAGTATCGATAGCATTGGGATTTTCGACGCGCCACGGTGGTCTTATTCGTTGGACATGGCAAAGTAGTACACGATGAATAGCAATTCGAGCCCGCATTCCCGTCCCGCGCGACGTCCACAACGACGCCCTCGTACTGCTGGTTCTGCTCACGATGCAGAGCTACAGAGTAGCGCCCGGCGCTCTCGTGGTGTGACGCGTCGTGATGCAACACGGTCGCAGCGCCGGAAGAAGACGTCGGCAAGCTCTAGTGCGCTACCCGCTGCTGCGCAGCTAACAATGGGCCAGCGAATCCGCAAAGTTGGGCTCACACTTGCCATTCCACACGCGGTGATCATCATGTCGATCATCGTCGTAGCGGTTGCGACGTTACTGATGACTTCCTCGTCCATTGCGGTGTTGCCCACGGTCATCGCAACGGCTTGGTTGGTCTTTCACGCTGCGCCAGTGGCAGGCGAGGATGGTGTGATTGCCGCAGTACCGTTATTACCGGCATTGCTGACCATCGCATTATCTGCCCGGCAAGTGCATGCCAGCGTACGGAAACGGTTCAGTATTATTGATCTGTTGATGGTTTTCGCCTGGAGCTTAAGCACGCCGTTGCTGCTTACAGTGATTGCCTTATTGATGCTTGCCGACGCTCAGGCGGTGTATCCCGTGGCGGTGCCGCCGATCGGACCAGTGCTGGTTTCGGTTCTTCTCGTGCACTTGATGGCGTTTGTGGTTGGTTTAGGGCCGAAAGCATGGCGGGCACTTGCGCGGCGCTACCGCGTTCCGTTGTCGATTATCGACGGTGTCGGCGTCGGCGTGAAAACACTTGCCGCGCT
This sequence comes from Corynebacterium propinquum DSM 44285, assembly GCF_000375525.1. Taxonomy (GTDB): domain Bacteria; phylum Actinomycetota; class Actinomycetes; order Mycobacteriales; family Mycobacteriaceae; genus Corynebacterium; species Corynebacterium propinquum. Next base: position 53,115 of record NZ_AQXC01000010.1, read on the forward strand.
GTCTGCCGCGGCGGCAGTTGTTGGAGTGATTTTGCTTGTCATCGGCTGGGAGCGGCAAGCCGAGATCATGGCTGCTTACCCGCAAGCTGGAACCTCCGCAAAACTCGCCCTGGTGTTGTTATCCCTGGCGTATATTCCGAATGCCGTGATCGGTGTTGGTGGTGTGCTGCTTGGCTCCGAATACCAATTTGGCGCTGCCAGCGTGTCCTTATTCGAGACCCATTTGGTGCCACTGCCGCCTTTACCGGTGCTTGGCGTGGTACCGGCTTCGTCGGCAAGCTGGGCTTGGATCGGATTATTTATCCCAGTGGCAGTCATCGTTGCGGTGATGCTGCGAATGCGTCCAAGTCCGGTAATGACCTTAAGCGCGGGCCTGGCAACGTGGGTAATTGTTGCGATCGCAGTGTTGCTGATCGGAGGAGAGGTTGGCGCCTATAGCGACACCGGTTTGCCTGTGTTGTGGACGGCAAGTTTGGCACTGATTTGGGTTGGCGGTATCGCTTTGGCGGTCACGCTCATGTTGCTGGTGTTTCAGCGTCGTCAAGCGCGCGGAGAAAGTGAAGAAGATCCAGCCGACTACGCCGAACAAGAACTGGATATGCTGGCCGACGACGCGGTGCCTGCTGAACACGCGCAGGGCGAAGGAGCCGAGAAGACTCCGGACGCTGAATACGATTACGCTGAGGACGCTGAGGATTCCGAATACTCTGAATACACTGCAGACTTTGCGGCCAATGATTCGGAGAATGATGGTGACTCGATGGATAAGACCGATGCAGCCGATAACACCAATGTAACCGAAGATAGCGGTGAAGCCGACGACGTAGACGACGCCGACGACGCCGATGAACTCGGTGAAACTGCGGCTGCTAGCGAAGACGCCAAGAATGAAAATAATCGCCAAAATGACGAGGCCAAACGTACCGAGTAGTCTAGTGAGATGTGAATACACCTCTGCGACTGACTGCCTTGGTATCGGGAAGCGGCACATTATTGCAGGCCCTTCTCGATAACCAGGACGATAACTACGCCGTTGAACTAGTTGTCTCCGACCGTGATTGCCCCGCGCTTGAACGCGCCCGCAATGCGGGCGTAGACACCGTGGTGGTGCCGATGTTGGATGATCGTGCACAGTGGGATGAGCAGCTTGCTGAATCCGTCGGCACGCCCGATTTGATTGTCTCGGCCGGGTTCATGAAAATTCTGGGACCGAGTTTCGTACAGAAATTCAGTGGTCGCCTGATTAATACACACCCGGCTTTATTGCCGTCGTTTCCCGGTGCTCATGCGGTGCGCGACGCGTTGGATTATGGCGTGAAAGTTACCGGCTCGACGGTGCATTATGTCGACGAAGGCGTCGACACGGGCCCGATTATCGCGCAACGAGCTGTAGACATTCGCGCAGATGACAGCGAAGATGAGTTGCACGAGCGGATTAAACAAGTAGAACGCGAATTATTGGTCGCGCTGCTGCGTTCGGCCAAGATTGAGCAGACTTCGAGGAAGGTAATTTTTCACCATGACTAATTCAGAACACACCACAATTAAACGCGCACTGATCAGCGTCTATGACAAGACCGCTTTGGAAGAGCTGGCTCGAAGCTTGGCTGATGCCGGTGTAGAGATTGTTTCTACTGGCTCTACAGCAAAAGCGATTGCTAACTCTGGGGTCGCGGTCACCCCGGTGGAAGAAGTCACCGAATTTCCAGAATGCTTCGACGGGCGGGTGAAAACTCTGCACCCACGCGTGCACGGGGGAATCCTGGCGGATAGGACCAAGCAAGAACACCGTGATCAGCTTGATGAGCTGAATATCGCGGCTTTCGACTTAGTAGTCGTGAACTTGTACCCATTCGAAGAGACTGTGGCTTCTGGTGCGGGTGTTGACGAATGCATCGAAAAGATTGATATCGGTGGGCCAGCTATGGTCCGCGCTGCAGCTAAAAACCATAATTCCGTTGCCGTCGTTGTCGACCCAGCTAACTACGGCGCAGTCGCACAAGCAGTGGCAGGTGACGGGTTTAGCCTTGCAGAGCGTCGACAGCTGGCGTTGGAGGCATTTACCCACACTTCGAAATATGACACGGCGGTGTCTTCCTGGATGTTCGCAGAACTCGTGGCGGATGCTGAAGGCGAGTCCGAATCCAGCTTGGCCAAGGATGTTCCTGCTACCCAGTTGCGTTATGGAGAAAACCCGCACCAGGCTGCGTACCTGGAACGTATTCCGGGAGCCGGTGGCGTCGCGAATGCGCAACAGTTACACGGCAAGGAAATGAGCTTCAATAACTACCAGGATGCTGAAGCTGCCTGGCGTGCTGCGCATGATCATCAGCGTCCCTGCGTGGCGATCATTAAGCACGCGAACCCCTGCGGCATTGCAGTGTCGGATGATTCGATCGCGGAGGCACATCGTAATGCGCATGCGTGTGACCCGGTATCAGCGTTCGGTGGTGTGATTGCTACGAACCACCCAGTCAGCGTCGACATGGCCAAGCAAGTAGCAGAGGTGTTTACGGAGGTCATCCTGGCACCGGAGTACGAAGACGGTGCGGTGGAGATTTTGCAGGGCAAAAAGAACATTCGCATTCTGCAGGTCGACGACGCGCAGCTGATGGACGATTCTGGCTCGTGGGATACCACGGTGATTTCTGGTGGCGTGCTCTTCCAAGAGCCAGATCGTTACCAGGCAGAGGGCGATCAAGCTGCGAATTGGAAGTTGGCCGCAGGCGAACCTGTGAGCGAGGAAGTACTTGCGGATCTCGAGTTCGCGTGGCGGGCGGTGCGATCCGTGAAGTCGAATGCCATTGTGCTTTCCCGTGGTTCCGCTACCGTCGGCGTGGGTATGGGCCAGGTCAACCGCGTTGATTCTGCGCGATTGGCTGTGGAACGTGCGAATACGCTTGCCGACGACGAGCAGCGTGCCAACGGTGCAGTTGCTGCCTCGGATGCTTTCTTCCCGTTTGCCGACGGGCTGGAAGTGTTGCTCGATGCTGGCGTGAAGGCCGTCGTCTCGCCGGGTGGCTCCATCCGCGATGAAGAAGTTATCGACGCTGCGGAGAAAGCTGGCGTGGCGTTGTATTTCACTGGAACTCGGCACTTCTTCCACTAGTGGCACCGAGTTCTACGGCACGTTCGCAGGCGAAAGAGCGCCGTCGCACAGCATTGTTTCGTGAGGCGGCGCGCATTATTGCCGAACGTGGTTTTCACCAGACCCGCCTGGCGGATGTTGGTGCTGCCGTCGGTATTTCCGGGCCCGGGGTGTATCGGTATTTTTCCAGCAAAGATGACATGCTGGCGCAATTGTTGATCGATATTTCATCGCGCTTGGTGGCCCGCGGCCGTGAGGTTATGTATGAACATGGCGAGGATGCCGATCCCCGGGTGGTGTTGGCAGGTTTGGTAGCAGCCCAAACTCAGATCGCTGCCACCGAGCCGGATCTCATCCGAGTACAAGAGCGAGAGATTCGTAATCTGGTCGACGAAGACCTTTCCCGCGTGAAATCATTGCAAATGACCTATCTGCACATGTGGGTAGAGGTGCTGCAACGTTGTCGGCCAGATCTGGATTATGAACGTGCGCGACTGCGGGTGCAGCTGGCTGCGGGAATGATTAATTCTTCTCGCCACGTCTACCACTGGGCGGGTGGCGAATTAATCCGTGAACAGGGCACTCCCATGGCGGTGGCAGCAATGCTTGCCGACGCCTAGGAGTGGTGCTAAGCGTGGGGCAGCGGGATTAGTTTAGTCGGCGTCATCCCGTTTTCAACGCCGTGTATTCTCGCACCCATGAAAGCGACTAGTTTCGAAACAGGATTTCCCACAGCTGGCCCCGCCTGGCTTTTCGCGCCAGCTGATCGTCCGGAACGATTCGACAAAGCTCACGCAGCTGCAGATGTCGTGATTCTGGATTTAGAAGATGGTTGCCAAGAAGAGCATCGAACTGCAGCTCGGGAAAACATCGTGCGGGCCGATCTTCCAATGGATAGCACGGTTATCCGTATTAACTCCACCGGAAGTGAACATAGCGCGGCGGATTTAGCGGCGATAAAACAGACTTCATTTCGTACCATTATGCTTCCGAAGACTGAATCTCCTGCGGATATTGACGCCGTCGTGGAGGAGATTGCTGATGCTGTGGTGATCGCACTGATTGAAACCCCACGGGGATTATTGGCAGCAGAATCGATAGCGTTGCATCCGAAAGTCGTGGGGTTATTTTGGGGAGCGGAAGATCTCACAGCCGGATTAGGTGGGCGTGAATCTCGCAATGAATCGGGAGATTATCGTGCCCCAGCACAATTCGCCCGGATGTCCGTGTTATTCGCAGCCGGTGCCGCTGGTATTGGTTGCCTTGATTCCATCAATGCAGATATTTCTGACCTAGAATTAGTCGAGCGTGAAGCACGTGAAGTGGCGGCTGCCGGATTCGCTGGAAAATGCTGTATCCACCCACGACAGGTTGCGGCGATTAGAAAAGCGTTCGCCCCGACAGAAGAAGAACTTTCCTGGGCCCGCGGCGTAGTGTCGGCAGCGAAAGAAAATAGTGGAGCATTCAGTTATCAAGGCTCCATGATCGATGCACCTCTAGTGCACCAGGCACGGCGCATGCTTGCTCTGGAATCACGGGACAATCCTGACCGGCGGTAGAGCTAATATACCGCTTTACTATTCCTCATGGCCGTAGCTATAGTTCACTGACAAATTTTTCGAAGCGGTGAGCAATAATTTCTGGTTGACGTGCCCACCGATTGTGGCCAAGTTGTTCGGGGTATTCCTCGATATAGATATCGGCGTTGGGCATACCAGCAGCGAGGTTTTCGGCGGCGCCTCGTGTGCAATCTGTGTCGTTGTCGAAGCGAGTGAGAACAACCGGAATCGTGAGATTGTGCTTGGCATCGTCGTAGTCTCGATCCTCGCCAAGCAAATTACGCTGCTGGTTGGTGTGGGAATATTTTCCCCATTCCAGCATGATGTGCTTCGCTTGACGTCCGTAACCAGTGAGATCCAATATGCCTGCTGGTTGGTAACCAATCGCCGACACGATGGCTTTGATGATGACGGTACCGATGCGTAGCTTGCGTCTGATGGAACCAGAATAGCCAGGATAGTAGGGGCTTCCCGCGCCAACCCCGAAAAATCCTTGTACGTTGAGCTCTGTGGCTTCTTTGCGAGTGAAAAACAGAGGGGCGATTTGACCGCTAAGGGAATGGCAAAGAAAGACCGTGGGATGGTCAACAGCGAGCCCGAGGTCTTTTTTGACGGATTTGATGGTCAAAGGATAATCCTGCGAAGCTAAATGGTGATAACCCCACGTGTGCGCACGTGTGGCTTGTGCCGTCGAGGTTTCTTGCCCACGTAATTCTCCGCTGGCGACGAGAAAACCTCGCGTGGCAAGCTCCCGACCCATGGGGTCGAAATAACGAGCTCCCATCCCAAATCCAGGCCAAATTATCACCAACGGCTTAGCGGAATCGGTAGCGGTGGATTTACTGGTTCTATTACTGGACTGGACAGCAACACTGTCCTGTCCGGCAGGCGCATTACCGTCACTTTTGTAGTGGTCATTTTGCGCACAGTGGTATTTCGGCTCGAAGATCCGGACTTGCGAAGTGGAGTTATCAGGCATGGTTACTTCGAGTAGCCGTGGTGAATGAGGTTGTGGACTCGTCGGCTGAGAACTAGGCATAGGACATCTCCTAACGGGCAGTGACGTTGCCGAATATACGTGCGAGCGGTGCTAGCACCATTGGTCGGGCAAAGACGACCGCTGCGAACGTGACTGCCAATCCGATGACGAAGAAAACAAAACCGGACCAATTTCCGGCGTAGACCGCAGGATCGGGATCGCCTTGTGCAGCCCACATATGGTTGAGGTTACGCAGTGCGCCCGTCGCAAAGACCATGAGCACGTGAATTACGGAAAAGACGATGAAATACACCGCGATTGGCATATGGATCTTGCGGGCGATGCTGATGGGGTAGATGCTGCTGAAAGCCTGCGATTGCGGCCAGAGGGTAGACATGCGCAAACCTGTGGCAATGGCGAGCGGAGCCACCACGAATACGGTGAAAAAATATAACAGTAGCTGTAAACCGTTGTAGTGCACCCAACCGTTTTCGGTTGGCCAATCCAATGATGCGTACTGCACAGCAGCAGAAGCCGCATGCGGAAATACATCCAGGCTGGTAGGAATGATGCGCGCCCATTGCCCGGTGGCAAAGAGCAAGACGAAAAAGATCACGCCGTTGATGACCCACAGCAGATCAAAAACCAGGTGCGTCCAGATAGTCAGACTGATCTTCTGTGCAGATTTCTTCTTCGGTGCCCAATACGCCGGTGCTTTGCGCTCGTAGCGGATCGACAGCCCCGTCTTGACGATCAAGGCCATGAAGAAGAAATTCAGGAAGTGCTGCCACGAAAGCCACGCAGGGAACCCAACTGGGGTACCTGCCGGGAGTTCAGGGTGTCCGTCGTAGTTTGCTATGAATTCTGCTCCGGTCTCCGTGTGTAAGAACCACCGCGCACCGACAACGATGAGTGTGGCGAGCGCGATGATGCCGCCAAGTGCAATCAAGCCACCGCCAAGCCATTGCTTCAGACTGAATGCGCCGTATTCGCGGTCGAGCACAGAATCTGTCTTCGATTGCTCTCTGTGTTTTCTCGAAACTGCAGAAACTGGTGCAGGACTTCCAGCTTCAGCCGATCCGGTGTTTCCGGCAGGGCGAGCGGGCGCAGTCGTCTCAGTAGGTTTAGTCGTGTCAGTAGACTTAGCATGTTGAGTAGGTGCAGTAGGCCGTGCTGGTTCACTGCTTACGGGGGATTTTGTGGAGCCGGTGGAGGGGTCCGCAGACTCAGGAGTTTGTGTCCCGTCGTTGAGTTCACATGCGGATACTGGAGGCCAAGGGCTACCACCAGGGGTTCGCGGTAAGCCTTGCCGCAACACAACGTGTGACGATGCCGTGCTTGTTGCACCGCTTTGTGCGGGTGCGCCGTGTGTTGGCACAGCACCGGAAGCTGAATGAATACCTGATGTAGAGTCTGCGACCTGGTGAGCAGCAATCTTGGTTACTGGCGGCCATGGCTCACCACCGCTCATACGCGGCAGACCACGGCGAAGCGTGAACTCTGTCGATGCCGGGACCGCCTCATTGTGAGCGGGACCAGCAACGCTTGCTGGCGGCCATGGCTCGCCACCCGGTGTTCGCGGAAGTCCGCGACGGAGAACCTGCGTAGAACTCATTGCTTAACCCTTTCGCTGTGCAAGCAAGCTCGTAAGCTTAGGGAGGATTTCGACGACATCGCCGACGACACCGAAATCAGCAAGATCGAAGATTGGTGCATCTTCGTCCTTGTTAATGGCAATGATGTGTTTGGATGACTTCATACCAGACACATGCTGGATGGCGCCGGAAAGTGCAAGTGCGAAGTAGACATCAGGCTGGACGGAAACACCGCTGTGCCCGATTTGAGCCGCAGGATCCGCATAGCCAGCATCAACAGCAGCCCGCGTAGCACCAACGGCACCACCGAGGGCGTCGGCAAGATCTTCTACGGCCTGAAACTCTTCCGTGGAGCTAAAACCACGGCCGCCGGCGACGACAACTTGTGCGTTGGGCAAAGCAGGGCGCCCGGAAGTCTGCGGTAGTGCGGTGGACTCAGTGATAATCGCCGCGTGTGACAACGCGGCTGCCTGTAGTTCTGTTTTACGTCCTGCACCAGGTTTGGCGCGTAGCTCGACTGCGTTACGGCGCAGAGTAATGATTGGAGAATTAAAGGTTGCTGCGGAAGTGACATCATATGTATCGCCAAGGACTGAGTGATAAGCAATGATGCCTTCGTCGTCGCGATCGATACCCGTGACGTTGGATAGCAGAGCGCGTTGCACATGGACAGCAGCGCGTCCAGCGAGATCGGTGCCGTCTGCATCTGCAATAAACAAAGTTGCGACTGGAGAAAATTCCGAAATCGCTTCTTCTACAGCGGCAACCGCCGAACCGAGCTGGCTATAATCTTGCACGACTATCGCAATATGCTCAGCGCCGGCTTGGGCAATTGTATTAGTGGTGGTCTCTGCAACTTCACCTGGTGCGATAAGAAGTACTACTGGAGTTCCAATAGCACTTGCTGCCCCGCACAATTCAGAAATTGTCTCCGGGAGCCCACCATCGGCAGCTAATTCGCAGACGACAAGGACACAGTTGTCAGGGTAGGTCATGGGAATACTCCTAAATAAGCTTATTGCGCTCGAGGTATTCGACGATCTTTTCCGCAGCGTCGCCCTCGTCGTTAATCTTGGTGCCAGCCTCGCGCGCTGGAGCTTGCTGCACAGCCGTCATGATTGCACGTGGGCGAGAAAAATCTTCTGCGTCGACACCTAGCTCCTCGAGGGTGAAAGTAGTGACCGGCTTTTTCTTCCCCGCCATGATGGCCTTGAAATTAGGAAAACGAGGATCTGGGAATACCTCAGAGATTGATACCACTGCTGGGCACGATGCTTTTAAGGATTGAACCGCATGCGTGGTACTGCGCGACGCCGTGATGGTGGCGATGCCGGATTCGGATGGCTCGAGGCTAAGCGACGTTAAATGACTTAAAAGGACCACATCGAGGTGTTCTGCGAGCATGGCTGGTAAGGCACCGGAAGCGCCGTCGGAAGAGTGCGTGCCCGTGATGATGAGGTCATAGTCTCGTTGGCGTAATGCTGCAGCTAAAACTTCCGCGGTCAGTGTTAAGTCCGCGCCTAGCAGCTTGTCATCGCGAATATGAACTGCTTCATCGGCCCCCATCGATAACGCGCGCCGAATAGATGTCAGTGCGGCCTCGGGAGCCATAGAGATAACCTCGATAGTAATCTCCCCAGCAGGGCTATCAGCGTCATGCTCTCTTAGGCGGAGTGCTGCTTCTACAGCACGCTCGCTAATTTCGTCGAGCACCATGTTAGCCCCGCTTTCGCTATCCCGTCGCTTGAGAAGGCCGGTTTCTAAACTGAGCTCTTGCTGTTTATTGGTATCGGGGACTTCTTTCACAAGGACTGCGATGCGCATAGATGATCCTTTCAGCAATCTTTCGGGGCTATTAGAAGCTTAGATGGCATAGTTCCATTGAGCGCAACCACCCGTTGTGCGAAAAACGCCCGCAGTGTTGGTGTAGTTACTTGTGGATCGGAATAAGAAGATCCAGAGTCCGCTGCTCGCGATCCGCCGGCAGGGGGGCGCCGATGACTGCCATGGCTGCGTCGGCAAGCATGACTGCCGCTTCTGGCAAGACGTCCTCACGCAATGGCTGGGGAGCGACGCCGTCGTTAGGGCGCATCTCGATGGTGGAGAGAGCTAAGTGGAAAGGGAGATCAACGCGAAGATCGTCGGCACCGACAATTTCTGCGGCTGATTGCCGGAAATACTCCGCCAAGCGCGCCTTACGACGGTGGTAATCGTCGAACTCAGGAGAATTCGCCACCGGCAACTGATACAGGCGCCCAACATTCCAGCGTCCGGAAAGCAGCAATCGAGATTCAGCAGCGACCAGAGCCCACAAGCGAAGCTCCACGGGGTTATCAGATGTGGACAGGAATTGCGCCAGTTTGAGGGAAGGCTCAATAGTCGAATTCAGCAGGGTAAGGAAAATTTCTGCCTTAGAAGGGAAGTGGTAATACAACGATGCCTGCCGGATTCCGACAGCGTCAGCAATCTGGTGCGTGGAGGTCATCGCAAAACCCTGCGTGGTAAAAAGCTCTGCGGACGCGTCCAAAATCTCCTCGCGTGCGTTTGCGCCCCGTCGACGTGGACGGTTTTTGCGTGGACGGCCGACAGTCCCCGTCATAGATGACCTCCCTTAACCTTCACTCTGTCCGAGAGCGTGCTTGCTAAAATATTCGTCTCTTATGGTCTCAAAAATATTGCTAGGCAATACCCCTCAAGAGTACACAACAACAAAAGACGGTCGATGGCATTGCGATACACAAAACCCCGGTCCATCCAAAGACAATGGATAAACCGGGGGGAAATGCTGATGGCTGCTGTTGTTGCCTTGTTCTAGCCCGTCTTTAGCGGGTAGTGAACGGCAGGAGTGCCATCTCGCGTGCGTTCTTGATCGCGGTAGCAACCTGGCGCTGCTGCTGCGGGTTCAAGCCGGTGACGCGACGGGAACGAATCTTGTGACGATCCGAGATGAACAGGCGCAAGGTTTCAGTATCCTTGTAATCTACCTGAGTGATGCCACGTGCCTTCAAAGGATTCTTCTTTGGGCGACGGGACTGTTCCATGCGGAACTTCTTTTGGTTATTACGCTTCGAAGCCATGGTGGTGTCCTCCCTTTACCAGCTGGACTTACGAACGCCAGGAAGCTCACCGTTGTGGGCCATCTGACGCATACGGACACGGGACAAACCGAACTTACGCAGGTAGCCGCGAGGGCGACCGTCGTGAGAGTCGCGGTTGCGAACACGCACCGGGGAAGCGTCGCGTGGCTGCCGGTTCAGTTCGAACTGGGCATCCAGGCGCTCTTCTTCGGACTTGGTCTGGTCTTTGATGATTGCCTTGAGTTCAGCGCGACGCTCCGCATAGCGGGCAACGATTTCCTTGCGCTGCTCATTCTTGGCGATCTTTGACTTTTTAGCCATTTCTATCGCTCCTCGCGGAATTCGACGTGCTTACGGGCAATCGGATCGTACTTCTTCAAGCTGATGCGATCCGGGTTGTTGCGCTTGTTTTTGCGGGTCACGTAGGTGTAACCAGTGCCTGCAGTGGACTTCAGCTTGGTGATTGGGCGAATGTCATTACGGGCCATCGTTATACCTTCTCTCCCCGTGCGCGGATTTTCGCGACTACGGATTCAATGCCATCGCGGTCGATGATCTTGATTCCTTTGGTGGACACGGTCAACGTGATGGTCCGGCCTTCAGAAGGCAGGAAATAACGCCGACGCTGCACATTGGGGTTCCAACGGCGCGACGTGCGGCGGTGCGAGTGCGAGACTTGCTTGCCAAATTCTGGCTTGCGTCCCGTTACCTGGCAAATAGCCGACATGGGTAATCTTTCTCCTAGCCGCCCACATCGTGACTGATTGCGACAACACTCGGTGAGGTCCTTTAAAAGTGAGGGTGTGAGGGTAAAGGACCCGAAGTGTTGCATATGACCAGTTGACGGGGCGTTTGCGAACATTTCGACAACAGCACTCAAAAACGTTACACCCTACAAGAAGAAAAACCAAGTGTAGCGGGCGGTTTTCTAAAACTAGCCTTGATCTGTAGGATAACTAGAGTTGTCCATTGTCGAACCCAACCTGGGTGCGATCTTCGAAAGATTTACTGCGCAAAACACGAGAGTACGTGCAGTTGCGCGTGGTAGGTCTGAATTGAAGAACCGGCCCAGTTACAAACCTTAGGGAATCGAGAGATGAAAAAAGATATTCACCCGGATTACCACCCAGTGGTCTTCCAGGACGCCGGTACCGGCACACAATTTTTGACTCGTTCAACCGCGAAGTCTGACCGCACAACTGAGTACGAGGGTAAAGAGTATCCACTGATCGTTGTGGACGTTACCTCTGAGTCTCACCCGTTCTGGACTGGTGCTCAGCGCGTCATGGACACCGCGGGTCGTGTGGAGCGTTTCCAGAACCGCTTCGGCGCCATGGCTCGTCGTCGCAAGAAGAACTCATAAAGGAGGGTAGAAGAACATGGCAGTTCCAAAGTTCAAGAAGTCCCGTGCGAACACCCGCATGCGTCGTTCCCAGTGGAAGGCTGACAATGTCGCCCTTCAGGAAGTCAAGATCGACGGTCAGACCGTCCGCATTCCGCGTCGTCTGGTGAAGGCCGCGCAGCTTGGTCTCGTAGACGTCGAAGAATTCTAAAGTTAGAGTTCGGGATATCGTGAGATAAATTTTGTCCGTTACAGGAGGTCTTCCTGCAACGGACAAATCAACGCAACCCCAGGTCTATTACTCCGAATACTGGAGCTAGACTCTGGGGTTTTGTCTATCTGTACAAACGCTGTGAGAATACCGCGTGATACTTGGTAGGGTAGGCGGGAGTAAAAATTACTTAAAGCTTATTTTTACATAGCCAGCAGAGTTTCAAAACCGGTAATACAGCGAGAAGACAGTCAGGGCTTTCATAATGTCATCCATGAACGAAAACGGATTCCGCGGCGGCGAGCGCCAGTTCGGTAGCGATCAGCCTAACGGCCAGCACCAGCAACAGTCAGCATTTGAGCAGACCTCTTCTCCATCTAACTCAGACAACTCAGTTAGCTCGAACAACTCAGGCAACTCAGCGTCGTCTTCACCGTCGCCCTACCAGGCGCCGTATCAATCCTGGAATAATGCGCATTCTGGCAACAATCCTGGCTCTTCTGGCCAAGGCCAAGCAGAAGGTCACGTACAAGCAGAAGGACACACACAACCGATTCGGACCGGATCCGATGTGCATGGTGGGGCTGAACCGTGGGGTCAGCAGCCGCAACAACTGCAGGATTCCATGCGAGGAATGAATCCACAAGTAAGCTCCCCAGAAGCGAAGAAACCAAAACGCAGTGTCGGTCTGGTGCCCGCTCTTGCATTGATGTTGGCTGGCTCTGTTGCGACTGGCGTTATCACCGGGGCAGTAGTTTCTTCGGGGGCTGATCATATAGAACAGCCTGCGACCACCGCGAGTGAAAATCTCAGCCATCCAGTATCCAATAATAAGGAGCCTGCAGCCGAAGGATCCGTGGAACAGGTTGCCGATAAAGTTGTTCCGGCTGTCGTGTCCATCCGAGTCGCTGATCAGCGCCAGGTAGCCGATGGCTCAGGTTCTATTATTTCCTCGGATGGTTATGTCTTGACCAACCACCACGTCGTTGCCAGTGGCGAAAATGGGCAAATCCAAGTCACGATGAGTGATGGAACCCGCCACGCCGCGGATTTTGTGGCCTCCGACCCGGCAACCGATATCGCCGTCATTAAGATTCGGGACGTCGAGGGGCTGCCAACGATTAACTTTGGCAATTCCGATGATATCCGCGTAGGGCAGCAGATTGTTGCGATTGGTTCCCCGCTCGGGCTTAGTTCTACAGTGACCTCGGGTATCGTTTCTGCGACAGACCGCCCCGTGCGTGCTTCCCAGCAAGGCGGAGAGTCTTCGCTGATAGATGGTATCCAAACAGATGCCGCGATTAACCCCGGAAATTCTGGTGGCCCACTGGTTGATATGAACGGCAACCTCATCGGTATGAACTCGGTGATCGCGTCGCTATCAGCCTCGAATGACCGGGCTGGTTCGATTGGCCTGGGCTTTGCTATCCCATCGAATTTCGTTGCTCGCGTGGCGCAACAGCTCATCGACCATGGGGAAGCTCGTCATCCATTGCTTGGCGTGCAAGTCGATGCCCGTAACCCAGTCAACGGCGCTCTGGTTGTGGCCGTGGAACCTGGTAGCCCGGCTGATGAAGCAGGATTGCAGCCTGGTGATGTGGTCACTCGGCTGAACGATCGACAGGTCGATGACTCGGATACATTGATTGCCGCCACACGTTCGCATGAGTTCGGTGACACTGTGACCCTCGAGGTGACCTCGGAAGGATCACAAGAGCCGCGAGAGGTAGAGGTAACGCTGTCGAACTAGTAAGTTACTAGTTAGCTTTGCCCCTTGCTCATTCGATAAGCACCTGGAGTTGGAATGTCAGAAGAATCTGATTTGCGCGCTACGAGCGCCGAACGGCCATCACTGCTGGACCTGGATGATCCAGACGCGGAATTCTTCTTGGCCGCAGAAAAAGAAGGCGACCTTCCTGCTTATCGACGTGCGCTGGTCGTTATTGTTAGCGATCGCGAACCAGAATCCTGGGAAGATACTGGGCGACTGGTGACTGAGCTTCTGGCCGAAGATGACTTCACGGTTGATGGCATCGTGATTGTTCGCAACGATCAAGCGCAGATCCGGCAAGCGATTGAAACTGCAGTTGTTGGTGGAGTCGATCTCGTCGTCTCCATCGGTGGGACGGGGGTTGGCGCTCGTGATTGCACTCCAGAAGCCACCAGCAGTGTGGTCGATATGCGAGTTCCTGGCGTAGCTCAGGCGCTGCGCTCATCAGGGCAAGCCTGTGGCGCGGTCGATGCTTGTACTTCCCGCGGAATCTGCGGGATTTCTGGGTCCACGGTGGTTGTTAACCTGGCATCTTCCCGGGCCGCTATTCGGGATGGCATGGCCACCCTAGGGCCTTTGGTGCACCACTTAATCGATCAACTGCAAAAGCATTCCTTGGATTCCTAGTTTACTTTGCAGCTGACTCTGCAATCGACTTTGCAGTCGATTCTGTCAGCTGAGGAAATCTGAAATGGTAGGAGAGGTTTGTTAATCGTGCATGCCGATGAATCGAGCGAAGACGATGGAGATAAGCCCCGTACTCGTGCACACCGGGCGGAGCGACGTCGGCGTGCAGTGCGAATCTCAAATACTGCGGATTATGACCGCGGTGCGGATAGCGCAAGCGGTGTCGGCGGCGACGATGAGGGCTTTACTGAGGAATTTTGGCTGGAACAGCGCCCCCCGCACAGTGTGTACTAACCGAGCATGCGCCGCGCCATCTCTGGGGGCAGTAGATTCTTAAGAAGATTCGGTTTCAGGAGCGCTTTGAGATCGCTCAGTCTGCTGAGCAGGTTGGGGCTGTTTGGTCGTGCCGGTTGCATCGTCGCGCAATAAATCGCGGATTTCCGCCAAGAGTTCGTCGGTAGTTGGCTGCGGCTCTTTGTCGTCCTCTTCGTTTTCGCCTTTGCCAATACCAAGGCTGCGTTTCCGGGCATTTTCCAGCTTGTTGATTGGAACGATGATAATGAAATATACTATGCCGGCGACGATGAGGAAGTTGATCACGGACGTGATGACCGCACCGAAATCCAGGAATGTGGCGTCGTTATCAGCGTCTAGGTAGAACCCGAAGCCGGAGACATCCGCGCTACCAAAAGACGCAATTAACGGATTGATGATGTGATCAGAAATCGAGGTCACAATCGCGGTAAATGCTGAACCAACGATGACGGCAGTTGACAACTCGATGACGTTGCCGCGCATGATGAAATCTTTAAAACCTTGCAACATGAGGTCGGATTTTAGCTGAAATAATCACAAGTATTTATGTGTCAGCCTTTCCGGTTGCTCGTTCACCAGTGAGCACAACGGTCAGTGGTGTTGATAATGACGCTACAGCCACGCGTTGTGCCGCACTGCTGGGCAGCGCCAGCATGACGGTGGCCCTGTTACCTGCAGAAGTGGCCTCCCGCGCCATGATGACACGAGCTCCTTCAGCGATCACCGTGGAATCCTGGACAGGTATGGGGCTAGCAGGAGAAACGGAGTTGTGTTCTCCGAGTTCAGTGGGATCCGTTGGAGCAGGCGCGGCTGCAGCGGCATGGTCAGCATCGCTATTGCTACGAGCATCGACTGCATCCTTGCTGCCTTCGGAAATCACGGACACGGTATCTCCATGGTTAAGCAAGGGGATAACTTCTGGATCAGCCAAAGAAATTGGCACCATGTGTGCCGATTCTGTGTTATCTGCTTCTTCCCCGATGGAACCAGAATCTTGCTTGTCGCCCGCCGTACCGTTGGTACTGCTCCCATGAACGAGCGTGGCTGTCAGTTCTGAGCTGATAAAACGCGATCCAGTGACTACCTCGCCAGGTTCTGCAGCAGATACCGCTACTGTGCCCATAACATCTTCTGTCGCAGTGAAGGCACCGTCTGGTGTGAATTCTGCTGGCCGTTCACGCAGGGCAACATCATTGATGGTAATCATGGTGCCGGCTTCCACGTGCCGGACAAAAACTACCACCTCGGGGTCACTACTATGACTGCGTACAGCTAACAGGGCGGCGACGCATACCAAAACCCCGGCAAGGCCGCGTCGAAGTAATACCGAGCGCCGGTATCCCGGGGTGCGCAACTGGTGGAATAAGGCAGAAGGCCCTGTATTTGCACCGCCTTTCTTACTTGCGGTGGAATTAGTTGCGGCCTGCTGCGAATCGCGGCGCGTAGCCCGTACCTGCTTTTTCATATCGCATTAGACTGCGCCCAACTAGGAAAGGTTCCGGACTCCCATTTCTGTCATGATCTTGTCGACGGCGCAGTCACGATGATTGTGAGGAACAGAATCACAGACTTCCGAGGCGAAAACCAGCCCTAGTAACTCTGGCATGGAGCTGGCGGCAGACTCTGTCTGAGATGAAACATAGGAGCGTGCTTCGGCAATCGCTCGATCATAAAAACCAGCGCCTTTCCCCAAACGATAGCCGTCGCGAGCGATCGCGAGAGCAGGCACAATAACAAGGTCTAACCGGGGTAAGCAGTCAGCACTTGCGATCCCAGGGCCCACCGGCTCTGAAACCGGCAACCGCGGATTCGGGATGTGCAGTGAATCTGGGCCAGCATAACGCGACCAATGAAGGCGAGCGTCTGGCATGCAGATCGGTAGCCAGAGCTCATCGACGTCGGTTTCTAAAGTTTCCAGGAGAAAACCTGCGCCTGGTTCGTCGGCAAGCGGTACGTAAGCCGCGATTCGCAGCGGCTGCCCCTCGCGCCGTAGCGAACGCACGTACTGCGCTGTGTATTCGGCCACCTGTGAGTTTTTTGCGCGCCAACTTTCAGCATCGCGGCAAGCGCGTCGTCGGGCCTTAACGTGGTGAGAGCGCAGCGCAGCTTTCGCTTCTGAGAGGTTGCCAGAAAAATTAACTTTATCGTCGGTGCACGTCGAATTAGTAGTCTCATCGGTGCCAGAGGACCTGGAACAGCGAGCAGAACTCATGGAAGACCGAGAAGAAGACCGAGAAGAACTCATGATTCCAGGATAGGGCTTTCGAAACGTAGGCAGGTGGTGAAGACCGTGTTTTGATTCGCACAGCCACCGTGGCAGTGCACGCTGAGCACAATTACCGAACTTGCTACCGGAAAGCCGTGGCCAATTGGAATCGGCGACCAGGTATTGTTTTGAGCATGTCTCTAGATTCTTCCGGACTCACACAGGCCTCCTCGCACGCGAACTCCGATGCGGTGCACACCGTCGTAGTCCCAGCAGCCGGCTTGGGAACGCGGTTTTTGCCAACGACGAAAACTGTGCCGAAAGAACTCCTACCAGTCGTTGATACCCCAGGTATCGAGATGATCGCGGAAGAAGCAGCAGCCTGTGGGGCCAAGCGCTTGGCGGTTATCACGGCGCCGAACAAGCAAGAAATCATGCGACATTTCGCAGACTTCCCGGAGTTGACGGACACGCTGCATACCCGCGGCAAAGAAGAACAGGCACGGAAGGTCCAGCGCGCCGGGCAACTGATTCACCCGGTGGCGGTGGAACAAGAACAACCGCTCGGGCTTGGCCATGCCGTCGGATTGGCTGCTGAGTTGTTGGATGAGCACGAAGATGCGTTCGCCGTTATGCTTCCCGACGACTTGGTGCTGCCGATGGGGGTGATGGAGGAAATGTGCCGCGTCCGCGCGCAGCTTGGTGGATCGGTGTTGTGCGCGTTTGAGGTAGCGCCGGAAGAAACGGTGAATTATGGCGTTTTTGATGTGGAACCGGCCGACGAAATTGCGGGCTTGTCTAATGACCGGGTGCGCAAAGTCAGAGGCATGGTGGAAAAACCAGATGCCGGGCAGGCGCCGTCCACGCTCGTTGCTGCCGGACGTTACCTGTTGGATCGGGAGATTTTCTCTGCACTTGAGCGGATTACCCCTGGCAAGGGCGGGGAATTGCAGCTTACCGACGCCATTGAGTTGTTGATTCAAGAAGGCCATCCGGTGCATGTGGTTGTGCATCAAGGCACGCGCCATGATCTGGGAAATCCCGGCGGATTCATTCCAGCGAATGTTGATTTTGGCTTACAACACGAGAAATATGGTCCGGCGTTGTACCAGTCGGTGAAGAAAATCTTGGCAGAGTATGAAGCAGAACACGGGATTTCTTAAGTAAAGCGGGCGTGCCCAGGAAGGTAGATCATAAATGCGTTCTGTTGAAGAGCAGCTTGCGCTGATTACTGATGCGGCCATGACCCCGGAGCCGGTGCGCATTGCGATTACCGACGCGCTGGGAATGATGTGTGCCGAGGAAGTGCAAGCAAGCCAGCCGCTGCCTGGGTTTCCGCAGGCAGCTATCGACGGTTATGCCGTTCGCGCTGTAGACATTGGGGGAGAGCGTGCTTTACGCGCCGCCCCATCGCGAGTGACAGCGGACGCAGCAGGCGCAGGAGACGCAGCAGGCGAAGCATCGCCATTACCGCCCACCCCACCGGCAGCAGAAAAATCTCTCCCAGTAGTTGGCGAGGTCCCCGCCGGCTCGCGGCAACCGTTACGCCTCCAGCCGAAGCAGGTTGTCCGGGTACACACAGGCGCACCTTTGCCGACGCTCTCCGATGCTGTTTTGCCATTGGAATGGACGGATCGGGGCCGTAAACGTATGACGCCACACCGCGCGGTCCGTTCGGGAGATTTTGTGCGTCGCGTTGGTGATGACATTCAGCCTGGTGACGTTGCTGTGGCTTCGGGCGCTATCTTGGGGCCAGCCCAAATTGGCTTGCTGGCGGCGGTAGGCCGGGAAAAAGTATTGGCCTACCCACGACCGCGCGTGTCGATTATTTCTTTTGGTCGCGAGCTGGTTGATGTGGACCGCGATCCTGGTCTGGGCCAGGTCTTCGATGTGAATTCGTATTCCTTGGCCGCGGCAGCGAAGGATGCTGGCGCGGATGTGCACCGGGTGGGCATCGCGGAAGGCGAACCGCGTCGTATTAAAGAGATGCTGGAATCGCAGATCATGCGGAGCGAGATCATCGTGATTTCCGGTGCGGTTGGGGGCTCTGGTGCTCAGGTGATGCGGGAAGTTCTCGATGATCTCGGGGATATCGATACCAGCCGTGTGGCAATGCACCCTGGGTCTGTACAAGGTTTTGGGTTGCTGGGTAAGCAGCGCGTGCCAGTGTTTTTGTTGCCGTCGAATCCGGTGTCTTCGCTGGTGATTTTTGAGGTTTTTGTTCGTCCACTGATTCGTTTGTCCCTGGGCAAGGGCAGCGCGCACCGCCGACTTGTACGAGCCCGGTCGATTAATCATTTGGCTTCTCGTCCTGGAAGGCAGGGCTATATTCGAGCGCGTCTGATGCGCGATGCACAAACCAGTGATTATTTGGTGGAGGGCTTAGGCGGAGCAACCGGGGCACCCGCACACTTGTTGGCGGGTTTGTCGCAGGCGAATGCCATGATTCGGATTCCAGAAGACGTCGCTGAGGTACGTCCGGGGGATGTCGTAGAAGTAATGTTTTTGACGCAGCGGGCGTAGTGGGTGCACGAATTGCGGTTGATTCATGCTTGATCCGTTTGGCTTAGCTGCGTGGCGCACGAAGAATCCAACCTCTGGCCCAACTAATCCTGTGCACCCCGGATGGCCAGAGTCGACCCCGAGCGTCACGACAGTGCATGGTGATGTGGTGCGTCTGCGTCCATTGCGGCGCAGGGATGGCGCATTATGGTGCGAGATGCGGCTGGTTGACGAATCCTGGTTGCGCCGAGTGGAGCCGACCACACCGCACGGCTGGGAAGCGGCGCATACGAAAGCCGCGTGGAAGGAATACCTGCAAGTATTGCACGCACAGTCCCGCCGCGGGGAGCTTATCCCGTTGGTGATTGAGGTCAATGGGGCATTGTGCGGGCAGTTGACCCTCGGTGGAATCCAACACGGCACGGCTGCTAGTTGTTGGGCAGGTTATTGGGTAGCTTCACCAATGATGGGGCGCTCGGTCGCGACAGCTGCGCTCGCGTTGGGCGTTGACCACGCGTTCCAACGAGTCGGGGTGCACCGGATTACCGCGACGTATCTGCCGGATAATCCAGCGAGCAAGCGGGTCCTTAGCAACAATGGTTTTCGTGACGAAGGCCTGCTGCGCGGATTTCTGCATATTGACGGCGCCTGGCGTGACCACCATCAATCGAGCTTGCTTGCCGACGATTTCCCGGAATCTGCGGTTGTGCGGTTACGCGCGCGTGGACGCCTGCTGTGAGTTTTCTGAGTTCTGCGAAGGTGCGGCGTGCCTGGCGAGTCGATCACATAATTCCCATTAGTCTAAAACGATAACTAGCGTCGGTCTGCTTACTTCGGAAGGTGGCAATTTCCTCATGTCAACAACCCTGATCATTGTTTTGATCATCGTCGTCTGGCTCGTAGTGCTTGCGCCGTTGATCTTCCGTGGACAAAAACCGATTCGTCATTCTGGCGACGGGTTTAATGACACGCGTGTGGTCTTTTCGGGTGGTAAAGACGTGCTGAAAACACCGATGCGACCAGGAACGGCGGCCGCTCGTCCAGTCTCAAACCTTGACAGAGAGGAGTCTGCGGACTACGAGCTGGTGGAAGCTGAGGAATACGAGATCGTGGATGAGCCGTGGAGCAAACGGGAGGCGGCGGAACAATCCACCGGGGTTGATAGTGATAGCGAAACCGCTGCCGATGTTGAGGGTGCAGTAATCGAAGGCGAGCTTGTCGACTCCTCCGAGGGCGCTTACGACTCTGTTGATGACGACGCAGCTGATTACGATGCTGGTGAGTATGACGCAGCTGATAATGACGAGACTGCTACCGCAGGATCTGCCGCAGTCCACGAGACAGGCAGCGAAACGAGTGCGCAGGGCGATCATCCGCGCGTGGTTATTTCGGAACTGGCACCAGAAGAAATGTATAGCCATGATGAGACTTACACTTCTCCGGTGGATCTTTTGTACCCGGGCGTGACTGATGCCGACGCGGTGATCACGAGAAGTGCTGCAGACAGTGCCGACAACGATGCCGACGCCGACAACGATGCCGGCGCTGCCGCGGAATCCGGTGCCGAAGAAGCCCCGGAGACTTCTGCGGCAAACGAGGCTGAGACCACGACTGCCACACAGTCCGGTGATCACGAGATGGTATTCGTTGATGATCGCGCACATGGGGCGACTGCTGCAGCGGCGCGTGCAGACCGTGAAGCGGAATTAACCTTGACAGAAGAAGAGCTTGCCTTCGCGGCGCGTCGTTCGCAGCGCGGCGGCTGGAACCCCGAAGCTGAACGCCGGTTGCAAGCTCAACGCACCAAACGCCGCCGTAACACGTTGCTGATGCTAGCAGGGCTGGTTGTGGTGATGGTGGCCATCGCGATCCCTGCCGGCGGTTGGTTCTGGGCTCTGCCTGCCGGTGCTGGTCTGCTCACTCTGTTTTACCTACTCGCCCTACGCGGACAGGTGCAGCAGGAACAAGAACTACGTGCCCGCCGTATCCGCCAGCTACGCCGTGCGCGCATGGGGGTACGGAACCGAGAAGACGATGAGCACCGCCCATCCGTCAATCCCAACCTTCGTCGACCTGGCGCCACGGTGCTTGAGGTCGATGATGCCAGCCCAGATTTCGATGAGCTGGCCACTGTGGATTACCAACAATGGGAAAGCGAGTCAGCCGATTATGCCTCGCGCCCGCTGCGCCGTCAGCAATACGTTCGTCGCGGACCGGCCTTGCGCAGCGTAGCCGAAGATGGCTCGTTGACAGACAAGCATGTGGTGCGCGCCGGAGGCCGCCGGGTAGTCTAGCGTCTAGTTTTTAGCTCTGGCTGTGTGCTGCCTTCTGGCGTAGCCCGGTCTTTGCCGCTCGGTGGTTTAGTTTCATGCCTGTGCCGATTCGACAGGGATGCCCGGGGAAATATCGTATTTCACCAAGCCGATTGCCTCGAGTAATGCAAACATAGTCGTGGGCCCTACGAAGCTAAACCCTTTTCTTTTCAACGTTTTGGCCAGTGCCGCGGATTCTTCTGATTTCGTCGGCACGTCGTTGCTATGTCCGTAGCATTCTTTCTTTGCTGGGGCGAAGGAGCGTACCAATTCTTCCAAGCCACCGGGAAAATCTGGATCATCCCGTAAAGCCACGCAGGCTCGTGCATTGGTGATAACCGCGCGAATTTTACGCTCATTACGGATCATCGCCGGACGTGCCAAGATATTCTCGACGTCCGCATCAGTAAATTCTGCAACACGGGCAGGATCAAAATTAGCGAATACCTCGCGTAGCGTCGGGCGACGTCGCAAGATCAGTTCCCACGATAAACCAGCTTGAAAGCTTTCCAGACAGAGGCGTTCAAAATAGGCTTGTTCGCCGGTAATAGGCTGGCCCCACTCGGTGTCGTAATAGTCCCGCAGTAACTCGTTACTACACGCCCAGGCTGGCCGGGCAGTACCGTGCTCGTCGACAAGAAATCCATTACTCAGCAACACCATTGCCGGTTGGCGTGCTGTGCTGTTGGGATTGGAATGTGCTTCAACGTGCATGTGTTACCTCATTCTGCTCGTGGTTTTGGGGTTCGTTATGCTTTGGCGCTCGTTATGCTTGAGCGCTCGCATCTACTAGTGGCGCGTACCGTGTTGTCATGATTTCTCATGGCTTGTGCATGTTCCAGCTGAGTATTTAGACCCCAGCAACGGCCTGTTCGGTTCCCACCGATGCGCCGGGTAGTCTAGTGAACATGCACAATCCTGCCATTCGTGATGCCATGCTGCTTCTGGTACGCATCGTCGTCGGAATCATCTGCATCATTCGTGGGCTGGATAAACTCTTTTTCCGCGGTATGGACGACACCATCGGAGCATATTCCGCGGCAGCGGTACCGGCACCAGCGATTACTGGTTGGATCACGATGCTGCTAGAAATTTTCTTGGGTGCTGCGCTCGTGGTGGGCATCTTGACGACGTTCGCTGCCGGTATCTTGTTTTTCGCCTCTGTAGCGTTGCAGTATTTTGTGGCAGAGATCGAGTTTCTGGGCGAAAACCCCAGCTATGAATCCCTGTTGATGTTTGTAACGCTGTTGTTGGTGATCGTCGTTTTCGGCGCGGGCCGTGCCAGTGTGGATGGGGTGTTAACACGTGCCGAATCATGATGAAATCCAAACCGCATTGTCCGCGCGCATCGATGGCGAGCCCACCGGAATTGCCGACGAGATCTTAGATGCGCATCTTTCTGGCTGCGAGGAATGCCAGCAATTTCAACGCCGGGCGCTTTCGCTGACTAAAAGCATGCATCAGGCCAGTGTGAGTACCGACGCTGAGATGGTGCCGCCGCAACAGCTCACGGAAAATATTTTGGCAGGTGTAGAACCTGCGTGGCGTCGTTCCGCGCGCAGAGCAGAGCTCAATACCATCATTGCTCGCCTTACTCTGCTGATCTGCGGCATTGGGTTCGGCATCTGGGCGGTGGTGCAGGTTGTGGCTTCCGGAGGGTTGATCCCGCAGAGCTTGGATGTCCACGGCGAAGCAGTGTGGGATCCGAGCGCGGATCCACACTTGGCGACGGCCCTCATGGAAGGTGCGGCGCTACGAGCCGGGGTGTCGTTGGGCTTACTCACTGCTGCGTGGCGCCCGTATTGGGCCGCGGGCGTGATGCCAGTGGTCGGGGCCATGGGAATGTTCTTGACTGGATTTACCATTCGCGATGTTGTTCTCGGGGTGGCTACTGGAGAGCAGATTTTGCTGATCGGCATGTTGATCATTAGCGCGCTGGCGACCGCCTGGTTGTGGTTGCGCTACCGTTACATCCAGCATCGTTACGTCCAGCTGGGCAGCCACATCATCGAGTGATACCAGCCGTCGGGAATCGGTAGCCCATAAAGAATCGGCGAGAAGTACACAAACATCGCGACAACCGTCGCCAAGTACACAATCACGACAACGCTGCCAGCGGTCAATTCGCGACCAGCCAAACGCGTGAGCAAGCGCCACCGAAGATAGCGACCCCGATGGGCGAGCCCGCCCAGGATGATTGCGTAGAGTGCTATGACAAAAGGAATAAAAGCGGCCGCATAGAAGAAATACATCTGACGGTCATACGCTGCAAGCCACGGCACGAACCCGGCAGCAAAGCCGACCAGGGGCCAGCCAAATGCCCGTTCTTTACGCACGAGCACTGCCCACAATGCCCACAACAATCCCGGAACGATGAACCACCAGATTGCCGGTGTACCGAATAAAAACAGCATCTCGCGGCAGCCGTTGTCACTACCACCAAGAGGGCAGGCTAGCTCGGTATTCGAGTAATACAGAATCGGCCGAACGCCTGCTAGCCAGGCCCAAGGTTTCGAATCCCACGGATGATCGTGCCCGCCGGATGTTGTCAGCGTCGCATGAAATTCCAAGACCGACTGGTGGTAATACAGCCAGCTGGCTACCGTATCGGGCAAAGCCTGCAGCCAAGAGTCATCTTCGATCGTGCCATCGGTTGCGGCATGGCGATACACAGCGGTTTCGCTGGCAAACCACGCCCGCCAGGTCCACAGATAGACCAGCACTGGCACGAGCACCAGTGAAGCTAGGGCAGCGGGAATATCGCGTAACCACACTGCAGAATACGGTCTGGCCACACCGTAACGACGGCGGATAATTAAGTCGCCGAAGACGCAAAACAAACCGAAAAAGGCGATGTAGTACAAGCCGGACCATTTCACCGCCAGGGCTCCACCAAGCAGTAAACCTGCGCCGAAGCGCCACCAGCGCACGCCAAAGCGCGGTCCAAACGGCGAAGGCCACAATTGCTGAGGGGAGGCGTCGGCAAGTGATTGCCAGGCGGAATGCATACGTGAGCGCATGTGGCGATGGTCGCGGGCCAGCATCCAGGCAGCTGCGGTGATGAAAAAGACTTGAAAAATATCCAGCATGCCAAACCGGGAACTCACCAACAGCACCCCGTCGAACGTGGCTAAAAGTCCGGCAAAAGCTCCCACGTTCCAGGACTGGGTGAGCTCGCGCGCCAATAGCATCGTTGCGATAACCACCCCGGTACCAAAAAATGCTGCCATCGCCCGCCAGCCCCACGGCGAGTACCCAAAGATTAATTCCGCTAGAGCAATGATCTGCTTGGCCAGCGGCGGGTGCACTACTAAGCCGTATCCAGGGTTGGATTCGATGCCTCCGATGAGCAGATGGTCCCAACTGCGCACGATGTCCCAGGCCTGGGGGACGTAGTGTTTTTCGTCAAAAATCGGGGTGCCACCGGATACCGGATGCCCCAAACCAATAAACCGGGTGAGTGCTGCGAACACGCCGATGAGCAACAGTGACCAACCGTCACGGCGATCGAGTGGGATGCGTGTGAGTTGAGACGCCGTATATGGGCGCACACTTGTGCCGTGCTCGTATCGTTTGCGCTGTTTCTGTGCAGGTGCGGAATTTGGCGCAGCAGCTCTTGTCGACGCATGCGAACGATCTGGGGTGTTCGGGCTGTGTGGGGTGCTAGCAACGGCAGTCACCCGCAATAGTTTAGGCGACGAGCCTCGTTTTCGGCACTAGCTAGCGCGCAAGTATCGGGAGCGTGTGTGCCATGCTAGAAGTGTGATGAATCAAGATGGTGTGCATACTGAAAACCCACACCAGCGTCTGCCGCAGGGAATTATCGTTGCTGCAACACCGCTGGGCAATCTTGCCGACGCCTCCCCGCGGCTCAAAAGTGCTTTGCGGGATGCGGAAGTGATTGCCGCTGAAGACACCCGGCGCGTGCGTAATCTCGCGAACGCGCTCGGGGTGGAATTGCGCGCGAAAGTGGTGTCGAATTTTGACCACAACGAAGCAGGCAGGGTTGACGAACTACTGCGCGCGGCACGAAATTCCAGTGTGTTGGTGATCAGCGATGCGGGAATGCCAGTGGTTTCTGATCCGGGGCATAATGTCGTGGCCGCAGCACATGAGGCAGGTATTGCGGTTACCGCGATTCCGGGCCCGTCTGCGGTACCCACTGCGCTTGCCTTGTGTGGGTTGCAGGTAGGGAAGTTTATTTTTGATGGGTTTGCTCCGCGCAAGGATGGGGCGCGACGCAGTTGGCTGGAATCATTGCGTCATGAACAACGTGCGGTGTGTTTTTTCGAATCACCGCATCGATTAGCGGATACGTTGCGGCTCGCTGCAGAAGTACTGGGGGCGCAGCGTCGCGGCGCGGTGTGCCGGGAGCTGACGAAACTTTATGAAGAAGTCAAGCAGGCGCCACTTTCTGAGCTTGCGCAGTGGGCTGAAAACGGAGTGAAAGGCGAGGTTACGGTTGTCATCGAGGGTGGTGAGCAAGCGGAGATTTCCGTGGATGAAGCTGTGCGCCGCGTTGCCGAGTTGGTCGATGGCGGGATGCGCTTGAAAGCAGCCTGTAAACAAATTGGCGCTTGGACTGCACATTCAAATCGCGAACTTTACGATGCGTATTTGCGGGCACGTGAAGAAAATGACTAAAAGTGTGTAATATCACATAAACTGTCTGTTGTGTGTTTTTGGCGGAGCTTGGGTGTTTTCGGGGTGTTTCTGGGGTCTTTCCCGGGGGTTTCTACGTGATTTCGCATGCTAGCGCGAGATAATGGCGGAACAGTTTCGTGACAAGTCACATAATTAGTGGGTTTATCTACTCAACAGCTAATTCTCAGCTTTTCTGAATTTGATTGCCGGGTGTTTTTCAACCACGCTGGTATCCATGACTAAACCTGATTCACACGGCGCCGATGGTGCCGATCGCGATGATGTTGTGGATGATCCACAGCTAGGAACAGATTCCAATCTGGTCCGGGAAGACCTGAATGAGCTGTCTGCCACCAGGCAGATTGCTTATATGCTGGAACACGAAGACGACGTCGCGGTCAGCGGCGTCGACGATTCTGTGGAGCTGGCTTCCGAAAATGACGACACTTCCATCGACTGGGGTGTGGTGCTGCCGGCAGGCATTTTGGTGCTGGCGACGGTTATTTGGGGTCTGGTTTTCACAGAATCTTTCAATGATTTTGCCAGCACAGCATTCGGTTGGATTATCGATAACTTCGGCTGGGCTTTCATGCTGTTTACCACGGTTTTCGTGGTATTCGTGATTACCATTGCCGCCTCGAAGTTTGGTGCTATTAAGCTGGGCTCGATTAATGAAGAGCCCGAATTTAATACCATCTCGTGGATCGCAATGATGTTTGCTGCGGGTATGGGCATTGGTTTGATGTTCTTCGGCGCAGCAGAACCGACATTCTTTTATAACGATAGCGTTCCGGGGATCGATAATGACCCAGTCGGCGGTGCCATGGCGCAGGCGATGTTCCACTGGACACTGCACCCATGGGCGATTTACGCGATCGTCGGCTTGGCCATCGCATATTCCACCTTCCGCGTCGGACGCAAACAGCTGCTGTCTTCGGCATTCGTTCCGCTGATTGGTGAAAAGGCGGCCGCCGGTGGCGTGGGCCGTTTCATTGACATTTTGTCCATTTTCGCGACTGTGTTTGGTACCGCATGTTCTTTGGGCCTCGGTGCGCTGCAGATCCAGGCAGGCTTGTCCGCGTCCGGCATTATCGACGACCCTTCGATGTCGGTTGTTATCGGAATCGTGTTGGTATTGACCTTGGCCTTTATTCTCTCGGCGCTGTCGGGCGTCGGCAAGGGCATCCAGTACCTGTCAAACGCTAACCTCATCATGGCCGCTGTCCTGGCCATTTTCGTGTTCATCGTGGGCCCAACCGTCGTGCAGCTGAACCTGATTCCAGGTTCACTGGGTTCGTATCTGCAAAACTTCCTGATGATGGCCGGACGCACCGCAGAAAACGGTGAAGAAGCCGCCGAATTCAGCTCTGCCTGGACGATTTTCTACTGGGCATGGTGGGTTTCCTGGTCACCGTTCGTCGGTATGTTCCTAGCGCGCATTTCCCGCGGACGTTCCGTACGGGAATTCTGCATCGGCGTGCTGCTGATTCCATCCGGTGTCTCCACCGTGTGGTTTGCGATCTTCGGTGGTACCGCGATCGATATGGAACGCAGCAACGAAGGCGTTGTGTACGGAGATGGCACCACCGAAAACATGCTGTTTAACATGTTCGATCAGCTACCACTGGGTGCGATTGCATCAATCGTGGCGATGGTCCTGCTCGCTACGTTCTTTATCACCTCGGCAGACTCCGCTTCGACCGTCATGGGTTCCATGTCGCAGCGCGGACGCATGGTGGCCACCCCATGGTTGTCGGCTACCTGGGGTGTTTTGACGGCTGCGGTTGGTCTGACCATGCTTATCGGCGGTGGTGAGGATGCCCTGGACTCGCTGCAGTCGGTCACGATCGTGGCAGCTTCACCATTCCTGCTGATCATTATCGGACTGATGTTTAGCCTGGTGAAAGACCTGCGTAACGACGTTATCTACGTTGAGCAGAAAGAACAGCAAGCCTTCGCCCGGAAGCTGGCCCGTGAACGTCGTTTGACTCGCGAGGCGCACCACAAGGAAGAGCTGAAAAAGCGCCGCGCAGAGCGTCTGGAGAGCTGGAAGCCAGAAAGCATGCGCAAGAATTAACTGCTACGGCTACTAGTTACTGCTACTAGCTAATTCTTGCTGCAGTTGCTAGGTGCGCAGTGCTCACATGAGAACTCAATGTGAACCTGCTGCGCACCCTGTGAGTTCTATGAACCCCGGTCACCATACGGTACCGGGGTTCAATTATGCTGGAAGGCATGTCTGAAAATGTGCTTGTGAATGTTGCCTGGCCGTATGCCAATGGCCCCCGTCATATCGGACACGTCGCAGGATTTGGCGTACCTTCCGATGTATTCGCGCGCTTTCAGCGAATGCGTGGCAACAATGTCCTGATGGTCTCAGGCACTGATGAACACGGCACTCCGTTGTTGGTGCAAGCTGATAAAGAAGGCGTCTCCGTACGCGAATTGGCCGATCGCTATAACCGTCAGATCGTCGAAGACCTGCGCGGTTTGGGCCTGTCCTATGACTGGTTTACCCGTACTGTTACCCGTACTCACTACGCGACGGTGCAAGAGCTGTTCAAAGGCCTGTACAACAACGGCTACATGGTCAAAGAAACCACCATGGGGGCGGTCTCCCCGTCTACCGGGCGCACGTTGCCAGACCGATACATCGAAGGCACGTGCCCAATTTGTAATGCCGACGGTGCCCGGGGTGATCAATGTGATAATTGCGGTAACCAGTTGGACCCAGCGGATTTGATCGATCCAGTTTCCAAGATCAATGGCGAAACCCCGGTTTTCCGCGAGACCGAACACTTCTTGTTGGACCTGCCCGCGCTTGCCGACGCATTGCGCGAATGGCTGTCGACCCGTCAAGGCTGGCGCCCGAACGTGCTGAAGTTCTCGCAGAATTTGCTGGCGGATATGCGTCCACGTGCAATGACTCGTGATATTGACTGGGGCGTTCCCGTACCGATCGAGGGCTGGGAAAACAACAACGCGAAAAAGCTCTACGTGTGGTTTGATGCTGTGATCGGCTATTTGTCGGCCTCGTTGGAGTGGGCACAGCGCACCGGAGACCCGGACGCGTGGAAACAATTCTGGTTGGATCCGGAAACCAAGTCCTATTATTTTCAGGGCAAGGACAATATCACTTTCCACTCGCAGATTTGGCCGGCGCAGCTGCTTGGTTATGCGGGTAAGGGCGCCAAGGGCGGTGAGCAGCACCGTTATGGTGACATCAATCTGCCGACTGAAATTGTGTCTTCGGAGTTTTTGACCATGTCTGGCTCCAAGTTCTCCTCATCTAAGGGCCTGGTCATCTACGTCAAGGACTTTTTGGAAGAATTCGGGCCGGATCCGTTGCGGTATTTCATTGCGGTGGCTGGCCCAGAAAACAACGACGCGGACTTCACTTGGGATGAGTTCGTCCGTCGTATCAACAATGAGCTGGCAAACGGCTGGGGCAACTTGGTCAACCGCACGGTCTCCATGGCACACAAAAACTTCGGTGAAGTACCAGAGCCCGGTGAGCTGACTGCTAGCGATCGTCGCATTCTGGACTTGGCAACTAATGCTTTTGACGTCGTAGGAGATGCCCTGGAGCATTCCAAGTTCAAGGCTGGAATCACGCACGCGATGCACGTCGTTGGTGAGGCGAACGCCTATATTGCCGAAAATGAGCCGTGGAAACTAGCTAAGGATGATTCCCAGCGGGAACGCTTGGCGACGGTTTTGTGGACTGCATTGCAGGTCGTGTCCGACTGCAACGTGCTTTTGACTCCATATCTGCCGCACCTGGCACAGCGCGTGCACGAAACCTTGGGCCGCGATGATTTGTGGGCTGCACAGCCAGAGATCGTCGAAGTTGTCGACGATTATGATGTCGAATTGGTTGGCGTCGGCACGCCAGAGAAAGGCCAGAAGTACCCCGCGATCACAGGTGATTATGCGGCACAGGCAGCAACTTGGAAACGCCTGGATATCACCCCGGGTACTACACTGGCGAAACCGAAGCCATTGATTACCAAGTTGGATCCGGAACTGGCTGAAACTGGCCCGGAATGGGCACCGGTGACGGATTCGGAAGACTAATCCGAAGCGTGCTGTGCACGGCAAGATTTGTGCACAGCACGTTTGTTTTCTCTCGAGCATTGTGTTGGAAGGTGAGTCTGACGAGTGATAAGCAGTCGAAGCACACGAAACTAGTTGCTGGTGGGGCGATTGCAGTCCCGCTTGCTCTCGGCGCAGTAATCTCCGCTGCGGCGAACCTGCGTGCCGGTATTTCTTCATTGGGCGCAGTCCTGGAACAAGTAATGGCCAGTTTCCAGGCCCCGGCCTCGGTGGCTGGTGTGCTCACCGCCATGCCGGGTTTTGCTTTCGCCATCATGGGGTTGGCGGCTGTGCCTATTGCACGACGCTTCGGGCTAAGCTTCACACTCTTTGCCGGCATGGTGGCCATGCTCGTGGGCCTTGCTTTCCGGCCTTTGATCGGCGCGTATCTACCGGGCGGTATGGGCACGTTCATTGTGCTGACCGCGTTGGTTGTCGGCGGGATCGCGCTGTTGAATGTGTTGTTACCGGCCTGGATTAAACAGCACGCGCCGCGACGCTCGGTGGTGTTGATGTCGTGTTATTCCGGTTTCTTAGGGCTTTCGGGCGCGGTTGCACCACTGAGTGCCTTGTGGTTTTCCGGCGAGGATGCTTGGCGCCCGGCACTGGGGATCTGGGCGCTGCTCGCGGCTGTGCAAGTTGTGGTCTGGATTTTGGTGCTAATCCGCGTTGGGGTGGATAAACCTGCCAAGCCACCCGTCGCACAACCCACAAACTCCGGCACGGAAAGTATGCCTACAACAACTACGACGGATACGGCAGTTGATGCGGACCCGGCGGCTGTTGCGAACAAGATCGCGTCGACGTCGTTATGGCGTTCTCCCACAGCGGTGGCGATGATGGTGCTGTTTGGCTTGCAATCCTCAAATGCCTATGTGCAAATGGGGTGGCTGCCGCAGATGTATATCGACCAAGGCGTTTCGCCGGGCAGGGCAGCCGTAGGGCTTGCCGTGCTGGGAACCGTCAACGTTATCGGTGGTGTGAGCATGCCGTTTGTGGTGGCCCGCATTCGTGACCTGCGCCCGGTAATCGTGGTTTTTGGCGTACTGACGACCGTTGGCTACCTCGGGGTCATGTTTGCTGGTGCCGTGGCACCGGAGGCGTGGGCAATCGTACTGGGCCTGGGCGGTATGTGCTTCCCGACGATCCTCGCTTTGCTTGCGGCGCGGACGCGTACCCCGGAGGTGACCGCACGTTTGTCTGGTTTCGTGCAGCCGTATGGTTATTTGCTTGCAGGAGTCCTTCCGCTGTTGATCGGTTTTGTGTACCAGGCCACCGGAGCCTGGACGCTGATATTGACGGTGATGGCATTGACCGGCGTGGGGATGTCTGCACTGGGGTATCGCGCGGGTAAGAAAGTATTTATCGACGACGAGCTCGCGCGCTAGTACGTGCAAGGACTGTGAATGAGCCGGCGCTTATTACAACGGTGCCGACCAGCACGGTGCCTATTAAGCTGGGGTGCTATGTCGAAGAAGAAATCACGCCCGCAGCCGTTTCCCGCCCCGGAAATTACTGGAATAGTTGATGCACACACGCACCTGACGTCGTGTCGTGGAAGTAGCATTGCGGAATTTGTTGAGCGTGCCATCGCAGGTGGTATTGGCGAGATATGTACCGTCGGGGATGATTTAGCCGAAGCCGAGCTGGCGTTGCAAGCAGCGCGCCAGCACCATAATCTGCATGCCGCGTGTGCGATCCATCCGACCAAGGCGCACCAACTGGATGAGAATGCGAAAATCCGGCTGTCCGAGATGGCTCGCGATGAAAACTGTGTAGCCATTGGTGAAACTGGTCTGGATTCTTATTGGATCGAGCACTCTCCAGAGTCGACGGCGACATTGGAACAACAGGAAGCCTCGCTGCGCTGGCATACGCAGCTTGCGCGCGAGGTAGGCAAGACGTTGATGATCCACAACCGAGAAGCAGACGCAGACCTGCTGCGCATCCTGGATGATGAACCAGCGCCACCACAAGTCATGCTGCACTGTTTTTCCTCCTCTGCCGCGATGGCGCGGGAAGCCATTGATCGTGGATGGATATTAAGCTTTGCCGGAAATGTGACTTTCAAGCGCAATGACGAATTGCGGAAAGCGGCGTCGCTGGTGCCGAAGGGCCAGTTATTGATCGAGACTGACGCGCCGTTTATGACTCCCGAGCCTTTTCGTGGTGCACCCAACGAGCCGTCGTCGGTGGGGCATACCGCGCTGTGTGTTGCGCAGCAGCGGGGGCAGAGCCCAGAAGAGTTGGCTGCGGAAGTACGTGGGACCTATTACCGCGTGTACGGGCTGGCTACGGAGTCCGCGTCGTAGGTAGCGGCATCGTGCCACACGGGAGCTTGTGGTAAATTTCACAGTTGCTATTTGGCCAGGCTGGTTGTGCCACGAGTGGTATTGGTGGCGTTTGAGTGCTATGTGAAGTTTGTGACAGATGAATTATGTTCGCGTTTCGCCACCGCTGAGCGCGTTATCGTATTGTTATCATCGTTACCGAGCGACAATGCTTTTTCACTAATAAAACTGTGATTGCGTGCTCGTATCTGGCTTTAGTGCGGTTTTGCGTAGAAACCAATTCGAGAAACCTAGAGATTTAGGGGAGTCCATGTCGACCAAAAAGCAGATCCAGCGGATCAACTCCAACGCATCGACGCCGTTGCGCGTTGCTACTGGAGGCGTCGTTGGTGCACTGCTGGTCGGGGGCGTCGTCGGACTGAATGCGCAGAAAGACATCGTCGTTGATGCCAATGGCGAAATGATTGAACTTTCGACCTTCGCCAGTGACGTTGAGGCAGCGCTTGCCGACGCCGATCTGGAGCTGAGTGCGCATGATGTTATTTCCCCAGCCCTGTCGGAAGGCGTGCGTGAAGGCGATACCATCACCGTACGCACCACTAAACCAGTGGCTGTTACCATCGACGGCGCCGATACCGAGCTGACTACTACCGCCAGCACCATTGATGAGCTACGCAACGAAATCGATGGCCTACATCGGAGTGCCAAATTGCTGGCGAATGGTAAGGAAGTCTCGGGCGATGATGAACTGACTACCGGAATGAAACTGGAAGCCGTGGCTCCAAAGATTGTCTCGATTACTGATGGTGGTAAGACCGTCTACACCCAGCAGGCAGTACGCACTGTCGGGGAATTGTTGGATGCTCGGGATATCCACCTGGGTGAATTCGACCGGCTGCACTTGCCGGAGGATACCGCGCTGACTACCGGTATGGATATTGCCATCGATCGGGTGCATTTTGAAGACGAGCGCGTCAACGAGCCGATCGAACCAGAAGTGGTGTACCGCGATGATGCGAATATGCCCGAAGGTGATGAGCAGGTGGTAGAACCCGGCACCATGGGTAACCGGGAAGTCACTTTGCGCAAGAAATTCGTCAATGGACATGAAGAATCCGTTGACAGAGTCGATGAGCACGAAACTTCCCCGGCACAAAAGCGTGTCATCGCTCGCGGTACTAAGCCAGCACCGGCTACGCCATCGGCGCCGGCAGCTCCGGCTGTGGCTGGTGGATCGGTGTGGGATGAGCTTGCTGCGTGTGAATCCAACGGAAATTGGTCCATCAACACCGGCAACGGCTACCACGGTGGTTTGCAGTTCAACGCCGGAACTTGGGCAGCGTATGGCGGGACTGCTTACGCGCCAACCGCGGACCTTGCTACCCGCGAACAACAAATTGAGATTGCGAAAAAGACCCAGGCAGCCCAAGGCTGGGGAGCCTGGCCAGCATGTACTGCCAAGATGGGGCTGCGTTAACAGCTGTTAAACTACCTGCATGGCAAATGATGAGGCGAGCGCCGAAAGCCCACGCACGGTAGATCTCTTAGGCCCGGTAGAAATCCGGGCCCTTGCCGACGACATTGGTATCACCCCCACGAAAAAGTTGGGGCAGAATTTTGTGCACGATGCCAATACGGTCCGCCGCATCGTCGATACCGCGAAGGTGCGTGCCGACGATCACGTGCTGGAAGTCGGCCCTGGTTTAGGATCACTGACTCTTGGTCTGCTGGAAGCAGCCCAGCATGTGACGGCCATTGAAATTGATGAACGACTGGCAGCGAAATTGCCAGAAACAGTGGCAGCGCGTGCTGGCCAACGGGGGGATAATTTTTCTTTGCTCAACGCTGATGCTTTGCGCGTGAGCCCAGAACAAGTTGCGGCCGCATCCCCGGAAAATATTGCTGCGCCCACGGCTTTGGTTGCTAATTTGCCGTACAACGTTGCGGTGCCGGTGCTACTGCATCTATTAGCGCAATTTCCGAGCATTAGTCGCGTACTGGTGATGGTGCAGGCAGAGGTTGCAGACCGATTAGCTGCCCAGCCTGGTAGCAAGATTTATGGCGTGCCCAGCGTGAAAGCCAGTTTTTACGGTACTGTTACTCGCGCCGGCACCATCGGGGAACATGTTTTCTGGCCTGCGCCGACGATTAAATCTGGGTTGGTGCGCATTGAGCGCTATTCAGATGATGACAGCCCGTGGTCAATTACCGAAGACACGCGCCGAGCTGTCTTTCCCATTGTCGATGCGGCTTTCGCACAGCGCCGCAAGACTCTACGCGCTGCGTTGTCCAAGCACTATGGTTCGGCAATCCAGGCAGAACACGCATTGCGGGCAGCCGATATCGATCCTGGTTTACGTGGCGAAAAACTCAGCGTGGCCGATTATGTTCGCCTCGCATTGGGGGAATAAGACCGAGACCACTGCGAATACGGCAAGGTAGCAACGATGGCAGACGAATTTTCCACACAAACAAGCGCTAATAACACGTGCACCGCGCGGGCATTTGCCAAGGTGAATTTGCATTTGGCCGTAGGTCCGGCGCGCCCTGATGGATTTCATGAGCTAGTGACTATTTTCCAGTCACTGGATTTAGCCGATACCGTACGGATAACTTGTGCCGAGGCCGAGTCGGATTCCTCTGTCGTCTCCGATGATTCTGGGCTCCACGAGTCCACCCCAGGACATTCTGTTGCTCACGATTCTCCAATCCACGGCACTTTTGTGCAGGCGCTGACAGTGACCGGGCAGGACAGTGAATCGGTGCCCACGGATGCGTCTAATCTGGCCTGGCAAGCCGTCGATGCCGTTGCGGCCGCGCTACGCGCAGAACATACGAAGGAATTGGCGCTGCCACAGGTAACGATCGCGATTACCAAAAATATCCCGGTTGCTGGGGGAATGGCTGGCGGTTCCGCGGATGCGGCAGCTGCCCTGCGTGCCGCGAATGCCTTGTTTGCTAGTTATGCAGGGATTTCCGCATTAGATGAGCAGGTAATACATAAGCTTGCGGCACAGCTTGGCTCGGATGTTCCTTTTTGTCTGCATGGGAATACTGCACTTGGCCAAGGAAGAGGAGAAAAACTCCACGCCGTGCCCACCAGCGGCATCTATCACTGGGCACTGGTGGCTAATGCCCAAGGCTTGTCGACGCCGCGCGTTTTCGCAGTCTTTGATGAGATTGTTGAGCGTGACAAACTCGTCGGCAAGCAGCCCCAGAAAAATCCCATCCCCAGTGAGACCGCATCATTGGCAGCGGCCTTACAAGCTGGTGATGCGCAACAACTAGCTGGTTTGTTACGCAATGATCTGCAGCAATCTGCGTTACACATCCGCCCGGATCTGCGCGAGATCCTGGATACCGGAGAACACGCCGGTGCACTCGCAGGAATCGTGTCAGGTTCCGGACCTACCTGTGCGTTTCTGTGCGCCGACGAACAAGCCGCACGCCAGGTGGCAGCGGAAGTAGAAAAGAAAATAGCCGGTACTCGTGGCATTATTGCCACGAGCCCGGCTGCTCGCGCAGAGCTTGTAGAAAGCTAAGCTTTTCGGGGGAAACTCACTAGCGTCCTACGTTTTTCTGCGCGGTGGGGTGAGTACCTTGCCGTTACTTCGCAACGCCCATTTCCACTGGCTCGAAGTCCAACTCGGTGCGGGTAAGCACTTCGCCTTCCTTCAGGTCCACCATCAGGAATTCCTTGTTTTCTGCGTCGGTGACGTAAGCGATATCGCCATCGACCTTCAGGATTGGGCCAGGTTCTTGCCACTCATCCTTTTCTTTCCATGGTTCGATAACCTCGATGCGGTCGGTAACTTCGCCGGATTCGACGTCGATGATGTTCACATAGCCGTCGTAGGTCAGCACCACGCCGTCGCCGTCACCGGTGCGGCCGAGGGAACGGAACCAGTAGGAATCCTCTAAGTCCACCTTCTTCATGGAGTAGTCGGTGGTATCAATCAGGACGACGGAGGTTGGGCGCTCCAGATCTGCGTCTTCGTCGGTCTTGTTGTCGCCGAGGACGATAGGGGAATCTTCGCTACCGGCCAGGTTTCCGGAACGCTGGTAGCCGTCTTTAGCGATGTCGCCGGCATCAACCTTGTGGAATTCTTCGTCTTCTACATCGAAGATGACTGGACCGTTGGTGCAACCGAAAGCGACGTTGCCGCCTTGCGCGACCGCTTCGCCGTGAATTCCTGGGCAATCGTCGGTGGAGGCCAATACTTCGTTGTCCATGCTGCGGTATTCGATGCGGTGGCGCTCGTCTTCGGTGCCGACGGTGGTCAGGTAGCTACCGTCTTCGAAGGGAACTGCCACACCGTGGTGCGGATCGCCGGATTCGGCGGTCACGATGTGTGCCGGGCGCATGGTGTCGGTGCCATCTTGGAGCTCGTCGTTGTCGAAGATGGTGATGTCACCAGTGCCATCGTCGAAAAGCGCAGTCTTGCCGTCATGCTGGACGACGTGCCCAGGCTTATCAGCTGGCAGGATGTTGTCGGTGAGCTCAGGCGACTTCTCGTAGTAGTGGTTGTGGTCTCCGTGTGGCTGGGTCACAGCACCGGTGTCGAAGATGGTGAAGCCGTCTTTTCCGGAAACATACAGGTGGCGGGTGTTGCCAGCTGGGTTCAGGCGGTGGAACCCGGAGATTTCTTCTTCGTCGACAATTTCGCCGGTGGATGGGTCGATCGTCGTCAAGCCTTTGTCGTGGGAGAGTACCACGCGTTGCGGTAGAGAAGAGACCTCGGTCAGATCCGCATCATCAGCGTCGGGGCCATCGTGATCGTGACCGTCGTGGTCGTGATCATTAGCCTCTGAGGTGGAGGTGGTTTCCTGGGCACTGGTGGCGTCTTCATCTGGGCTGGAGCAAGCAGCAAGCGCGAATGAGGTTGCTACTGCCATCGTGACTGTGGAAAATATACGGCGTTTCATAGAATTCACAGTAATGAAAATGAATTCAACGTGCAAAAAGTCTAATCTTATTTGCGCGTAGCTTTTGGGTGTAGGTCGTATCTCTTGGGGTGCGGACAGAAAGCGTTGCAACTTCAGCATCGTGTGCCGGCTACTCCCGGTCACTCAGAGCCGTCCTTAGCCGCTGATAGCCAGGGTGCTTTAAGATGGAATCACTATGGTGAACCTGTTAAATGCAGAGAATATCTCGCAATCTTTCGGCCTGAAAACCCTTCTCGACGGCGTATCGCTGGGTGTGCAATCGGGGCAGCGCATTGGTGTCGTCGGCGTGAATGGTGGTGGCAAAACCACGCTGCTGGAAGTGCTGACAGGCTTGGTGGAACCTGACAGCGGCCGGGTGGCGCGAAATTCGGATCTTCGAATGGCCGTAGTCACCCAGCGTGCAGAGCTTGACCCAGCAGCAACGATTGGGCGCACGGTGGTAGAGCCGCTAGGCCTCGATACCTTCGAATGGGCCTCGAACGCGAAAGTGCGCGATGTGCTGGGTGGTTTAGGCGTCGCGCAATTAGGGCTGGATACTCCGGTTGGTCAACTCTCGGGAGGGGAGAGGCGGCGGGTGAATTTGGCGGCTGCTCTCGTGCAAGACCTCGACTTGGTCGTACTCGACGAGCCCACCAACCATTTGGATGTGGAAGGCGTGCAGTGGTTGGCTGACCACCTCTTGCGCCGCAAGGTCGCGGTGCTGGTGGTTACCCACGACCGTTGGTTTTTGGACACGGTCGCGCAGCTGACGTGGGAGGTTCACGACGGCCAGGTGGATGTCTACGACGGTGGCTATAATGACTGGATTTTTGCTCGGGCTGAGCGTCAGCGGCAAGCAGAAGCAGCCGAACAACGCCGACAGAACTTAGCGCGCAAAGAATTGGCGTGGTTGCGTCGTGGCGCGCCAGCCCGGACGTCGAAACCGAAATACCGGATCGCGGCTGCTGAGGCATTAATTAAAGACGTCCCGCCGGTGCGCAATAGCGTCGAGTTGATGTCGTTTTCCAAACAGCGGTTGGGCCGCAAGGTTATCGAGCTGGAAAACGCGCGTTTAGAAACCCCTGATGGGCAGGTGCTTGTCGACGATCTCACGTGGCGCTTAGCTCCGGGTGAGCGCGTGGGACTGGTTGGGGTCAACGGTTCTGGTAAGACGACGCTGCTGCGCGCTTTGGCAGGCGATCACGAGCTCGCTGCCGGCAAACGCATAGAGGGGCAAACCGTGCGTCTGGGCTGGCTGCGCCAGGAACTCGATGACCTGGACCCGCAGCGGCGACTGCTGGATGCGGTAGAAGATGTCGCCACCTATGTGCACCTGGGCACAAAGGAGCTATCGGCCTCGCAGTTGGCGGAACGTCTCGGTTTTAGTCCGAAACGCCAGCGTACCCCAGTCGGTGATCTGTCTGGTGGCGAGCGTCGACGCCTGCAATTAACCCGGGTGCTGATGAGCGAGCCCAATGTTTTGCTTCTCGACGAGCCCACCAACGACCTTGATATTGACACGTTGCAAGAGTTGGAATCTTTGCTCGACGAGTGGCCTGGCACGCTGGTGGTGGTTTCCCACGACCGCTATTTGATCGAGCGAATTACCGATGCTGCCTACGCCTTGTTTGGTGATGGTAATTTGCAACATCTTCCGGGCGGAATTGAGCAATACCTGCAGGTGCGCGCCGCTTCTGCAGATGATGCACCGCGCGGAGCACTGGATTTGGGGCCAAATAGGTCAGGTGACATCACCGGGGACGGTGGTGGTACCAGTGCAGCAGCATCGCCCGGCAAACCCGAAATTTCTGCGCAGCAAGAGCGTGAGATCACCAAGGCTATGCGTGCGCTGGAGCGCAAGATGGATAAGTTGGAGAAATCGGAAGCACAGCTTGATGAGAAAATGGCGGCGGCTGCCGAAGACGTCGACACGCAGCGATTGACGGAGCTGAATGAAGAGAAATCTGAGGTGGCGCGGCGTCGGGAAGAACTCGAAGCCGAGTGGTTGGAGCTGGCTGATCAGCTGGATGCGCAATAATCGGCGCCGCGTCGACGTGTTGTTGGTTCTGGGGAGTCCGGCCAACACGCTGGGTTAAACGCGCGGTTTTGCCGGAAGGGTATGTCACCATGAAGGCATGGCTTTCTCACGTAAATTCTTTACCGCGCTCGCAGCAACCACAGTAATCGGCGCGGGAATTCCTGCGGCGGCATCGGCGCAGCCTGCTTCTTTTGCTTTGCCTACGCCGCAAGAATTGACGACTGGGTCCTCGGCTGCCAGCGCTGGTGTGGCGTCCTGGAGTTTGGAACAGGCTACGAAGCTGCACTTGCTGGCTATGGGGCACCACCGTAATGAAGAAGCCCAGCACATTGCTCAAGACTGGGCTAATCAGGCTGCGCGTGGGGAAGTAGAATTCCACGCCAACGTTGGCCGTGGCAATACTGCTCATGACCGTGGGACGGGCAATATCTACCGGCTGGCTCCGCATGAGGCTGCGCAGCGGATCGCCTGGTTGCTGAACCCTACAAACCGCACTGGTGATGGCAAGGGATTTGGTGTTTCAGGCGTTGATGCGCACGGCAACGTGTACCTGGCGGAATTTTTCTTGCATTAAATGTGTGTAGTCACACGCTAGCGTTGTGTACACATCAACTAAATTAAGCGTACAATTGAGACCATGATCTTGATTAACGTTTCTTACCAAGTAAAGCCAGAGCACGCAGAAAACTTCCTGGAAGAGGTTTCCTGGTTCACGGAAGCTACCCAGGCAGAAGAAAAGAACCTGTTCTTTGACTGGTACCGCGACCCGCAGGATGCCAACCACTTCATGCTGGTGGAAGGCTTCACCGATGATGGTGCGGAAGCCCACGTCACCTCTGAGCATTTCCAGCGTGCAACCGAAGAGATGCCAAAGTACCTGGTCGAGACCCCGAAGATCATCAACACCCTGATCGAGGGCAAGACCGAGTGGGACGAAATGGCTGAATTCCAGGTCAAGTAGTTCCAGGTCACATGGGCGTGGTGGAGCTTTTAGCTGTCACGCTACGTGCTGTACCCGAGGGCTGTAGTATCCAAGCTCCGTAGCGGAGCGGGAGTGCTACAGCCCTCACTTTATTGCGTTATCTGTGCCACAATGGTGCTATGACTAGTAGTGCTATGACTGATACACAGGATCGCCAAGTAATTACTTCTGTCCGCAATGGAACGGGAATTCTGGAACTCAACCGCCCGAAGGCGCTGAACTCCCTGAATCTGGAGATGGTGGAGATTATTCATCAAGCGCTGGATGCATGGGCTGAGGATGATTCCGTCACACAGGTGCTGATTTATTCTAATAATCCAAAGGGCTTTTGCGCCGGTGGTGATGTACGCGCGGCACGCGAACAAGGTCTCGCGGGCAATAAGGCCGGTGTCGACGAGTTTTTCCGCAAGGAATATGCGCTTAACGATGCCATCGATAAGTTCCCGAAGCCGTTCATTGCCCTCATGGATGGGGTTGTCATGGGCGGCGGTACCGGTATCAGCGCTTTTGGTTCGCACCGTGTGGTGACCGATAAAACTTTTGTTTCTATGCCAGAGATGCTCATTGGGTTTATCACCGATGTCGGCATGACGTATTTTTTCCAGCGCATGGTCGGCTCTCGGGGCAAAGCGTCCCGAGCCTTGGCACTGTACCTGGCGACGACCGCCTACCGCATGAAGGCCGCGGATCTGCTCTGGACCGGCTATGCCACCCACCAGATTGCCTCCGATGATGCAGATGCTTTCCGGCAAGCAGTCATCGAATCCGGATACGCGGCTGCGCTGGAAAAATATGCGAATACGAACCCGGATACCGCGCCGTTGGCCTCGCACATTGAGACCATCGAGAAGGTTTTTGCGCAGGATTCCTGGGCTGATGTCGTCGCTGCTGTGGAACAATGCGAGGATCAGGAATTTATCGCTGGCGTGAATGACACCCTGAAACATGCATCGCCTACTTCACTGGTGGCAGCTGCGGAAATCTTCCGGGCAAACGCCCAGGTTGATTCGCTTGCCGACGCCTTGGATAACGAATACCGGGTTGGTGAATATCTGCGCGGCCGTCCGGATTTCGACGAGGGCGTGCGCTGCGTGCTGGTCGATAAAGGCGACGAACCGCAGTTCCAGCCGGATGCGGTCTCCGAGGTTGATGTGGACGCGCTCCGTGCACTCCTCCGATAACACCGAAGGTCTCAACGCCGATCGTCTTCCAGCCCCGAAGTTTCAGTTTGGCTGGTACCTAGCGTGTATAGCAGTCATTGTTGCCACGCTAGGATTTATTTGGCTCAACTGGCATGCCGTGCCAGACCCGATGCCTACGCACTTTAATGCTTCGGGCCAGGCAGATGGTTTTAGCGAGAAATCTTTTCCGGCAGTGATAGCCCACGTTGCTGTGGGGCCAGCGATCACTACGGCAGTGTGCGCGGGAGCTGGCGGGCTTGTGGTAGGAATTGCACGCCAGACCAAAAACGGTTTACAAGACAAGCCAGAGCGTTCGATTAATCGGCAGCGTCTGATGGCACAGTTGATGCAGCCAATGTTGGGCAAGTTTAGTTTCGCGCTCGTGGCGGTGTTGTTGGTAGGCATCACC
This sequence comes from Corynebacterium propinquum DSM 44285, assembly GCF_000375525.1. GTDB lineage: Bacteria > Actinomycetota > Actinomycetes > Mycobacteriales > Mycobacteriaceae > Corynebacterium > Corynebacterium propinquum. Next base: position 95,265 of record NZ_AQXC01000010.1, read on the forward strand.
GCCGGATTATTTGGGTTGAGCGTTGTGGGTACCGGTGCAGCCAGCATTTGGCTGCTTATCGGTGCGATTCTCGCAGTCGCTGTCGGCATTGTGCTGCGCAGTGCGCAGATCATGCAGGAATTGGATAAGCGCTACCCACCGGATGATCCCCGAGACAAGCTCAAATATGGGTTGTTTTATCACAACCCGGATGACCCGAGGATATGGGTAGAGCTGGAAGCAGGGATGAATATCACCCTGAATTTTGCGCATCGCAGCGCGTGGTGGATCGCCGGAATCTTTGCTGCGTTCGTGCTGGCGATGGTGGTGCTGCCGATAATTGTGGCCTAGCCCCTGAATGCTGTCCAGGGTCTAGGCCATCTAGAACTCGTGCTCGTGTGCCTGTGCGCTGTTTCAGTGCTTAACTGTTTTTCGCTTTGAACTCACGACGACGAGCGTGCAAGATCGGCTCAGTGTATCCGGACGGAGACTCGGTGCCCTTGAAAATCAGGTCGCGAGCGGCCTGGAACGCCACCGACTCGTCGAAGTTCGGAGCCATATTGCGGTAGGCGTCGTCGCCAGCGTTTTGCTTGTCGACGACCTCTGCCATCTTCTGCAGCTCCTGCTCGACGAAGTCCTTGCTGACGACGTCGTGCTCAATCCAGTTAGCCAGCAGCTGTGAGGAAATACGCAGGGTAGCGCGGTCTTCCATCAGGGAGACGTCGTAAAGATCAGGGACCTTGGAACAACCGACACCCTGTTCTACCCAGCGGACCACGTAGCCCAGGATGGACTGACAGTTGTTGTCGACTTCTTCCTTTTTCACCTCATCGGACCAGTCTGGATTTTCAGCAACCGGGACGGTCAACAAGTTGTGGAAGTTGTCGCGCTCGCCGGCTTTGCGGAATTCTTCCTGTACCTGCGGCACATTGACGTGGTGGTAGTGAGTGGCGTGCAGGGTAGCACCGGTTGGCGATGGAACCCAAGCGGTTGATGCGCCTTCTTTCAGCTGGCCGATCTTTTTCTCCAGCATATCCGCCATCAGCTCGGTCATGGCCCACATGCCTTTACCGATCTGGGCTTTGCCAGGAAGCCCCAGTGCGACACCGGTGTCGACGTTGATGTCTTCGTAAGCTTGCTTCCATGGTGCGGTCTGCATATCAGCCTTGCGCACCATCGGTCCAGCTTGCATGGAGGTGTGGATCTCATCACCGGTGCGATCCAGGAATCCGGTGTTGATGAAGGCAACGCGTTCGCTGACCGCGGTGATCGCAGCAGCCAGGTTGGCTGAGGTACGACGCTCTTCGTCCATAACACCAACCTTCAGGGTGTTTTTCTCCAGGCCCAGCAGCTCTTCCACCGAAGCGAACAAGTCGTTGGTAAACGCGACCTCGGCAGAACCGTGCTGCTTTGGCTTCACGATGTAGATCGAGCCCGCACGGGAGTTCTTACGAGGGTTATCCGATTGCAATCCTGGGATAGCGCAGGCACTGGTCAAAACAGCGTCCATGATGCCTTCGAAAACTTCCTCGCCGTCGACCAGGATGGCGGGGTTGGTCATCAGATGGCCGACGTTGCGCACCAGCAGCAGAGCGCGACCGTGCAGGGATTGTTCGTTGCCGGAAAGGTCAGTGTAGGTGCGATCGTCGTTGAGCTTACGGGTGATGGTCTTACCACCTTTTTCCAGCTCTTCTTTCAGGTCACCGGTGTTGAGACCGAACCAGTTGTGGTAGCCCAGGGTCTTGTCTTCACCGTCGACGGCGGCCACGGAGTCCTCGAAGTCCACGATGGTGGAGGTGGCCGATTCTAGAATGACGTCGGAAACCCCGGCCTTATCGGTCTTGCCGACGGGGTGTTCTGGGTTGATCTGGATCAGGATGTGCAGGCCGTTGTTGCGCAGTACCACCTCGGATGGCGCGGACTTCTCGCCATTGAAACCGACGAGCTGTTCGGCATTGACGAGGCCAGTGGCAGAGCCATTCACGGTGACTGCCAGCTTGTCGCCGTCGATGGCATAAGATTCGGCGTCGGCATGCGAACCGTTTTCCAGGGGAGCGACCTCGTCCAGGAAGTTGCGTGCCCAGGCGATGACCTTGTCGCCGCGGACAGGGTTATAGGAATCACCTGGCTCAGCGCCGCCTTCTTCCGAGATAGCGTCGGTGCCGTACAAGGCGTCGTAGAGCGAACCCCAACGCGCATTAGCTGCGTTCAGTGCAAACCGTGCGTTGAGAACTGGAACGACGAGCTGCGGGCCAGCGACTTCGGCGATTTCGGAGTCCAGGTTGGCTGTGGTGACATCAGCCGGTGTTGGCTTGTCTTCCAGGTAACCGATCTCGCGCAGATACTTTTCGTGTTCTGCTGGATCTGGCTGGCCTGGGTTGGCACGGAAGTGCTCGTCGAGGGTCTTTTGCAGCTCGTCGCGGCGCGCCAGCAGTTCCTTGTTGCGCGGGGTGTGGGTGCGGATGATGTCTGCAAAACCGTTCCAGAATTTGTCGGCGTCGATGCCGATACGTGGCAGCACGGTGCCGTTGACGAATTCGTAGAGGGTGTTGTCGACGTTGAGGCCTGCAACCTCTGTGCGTGGGGTGGTGTCTTCGTTAGTCATAAAACTCCTTCTAATCCTCGCGGTCAGACCCTCAGGGGAGTAGGTGAGTCAGCGTGAGTGTGGACTCACGACAAACGTTCACTGTGCCCCGGGGCATGAGACCACAATAAGTGAATTGCCTCACTGTGTGTAGTGCGATTCTGGAAACGCGCATTTTCACCCCTGTTCGAATATCGAAAATAACTTAAGAAAACAGTCCAATCGTACTGTTTTAACAGTATGTCCGTACTGTTTGACTCCGGCATTCGCACACCGCACGAGGGGTTTTTGTCCTTTGGGGGCTGTTCAGTGGGTATTTTTATCTCGAAAACTTATGTGAATTCTGACACTACCCCCGTCGGTTGTAAGTCACACGCAATTCTTGACGTGATTGGTTTCATGGCTCATTATGTGAATCACCTCATAAGCCAACGAGAAAGGGAGTTGCGATGACTACTACCGGTCAAGCACGTACCGCCGCAGAAATCCAAAAAGATTGGGATGAAAACCCTCGCTGGGCCAATGTCACCCGTGACTACACGGCAGAAAAGGTAGCCGAGCTGCAAGGCACTGTCGTCGAAGAGCACACCCTGGCACGCCGTGGCTCCGAGATCCTGTGGGACGAGGTCTCGAAGGGCGATGGACACTACATCAACGCATTAGGTGCCCTGACCGGTAACCAGGCTGTACAGCAGGTCCGCGGTGGCCTGAAGGCTGTATACCTGTCTGGCTGGCAGGTTGCCGGTGATGCCAACTTGGCTGGCCACACCTACCCAGATCAGTCGCTGTACCCAGCGAACTCCGTTCCGCAGGTGGTTCGCCGTATCAACAACGCACTGTTGCGTGCCGACGAGATCGCTCGTGTCGAAGGCGATGACTCCATCGATAACTGGCTGGTTCCAATCGTTGCCGATGGTGAAGCCGGATTCGGTGGCGCACTGAACGTCTACGAGCTGCAGAAGGCCATGATCAACGCCGGCGCTGCAGGTACCCACTGGGAAGACCAGCTGGCTTCCGAAAAGAAGTGTGGCCACCTGGGCGGTAAGGTCTTGATCCCTACCCAGCAGCACATCCGTACCCTGTCGTCTGCACGTCTGGCAGCCGATGTTGCTGGTGTTCCAACCGTCGTTATTGCACGTACCGACGCAGAAGCTGCAACCTTGATCACCTCGGACGTTGACGACCGCGACAAGCCATTCATCGAAGGTGAGCGCACCGCAGAAGGCTATTACCACGTACGCCCAGGCATCGAGCCTTGTATCGCACGTGCGAAATCCTATGCACCGTACTCCGACCTGATCTGGATGGAAACCGGTGTTCCAGACCTGGAAGCCGCGAAACAGTTCGCAGAGGCAGTCAAGGCTGAATTCCCAGACCAAAAGCTGGCCTACAACTGCTCGCCATCGTTCAACTGGTCCAAGCACCTGGACGACGAGACCATCGCGAAGTTCCAGAAAGAACTGGGTGCCATGGGCTTTACTTTCCAGTTCATTACCCTGGCAGGTTTCCACTCCCTGAACTACGGCATGTTCGACCTGGCACACGGTTACGCACGCAACGGCATGACCTCGTTCGTCGAACTGCAGAACAAGGAATTCGCTGCAGCAGAAGAGCGCGGCTTCACCGCCGTCAAGCACCAGCGTGAGGTCGGTGCCGGTTACTTCGACAACATCGCCACCACCGTCGACCCAACGTCGTCGACCACCGCACTGAAGGGTTCCACTGAGGAAGGCCAGTTCTAATCATGGCGATCCAATTCGTTCCCACCGCCGACATCGGAGACATCCACGGTGAACAGCTACGCAGCTGCGATAAGCAGTTCACCAATTACGGAGGAAAAACCGAGTTTTGCGGCAAGATTTCCACCATTCAGGCAATTCAAGATAATGCCTTGGTGAAAGAAATCTTGAACCAACCGAACGAAGGCGGAGTCTTGGTCATCGATGCCCAAGAAAATCTGCACACCGCCATGGTCGGAGACATGATCGCTGGGGCAGGCGTGGACAACGGCTGGGCCGGGATCATCGTCAACGGAGCCATCCGGGATTCCCAAGAAATCGGCACTATGGATATAGGTGTCAAGGCCTTGGGAACCAACCCGCGCAAATCTGCGAAAGATAAGGTCGGCAAAGTCGATATCACCGTGCAATTCGGTGGCATCGAATTTGTTCCTGGACAGTATGTTTACGCCGATGCGGATGGCATCGTCGTCAGCGAGACACCAGTAGAAGCTAAAGAAAGCTAGTACTAACTAGCAAGTCGCTACACAGATCGAAGCCCGGGAGCTAGCACGTGTGAGAGCTAGCTTCCGGGCTTTAGGCTTGTATGCACAACCGGTATTACGCAGGAAAGACCAGGATTCCGTATGTGTGCTCATCGAGCTTGTCGACGCGGTGGGTAGAACACTGCGTTATGTGCGTACAAGCCGCAACTAGGGCTGTGATGACATCCGCATAGTCGTGCGCTGCCGATGCCACGGTGCTGCCGTAATTATCGGTTGTCGGGGCATACGTACTTCGCAAACAGTGACGCATCCGGCGCAGACTAAGATGTGGCCGGACGAAATCAAGCACACCGTTGTTGATCCCAAAATCCAAGACCTTGCGGCTTTCTTGTGCTCCTGGGGTACCTGCCAGGTTGGGATCGGCCCAGGCCCAGGTCCAAGTTTCATCCTTAATAGTCGCGAGAGCCCAGCCGCCTTCGACCCCGGAAGCTCCAGAAGCTCCAGCAGCTCCGGCAAGTCCTGAGACTCCGGAAGCAGTGGTTGTAGTTGCGGTGTTCTCGTCAGAATACTGCTGGATGTGCTGGTGACCGTGGCTGACGAGCTCGTCGATCGTGGGCTGTAATGGTGCCTGCGCACCCGCCGGGGAAGTGGAGACATCGATGGCAACACCATCCCGAATAGCTACCACGAACTGCTGTTCACCGGATCCGATGCGGATTACCTCTGCGCAGTCTGCAGTGCCATGAAATTCAAGATCGCGCACCACCGCAAACCCCTGCAGCGCACGCACGGTGTCGTATTCTTCGGGTAGTTGCGCCAGACCATGCGTGAGTGCCCGTGGAACCGGTCCTGCCTCCGCGAAATCTGAAATCATGACCACGGCGAAGCGTTGCGGCTCATCTGAGCGAGATTTCCCCGTAAGCGGAACTAACACTGCTGGAATATTGCGAAACAACGTGCGCGCGGCAGCCAGCAGTTGATCACTCGCCGTCTGCACCTGCTGCGGATCTAATTCGGGGATATTCGTTGCAAAATCTATGACCGCATTGGTCTGCCAATACCACTGCTCGTCGACGATGGTCGCGGCCCAGGTGCCAGCCAGCTCCACTTTGTGCTCGCTGTTTGCGCTTGTAAACGAGACCGTAACTGGCCGGTCCCAGGCGTCGGCAAGCGAGTGCTGTGCAGTATTGTGTCCCGGATGCCCAGCAGGGCGGCGGTCTGCGGCTACGGTCAGTTGCACGTGGGTAATCTCGCCGAAACGCGTGCGGAATAACGCCATAGAATCGGCTTGCGCCAGGAAACCATCGGTCGCGATATCGGTGACGGTACGCGGGGCAGAAAGCATGGTATTGAGTCTACAAGCCAGCGCCTGATCGGCTGTCTCACCCAGGGGTGGATCTATCAGGCTGGATCTATCAGTGAGCTGCCAGCCGCGCACTGTAAAGTGTCCACCATGCTTTACGCCGTCAGCTACGCCTTCATGGACTCGATCAATGTCTTGTCCATCGCAGTGATCGTTGCCCTGGGCGTGCTACTGCCAGCTGGAATGTATAAAAAGGTTACCCCGCTATTAGTGGCGGGCAATTGGTCTGGGGTTTTTGCGCTGGCTTTGCTGGTGACCGTCGTATTTTCTGGCTTCGGCGAATTGATGCAGAAAATCCTGGATTCTGCGGCCTTCGGCCTGACATTGATGGCCGTCGGTGTGATCACCTTGCTGGGTACGTGGATTTCGAAGGGAAAGCCGCCGGCGGTGGTGGGGCGTTTGCTCGGCGGGCTGCAGCGGCCATCCCCGATGACTTTTTGGACTGGCTTTGGTCTTGGCGTAGTGCAATCGGCTACTTCCGTGCCGTTTTTCGCAGGGCTAATCGTGCTGGCCGCCTTGCATCCTGCACCAGCGACTCTGGGGGCAGGCGTGGTGCTTTATGCCAGCATCGCGCTGTCGCTGCCGATCATCGCCGCTGTGCTCGTCGGTTGGGTCCGCATTGCTCCGAATTCACCTATTGGGCGGCTGTTTACTAAGGGATCACACAACACTGAGTTTTTGAGCAAGGCGGCAGGCTACAGTGTGGGCGTGCTGTTAATCGTGCTCGGCGCACTCGGGGTCTAAGCGCTCGTATATGTTCGCTTTTATTCAATAATTATGCCGACGCGTTCGGTCAGTTCCAGTTCACATGGTTTGGGTGCCAAGCGCTGGGTGATTGCAGAACGGAGCGCGGGGCTTAGTGGAAGCAGCCAACCATTGTTGGGGTCGTGTACCGGCAGATCATCAGTTTTCGTCGGCACTAGTACAATCTGCGCGTTGGGTCCCGCAACCACCGCGGCGTGATTATTGTGGGCGGCATCCAGAATGATGTCTGCTACCTGCACCGATCCTGTGATGATCACCATTTCTTCTGCCGTGTGTACTGCCAGCTTATCGACGCCTACATGGCGTGCAGTATCCGGAAGCTGGGTGAGAGCGGGCTTAGCAGAACCGCGTAGCAGGTCGAATAGTCCCATGCGGTCATTCTAACCGGTTAACGGTGAATCACTTTTAGTCACAATTTCACGAGCTCGCGACTATTATGGGCAAAGATGATCGACGCACGAGATACAGCTTTAGTGATTGAAGGCGGGGGAATGCGTAATTCCTATACCGCCGCCAGCATTGTGCACCTGCTGGAAAAGCAAGTGCAATTTGGCTGGGTCGGTGGTGTATCAGCGGGTGCCTCACACACCGTGAATTTCCTTTCTGGTGATAAAGAACGCGCCCGTAGTTCGTTTACGGATTTTGCGAACAACCCCTCGTTTGGTGGGGTGAGTCATTTCTTGCGCGGTCGGGGATATTTCAATGCAGAATTTATCTACGAAAAAGCTGCCGACAAAGATCTCCCGTTTGAATGGAAAACGTTCACGGAATCGTCGGCACAAGTCTGCATCAGTGCCACGCGTGCCGATACCGGAGAGACCGTCAACTGGGGCAGACAGGACATGACAAGCTTGCCGGATCTGATGATGCGCGTACGTGCCTCATCCACACTGCCGCTGATCATGCCGATGCGCTTGATCGATGATGTGCCGTTTGTCGATGGTGCATTGGGAGATTCCGGTGGCATCGTCATTGACGAGGCCGAAAAGGCTGGTTTTAGAAAGATTCTTTTCTTGGCGACGAAACCTCGCGATTATGTGCGCCCAGCCACGCAGCGTGAGGGCTTTTTGCGTCGAGCATTTTTTAAACACCCAGCCGTGGCAAAAGCCATGATTGAACGACCGGATAAATACAATGCCGCGAAAGATCGCCTGCTTACTTTGGAGAAACAAGGCCGTGCGCAATTGTTCTTTCCGACGGATTTGTCTGTGGAATCAACGGAACGCGATGCCGAAAAGCTGCTGCACAGCTACCGGATGGGCCAGATCCAAACGGAAAAAGAATGGCCGCAATGGGAAGAATTCCTGACCGGTTAAAGGAAAACGAACTTAGTCTAAGAATTATCTTCCACGACTACATTGTTCTGGTGAAGTGCCCTGGGTATTTGTTCCTAAGCATTTGCTCTCAATGTGAGGCAAATCATAAAAGGCGCACCTAGGTATTATTAGGTAGAGCTATATAAAATCTTAGCTGCACGAATGGATTCAATGGTGCAGCATGAAATGTTGCATCATGTAAATAGACAAGGGGTATTCATGAAGAAAATGTTCACTGCAAGTTTGGCTGTGCTTGCGCTGGCGGGCCTGGGAAGCAGCGGGGTTGCTCAAGCGACGCCTGTTCAGAAACAACTGGTGCAATCGTCCTCGGCTCAGCACAATCCAGTGTTGAATCAGCTCAGCTCGGCGCTGTCTATTGGCAGCTCCGTGCTCCGGAACGACCCGAGCGGTAATCAGCCAAGCAACCTCCGCGCATTGGTGGCGTTGCTGAAGAACGTGGATAACAAACATTACAATGCCTTAAATTATGGTCTAACAACCCCGCAGCAGGCTGCGGATTGTCGTGCCCGCTTCGATGGTAAGCCAGGTGAGCCACGTCTGGACATTTATGTCCCCCAGGATTGTTCCAAGGTTGAGGTCACTCAGGACGATTACGATCAGGCTCTGCGCGCTATCGGATTCTGATTACCGTGAGTTGATGACTTCCTGGCCTTGCCCGGTAAAAACGACCGGAACCCACCGTGCCGGTAGAATTGTCTGTCATGCGTTCGAGTATTTTAGCTGTGTTGACAGGTACTACTTTGTTGCTCGGGGCCTGTTCGGCTCCGTCTGATGCTGATGACGCGCTGAAGGCAGCGCCAGAACAGGCAACAACGGGGCAGAATACGGCTGCAGAAACTACCACGGCCACGGAAAAAACAACCGCCACCACCTATGAATTTGCGCTGGAAGATTACCAGGTTTCTCCAGAGACACATTTACCCGTCCGCGGCAGCGTGACAACGGCGGGGCACAGCAATGCTCCGCTGGTGGTAGTAAACCATTTACGCACATTTAATTGCGCTGACGATACTTTCGTCTATCCGTGCGCAGATGGGGTAGATGACGTACGGGCAGATCGCGGAATGCACTATTTGGCAGAAGATCTCGCAGAGGCCGGCTACACCGTCGTCGTTCCTGATTTAGGGCCGTTGTGGGCGCCAGAAAGCCCCACGCAACCATACGACCAGGTGGAAGCCTGGGCGGGTGTGGTAGGTGCCATTCGTGGGGAACTGGAGGCAGCGAACCAGGGCCAGTCGCAGCACTTAGATGACAGCCTTGCAGGCATGACAGATTTTTCTCGCACGGGTGTGTTTATGCACTCGCGTTCTGCATTGCTAGGAAATAAGGCTGCAGAAATGTGGCCTGAGGTATCTTTGGCCAGCTATGGCGGGTTCTACCATGTGCCAGAATTTCCAGAAGATAATTTTTCCCCAGCTCCCGCCGATGTGCCTACTTTGACCATTGATGGGCAAGCAGATGAGGATACTTCCCAGGCCGCAGCTGACTGGTTACCGGAATACGTGGGGCAAGACAGAAACACGGCTGCTTTAAACTTTATTGTGTCAGGGCTTGGGCACAACTACATTAACCGCGTTTTATCTCAGCGGGAATTTGATGACCGCATCGATGATGGCGAAATTAGCGACAGTGGTGCTGCAGAGCATGAGGAATTTTTAGCAGAAGCTCTCCGGCTTTGGTTTGATCAAACTCTCCGTGGCCAAGACGGGCCGTATCCATTGCAGGCTGATGACGAGCTACCCGCCGAGCTCGCAGGCAGAGAAGCGAGCGTGTATGCTGCCACCCCGGCCGCTGCAGAACAATGGATTGCTTCAGAACCAGAAGCGCAACTGCCGGGAAGTGAGGCCGAGTTCTGTCGGATTTATCCGTCTATGAATCCGGTGCAGTATGACGACCGCTGTGATTTCGTGGACATGGGAATCGTTAATTCCGCTTCTGTCAATGCCCGCGTGCAATTGACTAAATCCCCCGTAGTGGTTCCGGTGAGTTCTGCGGGTGCCGAAACTTTGAGCATGCACATGATGCCTACTGGCAGCCGGGAAGACGGGAAGAAAGAAACCAAGCTGGAAGTTACCGCGATCATGGACGATGGTTCCCGACAGCAAATACCAGTGCCGGCACCCAACCCGGTACTGAAAGATACCACCACGGAAACCAGCAACGGCGAATACTGGATACGCACCTTAAGGATTAGCTTGCCGGAAACAGTAAAGAACCGCCCGATTAGCCAATTAGAAATCACTGGTGATGGCAGTATTGACTTGCGGGCGGTCGACCTCTACTAGGTGATTTAAACGCAGCGTGGGCCGATAGCTAATCAGCTACCAACGGCTCCATGGTCAGCTCTGGGTGTTCTTTTTGCACGAACGCGAGCTTCCATTTATCGCCAAACAGCGCTATCAATTCGCCGTCGGTGCGGGTGAAAATTTCCACTCCGCGCTGGCGGCCTAGTTCTTCAGCTGAGGCCGCATCGGTGCGTCGTGCTACCGAATAGGGCACGGGCTCGACGACGGTTTCCACGTTATATTCGACCTCCATGCGGGCCTGCATGACTTCGAACTGCATCGGGCCAACGGCTGCCATCACAGGGGCAGCGTCGCCGCGGAGTTCGTTGCGCAGGATCTGGACGACGCCCTCGGCATCCAGTTGCTCCAGCCCTTTGCGGAATTGCTTGTATTTGCCCAGTGATTTGGCCCGCAGGGTTTGGAAACTTTCCGGAGCAAACTGTGGCATCGGGCGGAACTGGATCTTCTTGCCCGAATAAATGGTATCGCCGGGAGCCAGCGATCCCGCGTTGACCAATCCGACGATATCGCCAGGATAGGCGGCTTCGACGGTATCGCGGGTGCGGCCGAACACCGTTAGTGCGTATTTCGTCGAGAAGCTGCGTCCAGATTGGGCGTGTGTGACCTGCATGCCGCGTTCGAAGATGCCAGAGACCACGCGCATGAAGGCTAGGGTGTCGCGGTGGTTGCGGTCCATGCCGGCTTGAACTTTGAACACGACACCGGCGAAATCGTCGTCCACCTCGCGGGTTTCGGCGATGGCGCCGGTGGCCTTTTCCATTACCTTGGGGTCGCACTCGCGACTACCTGGTTCTGGGGCGATTGCGCACAACGTGTCCAAAATTTGGTGCACGCCGAAATTCAACATCGCGGAGGCGAAAATCAACGGCGAGGTCACACACTGTTCGAATAGGTCTTGATCGTGTAGCGCGCCATCGGCAGCCAAAAGCTCGGCTTCTTCCACTGCCGTTTCCCAAGCCTCGGCTTCTTTTTCGCCGGCTTGCTCCGGTGAGTAGTGCTCTTCCGGTGCGATGGTGGAACCACCGGCGGTGCGGATGAAGTGGATGTAATTGTCAGCTTCACCGTCGTCGTTAATGTGGGCGAGCCCGCGGAAGTCACCGGCTTCGCCGACCGGCCAGTATAGCGGTGTGGGCTGGAGCTGAATCTCGTTGACGATTTCGTCGACAAGCTCCAAAGGCTCGCGGCCAACCCGGTCCCACTTGTTGATCACCGTGATAATCGGCAAACCGCGAGCTTTACACACACGGAACAGTTTCAACGTTTGCGGCTCCAGGCCCTTGGCAGCGTCGATGAGCATGACTGCGGCGTCGACGGCGGTGAGAACGCGGTAGGTATCTTCCGAAAAATCCGCGTGTCCGGGGGTATCGACCAGGTTGATTACATACGGTTCGCCGTCGTGGCCTTCCGGGGAATAGTTGAACTGCAGAGCGGAAGAGGCCACGGAAATCCCGCGGTCTTTTTCCATGTCCATCCAGTCAGACACAGTCGCTTTGCGGTTTCCTTTGCCGTGCACCGCGCCAGCTTCGGTGATGATGTGTGCATGTAGCGCCAGCGCCTCGGTCAGGGTCGATTTACCCGCGTCGGGGTGGGCGATCACAGCAAAGGTGCGGCGGCGCGAGGCCTCGTGGGCAGGGGAGGAAACAGCAGTGGTCATGGTTGAACAGTCTAATGGTTTGGTGATGTGCGTGCCGAGGTGGATCGGGTTTTCACGGAGACCAAGAAGATATTGTTGACAGGTCAACCAAGGGCGTTTTATTGTTGTTGTATCAACTTCATTATTTCTAGGAGGTAATCGTGAATATTGGTGTCTTTATTGGTTCGATCCGTGCAGGCCGCGCTGGTGAAGCGATTGGCCACTGGGTGCACGAGCATGCATCTCACCGCAATGACGGCCACAACTACGAGATCATCGACCTGCAGGATCATGACCTGCCATTTTTGGCCGCAGATACCGTCCCGGCCATGGCCAATGGCGAATACGGTGATCCTAAGACCCAGCAGTGGGCCAAAGTCATCGCCCAGTACGACGGTTTCGTTTTTGTGACTCCGGAATATAACGGTACTGTACCTGGCCCAATGAAAAATGCCTTCGACCAGCTCGGCCAAGAATGGCAGGGCAAGCCAATCGGCTTCGTCGGCTACGGTTACTCGCAGGCTGGTAAGGGCTCGACGGCAACTTGGCGTACCGTCGTCAGTGGCATGTTGGCTATGCAGCTTGCCGACGAAGATGTCAACATCGACCTGAACACTGCATACCCAGAAGATGCCAACGGTGAATTCCGCGCATCCGAAGCAGAAAAAGCTGGGTTGGACAAGATTTTGGATCAGGTCACCCAGGCTGGTGCTAAAAGCTAATTAGCGAGAATGAATCTCGTTTTGCGCGGCGCCTAGCCCGTGGGCCACGATCAGTCGGGCAGCCTCGGCGCCGGTGGCAATAAACTCATCAAAACCAGCCCCTGCTGGTACTGGGCCCAGAACCCAGGCAATGATGTCGTTTCCTTTGCCAGGGCGGCCCACCCCCATACGTACGCGGGGATAATCGCGGGTGCCCAGGTGCTCAGTCGTCGATTTTAGTCCGTTATGTCCGGCTTCATTTCCGCCTTGTTTGAGGCGGATTTTGTGCTCTTTCAGATCTAATTCATCGTGAATAAGCAGCACTCGCTCGGCGGGAATGTCTAAACGCTGCGCAACCTCGGCAATCGCAGGGCCAGAATTGTTCATAAAACTGGCAGTCCGCAGCACCAGGGCGGTGTTCTTGCCTGCGACGATGGTGGCGCCGAAAGCCTGCACGTCCTTAATAGGCTGCAGGGTCTCACCGGATTCAGCGAGCAAATCATCGACCACCATATAGCCCACGTTGTGGCGCGTGGCCGCATATTTTTGCCCCGGATTACCCAAGCCGACGATTAGCCACTCGGCTGTGACCTCTGCGAGATTTAACACCGGCTGTTGGCTCGTGGCCCTTTGATAGCCACCGTCGGCAGGGTTAGCGACTGGGTCACCATCACCGTCGGCATTGCGGCCGAATACTTTCGATAACAAGTTGCGCACAATATTCACCCGCCCAGTGTCTCATTATTGCGCGTATTTTCTCTACTGACTGCCGCATGTGCCCGATCTGCATTAGCCTGGCAGGTATGTCGGAATTATTACGCCAGTTGGAATCGCGCATCCTGATTGCTCCGATGGCAGGTGGTCCGTCCACACCGCAGCTTGTCACCGCGGCCGATAACGCCGGATCCTTCGGTTTTCTGGCGTTCGGAACCACTCCGGTAGATCGCGTGCAGAGCATGCTTGCCAGCATTGATTCGGGGGTGCGTTATGGGGTGAACTTATTTGCCCCACAAACCCCTGTGGAAATTACTGAAGAGATCAGCAGGTTTCATCAACAATTACAGCGCGACTACGGTGTAGCGGAACAACTCGCGGATCCGGATTACACCAATGGTTGGCAGGACAAGCTGGATGCTGTCATATCTGCCGATAATCCACCGGCGGTGGTCAGCTCGACGTTCGGGTGTTTTAGCGCTGCGGAAATCAGCCGTCTGCATGAGGCAGGTATCGAGGCGTGGGTGACCGTCACCAGTATTGAAGACGCGTTGAGTGCACAAAACGCGGGTGCCGACGTTGTGGTCGTGCAAGGCCCGGCAGCCGGTGGGCACCGCGCAACGTGGTCGGTAGATGAGCAGCCTTCCGGGCTGGGGTTGGTTGATCTGATTGAGACGATGTCGATGGCTGGCGTGAATACGCAACTGGTGGCCTCTGGTGGGGTGCGTACTGCTGACGATGCCCGCGAGTTGTTGCAGCTTCCGCGGGTAAAAGCGGTGAGTTGTGGTTCGGCATTTTTGCTTGCCGACGAGGCCGGCACCAGTGATTTCAACCGTGCTTTGTTGCATTCCGGGGGTACCTCGGTAGCGACCCGGGCATTGTCTGGCCGGGTGGCACGTGGCCTCGAGACGGAATTTATCCGTGAACACCACGATGACGTGCCGGCGATGTATCCGCTGTTGAACTCATTGCTGGCGCCACTGCGACAAGAGAATGATCCGCGGGTGGCATATTGCTTGGTTGGCGACGACGTCGACAAGATCGGTCAGGGCAGCGTGGCCGACATTCTTGCCCAATTACGGGGGTAGTAACCAAAATCGGGGTAGGATGTGGGTTGTAATTTTGCACCCCGATACCCCCGCGTAAAGGAAGATGACTGTGAATCAGCCCGCCGAGGTAGGACACGACAACTGGAATGAACGCATCGCGCTGGCACAGGAGATGATCCCGCTGATCAGCTCGCTGCACCGCAACAACAACGTTGTGACCTCTATTTTTGGTCGTCTGCTGATTAGCGTCACCGACATCGACATCATCAAGGCCCACGAGCGCGCGCACCAGGTCATCGAAGAAGACTTGCCGCTGGAGCAAACCCTGCCGGTGCTGCGCGAACTCACTTCGATGGATTTGGGTACTGCATCGATCGACGTCGGGCGTTTGGCCGTTGGATTTGCACAATCCGGTGCTACTGATCTTGCTGACTACCTGCACTCCGAACTGGAGGAAGTCATCGGTGGCCGCACCAACGTGAAAGAACCGACCGACGTCGTGCTCTACGGTTTCGGCCGCATCGGCCGCCTGCTCGCGCGCATTCTCGTCGAGCGCGAAGCATCCTATGGCGGTGTGCGTCTGCGTGCGATTGTCGTGCGCTCCAAAGGCGACGGCGACATCATTAAACGCGCCTCGCTGCTGCGCCGTGATTCCGTGCATGGCGAATTCAACGGCACCATTTCCGTGGATGAAGAAAACAACATCATCTGGGCAAACGGCACCAAGATCCAGGTTATCTACGCCAACGCGCCACAGGAAATCGACTACACCTCCTACGGCATCAACAACGCTATTGTCGTCGACAACACCGGCGCATGGCGTGATCGCAAGGGCTTGTCGCAGCACCTGGAGGCCAAGGGTGCAGACCGTGTCTTGCTGACGGCGCCGGGCAAAGGCGATATCCCGAACGTGGTCTTTGGAATTAACGAAAATAGCGTTACTGATGATGACAAGGTGTTGTCCGCCGCATCGTGTACCACCAACGGCATTACTCCAGTGCTCAAGGCACTGGGCGCTCGCTACGGCGTCGCGCACGGCCACGTCGAAACCGCCCACTCGTTTACCAACGATCAAAACCTGATCGACAACTACCACAAGGGTGACCGTCGTGGCCGCGCTGCGGGTCTGAATATGGTGCTGACCGAAACTGGTGCTGCGAAAGCGGTATCAAAGGCTTTGCCGGAATTTGAAGGAAAGCTCACCGGTAATGCCATCCGCGTTCCTACCCCGAACGTTTCGATGGCGGTGTTGAACCTGGAATTGGAAACCGAGGTGACCAAGGACGAGGTCAACGATTATTTGCGTAAGGTGGCGCTGCTGTCGAACCTGCGCCAGCAGGTGGACTACGTCAATGATCCGGAATTGGTCTCCTCGGACTTCGTCGGCTCCGTGAAAGCCGGTGTGGTTGATGGCTTGGCGACGATTGCCAATGGCACCAAGCACCTGGTGGTCTACGTCTGGTACGACAACGAGTATGGCTACTCCAACCAGGTAGTGCGCTTTGTGGAAGATATTGCGGGTAAGCGCCCACGTGTGCTGCCGCACCGCAGCCCAATCAGCGAACTGTAATCCAGCTGGATGGACCTCGAAACTGGTACGCCGTCGGCGACGGAGCGGCCGGCCGGAGAGTCATCACGCGGCGCTCCGCATCGAAGAGCAGCTCCACGACATCAGCCTTGCCGATGAGAGCATGGGCGGCGGCGTTGATCAATAAGATGTCCCGCTTGTGCAGAGTCACGCTCGGAGTGCCCTGCATGGGGGACGCTTACGAAGACCTCGAATACCACTGTGATACCTCTCTTCCTAGTTGACGTAGAGAATCGCAGCATGTCCAAATAGTCCAGCGCATTCTCTATCGTTTCAAGTGTGAGTAGAAACGCAATAGCATCTACTCCTGCGGCGATTGTGGATGCGAATGATGCTGAAATGAACACAAAAGAACGCTATCTACTGAGTCTCCCGGGGCGAGCAAAATGTGAACGCACAGATGAGAGCGATAGTGGTCGCATAGCTATCGTAGAGAAGATAGCGTCTATCGGCTCAATGCAGATGATTGTCACCCAATCGAGCGTTCCAAATCGCAGGACAGAACCGGTTAACCGGCAAGGCGCAGTGTTTGTGGTTGATTGACCTGGTCTATGCGGACAGGGACTGCAAATCGCCCAATATGGCACTTCTGGCGGCGACGAGCCGGACTCTGGGCGGTTTTTGGGCCACGACCCGAACTTCGCCCACCGGTTCAGCCGCAGCCCCTTCTACACGGGTGAGAGCCCGGATCGCTATATCTGGTACCGGCAGCATCACCGTATTGACCGGTTGTCCGACTTTATCAGGGAGGTGCGCGAGGTGGCCGACGAGCCCCAGCATGTATCGCCCCGCCAGGAGTTCTCCAGTGGGCGCGAGCTCATCGAGACGGTCAAGGCACGCCGGGAGCCGGCCCAGGCTTTCCGTGCGATCGCCAAACCATGGCCCGGCGGGTGCGTGGTTATGTCACCCAGGGCAAGACCGACTCCTACGGCACACCGACCGCCCGTTATGCCACCACAAGCCAACGCAAGGCCCTGTCCACCATGGGCCGCAGAGGCGGCCAAAAAGCCGCCAAGAGGTGGGAAACAGACCCCGAAGGAGAATACGCCCAGAGCCAGCGGAAAACCTGCAAGAAGTTAATAAGCGAAAGCGGGCGCCCGGAAATAATACGCGCGTGCACAAGTCTTGGTTATTGCGTCACAGGCATTTAATCAAACCGGGCAGATTCCTGCATGGAAAGAAATATCCCAGGAGCTAGGCGTTTCAAGGCGTATGGTGGCCCACCACGTCGCCGAAGGTTTTCAGCATCTGTGTGTTTGCCAAGCTCTGCCGGGGTGAATTTACAGGGTTAGACGTGTCTACGGCGGTCGTTAGCTCCAGACATCCGCCTGGAAAATACTTATACAGGGGGCGTAGAGCTCGATGACCGGACCGTATCTGTCGGTGCGAGTCCGCTCATTGGAGAAAGTATTGAGCCGCAAGTGGAGTCAGGGGGAATGATAATGTGACTCATATTATATAAAAGTATGGTTTTAACCTAGCTCTCTGTGCTACTCTTGTGGCATTAAGGATCCACCTATAGAAGAATCGGTATTGTTTATGCGACTAGCGATCTTAGGCGTTGGGGCTGGAGGGACATTCCTTCTCAGCCGCTTGGCGGAGTTAAGTTCTCCGGATTGGGCGGGGGGAGAAATTTTCCTGTTCGAGGATCCTGAGTGCTTAGGGGCAGGGTTGGCTTTTAACCGGGATGTAGCGGAAGCGATTATTAACACGGGCCGCTCCCGTCTCGCGTCTTTAGCGCCGCCCTTTTATCCCCTTGATAGATACTTTTCTCAGAGCCCGTTTGAGTTATCCGATTTTAATAGCAATCCTCTTCCTCGTGAAGCGTACGGAACCTTTTTAATTAAGGCTCTTTCTTATGCGATTCGGATATTGCAAGAGCATGGTCTACGAATCAGTCTGGTTCCCGAAAAAGCGAAAGAGGTTAATTTTTCGCCGGGGAAAATTAAAGTACTTACTGAGGGAAAATTCCAGGTCGAAGTAGATCAAGCGGTGATATCTATTGGGACGTGGAATAAAAAAAATTCTGTTAAAACTGGCGGAATTCCTTATATTCCATTTCCTTACCCTCTGAAAAGAATTTTGCAAATTTTCGATAACCCGAGCGCAATAGGAGTGCTCGGGTCGGGATTGACTGCTATCGATATTGCTAGCGTCTATGAGAAAAGGGCAGCTACAGTGCATCTTTTTTCCCCGAGTGGGCGCTTACCCTGGGTGCAGGTGGAATCCGATGAAGATACGCTAGACCCGCTATATCTTACGGAGGATAATCTTGACCGCCTTCAATATTCAGGCAGTCTTTCTGCCTCCTCTGTGTTGGATCTTCTTGATGCTGAGCTTGCTAGATTCGGAATGAGTCGTGCTTCTTTCGATGACGAAAGTCGAATTACTCGTAATTGGCAAAATCCCTACAGTGATTCCGCAGACCTTTCATGTCATCGAACGATTAGTAAAACGAATCATGTGTTGAATGCCGCTTTTGCATCCTTATCAGTCGATGAGCGCTTCACATTGAGGCAAGGTCTCGGGTCAGGATGGCCGCGATACCGCGTACGTGTTCCTCTTGCGCGCTGGCGTCAGATTAAAAAAATGATTGAGGAAGATCGGATTATTCTCCATGCAGGCGTATGGGCGGATTCTCGCCAGCTGGGATCTATTTTGAGCGATATCGGGGCGGCGGGATTAATTAATGCAACCGGTTTTTCCGCAAAGTACGAAGACGCCCCTTTCTTCTTGAGGCAGCTAGCGGCGGAAGGGCATATCGGATTGGATGCGGAGGGGAGGGGGCTGTCGGATTACTTCACGGGCCGAGCCATTAGCTCTGATGGTGAGATGCAGGACAATCTTTTCCTTATGGGGCAAGCTACAGCCGGAAGCCTTTTAGTCACCTCGGCGCTGGATGCGGTTCATCGCCAAGCGAATCATATTGCGGAAAATTTGCACAAAGAGTTTTGCAAAATATAGTGCTGAGGAGTCTAGATATGCAGGAAAAACACCTGGTTATTATCAGTGGAAATGATTCGAGCTTGCCGAAGGTTTCCCCACCTAATACGAAAATCACACTTATTCAAACTGCCGACAGGGCCACTGATTGGCAGAAAAAATATGTCGATTCCTATATTGAGGTCGAGGAGATTAATGAAGACACACTCCTCGAAGTCTTAAGAAGCATTCACCTGATGCACCCTGTTACCGGGTTGGTGTGTTTCCTCGAGCCCGTCATTCTAGTTGCGGCTCGGGTAGCGAATATGCTGGGCATTCGGTCTAACCCCCTGTGCGCAGTTTCCACGGCTCGCGATAAGACACTAACCAGGCAAGCCCTGGACAACGCAAATATTCCCCAGCGTCCGTGGCGGATGTGTGGAACTCCAGAGGAGGTTTTGGCTTTCTGGAAAGAACTCGGGGAAGAAAGTGTGGTGATAAAACCGATCACGGGAGCTGGGAGTGCTGGTGTTCGACGTGTGAAGAACGAAGATGAGGTCCGAGCCCATCTGGCTGAGATTTCGAGCTTGCATAGCTGGGCTCTTCTCGATAACCCTGACTTGCTAGTCTTAGTAGAAGCTGTTTTGCCGGGGCGGGAATTCAGCGTTGAAGCGATGACAGTGGATGGAAGTCATGAAGTTGTTCAAATTACGGAAAAAATCACGTCTGGCCCTCCCCGCTATGTCGAGATGGGGCACTGGCAACCTGCAGAATTAAATGAGCAGCAAAAAGACCAAATCTCACGCCGCGTACCCAGCATTCTTGACGCCATAGGACACAGGATAGGGCCTAGTCATACAGAGATAATGGTTGATGGTGAAGATGTGTGGCTTGTTGAAACTCATACGCGATTCGGAGGAGATCAAATCTGGGAGCTCACAGAGCTCACCACTGGGAGGCACATGGCCACAGAAACTATTTTTGCAATTCTTGATCTCCCTCTACCTGCACCTGGGCCGCGATATTCAGAATCCGCTATTTTTTTCATGTCCTGGGCTTCCCATTCTGAGGTCCCCGTCATACCGGGATTAATTCGTGTCAAGCACCCGTCTCGGAGAGAACTTATAAGGAGGGATCAAATCATTGATTCCTCTACACGCACAGGCTACGCCCTAGCAGCCGGCCCGAATGCCGCCTCTAATGCCCTTTCGGCAGTTAAAGCTCTTCAAAAGGAGAATTAATGTCAACTGAACCGATTTTGCTCATGTCTCCTGGAAAAGTCCTTCACCGATTGGGAAGTGCTAGGTTAACAAGCCTTCTCCCAGAGGGGTCGGTAATTTTTACGTCACATGATATTGATGTTGAGCGGGGCCAAATTGCCGACCTAAAAGTGTTTGAGAACTATGCATCTAATGATGAAATCCCTCTATTGGCTTCAGTAGCTATTGATCAATTTTGTTTGGATAAAATAGTTATACTAGCCGAAGCTGACATCCTCAGGGCAGCGGAACTCCGACGACGCCATGGGATAGATGGCCTGCAGCCACAAGAAGCTATGTATTTTCGGGACAAGGTCTTAATGAAGAGCCGAGTTGCTCAAACAGGAATTCCTGTGGCGGCACATCGAGTCGTTACGACAGCGATGGAACTTGTGGAAGCTATAGACGAAGTGGGGTACCCGTGTGTAGTTAAGCCTCCCCACGGCCGAGGATCATCGGGGGTCGAAATCCTTGCAGACCCTGAAGCCTTAATTAAGTACTTGCGAAAAGGACCATTTAGCGACCGGGGTGATACCTCAAGGGTCATCGTAGAAGCGTTTATAAGCGGGGATCAATACCGCGTGGACGGTATTTGTAAAGATGGGGAAGTGCAGTTTTGCGCGGTAGCTCTCTATATCGGGAGCCATCTTGATTACCTCGCAGGAGGATATTTAGGATCCATTATCTTGCCTCAGGATGATCCTAAAAGCGTCGAAATTTCATCCTTGGCCCATAGAGCTATAGAGGAAGCTTTACCCCCTTATACCGGCGCTTTTCACCTCGAAGCCTTTTGGACAAATCAAGGAGCAGTATTTAGTGAGGTAGGAGCCAGGCTCGGCGGGGGATCGATATCGGAGGAGATAGAGGTGTCCTACGGGGTGAACATCGCTGCTGAATCAATACGACTTCAGTGCGATACTTCCACTTCTATGGATGACTATCCTCAAAAGAGACTTGCGGGCCAGCTACATGTCTCTCCGCATGAGGGAAAGCTTCTTTGTGCTCCTGAACGATTGAACCACCCGTCTATCGTGACGAGTGAAATCGCTGCTCCGGGGGGAGAATTCAGCCTTATGTCACATACGAATAGTGAATTTGCTCGGGCTGTCTTTGAGGCGGAAAGCGTGGAAGAGGCAAAGATCACTATTGAGGATTTGATTAACGAGATAGATAGCACCACTGAATGGCTTCGAGATCTAGAGGAGGAAGTGTGAATGTGGAAAAAATTGGACCTAAATGATGCCTCGGCGATTTTAAAGCTTCGAGATTGCGTTCTTTCAAATCTCAATCATCCTGATGAATATGTGCGAGAAGATGATGAAACGTCGTTTGTTGGAGAGCATCTTGGAGAGTTTGGGGTGTCGTTCGGAAGCTTCGAAAATAATACGCTAGTAGCGTATTGCGCATTAACGACTGACCTCTATGGGAGCAGAGAAATACGCGAATTTGAGGTGTGTGCCCCTCGCCCGGGCGATTTGGTACTGGCTGCAGGAATGGTTCACCCCAACTATCGGGGTCGTGGACTGCAGCGCGAGGCAATCCGAATCAGGGTTCAGGAAGCGGAAAAAGTCGGCGCCTCACGATTGCTTGCTCAAGTATCACCCCGAAATACTAATTCTCTTCAGAACCTGTTTTCCGAGGGTTTCCAATGTACTCAAGTAGCTTCTTATCGTGATGGCCGTTTTCGACTAATCCTTTCGTTCGATTTATGTTCTCAAACTCCTCCGAATGAATTAATTGAGGACGTATCGTTAATTCCCGTGCAGAATTTTTCACAGATCAGAGCCGAGATAGAGAACAGGCGCAAAGGGTACCGAATGGTCCGGTCTGCATCCGGAGATTTTATGGTGGTTGGCGCATGAATCGCATACTCCTAACGGTGGACATAGACGCTGTGACGCCGATGCTAGATGAACTATCGATTGACGAAGCGCCTAGATACGTCGAAGAAATAGAACAACGCATGTTTGGTTTGGAAGTAGGCCTGCCGCGTATTCTTAGAGCATTCCGCGAGCATGATATTTCAGCCACGTTTTTTGTTCCTGGCCTAATAGCGGAAAAATTCCCCGAGATTGTACGAGATATTTATACGGATGGCCATGAGGTCGCAGCGCATGGGTGGCGTCATACTCCGCCGCGTTTGCAAAATAGAGAGGAGATTAGGGACGATCTCCAGAAGACGATTTTTTCGTTAAAACTAGCGGGTGCGGACCGCATCTGCGGTTACAGATCCCCCGAATGGCAAATGACGGCAGAGCTTCTCGAGGTCTTAAATTCTACTAATCTTTTGTATGACAGCTCGATGGCGAGGAGAGAATCGCCGTACCTGCTACAGGGGAGAGACCAGCCGCTGGTGGAATTGCCAGTGAGCTGGTCTTTAGATGACGCACCTTATTTACTATGCACTTCTCGCTCTTTTGCGCGGCCTGTGAGTGGGGAATATCTCGGGAAGAAGTGGTGCCATGATCTTTCTGCTATTGCCCAGTATGGAGGCACAGGCATCCTGACCATACATCCATGGTTAATAGGAAGGGCCCCGTCTTTCGTCGCCCTAGAAATGGTTCTCGACTACATATCCAGTGATTCTGAAGTGTGGACGGGAACTGCTGTCGAGCTAATCAAAAACGTCGGAACTGCGGATCTTCCCCTTGTTGATCCACAGCGAGGAATTTCCTGGTGGGAGGATCGATGACTGTTGTTCTAGCAGTAGGTGGGATTGCTTCTGCTCATAGTGTGGCTCTGTCTCGAGGTGTTCAACTCGTACATGTTCGGACCCATCGACATCACACCATGCTTCCCCCAAGTCACTATTTCAAAGTAATAGACGCTAGCCATCTTGCAAATCGCGAATTAAGTCAACTTAAGTATGTACTCAAACAAGTCGAGGGGATAGCGTTCGACGCCATTCTGTGCCTACACGATGATTCCGTTGTTCTTGGCGCCCGTTTGGCAGAGAAGATAGGCATTGCTTTCGCCTCGGTGTCGACTGCGAAAGCTACAGTCGACAAGGTCTTGATGCGTCACATTCTTTCCAACACCAATCTAGGCTCAGTGCGGTATGGGGTAGTTGTTGGTGGTGATGTTTCTTGGATAACAGATCCTCCTGAGGGTTCCGTGGTATTAAAGCCATCTACTGGGCGGGCCAGCGTAGGGGTCCAAGTTTTGCCAGACATAGATAGCGTCCAGCGCGTTATCGGGAAAGACCCTTTTGAATTCGAAGGTTATTTAGTTGAAGAGCGCAAAATAGGGGCAGAATACAGTGTTGAATCACTCCTTTCATCCGTAGGTGAATGGCATGGGGTGACGGCTAAAACAACAGCTGGAGTGATTGAAACGGGTCATGTCCACCCCGCCCCTATTACTGAAGGGGAGGCTTGGACTATACGATCTGCAGCCGCATCGGCCCTCGAATACCTGGGCATTAAAAGGGGATTGCTCCATACCGAAGTGATTCTTGATCGGCAGGGAGTTCCGCACATTGTCGAAACCCATTTGCGGGGTGGGGGTGATGGCATTTTAGACTTAGTGAAATATGCGACTGGCTTAGATTTGACGGATCTCTATGTGGACGATCTACTTAATCGGCTTCATGATCTCCCGAATGCCCAAATCGGCCGCGCTGCTAGTTGCCAATATTCACTCCCGCATTCTTCTGGGGTTCTTACGGGGTGGTCTGGGATAGACGAGGCTAAACAGTGCAAAGGAGTAGTCGATATAGGGACAATTCTGTCTATAGGGGACTGGGTACAAGTTGAGCAGCAAAGTAGCTATACGCGCTTGGCGTGGGCGATTGCTACTGCAAATGATGGCCGCTTAGCCCAATATCGCGCTCGAAAAGCTGTTAACACAATAGTTCCTCATGCAACTAAGGAGAAAGAGTGAAGTTACATCGCATTCCCGGGGCCTCGCTTTTGTTGGGGTCGGCCTCTTTCAATTTCGCGTCGGGCTGTTACACAATTGCTCTGGGACAATCTCTGTTTGAAGCAACGGGATCCGTTAGCGCCTTTACGGCCGTAGTAACTATCGAATACGTAGGACCGATTCTTTTAGGCGCAATTGCAGGTAGTCTATCTGATCGGCTCAACGCGGCATTGCTATGTATGTGGGCTTCGTTACTTGCCGCTGTATCATTGTTCATTTACTTAGCTATTCCCGAGACGCTAAGTTCGGCGGGGATCGCCTTAGGTCTAGCAATTAATATTTTTAGGCCTTTCTATCGGGCGGGGATTTTTGCAGCAGGGCCTCGAACTGTATCTACAGATGATCTGGTTGCATATAACCTAAGATGGACAGTATCCGTCCAAGCAGGACAAATCGCCGGGGGTGCAATTGGAGGATTCGCATTATCATCTGCGGGAGAGGAATTAGCTTTTGGCATAGCTGGAAGTTCATTCCTGGCCTCTGCTGTGGCGATGTGGCTTGCGAAGTCCCGAGTTAAACGCTCGGTTAGTCAGTCGGAGCCAACACAAATTAACTGGTTTGAGGTGCTGCGATATTTCGCTAGCTGGTCTAAATTTATGGCCTTATTTCTCGTGGGAGCCGACTTTGTCACCATTTCCGCGTTCACTGTAGCTCTAGCTCCGCTGGTTAAAAGTGTTTTTAATGACACGATTTGGCTGGGTATTTTAGACGGGCTTTTTGCCCTTGGGGCGCTGTTAATTTCCTTTGCGGGGGGGAGGTACTTTCAGGTAGAGAGACGACCTTTCCGCAGCACGATTTCCGCGGGTTACGTAATTCAAATCGTGGGGCTCTCAGTGATAGCTGTAGGAGTGGGATGGGGTGCAGGTGGCCCTGTGTGTGCTTGTTTGGGGGCTGTCATTTTGGGGGCGGGGATGGCGCTCTCCTCGAGTCAGCAAGTTAGTTTCCTACAAGGCTCTGTCGAAGGTGAGGCGATTGGAAAAGTAGGATCACTCCGGCAAGCGATTATAGGTTTAACCACGGCGGCGGCGCTTCCTCTCCTAGGTATTGTTATTGGGGCCAACCTCTTAATCGCCTATTTAAGCGTGGCTGTTTTCTTGGCCGCGTGCCTTCTCCTCAATGTGATTCTCAGCAAGGTCGACAGCGGTGCCCGGTCTGTATCTAACTAACGGGCGGGTACGATCTGGGGTTGCCCGCAAATCGTGGACACATTGTTAAGCTGCTTAGTGGTTAAGCAGCGGCTTTCTTTTTGTCATCTTGATCAGCGATCCGAGCCTCGAAATCGACAGGGCTGATCATCCCGATAGACGAATGTCGACGGCGCCGATTGTAGACAATCTCAATCCAACAAGCCACCGCCTTTCGGGCTGCATCACGGGTTTGCCATTTCTTCCGATCGTAAAATTCGAGAGTGTCTGATGGTTTGTGTGTGGGAATCCATCCCGCATAAGGAGATAAGCCAGAATGACTACTGTGGCACGACGAGACTCGGCCGATAAGGCCAAGATTGATGCGATTGAAAAGAAGCTGCTTGCTAACCCTGAAATCGCGAAGCTGATTGATGACCTAGGCACGTCCACCACGGACGCTAATGACCTGGTGAGAGGTATGCTGCAAGCCTCGATTGACTCTAGGGTTTGAATGCTGAGATGGATGCCCACCTCGGCTATCAATCCGGTGATCGGGAAGCTAAAACTGCTACTGGGACTGATAATCACCGCAACGGCACCTACCCGAAGACTGTTGATTCCAACTACGGGCCGGTTACCGTAGAAATCCCCCGGGACAGAGCCGGGACGTTTATCCCGACCATGGTTCCCAAGGGCTCGAGGCGTTTAACGGATGTCGAGTGAGATGATCATCAGCTTGTATGCCGGTGG
>NZ_AQXC01000011.1 GCF_000375525.1 Corynebacterium propinquum DSM 44285
TGATCACGACGGTGAGAAACTGTTGTCATTTCCGCTGCCGATCCAACTGAATCAGCGTCCACCCGGCGGTCAAATCAACATAAACCACGTTGTCGGCATGTGGCACCGACAACCCCCAGAGCTAAAACCCAACCTCTCTGGGCCACGGCCAAGCCGCCGGAAGAAGCCAAGTTAGCACCAGTACAAAAACTCCGTGGACTCCCCGTCCAAAAAGCGGGGAGACTCCGCGTCCACAAAGTCCCTAGACTCCGCGTCCAAAAAGTAGCTGGACTCCAAGTCCAAAAACCTCATGGACATAACACGCCTAGGCTAGGCCGGCGGATGCGGGAGTCGGGACCGGCTCTAGGTGAGCGTTTTACGTTGTTAACGCCAAACTATCTTAATACCGTGCGTTATTAACGCTGTACGTTGTTACCGCCGGTATGTGTTAACGCCGCACTTTGCAGGTGTTGATTCCCAACAGACGGTACAGCGGGCAGAAGCCCACTCCTGCGGTGATGACCAGAACGAGGCCGACGATGATCAACAGTGCGCGGAGGAAACCGCCGGCAGCAAACAGCCCAACGAGCAAAGCAATAATGCCGAGTACGGCACGGATTCCACGGTCTTGGTTCGATTCGTTGCGTTTCATGATTTCACTTTAATGCACAAAAGCTCTATTTCCTCTTCATCGAGAAAATAGAGCTTAGTGATCTTTGCTACAGCAAGGCATCTTTCGCCGGCTGCAGGAAGAAGCTGGCGAGCTAGTGGTTGCGCCGATATAAGGCCCAACCACTGCCCCATCGCTAGAAAGCCGCGAGATTACTTCTCGTCGGAATCCTGGCCGGCATCAACGGTGCCTGCACCCTCGGAGTCCATGGTGGACTCGTCGGATGGATCAGCGGAGTCGGTGTCGACATTCGCAGCAGCAGCCTTCGTGGTGCGCTCTGCGGAAGCGGTAACGGTCTCTTCCAGCACCAGAGAGATCTGGGTCATTGGAGCGTTGTCACCGGTGCGGTTCTCGAGCTTCACCAGACGGGTGTAGCCACCGTCGCGCTTTTCGAACTTCGGAGCCAGTTCGTTGAACAGACGGGCTACGGCATCCTTCTGTGGAACCTGTGCGAGTACTTCGCGACGGTCAGCCAGGGTGCCGGAACGAGCCTTGGTGATTAGCTTCTCTGCGTATGGACGCAGCAGCTTAGCCTTGGCGTCGGTGGTTTTGATGGAGTCGTGCTCGAACAAAGCAGCGGCCAGATTCGACAGAATGTGACGCTGGTTGCGAGCCGAGCCTCCAATTCGGGCGCCTCGTTTTGGAGTAGGCATAGTGTTTCTCCTCGTTAATTTTCAATGAGCGCGGTGCGAGATTTCGGCTGTACAGGCTTGGGCCATCGTCGGAAACCGTTGAGCCAACAGAGGCGACGATATTGCTCAAGCGCTGGAACCTAATCTCGCCAGAACATATGCGCTTTACTCGGAATCTTCTGCGGGATCCTTGAAGTCGCCCGTTTCTGCGTCGTAACCTTCCAACACAGTTGGGTCGAAGTCTTCTGGGGCATCCTTCAGAGTCAGATTCAGGTTCGCCAGCTTAATCTTGACCTCGTTGATCGACTTCTGGCCGAAGTTGCGGATATCCAGCAAATCCGATTCGGTGCACTCTGCGAGCTCACCAACGGTGTGGATTTCCTGGCGCTTCAGGCAGTTGTACGAGCGAACGGAGAAGTTCAGATCCTCGATCGGCATACCGTAAGCTGCGATGTATTCGGACTCCTGTGGGGATGGTCCGATTTCGATGCCTTCTGCCTGGGTGTTGAGCTCACGGGCCAAGCCGAACAGCTCTACCAGGGTGCCGCCGGCCGAAGCCAGGGCGTCGCGGGCAGTAATCGAGTTCTTGGTCTCGACGTCGATGATCAGCTTATCGAAGTCGGTACGCTGCTCAACACGAGTTGCCTCAACCTTGTAGGACACCTTCAGCACCGGCGAGTAGATCTGGTCTACCGGGATGCGTCCGATGTCTCCGGAAGTTGGGGCAGCCGGAACGTAGCCACGTCCGCGCTCAACAACGAGTTCCATTTCGAAACGGGCGTCGTCGTTCAGCGATGCGATGTGCAAATCCGGGTTGTGAATCTCCACGCCAGCTGGTGGCTGGATATCTCCGGCAGTGATGTTGCCGGCGCCCTGCTGGGAGACGTACATAACGACAGGCTCATCGGAATCCGACGAAAGGACCAGGTCCTTGACGTTTAGGATGATCTCCGAAACGTCTTCCTTTACGCCGTTGATGGTAGTGAACTCGTGCAGGACACCGTCGATCTTCACGGAAGTAACCGCAGCCCCAGGGATCGAGGACAGCAGCGTACGACGCAGCGAGTTACCCAGGGTGTAACCGAAACCCGGCTCCAGTGGCTCGATGACGAACTTGGAGCGCGAAGAATCAATGAATTCTTCGGTCAGCTGGGGACGCTGTGAAATAAGCATGAATTTTCTCCTTTGGCGCCCGCTATTTGACGCCGGTTAGGACAACAATAAGGAAAGAAAAGCTGAGGATATGAAGCTGGATTACTTCGAGTAAAGCTCGACGATGAGCTGTTCTTGCAGCGGAACGTCGATCTGAGCGCGCTCGGGCAGCTGGTGCACGAGGATGCGCAAGGTGTCAGGAACAACCTGCAGCCAAGCCGGAACGACGGCGTCGGCCAGGGCGTCCTGGGCTTCTTCGAACCACTGCATCTTCTGCGAACGTGGGCGAACGTCGATGATGTCGTACTGGGTAACCGAGTAGGACGGGATGTCGATGTTCTTGCCGTTCACGGTGAAGTGTCCGTGGGAAACCAGCTGACGTGCCTGACGGCGAGTCTTTGCCAGACCTGCGCGGTAGACGACGTTGTCCAGACGGGACTCCAGCAAGATGACGAGGTTGTCACCAGTCTTGCCGTTCAGGCGGTTCGCCTCGGTGTAGTAGCGACGGAACTGACGCTCCAGAACACCGTAGGTGTACTTTGCCTTCTGCTTTTCCTGCAGCTGCAGCAGGTATTCAGATTCTTTGATGCGGTTGCGTCCAGCGTGTCCTGGTGGGTAAGGACGACGCTCGAATGCCAAGTCTCCGCCGACTAGGTCGACGCGCAGACGGCGAGATACGCGGGTTGCGGGGCCAATATAACGAGCCATTTCTTAAACCTCTTCCTTCCCCTAGAACTTACGCTTTTTCGGTGGGCGGCAGCCATTGAATGGGTGCGGAGTGCCATCGGTGATGGAGTTGACCTCAAGGCCTGCTGCCTGCAGGGAACGAATAGCGGTCTCACGGCCAGAGCCCGGACCCTTAACGAAAACATCGACCTTTTTCATGTTGTGATCCATTGCCTTGCGGGCAGCGTTTTCCGCGGCCATCTGTGCGGCGAATGGAGTGGACTTACGGGAGCCCTTGAAACCGACGTGTCCGGACGAAGCCCATGCGATAACGGCACCGGCTGGGTCGGTAATCGACACGATGGTGTTGTTGAAGGTCGACTTGATGTAGGCGTGGCCGTGGGCCACGTTCTTCTTTACGACGCGACGGCCACGACGTGCGCCAGAGCGAGTCTTTGGAGGCATAAACTACTTCTTCTTTCCTGCGATCGTCTTCTTTGGACCCTTACGGGTACGTGCATTGGTCTTGGTGCGCTGACCACGGACAGGCAGGCCACGACGGTGGCGCAGACCCTGGTAGCTTCCAATCTCAATCTTGCGACGGATGTTGGCCTGTACCTCACGTCGGAGGTCACCTTCGACGGTGTACTGAGCCTCGATCTGGTCACGCAGCGACGACACCTGGTCATCGGTGAGAGCGTCGGTGCGTAAGTCAGGAGAGATGCCGGTAGCTTCCAGCAGCTCGGCGGCACGGGTTGGACCGATGCCGTAGATGTAGGTGAGAGCGATCTCCATACGCTTATTGCGTGGGAGATCCACACCAGCGAGACGTGCCATAAGGCGAGTCCTTTCGGGGTATTTGCGGTGGTTTTCTCCCTACCCGCCCTGATTCAGGTTGTGACAAAACTTTTGTGCCGGTCGCAAATTTCTTCTATCAGCATGGTGCTTTGCACGACATGTCAGGCTCTGGCCACCGCGGCCTGAGGTGAACGAACAATATGCCCGCGGCATTACCTGCGGGCGAATTGTTTTGAGTAGGGAGGCTTACAGTCTTTACTTGTAGCGATAGACGATGCGGCCACGGTTCAGGTCATATGGGGACAGTTCCACAACGACCCGATCCTCTGGGAGGATACGGATATAGTGCTGGCGCATCTTACCCGAAATATGAGCAAGCACCTCATGTCCGTTGTCTAGCTCGACTTTGAACATTGCGTTTGGCAAAGGCTCGGTTACCCGTCCTTCTACCTCAATTGCGCCTTCCTTAGCCATATCCTCCGGCTTCCTGGCACAGCCACGGCTGCGCCGATTGCTTGTCTATTGCTTCTTTGGCCTGTTTTACTCGGAAAATCTGCACTGCTGTGCAAATGACAAAACACCGGCCATGGCCGGTGTCAGTGCCCGTTAGCTGCGTAAACAGCGTCACGGTAAAGCTTTGACAGACCGAATCCCAACTATACAGAGCGCTAGCAGCAAAAACAAACTTTTGCTAGCGGACGCGATAACGAGGGAGGAAATGTGGAACTTGGGATCTGCCAGAAATCGGGATTAGTTCGAATCTGCCGCGATGCTAGCAAATGCTGGGAATACCGAAGGCAGGTAGAGACTAGCAGCTAAATACTAGTAAATGAACACCTTGTCGCCGATGTTCAGGTGGTTCCAAAAAGCGATCGCATCCTGGTTCGGCAAACGAACACAGCCGGCGGAATCATATGCCGGAGAGCCCTCGTGGAACGCGTGACCATTATTGGTGAAATAGATCGCGTACGGCATTGGAGCGTTGTTGAACTCGTACGAGATCTCGTCTTTCACCTTACGGTTCACGTTAAATGTGCCGCGTGGGGTGTCTTGGCCTGGTTTACCAGGCGCCATGGCCGACGCCACGTGCGTCACGTTGCCATGCCCGTCTTGCAACCAAGTACGACGACCATCGATGTCCACACAGACCCGAGCGTCGGCGGGACATGCTCCAGTATCGATGTGTGGTCCGCGCGCCGGAGCAGGAGTCATGGGTTCGACTGGGCCTTGGGCAGCGCGGGCTGCTTCTTGCTTTTGCGCTACCAAGCCAGGGAAAACAACGTCGAGTGCTTGGTCAATGGAGTGCGCAACTCCCCCACCAAACTGTGGATTCAACGTGTTCGCCTGGTGTACCAATTGATTGCGAAGCTCCCAGGCTCCATCACGGTTGCGCTGGTCAAATTGTTGAACCAACTGGTTAAAATCTGGGAGGGCCGGGGCCTGGAAGTTGTTCGCGATCTCCGAAGATCCGGGGAGACCTTGTGCGTGAGCGGATGCTGTCGGGAAGAGAGCCGAAGCCAACATCGCGACGCTGCCGACGATGCCGGCGAGCAATTTACGGGAGCTCATGGGAAAGTGCGTCCTTTTGTGAAAAATCGGTACCGCGTGTATGCGGCGCCTTACGGAAAAATATGCGCTGAGCTACTTATTTCCCCAACGCGGACATGGTGCGCTGGTTAATCTCGTCAATTTCGCCTTCGGCTTGCACGTTGATGACATCATCGCCGTAGTGCTTAATCAGGGGGATCACTTCGTCGCGATAGACCTGAAGCCGAGTACGAATCACGTCTTCCGTGTCATCGGAGCGGCCACGAGCTTTCATCCGCTCGATTACTTCTTCTTCGGAGACTTCAAAGTTGATGACATGATCAAGCCGCAGATTCTTCTTCGCCAGCAGGTCTTCCAAAATTTCGGCCTGTTCGACAGTGCGAGGGAAACCGTCGAGAAGAAAGCCCTCATCGGCATCCGGTTCTTCCAGGCGGGATTCCACCATCCGGGCAGTGACGTCGGTAGGCACCAACTTGCCCGCGTCAATGTATTCCTTGGCCTCGACGCCCAAAGGGGTTCCCTCCGAAATATTGGCACGGAACAAGTCGCCAGTAGAGATGTGTGGGATATTCAGCTTCTCACTGAGAATTTCAGCCTGAGTGCCTTTTCCGGCTCCGGCTGGGCCAAGGAGTACCAATCGCATTATTTGAGCAGCCCTTCGTAGTTGGATTGCAAGAGTTGGGATTCAATTTGCTTCACTGTGGTCAACGCCACGGATACCATAATCAGGATAGCAGTACCGCCGAATGCAGTCATACCGGCGGAATCCTGTGAACCGACCCCCATGTCAAGCGCGAGGTTTGGCAGGATGGCAATAAATGCCAGATAGATGGAACCGACAAACAACAAGCGGTTCATCACGAAGCTGAGATACATCGCTGTTGGCCGTCCCGGGCGGATTCCAGGAATGAAGCCGCCGTATTTCTTCATGTTCTCAGCTTGCTCGTGCGGATCGTATTGAATCGAGGTATAGAAGTACGAGAAGAAGATAATGAGCGTCACATATACCAGGATGTAGACGTACGATGACGGCGATTGTAGGTTGGCGATGACGTTGCGCATCCACCAGTTATCTGGAGGTGTCGGATTCGAAGAGTTCACGATTTCCGTGATCAACACCGGCATGTAAATTAGCGACGATGCGAAGATCACTGGAATAACACCAGCCTGGTTAACCTTCAGAGGCAAATACGTCGACGATCCGCCGTATTGGCGCCGACCAACCATGCGCTTTGCGTACTGCACAGGGATGCGTCGCTGACCTTGCTCCATAAACGTAATGCCAACGACCAAGGCGACAACAGCCGCGCAGACCACAGCGAAAACGACTCCACCGTTGTCCTGCAAAATGCGGTAACCGTCGGACGGCAAACGCGTCGCAATACCAGCAAAAATGAGCAAGGACATACCGTTACCGATGCCCTTTTCCGTGATGAGCTCGCCGAGCCACATAACAAGGATCGCGCCGGTCGTCATTACCGTAACCAGAAGGATCAGGTCGAATACGGTGCGATCCGGATCCAAAACTTCCACGCCTTGCCCAAGAAGTTGGTTCCTATCAGCCAGTGCCACGATGCCAGCAGACTGCAGAAGTGCTAATGCCAGGGTCATGTACCTGGTGTACTGAGTCATCTTCGCCTGGCCGGATTGGCCTTCCTTCTTCAACTGCTCGAAGTGAGGAATCACCACGGTGAGAAGCTGAGAAATAATTGACGCCGTGATGTACGGCATGATGCCGATCGCAAAGATCGATAGCTGCAGCAACGCACCACCAGAGAACAGGTTGATGACGGAATATAGGCTGTCATCTTCTTGTGTCAGCTCATGGAGCCGTCCGGAAATATTCTGGTAGTCCACACCCGGCGAAGGGATCTGGGCACCGACGCGGTAGATCACGATCAGCAGAATCGTAAACAGAATCTTGCGTCGAAGATCCGCATCCTTAAAAGCCTGAATGATGGCAGACACTAAAGCCTCCTAGCCCAACTACTGCCACCGTGGAAAGTGACGCAAAGGCAACCGATATTTTCTTCATTAGTGAGCGCCTGCGCGCGGCCTCTCAACATCCACGCTCAAGCGCCAGCGCGCGCACATGTACGCGTGACCTTAGTAGCCTACCAGTCATCAGCAACTGAAAACACTTTCAGGCGTGTGCAATAGGACAACCTTAGTGTTTTACAGGAAAAATAGTCAGCTGTAAGGGTAGGCCGCACACGTTCATCGATAATCTCCCTTCCAACCATGCAGCCCTAGGTAGGCGAAAACCCCTGGCACCTGCATCAGCAGGAACCAGGGGCTACGACTATCAAAGCACGGAGTGCTCGTGCACCAACCGCTTAAGCTTTGTTGGTGGTGCCTCCAGCGGCTTCGATTTTCTCGACAGCCGACTTAGAGAACTTCTGAGCAGTGACGTTGATCTTTACAGAGATCTCGCCGTTGCCCAGCACCTTGACTGGTTGGTTCTTGCGAACCAGACCATTGTTGACAAGGTCAGCGACGGTAATGTCGCCGCCCTGTGGGAAGGTCTTTTCCAGGTCAGAAACATTGACAACCTGGAAGACAACCTTGTTTGGGTTCTTGAAGCCACGCAGCTTCGGCAAACGCATCTGGATTGGCATCTGGCCACCCTCAAAGTTTGCCGCTACCTGCTTACGTGCCTTAGTACCCTTGGTACCGCGACCGGCAGTCTTACCGCGCTTACCGCCTTCACCGCGACCGACGCGGCGTTTTGCCTTGTTTGCACCCTTTTCCGGGCGCAAATCGTGCAGCTTGATGATATCGCTCATGGTATATCTACTCCCCTGCCACTTCTTCGACGGTGACCAGGTGGCGCACCTTCTGAATGATGCCACGGATCGCCGGGGTGTCCTTCTGGACAACAGAGTGGCGAATGCGCTTAAGGCCCAGTGCTTCCATGTTGGCCTTCTGATTCGGCGTGGTGCCGACCAGGCCACGTGTTTGCGTAATCTTCAGAGCCATGGTTTATGCCTCCTGTCCTGCGCGAGCGCGCAGCATACGGGCTGGGGTAACCTCTTCAACGGACTTGCCACGACGTGCAGCAACTTCCTCTGGGCGCACCAGCTGTTTCAGGCCGTCCACGGTGGCGCGGACGACGTTCAGAGCGTTATCCGAACCCAGCGACTTGGACAGGATGTCCTGGACGCCGGCGCACTCCAGAACTGGACGCGCGGCACCACCGGCGATGACACCGGTACCAGGTGCAGCTGGCTTCAACATAACGACACCGGCTGCATCTTCACCCTGTACTGGGTGAGTGATGGTGCCACCGATCATTGGGACGCGGAAGAAGTTCTTGCGTGCTTCTTCTGCACCCTTCTGGATTGCGGCTGGAACTTCCTTGGCCTTGCCGTAGCCAACACCGACCATACCTTCG
This sequence comes from Corynebacterium propinquum DSM 44285, assembly GCF_000375525.1. Taxonomy (GTDB): domain Bacteria; phylum Actinomycetota; class Actinomycetes; order Mycobacteriales; family Mycobacteriaceae; genus Corynebacterium; species Corynebacterium propinquum. The sequence continues at coordinate 8,840 of NZ_AQXC01000011.1, forward strand.
CCGTCACCGACGATGACCAGAGCGGTGAAGCTCATATTGCGGCCACCCTTGACGGTCTTGGAAACCCGGTTGATGGCTACGACGCGCTCGATGTATTTATCGCGCTCGTTGTCCTGGTTGCGACGATCGTTACGACGATTGTTGCGATCGTTCTTCTTGTTGTCGGCGGAGCGTCCGCCGTCGCGCTGATCACGATCCGACATTACGCGTCCTTTCCGTTGGTGTGTGCAACTGCGTTGATCATTAGAACTTCAGACCACCTTCACGTGCGGCATCAGCGAAAGCAGCAACGCGGCCGTGGTATTTGTAACCGGCACGGTCAAAAACAACTGCTTCGATGCCTGCTTCTTGGGCACGCTGTGCGATCAGCTTGCCAACCTCGGCACCACGTGCCTTCTTGTCACCCTCGGCGTCGCGGATCTCCATGGTGGAGGCCGCAGCCAGGGTGTGACCAGCGAGATCGTCGATCAGCTGAGCGTGCAGGTGGCGCGCCGTGCGGTGAACGACCAAACGTGGGGTCTGTGGGGTTCCACGCAGCGTCTTGCGAATACGGAAATGACGGCGGGCACGTGCTTCACGACGGCGGGAGGAAATATCCTTACCGACCGGGGTGCGCTTGGTGTTTTCAGAATTAGACATTGCTTACTTACCCGTCTTTCCGACCTTGCGACGTACCTGTTCGCCGACGTAGCGAATGCCCTTACCCTTGTAAGGATCGTGCTTACGCAGGCGACGGATGTTCGCCGCAACTTGGCCAACCTGTTGCTTGTCGATACCAGAGATAGAGAACTTGGTGTTGCCGTCCACAGCGAAGGTGATGCCTTCATCAGCTTTCACCGGCACAGGGTGCGAGTAGCCCAAAGCGAACTCGAGATCCTTGCCCTTTTGCTGGACACGGTAACCAACACCGTGGATTTCCATCTTGATTTCGTAGCCCTCGGTTACACCGACCACGCAGTTGTTCACCAAGGAACGTGCCAAACCGTGCAGAGAACGGTTTTTACGGTGGTCATCCGGGCGAGAAACACGGAGTTCGCCGTCTTCTTGGACGATGGAAATTGGCTCTGGAACATCAACCTGCAAGGTGCCCTTTGGCCCCTTGACGGAAACGTTCTGGCCATCGATTTTTACCTCGACGCCGCTAGGGACGGCGATTGGTGCCAAACCAACTCGTGACATTAATAATCACCCTTCCCTTACCAGACGTAGGCGATGACTTCTCCGCCTACGCCTTTCTGCTCAGCCTCGCGGTCCGTCAATAGGCCGTGGGAGGTGGAAATGATAGCCACACCCAGTCCGCCCAGGACCTTAGGAAGTTCCGTTGCCTTGGCGTAGACACGCAGACCAGGCTTGGAAACGCGGCGCAAACCGGACAGGGCGCGCTCGCGGTTGTTGTACTTCAGCTCCAAAGACAGGGTCTTCTTAGCCTTCTCACCTTCGACGGAAAAGTCAGTGATGTAGCCTTCTTGCTTCAGGATTCCAGCGATATTCGCCTTGATCTTGGATGCGGGCATGGACACGGTGTCGTGCTGCGCATGGTTAGCGTTGCGCACCCGTGAGAGCATGTCTGCAATCGGGTCAGTCATGGTCATGCGGTGACCTTGAACCTTTCTCGTTGCGGTTCCCAAACTCACCTTAGGGCGTTACCGGGCTGTTTTGGGCAACTCGGCGCTCCCATGCTCAATAGCATGATCGCTCGCTACCTCGATGAAGCTCGGTCGCCATGATGGCGAGGGGCCTACAACAAACGTAGGAAAAACTTACAAGTCTGTGCGCACAGAATAAACGCCAGAAGGAGCTATCACATCGACGCACTATCTGTTTTCGGATCGTGGTTTTAGGCACACGTATCCCAAAAAGCACAAGACGCCCCAACCCTAGCAGGATTGGGGCGATTCGGCCAACCGCTAGAACGGCTAACCGATTCCAAATGCCAATTTCACCGGGAAATTAATTTTAGGAGTTCTTCTTGGCGTCTTTCTTAGCCTTTCGTGCCGCCTTCTTGGCAGCTTTCTTTTCTGCCTTGGCGATCTTCCGATCCTGCAGTGCACCCGAGATGCGATCCTGCTGGTCCAGAGCGATCAGCCCGGTGCCAATCGCCACCATCATGGAGTCCTTCGCGATAGACATGCCATCCTGAGATGGGCGGATGCCATCCTCGCGGGTCATGTCGTCGTTACGGAAGTAAATGCTCAACAAGCCGGCGCCAAAGGTGGTCAGTGCGAGACCGGCAAGGCGGTTAGAAACGAATGGAGCCAACAGCGCACCACCGACGGCAACTTCGGAAGCACCGATGATAGCGCCAAATTTATCGGATGGCAGTTCCTTTACCTGAGGGATGCCCGTAGCAGCAAAGTCCTGCAGACCTTTCGATGACTCTGCATCCATACCTAACTTGGAAATGCCCGAATCAGCGATAAGTGCACCTGGGATAGCGCGGAGAAGAATGCTTGGGATTGTAGACATAGTTATTGGCTCCTTGTAGGTTTCGTGTATTACCACTCTAAATAGCAATTGGGGCCATTCTAGCAAAACACGCAGATGATTAATTTGACAATACACCGCCAGATCCATTGCGTAGCAGGTTGCCGTTGCACTGGCACGATAAGCAGGTACGCGTACTGTGGTGACAAGAGATAAAAAGCGGCGCGATGATTGGATCCGTTTTACAGCCATGCTGCTGTTCGGGCTTTTTCAATGGTTGTTGTACTTCATACGTGATTCTTCTGAATTAATCATCGCCGTCATCCCCAGCCTCATCGCTTTTCTTGCTGCATGGTATTTCTTCCCAAGAAGAAAACAAACCAAGGACACCAAAAAATGACTTTAACCCCTCCGGTTTCATGCCGAAGGGGTTAAAGTACTTAACAAACAGACTTATTCAGTCCTACATACCTACTACTTGAACGGGAATCCCAGTTCACGAAGCAGCGCACGACCTTCATCGTCGTTGGTAGCGCTGGTGACAACGGTGATGTCCATACCACGTGGACGATCTACCTTGTCGATATCGATCTCGTAGAACATCGTCTGCTCGGACAGGCCGAAGGTGTAATTACCGTGGCCGTCGAACTGCTGATCGGACAAGCCGCGGAAGTCACGAATACGTGGCAACGCGATGGTCAGCAGACGATCCAGGAACTCCCACATACGGTCGCCGCGCATGGTAACGCGTACGCCGATTGGCATGCCTTCACGCAACTTGAAGTTCGCGATGGACTTCTTTGCGCGACGCAGCTGTGGCTTCTGACCAGTAATCAGAGTCAGATCCTCAACCGCACCGTTGATCAGCTTGGAGTCGCGAGCAGCGTCGCCAACACCCATGTTGACAACAACCTTGACAACACCAGGGATCTCCATGACGTTCTCGTAGGAGAATTCGTCATTCAGCTTGTTCTTGATTTCGTCGCGGTAACGGGTTTTCAGACGTGGAGTGTAGTTGTCGCTCATGCCTTAAATATCCTTCCCGTTGCGACGAGCAATGCGGACTTTCTTGCCGTTCTCGTCAAAGCGGTAGCCAACGCGAGTTGGGTTACCGTCAGAATCGAGCACCGCGACGTTCGAGACGTGGATCGGTGCTTCCTGGGTAACGATTCCGCCAGACTCAGCGCCACGCTCCGGCGCGGAGTTCGCAACGTGCTTCTTGATGCGGTTGACACCCTCAACCAAAACCTTGTTGGTCTTTGGGTATGCCTCAATGACCTTGCCTTGCGCGCCCTTATCTGGGCCCGAAATGACCTGGACCATATCGCCCTTATGTACCTTCACCTAGATCACCTCCGGTGCGAGAGAAACAATCTTCATGAACTTCTTCTCACGCAGCTCACGAGCGACAGGCCCGAAGATACGGGTACCGCGTGGGTCATTATCGTTGGAACGAAGAATGACAGCAGCGTTTTCGTCGAAAGCAATATAGGAGCCGTCTGGACGACGGGTTTCCTTCTTTGCGCGAACGATGACGGCGCGAACGACGTCACCTTCTTTCACGTTTCCGCCTGGGACTGCTTCTTTGACAGTAGCGACAACGATGTCACCAATGCCTGCGAAGCGTCGCACGGATCCGCCGAGAGCTCGGATGACGAGGATTTCTCGTGCACCGGAGTTGTCGGCGACCTTCAGGCGCGATTCTTGTTGAATCACAGTTGGTCTCCTGACCTGGATTTATGTGCGAAAAGATTTCCGTCCTGATCGCACTCGGTCTTGTTCTTGCAGCTACCTGATGCTTGTCGACGAACACACCACCGGCGGTTAACTGAAATTCATGCAATTAACTGGTGTCGGTGGCGGTCGAAGGGTCTCGGCGGTTGTGATTCGGAAACGCACCACAAACACGCCGACCAGCATCGGCAACCCTGCTATTCAACCACAAGCTGTGGCGATTGTTCAAGCCAGACTGTCGTCCCGGTTCTCTGGGTGCCAATCCAACGCGGCAGCAGTAAACAGCTTGGTCCCCAATATCAGCGCCCGCTCATCCGGGTTGAAATCTGGCTGGTGTAAATCCTGCTTATCGCCTTTGCCATCCCAGGTACCCAAACGCGCCATCGCCCCGGGCACGTCGCGCAGATACCACGCAAAATCTTCTCCACCACTGGATTGCGGCGTGCCAACGATCTCAAGATCACCATCCAATGCCGCCGCGGCCCGGTTGAACGCGGTATTGGTTTTCCCGTCGTTATCAACCGGTGGTACGCCTTGGATCCATTCCAGGTCCCAGTCGATGCCATAAGCAGCGAGCAAACCACCGATGATCTCGCGCACTAGCTCCTCGGCACGTTCCCAGACTTCTACCGAGGCGCTCCGCAGGGTGCCCTGCAATTCTACGGTCGCAGGAATCGCGTTACCCGCTACCCCACCTTCGACACGCCCCCACGTCAGCACGGTGGCATCTCGGGCATCCAAGCGTCGGTCCAAGGCAGCATTCACACCAGTGATGACCACCGCCATCGCATGGATGACATCCTGCGTCATGTGCGGGCGTGCAGAATGCCCGCCATCACCGGAAATGCGGAGGGTCAACATGCCATTCGACGAGGTAATCGACCCAGTGCGCGTCTCATGCGATCAACGATTTGGAATTCTTCTTCCAACCTAAGCTTGAACTGATCACGCGAGGGATCTGGACAATGTGCTGGAGTTGCCACGCATCACACAGAAGTGAACTACATCAAACAAAGTGATGAGGTGCTCATTTCTACCCCCGAACAGGAACGATTGCGGGGAAGCCGAAAAGAAACCGGTAGCTGCCGACAGCCCCGATAGCCTAGGCATGGCTTATTCTCTAATTAAAGGGTAGGCTCCCCTTTTGGAAGAAATGTTTCACCGGGTTCACTAGTGACTCCTCACAACGAAGGATGGTCCATGCAGGCACCTGCACTTTTTGCACGGCGCACACTGGGCATGCTGCTGATCCTTATCGCCATGGCTGCCACGGTGTGCATCAGCCTCGCCCTCGGGGCCAACCCGTTACCCGTGCGCGAAGTATGGGACGGCCTGCTCGCCCATGACAATTCCGAAGCCGCGATCATCGTGTGGACACTGCGCATCCCCCGCACCGTCGTCGCAGTCATTACTGGCGCGGCATTCGGCGTGGCGGGCGCCCTCATCCAAGCCTTAACCCGCAATCCACTCGCCGATCCCGGGATCCTCGGTGTCAACGCCGGTGCGGGTTTTGCCGTGACCATTGGCGTCGGATTTTTTGGCTTGACCAGCATCAGCGGCTATATCTGGTTCGCATTCCTCGGCGCCGCCGTGACCACCGCGGTGGTGTATTTCATCGGTTCCGGAGCTGCACTCGGCGCCAACGGAAAAGCCAACCCCGCCACCCTGGTGCTCGCCGGCGTCGCCCTTGCCGCGGTGTTATCCGGCGTCACGCAGTTTCTCACTTTGCTCGACCCCAACACCTTCCAAGCCATCCGCAGCTGGGGATTGGGCTCGGTCGCCCGGGCAGAGCTTGCCAATACCGCACTGGTCGCCCCCTTTCTTGCCGCCGGTCTGGTGGTTGCTTTGGCGATTTCCCCATCGCTGAATTCCATTGCGCTTGGCGACGACCTCGCCTCTGCTCTCGGCACCAAAATCGTGCGTACCCGCGTGCTTGGCATTATCGCAATCACCTTGCTCGCCGGTGGCGCCACTGCACTGACCGGTGGGTTAGCCTTCGTCGGACTGATGGTGCCACACGTGGTGCGTTGGATCGTCGGACCAGACCAACGATGGATTCTGGTGTACTCCGCCTTAGCAGCCCCAGTGTTGGTACTAGCGGCCGACATCATCGGGCGCATTATCGCGCGCCCCAGCGAAATTGAAGTAGGCATCGTCACCGCAGTGCTGGGCGCACCGGTACTGATCATGCTGGTACGGCGTCGGAAAGCGAGTGGACTATGAGCGCAGACAACACCCCAGCAACACACGGCACACCCCACAGCGGCACGGTGCACCCGGAATTCACGCATGGCTACCGACGGCTGGTTATCCGCAATCAGTGGGTCTCCTTGCACTTTCCGACGCGCGTCCTGGTCACCGCACTGGGGTTACTGCTGCTCGCGCTCATTGGGGCCGTCGCGGCTATCACGCTCGGGGAATACCCTTTAAGCCTTGGCGAGGTATTCAGTGCATTGTTTAGCCGGGGCGGTGGCTTCGATTCCACGATCGTGCGCGAATGGCGCCTGCCCATCGCCGTGGCCGCAGTCGCCTTCGGCGCATTGCTCGGCATTGGTGGAGCAATTTTCCAATCGCTGACCCGCAACCCGCTAGGGTCGCCGGATGTCATCGGCTTCGATGCTGGTGCTTATACAGCCGTGGTGATCACCATGCTCGTCGTCGGCACGAGTAATTTTTGGGCAATTGCGGGTGCGTCCATCGTCGGTGGAATCATCACAGCCCTGGTGGTCTATCTACTGGCCTGGCGCAAGGGTGTGCAGGGGTTTCGGCTGATCATCGTCGGCATTGGTGTTTCGGCAATGCTGACATCGATCAATTCGTATCTGATCACCCGCGCCGATGTGGAAGAAGGCATCCAAGTTGGTTTTTGGGCGGCCGGATCCATTACGAAAGTCACGTGGCAAGGGCTCGTGCCGACGATGCTCCTGGGCATCATCGTCGTCATTGCCGCCGCCGGTTACTCCCGTGCTTTGCGGCATCTGGAGCTAGGCGACGACGCGGCAACCACCCAGGGATTTGCAGTTAACCGCGCGCGGCTGGGGTTGATCGTGATTGGCGTTGCTACCACCGCCTTAGTCACGGCAGCCGCGGGGCCGATCTCTTTTATTGCGCTGGTGGCACCGCAAATCGCCCGGCGCATCATGCGCACAGCCGGGGTCTCCTTACTGGGTGCGGCCGCCATGGGGGCTACCCTGCTCACCGGAGCGCACATACTATCGCTGGTCATTGCGACGTTCTACCGGCAAATCCCCGTCGGCCTTATCACCGTAGTTATCGGTGGCTTATACATGCTCTGGCTGCTGCTGCGCGAGTCCACCCGCCGCTATGGAACCAGCTAAAACCTTGCTGGGCATTTGATGGCTGGCAGGCCGGACGACTGCGTAGCAGAGCGGCTGCAGAGGAGGCTGGACGCACCAAACCGAGTAATCACTAGACCCCATAATCGCTCAACCCCGTAATCATTACATCGCCAACCGCAACGAAAAGCGAGAACCGAGACTATGAACACCGCACAACCGGAACCACGGCTCCGCGTCGTTGACGCCACCGTGGGTTATGAAACCGCAACAATTTCGCGTGGGATTAACGTCGATATCCCCCATCAGTCTTTTACCGCCATTATCGGTCCGAATGGCTGCGGCAAATCAACATTGCTGCGAGCTTGTTCACGGGTGCTCACTCCTTCAAAGGGCCGGGTTTTGCTGGACGGCACGGCTATTACCGACCTTCCTGCCAAACACGTGGCGCAGCAATTAGGGTTATTGCCGCAATCTTCTACTGCCCCGGACGGGATTCGCGTCGCCGATCTGGTCGCGCGCGGACGCGCACCGTACCAGAGTTTATTTCGGCAGTGGGACGCTGACGATGAACAGGCAGTAGCCGATGCTTTATCCGCGACTCGCCTCACGGATATATCTGGCAAGTTAGTCTCGGAATTATCCGGTGGGCAACGCCAACGAGTGTGGATTGCTATGCTGTTGGCACAGCAGACGCCGATCATGCTGTTGGATGAACCCACCACATTTTTGGATATTGCGCACCAGTACGAACTCTTGGAACTATTGCGGGATTTCCATGAACAAGGAAAAACCATCGTCGCGGTGCTGCATGATTTAAACCAAGCAGCTCGTTACGCCGATCATCTCATCGTCGTAAAAGACGGTGCAGTTGTCACCACCGGAGCACCACACGACGTGGTGAACTCCGAGTTAATTGAAGAGGTTTTTGGGCTCGCTGCACAGGTAGTTCCCGACCCTGTCACGGGCACACCGATGGTATGCCCCACCGATCCACGGGCTAGTCGGTAGGCCTTTTACCAAAAACGAACGCGTGACCAATAAGCTACGCGCAGCGTTGTGCGCAAAGCTAACAAAACATCCGCACCCCAGGCGTCAGCTAGCGCATGGGAACTTCTGGCTTGTGACTATTTATTCGATTCTTTCAGCTTTTCGTCGAATTTACTGATCGAGTACGGAATAGTCAGCGGATTAGGCAAGGACATGGCGGTGCCAGTGAGTGCGTCGAAATAATACACGTTGCCGTTTTTCACAGCGTCAATGTTTTGGAAGGCCTCTTGGGACTTGATCTTGTCGGCAGAGCCCTCCCAGTCGAGGATAAACAGGTAGTCCGCCTGGTTATACTCGCTGAAGTTCTCTGGTGCAATCGTACGGTAGAACTCACCGTCGGCGTCTTGTAATTCTTCCGGGATGACGAAACCTAAGTCCTCAATAAATTGACCACGACCATCCCCCGACGTGTAGAGACTCAGCTGATTATCATACGGCAGTGCGATTGCGGCGGTCTTGCCTTGCAGCTCTGGATGAGACTTACGGAATTCTTCGAAAGCTTCGTTGGTATCGTCGATCAGTTTTTGGCCTTCGTCTTCTTTATCCAAAGCTTTGGCGATTGTTTCCACTTGTTTTTCCCAAGGGATCTGCCAGTCTTTGTCTTCTTCCGAGTGCACTGTGGTTGGCGCAATCTATTCAAACTTCTTCTTCGTCTCACCGTCGACCGCATGATTCACAGCGATGATTTTTGTCGGATCAGTAGCAGCGATGGCTTCGATCTTCTGCTGATCGAAGCCCGTCGAGGTATCTTCAATAACCGTTGGCTTCTTATCCCCCAACAAATCTTCGGCCCATGGCCCAACCACGTCCGTAGCTCCCGCCCATGGCGCAAGAGCAACCGGAGTTTCGCCTAATGCCAATACGGTGTCGACATCGCCAAGACCGACAGCAGCGATGCGTTCTTCGGAAGCAGCCTCACTGTTTTTCGTCTCTTCACTACCGGACGGGGTCGACGAAGCTGAGTCCGACGTACTGGAACAACCAGCCGCAAGCAGTGCCAATGCAGTCAGACTTGTTGTCACTTTAGTCTTGGTCCCGAGATACTGGCGCATATTTTGCTCTTTCATTAAGCTCCCCTGCTGTTACTTACCAAAGGCTAGCCTAGCATCGGAAGGGCTAGCTACAAACGAAACCCCCGATTTCCTTTGATTGGAAACGGGGGTTGCGAACCGGGGCCAATTATACGTACCCGGGACTTCAGACTAGTTCGAAAACTAGATGCAGACTACTTAGCCTTTTCGACGATCTCGGCGAGACGGTAGTGCTTGTCCTTGGACAGCGGACGAGTTTCGACGATGCGGACGCGGTCACCGATGCCGGCAATTTCGTCTTCATCGTGTGCCTTGACCTTGCTGTTCGAGCGCATGATCTTACCGTACAGTGCGTGCTGCTTACGGTCCTCGAGCTCGACGACAATGGTCTTTTGCATTTTGTCAGATACGACGTAGCCGATCCGTACCTTGCGGGCGCCCTTTTCCTTGTCTTTCTTCGGGGTAGGGCGCTTGGTGGAATCTGTCACAGTTGCCTCACTCATAGTTATGCCTCAGCTCCTGGAGTCTCGGTCATACCCAACTCACGCTCACGAAGCACGGTGTAGACGCGGGCAATGTCACGCTTGACGACGCCGATGCGACGGTTGTTGGTCAGCTGACCGGTAGCCAGTTGGAAACGCAAGTTGAAAAGTTCTTCCTTGGCGTCACTCAGACGCTGCTTGAGCTCGTTATCGTCGAGCTCACGGAACTCAGATGCAGGGGTACCTGTTGCCATTAGAGCTGGTCCTCCTTCTTGATGATGCGGACCTTGCATGGCAGCTTTTGGCTGGCACGACGCAGAGCCTCAACCGCGACTGCTTCGTTCGGGTACGACATTTCGAAAAGTACGCGGCCAGGTTTGACGTTGGCAACCCACTTTTCGACAGGTCCCTTACCGGAACCCATACGTACACCGAGTGGCTTTTGCGTCAGTGGACGGTCCGGGAAGATGTTGATCCACACTTTACCTCCACGCTTGACGTGGCGGTTGATCGCAATACGTGCAGACTCAATCTGACGGTTGGTCACGTACGCCGGCTCGAGGGCCTGGATTGCGTAGTCACCGAAGTTAATGCGGTTTCCGCCTTTGGAGACACCGCTACGCTTCGGGCGGTGCTGGCGACGGAATTTCACGCGCTTAGGAATAAGCATGCTTTAGTCCTTCTTCTGCTGAGCGCGCTGGCGGCGCTGGCCACCACGGCGAGGACGACGATCGCCCCGGCCACGACGCTCGGATGGTGCGTTCAGTTCGGATTCCCGTACGCCGCCGACGACGTCGCCCTTGTAGATCCACACTTTGATGCCGATCCGGCCAAAGGTGGTGTGGGCTTCGGCGGTGCCGTAGTCAATTTCTGCACGCAGGGTGTGCAGAGGGACGCGACCTTCGTGGTAACGCTCAACGCGGGACATGTCAGCGCCGGCCAGACGACCGGAGCACATTACCTTGATGCCCTTGACCTGTGGCTGACGCATCGCGGACTGGATTGCCTTGCGCATAGCGCGACGGAAGGCAACGCGGTTCACGAGCTGCTCAGCGATCGACTGGGCAACCAAGGTGGCGTTGGCGTCGACTTGCTTGACCTCGAGGATGTTCAACGCGACCATCTTGCCGGTCAGCTTCTCCAGCTCACGGCGGATGCGGTCAGCTTCGGCACCACGACGGCCGATAACGATGCCCGGACGAGCAGTGTGGATGTCGACGCGGACGCGATCGCGAGTGCGCTCGATTACGACGTCTGCGATGCCGGCACGCTCAAGTCCCTTGGACAAGAAATTACGGATCTTGATGTCTTCGGCCACGTAGTCTGCGTAGTCTTTTTCAGCAAACCAGTGGGTATTCCAGTTAGCGGTAATACCCAAACGTAGGCCGTGTGGATGGATCTTGTTACCCATTTACTTGGCACCTTCTTCCTGGCTTTCGACTACCACAGTGATGTGGCTGGTGCGCTTGCGGATCATGAACGCACGACCCTGAGCACGCGGTTGGAAACGACGCATGGTTGGACCTTCGTTGGCATAAGCCTCGGAGACAACCAATGTGCTTGGGTTCAGGCCGAAGTTATTTTCTGCGTTAGCGGCAGCCGAAGCAACCACCTTGGCTACTGGCTTTGCAGCAGCCTGCGGGGCGTACTTCAGAATAGCTAGAGCTTCAGATACTGACTTTCCGCGCACCAGGTCGATGACGCGACGTGCCTTCATTGGGGTTACACGCACGTACCGAGCAGTGGCGGATGCGCTGGTGATAACGTCACTCATCGCTTATCGCCTCTTCTTATCTTCTTTGACGTGACCCTTGAAGGTCTTGGTAGGTGCAAATTCGCCGAGCTTGTGGCCGACCATGGAATCTTCCACGAAAACGGGAACGTGCTTGCGGCCATCGTGCACCGCAAAGGTGTGCCCGATGAAGTCCGGCAAAATGGTGGAACGGCGGGACCAGGTCTTGATTACCTGCTTGGTGCCCTTTTCGTTCTGAGCGTCCACCTTGTTGAGGAGGTGCTCATCGACGAACGGGCCTTTCTTTAGGCTGCGTGGCATATCGTTTTACCTCCTCTTAGCGTTTCTTGTTCGGGCGACGACGGCGCACGATCATGTTGTTGGAATAACGGTTCGGGTTCCGGGTGCGGCCTTCCTTCTTGCCCCATGGGGACACTGGGTGGCGACCACCGGAGGACTTACCTTCACCACCACCGTGTGGGTGGTCGATCGGGTTCATAACGACACCACGAACGGTTGGACGAACGCCTTTCCAGCGCATACGACCAGCCTTACCCCAACGGATGTTCATCTGTTCTGCGTTACCTACGGCACCGACGGTGGCGCGGCAACGAATGTCGACTCGACGAATTTCCGAAGAAGGCATACGCAGAATGGCATACTTGCCTTCTTTACCCAACAATTGGATAGAGGAACCAGCGGAACGTGCCAGCTTGGCACCTGCGCCTGGCTTCAACTCAACAGCGTGGATGGTCGTACCAGTCGGAATATTGAGCAACGGCAGGTTGTTACCCACCTTGATGTCGGCGTCTGGACCGGATTCAACGATGGTGTTCTGCTTCAAGCCCTTTGGAGCAATGATGTAGCGCTTTTCACCGTCGGTGTAGTGCAGCAAAGCAATGTTTGCGGTGCGGTTTGGATCGTATTCAATGTGCGCAACCTTGGCCTGAACGCCATCTTTGTCGTTGCGACGGAAATCGATCAGACGGTAACGACGCTTGTGGCCGCCACCAATGTGCCGAGCGGTGATGTGTCCGTGTACGTTACGACCACCGGTTTTGTGCAGTGGACGCAAAAGCGACTTTTCCGGGGTGGAACGGGTAATTTCCTGAAAGTCGGAAACGGAGCTCGCGCGGCGACCCGGAGTTGTCGGCTTGTATTTACGAATAGCCATAATTCTTCCTTACCTTCCGAAGTCTTAGGCGTTAGCGCCAAAGATATCGATGGAGTCGCTGCCCTCGCGAAGAGTTACGTAAGCGCGCTTGGTTGCCTTCCGACGGCCAAAACCGGTGCGGGTGCGCTTGCGCTTACCTTCACGGTTCAGGGTGTTCACGGAAGCGACCTGCACGCCGAAGATTTCTTCAACGGCATGTTTGATCTGGTTCTTATTGGAGTCCTTGGCGACGGTGAACGTGTAGGTGTTCTGCTCCATCAGACCATAGGACTTCTCGGAAACAACCGGAGCGATGATGATATCGCGTGGGTTTACGATTTTTGCCATGTTAGTTTTCCTCCCCTGCAACGGCTGCTTCTGCGCCGCGGTTAATGAAAGTGTGCAGGGCTGCAGCCGAAAATACGACGTCATCGGAGTTCAAAACGTCGTAGGTGTTGAGCTGCCCGGAGTCCAAAATGTGGACGTTTGGCAGGTTGTTGGCGCTGCGTTGTGCATTCAGATCTTCACGGTTGATAACCAGGAGGATCTTCTTGTTCGAAGAAACGCGTTCCAGGAATGCCTTTGCCTTCTTGGTGGAAGGTTCCTGGCCTGGTACCAATTCGTCGATGACGTGGATGCGACCATTGCGTGCGCGGTCAGACAACGCACCGAACAAGGCAGCCTTGATCATTTTCTTAGGAGTGCGCTGTGCGTAGTCACGTGGGACGGGACCATGCACGATGCCACCGCCGGTGTAGTGCGGTGCACGGATTGAGCCCTGACGAGCACGGCCGGTGCCCTTCTGACGGAATGGCTTACGGCCACCACCACGGACTTCACCGCGGGTCTTTACCTTGTGGGTACCGGAACGACCGGCAGCGAGCTGAGCGGTGACAACCTGGTGCATGGTGGCAACCGAGGTGTGCACGTCGAAAATCTCTGCTGGCAGGTCAACGGTGCCGTTGGTGGAGCCTTCAGCGGTTTGTACATCTAGCGTGAGGTTACTCATGCTTATGCACCACCCTTCACAGCAGTTTTAACGGTGACGACGCCCTTGTTGACACCAGGGATAGCGCCCTTGATGAGCAACAGGTTGGATTCTGCGTCGATCTTTTGAATCTTGAGATTTTGGGTGGTGACGCGGTCACGACCCATGCGGCCAGCCATGCGCTTACCTTTGAAAACACGGCCTGGGGTTGCGGCACCACCAATGCCACCGACGCGACGGTGTGCAGCTTGGTTACCGTGGGCAGCGCCCTGTCCAGCAAAGCCGTGGCGCTTCATGGCGCCGGCATAGCCTTTACCCTTGGTGATACCCGTGACGTCGACGAGGTTGACGCCCTCGAAGATGTCAACGGTGACTTCCTGGCCCACCTCGTACGCGGAGGTATCATCCATGCGGATTTCCGCTACGTGGCGACGTGGGGTAACGCCGGCTTTCTTGAAGTGGCCGGCCTGCGGCTTAGCAGTTTTACGTGGGTCGATCTCGCCGTAGGCGATTTGGATGGCGGTGTAGCCGTCCTTTTCTTTGGTGCGGATCTGGGTGACCACGCAAGGACCAGCTTCGACGACAGTGACCGGAACGACCCGGTTGTTCTCGTCGAAGACCTGAGTCATGCCGAGCTTGGTGCCCAGAATGCCCTTGATCTCTTTTTCGCTCATTATTTGTTCTCCACTGACAGTTTTAGACAGTCGTAGTTGTGTACTAAGTTTTCGCTTCGCGATTACTGAATGTTGACATCAACGCTGGCCGGAAGATCGATGCGCATCAATGCGTCAACGGTCTTTGGCGTCGGGTCGAGAATGTCGATCAAGCGCTTGTGAGTGCGCATTTCGAAGTGTTCACGCGAATCGGTGTACTTGTGTGGAGAACCGATAACGGCATAGACGTTCTTTTCAGTCGGCAGTGGCACAGGCCCAACAACACGGGCGCCAGTGCGTGTGACTGTCTCGACAATTTTCTTTGCCGAGACATCAATTGCCTCATGATCGTAGGCCTTGAGCCTAATGCGGATTTTTTGTCCCGCCACGATTATCCTCTTCCTCGCTTGCTTTCGTGCACTGGGCGACGAAAGCTCGCTCTTCGATTTCTCTGCAACGTTGTCCGCATCCAGGGCTAGCTGAGTGCAAACAACGTCAGTATTCGGTCTTTATTGACACGCACCGGATCCGGCCAGACACGCAATTCACTGCGCGCTTTGCCAGAAAAATTCCGATGGAACCTGACTGTGTACTGCCGCTGTTTACTTGCTATGCCCCTTCTCCGGTACTACCGCTCGGGATGTTCTGTCTCAAGGCGACGAACCTTGCCCGATTGGCAGCCCTTCTGTGCATATGTTGTGGCCCCTGATGTTTTGAGAGTTTTTTAGGAGCCATGCACGGCGAAGGTGTCATGATTGCTTGGCCACAATGCATCTGGCTACCCGGCAACGGGTAGGCGGAATACATCCTGTCTAAGCAACCTAGCTATTTAATCACGTCACGAGCCATAATTCAAGCCCCTCCGACCCCACCCCGCGCACTGCCCCCGAAGTATGATCCTCATCACGAAAACTGAACGCACGTGATAATTTTTCCGTAAGATTAAGTCAGCCAACAGACCTAGGACACACCCAAGTGTGATCCATACTGCTTGGCTAATACAGAAACACCCCGGGTGTGCCAGCGTTCAACGTCAGGCACACCATGCGGCTCGTTAGCCTCCGGGGTCTCATCTTTTAACCATGAGACAGCAGAAAGGTAGGCGCCACAATGGCCGACCAAAAACAGAACCAGAACCAGTCTTCTGACAACACCCCTGCTCGCAAGGTGAACAGCAACCTGGAAACCGAGCACGGCACTACCACCATCGATGACGGTGTCGTCGGCAAGATCGCTGGCCTGGCTACCCGCGAAGTTTCGGGTGTTGCTGCCCTGGGTTCGACGTCCCAGCGTGTCATGGGTTCTATCCGTCAGACCTTCGGTTCCGAAGACGTCAAGCAGGGTGTCTCCGTCGAGGTAGAAGAAGGCACCGCGCACGTTGAGGTAGCAATCACGGCCGAATACGGCGTAGCTATCCACGAGCTTGCCGACGCTATTCGTCGCAACGTCATCTCCGCCGTAGAGCGCATGACCGGGCTGGACGTCTCTGGCGTCGACGTCAACGTACACGACGTGAAGCTGCCTGGCGACGAAGAAGAAGAGCAAGACGACGAGCAGACCGCAATCTCTTCGGGCCAGGATCGCTAAACATGGCCGCAACTCAAGCACCCCAGCTTGAGGTGGCGGATGCGCGATCCATCGCATCCAAAGTTGCAGAAGTTCACGGGGTAGCAGCGCTCCATCACGGTCGATTTGGTGAGGTCGCTCTGCTTTACCCCGGCGAACGCGTTTCTGGCCTACGCCGGGTATCTGGTGCAGGTGAACTACATATCGAGATTCATGTCATCGCTGATTTTTCGGCAGGTGTCAATTTATACGATCTCGCATCTGATATTCGCGATGTTGCTCAGAAAGCCTGCTCCATCGAAATTGGTCGCGTGGACGTGATCTTTTCTGATGCCACCGATAGCTCCACATCTAACCAGTAGTAAGACTTTTGAGGACGGGTTTTATGAACAACATAAGTTACACACTGATTAGCGCACTGGTAGGCATTGGTCTTTTGCTGCTGATCTACATCACCGGCTGGTATGCCCTCTGGGCCATTCCGTTCGGCCTGATTGGTGCCGCCATCGGCGCACACTTCGATGGTCGCATTGATCTGACACAGATTTTCTCTTCAGGTAAAGGTCGGGGCTAATGGAAAAGCAGGATAAACCTGCGGCCACCACGGAATCATTTGCGAGCTCTTCTTCCAGCACCGTCGACCAGACTGAACACACTCAGGAAGCTGAGCGCAATTCAGACTTGTCGCAGGCTGCAGGTACTACCAGTTACAAGACTCGGGTCGCTGAACACGTCGTAGAGCGTGCAATTTATAGCGTTCCGGGCACCACGGACGTCGACGGCGGTCTGCTGTCACGCAATTACCCGCGATTCGATATCCGCCTGGATCAAGAGCGCCAGGTCGCCTCAGTCGATGTCGTCATTGCTGTGGTGTGGCCTTCCCCCGCAGTACGGGTTGCAACGGAAGTGCGCACTGCAATCGCCGAAGCCTTGGATATTTTCATGGGGTACGAGGCAACGCGCGTTAACGTCACCATCGGTGAAGCTATCCCATCCACACAGCGGATTGGCCGAGAGGACGTTGCCGCGCGCGAACAATTGACCCCGCGGAGTATCACCGTCGGCGAAATCGAGGTTATCCAACCAGTTATCGATTCCAAGACGGATTCTCTGCGCGAGATTTCGGTGGAAGATTCCGCACCACTCCGCGAAGTCACCACGACGCGTCGCATCGATGAGCTGACCGAGATCGAGACTCGAGAGTTGGCGGTTCGCCACAAGGTGGAGACCCCGTGGCCNAAACCGCTTGGTGTCATCGCCGTCGCTGAGCCAACGAAACCGGTCTCAGTTGAGGCTCCGGAACCAACACCACTTCGCGAAATCCGGGTCACCGAACTGGAGACCACCCGCACCGTAAAATCACCGCCTGAGCGCAAGGTCATCTCTCCGACCACACCAAAGCAGCGAAAATTAGCCCCGGTACACACTCCGGAACAACAACCGCTGCGGGAAGTCAACGTGTCAGCACCAGCTGCCTTACGGGAGATCTCTGTCGGTGAGCTTCCGGAAGTATCGGTTGCTACGCCAAAGCAGCAACCACTACGCGAAGTTACTGTGCCGGAACCACAAGAGCTGACGAACGTCAACACTCGCACATTTGCACCGCGTTCAGTCTCACTACCGCCCGAGCGAAAACTGCGTGAAGTGGTCTCGCACAAACCACGTGTCCGCAGCGTTACTGCTCCAAAACCGCGGAAACCGCGTGCGGTTGATGTGCGCCGGAAGAAACTTCGTAAGGTACAAGCTCCACGACCAGTGCCGTTGCGCGACATAGAAGTTGCCGACTTGGGGCACCCTCGTAAACCCGAGGTACCGAAGCCACGGAAACTGCGGAAGGTGCGCACACCAATGAAGCAGCAACTGCGGAAACCGTACGCCCCTGCCGATCATCCTTTCCGTTCAGTCACCGTTCCCCAACCGCAACCGTTGCGCGCGATCTATCTCAAAGATCCACGCGAAGTAGCCCGAGAGATTAGAGGTGGTTCACGTGGCTAAGGAGGCTTCGTTCCAAGGACAAGAACCAAAGGCATCGCCGATCGCGCGTGCTTTGAGCGTTCTCCTCGGCCTTGTGCTGTTGGCGTTAGCTGGAGTATTAGTCCGCGAAATCTGGCTCGTACTTCCGAACGACGCACAGCAAAGTTGGGTCACCCCAATCACGGATTTCTTCGGTCAAGATGAACTTCCTGAATGGATCGTCTGGGTCGGCGTGGGTTCGATCGTCGTTGGCTTATTACTGCTTATCGTGGCTTTCAAACCTCGGCCACGCACACACCGCGCGGTAAACAGCACCGCTGCAGCCTGGATGCGCCCAGTAGACATTGCACGCATCAGCTCGGCTACGGCACAACAATTACCAGGTGCTCGATCGGCTCACTCGAAGATATCGAAAAAGAAGCTTCAGGTTGTGATCGAAGGCGACGTCAACGATTCTTCGTTGCCACAGCGCGCTGAGGAAGCTATCAGCAGAAAGCTTGCCTTTTTGCAGAACCCACCCGTTATCGATGTCAGCGTCGAAAATGAACACTCCCAGGAGGGCGTATCATGAGCAAACTGACCGCTTTCATCGATCGGTTCATCTTCTTCCTCATCGCGATCGGCCTGATCGTATTTGGGCTGTGGCCAGTCCTGGTGCACTTTGACGTGCAATTTGCCAAAGACCTAGCGCTCTGGAGAGACCCAGAAGCGTGGAAAACGCTACCTGAGCAAGATTGGTACGAATACCTGCTATGGGGTGTGCTGGCGGGATCGATCATTATCGGTTTGTGGTTGATCATCATCAACCTCCGTCGCCGTACGTTCTCGCAGGTAGGTTCCACGGCATCGGATTCTGCTGGCGAGATTACGATGCACATTGGACATATTGCCAAGGCGGTCGCGGCTCAACTAGAGACCGACTCCGACATAACCTCGGCGAAGCACAAGGTGTCCATCGACCGGGCACGTCCGACCATTGAGTTCACTGTTACTGCTCGACCCGAGGCGGATTTAACCAAGCTCAACGACATGATCGAGACCAGCGAAGCAGACTTGCGGGATGCCATCGAGGACGTCGATATCGATACTGTTTACCGGTTGCATATGGACAAAGTCGAGCCTGCCGTTTAGCTAGCAGCACAGCGTCGCAAAGGCTAGATCGTAACCGCGTGTAAGGAGCTTATTGCCCACACGCGGTTTTCTTATGTCTTGCTCGCGGTTATGCGTAATCTATAGATCATGGACAGCAGCGGAGCACACGCAACTGACACGATAATTCTCGCAGCTGGAGCAACAGAATATACTGATGCGCTGGTTTCCTTTGCATGGATCATGGCTGCAGCACTACTTGCCCCATTAGTAGCGTATCTGTTTAATAATAGAATTCCCGCCGTTGCACTGCTACTGGTATTTGGCATGGTCATCGGTCCTTCCGTACTCGATCTCGCTGCCGAAGAAGAAGGCATCGGCATGCTCAAGGAACTGGGCGTTGGCGCGTTATTCTTACTAGCAGGCTTCGAAATCAATCTGCAGTCTCTGCGCTCAAAGCAGGCGAAGATCGGCTTATCAACGTGGCTAGTTTGCGCGGTCGCCTGCGGCATCGGTGCATACTTCCTAGTTGATACTTTCCCGGGTGCGATCGTCGTTGCGCTGGCTCTCACATCAACGGCGTTAGGCACGCTAACTCCAATGCTCAAGCAAGACAACGTAACCGACACGAAAGTCGGTAATTCGGTCTTGATACACGGGGCAATCGGTGAACTCGCTCCCATTACAGCGATGGCGCTCCTGCTGGGAACTCATGACACCTGGACGACTTTTCTAGTCATGGTTGCGTTTATCGGCGTTGCCGTTTTGGTAGCCATCGCGCCCGCAGCAATTATCCACGCGATCCCCGGCGTGGGGCGCGCATTTGTGTCTGGTGCAGGATCAACAAACCAGACGATTTTGCGGTTTATCATCTTAATCTTGGCGACATTGATGGCCGTTACTGCAGTGTTCGAACTCGATATTGTATTGGGTGCATTCGCCGCCGGAATTATCCTAAACCGCATCATTCCAGATGAATTTCATAAGCCCCTTGAACACCGGTTAGACGTGGTTTTTTATTCTATGTTGATCCCGGTGTTTTTCGTGGTGTCGGGAATGGCAATTAATTGGCAGACCATCGCCGATAACCCGGGCAAAGTATTGGGCATTCCTGCACTGATTCTGGTCACTCGCGGGCTTCCCGTATACCTGCGGGAAGTGTTCACCGACACCGGCTCAGGCATCATAAAGCCGCGTGAGCAACTGCAAGTCGGGTTATATTCGGCGACGGGACTTCCGATCATCGTCGCAGTCACCGGGCTAGCAGTAGACTCCCAACTCATGCAACAACAGACCGCCTCGATCTTCGTCGCTGGTGGAGCGTTGACGGTCGCCGTGTTCCCTTTCTTAGCCAGCATAATCGGCGGTAAGAAGCCTTGCGAGGTAGATACCGTGGAAAAGTCCTCCCCCACGCCCCAAGCATGAGGAAGGCGTTGTAACACGCAAGAGCTGTCGGACATAGTGGTATTTCCGTGTAACTTCCCCATCGAATCCAGGATGCCTTCGACCCAAACCGATGTATGAAGACGAGACCCGGGACCCGTTACGTGAAGATCCCGTGCATCAGGGCGCCCGGATTCGGCCCCTGAACTAGTTACGCAAACCGCGTCGCTCAAGCAACGCCCAAATTCCAATTAGAAGTTAGCTAGCCCCACGCAGATCTGTTGTTTCCGGGACCAGTAGAAACCTCGCCTAGGAAAATAAAAGCAAAAAGCCGCTACCGAGAATTCGGTAGCGGCTTGCGAGTCAGCGAGCTACTGCAGTAGATGCAGATAGCTGTGCCGAGCAAAATCCGGAATTAGTCCAGGATCTTGTTGACGACACCGGCGCCAACGGTACGGGAGCCTTCGCGGATAGCGAAGCGCAGGCCCTCGTCCATAGCGACTGGCTGAATCAGTTCGACGGACATGTCGACGTTGTCGCCTGGCATGACCATCTCGGTGCCCTCAGGCAGGGAAACAACACCGGTAACGTCGGTGGTGCGGAAGTAGAACTGAGGACGGTAGTTGTCGAAGAATGGGGTGTGGCGGCCACCTTCGTCCTTGGACAGAACGTAGACGGAACCCTCGAACTTCTTGTGGGTGGTGTATGCACCAGGTGCAACGATGACCTGACCACGCTCGACGTCTTCGCGCTTGGTACCACGAAGCAGCAGACCAGCGTTGTCGCCAGCTTCGGTGTAGTCCAGCATCTTGCGGAACATCTCGATACCGGTGATGGTGGTCTTCTGGGTCTTGTCCTTGATGCCGATGATCTCGACTTCTTCGTTGACCTTCAGGGAGCCACGCTCAACACGACCGGTAACAACGGTACCGCGACCGGTGATGGTGAAGATGTCCTCGATAGGCATCAGGAATGGTTTGTCGGTTGCGCGGTCTGGATCTGGGATCGACTCGTCGCAGGCGTCCATCAAGTCAACGATGGCCTGAACCCACTTCTCCTCGCCTTCCAAGGCGCCAACAGCGGAGATGTGAACGATTGGTGCTTCTTCGTCGAATTCCTGGTCAGCCAGGAGCTCACGGATTTCCATCTCGACGAGCTCGAGGATTTCCTCATCGTCAACCATGTCGCACTTGTTCAGAGCGACCAGGATGTAAGGAACGCCAACCTGGCGGGCCAGCAGAACGTGCTCACGAGTCTGTGGCATTGGGCCGTCGGTAGCTGCAACAACCAAGATAGCGCCGTCCATCTGAGCGGCACCGGTGATCATGTTCTTGATGTAGTCAGCGTGACCTGGGGCGTCCACGTGCGCGTAGTGGCGCTTAGGAGTGGAGTACTCCACGTGGGAGATGTTGATGGTAATACCGCGCTCCTTCTCCTCAGGAGCCTTGTCGATCATGTCGAACGCGAATGCCTGGTTTTCATCAGGGTACTTGTCCGACAGAACCTTGGTGATAGCTGCGGTGGTGGTGGTCTTGCCGTGGTCGACGTGTCCGATAGTGCCGATGTTCACATGCGGCTTCGTACGCTCGAACTTCTCCTTTGCCACTGTATGTCCTCCTGGACTTTATCGGTGGCTACGACCTTCGCAGCCACGGGGTTTATCTCTTTTGCCTACTAAGTTACCTGCGTTTTCGCCACAGGCTTGTGGCAGGCAACGTCTTACAGGTATGCCCGTTACCTGATCCTAGAATTATGGCACAGATATATCAAACCGTTGTTACTAATAAACGGCTTTCTTCTCACCATAGCATTAAGATCATGGGCCTTCGGGTAACGGCCGACTCAATCCACGCAAGTGGGCTATTCGAAGCCCCCGCTGCCATAGATTCCCAGTCAGGAAATCATTAGAAGCGTATCCGCTATGAATTCAGCCCGGCCGCAACCCGATGGTCCCGAGTTCTCCGCACGGGGATGGTGCTAATGGATAATGGAGCACCATCCTACCGCGAACGGAAAGCGACCCGGGACGGGGATGTTAACTCCCCTGGGTGTTCGATCTAGTTAGCCGAACCGCCGGTGCGTGCAGCGATGACTTCTTCAGCCACAGACTGCGGAACTTCACCATAGGAGTCGAAGACCATGGTGTAGTTTGCACGACCCTGGGTACGGGAACGCAA
Organism: Corynebacterium propinquum DSM 44285; assembly: GCF_000375525.1. GTDB lineage: Bacteria > Actinomycetota > Actinomycetes > Mycobacteriales > Mycobacteriaceae > Corynebacterium > Corynebacterium propinquum. The sequence goes on from NZ_AQXC01000011.1 coordinate 31,572, forward strand.
GTCACCGACGTAACCGAACATGGAAGACAGTGGAACGCGAGCCTTGACAACCTTGGCGCCCGAACGGTCATCCATCGATTCGACCTGTCCACGACGAGCGTTGATGTCGCCGATGACGTCACCCATGAATTCTTCAGGGGTAACAACTTCGACAGCCATCAGAGGCTCGAGGAGGACTGGTTTAGCCTTGGCGACTGCTTCCTTCAGAACCTGGGAACCAGCCAGTTTGAAGGCCATTTCCGACGAGTCAACATCGTGGTAAGCGCCGTCTTCCAGCGTCGCCTTGATGTTTACCAATGGGTAGCCGGCCAGGTAGCCGTACTGCATTGCGTCCTGGATACCAGCATCGACGGAAGGGATGTACTCCTTCGGAATACGGCCACCGGTGACCGCGTTTTCGAACTTGTACAGTGGGCTCTCGCCTTCTTCCAGCTCGCTCTCGTCAGGAGCGTAAGGCTCGATGGAAACGATAACCTTAGCGAACTGACCCGAACCACCAGTCTGCTTCTTGTGGGTGTAATCCAGGGAAGCAACAGATTTACGGATGGTCTCGCGGTAAGCAACCTGCGGGTTACCGATGTTTGCTTCGACCTTGAACTCGCGCTTCATGCGGTCAACCAATACGTCCAAGTGCAACTCGCCCATACCACCGATAACGGTCTGGCCGGATTCTTCGTCCAACTTGACGGTGAAGGTTGGGTCTTCGTCGGCAAGACGCTGGATAGCGGTGGACAGCTTCTCCTGGTCAGCCTTGGTCTTAGGCTCGATGGCAACCTGGATAACTGGGTCTGGGAAGTCCATGGACTCGAGGATGATTGGATCTTCCTTCGAGCAAATGGTGTCACCGGTGGTGATGTCTTTCAGACCGATGATCGCGTAAATATTACCTGCCAGTGCTTCGTCAACAGGGTTTTCCTTGTTGGCGTGCATCTGGAAGATCTTACCGATGCGCTGCTTCTTGTTCTTGGTCGAGTTCAGGACTTCGTTGCCTGGTTCCACGCGGCCGGAGTACACGCGAACGAAGGTCAACTGACCGAAGAATGGGTGCGCAGCAATCTTGAATGCCAGGCCGGAGAATGGCTCTTCCGACGATGGCTTACGACGCATCTCGACTTCTTCGTTGCCCATCTCGTGACCGATAACTTCGCCGACGTCCATTGGGTTCGGCAGGAAGTCGATAACAGCATCGAGCAGTGGCTGGACACCCTTGTTGCGGTAAGCGGTACCGCAGTAAACAGGGTAAATCTCAGAGTTGACGACCAGTTTACGGATCTGGGCCTTCAGTTCATCGATGGAGATTTCTTCGCCACCGAAGTATTTTTCCATGAGCGCTTCATCGGTCTCAGCGACAGCCTCGACCAACTTCTCACGGTATTCTTCAGCCTTGTCCTTCATGTCCTCAGGGATGTCTACCAGCTGAGGTTCTGCACCGACCTCAACTTTGCCAGGCCACAGGTAGGCCTTCATCTGCAGCAAGTCGACAACGCCGTCGAAGTCATCTTCAACACCAATTGGCAGCTGCATAACGAGTGGCTTGGCACCGAGGCGGTCGATGATGGTCTGCACGGTGTAGTAGAAGTCCGCACCCAGCTTGTCCATCTTGTTCACGAAGCAAATACGTGGAACGTCATACTTCGCAGCCTGACGCCACACCTGCTCGGACTGTGGCTCAACGCCTTCCTTGCCGTCGAAAACGGCTACGGCGCCGTCCAGAACACGCAGGGAACGCTCCACCTCAACGGTGAAGTCAACGTGGCCTGGAGTGTCAATGATGTTGACCTGGTTACCTTCCCAGAAACAGGTAACAGCTGCGGACGTAATGGTGATGCCGCGTTCTTTTTCTTGCTCCATCCAGTCGGTAGTCGAACCACCGTCGTGGGTTTCACCAACCTTGCGGTTAATACCGGTGTAGAACAAGATACGCTCGGTAGTGGTGGTTTTACCAGCATCGATGTGGGCCATGATGCCGATATTGCGAACCTTTTTTAGATCCTTAAGCACTTCTTGTGCCACAGTTTTACCCCATCAAAATAGTTGTTGCTGTAAATTTCCGCGCGCAATTCGCGTTACTTGCGATAATGCCACGAAAAGTTTCATTTGGCAGCTATGCGCTGCTAAACAAAAGACCCGCAAGCCTCCAGGTTGTGCTGGTGCATTCCGGGTCAATCTGTGATATCCAGGCCGCGAACGGCTCCTCACTGGGAAGCACCTCACATGGTTAAGCTTCGCAGCCTGGCTATACAGCGAATTACCAGCGGTAGTGGGCGAAAGCGCGGTTGGCTTCTGCCATCTTGTGAGTGTCTTCACGGCGCTTCACGGAAGCACCCAAACCATTGGAGGCATCCAGGATTTCGTTAGCCAGACGCTCGATCATGGTGTTCTCGCGACGCTTACGAGTAAAGGTAACCAACCAACGCAAAGCCAAAGTGTTCGCACGGCTTGGACGAACTTCCATAGGAACCTGGTAGGTAGCGCCACCAACACGACGAGAGCGGACCTCGAGATCCGGACGGATGTTGCCCAGGGCCTTTTCCAGGGTACCCAATGGGTCAGTGCCGGTCTTTTCCTTGCACTTGTCTAGCGCACCGTAAACGATACGCTCAGCGGTAGCCTTCTTACCGTCGAGGAGAACCTTGTTGATCAGCTGAGTGACCTGCTCAGACTGGTACACCGGATCTTTGACAACTGGACGCTTTGGAGCTTGATTCTTACGCATTGTTTATTACCCCTTCTTTGCGCCGTAACGGGAACGAGCCTGCTTACGGTCCTTAACACCCTGGGTGTCAAGAGCACCACGGACGATCTTGTAACGAATACCTGGAAGGTCCTTTACACGACCACCGCGAACCAACACCATGGAGTGCTCCTGCAGGTTGTGGCCCTCACCTGGGATATAGGCTGAAACCTCAACACCGGAGGTCAGGCGAACACGGGCGAGCTTACGCAACGCGGAGTTCGGCTTCTTTGGGGTGGTGGTGTACACGCGGGTGCACACGCCACGACGCTGTGGGGAACCCTTCAGCGCTGCGGTTGCCACCTTCGACTTCTTATCGTGGCGGCCCTTGCGGACCAGCTGTTGAATAGTTGGCATAAACCAGTCTTTCTTGTCGGTTGAGTTTTCTTACACCTTGCTACGTAAAGCACGCTACTTGCTGGCAAACGTACCCAAACACGCAAAAATGGGGGCTCTTTTCCGGGGCCCTTCCGCGTGTCCAGAACGTCTCCATGAGCAATTTTGTGCACCGTGAAGATGATCAGACTTTCATCCCACAACAAAGGCGGGACGAACCAGACTGAAGTATAACAGTTTTTGAGTTGGATCTCAATACCGTTATTCACACCGGGTGTTCAACAGCAGCGCTCAACAGCGATGCGTGCCGCATTTCTCACTTTTTACCGAATTTCCTGCAGTTCTCGCCGCCGTTACTTACCGTGAAGATATGACAGCTTCAAACATATTTGGGTCAACAGCCACGAAAGCACGCTACGCAACCCTGGCTAGCGTGGCTTCCCTATCGCTGCTACTTGCCAGCTGCGCTGAAGCTTCCGACGAGGCCTCCACCGCTGAGAAAAATGCAGGCAACAACGCGGCGACCACCGAATCGGAGGCACCGACGACGTCGGCAAGCTTGTCACCTGCACCCACCGACGATAATTTTTATTTCGCGAATTCGGATTATGCGGGGATCAAATCCGTTGTCAGCAAGGAAGAGACCGCGACGGTGGAATCTTACGTCGAAATCCCGGAGACTGATTTCCCGGGAATCAACAAAATTATTCAGGCCGAAATCAAAGACCTCCGCGAGCATTTCCGTTCAGTGACCCGAGTTTCCACGCCACAGTTCGACGGTAAATTCAGCGAACGGCTAAGCTATACGGTTCTTTACCGCGGCAACGGCGTGCTGACGTTGGCGCTCAACACGCTGTTCGATACCCAGGGCGCGGCCCCCGAACGCAACCACCGGGTGCTGAGCTTTGATACCGCCAATGACGCTCACATCTCCGTAGCTGACCTTTACGACGGCGCCGTCACCGCAGATGGCGAAATTATTCCCGATCACCCGGGAATCGCTGAGCTCTCCACACTTGCACGCGAAGAATTAGTCGCCAACTACGACGCCGCCGCGGTATTCCCAGATAATCTCACCCCCGATGCCCTCGGCGGATTCACGCTTGCCGACGACGGCCACACGTTGGTTCTCCATTTCGATGCAGGCACCGTAGGCGCATACTCCACCGGCAAAATTGCGGTCGCGGTAGATACGCAGAAATTAGCTCATACTCCAGATTCCGCATTGGCAACGCGGCTATTAGGCACGAACGGCGACGACGACGCGAAGCGCACCAGTTCAGACGAGCACGCGGCCGGTGTAGAACCTGCAAACACAGCAAACCATAGGCACCTCGCGAAAGCCCCACGGAATCCTGATGCTCCACGAGTTGCGTTAACCTTTGACGATGGACCGGCCGCCAACACCAACCGCCTGCTGGACACTCTCGCGCAATACGACGCCAAAGCGTCATTTTTCACCGTCGGCTCCAGCATCGACGCCAACCCGGCACCGGTAGCCCGAGCTCTCAACGAGGGCCACGCCGTCGGCAACCACACCTACAATCACCCGGACCTGACCACACTCGGCGCAGATGGAATTCGCAGCGAACTACAACGCGGAAATCAAGCCATTGCGGCGGCCACCGGTGGTTATACCCCCAATTTGCTCCGTCCGCCCTATGGTTCCACCAACCAGACGGTCAATAATATCGCAGCTGAATTTGGCTTGGCGAACATGATGTGGTCCGTAGATACCCGCGACTGGGAGCACCGAGACTCTTCACTCGTCTGTAACCGCGCGGTGACCAATGCCTACGACGGCGCAGTGATTTTGATGCACGATTTACACGCCTCTACCGTCGACGCAGTGCCATGCATCCTGGATTCCCTCAGCAGCCAGGGCTATGAATTTGTCACCGCAGACCAAATTTTCGGCGGCATACAACCCGGTATGAACTACTACGGCGGTTAATCAGCCGGTCTGCTCAGCGCCAAACTAGTACCAAGCGAGCGCGAAACCAGCCCCAAACCTACACCAAACCAGTACCAGCTGACAGAGCGAGCCAGTTTACAGGCCGAACCAACGCCAACTGCCGACAAGCACAGCAATTACCACCGGGATTGCAGCGCACACCGCAGCTGCACCTAGTGCTTGCCAATCGGCCGAGTGCAAACGCGATGGGCGTGCCCATGTGCGCTTAGCGCCATGCAGCGGGGCACGACCAAAACCACGTGCCTCCATGGCGGTGGCGAGTTTTCCGCCACGACGCAAAGCCAACACCAACAGGCCAAAAGCCATGGTGAAAAAATGTGCAATCCTGCCGCGGTCAGCCAGCCCGCGAGCACGACGGGCTCGATGCATCGCCACCCAATCGTCGTGGAACAGGCCAGCCATGCGCACCCCGGCAACAGAACCGATGACAAAGCGTTCCGGGAAGTGCAGAATCTGCGCCAGAGCATCTCCCAGCCTGGTCGGGTCGATATTTCTTGCCAATAAGATCACCGGGCTGGCCACTGCCAGAATACGGATCATGATGGCAATAGACAGCTCAATCGAGTTATCCGAAATGGTCATTAACCAAAACTCAAAATAAACCTCGCCACCCTCGGCTCCATACAGCAGCATCGACGCACCAGAAATCGGGGCGATCAGTAGCAGCGGACACAAAACACCGAAAATCCGTTTCGGCCCTACCCCAAGCAGCAGTGCCACGAGGATAGTAATGCTGAGCGACATCGTCGCACTCACCCAATCCAGGCTCAACAGCAACGGCGTGGTGATAATCAGCATGATGATGATCCGCGTCAGCGGGTTAATCCGGGACATGCCAGACGGACTCACTTCTGCAGACATGTCACTGACCCCCTGCACGTAACAATTCCACGTGGTTATCCCCTAGAGCTGCGCGGTAGTGCTTGTCATGGGTCACCGAAACCACCGTGACGCCATCGTCGACCAGCCCGCGCACAATCGAGACCAATTCGCCGAAAGTATGTGGGTCTTGACCAAAAGTAGGCTCGTCGAAAAGCAACAACTGTGGTGCGGCGATCAACGCGGTGGCCACCGACAGGCGTCGTTTCTCCCCGCCAGAAAGAGTGAAGGGATTGGCCTGCGCCAGGTGTGCCAGGGACAGCCGTTCTAATAGTTCGTCTGTGCGTTTGCTCCCCACCTTGATTCCCATCACCTTGGGGCCCACGTGGAGTTCTTCCAGCACTGTTCGGGCAACAAACTGGTGCTCCGGGTTTTGAAACACATAACCAATCCGCTGCGCTAACTGCCGGGACTTCCACTTCGCGACGGGCCCACGCAGGCCATCTCGGATCGACTCAGAAAATTCGATGCTTCCCGACGCCAGCGGCCGCAGGCCCGCCAGTGTCATCAATAGCGTGGTTTTCCCCGCTCCATTTTCACCGGTAATCACGGTCGAAGCATGGGCCGGTAATTCCAGGCTACGCGCTGGCAGATGCTTTGGTTGTTCTGTTGCCGTCACAGAATCCGCCGTCAGTGCCGCGGAATCCTTAGCCAACTCTATCTGGGCATGCGGTAGTCCGGCTATGCGGCGTCGGGCGATTATTTCGCGGGCCGGCGCGTCGTCGACAAGCCTGCCGGAGGCAAACTCCAATCCACGTTCCAGCACATCCTCCCACACCTCGTAGTTATGCTCGACAACGAGCAGCGTCGCACCAGTGTGCTCAACGACGTTCGCTACCGCTGCAACCACATCATGAGCGCCCTGCGGATCCAGGTTCGCCGTGGGTTCGTCGAGGATGATGATTCCCGGGCGCATGGCGATAACCCCAGCGAGTGCCAAGCGTTGTTTTTGGCCCCCGGATAGTTGCGCCGTGGGGTGGTCTAGCGGAAGATCCAGACCCACCAACGGCAATGCCTCGCGCACACGCCGCCAAATTTCGGTGCGCTCCAGCCCTAAATTTTCACAGCCGAACGCCACATCGTCACCCACGCGGGAGGCAATCACCTGCGAGTCGGGGTCTTGCAGCACGAGCCCGACTGGAATCATTGAGTCCGCAGCCTCCCGGGTTCCGGAATCATCACTGAGCTTGAGGCTTCCGGTTTGGTCGCCTTCTTCATCTCCGCCGAGAACGCCCGCGATGGCAGACACCAGGGTGGATTTTCCGGATCCAGAATCGCCGCAAATCAGCACCCGCTCCCCGGCAGGAATGCGCAGATTGAGCTTGTCGACGGCAGGCTGGACACGTCCGGCGTGCGTCCAGGTGTAATTCGAGATCTCGACGGCGGTAGCTGGCATGACTGAAATTTATAAGTTAGCTAGTTGGCTTTAACAAGGATTAGGCGCGTTGTTCACGGCCTGCGGAAAACCGATCAAGAGCACCGGTTTTCGCGAGCGATTTCATCAGGTAGAAGCCGACCATACCGGCCAAAATCGCACCAGAAATTACTACGCACACCAAGTAAATGATGTTGAATTCTAAGGATTTAGCGAGATTTGGCGACAAAAACAGCTCTAGGGTCCACGCACCTACACCAGCGCCAATACCGGACAGAGTGGCAACGAACAGGTTGAAGCGGCGATATGCAAAAAGGAAAAAGATGAGCTCTGCACCGAGGCCTTGTGCCAAGCCCGAATACAGTGTTTCCGGGCCCCACTGTGAGCCCAGTGCAGCCGAGACACTGGCCGCAATAACCTCGACGAGGATGGCCGCACCCGGTTTACGAATGATCAAACCACCCAGCACACCGCCGAGTAGCCAAATGCCCACGGCGAGGCCACCCAACCCCGGCGTCAGACTATCCATCGCGGTAAACCACGCGTAGCCAATGTTGTTCCAGACGACGAAGATAAAACCGGTCGCGATACCAAGAATGGCCATAATCACGATGTCTACCGGACGCCAGTTGAGCTTTCGCTTCGGCGGGGTCGTGGTCATGTTCGCAGAGGCGGTTCTCGCGTTTTCAGTCATCCTAAACCTTTCTCAAGGATCCCTATGATTTCTTAAGCTTGCTTTACGCTATACCCAACCTGCTGGTTTACCAAAGGAATATGGGGATAATCACGCCTAGCTAGGGCCAGGATCTATGTCAAGTTCTCGGGCATTCGCTTGTTACTAGTGGGGCCATTTGCAAGCTTTTCGGTAGGGCGAGCACGAGGCCGTGAAGTGATAGGGAATGCGAAAAGCCCTATCCCAGGAAGGGATAGGGCTAGTGCTTGTGCTACTCCGGCAGAAACAACCAGCGGACCAGGGCCGGTTGCACCGCCGAAAGTTTAGAGCACGCGGTCTACAGGTTTACAGCTCGAAGGTCTCATCCAATGGGACGGAAGCGCCAGTGAAGTCACTGTAACCATCATCGCCGTAAATGGAATCACCGTAGGTCGGGATGGAGTATGCCGCATTGCGGGCAGCCTCCGTCGGCTTGACGGTGATGTTGCGGTAACGGTTGATGCCGGTACCAGCCGGGATGAGCTTACCGATGATGACGTTCTCCTTCAGACCGATCAACGAGTCGGAACGCTTGTTGATGGCGGCGTCGGTAAGAACGCGGGTGGTCTCCTGGAACGATGCAGCCGACAGCCACGACTCGGTAGCCAGGGAAGCCTTGGTGATACCCATGATCTCGGAACGCATCTCGGCAGGCTGGCCACCTTCGGCGACCTGTGCCGCATTGACCTGCTTGGCCTCGGAGAGGTCGATCAGGTTGCCCGGCAGCAGCGAGGTAGTACCGGAATCGATGACGGTACCGCGACGCAGCATCTGGCGGATGATGATCTCGATGTGCTTGTCGTGGATAGCCACACCCTGGGTGCGGTACACGGCCTGCACTTCGTCGATCAGGTGCTTTTCGACGCCACGACGCCCCAGAACTTCCAGAACATCGTGTGGATCGGCCGCACCGCGCAACAGACGCTCGCCGACCTCGACGTGGTCGCCGTCGCGCAAAGCGCGCTCGATCATGGCATCCGGGTTGGATTCCATTGGGCGACGCACCTGGGCCAAGCCCTGGCGCTTCGACAGCTTCTCGTAGACGACGTTGTCCGAACCATCATCTGGGTGGATGGTCAGAGTCCAGAAGTTGCCTTCATCCGACAGCGAGATCTCGCCGGCGACGGAGGCGATTGGGGCGCGGTTCTTCGGGTTGCGGGCCTCAAACAGCTCCTGCACACGTGGCAGACCACCGGTAATGTCGCCACCGACACCACCCTGGTGGAAGGTACGCATCGTTAGCTGGGTACCAGGCTCACCAATCGACTGGGCAGCCACGATACCGACGGCCTCGCCGATGTCGACCAGGTTGCCGGAAGCCATGGACTTGCCGTAGCACTTCGCACAGACACCTGCTGGGGTCTGGCAGGTCAGAACCGAACGAACCTTGATTTCGGTGATGCCAGCGTCGACCAGCTTCTGTGTGTTCTCTTCGGTCAGGTCGTCGCCACCAGCAACCAGGACTTCGCCATTCGCGTCCTTGACGTCGCTGGCAACCACGCGGCCAGAAGCGGAGGTCTCCCACAGCTCGTGTACCGCGTAGGTGTCGTCGGTGATCTGCTCGCCGATCGGAACACGCACGCCCTGACGGGTTGCACAGTCTTCTTCGCGGACGATGACGTCCTGAGCGACGTCGACCAGACGGCGGGTCAAGTAACCGGAGTCTGCGGTACGCAGCGCGGTATCGGCCAGGCCCTTACGGGAACCGTGCGAGTTGTTGAAGTACTCGAGAACCGACAGGCCTTCGCGGAAGGAAGTCTTGATCGGACGGGTGATGTAATCACCCTTCGAGTTCACGACCATGCCCTTCATACCGGCCAGCGTCCAGATCTGGCGCATGTTACCGGCCGCACCCGACTTCACGATCATCGGAATTGGGTTGTCATCTGGGTACAAGTCCTCGACGGAGGAACCAACCTTGTCGGTGGCATCCTTCCAAAGTTCCACGAGACGCTCGTAACGCTCGCGCTCGGTCAGCGCACCCTGCTCCCAGTATTTGCGCTCGATACGCTCGGCCTCGGCCTCGTAGGATTCCAGGATCTCGGTCTTGTTCGGCAGGACCAACACGTCGTGCATGGTGATGGTCACGCCGGAGCGGGTTGCCCAGTAGAAGCCGGCATCCTTCATCTTGTCCAAAGTCTGTGCCACGGAGATCATTGGGTACTTAACGGCCAAGTCATTGATGACGTCGCCAAGCAGGATCTTCTCGTCGCCGCCGCCCTTACGGACCATGACGCCCTCGAGATAAGGGTAGTCCCAAGGCAGGAGTTCATTGAACATGATGCGACCCAGGGTGGTATCAGCCAACCAGGTGTCGCCGCGCTGCCAACCTTCTGGGAACTGCGCTTCTTCAATCTCGCGCGGTGGGCGCAAGTGGGAGATGCGGACCTTGATCGGTGCCTGCACACCAAGGACGCCGCGGTCGCGCGCCATGATGGCTTCCGCGTAGGACGAATAAACACCCTGCGCTGGACCGTTTTCGTCACCTGGCTGGTAACGGCCCTCGCCGCCCTGCTCGTCGGCACGCTTGTTCATGGTCAAGAAGTACAAACCGGTGACCATGTCCAGACGCGGCATCGCCAATGGCTTACCGGATGCTGGCGAGAGAATGTTGTTCGACGACAGCATCAGCACGCGGGCTTCGGCCTGGGCCTCGGCCGACAGTGGTAAGTGGACTGCCATCTGGTCACCGTCGAAGTCGGCGTTGAAGGCCTCACAGGCCAGCGGGTGCAGCTGAATAGCTTTACCTTCGACGAGTTTCGGCTCGAATGCCTGGATACCCAGACGGTGCAGGGTTGGTGCACGGTTCAGCAGAACTGGGTGCTCGGAAATTGCTTCTTCCAGCACGTCCCAGACCTCTGGGCGCTGGCGCTCAACCATGCGCTTCGCGGACTTAATGTTTTGCGCATAGTCATTTTCCACCAGACGCTTCATGACGAACGGCTTGAAGAGCTCCAACGCCATCAGCTTCGGCAGACCACACTCGTGCAGCTTCAGCTGCGGACCGACGATAATAACCGAACGGCCGGAGTAGTCCACACGCTTACCCAGCAGGTTCTGACGGAAACGACCCGACTTACCCTTCAGCAAGTCAGACAGCGACTTCAGCGGGCGGTTGCCTGGGCCTGCGACTGGACGGCCACGACGGCCGTTGTCGAACAGTGCATCCACCGACTCTTGCAGCATGCGCTTTTCGTTGTTCACAATGATCTCAGGAGCACCAAGATCCAGCATGCGCTTCAAACGGTTGTTGCGGTTGATGACACGACGGTAAAGGTCGTTCAAGTCTGAGGTCGCGAAACGGCCACCGTCCAGCTGCACCATCGGACGCAGCTCCGGCGGGATGACTGGAATAGAATCCAGGACCATACCGGCAGGGTCATTGCCGGAGTTCAGGAACGCAGCGACGACCTTCAGGCGCTTCAACGCGCGCATCTTCTTCTGGCCCTTGCCTTCGTTGATGATGCCGCGCAGCTCCTCAGCTTCGGCCTCCAGGTCGAAGTTCCGGATCAGGGTCTGGATAGCTTCCGCGCCCATGCCACCGGTGAAATAATCCTCGTAACGATCGACGAGCTCTTCGTAGATGGTCTCGTCGATGATCATCTGCTTTGGAGCCAGCTTGACGAAGTGGTTCCAGATTTCATCCAAGCGATCGACTTCGCGCTCGCCGCGCTCGCGCATGTGCTGCATTTCTTTCTCGGCAGCGTTTTGCACCTTACGACGTGCGTCGGCCTTCGCACCGGCTTCTTCCAGTTCCGCCAGGTCCTGCTCCAGCTTTTGGGCGCGCTCGGCGATCTCGGACTCTGTGTCGTCTTCTACGTCCTTCTTTTCCAGAAGCATTTCTGCTTCCAGGGTGGACAAGTCGTTGTGGCGGGCTTCCTCATCTACCGAAGTGATGATGTTCGCCGCGAAGTAGATGATGCGCTCCAGGTCCTTTGGAGCCAAGTCCAGCAGGTAGCCCAAACGGGAGGGAACACCCTTGAAGTACCAGATGTGGGTCACTGGAGCGGCCAGTTCGATGTGGCCCATGCGCTCACGGCGCACCTTGGACTTGGTCACCTCAACGCCACAGCGCTCACAAATGATGCCTTTGTAGCGGACACGCTTGTACTTGCCGCAGGCACATTCCCAGTCGCGGGTTGGTCCGAAGATGCGCTCACAGAACAAGCCGTCGCGTTCCGGCTTCAGGGTGCGGTAGTTAATGGTTTCCGGCTTCTTGACCTCGCCCTTGGACCAACGGCGGATGTCGTCGGCAGTGGCAAGACCAATGCGGAGTTCGTCGAAGAGGTTTACGTCAAACACGTAAATGCCCTTTCCCCTCCGATGAAGGAGGGATTGCAATGACTATTAAGGACTTTTGGTATTTCGGCGTTGGTGTTGCCGTTTAGGAGATGTCTGCAGCGGCGCCCTCATCGCGGGACAAGTTAATGCCCAGCGATGGTCCGGCTTCGTCGTCCTCGTCAGAGCCAGACAGCTCCATCGGGGTTCCGTCAGAAGAAAGAACCTCAACGTTCAGACACAGCGACTGCAGCTCCTTGAGCAAGACCTTGAAGGACTCTGGGATACCCGGATCCGGGATATTGTCGCCCTTCACGATCGCCTCGTAGACCTTCACACGTCCAACCACGTCGTCGGACTTGATCGTCAGAAGCTCCTGCAGGGTGTAGGCGGCACCGTATGCCTGCATTGCCCACACCTCCATCTCACCGAAGCGCTGACCACCGAACTGTGCCTTACCACCCAGTGGCTGCTGGGTAATCATGGAATAAGGACCAGTGGAACGAGCGTGAATCTTCTCGTCGATCAAGTGGTGCAGCTTCAGGATGTACATGTAGCCGACGGAGATCGGGTGCTCGAATGGCTCACCGGAGCGGCCGTCGAACAAACGAGCCTTACCGTGGCGGTCCACCATGACGTTGCCGTCACGGTTTGGACGGGAGTTAGCCAACAGACCAGAGACTTCTTCGTTGGAAGCGCCGTCGAAAACCGGGGTTGCGGTCAGCGAGTTAGCTGGAACGTCATACAGTTCCTTTGGCAGGGTCTTGATCAACTCTTCGTTCTGCGGATCGTTGGGATCAACCTTCCAACCGGCGTGTGCCAGCCAACCCAGGTGAATCTCCAGGACTTGACCAATGTTCATACGACGCGGAACACCGTGGGTGTTCAGGATGACATCAACCGGGGTTCCGTCTTCCATAAACGGCATATCTTCTGGTGGCAGGATCTTGCCGACGACACCCTTGTTACCGTGGCGTCCGGCAAGCTTATCGCCGTCCTGGATCTTGCGCTTCTGGGCGACGTAGACGCGGATCATCTCATTGACGCCTGGCGACAAATCATCATCGTCTTCGCGGGAGAATCGAGCCACACCGATGACCTTGCCGGTTTCACCGTGTGGAACCTTCATCGAGGTATCGCGAACCTCGCGGGCCTTCTCGCCGAAGATGGCACGCAGCAAGCGCTCTTCTGGGGTCAGCTCCGTTTCACCCTTCGGGGTGACCTTACCGACGAGGATGTCGCCTGGGCGGACGTCCGCACCAATGCGGATGATGCCGCGCTCGTCGAGATCACGCAGGACATCTTCCGAAACATTCGGAATCTCGCGGGTGATTTCTTCGGCACCCAGCTTGGTGTCGCGGGCATCAATCTCGTGCTCTTCAATGTGCACGGAGGTCAACGAGTCATCTTCCACGATGGACTGATTCAAGATGATCGCGTCCTCGTAGTTGTGGCCTTCCCATGGCATGAACGCCACCAGCATGTTGCGGCCCAGCGACATTTCACCGTTGTGAGTACCCGGACCGTCGGCAAGCACCTGGCCTGCCTCGACACGGTCCCCAATGTTGACCAGTGGAGTCTGGTTGTAGTTGGTTCCCTGGTTGGTGCGCTCGAACTTACGCAGCATGTAGGTGTCACGGATGCCGTCATCATCCATGATGGTGATCAGGTCCGCCGAAACGTTTTCGACGACACCTGCCTTCGGGGTGATGACGACGTCGCCAGCATCGTAAGCGGCGCGCAGCTCCATGCCGGTACCGACGTATGGTGCCTCGGAGCGAACCAGCGGGACTGCCTGACGCTGCATGTTGGCACCCATCAGTGCACGGTTAGCGTCGTCGTGCTCCAGGAACGGAATCATCGCGGTAGCGACAGAGACCATTTGGCGTGGGGAGACGTCAACGTAGTCCACACCATCAGCAGTGGTCACCGCAATATCGCCGTCTTTCTGACGGACCTCGATACGGTCGCTGAGGATGGTGCCGTCTTCTGCGGTTGGAACCTCAGCCTGCGCAATGGAATAACGGTCTTCCGCATCCGCAGCCAGGTATTCCACCTCGTTGGTGACTTTGCCGTCCACAACCTTACGGTATGGAGTCTCAATGAATCCGAAGGAGTTCACGCGGCCATAGGAAGCCAGCGATCCGATCAGACCAATGTTTGGACCTTCGGGTGTCTCAATAGGACACATACGTCCGTAGTGCGAAGGGTGCACATCTCGGACCTCAATGCCGGCGCGCTCACGCGACAGACCACCTGGGCCCAGCGCGGACAGACGGCGCTTGTGGGTCAGACCCGACAGCGAGTTGTTCTGGTCCATGAACTGGGACAGCTGGGAGGTACCAAAGAATTCACGAATCGATGCGGATACCGGGCGCACGTTAATCAGCGAGGTCGGCGTGATCGACTCCGCATCCTGGGTGGTCATGCGCTCACGCACAACGCGCTCCATACGGGACAAGCCGACGCGAACTTGATTCTGAATCAACTCGCCCACGGTACGCAGACGACGGTTACCGAAGTGGTCGATGTCGTCGGTGTCCAACATCAGGTGCTGACCATCCGGCGATTCCATCTCCCGCTCGCCGGTGTGCAGGCGCACCAAGTATTCCAGGGTGGTGGCGATGTCTTCTTCAGTCAGGGTGCTCAAACCATCGTGATCGCCGCCCAAGCCCAACTTGCGGTTGATCTTGTAACGACCAACGCGTGCCAAGTCATAACGCTTCGGGTTAAAGAAGGAGTTATCCAGCAAGGACTGCGCCAGATCGCGGGTAGGCTGCTCACCCGGACGCTGCTTGCGGTAAATCTCCAGCAAAGCCTCATCGGTATTAGCCACGCCATCAGCTTCCAGCGTGGACATCATGAGCTCAGAGAAGCCAAAACGCTCGCGGATCTTCTCTTCAGTCCAGCCCAAGGCCTTCAGCAAGACGGTAACCGGCTGGCGGCGCTTACGGTCAATACGGACGCCAACGGTATCGCGCTTGTCGACGTCGAATTCCAGCCAAGCACCGCGGGAAGGAATAACCTTCACGGCATGCAACGGACGCTCGGTGGACTTGTCGATTGAGCGATCAAAATAAACACCCGGGGAACGCACCAACTGCGATACGATAACGCGCTCGGTACCGTTCACGATGAACGTGCCTTTTTCAGTCATCATTGGGAAATCGCCAATGAAGACAGTCTGGGACTTAATCTCCTGGGTATCGGAGTTAATGAATTCCGCGGTCACATACAGTGGCGCGGAGTAGTTAATGTCTTTTTCTTTCGCTTCGTCGACGGTGTTTTTCACCGGCTCGAAACGTGGCTCGGACAACGAAAGAGACATGTTGCCTGAGTAATCCTCAATAGGCGAAAGCTCATTCAGGATATCCTCGAGCCCTGAAGTAATCTGCGCATCGGCACCGCGGCGTTCTTGCTCGCGCTCACGCCATTCCGGCGTACCGATGAGCCAATCATAAGAGTCTCGTTGTAGGTCTAAAAGCCCCGGGACGGCGATAGGTTCGTCGATCTTCGCGAACGAGTACCGTTGCGGGGCTCCAGGAATATTAGCCACTGAACTGGTCTGGCGGGAGACTGCCAAGATGGGTCCTTCCAGCACCTCACGCGGAAGCGGGTGTCAGCCACTCTGGCATGTGACTGCCCCACAACCGCTGGTATTTTTTAGCATCTTTTATTGCTGTGGATTCCCGTGATCAGATAGCATAAAATCACCTTGTCAAGTGAACGTTTTCACGAAAATTAACAAGGCTCAATCACGCACCTGTCCCCAGGATCCAGCGCAACGTAGCAGTTTATTGCAATTTGCTTATTTTGTAAAGTCCTGATCAGCAACTGTGACAGATGGGGTTAATGGATTAACCGTGGCTCAGGATTAATTCTGTCGGGCCCGTCGAAAGCCACCAAACACACCGATCAGTGCCAGCACCGTAATGACCGCACCAATTCCCAACACAATGTAGCGGATGAGACGCACTGTGTCATCGTCAGGGAATGATTCCGCCTGGGTAATAAGCTTGTCGACGTCTGCGTCGGTAAGCTGCGCCTGGTATGCGACGTCGTTTTCGATGCGCTCTCCCGTGTAAGTTGCAAAATAGTCGTCGACAGTTACGTGCAGATCGACGATCATTCCGGTGCGCGGATGTACGAAATAATCGCGCGTCGCCGAATGATGCAAATACAGCTGCTGGCCGATTGCGGGAGCCGGAGTTTGCTCAAGGGCTTCTTCCGGAAGTTCTTCTGCGTTTTCTTCTGGAGCTCCTTCAGGAGCCGGAAGCTCCTCCTGCTTAGTGTTGCGCGCATCCGCGTATTTCGAGGCGACGTTGACCGGGTCGATGACCTGGCGGTAGCGATACAGCTCCACCCCATCGACCGTGACTTCCTCCTGAAATGCCGCCGGGTGGGATTCACGAAGTGTCTCGTCAAACACGTCATAGCTGGTCTTTTCCGCGTTAACCGGGAATTTCAACCACTGGCCAGCGATCTCGACGTGCGCGGCCGGTGTCACCAACGTGTGGCTGAGTTGCGCGGTGCTCAGCGCTTCCCCCGTCCGACGGTCCATGTCGAAGGCCCAGACGTCGGCGTCGACAAGCTCGGTTGCATCTGGGGTATCGTCCGCGTGGCTATTCTCAGCCTGCTCGTCGGGCTGGCCTGCTTGGCTATCCGTGGTGCGTCGCACAAGCGTCGAACCGACACGAACGGCGACGGATTCTGCATCAGCAGGCTCCAGCAGATCCCAATGCAACTGACGCTGGTAACCAGTGGCGTCGTCGACAAGCCGAAAGGTGGTGTGCTGGACATCAAGCGGCAATCGCGCGTCAATGTGCACAAAGCGCGGAGCCAGGCCGGCGCCGACCACCAAGGCAAGGCCAATACCGATCGCAATGGCAGACAAAACGCGTGAGGCAGGCAGCATGTGTGGCAGTTTACCGCACCCGGGGACCGAGGACCTTCGATGATCCCCGCGTACCGTCACACCATATGAGATGACCGCGCTACAGGGTGGCTACTTAAAGCTCCTCACCGTGAAGCTCAACTGCCACCCAGGCGTCAACATCTTCCCCGGCACCTTCTGCATCCTCACCACGAACCGGAAGTCCCTGGTGCACGGTCGCCTTCGGACATGCCGCATCCACCTCCGACAATGCAGCACCCGCGCCGCCAGTAAACGTCACAAACGGATAGACATCCTTGCCTGCCAAACCGTCGGTCTCATCAAAAAAAGTACGAAGAATCATGGGGAGCTCCGCGTGCCACACCGGGCTGCCGACGATGATGCGCTCATACTTGCCGACGTCGGGCAGTTCGCCAGCGATGGCCGGACGGGCGTTGTCGCGCAGTTCTTGTGCCGAGCGCTGGTCGACGGAATCGAAGCCGTCGGAATAAGGATCAGCGGCGGTGATCTCGAAAGTGTCGCACTCGATGCGTTCGGCGATCATATCGGCGACACGCTTGGTATTACCGATTTCTAGTGTGCGGCGACCACCATCCCAGAGGTTTTCACCGCTGCGGGAAAAGAAAACGAGAAGAGTGTTCGGGGTGTTGGTCATGGGGAATCCTTTCTTCGCGAATGGTGGCATCCTGCGCGGGCAGCATGCCGACGATGCCGCCAATTGTGGTGGCATCACTAGGGTCTAGATTACCCCTTCTGGAGCCGAAAAATCATCCGAAAGTATGAGTAAACGGTGAAAGGTGGTTGCGCCCGCTAGCCTGGAAACACCTGAAAAACCATTGGCTCACAGCTAGGTCAACGCGTAGCGGCAACCGTCGTTATCTACCTCGGGGACAAGGCGCTCCGATTCCGCGACGATGGGCACACGATATTCGTTCTTCCAGTGACATCGCTGTGGCAACACCCCTAGCCGCACCAGGGTTAATAGGGGTCAAGGGGCAATAAGGGGTTAAAGGGTTATTCGGGGTTGAACGACGGGAAACGTGCGCCAAACCCCATAACAAAACCCGCGGGCACCTAAAGAGGTGAACCCGCGGGTTAGCGATTGTTACGAGTTATAACCGACTCGCGGCGGTAGCAAGAATGCTTGAGGTAGTAAAGACTACTTCAGCTCGACAGAAGCGCCAGCTTCTTCCAGCTTGGTCTTTGCAGCCTCGGCGTCGTCCTTGGAGGCGCCCTCGATGATAGCCTTTGGAGCGGACTCTACGAGTTCCTTGGCTTCCTTCAGGCCCAGGCCGGAAACGATTTCGCGGACAGCCTTAATAACGCCGATCTTCTTAGCGCCAGCGTCGGTCAGGACAACGTCGAACTCGTCCTTCTCTTCAGCAGCGCCTTCGCCAGCACCAGCGGCTGGAGCAGCAGCTACAGCTGCAGGAGCAGCAGCTTCAACGTCGAATACTTCCTCGAATTCCTTAACGAAATCGGAAAGTTCGATCAGGGTCATTTCCTTGAACGCTTCAATGAGCTCGTCCTTGGAGAGCTTAGCCATGTCAGGCTTCCTTTCTATAGTTGCGTGTTCTGCGCATTCGCGCTTCACAGTGCACAATGTGTCGTTGGTTCCGGCACATCGTCGGCATGCGGGCCACGCTGGATATTCCAGCCAGGCCGTGCAACCACGAGGGCCAGCACCGTGTGGTTTTAGCCTTCGTTCTGCTTCTTCTCTTCGAGAGCAGCGCCGAGGCGAGCCATCTTGGTAGCAGGTGCGTTGAACACTGCTGCTGCCTTTGCCAAGTTGCCCTTCATAGCGCCAGCCAGCTTCGCGAGGGTTACCTCGCGGCTGTCCAGGTCAGCCAAAGCCTTGACTTGGTCGGCATTCAGTGCGTTGCCATCCATGTAGCCGGCCTTAACGACGAGAGCGTCGTTTTCAGAACCGAACTTCTTGAATACCTTTGCAGCATCAACAGCTTCGCCCTTAATGAAGGCGATAGCGGTTGGGCCCTGGAAGTATTCGTCAAGGTCAGTGATTCCCGCTTCGTTAGCGGCAATCTTCAGAAGGGTGTTCTTGGCGACGGAGTATTCAACATCGAAACCCAGCTGATCACGCAGCTCGGAAATCTGCGGAACAGTCAGACCACGGTATTCAGTCAAAACAACCGAGTCAGACTCAGCCAGCTTGTTCTTCAGCTTGGCCAGCTCCGCAATGTTTTTCGGGTTTGCCATGGTTACTCACGCCTCCTTTCGATACATCCTAGTGGTGTCACCACGAGACTCCCCTGCCCCGGAATACCACCCATTCAGACTGGCATTCCGGCAACAAAAAAGCCCCGTGCAAGAGCACAGGGCGCACACAACCTTCTGGTTGGGATACACAAGTGTCTCCTGCGTGGGTCGTCGCCACCACGAGCAACTCGTGGGGTAACCTTCGATCCGCTACGCGGATAACCGACGGTCTTCGGTGAAACTTGAGCGCGGCATCAAAGCCGTTCAAACTTCACAATGAACTCTACCATTGGGTGTTGGCAGCGCCAAATCTCAATTAACCGATCAGTCGGCCAATCTTCGCAGTACACGTTGCGCTGCTCGCCACCCTGCCATGCCGTGCACACCTGCGCCTGGCAGGCTCGCCCCACTCGCCTGCAGCACCGGGACCTCCGGATTCATCGTCAGCGTGCCGACGTACTGGCGCTGGCGTGGCATCTGCGCCAAATTCATGGCCCCGCCTGCGATATCCCCGCCGATCACATTCGCGTTGGCTTCCTGCAACTGTGCTGGGGAAACCTGGTGGCGTTCGATAATTTGCGCAGAAAACCCGGAAGCAAATCGCGAAATCTGCGTTTCTATCAGGCCTGCTACTTCACCCGGGAATTTCTCCTGGTAACCATGCGGCACGTGGGCATAGGCCCAGAGGATGTGCGGTTGCGGTGAACCCTCCAGAACTTTTCCTGAATCTGGTTGTGCCTGCGCCGCCCGTCCAGTCCCCACCGACCACCGACTGCCGGAAAAGCGCGTAGGGTCCGCGGCCTGTTGTTGGCAGACCATCACGAATGGGTGCTCCGGCAACGTTCCCGCTGCTGCCTGGCTTTCCGCTAACTGCATCTCAGCCACGGATCCACCCACATGTACCGTGCCCGCCTCTGCCACCCGAGGGTCATTCCACTTCACCGGACCATTCATCAGATAGTCCACTTTGTACACCGCAGTCCCGTACTTCCATCGGCGTAGACTCCGCGAACGCAGCCTAGATAACTCTAACCCCTGTAAGGCCAGTAGCTGCCGCGGGGTTTGGGTGGTTACCACAGCGTCATAGGTTGCAAAACCAGAAAGATCCCGGATCTCAGCACCAGTTTCAATAGTCCCGCCGTAATGCTCAATCACGCGTGCTAAAGCCCTGGTCAACTGTCCGGTGCCGCCAAAAATCACCGGCCAGCCCGTGGACATCCCGAGTGCATTAAACAACAATCCAAACGCTGCGGTACCGGGCTGGGTCGGCGGGCGAATCGCGTGTACAGCAGAGCCGACCAGTAATGCCCGGGCAGATTCGTCGGCAAGCAGTCGCGAGCTCAAGCTGCTCGCTGACCACACACCCCACAAGCCCAAGCGCGCGAGAGCAACCGGGTGACGTGGGCGGACCGGAAGCACCGAGTTGACGAGCTTGCCGACGCCGTCGACAAGCGGTCTATGCAGGCGGTTCCACATGCGACGGTCGTGGTCGGAAAACTGTGCGGCGGTGGTTGCAAGGTCGCGGTGCACAATAGCCGCGGGTGCGTCGGCAAGCGGGTGCGCCATCGGGTACTGCGGATGCTGCCACTCCAACCCGTAGTTTTCGAGCCCTAACTGGCGAAACGCCGGGCTCACGACACCAAACGGATGAGCCGCCGCACCGAAATCAACTGCGCTCCCCGGCCCGAACGCAGGGTGGGTGCGCGCGGATCCACCGATGTGGGCGGCGGCTTCAAAAACTTCTACCCGGCATCCAGCCTGCGCTAAAACCGCTGCAGCAGTAAGGCCGTTCGGCCCGGCACCAATGACGGCGACCCGGGCCGCGCCATGGTGGGCAAAGGAAGGCCGAGCAAAACCAGAACTCATAGGTTAAGTCTAAGCGTCTGCGTTCTACGGCGACCATGTTGGCGTCATTTCTGGAGGCGTTCTTGTTGGCGGCGTTCCTTTTGGCGGCATTCCTGGAGGCGAGCAGATTCTTCATAACGGCGCCAAAAACGAGCTACCTTTTCTGGTTTGGGCTCGCGGCGCCAGATCACGGTCGCGGCAATTATCGCGATGCCTGCCATCATGACCGCGAACCACAATTTTCCCACCACAACCGTCGACAAGATCATTGAGGCCCACGCCGTCGCAATGATGTAAATCCGACGCTTGCGGCTTAAGGAACCAGAGTAAAAATCGATGAGATAATTACGCAGCGGTGAACGGTGCAGAATATAATATTCCAGCCGCTGCGAACTACGCGTGAAAAAGAAAAACGCCAGCAGCACAAACGGAGTTGCAGGTACCAACGGCACTAGCGCGCCGAAAGCACCAAGCCCCACACACAGCAGCCCAAGGGCCAGATAGAGATACCGCATAGCATCTTCAAGATTACCCCGAGTTCAGCAGAGTGAATAGAGATAATAGACAAAACCCACCTTCACTGTCCCCATAAACGGGAGTGAAGGTGGGCGGGAGCTTAAGTCTTGAGCTACTTAAGGCTTGGAGTATGAAACCTCGAGATGATTAAACCTGGAGAGGTTTAAGCCTCGACGGTGTAGTTCTTCTGCACCGATGGATCAACTGGAACACCAGGACCAGTAGTGGAAGAAACGGTAACCTTCTTCAGGTAAACACCCTTAGCAGCCGATGGCTTCAGACGCAGAACTTCGTCCAACAATGCGCCGTAGTTCTCAGCCAGAGCCTGCTCGCTGAACGATGCCTTACCGATCAGGGCGTGCAGGTTGGAAGCCTTGTCGACGCGGAAAGAGATCTTACCGCCCTTAACTTCCTTGATCGCCTTGGTGACGTCGTTGGTGACGGTACCGGTCTTAGGGTTCGGCATCAGGCCACGAGGACCCAACACGCGAGCGATACGACCAATCTTGGCCATCTGATCAGGGGTAGCAATTGCGACGTCGAAGTCGATCTTGCCTTCAGTCACCTGGGAAATCAGCTCATCAACACCAACGATGTCGGCGCCAGCCTGCTCAGCTTCGGTGGCCTTCTCGCCAGCTGTGAAAACAGCAACGCGAACGTCTTTACCGGTGCCATTTGGCAGGGACACGGTGCCACGAACCAACTGGTCAGCCTTGCGTGGGTCAACGCCCAGACGCATAGCAACGTCGATGGTGGCGTCGAAGTTCTTCGAAGAAGTGTCCTTAGCCAGCTTTACTGCCTCGAGTGGGCGGTACAGGTGGTCGCGGGAGATTTTGGTCGCGGCTTCTTTGAAAGCTTTGGACTTAGTGCTCATTTCTCAATTCCTTCTGTTGTGGGATTGTCGTGGTCAGCGAGCCGAAGCTGGCTCTGCCACGGTGGATGCGGCCGCATCGGACTGCGGCCGTGGGGCAAACATCAAGGCTGCGGTACGACAGACCTTAACGCTTGCGGGGGCCAGACTGGTGCCAGATTTAAGCGTCTGGGTGTCCGTCAACGTTCAGGCCCATGGAGCGAGCGGTACCAGCGATGATGCGGGCAGCGTTTTCCTCGTCACGAGCGTTCAGGTCTTCGAACTTGGTCTTGCCGATTTCCTTGCACTGTTCCCAGGTCACGGTGCCGACCTTCTGGGTGTGCGGAACGCCGGAGCCCTTCTGCACGCCAGCAGCCTTCAAAAGCAGCTTGGCAGCAGGTGGGGTCTTGAGCTTGAAGTCGAAGGAGCGATCCTCGTAGACGGTGATTTCTACAGGGATAACTTCGCCGCGCTTGTCTTCGGTAGCAGCGTTGTAAGCCTTGCAGAATTCCATGATGTTGACCTGGTGGGCACCCAGGGCAGGACCGACTGGCGGAGCAGGGTTTGCCTGACCAGCCTGGATCTGCAGCTTAATAAAGCCTGCTTGCTTCTTTTTCTTCTTTGGAGCCATCGTTTTACCTCAATTCCGTGGTACCAGCACCCCGCCACGATGAATAACGGGGACTGTCCGGATTCCGGCCTTCGCCGGCAACCGGGGATGTGTATTTTCCGATGTGCAGCACAATCGTTTTCAGCATGCCGTCTGGTATCTAACCGCAGGCACCCCAATCAGGCGCACACGAGGGACTAGCCTACTGCACGGTGTGGGGTCTTCCCAAACTACATAATGCGTTCGACCTGATCGGCGGTGAGCTCAACAGGAGTCTCACGGCCAAAGATGGATACCAATGCCTGCATCTTGCCGGTTTCTGGATCGATCTCAGAAATCGTCGCCGAAACGGAGGCCAACGCGCCGGACAGGATCGTGACAGCTTCGCCAACCTGGTAGTCGTGATTGACGCCGGATGCTGCAGGTTTTTGCGGAGCAACGGCCTGCTCTTCATCTACATGTGCTGGGGTCTCGTCGCGCGCCTCGGTAGTCTTCGGCAGCAGGAATTTAGCAACCTCACGGGTCTTGACGACGGTGGCGTTACCTTCGTTACCCACGAACGACGTCACACCCGGGGTGTCGCGAACAACAGACCACGCACGATCGTTAATTTCCATGCGCACCAGAACATAGCCAGGCAGAAGCTTTTTCTTGACGATCTTCTTCTTGCCGTCCTTTTTCTCCACGACGTTCTCGATCGGAACCACAACGTCGAAGATCGAGTCCTCAACCTCGAGAGTCTGGATACGCATATCCAGGTTGGTTTTCACCTTGTTTTCGTAACCCGAGTAGCACTGGATGATGTACCACTGCCCTGGCTGTTTCTTGAGTTCCCTCGTGAACTCCCGCAAGCGCATTCGGTAAGCGACATCTTCATCGGCGTCCTGAGCAGAAGCTGCGGCAGCAGATTCGGCGGAATCGTTCGTGGACTTCGATGCGGCAGCGCTGTCGCTTTCTGCAGCTTTCGCGGCAGCCTCGGTAGCTTTGACTGCTTCCTCATGGTCTTTCGCAAAATCATCAGAATCTGCGTCATAGTCGTCGCCAAGAGACTCACGATCTTCCTCGGCTGCCAGCTCTGCTGCTTCGCTGGCCTTTGCGACCTCAGGAGTTACTTCTTCAAAAACGTCGTTCTCGTTGTGGTAATCGTCGTGGTGATTATTGTCGTTCTGAGTTTCTTCGCTCACGTTAGCGCTACTCCCTTGTGCCTAGGGTTGTCGGGTGATTCGGACTGGTTATGCTCAAAAATTATCCCGCTTATCCATAAGGGACAAGCGGGATCACAACCTGATATATAGCGATTATACCTAAGGAGTTAGAACTGCTTCAACTCCCATGGTAGCAACCGTGTCGATGCTCCATACCAGGGCAGTAAGTACGAAAAGGAAGGCAAATACGACAATGGTGTACTGCACCATTTGCTTAGCGGTGGGCCACACAACCTTGCCCATTTCCGAGACAACCTCAGGAACGAAACGAGTAGGACCGCCGCCTGGCTTGTCATCGCGGACAGAGGAATCATCCACGTTCACGACGCGCTTTGCCTCGTAAGAAGCACTCGAGGTGGTAGAGGCACCGGAGCGTTGACGTTTACCGACTGGGCGAGCTGCTCCGCCGGTTGCGTTGTTCTCTTCGCTCACGTCAAAAACTCCTCAATGACCTACATTGGCCTCGGTGAATGACCTCATAAAAAATAATGGCAGGGGCGACAGGACTCGAACCTGCAACCTACGGTTTTGGAGACCGTTGCGCTACCAATTGCGCCACGCCCCTAGAGGGTGCTGGGTAACAGACCAGGCATCCAACTAGCAGAAGCCCGAACTTACAGCAGCCTTCACCTTAGCAGACCGGAAGCCGGTCAGCGCAAGGCTTGAGGTTATGGGAAAAGTTCCCAGTAGCGATGGCGGGAATTGAACCCGCGACACAACGATTATGAGTCGTATGCTCTACCACTGAGCTACACCGCCTGGTGTTGCAGCGTCTAAGGTGTTCGACCCTAAACAGCAACAGAGCCCCCTGACGGAATCGAACCGTCGACCTTTTCCTTACCATGGAAACGCTCTACCGACTGAGCTAAGGGGGCGCAGCCTCGAAACCAACTTGCAGTCTTTCGATCTACTTTGTTGCGCTCCGTTGAAGCCTCACACAGCCTAACCCAATTGAATACAAGTACACAAATCAGCAGCTTAGAATAGATTTTTCGGCAAAATACCCCCTTTGAACAGTTTACGATTACCGAAAGTCAATTGTTTTGTGGCGATCGCAGGCAGTAGGCCATCTTATAGTCATTGCAGGCGGACGACTGCTTAACGGCGGCATCAAGTTTCTTTCCGGATTATCCCCGGCTAAACACAGTAATCCTGACGGCTCCATAAGATGCCCACATAACGTGGAGCAAAAGAAGAACAAGCAGGCCGACACTGACGATATCAACCCATCCCATACCCCACTTCAGTGCTGCGGGTTGCGTCGACAAGGTATGCGTACCGAGACAACAGGTGCCAACAGGAAAAGTACTGGCCCACCACGTGGGGTTATAAGACATTGGGATGTTGCCGAAGACTGCTCCCCAATGCTTGATAATGGCATAACCAGCCAACGGAATGCCGAGACCAAGCATCACAACTCCATAAATCATTGCTCGGAAATGCCACTGCTCACCGGCAATCAACTGTGCACCAGCAGTGGACTGGCCGACAAGGCCCAGCGGAATCCAAGCAGTGGTGGCAAAGCTGGTGGGAAGATTGGGGAATGTACGCAAATAAATGAAGGCGAACGTCGGCACTGCTGTAGCCAAAGCCAGTGCAAAGCAAATTATGCCAATGTCGTGCACCATCGAACCCCACTCCCCCGCGTGCGGCACCAACTGAGCCGAGGAGGTTGCGGAAACCATCGGTGCAACCAGGGGCAACCCCAAGGTAAAAGCAGGAGCGACGGAACGGTCAAAAATAAGGAAATGTAGAAACCTTAGGCAGGTAGTTACACCAAGGATGGTTCCGGATCCCCAACATAAAATATGGATCAACCAAGCATCAAAAATAAGCGAGTAGGCGCTACCTAAAGCTAAAATCCCCATAGAGACCATGCCCCACGCAGGCATGTTGTTGGGGCGAAAGCCCGGATTCCGGTACGTAATGAAGCCTATCGAGAGCGCCAGAGCGAGAAGAGTTGCGGCAACAACCATGATCTTCGCGGGGAGATGTCCCACAACCGGGCTGAGATGAGTCTCAATAAGGGATGAGGAGATCCCTAATCCCATTACTGCTCCGGCCCAGCCAGGTCCGAGTGGCGGAAGCTCCATTTTATTCTCAATTTTAAGCATGCGCTTCAGGCTATGTACTGCTGGACGTTTGCGGGAGGGCACAAAATCCGCACAGGGTTACAATGAATGCATGTACCCCGCACGAGATTGTGATGACGCTCGGTTCTCTTCCGTTCGACGTAGCTACGTTCCCGATGCCCTCACGGTTGACGCCGTCCTCGCTGTAGCCCGACACGGAGGAATGAATCAGGCTGCCAAATATCTCAATGTTTCCCAACAGATGGTCAGTACACGTGTCGCTAAATTGGAAAAACAGCTAAATACACGTATTTTTTGGCGTGGCGCCGCGGGTAGTTCCACCACAAAAGTCGGACACCAAGTGATCCGTGTTCTTGAGGGTTTAGAGGGGGCACTCAACGATTGCGCGCATGGCCTGAAAGCAGCTACCGACAATGCTGTAACCGAGGGTCTTAAGCTGGTGGTTTCTCATACTGTGGCAGAAATAGACTACCCCCGGTGGGCAGCGGCCTTCCAACACAGTCACCCGCAGACGCATCTGCACATGCGTCAACTCAACAGTCGAGAGGCGCAGCGATACGTGGTCCAGGGACATGCGGAACTAGCTCTAGTTGAGGGTAACTGGGTGGCCCACGAACTACACCAGCGAGTGATAGGGCACGACGAGCTAATCGTTGCTGCACCCGCGCATCACCCCTGGGCAAAATCAAATAATCACAATGACCTGGATATGCCTTCAGCATCAATACCAGTGACGGAAACGGCTCCGATAACAAAAGAGGAGTTGCAATCCACACCTTTGGTGCTGCGCGAGCGGGGAAGCGGCACTCGAGAAGTCTTAGAAGACGCTCTGGAAGGTCTCGCCCCACCGATAGGAGAGTTTGGATCATTAGGAGCACAACGTACCGGGATAGGCACTCTAGGAGCACCAGGGGTAATCGCGAGACGCGCGGTATCATCGCAGTTAGCCACCGGGGAATACCTAGAGGTTCCGGTGATTGGCGTCAGTTTCGATCGTCCGCTACGGGTGGTGTGGAGCTCGAAGAACCGACTCTCCGCCCCAGCACGGCTGTTTTTGCGATTCCTTGTGGACTATACCGACAGACCTTTTGTCGCATAACCCCATAACTCCGAATTCTCCCCAGACCCACGCATGCGACGAACCCCACGCGGTAATTCGCGTGGGGTTTCACACTGTGCCAGGTAGAAGATTCGAACTTCTGAAGGCAATGCCGGCGGATTTACAGTCCGCTCCCTTTGGCCGCTCGGGCAACCTGGCGTGCACTATTTGGTGCAGTTACCTACCCTACTATAGACACCCAATAAACCTACAAATCGGCACTACAGTTGGGGTTTCGCGAGCCGAATAAGCGCATGTACAGGGAGCCAGCACCCAATGCTCCCAGCAACCGGACTAGCCCACCCGGCGCATGGTGTATTCCGCAAGCACACGCAGCGCGCGCGTGGCAGCAATATCCGGCAACTTGTCCAATTCACGATCCACGACATCCAAGTGGGCCTGGACGTCGGCAAGAGCTTTCGCACGCCCATCAGTCTCTCGGATCAACGCGATCGCACGCTGCACGTCGTCCTCAGCCTCCAGCGGACCCGTCAACAATGCGCGCAAATCACTACCAGCAGCGCTGTCATCTTCCAACGCATACAGCACTGGCAACGTAAACACGCCCTCGCGCAAGTCCGTACCAGGAATCTTGCCGGAATCCTTCGGATCCGAGAACAAATCGATAATGTCGTCGACGATCTGGAAAATCATTCCAATCGCCCCGCCGATAATCTGCAGGGAACGCTGTGTCGGCTCATCAGCACCAGCGTGGTAGGCGCCCAAGTAGCCCGCTGAAGCAATCAATACGGCAGTTTTTTCCTCAATCACCTTCTGATAATGCTCCACCGGGTTAGACTCACCCGCGCCGAGCGTCTCACGCATCTGGCCGGTGACCAACTCCTGAAACGTCTCACCAAAGTGGCGCACCGTCAAACTATCCATGGTTGACATAATGCGAGAAGCATGCGCCAACAACACGTCGCCAGACAAAATCGCCACCGAATTACTCCACCGCGAATTCGCCGATTCCACCCCACGCCGCTGGTCGGCTTCATCCATCACATCGTCGTGATAAAGCGTCGCCAAGTGCACAATCTCCACCACACTCGCTGCTTTATACACGTTGTCCGACTCTGCACGCGGGCCATATTCAGCCGCAAGCAACGCCATCATCGGGCGGAAGCGCTTGCCACCAGCGGTAGTTAAATGCAAAACCTTATCCGTGATGAACTCTGCGCCCTGCGAAAGCTCCGAACGCAGCAGGTCTTCGACCGTTTCCATCCCGGCAGCAATGCGCGAATTGAGCTGTTCATCCCCCAAATCCACAGCGGGGGTGTAACCAGAAACCTGGTTTTGGCCAGTGGTCATATCCGAGGTTTATCCTTGCGCTTATTCGTTCCCATAATTCCCGTCCTAACAGTAGTCGACGGAACAGGGCAAAAACACTTCCGGGGTCATAGTCATGCAACAATAATGGCCATGAGCCTTGCCGACGACTCCCCCGCTCGGCCCGATTCCGGGTCCCACACTGCGTCTTCCACGTCGAAACCTCCGAAAAGCGACATTCTTGCCGACGCCTCCAGCACCGGTAATGACGCTGTTTCCTGCGACATCGCGATTATTGGCGGTGGTCCAGCTGGATCCGCGGCTGCGATTTATGCCGCACGCGCCGGATGGGACGTCGTATTGGTAGACCAAGCACAATTTCCCCGCGATAAGACCTGCGGCGATGGCCTCACCCCACGCGCGATGGCGAAACTCCGGGAGCTAGGGCTTCTGGATGGAGTGAACCCGGGATACCTCAACCGGGGATTAAAACTGCACGGCTTCGGCGGATCAGTGACCGCCGCCTGGCCAGACGGGCACTTCGGGGCTGTGGGCACGGCCTGGCCACGGCGCGAATTAGACAACTACCTGGTGCAGCAAGCCGCGGCTGCCGGCGCACGGGTGTGGACCGGGTATTCGGGCGCTGATGTCGTCGTCAAGAACAATTCAATTGCGACCATCACGGTGCGACGGGTCGGTGGCCAGCAGGCGGCGGAGCAGTCGACTTCCTCGGGCAGCCAACAGCCAACAAACGACCAGCAGCCGTCGGCAAGCGAGATTACGCTGCGGCCGCGGTGGGCGATCGTGGCCGACGGGGTGCGCTCGACGTTTGGCAAAAAACTAGGGCGCGAATGGCACCGCAGTGAAGTCTATGGGATCGCCGCGCGGTCGTATTGCAGCTCGCCATACTCGGATGAACCGTGGATGCATTCGCACGTGGAACTGACCGACGAACAAGGCACCGTCCAGCCTGGTTACGGGTGGATTTTCCCGCTTGGCGACGGCACGGTGAACCTGGGATGCGGCGCATTGTCGACAGATAAACGTCCGGCAGCGATCAACACCAAGAAACTGCTGGAATTTTATGCCAGCCAACAGCGAGAGGCCTGGGGTTTGGGGGATCCCTACGAAGTGGCCTCGGCGTTATTGCCCATGGGTGGGGCTGTATCGAACGTAGCCGGGGCGAACTGGATGCTGATCGGCGACGCGGCGGCATGCGTGAATCCATTGAACGGTGAAGGTATCGACTACGGGCTGGAAACCGCCGAGCTAGCCGTGGGCCTGTTGGGCAGCGGCGTCGACCTCACCTTGGTATGGCCCGAAGTGTTGCGGGCGCATTTCGGCGAAGCGTTCATGTGGGCACGCACCGCGGCCCGGCTTTTGACCTACCCGCAGTTTTTGCCGGTATTCGGCCCGTTAGGGTTGCGGGGCCCGGCGGCGCGCTATTTAATGCCAGCGGCTGCTCGGTTGATGGGCAACTTAGTTACCGACGAAGACCGGGACCTGATTTCCCGGTTGTGGAAGAAAGCCGGAAAATATGCGGCAACGGTGCGGGCCGACACGCCGCTGTGGGATTCGACGGTTTAGGGAATATGGGGAACCTGCGATGCTAAAACCAATGGCGAGACATAAGTAAACAAGGCATAACTAAACAAAGCCAAACAAAGCCACCGCCGATATTAAGGAATCTGGCCAGTTTATCTGGTTATCTGGGCTTCTTAGTGTTTTCGTCACTCGTGACTCCTGTGTTCTTACGCTCCGACAGCACAAGTTTTGTTTCTACAAGCACCAGAAGCACGAAAATATAAACAGCAATCGCGATGACTTCAACTAGAGGCATTTCCTGAAGGCCGCCGGCAGTAGCGCGATAAAGAATCCACGCAGCGGGTAATGCTAAGAGAACTCCAGCCCAGGCCACTATCCTGGCTCGTGGCCGATTCCCATGTTTAAATTCATAGATAGCAGATAAGCCCGCTACGGCTATCGCGATTATCAAAATAGACAGAATTATCATTAGGGGCTCCGAACTGAGCTTACGGACGGCGAATATGGTTGAACTGAGCCTACGGACGGTAAATATGGCTCCAGTAAAATCTCACAACGGCATCGTATATTTTTTTCTTGGCGCCCTGGGGAATTAACGCCGGGGCCGGGACCGGAACCACTGCACCACTCGGGACGGTAAGCCCAATCGGACCCAGCCCAGACCAATTAAGCCTTCACAGCAGAATGCAGAGCCACAATTCCGCCAGTCAAGTTCTGCCAACCGCACTCAGTCCACCCATTAGCGTTGATATCGGCAGCCAAAGTCTCCTGATCCGGCCACATACGGATCGATTCCGCCAGGTACTCATACGCTTGCGCATTCGAAGAAATCACCCGCGCGATCGCAGGCAGCGCGCGCATCAGATACTCCTTGTACACCGTGCTAAATACTGGAACTACCGGGGTAGAAAATTCAGCCACTGTGAGCTTGCCGCCCGGTTTGGTCACCCGCGCCATTTCCCGCAGCCCGGCGCGAAAGTCGTGGATATTACGCAGCCCATACGAGATCGTGACGGCGTCGAAACTGCCATCCGCAAACGGCAAATGCATACCATCGCCAGCAACCTTAGGCACATCACGGTGGGCGCCGGCGGCCAACATGCCGGTGGAAAAATCACAGGCCACGCACCAAGCTCCGGAGCGCGCCAACTGCACGGTAGACACCGCGGTTCCGGCTGCTAAGTCCAGCACCTTATCCCCGGGCTGCAGATCCAGACGCTCACGGGTGCGCTTGCGCCAATAATTATCGATTCCGAGCGAGAGGACGGTATTGGTCAGGTCATAATTCTTGCTGACCGTATCAAACATCGACGCCACATCCACCGGCGCCTTATCCAGCGTCGCACGAGTGAGTTTCGGTGCTTGCTGAGGTTTATTGTCCTGGCCCTTTTTATCCTGGGCCTTTTTATCCTGGGCTCTAGCACCCTGGGCTTTATTGTCTTGCTCAGCCTTATTCGAAGAATCCACCCCACCAGCTTAATGGTTGGCGCCCGGAGATTCCCACGCAGCTGGGTTCACCTCCGCCAGCACCTGCCGGTAATAGTCCACCAACTGAGCACAGATCCTCGGCCAGGTCTTATCCTCCACGTGTTCGCGAGCTGCAGCGGATAATTCTTGCCGACGGCTCGGGGCTGCTAACCAGCTGACCGCGTCGGCAAGCTCGGCTTCGAAATTATCGGGATCCAGTAGCAGCCCAGTGCAGCCAGCAGGGTTTCCGTTGCTGTCACCAAGGTTCCCGTTGCTACCATCCCGGATCAGATCGACTGGGCCGCCTACCCGCGGGGCGATCGTCGGCACGCCGCTAGCCTGCGCTTCCTGGATGGTTTGGCAAAAAGTCTCCAGTTCCCCGGGGTGGACGAAAACATCGAAACTGGCATAGGCGGCCGCCAGTTCGCTGCCGCTGAGCGCACCGCAAAACACCGCATCCGGCATCGCGGCTTCCAACTCAGAACGGCACGGACCATCACCGACGATGACGAGCTGCACATTAGTCCGCCCGGACAAGGCAGCCAACCGGTGCACACCCTTCTCGTTGGCCAGGCGCCCCACATAACCGACGATGATTGGCGCTGTTTGCTCGGGCCGCCCTGCACACCACTTCCGACGCAGCGCATCCGAGCGTTTCTCCGGATGAAACAACTGCGTATCCACCCCGCGTCCCCACAGCGCAAGATTGCGCACCCCACGGGATTCCAACTGCTGGATGGTCTCCGTCGACGGCGCCAAGGTCAGCTGGCAATGGTTATGCATCCGCCTGATCCAACGCCAGGTAGCGCGCTGCAACACCCCCAACTGGTACAGACCTGCGAAACCTGCAATATCAGTCTGAAACACCGCGACTCTAGGAAGGCCTAGCCGCCGAGCAACCCAACCACCACCGCGCCCCAGCGCGAAGGGACTAGCCAGGTGCACGATATCCGGGCGGAATTCGGCGAGCGTGCGGTAGACGGTCGGCGTCGGCACGCCGATGGGCAGAGAATCGACGAACGGCAAGCGGATCGTCGGCACGCGCACGACCCGGAAACCCGCGTAGTGGGAAATTTCAGTATGGTCCGGGCCCCAGCTGTGTGGATCCCTGCTGTGTGGGCCCGTGCCCTGGGAACTCTTGCCGTGTGGTCCGGGCGCGATAACGATGGCGTCGTGGCCTTGCGCGTTCAGATATTCCAGAATGCGGAGGACGGAGTTGCTGACCCCGTTCACGTGCGGCAAAAAAGACTCGGCGACGATGGCCACGCGCAGCCGCGATCGGGCCGAAGGTGCAGACAACAACTAGCATCACCCGCGATTAATTGTCTTGGGAGTTCTTGGTGTGCTCGTCGGCCTTCGGCGGCGCTGCGTTGTGGGACGCGTCGCGAAGCTAATCAACTGCCACAACACCAGCGTGACGACGATAACCAGCGCCGCGACACTCAGCCCCGGGATAATTGCCAACGTCCAACCGCGCCCTGCGACTTTCACCAGGTCCGGATCCGCGCGCGAATACTGCACCCAAACCTGCTGGCCCTGGGCAAGCCCGGTGGGATACAACACGCCTGTCGACGGCGCCCGATACAAACCTTCGCCGTCCCGGAATTCCACGGTGGTGCGCAACAAGGAGGTCCCCGTGACCGTCGCTAGGGCCCGACCTGGATCAGATTCAATCCTGTGATCATTCGCCGCTGCCCCACCAATCATGGCAACCGAGCCCAGTAGCCCGGCTATGCACAAGGTTGCGACCAACTGGTGTAAACGGCGCCGCCACTGCCGACGCCGCCGGTGCGGATCATAAGACTGCACGGTGGAAGGTGCAGTTTTATCCGGGCTTGCTTCGTGCGCACTCGTGGCTTGGGGATCTACGGAATCTGCCATAGGGAACCAGACTTATCCCCCGAGGACAGTATCGATCGCCTGGTGCAATTGCCGACGCGTCGCGCGGGTGGTCGTCGCCTCAATGACCAGGATCGGTTCCGGAAATTCGGTTTGGGCGGCCAAGGCGTCGAGAAGCTCCTGTGGGCTCTTCACACGCTGGTAGGCCAGGCCGTAGCCCTCACAGAGCGCGGCAATGTCCACCCCATGCGGGGTTCCGAAGGCCTGCTCAAAATCACGGCGCAAGCCGGGCTGGCCCACTTCGAGGGATTCGAAAATTCCGCCGCCGTCGTCGTTGGCCACCACGATCGTGAGGTTTTCCGGCTCCGGCTGATCCACCCCGCGCAACAGGCCCCCAACGTCGTGCAAAAAGGTGATGTCGCCGAGCAAGGCTACAGTACGCGGGGCGCGAACCTCGTCGGCACGCAAAGACTGCGCAGCGATAGCCACCCCCACGGCCTGGGAAATATTGCCGTCAATCCCGGCAGCTCCCCGCGGGGAATAGGTATCAACGCCATCAAACGGCAGGCCAGTCAGAGCGACATCCCGGACTGGGTTCGACGGGCCGACGAACACCGTATCTCCGACAGCCAACGTGTCCGTGACAGCGGCAGCAACGTGGAGGCCAGTAAAGCCGTGTGATTCGTCTTCCAGTGCATCGCGGACTGCCCCGGCGGCCAGATCAGAGGCGGCCTGGCATACTTGCAACCACTCCCGGGTGGGTTCACCAGTGGCCTTCACGCGGGTGCCGCGGGTCTCTTGGGTGCTCTGGGCGCTGTGTGCGCGCAGACTCAAGAAATCATCGGTGCGGGACAGCACAATAACCTCGATATCCGGATCGGTGATCAGCGAGAGCACCCGGCGATGCAAGGTCGGGTGGCCGACCACAATCACCTGGGCAGGTTTGGTGCGCACATAATAGTCGCCAACCTGGGCATCATCTTTGGCGAAAATCGCGGCCGCCCCCGGGTGCACCGGAACATACGGCGCCGGAGCGCTCGGCTCCGCAATCGTGGGAACATCCTCGAGCCCGTCGACACGCCAGGCCTCATCACCGGCAATCACCAGGGTTGGTTTACTCAGGTCAACGGCAACCTCTCCGTGATCAGACCAGGAAGGCAGCCTACGACGGGCAGGGTGCGCGGGATCTGCCGGTGAAATTGCGGGGGTGTCGGCCGTACGCCCTGAAACAGAGTCGTTGGCAGGGTGGGCGTTGGCAAGACCATCTGTACAAGGTTCGGCCAGCTCGCTTCCCACCAGCGGCACATCAAAAGCCACATTGATGTGTGCCAGACGGTCAGAATGTAAACGGTCAGAAAGAGCTGGGAGATCCGCCGCAGTATTGATCTGGGTAGTGGCCGTAAACGTGGAGAAAATGCCCTGCTGCTGGATCGTCTGCGAAGCCCCCGTGCCGACGAGCCGCTGCGGGCGATCCGCGCTCAACACAACCAGCGGCGTATGCGAATGCGAGGCCTCGACGACGGCCGGCAAACAATTCGACACCGCCGAACCCGAAGTCATTACCACCGCAACATGTCTCTGCTGCACGCGCGCCAAGCCCAACGCCAAAAAGGCTGCGCTGCGTTCATCCAGGCGCACATGCACCCGCAACCCTGGGTGCGCAATGAGTGCCAACGAAAGCGGGGCGTTACGCGAACCCGGACACAGCACGACATCGGTGGCGAATTCTGCGAGCCGGGCAGCGACCTGTTGGGCCAGGTGGATGGCCTCCGGTTGAGGTGGGGTTTCAGACTGTGGGGATTCGGGCATGGTCTCCTACTCAGGATTTACAGTTTCAGTATTTATGAGCGCACTACTTACGATCGGGTGAGCGTTGATACGGCCAGGTGATGACTAGCCAGGCCTAAACTAGCCAGGCTTAATCAGGTGCCTATTCAGGTTAAAAACTAGCCGAAAATATTACTCAACCAGCTGCGCAGATCGAACTCTTCACCTTCCGGCGGCAGCAGTTCCTCTGGCACCTCAGTTGGGATCTGGTCGCGCCAACTTCCGCCGTCGCCGCCAGGTACAACGGGTTCTTCGATAACGGTGGTTGGCTCTGTCACCGTGACATTAACCTCTTCTGTCTGTGTGGAGGTCACAGTAGTTGGTGTCGGCGACGTAGCCTGCTCATTATCGGCGGAGCGCCACAGAAAGAAAAACACCACGGCCAGCAACAGCGCCAGGCCAGAGATGATTCCGAGCAGCATCTGCCAGGAACTCGAGCCACCCGAAGCCTGCGCTGCTTGCTGCGGCTGGTGCGCATTATGCACCGAGGCCTGCTGCGCGGCAGGACCATAACCAGCGTTATACGGTTGGCCATATTGCTGACCATACTGGCCTTGACCATATTGATTCTGCCCATACTGTTGGACGTACTGGCCCTGCTGGCCTTGATACTGCTGGGTGTGCGGGTAAGGCTGGTTCTGGTACTGATCCTGATCCGGGAAATACTGCTGCGGACGATCCGACTGGCGCCCACCCTGGCCTGCGTCATAACTTGTACCCGAGCCCTGATTCGGACGATTTATGTGCTGCGTCTGCTCATTGGAGCCGAAATACTGAGTCTGCTCGTTGGAACCAAAATACTGCGTGCGCTCATTCGAGCCAAGATACTCCGTGCGGTCATCGCCGCGGAAAAACTCGGTGCGATCATCACGGCCCGGGCGGCCACTATGGTTCGAGCCACCGTGGTTCTGCCCACCGTGGTTCGCTCCAGAACGGCCGGAATTACCAGAATTGCCAGAATTCGGTGTCATCAATCCTCCTCAAAGGGTTAGACCCAGTCTAGACATCTTACGGATGAGCACACGAGACGATCAGCCCGCCACGCGCCGGGCCAATTCCCGACCCGTAGCAGTATCTTCTTCCGCCAACTTCTTCGGGCTCGCCTGCGCCAGGATGCGACCTCCAGCAGCTCCCGCCCCAGGGCCAAGCTCAATCACACGATCCACCCGCGCCAGCGCCTCCAAGTTGTGCTCAACCATGACGACGGTGGCGCCGGCGTCGGCAAGAGCTTCCAATTTATCCAACAACTTCGCGCTATCGTGCGGGTGCAGACCCATGGTTGGCTCATCGAGCAGATACACACTGGATTTCTTCTGCGCCCGCTGCAGCTCCGTCGCCAACTTGATGCGCTGGGCCTCGCCACCAGACAACTCCGGCGCACCCTGCCCTAAACGGAGGTAACCCAAGCCGAGTTCATCCAGCACCTCTAAAGCCCGCACCACCTGGGTGATCTGGGAATGGTCGGGATCCTTACTGCCGTCGTCATTGCCAGTGCCGCCGTCGGCAAGGTCACGGAAAACCTCCAACGCTTCCGAAACCCGCAACCGCAAAACATCAGCGACCGTGCGCCCATGCCAACGCACCTCCAGCGCTTCGTCGTTAAACCGGCCGCCCTGGCACCGCGGGCACAACGTATAGGTCCCGGGCAAAAACACCAACTCGACCTCAATGTGGCCAGCCCCCGAGCACTCCGGGCACTGGCCCTTTTTCGTGTTATAGGAAAACTTCGAGGCATTCCACTTCTTCGCATCCTTGCCATCCCGGCGCGCCTGGGCAGCGAAAATACTGCGGACTCGGTCAAACATCCCGGTATACGTCGCCAGGGTGGAACGCGGAGTGCGCCCGATGGGTTTCTGCGTAATCGTGACGACGCGACTAATATCCGGGTGCTCAGTTGCGCGCTTGCCGACGACATCTGTCACCAACGTCGACTTACCCGAACCAGACACGCCAGCCACCGCGGTGAACTGGCCCAAGCCGAGCTCCAGATCGAGCTCGCGCAGGTTCCGGTGGTTGATTCCCTGCAGTACCAGCTGGCCGCTGGCGTCGCGCGGGGCGTCGGCAAGCTGCAAGTGACGGTTCGCCAGGGCGCGGGCTGTGGGGTATTCGGCTAGCTGCCCGTTGGCGTCGATACGGGCGTCGACAAGCTCGCCGGGCTTGCCCGCGAACACGACGGTGCCTCCCCCATCACCGGCATAGGGTCCAATGTCGATGAGGTAATCGGCCTGAGCAACGAAATCCATGTCATGCTCAACGACGAACACGTTATTACCCGCGGCCAGCAGGCGACGGATGACCGTCAGCACGGCCGTGCGCTCCTGCGGATGCAGACCCGCGGTAGGTTCGTCGAGAATATAGGTCACACCGAACAAGGAACTGTGCAACTGGGAAGCCAGGCGCAGGCGCTGCAGCTCACCGGCCGACAGGGTGGTGGCGACCCGGTCCAGGCTCAAATGGCCGAGCCCAAGTTCCAAGGCGGCAGCCAGCGGAGGGACAATCTGGGTCAGCAACAAGGCCTCTGCATCATCCTGCGCAGTACGGGTCGCCGAGGCCGCAGCAGTGTCGGGCTGGTCATCACGGACGGCGTTGCTATTGCTGCTGCCGGCACGCTGGCCAAGCTCCTGCTGGCGGTCCACCAACGCCTGATGCAAAGAATCCAAAGACCACGCATTCAACTCATTAATCGGCACCCCGAGATAGCGCACCTGTAGCGCCTGCGGCCGCAAACCCGCGCCACCGCAATTGCTGCAGGTATGCGATTCCAGGAAAGATTCCGTGCGACGGCGCAGCGAATCCGATTCCGTTTCGCGAAGCGTTTTATACAAATACTCGGCCACGCTACGCCAGGTCCCCTGGTAAGTGCGCTGAACCTGGTCAGCGCCGCGGTGCGGAACAATCTCGACGACGGGGCGTTCGCGGGTGAACAGGATCCAGTTGCGGTCGGCGTCGGAAAGTTCCTGCCACGGGCGGTCGAGGTCATAGCCCAAGGCCTCCAAGATGTCGCGGAAGTTCTTGCCCGCCCAGGCGCCCGGCCACGCAGTAATCGCGCCGTCGCGGATCGACAACCCCGGTTCGTGCACCATCGACGCTTCCGTAGCGACAAACTTCGTGCCCGTTCCACGGCACTCTGGGCACATGCCATCGGCCGTGTTGGGGCTGAAGGCGTCAGAAGCCAGGCGAGTGATTGGGGTTTCGGACTTCGCATCGCCAGACAGTGCGCTGTAATCGCCACACCGGGAATACAACAGACGAACAATATTCGAGGTGGAGCTAATCGTGCCCACCGTCGAGCGAGCCCCCGGCGCCGTGGTCTGCTGCTGGAGCGCAACCGTCGGCGATAGCCCCTCAATGGATCCGACCTGTGGATCGGTCGCCTGGCTGATCAAGCGGCGCGCAAACGGGGCCACCGATTCCAGGTAACTACGCTGGCCTTCCCCGTGGATCGTGCCGAAGGCCAACGAGGATTTACCCGAGCCACTAATACCGGTGAACGCCACCAGCTTGCCGTGCGGGATGGTCACGTCAATGTGGCGCAAATTGTGCAGATTGGCATCATGGATGCTCACGTAGGTCGGGACCTGTATGGATTGTCCCTGGTCAGAGGCTGTGGTGTGTGGCAGGTTCGAAGGATCCGAAGAAGGCATAACCTCCAGTCTAGGCGGTGGTGGGACCTGTACGTAGTGGGATTTGTACTACGCCTGCGCTTCCAATTGCGCATAAGCCGCACGCAACCGGTCCAACCACCAATCGCGCGTCGCACCGTCCGCGGCCAAAGCAGTCAACCGATCAGCATCGGGTGCCACCGGGGCAGTCGCCAGCATGCCGTCGACAAGCGAACGCGGCGCAGCCACATCCTCCACAAACAACGAGCCCGTCGCCAAGCCTGCCGGTGCCGGGGCCACATCGATGTCCTCGTCGTCGTTCAACTTCGGCAAACTCGCCACCGCCGCCAGCCCAGCATTAATACCAACCGCGCTGTCCAAAGCCGAGGCAATCGTCACATCCATATGGCGCGCACGCAGATCCGCACTCAGCTGCAACACCCGGCGCACCCCACCCAACGGGGCCACCTTGACGACGGCCACATCCGCCGCCTGCAAATCCGCCACCCGATACGGATCTTCCACCCGACGGATGCTCTCATCGGCGGCAACGCGAACAAAGATCCCGCGGCACATCAGCTGGGTGCGAACCTCCGCCAGCTCCTCTGGCGTGGCGCACGGCTGCTCCACATAATCCAGCGGGGCCAACGCAGACACCGCCTCCACGGCCTGCTCGACCGTCCACGCGCCGTTAGCGTCCACGCGAATGCGGGTGCCCGGAATTCCGGAAAGCTCCGCACGCACCGCGGACACCCGGGCGATGTCGTCGGCAAGCGCATCCCGGAAATCCTTGCCAGGCTCAGCCACCTTCACCTTGACGCAACGTGCGCCGGGCATGCGGGAAAGCACCTCCGGAACCTGAGCTGGCTCCACCGCCGGTACCGTGGCATTGACCTCAATATAGTCACGGTTTGGGGAAGGAAACCCCTGGTAGGCAGATTCCAACCCAGAGCGCAGCCAGGGGGCGGTCTCGCGGGCGGAGTAATCAGCGAACGGGGCGAATTCTCCCCAGCCAGCCGGGCCGTCGATAAGCACAACTTCCCGGTGGCGCAGGCCACGGAATTTCACCGCCATGGGCAAAGAAACGACGTGGGTGCGCTCGAGGATGTCTGCGAGAGGGGGCAGGGGTGATTGAGGCGCCTGCGGTAAGCGCGGTGGACGCGATGAACTCGGTGAGCGCGGCGGCTGTGGTAGCCGAGCGTCGTGATTTGGAAAATTCATGCCCCAAGCCTAGCTAGACTGAAGGCCATGACTAGCACTCCTGAGCA
Source organism: Corynebacterium propinquum DSM 44285 (assembly GCF_000375525.1). Classification (GTDB taxonomy): domain Bacteria; phylum Actinomycetota; class Actinomycetes; order Mycobacteriales; family Mycobacteriaceae; genus Corynebacterium; species Corynebacterium propinquum. Next base: position 72,007 of record NZ_AQXC01000011.1, read on the forward strand.
CAAACCCGACGCCACCGCCGACGTCAGCCCCAAGGCTAATCCCGACGCCAACCCCTTTGATCCCACCCAATGGCGCACCGTCCCAGGTTTCGAAGACTTGACCGATATCACCTACCACCGCCACGTAGGTACCACCCGGCGCGACGGGATCGTGCGCATCGCCTTCGACCGGCCGGAGGTGCGCAACGCTTTCCGCCCACACACCGTCGACGAGCTCTACCGGGTACTCGACCACGCCCGACGCACCCCCGACGTGGGCACCGTGTTGTTGACCGGCAATGGGCCATCGCCGAAAGATGGCGGATGGGCGTTTTGTTCCGGCGGTGACCAGCGCATTCGTGGTCGTTCCGGGTACCGTTATGCCACGAGCCACGATTCGGATGTCGCCGGTGCCGACGAATCCGGTGTGGATACCGCCCGCGAGAAAGTCGAGGGTGGGCGTTTGCACATCTTGGAAGTGCAGCGGCTGATCCGCACGATGCCGAAAGTGGTCATCGCGGTGGTCAATGGTTGGGCCGCTGGTGGTGGGCACTCGCTGCATGTGGTGTGCGACCTGACGATCGCCTCGCGCCAACACGCCCGTTTTAAACAGACCGACGCCGACGTGGGAAGTTTCGATGCCGGTTATGGTTCGGCCTACCTGGCGCAGATGGTGGGGCAGAAAAACGCGCGCGAGATCTTTTTCTTGGGCCGGTCTTATGATGCCACCCACATGATGAAGATGGGGGCGGTCAATATCGTGGCCGATCACGCCGAGCTTGAGGCCGAAGCCATCCAGGCTGCCCGCGAGATCAATTCCAAGTCGCCGACGGCGCAACGCATGTTGAAGTTCGCCTTCAATCTTGCCGACGACGGGCTGGCCGGCCAGCAAGTCTTCGCCGGCGAGGCCACGCGCTTGGCGTACATGACCGATGAGGCTGTGGAAGGTAAGGAAGCGTTTTTGGAAAAGCGCGACCCGAATTGGGAGGAGTTTCCTTATTACTACTAAGGATCTCAGCGGTAGCGGTTCCAGTGGGTGGGGCCGCGACGATCGGGACTCACGCGCGGGCGAGGCAGCAGGACAACCGAGCCCAATGCCCGCTCCTCTCCCCGCCCACGGCCCGGTGCTGACCGCGCTTCCGGTCCGGCTCGATGACCCCGCAGCGATTCTCGACGACCTGGAAGCAGCCATCGCAGGCCAAGCGCATTATCTTCCGGTACCGGCGGGCGACCGGGCGCGAACTGAGTTGTTGTATTCCTCGCAACGCGTCGGCCAAGCCATCGACGACGATATTGCCCTGGTGGTGCCGACCTCTGGTTCTACCGGCACCCCCAAAGGCGCACAGCTCACCGCAGCCAACCTGGTGGCGTCGGCCGATGCAACCCACGAGGTCCTCGGCGGGCCCGGACACTGGCTATTGGCCCTGCCGGCGTATCACATCGCAGGAATCCAGGTGTTGGTGCGCAGCCTGATCGCCGGGGTGGATCCGGTGTGCCTGGACCTTTCCCGTGGTTTCCGCATTCCCGCATTCGCCGCCGCCGCGGAATATTTAGATCACGCCCGGGACGGGAAAACGCCTGCTGCGCGCGAGCCCATGTACACCGCATTAACCCCGATGCAGCTGGACAAAGCCATAGAAACCTTAGAAGGCATTACCGCTTTACGACGCTTCGACGCCATCTTGATCGGCGGGGCGGCACTGAACCCACAATTGGCGGAATCGGCCCGCAAACTGGGCATCCACCTCGTGACCACCTACGGCAGCGCCGAAACCGCAGGGGGCTGCATCTACGACGGCCGCCCCTTGCCCTGCAGCTCCGTGGCCGTGGAATCCGGCCGCATCATGCTCGGTGGCGCCACCATCGCCTCCGGCTACCGCAATATGCCGGGCCACGAAGCCTTCACCCACCCGGACTGGCCGGGCTGGTTCGCCACCTCCGACGGCGGACGCATTATCGACGGCCGGTTGGAGGTCAGCGGGCGTCTCGACGCGGTGATCACAACCGGTGGTTTGAAGGTGCACCCGGAAATCATCGAAAACGAGCTCCTGGCCGTTCCCGGAGTCAGCACCGCCTGCGTCGTCGGCGTGGATGATCGCCGCTTTGGGCAGGCCATCATGGCGGCCTACGAAGGGACCGCACAAGCCTGCGAGATTTTCGACGCCCTGTACGACTTGCCCCGCTGGCAGCTGCCGAAAGAGCTGCTGCGTGTCGACGAACTGCCGCGGACGTCGCTGGGCAAAATCCACCGAGCTGGTGTGGCGGAATTATTCCAGCCTCGGGGCTAGCTAGTCATGTGCTAGTCGCGTGCTCGAGTAGGTCGCCAACTAGCCACCAACTAGTCGCGGTCGATAAACCGCAGGTGCTTGTCGACGTAGCGCTCCCCCGCCACCGGATGCGTGAGCACAAGATTGTCGAGCGCGGCGCGGTCATCGTCGGCAAGCATCAAGCTAGCTGCTGCCACATTCTCCTTAATGCGCGCCGGGTTGATACTGCCCGGCAACACCAGCATGCCGCCCGGGTGCTGCGCACCGCGATCCAGCAACCACGCCAAAGCAATCTGGGCGGCGGTGGCGTCGTAACGCTGCGCGATCTCCGCGACCCGGGCCGCATTACGCTGGTTTTGCGCGAAATTTTCCGGGTGCAGGCGCGGGCTGTTGGAATCCGCATTCGGCTCGGTGAGCTGGCCAGTAAGCATTCCCTTTGACAATGGGCTGTAGGCAATAAAACCGATTCCAAGCTGGGCGCAGGTCGGCAGCACGGATTCTTCTACTCCTCGCGACCACAGTGAGTATTCGCTTTCGACGGCTGCAACCGGGAATTCGCGGTGCGCGCGGGCAATGGTGGTGGCGGATGCCTCACACAAACCAAAGTGGGCGACTAGGCCTTCGTCGACAAGCTCACCTACGGTGCCTGCGACCTCTTCGATGGGGACCTCCGGGTCGACACGGTGCTGCATAAAAAGATCCAGGCGCTCAACACCTAGGCGGCGGGCGGATTCCTGAGCGACACGACGGATATTCTCCGGGCGGGAATTCAGCTCGCCGGTGGGTTGGCCGTTGTCGATATTCCAACCAAACTTGGTGGCAATCGTCGGGGCCCGTTCCGGAGAGTTGCACGAAGAATTGCCCGGCGCCGCTGACGAAGCCCCCGCGGGGCCCTCCTGGCCCGCAGGCTGGGATTGAGCGCGGGCGAAGGCGTCGCCAAGCAGCTCCTCGCCGGTGTATGGCCCCTGGATCTCAGAGGTATCGAAAAACTCCACGCCCAGCTCGGCGGCGGTGCGCAACACCTGGATCATTTCTTCGCGGCGCGGTGAATCCGGATAAGAGTGCGGGGTCATGCCGGTACACCCCAATCCGATCGGGAAAACATCAAGGGGCCCGGACTGTGTTTCAGTCTGGCTCATTGTGGCGTCGGTGTGATGGTTGGGTTTGTTGGTTTTATCGCTCATGCTTCCACTCTAGGTCGCGACCTAGCACTAGTCTGTTCCGCGGAAACATTTCCACCTAAACATCGGGAATGTGCGCGTACCAGACCCGCGGCAATTCCCCAGCTGATGAGCACGCCGATCTCCCAATTAGTGGCCGCAACGTGTCCGCCGCTGCCGCCCCATCGTCGAATCCCGCCGATGTCATTCACTGTTTGTTAAGCCGTGAAATATAGCGCACAATGAATGCATGAGCGCTACAACGTATTCGGCCACTACCCGCGATTGGATCCAGGCGGCACGGCCGCATACGTGGCCGAATGCGTTCGCTCCGGTTCTAGCCGGAACAGGCGCTGCGCTGTATCAAAATTCCGGGAAATTTGTCCCATTCTTCTTAGCCCTCATCGTCTCCTGGGCTTTGGTCATCGGGGTCAATTACGCAAACGATTATTCGGACGGCATACGAGGCACCGACGACGAACGCACCGGCCCCACCCGGCTCACCGCCAGCAAACTCGCCCGCCCTGCAGACGTGAAAAAGGCAGCGTTCATTTCTTTCGGCGTCGCAGGCGTGGCAGGTCTCATCCTGGCGCTGTTGTCAGCCTGGTGGTTGATCCTGGTGGGCGCAGTGTGCTTGGCCGGGGCGTGGTTTTATACCGGAGGGAAAAACCCTTATGGCTATAAGGGCCTGGGTGAGGTCGCGATCTTCATTTTCTTTGGCCTGATCGCGGTACTGGGCACCGAGTTCACCCAAGCAGGTGCCATCTCTGAGGTGGGCATTGGTTTAGCTATTTCCGTCGGCGCCATGTCCTCCGCGGTGAACCTGACCAACAACATCCGCGATATCGCCACCGACAAGCCAGCAGGCAAACGCACCCTGGCGGTGATCCTGGGTGATTCCGCTTCCCGCAAGCTGTATACCGTGCTGCTGATCATCCCGTATATCGTGACGTTCGTCGTCGGCATCCTGGCATTCCCGGCCACGTGGATCGCGTTTATTTCCGGTTACTGGACGCTGAAGGCCCTGCACCGAGTAAATTCGGGGGCACGCGGTAGGCAGCTGGTCACCGTGTTGGCGCTGACTGGGCGTGCGATGGCGTTGTGGTCCGGGCTCATGTTTATCGCCCTGGCATTGGCCTAGATTGCGTTGGCCTAGGTTGAGTCTAAGCCAGGATTAGTTCTGGTCTTGGCCGACACCGGAGCCAGCCGTCGTCTGCCGCCGTAAGTCGTTGTCAGCCGTCAGTCGTCGTCAAGATTCAACAAAGCCCAAGAAGCCCATAGGAGGGCGTATATGGCAGGTGTGATCACTGCTTTTACCATCATCTTGTCGATCATCGCCGTGGGCTATGCGTTATCCCGATTCGGTGTCATCGGCAGCGATTCCCAACGGCTGGTCCTGAATAAAACCGCCTTTTACGCAGCCACGCCCTGCCTGCTGTTTACTTCGCTCGCGAAATCCGATCCGGGCACGCTCTTTTCCCCGGTACTTGCCGCCGTCGTCGCGTCCAGCCTGCTCACGGGCGCAAGCTATATCGTCGCCTCCCGCCTGTTTTTCCCGAAAGACTTGCCGACGACCACCATGGGCGCGGCCTCGTCGTTTTATTTCAACTCCGTCAATATTGGGTTGCCGGTGAGTATCTATGTGGTCGGCGAGGCCACTTGGGTAATTTCCATCCTGATGCTGCAGATGGTGTTTTTCACGCCATTTATTCTGGCTGCGCTCAACGACGGACATGGGCGTACCCGTGGGGCGAAAATTGTTGATGGTATCCGTTCCGGGTTTTTGTCTCCGCTGGTGCTCGCGGGAATTGCGGGCATGGTTGTTGCGGTCGCTGGGTGGGAAATCCCGGAGGTTGTGATGGAGCCGATGTCGATTATTGGTGGCGCATCCATCCCGATGATTTTGATCAGCTTTGGGGCTTCACTGACCTCAATCCATATCCTCGACGACCCGGCGGATCGCCCCGCCGTCATCACCTCCACTGTCATGAAACTCGTGCTCATGCCGGTATTCGCGTGGCTGGCCGGCCTCGCACTGGGGCTAAGCAGCGACCACCTCTATGTCGCGGTGATCTTGGCCTGCTTGCCGACGGCGCAAAACGTGTACAACTACGCCGCGACCTACCAAAAAGGCCTCGCTGTTACCCGCGATACCGTCTTCTTGACGACGTTTGCTTCCCTGCCAGTCATGGCCGTGGTGGCCGGGATTTTCGGTAGTTAAAAGAGCTCGATGTGCTGGCTAGCGGCCAGCGAGTTCCCGGTTGACCCACTCTTTGCGGGCCCTGCGCTGCTGCGCCAACTTGGCGACGGCTTCTGTGGTTTCGATGCGGAGTTTTTTGAAGATCAGCATCGACAGCGGCAGCGCCACCAACAATGCCAAAAGCGCCGATACCACCAGTGGCACTTGGGCTCCGATGAGTACTGCTAGCGCCTGAATCACGATGGTCAGGCCTAAGAAAAGCCCCAAGCGCGCAGCCCCGTATTTCAGCATCGCACGGGTTGCTTGCTTGCGGGTTTGTGGGTCGAGTTGAGGTTCCTCGGCATGCGGGCTATTGCTGGACAGGCCCGAGCCTTCTGCACCTTGTACGCCTTGTGCACCTGGTGCACCTGGTGCACCTGACCGAGCCGGGATACCGGTTTGCCCACCATTGCTATCTGGTTGATTAGTCACGAGATTCATCCTAAGTCGCACTGATCGTGCCGTAAAATGATCAGTATGGGAAAGCTGATCTTGTTAGCGCTAATAGTCTTGGCTGCAGTCTTGGTATGGAAGGCTTTTGGTCCAGCATCCTGGAATCAAAACCGCCAGGCGAATTCTGTTAATCGTCCAGCAATCAAGGGGCCGGACGATGATGAAGAGTTCCTGTGGAATATTGAAAAGAATCGGTTTAAAGAACGTCGTCGGCAAGAACAAGAGCGACAACAGCGCCACGACGAGCAACAGCGTCACGAGGAACAACAGCGGGAAGAGAATCAACAGCACCAAGGCCGAGACCGGGGCACGTCAGACCGACGATCCGACGTGGGTGATCAGACGGATCCGAACACACACGGCGCGGAGGATTCCCGCAATACAAACTCCCAGGACGGCTCACCAGATCCGGAGCAGTCGAAGAATTCGGACACCCCACGCGACAACGAGAAAACCGACGATCAGTAGCAGGCCGTTTTAGGCCACTTCAGTCCAATTCATCCCGCCTCAGTCCATTCCAGTCCAATTCCGCCGAAACGAAATTAGCGGTTGCGCGCACCTCTGTGAGCCAGTTAGGCTGCGGCCTAATTCAGCCCAGAGGCCTAGTTCAGCCCGGAGTAGGAATGCAGACCCGACACCACCATATTGATAAAGAAGAAGTTAAAGATCGTGGTGGCCAGGGCAACAATGTTGATCCACGCCGCACGCATGGCGCGCCATCCGGCGGTAGCACGGGCATGCAGATACGCCGCGTACAAGATCCAGGAGATTAAAGAAACGGTTTCTTTCGGATCCCAGTTCCACGGCCTACCCCACGCGGCTTCTGCCCAAATCGCACCCAACAAGATCCCCAGGCCAAGGACCGGAAGAGCCACAATCGCAGACTTGTAAGCTAGCCCGTCGAGCTTTTTCGCGCTCGGCAGTGGTTTCACGATCGCACCGGCAATGCCGTCGCTCTCCTCGCCTTTCGGCTGCCAACGCCGCAACAAGTACAGCAGCGAAGCGACACCCGACAGCATGCCGATGGAACCGCCTAACACGGCAATGCCCACGTGGATCGGCAGCCAGAACGAACGCAGCGCTGGAACCAATGGGGCAGATTCTGCATAGAGGTGTGAACCACCGACGAACATCAAGATGAGAACGGGAAGCAGCAGCCAGGGCCACAACACACGCCATTCTTGGCGCTGACCAATAACCACAGCCGACACAACCATGGTGAGCAAAGTCAGCATGAGCGAATACTCATACATGTTGCCGAACGGGAACCTGCTGGTCGCCAAGCCACGAGTAAGCACGGCACCAGCCTGAACAATAATTCCCAGCCAGATCAGAGTCTGCGCCATACCTGACCACTTGCGGGCACCAGCTTCCAGTTCGTCGACTGATTTACCACCGGCTCCTGCATCAGCATCGCGGTTATCATCGACAGCGCGACCGTCGGCCCCAACGCGTTCGAGTTGCCGGTGTGCGTCGATCACGCTTTTCACCTTGACGTAAAACACCAGGGCCACAACCAGGGAAATCGCATAAATAACGAACGTCGTCCGGAACATCAAGTCCGAGAAGTTGGACAGCGTTTGATCAGCAAGCATTAATCCACACTTTCCTATCGTGATCACGACGTTTCCGGACCAACATCCGCGGATGCTGCAGGAAACATTTGCACTTCAAGCTACCGCAGATCTGCCGTGAACCTCAACTAACGATAGGTTCGACATAATCCTTTCGGATGATGAACGCGAAGCCACAAAACAGCAAACTCTAACTGCCGATTCACCGGTCACTATTCTCATTCACCGGCCACTGGCCCCAACAAAGGCCGACAGGAACCATGCTAATCCCGGGTATACAATGCTAGTCCCGCGTATACAAATCGTCTTCTTCCACATCATCCGGATCCGGCAGCGCAAACAACTCCCGGTAGATCTTGTCCAGTTCTTCACCCCAGCCAGCGCGGTCAGTACGAGCCAGTCCAGCCATCTCGATATCCGTGGTGCCATCGCCATTATCGGTAAACCGCACCCAAATACGGCGGCGCTTAATCACCAGCGAACCCACCAACGACAACAGCATCACGATCGTCGACAGCAACACCCAGCGCTGGAACGGATCATGCGCGATCTGGTAGTTCGCAAACTCCGAAGCACCGTCGAAAGTCAGCTCAGTCCCATCGTCCAGGGTGATGGACTCGCCTACTTCCAAGTTCACGCGCTCCAACTTCTGCAACTGACCGCTATGGATCAGCGTCTGGTCCAGGTCGAAAATTGACTGCGCGATACCCGTATCCAATCCGGCATCACCCCGGTAAACATCAATCGCCACCGCAGGATTACGCATCTCCGGGAAAGCTGAAGTCAACAGCTCACCGTTTTCACCCTGCCAATCAGCCGTCGGCGCGAACAGACCCTGCAGCGCAATCTGATTCTGCCGACGCTCATACAGATCTGGATACATACCGGCGGGAGGATCGAAACGCATCGCACCGGAAGACAAGAAGTTCACCAAATCATCCGGCCGGAACTGCCAAGTCTGGGTCCGGGTTTCCCCATTAGGCCACTTCACGGTAAACGTCGGCGCGAAACCGTGACCTTGCAAATACACGCGATCGCCATCAATACGCAGCGGATCATTCACCCGCAACTGGTAGTCATCCCACGTTTCCGGGTCAGAAAAAATCTCGTCGCCCTGGGCATAAGAAATATCAGAACTGAACATCTCCGCCTGCCCATTAGGCAGATAATCAGCCTGGAAATTATGGGCAATGAAACAGAACGGGTTCAGGCCCGTGCCGTCGAAAAGCGGCCCGGCGCGGAAAGAGTCAAAACTAGATACTGAAGTATTACAGAACTCCGTGGACTGATCCAGCTCCACCGCGTGGTCATAACTACCAGAGGCAGTAACAATAATGATCTGACCCTCGTAATAGACCATGCGGCCTGCAGCCACCGTCACCAAAATGGCAACCAACGCGATGTGGAATAACAAGTTCGCCAATTCGCGCCCGTAACCGCGCTCCGCAGAAATAGACGGTCTCCCGGCGCGGTCCTCATCGGCGCTAAATTCCGAGATCCGCCAGCGGCGCAGCAGCCGTAACGTCTCAGCGCGGGCGTCGGCAAGCGATTTATCCAGGGTGCCCGTGTGGTGATGCGGCATCCGGTGCAAGAAACGCGGGGCTCGGGTCGGGCGCGCGCGCCAGGCCTTATAGTGATCCCAACTACGCGGGATAATACAGCCAACCAACGAAGCCGCCAGCAACGTGAAAATCGCAATGAACCAGGAGGACTGGAAGACGTCGAAAAGCTGCAGCGAATCGTAGACCTCGGCGAGTTTGCCGTTGTTCGCGATATATTCGTTGACGTTGTCCTCATTCAACGAGCGCTGCGGCAATAACGCGCCCGGCACCGCGGCGATAGCCAACAGGAACAACAGCACCAGCGCCGTACGCATGCTGGTCAGCCAATTCCAGGCTCGTTTCCACAATCGCCAAGGCAACCAGGATTTACGCGCGGTAGTGTCCGTAGTGTCCACTGTGGGCTCCTTCGGGAAAATCGCAGGGTGGGCAGGAGGCAGGATAGGCAGGGTGAGCGGGGTAGCCAGGCTAGCCGGGGCGGCCAGTTAGATCAGGGTGGTGCCATAATCGACGGTCCATTGGCGAATGTAATTGATGAATTCCGCCCACAAGCCCATCGCCAGCGCGAGGCCGACAAGGATCATCAGCACGCCACCGATGGTCTGAATGGTGCGGGAATTTTTGCGCAACCAATCGATCGAACGCATCGCTTTGGCAGAACCCAGCGCGAACAGCACAAACGGCAGCCCCAAACCCAGGCAATAACCAATGATCATGATCACACCGCGGGCTGCGGTGCTGCCTTCGGTGCCAGCGGAAATCGAAATGATCGCCGCCAGGGTCGGCCCCAAACACGGCGTCCACCCCAACGCGAACACTCCACCCAGCAGCGGCGCGCCTGCCCAGGTACTCCATTTTTTCGGTTCCGCACGGGTGTCACGCTGCAGGAACTTCACGCCACCCAAAAACACGACCCCCATCAGGATCGTGACGACGCCGCCGACCCGCTGCAAGGTTTCCGCATTGGCATTAATGGCACTCAAGGCACCGAAAACAGAGACCGTCGCCAACAGGAAGACCACGGTAAAACCAGCGATGAATAGCAGCGATGCACCAACCACTGCCCACTGGCGGCGCTTGGCGACGCGAACACCATAACGGTCATCCAACTCCACCGACCCGCCAGCGACGCCCGCAAGGTAGGAAATATAGCCCGGAACCAGCGGGACGACGCATGGCGATGCGAAAGACACGAGCCCGGCCAGCGCGGCAGCGAGAAACCCCAGAATCAGCGGACCGCTGGCGGCGGCATCCGCGAACGACGATGCAGAAGCAGCAGCAATCGAGCTGGCACTGGCAAAAGAACTGTCGCTGACGATAGAACTCGCACTGGCACTGGCGTGAAAGCTGGCGTTAACGGCTTGTTCGGTAATCACTGGATACGGGTTTTCTGGGTTCAGCAGGTTCACAAACTCCATAGACGCTATAGACACGACCGTCGGCTAGCTTTCGTCGAGAAGCGGCAATGCTGCATCAAGAATGTCCTGGTCGGTAACTTCCCGCAGGAAAACCGCAGCCGGGCGATGTTGTTTATCCAGGATGATCGTCGTCGGCACCACGGAAGTGGGGATGCCGCCTAGCGCAGCCGCCGACCGGAATGGTGGATCATAAATCGACGGGTACTCCACGCCATTGTCCTTGACAAAATCCTGCGCGATCGTCTGGTTATAATCCCGGACGTTTATGCCCAAAACGGTCCCGCCGGATTCACTCAGCTTCTCGTGGGCACGCTGCAGGTCGTCGACCTCAGCGCGGCACGGCGCGCACCACTGGCCCCACGAGTTCAGGACGACGACTTCGCCCGCGAAATCATCCAGCGCTACTGTCTCGCCCTCATCCAGTAACGACGGGCCACGTAAATTAGCGATCGGCTGCCGCTCGGATTCCTCATAGAAGATTTCCGTTTGCCCGCCTGGGGTATGAAACTCGAACGTTCCGCCCACATCAGAAACCGCATTCTTATTGGCTTCTTCCGACGCACACGCAGCCAAAGTCAACGACAACGCCCCCGCCACGACAAGCGACGCTGCGGCACGGGAACGTCGGAATGGTCCAAAAGTCGTAATCATAGTACCCCTAGTATCGCCCAACATGGCAGCTGAACCAAGTTGGGAACTAGGGGCGAGTATCTGAGACCAGAGCTGTTCGAGTTAAATCTCCCGGGCCGGGGTGGAATAGCGGATATCAATAATGTCTTTTCCGCTAAATACCAAGCTGGTCACCGACGCCAGAGCGCACTCTCGATTCCACGGAGCATGCGCCAACGCCTGACCGCGCACCGTGCGTTGCACCATGACAATCGGCAATTGGTGAGATACCACAATCCCCTCGTGGCCTTCGGCCTTAGTTCGAATATCATGCACCGCCGCCATCATGCGATCGGCGATGTCCACGAACGGCTCGCCCCACGATGGTTCCAGAGGGTTATACATCTGCGGCCACCGCTTTGGGTTCCACAACTGCGAACGCCAGCCCTTCGTGCGCAGGCCCTCAAAATCGTTTCCGGACTCAATCACCTGGGGACATTCCTCGACATCAAGCCCGGTGACTTGAGAAATTGGTTGGGCGGTTTGCTGCGCACGCAACAACGGCGACGCGGCCAGATATGCCACATCATGGCCTTCGAAAGATTTCGCGGTACGCGCCGCCATGGAGTGACCACGCGAGGACAGATGGTACCCCGGGATACGCCCATACAGAATCTTGCCGGGATTAAAGACCTCCCCGTGACGCACCAGGTGGACGATCGTCACTGGAATCTGCGAGCCCGTGCCACTGGTTTGCTGAGCCTGGTGGGCGGCAGAGTGTTCGCTGGGTGAGGTATTCGACATGGGCAATTCTCCTGTTCCTGGTTTTATGAGTCCTGGTTTTATGGGTTCTGGTATTTGGGCTCTGGTATTTGGGCATTGGTTTTGCGGGCCGCGTGACAGTCAGACCATCAACCACGCGGTACACCGCTAACATTAGTCACCCGGCTGTGCGGCCATTAGGCACTCGGCTGTGCGGCAGCGGCAGCCTTCGCGGCCGGGGCCAGTGCCTTTTCCAGTATCTCGAAGTCTGCATCACCCAACGCGTCATGCACGAACCAGGTCTCGAAGGCCGAAGGCGGCACTACCACCCCGTTATCCAGCAAGGCATGGAAGAACGGCCCAAATCGGAACGTATCGGCAGCCTGCATATCAGCAAAGTTGCGCCCTTGGCCTTCGGCGAAACGCACGGACAACATGGTGCCGGCACGCTGGATATTGTGGGCCACACCTTCTGCCTGCAATGCGTCCGAAATCATCGCACCGAGTTTGTCCGCATGCCCACCAATGCGCTGGTACAGGGATTCGTCGGCAAGCTGGAGCGATTTCGTTCCCGCCGCAACGGCGACCGGATTACCCGACAGGGTTCCGGCTTGGTAGACGGGGCCTTCCGGCGCCAGGTGCGCCATGATGTCAGCGCGACCACCAAAAGCAGCTGCAGGCAGCCCACCAGAAATGACTTTGCCGAACGTCACCAGGTCACCAGCCACGCCATCAATGCCGTACCACCCCTGGTACGAGGTACGGAACCCAGTCATAACCTCATCGAGGATCAACAGCGCATCATTGTCGTGGGCTAGTTCCTTCAGCGCCTGGTTAAACCCGTCATCAGGCGCGACGGTTCCCATGTTTCCGGCTGCCGCCTCGGCGATCACGGCTGCAATCTCCCCCGGGTTTTCGGCAAATGCCTGGCGCACAGCATCCAAGTCGTTGTAGGGGACGACGATGGTTTCCGACGCCTGCGCTTTGGTTACGCCCGGAGAATCCGGGCTTGACGATGTCAACACGCCCGAACCAGCAGAAGCCAGCAGGGCATCAACGTGACCGTGGTAGCAGCCCTGGAACTTGATGATCTTGCTCTTGCCGGTATATCCGCGTGCCAAGCGCACGGCGGTCATCGTCGCTTCGGTACCTGAATTAACCAGGCGGACCTTGTCGACGGCAGTGCGCTGAGCAATCAACTCTGCCAGTTCCACCTCACCGGTGGTTGGGGTGCCGAAGCCGAGTCCTTTTTCGGCGGCTCGGGTGACAGCCTCAACGATCTCTGGATGAGCATTGCCATGGATGCCTGGGCCGTAAGAACACAGCAAATCGACGTATTCATTTCCATCCACGTCGAATAAGCGGGAGCCCTTGCCGTGATCAATAAACCGGGCGGTACCGCCAACCGCGTCGAATGTGCGAGCTGGAGAGTTTACTCCACCCGGGGTTATCTCCACCGCGCGGCGGAACCACTCCTCCGAACGGGCAGAAGGCAATCCGGTACCAGCAGCATCTGAATAGTTCTGAGTCATGCACCCTAGTCTACGGGGTTCGTCTACTTACGAGGTTCGCAATCTCAGCACATCTTTCTGCCAGCTGCAAGAACTCGTGCCCATCCAGTATTTGCTACCTGTCAGAACAGGCGACCTACCAAAGCTTGCGACCTCCCGGAGTTTGCGTCTTGCCAGGACGTGGATCCTCCCGGAGGTGGTGTCCTGCTACAGCTGTCGAGCCAGATCTCGTGCGGTCTTACGCGCATGCGCAATCACTGCTGGCACACCGACCCCACCGGCCCACGCACCAGTAGCAGCGATGCGGTCGGCGTCGGCAAGCTCGGCTTCCGCACGGCGCACAGTTTCTGTGTGCGTGTGATCGTAGCGCGGTAATCCGCCGAACCAACGCTGCGTGTAGATCTCTTCAACGCCAGCGGCACGACCATCAAATCCGGTAATCGCAGCGAGATCATCGAGAGCATGATCAACGAGCTCATCTTCCTGTGCCCGCGTGATCGCATCCTCACCGAATCGACCGAAGCTAGCACGCACAATCGTTCCCTGCTGCGCCACATGCGGCCACTTCCGCGACGACAAGGTGAATGCTTTCGCAGTCACACCAGGTTGATCCGCAGCAACGAGAATCCCAGAATTTTCTGGAAGCGCGTTTCCATCAGGGTCCACATCCGAAGCAAAACGCAGACCGACAACAGCAGAACTAGCCAATTTGATAGAACTCATGGCCTCCGCTGCCTTCGCAGTAGCGCCAGGTAGAGATTTCAAGATGCGCGACGCCATCGGAGCCGGAGTGGCAACGAGGACGGCGTCGTAAAGAGTCTCATCCACGCCCATGCCCACCAACCGGTATTGCGGGCGAGCCGCATCTGTTGGCCCAGAAACCTCGGTGATGCCAGTGACAAAAGTTTCCAGGTAAATCTCGGCATCCGCGGCTTGCGCCAAACGCTCATACAAGGTGGCATAGCCATTGCGGAACGTGCCAAAAACCGGGGCTGGTTTCGGCTTTTGGTTAGCCGAAGAATCGTGAGACAAAGAACCAGCCTTGTTCGCCGAAGAAACCACCCGAGCGACAGCGGCACTCAGCGTCACCGGCTCACCCGCACGAGCCAAATCATCCAGGGCATTGGCCAAAGCAGGAACGGTGGCACGAATGCCCAAATCATCCGCGCCACAGGAATACACCCCACCCAACAAAGCCGAAACGCAACGATCCACGACCTCATCACCATAACGATCGCGTACCATCAAGCCGAGGCTTTGATCTCCGCCAACCTCCCAATTAATCGGCTCGCGTTGAGCTTCCGCATCAATAGCCGCGACCGTTTCCGGGCTGACCACACCGGCCACAGACTCCCCCGACGCCGGAATTCCCATCACACCACCGGCTGGCAACACATGCTGTGCACCCTGGGCATACAACACCGGACGCAGCCCCGAGGGATAAACAATCTCGTCGGCAAGGCCCAATTCCGCGAAAAACTCATGGGCGTCATCCCGCCGAGCCAAAAACGCCTCCGCCCCCATGTCAACAGGACCACCATCGAAAGGCACGGTGTGCAGCTTTCCACCAATACGCTCCGAACCTTCCCAAACATCGATCTGAGCCGAGGGCAGTTCCTGGCGCAACTGATAAGCAGCAGTCAGACCGGCAAGTCCGGCTCCAATAATGGCACAACGGGTCATGGGAAAATCACTCCGAATAGGTCAAATCTAGGCTGATAGAGGGCAAATCTCGGTTTAATCAGAACATGGTTTAGTCAGAACATGGTTTGGCCAGAGCAGGGTGTGGCGAAAATATGGTTTGGCCAGAGCAGGGACATCATAGGTGGAAGAATCCTGCGACGGTTCGCAGCGGTTACCGGAGACCATAAGTTGCAACGCAATCATGCCTGGAGGCACAGTCGTCAAGATGGGCTTTACTGGTGCGTTCAGGCTTTTGTTTAGGCTTGTGTTCAGGCTTTTTATTTTTAACGCTTTTCCGGCGCAGCAACCGCCCCGGTATCAACACTATGAATGAGCTCGACAGCCTTCGTAATATCTTCCGGTGCAGTATTAGGCAACACACCATGCCCGAGATTAAAAATGTGGCCAGTAGCGTGACCGGCAGTAATCGCATCGGCAGCTTCGCCTTTAATGCGAGTAATCTCTCGGGCCATTGCCTGCTCACCGCTGAACAAAATCGCAGGATCCAAATTACCCTGCAACACCCGCGGCCCCACAGCATTGTGAATACGCTCAGCCGCACTGTCCATCGGCACACGCCAATCCACACCCATAACTTCCGAACCCGCCTGGCTCATCGCGCCAAGTAATTCTCCCGTGCCGACGCCGAAGTGGATACGCGGGATCTCACCTTCCACAGACTCCAGGATGCGCTGCGAATACGGCAGCACGAACTCTCGATAATCGCGCTCTGTGAGATATCCAGCCCAGGAATCAAACAACTGCATGGCATCGATGCCTGCAGTAATCTGCGTCTGCAAAAAGCGCGTTACCGTCGGGGTGATTTTTTCCATCAGCAAATGCCACGTATCCGGGTCTGAATGCATCAGGGATTTCGTGCGCTCATGGTTTTTCGACGGACCACCTTCCACGAGGTAGCTAGCCAAGGTAAACGGGGCTCCAACGAAACCAATGAGCGCCTGGGAATCCGTGAGCTCATCCAGAATGATGCCAATTCCCTCTGCCACCTCCGCGATGTCGTCGTCAAGCACCGGCAGGTTGCGCACATCCTGTGGGGTGCGCACGGCATGTGCCATCACAGGACCGCGCCCCGGAACAATTTCGACGTCAATGCCCGCCGCTTTCAAGGGGATGACGATGTCAGAAAACAAAATTGCGGCATCGACATCGTGGCGTCGGACTGGCTGCATAGTGATTTCCGCAAGCATGTCGGGCTTAAAACACGCATCCAGCATGCTGGTTCCTTCACGCAGCTCGCGATATTCCGGAAGGCTCCGGCCAGCCTGGCGCATAAACCACACGGGGGTACGGCTCGGGGTGCGGCCGTGAGCAGCAGCAAGGAAAGGCGAATTATTCAGATTCCGACGCGTCATAGCCCCCATTATCCACGAGGTAGCGACCTAGAACGAAACCGGAATCAGAGGCTTCACGGGAATCAGGGCAATTCATGGGGGTCAGGGCCATTCTTGGGTTTCGGGGCCATGGAGGTAGCCAGGGCAATGATGGGATTCAGGCGTGCTGGCGTTCAAAGACATGCTGGTCTTCAGTGGCTCAGAGATATTTCACTAGACCGGGCGTCGTGAGTGCTCCCCGGTTTCTCAGGTTTCTTAGCCTCCGGCGCCTTATTGGCGCCTTTCAGTTTCTTCTCCGACTGCTTTTTCGCTTGCTTTTCTTTTTTCTTCTGCATGCGACGTTCCTGTTCGGCACGAAGCTCTTGTTCCATCTGCCGCATGCGTTCTAATTCACCCGTGTAATCAAGCGTCTCGTTACGTCCGCCAAAGATGAGTGTGAGAACAGCAGCGACGCCAACCAGCACTTGCAAATTACCGTCAACGAGGTAGAACGCTTCCGGAATGTCCGACAAAGGATTACCCGAGGATCCGAAAATCAAAACCAGCCGGAACGTAAAATATAGGCCAAAGAAAAACAGCATCCGCCGCGCCAATCCGGCCCGTTTATGCTGTGTATTCACCAAATACAGCATCGCTGCCAGCAACCCCAATAGCAGCACAGAGATAAGCCCCATCAAGACAATCGAGCCGTAGACACCAAAGTTCAGCAGATTCTCGCTGATGGTTTGGCCGCTTTCTTCAATGCTGCTGGCAGCCTGCGCCTGCAGCTCAGATGGGTCCCACAACGCCAAAGCGATGTTCAGGATTTGATGGATAAGCTCCACGAGCAAAATGCCAGCCCACAGCCGGACATACAGCCGAACGGAATCCGGCTGGTCCGGGCGATCAGATTTCTTCAGCCCCCGCTTCGGGTCGTGTTCTTTCGCCCCCTGCCCCTGGCGCCCGTACCCTTTCGGCCTCGCTGCTCCCGATGCGTCAAGGTTTGGGTCTGCAGCATTGTTGGTACTTGCTGCATTCTTTGTGTTTGCAGCATTATTCGTACTTGCTACATACTTTGTGCTTGCAGCATTATGCATGCTCACTGCATCCTTTGCCGTTGGGCCGGTCACGGGAGATTGGGACTGCATATTCACCATAGGGTGCACCTTATACACTGCATGATTTTTGTGCACGACCGCAGGCAGCGCTCACCCACCAGGTGGCAAGCTACTGCTGACAGCTACCGGCTACTACCAGTTACTGCTGGCTACTGCCAGTTACTACTGATTACTGCTGGTTCAACATCCGCGCGGCATCGGTGGCGAAATACGTCAGGATTTGATTAGCCCCTGCACGCTTAATGCTCAACAACGATTCCATCATGGCAGCGTCGCGATCAACCCAGCCATTAAGGCCAGCGGCCTGGATCATCGAGTACTCACCAGAAACCTGGTAGGCGGAGACCGGAACCGGCGAAAACTCTGCAATCTCGCTGATAATATCCAGATACGCCAAAGCAGGTTTGACCATGACAAAGTCCGCGCCTTCATCGATATCCAGCTGCGCCTCCAGCAAGGACTCCCGGCGGTTAGCAGGATCCTGTTGATAAGTACGACGATCGCCTTGCAAAGACGAACCAACTGCCTCACGGAACGGTCCGAAAAACGCCGAGGCATATTTCGCGGAGTAAGCCATAATCGCGACGTCTTTAAAGCCTGCAGCGTCCAGACCTGAACGGATAGCCGCAACCTGCCCATCCATCATTCCGGATGGCGACACCAGGTGCGCACCAGCAGATGCCTGGCTTACCGCCATATCGACATAGCAGTCCACCGTCGCGTCGTTGAGCACCCCTCCGTCGGCGTCGAGAAGCCCACAATGGCCATGGCTGGTGAATTCATCCAGGCAGGTATCGGCCATGATTAATAGGTCATCGCCGAATTCTTTCCGCAGGTGCGCAATAGCCCGGTTGAGGATGCCGTTTTCTGCCCAGGCCTGGGAACCATTCTCGTCTTTGTCTTCAGCGAGTGGCACACCAAACAAGTCAACGCAACGCACACCCTGCTCTAGGGTTTGTTCTGCCGCGCGGATCAGGGAATCAAAAGTGTGCTGATAGACACCAGGCATCGCCGAGATCGCGTTCGGTTCCTCCAACCCATCGGCAATAAACATCGGGAGAATGAAATCAGCGGGACGCAGATGCGTTTCCGCAGTAAGCTCGCGCAGTGCTGGGGTGGTGCGCAGGCGACGGGGCCTTCGGGACAGAGGGTAATCCACTTCGGGGACCTTCCTTAATTTCCATATTGGGATGCTGGATTAGCGCTAGGGCAAAATCGACATTAGGGCACGATCGGCATGGGGACAGGGCAGGCCCTAGTGCAAAGGTAGTACCGCGTCTTAGCTCGGGCTTGTCGACGAAGCGGCCTTCCGACGCGTACGACGCTTTTTCCTCGGAGCCGGCAAGTTACCGGTCGCGCGCAAGTGCGCAACGTGGTCCGCCAAAGCGTCGATAAGATGTGGAACATCGGCAACTTCAGGGACGACGTCGACACGCAGCCCAACCTCTTCCGCTGCCGCTTTCGCCATCGGCCCAATACACGCAATGATCGTACGCTGATGTGGTTTACCAGCGATTCCTACAAGGTTGCGGACGGTCGATCCGGACGTGAACGCCACCGCATCGAAACCACCAGTTTTGATCATGTCGCGGGTTTCCGCCGACGGCGGGGCTGCGCGCACAGTCCGGTAGGCCACCACGTCATCGACTTCCCAGCCCAGCGCCTCCAGGCCTTCCACCAAGGCGTCGCCAGCAATGTCTGCACGTGGTAGGAGCACACGGCCCACGGCGTCGATATCTTCCACATACGGTGGGAACGATTCCACCAGACCATGGGCATTTTGCGCATCGGCTTTCGGCAGGGCCTCGGGCACCATGCCCTTCTCGCGGATCGCTTCTGCGGTTTTTCCTCCCACAGCAGCCAGGTGCACACCTGCAAAATCGCGGGCATCCAAACCCAAGTCAGCAATTTTGTCCCACACAACCTTGACCGCATTCACACTGGTGAACACGACCCACTTATAACGGCCCTCCACGATGCCTTTGATCGCGCGATCCATCTGGGCTGGGTTGCGCGGCGGCTCCACAGAAATCGTCGGCACTAATTGTGGAATGGCACCATAGGACGCCAGCTGTGCTGACATGGGGCCTGCTTGTTCCTTCGTGCGTGGCACAAGTACCCGCCACCCATACAGCGGACGATTTTCCCACCACGAATACTTGGACCGATCATCGAAACTCCGACCCAACGTCACCACCAAGGTCCCGTCGAGTTCAGCGTTCAGCTTGCCCAACGTTTCCAGGGTGGCCTCGTAAGTGCGCTGCAACCGGGTGGTTCCGTTGACCGTCACGAACGCGGGGGTATCGACGCTCATCCCACGAGCTGTGAGTTCCTCGGCGATCGTCGGGAGTTCCGAGGCGAAGGTTTGCAGCACGATGGGCTGGGTTGCCACAGATAGTTGATCCCAGTCGACGTCGCCGTCAGTCATGTCAGCTTCGGTGTAGGTTGAGCCCAATGCCAACCCCGCGAACGACGGCACGGTGGATGGCAATGACATACCGGGCACGACTTGGAATTCCATGCCCGCAGCGCTAACGGCAGAAATTTCTGCCAGAATCGTTTCTCGGTTCAATGGATTTCCGGCGACCAAGCGGATGACGTCGCTGCCCTCGGCGTCTGTTAATGCAGAGCGTAACTGCTCTACAACTTGCTCAGAGCCGGCAAATTCCCGAATATCTGCAGCCGTGGGAGCCGCTGGACGCGGTGGCTTCCTGCGTGCACCCTGGGCTTTCGCTTCAGCGCACAGGCGAGCATATTCTTGCTCTGCGGCATCCAGTTTCTCCTGCGGCACGGGCAGTGCCGAGCCAACAACTTCACGTACTCCGGCAAGCACTTGCGAGTCGGCGACCGCAATGGCGTTGTACGCGAGCACTTCCCTAGCGCGAACTGTCAGAAGGTCCGGGTTGCCGGGTCCGGCGCCGACGAACACCACTTTGCCTTGGTGTGCGACGGAGGGGGCGTTACTCATATAGACCTTTTCTACGCGCGGTCACGGACAGAAAACAAAAATAAATCACGACGAGGCGCCATCACCTGTGGTTTTGCCCTTAACCGGACCCAAACCGATGACAGCACAATATCGTGTGGTAGTACCAGCTTAAAGTAGACGCTGTAAAACTAAAAAACAAACGGATTAGTCAGGGTTCACTCGCCAGTTAGGTCCAGGCCACGAGTAGATGCTGTTTAGGATTCGCCCAACAGCTCCGCAGCTCCGTCGGCAAGCAACGTCTGGGAAATTTCTTCACCGATTGCAATCGGATCGGTGCCACTGGCAGTGGCAAGCAACCGCTTGCTCCCATCAAATGCAAACACCCCACCGTGTGCCGTAATAATCCCGGTTTCTGCGGCAAACGTGGAATAGGCAGCCACCGGCGCGGTACAGCCGGCTTCCAACCGGTTAAGAACCACCCGCTCTGCCAATGCGCAATCCCGGTCAACCGCGCTGGTGAGCTTGTCGACGACCGCAACTACCTCTGCATCATCTGCGCGCACTTCCACAGCCAGGGCACCCTGCGCCGGAGCCGGCATGACTTCATCCGCGGCAAAAACCTGCGTTGCTTTGTCCTGGTAACCGTTGCGAATTAGTCCTGCATAGGCCAAAACCACTGCATCGAGTTCGCCATCATCGATCTTGCCCATGCGGGTTTCGATATTGCCACGCAACGGCCGAATATCCAGATCCGGACGCAATGCCAACAGCTGCGAGATCCTCCGAGGTGCCGAGGTACCAACACGCGCACCTTCTGGCAATTGATCTAGGTTCATACCATCACGCGCAATGAGTGCTTCTCGGTTGTCTGCGCGTTTCGGGATCACCAGGTGGAATCGTTCGTCGGCAGCCGTCGGCAAGTCCTTAAACGAATGTACTGCCACGTCACACTGTCCGGCAGCCAACGCCTCGCGCAGCTTTTGGGTGAAGACGCCAACCCCAATCCGCTCGACTGGCGCCATATTCACATCGCCTTCAGTCTTGACGATCTTCAGCTCCGCCTGCGCACCGGCCGCAATAATCCAGTCTCGGACATGCCCAGCCTGTGTGGTGGCCAGTTTCGAGCCACGAGTACCGATCTGCAACATGTTCTACTCCTTAGATGTGTCAAGAACTCTCTAGTGATAGTTTGCTAGGTCTAGCCCGCTAGCTCTGATGAGGCGGCTGGTGAAAACCGGTAGACGTGGAAAATTTGTTTGCAGCCGACGTCTCAGCTCCTGAATTACTGCTATTGCTGTTATTGCTGCCCATCGCAATGACTTCTTGTACCGACGGCAACTCATTTGCATCTACCGAAACCGGGCTACCGTCGATTTCCAAACCAAACATCTCTTGTAGCGCGGTTTCGTGGCTGACAGCGCCGGATTCCGCAGCCAACTTTTTCGCTCGCACTGTAGGCTCGTGCAACAACTTGTCGACGGCCCGCCTAATCGCGACCTGCACTTGCGCGAAGTCATCATCTGACATGTTTGGGCGACGTTGCCGCAGCCGCGCCATTTCGCATTCCACCACCCCCGCGGCGTGTTTACGCAGAGCCGAAACTGCCGGCACCACCTCACGCACGCGCTGTTCTGAGGCAAAGGACTGGAGCTCCTCACGCACGATCCGCTTGGCGTCCTGGTGTCCGATTGTGGTGTCTTCTTCGCTTTGCGACGTCAACGACTGGTGCAACCGCTCAATATTTACCAGGTCTACCCCTGGAAGATCTGCCGTATCGTCAGCGATATCCCGCGGCAACGACAGATCAATCAAAACGACGTGGTCGCGTCGTACCTCAGGGAAAGATGCCCGCTCGACAGTGTAGTTATCGGCACCGGTTGCCGAGACAATGATGTCTACCTCCCCGTATGCCCTATAGCGGTCTGTAAAATCCACGGCTTCTGCTCGTACTCCGGCCTGATGCGCGTGGTCTACAAGGTTGTCGGCACGCTCGCGCGTCCGGTTGGCAACGATAATCTTGTCGACGCCCAGTCGGCCCAAATGCGTTGCAGCGAGCGAAGCCATGGCCCCGGCTCCTAATACCAAAGCGGTACGGCCGATCAACAGGGGCTCGTCGGCACGATTCACGTTCGATGTCGTCCGGGAGGCCACAGTGTCAGCCGTGTTGTCAGCCATAGTGTCAGTGGATTGGTTGGCAGTGGACTGGTGAGCTGTACCTACAGACTTTTCCAGAGAAAGGTCCATGTACTGCAGGGCTTCGTTTAATGCCACCGTCACCATGGACGCACCGGCTTCGTCGATATCAGTTTCAGTGTGCACCCTTTTACCTGCACGTAACGCAGATTGGGCAAGGGCATGAAGAGTTTTCCCGGCAGTGTTTGCGGCGACTGCTCGCTGGTAGGCCTGGCGCACTTGGCCGATGATCTGTTGCTCACCAACCACCATCGAATCCAGACCCGAGGCAACAACCATCATGTGCTCAGCGGCAGCATCCGCATACCGCACATAGAGATAGCTGCGGAGTTCATCGATATCGATCCCCGAAACTCGATGCAGCACCTCCACCACATCCTGTACGCCCGAGTGGAATGAATTAGTGACGCAATAGACCTCAAGGCGGTTACAGGTCGAAATAATCATCGCCTCAGTCAACGACGGGGTGGCTACAAGCGCGGCAGCTGTCTCCTCGCGTTGCATGCCATCCACGCTCAGTCGCTCCAATAAAGCGACCGGAGCCGAACGATGGGACATTCCCACGACGAGCACGCTCACATTTTCCTCCGCTATCTCGTTAACTCAGCTATTACAGTTCCGTGCACCCTTGGCTTAGCGTAACGCTGGACTGAAGGTTTCAGCATTAGGCTTCCATTCAAGCACTCAAGCACTCAAGAACTTCACGACCAATTCTTGCCATCGTATCAACCAAAAGGATAGTCCCGGGGGCCACCGAAAGCAGAATCGTGTGTCACTGCGGCTTTACCGGCCCCATCCTTTTTGTCCGCTACTTCTATCGCAGCTTAAAAATTGCGTCAGATGCTTATCGACGTTTTATGCCTCTGTCCGCAGTCTCTGGATCAGCCTCTGTGATCAACCACAGCCATCAGCCTCTTTGGTCAGCCGCAGCCTTTGGGCCAACCCTGACCTTAGGGTTATTCAGCTAAGGCCTGCTGTAATTCCTCATTATCAACTTCCCAACACGAAAATTCCTCGTCGTCGAGAACTACGACTGGAACACGATCGCCGAATTCCATAGCCAACTCAGCATCATCATCAACGTTGCGGACCACGAAACTCGCTCCAGCGGCAGCAACAATTGGTGCTATCTGATCACGGACGCGAACACACGACCCACAATTCGTGCGGACCATAAGCTCTACCGCATGCGCTGAATTGGCTTCATCACGCACCTGGCGGAAAGTTCTTTCTTCGGCGACACTTGACGAAGAATCTGGCACAGGCTCAGTGGTCCCAGCATTCCTTGGCCCTGCATTCGTTGTCCCCACATCCGTACTAGCATCTGCGGGCACTGCACGTCGTACGGGATATTCCATGTTTCAACCCACCTTCCTCGGTCAATGATTTTCTCGTATGCTGGCCTCGCATGGTGGCCTCGTTTGGCGGCTTTCTCGTATTGTAGGGCAGTTCTTGTAGGGCGGTTTGCATAAACGGGTAGTCTTTAAACCGTGAATTTCTTGTCTGATCCTGACGGTGGCGGGCTGAACTCGGCAGAAGATTTCCTCGCAGAATGGTCTGCTAGTCGCGGAAACCTTCGACGTTTTTTGGAAAACACGGTAATGCCGCCGTTGGACGAGGCACATCAGCAAGAAGCTGGCGAAGCAGCCGCCGCTAATGCAATCAATGAAGCCTTCGGCATCGAACTCCCCGACTTCGACTCGGGCGTAGCTTCAGTTTCGGGTTCGGTGGAAGCCGCAGGAAGCTTCAAGCTCACACAACCGGATCCGGATATCCCACAGGACACCGGCGCAGCAGCATTTTTTGATGTTGACAACACGCTGATCCAGGGCTCTTCTTTGGTGGTTTTAGCCATGGGGTTGGCGCGGAAACGTTTTTTCCGTCTGCGAGACATCGCGCCCATCGCCTGGAAGCAAATTAAATACCGCGTTACAGGCTCAGAAAACATCTCGGATGTTGCTGACGGGCGTGAATTGGCGCTGGAATTCATCAAAGGCCGCACGGTTGAAGAACTCAATGACATTTGCCAGGAAATCGTCGATTCGCGAGTAGCAGATAAGGCTTATCCGGCTACTCGCGAGCTAGCGAACAAGCACCTCGCCGCTGGTCAGCAGGTATGGCTTGTAACAGCAACCCCGGTGCAGCTGGCGCAGATTCTGGCCCAACGCTTCGGTTTCACGGGTGCACTGGGCACTGTTCCAGAGGTGAAGGATGGCAAATTCACCGGCCGCTTGGTAGGCGATATTTTGCACGGCCCGGGTAAAAAACATGCCGTTGCGGCTTTGGCAGCGATGGAAAAACTCGACCTGGAGCGCTGCACAGCCTATTCTGATTCGATTAATGACATCCCCATGCTGACGATGGTGGGCACAGCCGTCGCTATTAATCCAGATCGCGATCTGCGCAAGGAAGCCGAATCCCGTGGGTGGCAAGTCAACGACTACCGCTCACTACGCAAAGCCGTCCGCTCGTTCGGCCTGCCTGCCTTGGTCACCGCACTGTTTTCTTATGGTGCGTACGGCGGTTGGAAAATCTGGGGCCCATCGAAGAAGTAGCGCCACACCAATTCCTCCTGGCCAACTCCTGTCTCCTGTCAAACAATTCGTGCTAGCGCAACCCTGCTAGCGCAACCCTGCTTTGCCCCAAGCTGTGGATAACTCCTTTTATCCACAGCTTTTTCCGATTCTCACCACTTCTGTCTGTGGGCACCGCTTTAACCCCATTAGCGTGATGCCCATGTCACCACTTCAAAAATTACTTGGACCATCAACAAAGCCGAAAAAACAAAACTCACACAACCGCCCCGCACATCTGCGTAATCAACAACGAGAGGATGCTTGGCGACGCATTGCCGATATTGCATCTATCCTCGCAAAGTTAGACTCAGAGCTGGCGGATCTTGCCGACGAACTAGCCCAGTCCAGAAGCAAGCATTTGGACCATCGATCCACTATTGCCCGGGCACTCGAATACCTCGCAGAAGCTGTCTCCGCGCGTCGGTCCAGCGAAATCTCGCTTGCCTGGTGTGCTGAACGCAGCGAAGTGGGCAGGCTGGTTGGAACGACCACCTCGCGCGGTTTTTATACCAAGCAGCTGGGATATTCCACATCTCACGCCAATACCATGAGAACCCGCGCAAAGACCGCCTATGGGCATATCCACATCGCAGAATACGATCCGGACGACGACGTCGCCGACGAAGAAACGAGCAATCAACGCTCGAAACGCATGCGCCGGGCAAAAAATAAGTTGTGTCAGGAACAACACGCGCAGTCCGAGGCCCGTCGGCTTACGCGCAAAATTTCGACGGATAAAGTCGATGCCATCGATCGGGAGCTGCGCCATCTGAATGACACGGCTGTTCCTGGCAAACATCGCGTACGTCTGGAGTCTATGCAGGAGGCTCTCAACGGGCGCGACTGCGCCGACCTATCGCAGTGGTGCAGGGAACGAATCCGAAATGCTAACAATCACCCAGATGCGCACTCTAGCCCAGCCAAGAAACGCGCTTCGCGTGCGTCGGCACGCTCCAAACGCTATATCTCGCAACCCCGTGAGCTGCCCAACGGGATGATGAACTTCGGGATTACCACCGATTCGGCATATTCGGCCCGCTTTGATGCAATTCGTGCAAAAGCAACCCGTGTCTGGAAAGCACGACAGGCAGATGCCACGATCACCGAAACGCGGACTCAGTCGCAGTTCATCCATGATTACTTCATGGACGCGATCTTTGGTCCAACTCCGAATCTTGCAGAAGCACACGCTACCGCATCTTCCCGGATTCCGGTTCGTGCATCGAGTTCAGAACCACATACACAACCAGATGTATCCACCGGGGCGGCTGTAACCACGTCACGGCCGCAGCCGTCGGGAAGCGTTTCTGCACAATTGGTACTCGTCGGCACTATCAACGATTACCTAAATATGGGACCGAAAACGCAATTCCAGACGGATACAGGAGCTACGCTGACCCCCGCTGAAATAATGCAACTGGGGATTTCTGAGTGTCACCTCGGAATCACCGACAACCGGCGGGCACAGCTCCTCGATGCGGGGACGGTACGAAACATGTCGCAGGTCCAACGAGCTTTTCTGACTGCGATGCAACTGGTGTGTAGCCATCCAGATTGCTCAGAACCCGCGGCGAATTGTGAAGGTCACCATATCGCTGCCTATGCCCAGGGTGGGAAAACAGACTTCGAAAACCTGACCCTTCTGTGCTCTTATCATCACCGAGCAAACAACGACCAGCGTGATGGCAAGAAGAATATGGGCCACATGGTGCGGCAAGAAGACACACATCTCGTCGGCAAGTACAACCCCAAAACGGGAAACATTGAAATCAACAGCACTATTGCCGCAGGTAAATCCCCGGCGCGACGTCTAATTGCACAAGACAATGGGCCTGTGGAAAGCGCACATTCTCACAGAGCAGCCTAAGTATTCGGAGGCATTCGTGGGAATTCGCTGGCAGGCCTAGGCTTTGTCTCGAAGTGCCTTGGCGGTTTTGATTTCCCCGATCAGCCCATCACCAGCTTGGGCCTTGTCACGAGGTGCTTTGTCTCGAGGTTTTGTCTATTACCCCGAGGTTTCCCTCAGTTCTTAGACTCCAGAGTTCTTAGACTCCAGGAAGACTTACGAGTACACAAAATCCCTGTGGCAAACCGGCAACTAGGATCCATCCATCTCACAAAGATGCAGGATCCTCATCGGCTCCACAGGGTGCGTGCTGGTAGCCAAGGCTTTTCGACCTGACTCCAACTGAATAATTCGGGCTAGTTTACTTACCCAATTTACGACGCTGGACGCGAGTACGACGCAGCATCTTGCGGTGCTTCTTTTTGGACATGCGCTTACGGCGCTTCTTAATGACTGAACCCATGGTCAGTACCCTCAATTCTTAGTTGATATGTGTACAAACTGCCGACACTAATGCTCAACACTTTAGCGATTGTCAAGAAGCTTACCCAAATCTGTACAGACGTACAGATCCGACGCACTTTCCGAACCAATGAATACTAGCCGCTTGATCATCAGAAATGACCACGCGAAAGCCAATCTTTCAGTTGCGAAAAGCGCCAATCGCTACCGCGCTAAGGCCGTGTAAAACTTACCCAACCTCGTAGATAGAAGAGTTCAGGTATTCGTTCACGGCTTCTTCGTGAACGCGGAAAGAACGTCCCACGCGAACAGCCGGCAAATCACCAGCGTGCACGAGGCGGTAGACAGTCATCTTTGAGACGCGCATCATCTCCGCGACCTCGGCAATGGTCAGAAACGTTCCCTTGTCTTCATGTGCCATATATATCTCACCCTTCAGCTCGTAGTGCGCTGCAGGCTTCCCCTCCCGCAGGACTTCACACGCACGTGCTCAAACCAGTCTAGCGTGTCACTTGTGACTATTGCGACTCACCCCTACACATTATTCCCACCTTTCGCTTAACCTCCCCCAAATATCAGCTGAAACCTGAGATTCAGTGGTTGCGACTATCAGCTGAAACCAGAAAGCCGGTCCTTGCGGATTCCATCAGATTACGAGGATGCACGAAAGGGAGAATCTCGCTCAGATCCTAACGCCGCGCGTGTTCCCAGCACCGTTCGCGGCCGCTGCGTTCAGGCCTAGCCCTCACCCTTTGCCTATTACCTCTCTCCCCAGCCCCTCTCCCCCGGCCCTACGTTCCAGAAATTAGAAAGCCGTCGTACTACACCGCCACCACGACGTTATCTATGGTGCACGGTAAGTACGACGGCGTTGTGTCCGCAACGAACAACCCAGCAGCCAACCAACCGCTGATTAATTGGCTGCGGCCTTATTGGGTGAAACTTTCAGCCAAATTAGCCAAGTTCCTTCGACCGGTTTGCACATGCTTCTGCAGCGCGGAAGAACATCCCCCGCAAGCCGGATTCTTCTAGTTCGCGGAGAGCATGCACGGTGGTGCCACCTGGGGATGAAACGTTCTGGCGAAGCGTCGCTGGATCGCGTCCTGAATCAGTCAGCATCTTGCCTGCACCGTGCGCCGCATTGGTAGCCAATTTCTCGGCAACGTCACGCTTCAATCCCAGCTGCACACCAGCATCGATGAGTGCCTCAGTAACCAAGAAATAATACGCTGGTGACGATCCCGACATCGCCGTCACCGCATCCATATTGGATTCTTCGACGATGACAACCTCACCCACTGCCTCGAGCAATTCCGAAACACCCGACATCTGCTCGTCGGAAACACTTGTTCCCGGTGCTGCAGCGTTGGTGCCTTTACCCACCAGCATCGGGGTATTTGGCATAACGCGCACCACCGGCACGCCGTTGCCCGCAGCCTTCTCCATTGCCTCGAGGGTCAGTCCCGCGGCCATGGAAACTGCTACGGTCTTATCCCCCCGGGCCTGCAACGTCTCAGAGAGATCTTCCAAAAGGTCGATGATGTGGTAGGGCTTGACGCACAAAAACGCATAATCTGCATCTTTGATAGCAGCGTCATTGTCCGAAGTGGTGTTCACACCGTAGTTATCTTGGAAGTACTTGGACTTATCCGCGCTACGGTTAGTGACGGTAATGGACTTTGGGTCGTAATCAGAGGCAATAAGACCGGAAACAAGCGCTTCGCCGATCTGACCTCCGCCTAAAACTGCAATGTTAGTCATGCAATCTACGATGCCAGAAAGCAAAACCCCTAGCCACCACACTGGGGCGGACTAGGGATTTCACTATTATTCAAGGTCATCGTCACGAACGCTCCGGTCGGATTATTCGAGGTGGTCTTCTCCACGAACTCCCATACCGGAACCAACGAAAGCGCTAGAGCACCAACACCGCCGGGCCAAAAGTGAGCAACAAGCCAACGATGACAGCCAGGGTCATCGACAAGCCATCTCGTTCTGTCCGAAGCGCATGAACGATACCCGCCATAACACCGGTAACCCCCACGGCCAACGCTGCAACCAGGTAATTGTTGAGCGCATCCCAGAGCATCTCGAAGCCCTTGAAAACGACCACACCGAGGACAATCCCTGCCAATGCCAGCAAAATCACCGCGACGGGGTTCATACCTTCGCCCTCGGAGACGGATTCATCCTGGTCGTCGAGATCAGCACCGCCTGCATAAACTGGGGCTTGCTCGTGACGCCTGGCTGCTGCATCTTGTGCAGCGCTGTCAGGAACGCTCTGGATTTCCGAAGTATCGTCGTCTGCTTGTCGACGCTCACGTGTGCTTGCCGACGCCGTCCCACCCTGTTTTGCCGTATTCGATGGTGAATCGGTGACTTTCGGAATCTCGCCGGTGGACTCAGCATCCTGCTGTTTAGTGCTTGCCGCTTGGCTCGATTCGCTCTTATCGGTGACACGAGAAATCTCAGCGGTCTCGTCTGCAGCGGGACTGGTCTGTGCACCCCGCTTAGTTGCAGATTTAGTTGCAGCACTCTTGTCGACGCTTGGTTCTTGCTGGGTCGCCTTGTTTGCTGGTTTGCCCTGTGCCGATGTCGATTCAGGCGCAGGCGTGCCAGGCTTTGCGGTCGGTTGACCGGCATTTGTTTGTGCTGGCTCGGCGGCTTTGTTGCCCGAGCTGGCGGCTTTGCTGGTCGAAGCCTGATCGTCTGCCTTCCGACCAACGGTGACGGTCTTCGATTTCTTCCGAACGACGGTTTGCCCCGAGGGGCTCTGTGGAGCATTCGCCGCGGCTTTGTGTGGAGCTTTCGATTCAGCCTTCGACGCAGTTTCTTTCGCAGTCTTCGGCGCATTCGCAGCCTTCGTCGCGTTTCCAACCTTCTCCGCGTTCTCAACCTGCCGCGAGCCTCGCGACCCCTGCGAGCCCTGCGTACCCCGCGCACCCTGCCCGTCCGGCTCGTCGATAGGCGAACCATGCTTCGATTCCTTGGGCTTAGCTGTCACCTTCGGGAACGACCCGGTCAGCTCCGCAACAGAGACACCACCACCGTCTTCCATGCTGCGGCGACGTCGACGTGGCTTTTCCGAGCCCTCTTTGCCAGAACGTGCCCGGCCACCGCTTGTGCCGTCGGCATCGCTATCTTCTTTCCCGGCGCGAGCCAACAATTCCGCGACTGTCAATTGTTTGTCGTCAGACATGCTGTTTCTCCCTATTCCAGTCCTTTATCAATGCGACGCAGAATTACGCCTTCGCGCAGTGCCCAAGGGCAGATCTCGAGTTCGTCGATTCCTAATGCTCGCATACTAGCCTCTGCAACCAAAGCACCGGCAACAATTTGATGCGAACGGTCACTGCTCACGCCCTCGAGTTCGGCACGGTCAGAAGCAGTCATTCGGGAGATAAACGCGATCAACTGGCGCAGACCCGGTGCGGTCAGGCTCCGCCGTACATATGGTCCTGCCGACGAAGGCGCGGCACCTGTCAGACGAGCCAATGACCGGATTGTCTTCGAGGTTCCCACTGCAATCCCGGGATCACCGTAGGCCCGAATCTCTGCGGTGACGTCCTTGAGTTCAGCATCGATGTAATCACGCAGGGTGTTGATCTTTTTCTTGCCCGGCGGGTCGGTGTCAAACCAGTTGTAGGTCAACCGGCCAGCACCCAAGTCCAACGAGCTGGCAACATCTGGGTGCTCATCAGTGCCCGTACACAGTTCCAGCGAGCCTCCACCGATATCGATGTTGGTGATCCGCCCGGCTGACCAGCCATACCACCGGCGTACCGCCAGGAACGTCAGCCTGCCTTCGTCCTCACCAGACAAAATCTCCAGACGCACGCCGGTGTGTTTTTCTACCTCGTCCAGTACATAAGCGGAATTGGTGGCGGAACGGATCGCAGACGTCGCAAAGGGCATGAACTCGTCGCAGCCGAGTTTGTTGGCGAGTTCTTTGGCTTCCCCAACAGCCGAGATGAGCTTTTTCAGCCCACGTTCGTGGATATTGCCGTCAGCATCGAGCTGCTCCACCAGCTTCAGGGAGGTCTTCCAATCACTCATGGGAGTGGGCCGGCCACCGTTGCGGACATCTACTGCTACTAGGTGGACAGTGTTGCTGCCCACGTCAATTACACCTAATCGCACACGTCTAGCCTAAACGGTCTACGGTGTCTAAGTGTGAATCACGCTCAGTCTTCTTCTGTTTTCCTTGGTTTTCCTGCAAGCTCGCCGGCCGGCAAGTCTATTCGTGCTGGCCGGGAGGTAGCCCCGGATTTCGCTCGGGAGTGGTTCGAATTCACCAACCCGGATGATCCGGAGCACGTCTTTTCCATCGATCTGACCTGGGTGGAGTCCCATTACAGCTGTAAGTTCGGCACCTCGGATTGTTTCGGCATCCGCGAAGGCATCACCGACGTGGCCTGTTGCACTCATGGGGCGTTTCTTGCCGACGAAACCGACCAGGATCAGCTTTTCGACGCCGTCCGCGAGATGCCTGCGAAGTATTGGCAGCTGCGCCCGAGCAATACCGAGGAGCACTTGTCGGGAGTAGCGCCAGCTGGCGAGTTGGAGCCGTGGCTGGTCTGGGACGAGGAAGAAAACGACGACGGAGAGATGGAGCCTTCGTTGAAAACGCGCACTGTCGACGGTGGCTGCATTTTTGCGAATCGCCATGGCTGGGGAACGGGCGCAGGTTGCGCGCTGCACCAGTGGGCGGTGGCCGAAGGTGAGGAATTGACCGTCGTCAAGCCGGAGGTGTGCTGGCAGGTGCCGATTCGTCGGCATGAGGATTATGAAACCCGCAGCGACGATGTGGAAATTCTGCGCACGGTGATCAGTGAATACGACCGGCGCGCCTGGGGCAATGGCGGCGAAGAGTTTGATTGGTGGTGTTCGTCAGCGCCGCAGTGTCATACGACGACGGATCCGTTGTGGAAAACCCACCGGGAGGAATTGGTCGCAGTGATGGGCCAGAGCAATTACGAAATCTTGGCCAGCCATTGTCAGTTGCGGGACGAGGCTCGCGCTGCAGGTGTGGATCTGCCGCAGCACCCGGCTACCCGGGAGGCGGCGAATAACCGGGGCTCACAAAGTTAGGCGTCGAATTTGTAGCCCAGCCCGCGCACAGTCACCAGGTGGGATGGGCGCGATGGTTCCGGCTCAATCTTGGAGCGCAGACGTTTCACATGCACGTCGATCGTTTTGGTGTCACCGATATAGTCCGAACCCCAGATGCGGTCGATGAGTTGCCCGCGGGTCAACACACGGCCCGCGTTTTCCAGCAAATACTCCAGCAGGTGGAATTCTTTCAGGGGCATCGGCACAGCTTCACCGTCGACATAAACGATGTGGCGGTCGACGTCCATGCGCACGCGTCCACTTTCCAGGATATTTTCGGATGCCCCCTCGGCCGCCGGTTCGCTGGTGCTAGCATCAGCCCCGCGGCGCAGTACGGCCCGAATGCGGGCGGTTAATTCACGGGCGGAATACGGTTTGGTCACGTAATCGTCGGCACCAAGCTCCAGCCCCAGGACCTTGTCAATTTCGGAATCACGTGCGGTCACCATGATGATCGGTATCTGGGATGTAGTCCGGATCTTCTTGCACACCTCAGTGCCCGACATGCCCGGCAGCATCAGATCCAGCAACACGATGTCGACGTGCTCGGATTGGAACGTCGACAAGGCACTCGGGCCATCGGTTGCCGTCAGAGTCTCGAAGCCTTCCTTGCGAAGTAGGAATGCCAGTGGGTCGGCTAACGACTCTTCATCTTCAACGATCAAAACAGTAGCCATGGGGCCTTGTCCTTTTTGTACTTCGGGTCGATTATGTGCTTCGGTCGATTACGCTTGCTGGTCCACTCTGAATTGTGCAGCCATACAGCCGCACAGCCATACAGCCACACAGCCACAAGCATGGTCTGGTCGCGCAGGCTGATGTGACTTAAACGATGGTTTCTGTCACACCGCTCATCCTATATCACGGCTTAATCAAGTCCTGCACTTGTAGAACGGCCAGTCTCCAGATCCTGGTCGATCTCTGCCGTCTCACCCTTATACCTCGGCAAAGCCAACGTAAATGTGGTGCCTTCACCCAGCTCAGAGCGCAGACTAATTTTGCCGCCGTGGTTCGCGATAACGTGTTTCACGATCGCCAACCCCAGCCCCGTGCCGCCGGTCTGCCGCGAACGCGCCTTGTCTACACGGAAAAATCGCTCAAAAACGCGTTCCTGATCCGCAGCAGCGATGCCAATCCCCTGGTCAGAAACGTGGATGCACACTTCATCCGCAGAGGCCTCCTCCCAGCTGATGGTGACCGGGGTGGCATCTGGGGAATAGTTAATGGCGTTCGAGACCAAGTTAGATACCGCCGTGACCAACAAGTTCCGATTTCCGGCGACGAAAATCCCGGCCGCAGATGCTTCCCCCTCCGGGGTGCGCAATTCGATGCCATGATTCTCCGCGGCCATCTGGTTACGCACGATCGCAGCACTGATGACGTCACCGACAGACACCTGCTCGATCTCCGGCAGGGCTTCTGCCCCCTGCAGCTTGGACAAAGAAATCAGCTCGTTGACCATATCGGCCATACGCGTGGCCTCGCGCTGCAGCTGCTTTCCAAAATGCTCCACGTGTTCGGGATCATCAGGCGATCCCAATAACGCCTCCGCCAACAACGCCATGCCACCGACCGGCGTTTTCAGTTCATGCGAGACATTGGCGACGAAATCTCGCCGCGCGGATTCCATACGCACGTTTTCCGATTCATCTGTGCCGTAGACGATCACAAACCTGTCGTCGACAAGCGTGAGTGGCTTGACCAATGCGCGCACGTTCGAAATCCGATTGCCGGTACGACGCTTCGGTATCGCGAGCTCGAGCAGCCGGTTTTCTTTTTCCTCGTCGTCGAAAACGCTCGCAGCCACCTGCCAGACCTGCTTGTCGACGGTCCGAGCATGCACCAACGCCATGTCGTGCGCCCGCGCGTTCGACAACATGACATCCCCATCACGGTCAAGGACAACAATGCCGGTCGGTGAACTTTGGATCACCAGATGCAGCATCTGGCCGACGGTCACAACCTGGTTGGATTCCAGCATTGGCGCATGCGCCGCATCCGCCGCCGTCTCCGCATCCGCACTAGCCGCCGCAGCAGTGCTAGCAGTAGCAGCCACGTTGTCCATCCCCTGGAAAGACTGATGCTGATACTTGTGCTGGTGCGGATACTGCTGGTGGTACTGCTGCTGCGGGTACTGATCCTCTCCCCACAACTGCGCCTCGCCCGTACGCTGCTGCGCCTGCTCAGACCGATGCGCTCGGGGTGACTTCGACTTCTTCGCTTGGCGCCCGCGACGCTTCTGCTGCGCGCGTTCGACGAGACGAGCGCCAACGTAGCTGGACTGTCGTGCACGCCAGAAGGCCGCAACCCCAAGCACCAGGATCACGGCGATAACTAGCACCGTCACAGCGACGGTGAGCAGGACAATGTGCGCAGTAGTCACGAGGGTTACTTGGCCTGATCCTGGGCAGCCTGATCCTGGCCCGCTTGTCCCTGGTTAGCCACAGCGTCAGCACCCGCCTGGGCGGCCTCTGGGTCCAGATAATCGCCACCCGGGTTCACGATGGAACCGTCGGCGGCAAATTCGTATACCAGCGGCATGCCGGTCGGGATGTTGAGCCCAGCGATGTCTTCATCAGAAATCTGATCCAAGTGCTTGACCAACGCGCGCAGTGAATTTCCGTGCGCAGCCAACAACACGGTCTGGCCCTCCCGTAGGCGTGGCAGGATCTCCGATTCGAAGTACGGGATTGCACGGGCCACGACGTCTTTCAAGCACTCGGTGCGGGGCGGGTTTTCCACATCTGCATAGCGCGGGTCGCCAGCTTGGGAGTACTGGGAGTCGTCGGCAAGCTCCGGTGGCGGGGTGTCGTAGGAACGACGCCAGGACATGAATTGGTCCTCGCCGTATTTGTCGCGGGTTTCCGCCTTGTTCAAGCCCTGCAGGGCACCGTAGTGGCGCTCGTTGATGCGCCAGTTCCGCACAACCGGGATCCAGTGGCGATTAGCCGCAGACAGGGCGATATTTGCCGAACGGATCGCGCGGCGCAGCAGCGAGGTGTACACGATTTCTGGTTTCAACCCGGCAGTGGCAATCAACTCACCGGCCCGGCGCGCCTCGTTTTCGCCGCGGGCAGTCAGGTCCACATCCACCCAGCCGGTGAACTGGTTGGATTCGTTCCAGGTGGATTGGCCGTGTCGCAGCAAGATGAGCTTGCCGTTGGCAGAATTCGGTTCAGAATTAGGTCCAGTCATAGCTTCTAGCATGCCACGGACAACCCGCTAATTGCCGCTGGCTTGCCGGTTCCGCAGCCCGGATGCACCGTCAGCACTCGCAATCGCATCCTGGAATACCCCTACTAGCCGGTCGGCAGCCGCCGCCCACGAAAACTGCGCAGCATGACCCACCGCGGCCTGCCCCATCTGGACGCGGCGTTCGTCGTCGTCCAGCAAATCTGCCAGCGCATCGGCCCAATCGGCAGGGTCGTGCCCGTCGACAAGCACGCCCGTCTGTCCATCGGCAACGGCAATCGGCAGGCCACCGACCCGCGCGGCCACCACCGGGGTGCCGCACGCTTGCGCCTCCATGGGAACGAGCCCGAATGATTCGTTGTAACTCGGCACCGCGATCAGGTCGGCAGCTTGATACACCGCCACCAGCTCCTCCGGCGGGCGGGTATCAATGAACCGGATGCACTTGGCGACGCTCAGTTCACGGGCAAGATTGTGGTAATAATCCGGGCTGGCTGCGCTTCCCGACGGACCACCGCAGATCACCACTCGCAGGCACCGGTCAGGCTCGCGGCGGAACAGCTCGGCGGTAGCGCGGATGAGCACCTCGGGGCCTTTGAATTTCTGTAAACGGCCAACAAACGCGACAACTTTCGTGTGTAGTGGGATACCGAGTTCGCGTCGGGAGCGCTCTGTGTTGCGGTCTGTGCCCGGGGTAAACAGTTCTAGGTCGGCACCTGGCGGAACCACCACGATCTTGGATGGTTCGGCATCATAGTGGCCAATGAGGTCGCGGGCTTCTTCGTCGGTGTTGACGACGAGAGTGTCGGCGTTGTCGACAAGTTGCTGTTCACAGATACGGCGGGCCTCGGATTCGGCGGTATCATCAGCCGAGCGATAGGCGTTTTTCACTGCCGCAAGCGTGTGGGCGGTGTGGACGAGGCTGATGCCCCACAGGTCGCGCAACAACCAGCCAACCTGGCCGGAGAGCCAATAGTGGGAGTGGATCGCATCATACGGCGCGTGACAAGGAGCGTAGCCGGTACGGGACTCCTGCTTGGCCACCGGCTGGGATTCTTTGTTGACGAACTGCACGATGCCCCCGGTAAAAGCAACGAGTTGCGTCGGCAACGATTCTTTTTCGAGCCCGACATAAGGGCCCGCGATGATGTTGATCACGCGGAGGTTTTCGGCAAGTTGCATGACCTCCGGCTGGGAGGATCGGGTGGCGCGGGTGAAGATATCGACGCCAATACCCTGGTTCGCGAGCTGGCGGGCGATATTTAAGACGTAGACGTTCATGCCCCCGGCATCGCCGATTCCCGGCTGCTCGATGGGTGAGGTGTGCATAGAGATCATGGCGATGCGCATACTTGCATCCTAAAGATACTGGCGTGCTGCAGCAGAACTGGAGCTTATATAGGTCGTGACCTAAAACGAACCTAGAACAAACCTAGAGCAATAATTCCAGCGTGACGGACCTGATCCCTGTTTGGTGGACACCTGATACCCAGCCCATTTGCGCTGGGAAGAAAGGTAATCTACCACCATGTCCAGGTATTCCGACGAGTTTAAACGCGATGCCGTAGCCCTGTACGAAAACAATGAAGACCTCTCGCTGAAGTCAGCATCAGCAGAGCTCGGAATCGACCAGGCATCGCTATATTCCTGGGTTAAAAAGTACGGCACCGGTAAACGCTCCCGCACGAAAGCGCTACACAATAAAGCTCAAGTGGCCAATGATTCCGAACGCATCCGCCAGCTCGAAAAAGAAAACGCTCAGCTGCGCGAAGAACGCGATATTCTGGGTAAGGCTGCAAAGTATTTTGCTTAAAGCGGACTCACTGGTGACCCGCTTCCAATGTGTCTATGACCACCGAACCGAGTATCCGGATCACACGGATGCGCCGCGTGTTACAGCCGAATCATTCCTCGTTCTACAAATGGGTCAGAACCCGCAAAAAACGCAGGTTAAAGGTACATTCTGACGGTCTTATTGGTGCTAAAATCAGATCCATCTTTGATGATGAGAATGGTCTTTACGTCACTCCAACGCATCGCTGCAACCTTGAAAGAGGACACGGCGTGTACCCCGGTAAACCACAAAAAAGTCGCACGCATCATCAAAAGCCATGGGGCTCAAAAGGCTTGAGCAAACACCGCCGATGCATCACTACCAGACCTAAGCCTGGCCACCGAGTCATGCCAGATTTACTAGGCCACAAATTCACAGCTAACGAGCTAAACCGCGTCTATGTCGGCAATATTACTTATCTACCGTGTAAGGGTGGCACAAACATGTATTTGGCCACGGTCATTGACACGTATTCACGTAAACTTGCAGGTTATGCACTTGCCGACCACATGCGGGTCTCATTGGTTATTGATGCTTTAGACCACGCACACGGTGTGCGCGGCAGCCTTGATGGGGCTGTATTCCACTGACGATCACGGCAGTGTCTATACTTCACAGGCGTTTCGGGACCATTGCGCGTCGTTGGGTGTGCGCCAGTCCATGGGAGCAGTAGGAACGAGTGCTGATAACGCCCTAGCAGAATCATTTAACGCCACCTTAAAGCGGGAGGTACTGCGTGATGGGAAAGTCTTTGACAATCCGATTACCTGCCGCCAGGAAGTCTTCCGGTGGTGCATGCGCTATAACACGCGCAGGCGGCACTCCTGGTGCAATCTTGTGGCTCCTGACGTCTTTGAAACCAAAGCTTCGGCTACACTAACTAAATCAGCATAGCTAACCCCCGACGTGTCTACTCTCCAGGGGCCAGCCCCTAGTCTGGAGCGGTCATTTCATAGAAAGTGAGTCATAAATTGTCATTTAATTTCAACAATTCTGTCGACAAATCATTTTTAGCTTCAGCAGAGAGTAATATTTTCATCTCGATGCTTATTGTCTATATTTTCGCATTAGCTTGCAGTTTGTTTGCGTACTCGAAGGTAGCGCTTGTGCGCACTAAGGATAATTCGAATAATTCAAAGCCAACCGATGTGTCGTCTGCGCCTGCAACTTCGCGTTGGTTCCGTTCTAGCTTTTATATCACTATTATTGCACTTACTCTTCAGGTTCTTTATCTCATCACAAGGGGACTCTCGGCCGGTAGGCTTCCTTGGGGTAATCTTTTCGAATACACGGTTCTGCTCTCTGGCGTCGCAGTCGTTTTAATTCTCGGTCAGATTTACTCAAATTTTCGGTATCTTCCTTTACTCCCCTGGGTATTGACTCCGGTAATGGCATTGTTATTTTATGCCGGGACCAAGTTGTACATTGATTCTGCTCCCGTGCCCCCTGCGCTTAAGTCAGGTTGGTATTATATTCATGTAACTACCGTTTCTATTGGCGCATCCGTCGCGTTGGTCTCCGGTGCAGCCTCATTAGTTTTTATTATCCGCTCTTGGTCGCGCTCTGGATCCGCCCCTCAGTTTGTGCGGTTAATTTGCAACCCCTTGCCCTCCCCTGAGGTTATAGATGGCCTGGCGTACCGAACGTGCATATGGGCCCTTCCAATTTTCGGTCTGGGGATTATCTTCGGCGCTATCTGGGCTGAGGCTGCTTGGGGACGATTCTGGAATTGGGATCCAAAGGAAACAATGTCTCTAGTGACATGGGTACTTTATGCCGCCTATCTTCACTCCCGGGCTACGCGTTCTGTAGGTACGGTTTTTCCTGCGTGGGTCAATGTCCTAGCTTTTGCAACAATGATTTTTAATTTGTTTTTTATCAATCAAGTGGTGTCTGGTTTGCATTCCTATGCGGGACTTAACTAAGTCACATAATTTTCACTTATGAAGTGCCCCGAGTTTTGTTCCTAGGCATTTGCCTTAATCTCTATTATTCCCTGTTGCGGGTTCTGCTTCCACAATTCGGTCTCCACCTCGACAACATCATCCCACCAGCGAGTATGGATCAACTCGTTCTTGTGAGGGGCCGTTGACGTTTTCCGCCAACGCATTGTCATATCAGTGTCATATCAGTCGCCAACAATTCCGGTGGAAGATTGAATCCTGAATTCAGTGAGTTTCTCGTTGTAGAGAACGCTGACGTATTGCGAGCCATGATCTTCAATGGTGCACCAAACCTCTCGTTTCTTCAGCACTCACAATCGCTTGATTGAGTGCTTGCAGCGGCGAAACCTGAAGTGCGCATTGAATCCGATAGCGCCCACCCAACTATCCCCCCCCCTTGAATAAACATCGGTAACAAACGCGGCATACACAAAGCCATTGTTCGTGCGCACGTAGGTAATGTCAGCCACCCACAGCGTGTTTAAGGCCCCTGGGCTTTGAACTCACGCTCCACCAAATCCGGGCGCAGATCCGGCAGGTTGAGGTGTACGGGTTGTGATAGGTGATGCGCCTTTGCCAGAAACACCAGCCAGGCGCATCAGCCGGGCGGTGTGTTCACGACCGATATCGATTCCGTCACGGCGTAGAGCATGCCATATTTTCCGCACGCCGTAGGCACCGTAATTATTTCTATGAACAGCCACTTATACGTTCAACCAGCACGCCGTCACGAAGATGACGAGCGTTTAAGCCCTCGGGCTGTGGATTGGCGATAACCACGCGAGGTAATAAACCCACCAGCCCGGTTATTTTTCAACGTCGTACAGATGAACTCAGGCAGAGAAACGATCCCGGTATTTATCGATGAATCGGATCATTTCTTAACGTTTTGGGTCGAGTTCCGATGCGAAAAAAGCTGAGGAGGCCTTCAGCAGCTCATTAGTGTCGCGGAGTGCTTGATTTTCACGGCGTAGCCTCACGTTTTCCGCAGCCAAGTCTTCAGGAACAGGCTCTGGGATGTTTCCTGCACGACGGGCAGGCTTAAGTCCATTGACGAGCCGTGTGCCATGTAACTCCCACCTTTGGGGCTACTGCCTGGCACGCGGCCTGCATCGACATATTTTCCGCCAAGATGCGATCTTCTACTAATCGGACAACTCGGTCCTTGGCATCCTGGTCAAATTTTTTGGGCATGTTCGAAGATTTTCCCATCTACTCAGACGGAACAAACCCCAGGACACTTCACCATCGCAAAGTCAGGCGTACAGTGGATAGACGTATCTCCCTCAAACATTCTCATCAACAACAAACTAGAGATTAAAGCCATAGATTTCGAAATCATTAGTGATGAACGAGGGACCACCTATTATGGTCTCCATCCTGTTCTTCAAGAGCAAGCTCCTACCCCAAGAGAATTAGTGAGCTTATGGCGCGGAAGTCTATCGGCACTGATCCAAAATTAATGACATAGGACCTGGAGCACATCATGTTCACATTACTGCATCAATAAATCTCATTTGACACACCGCAAGTTGCGGCGGGTCAAGAGGTTGACCCGTGAGAATTACCCATTTCGGAATTCCAACGCTGGGTTCATGCTGCGCGCATGAGCTTTCAGTCGCGGTTGCCAAAGATTGAGAGACATGATGCAGGATTATAAGACTTCTGATCAAAAATTTTGGACCATCGTACGCAAGAACCATCCTGACTATCTACGGTGGTTCTTCGCTGATACAGCAAGCGCCTTGGGGGCATCCCTCGTGGCTATCCCTATTTCACTTGCGAGCTACTACCTCACTGGAAGCCTAAGTCAAGCGGGAGTGATTGGAGCCGCAAGCTCGGCAGGCTCGATGATCATGACGATCCCAGCCGGGATGATCATCGATCGTTTTAACAAGAAAAAGTTACTTCTCTTCTACGGGCTGAGCCAAATTGGTATCTGGTCAACCTTCTCGCTACTGCTTTACTTGGGCAAATTCAATTTCCCACTTTTGTTCTTCTTTAGCCTGTTTGCAGGAATGATTACAGGCACGTTCGGAGGCCTGACCAACGCCATTTTGAGATTCATCATTCCTGAGAATTTGCTTGTTCAAGCGCAAGGCCGTAACCAAACTCGAGACAACATTATCTGGATGGTCGGACTACCTTTAGGAGGCTTTCTCTACGGTCTAGCCCCGGTTATTCCCTTTATTGCACAAACGTTGTGTGGGTTGGGTCCGCTTTATGCCTCAAGAACCATCAGTACGGACCTGGGGAAGAAAAACAGTGAGCAACGGTATTCGTTTAGACAGTTCTGGTCCGATAGTAAATATTCTTTGGCTTGGATTTGGAAATATCCGAGGCTTCGAACAATCTTCAGCATCGATATCTTCTCCAACTTCGCCAACTTTTTCCTCATCGCGTCCATTGACCTATGGCTGGCATACCTCAAAGTTGATGGTTGGATAATCGGCCTCACCTCAGCCATGTTCGCCCTTGGAATGATTGTTGGAGGACTTCTTCAAGACCGCCTCATCAAGCAATTGCCAGGAAGAAACATCATCCGAGCAACGATGTTTTGGGAGCTACTGTGGTATTTGTTGCTTCTTGTATTTTCTCAGTATTGGCCGTTTATCGCAGTTGCAGCATTTTTCATCGTAGTTCCCTCCATTGCGTGCAACTCATATTCCGGAGGACTGCTTGCGTTATCAGCACCTCCCGAAAAAATAGGAAAATGCTCGGCAGGAGCGCGTCTGATGATGGGATTGCTACCAATCATCGCCTCCGCCAGCGCGGGTATATTTCTCGCTGCAATTGGTTTTCAGGCAAGCATGGCACTATGCGCTCTGTGCTCGGTTATCTCCTGTTTGATAGCGGCAAGTTCAGTCCTGCGCACACTGCCT
Source organism: Corynebacterium propinquum DSM 44285 (assembly GCF_000375525.1). Lineage (GTDB taxonomy): Bacteria > Actinomycetota > Actinomycetes > Mycobacteriales > Mycobacteriaceae > Corynebacterium > Corynebacterium propinquum. The sequence goes on from NZ_AQXC01000011.1 coordinate 114,639, forward strand.
AAAGCATCCGATTTCAATTTGCTCCCCATATGCGAGTAAGCCCCAAGGGCCTTTGTCACTGACGTGTCTTCTCGACGGATCGCTGGGGAGGCACTATCGAACTCGATGCGCACTTCAGGCTTTGCTGCTGCAAGCACTCAACCAGGCGATTGTCGCGGCAAAGGAAACAACAGGTCTCATTCACCATTCGGATCACGGCTTATAGGGTGGATTCAATTGGTTGTCGCAACACCCTGAGCATGGAGGTATGAGAAGGTGGCTACCAAGGACTGGAGTAAGAAGACCAGTGATATGCCGGTGGGGGTGCGGCGTCAGTGGCGTGCGGATCGGGCGTTGCGGCCTGCGATGCGTTCCCCGGGTAGGCCGGTTCCGTCACGGGCAGTGCAACGCCAGTTCTGGGGTCTGATCGCGACGGGAATCACCACTGCGCAGGCCGCCCTTCAGGTGGGGGTGTCCGTACCGGTGGGAACGAGGTGGTTCCGTCATGCT
>NZ_AQXC01000012.1 GCF_000375525.1 Corynebacterium propinquum DSM 44285
CTTGCAGGACCTGTTGTCGACTCTTGTCATCGTAGACCCGTCGCGGGTTCAGCGGTGCCGTGCGATCCGGCACGATGCCAGCCCGCCCGCGTTCGGCGATACGTGCTTTGATGTTGTAGTACGTCTGCTTCGATACGCCGATGTTCTTGCAGAACTGCTGGACCGTGATGCCCTCACGGATGGGGTCGAAATCCGCTATCTTCTTGCGGAGAGTAATGGGAATTGCCATCCCCACATTGTCAACAAGCCAGAGTCCAAAAAGTCGTTAGACATCCTGTCCATAAACTTCCTGGACTCCGAGTCAAAAAACTAACTGGACTCCGAGTCCAAGAAGTCACTAGACATCACAGAGTATTGCTAAACCAACTGTGTGAAGTGGTGCACGATGGTTTGCAAGCCTTCACGCAACAAAGCTTCGGGGATCACTAGTGGCGGCAGGAAGCGGATAACGTTGCCGTCCTGGCCACAGCTGAGTACCAGCACGCCCTCGGCTTTCGCGGCCTCCACGATGGCACTGGTCAAATCTTTATCCGGGTTACCGTCGTCGTCAACAAATTCCAGCGCCACCATGGCACCGCGCCCGCGCAATTCTGCCACGCGCGGGTGTTCGGTGATTTCGGCAAGTTCCTCGCGCACGATGTGCCCGATTTCTATGGCACGCGCGCCAAGGTTTTCGGCTGCCATTTCTTCCAAGGTGGCCAGCGCAGCGGCACACGCGACAGGGTTTCCGCCGTAGGTTCCACCGATACCACCCGGTTGCGGCGCGTTCATGATTTCCGCGCGCCCGGTAACCGCAGAAATTGGCATGCCGTTGCCAATGCCTTTGGCCATCGTGACTAGGTCCGGCACGATTCCTTCGTGTTCGCTGGCAAACCAGGTTCCGGTGCGCATGATGCCAGCCTGGATTTCATCAGCGATAAATACTACGTCGTTGGCGCGGCACCAGTCGACGATGCGCGGCAAGAATCCCTCGGCAGGCACGATGAAACCACCCTCGCCTTGGATTGGTTCAATGACCACGCACGCCAGGTTGTCTGCGCCGACTTTCTCCAATTCTGCGATTGTGCGCTCGGCGGCCTCGGCACCGCTGAAACCATCGCGCAGTGGGTAGGACATTGGTGCGCGGTAGATATCACCCGCGAACGGGCCAAACCCGGCCTTGTACGGGTTTTCCTTCGCGGTCATGGCCATGGTCAAGTTGGTGCGGCCGTGGAAGGCATAGTCGAACACGGCGACGCCTTTTTTCTTGGTGTAGTGGCGCGCGATTTTCACCGCGTTTTCCACGGCTTCGGCGCCACTGTTCATCAGCACGGTGCGTTTGTCGTGCTCACCGGGGGTGAGTTTGTCGAGTTTTTCTGCCAGCGCGACGTAGGATTCATACGGCGAGATCATAAACGAGGTGTGGGTGAACCGGGCGGCAGCGTCCTGGATGGCTTGGACTACGCGCGGGTTGGAGGCACCGGCGGAGGTCACGGCGATGCCGGAGGCCAGGTCCAGGAATTGGTTGCCGTCGGCGTCGACAAGAATGCCGCCGTCGCCGTCCACGACGAATCCCGGCAGCACCGATCCCACCGAGGAAGGCAGGGCCTGGTTGCGGCGTGTGAACAACTCGGTGCTTTTGGGCCCGGGGAGCTCAGTGTTGATGGAGATTTTCTGTTCGATGCGGTAGGTGAGGTCTTTCATCGCGATCACATCCTGTTCTGCGAATTGGGTGGTGTGTGAAGTGCTGTCCACTCATTATCTGTAGTTTCGATCACAAAATCTATGTCCAGTATGGCGAATTTTGAGCCGTCATTTCGCTACTGTGTATAAGCATGTCGGATTTGACGTTTCGGTGGTTATTTCAGCAAAGCGAGCTCGGGCTGCGCCGGTTGGTGGGAACTAATACTGAACAGCGCACCTTCACCACCGTGCACGTCAGTGAGCTGCGCAATCCGGCCGAATTCACGCTGCCGGGCGCGATCATCATGCTGGTGGGGCTCGATTTCGTCGACAAGCGCGGCGAGTTTGCCACCTATGTCCGGGTGCTTGCCGACGCCGGGGTGGCCGGGATTGGGTTCGGTACCGGGATTGCCTTTGCTTCCGTGCCAGAGGAGCTTGTCGACGCCGCGGCGCAGCATGACCTGGTGCTTTGTGAGGTCCCACGGCCCACCCCATTCTTGTCGGTGATGTCTGCGGTTAGCCGCGAGCAGACCCGGCGGGAGCAGGAACGGCAAACCGTCTTGCGCAAGCAACAAGAAAAGCTGAGCGCTGCTGCCTGGCGCGGCGGGCTGGATGATGTGTGCCGCGTGGGTGCGCGGGAGCTGGCTGCCGCGGTGGCGGTTGTCGGGGAATCCGGTGAGGTGTGGGCGCAAGCTGGCGGTGCGATGGGGCTTCAGGGGGCCCGGATGCAGCAAAAGATTGAGTTGCCGGGCCGGGTGGCGGCCATGTTGGTGGTGGAAGCGGCCGGGAAATTTGATGCCTATGCCCGCGCGTTGATCAAGCACTTGGCTGGCCTGGCGGGGTTGTTGGTGCATCGCTCTGCGCAGGACCATGCCGGGCCTGCCGAAGCACTCGGGGCGTTGGTCTTGTCGACGCTGCTGGCGGGCGAGGTTGGTGGTGTGCGCGAGAGTCCCGGTGATCGAGCAGAAGCCGGGCCTGCTGGCTCCACTGCGGTGTCTCGTCAGCGTGACCTTCTGGCGGATGCGATGGGTCTGGTGGCCAGCCGTGGCGAGGTGGTCTTTGCGGGACTCGTTGCTGATCGATCGGATGAGTTGGCCGCCACGATCACGGCGTATGTGCAGGGTGCAGGCGCAGCTAGTCGTCGAAACGCAGCCCGTTCTGGGGGCGGGGTCCGTTATGCGCTGCGGCTTTCTGATACCCAGGCGTTGCTAGTTGCTCATCCAGAAGATCGGTTGCCGGCCCCGCAGGAGTTGGCGCAGGATTTTCCTGCGTGCGCGACAGCTCGGTTGGCGTTCCAGCGGCGGCCGTGGCGTGGTTTTGGGCAGGTGGATTGTGATCGGTTGCTGGTGCATGCCGGTGCGCTTGCCCCGGGGAGCGTGGCGGAGTGGCGTGAGACTACGCCTGCGTGGTTGCGCGTGCCGGGGGTGGATGCTGCGTTGCGACGGCGTCGGCAAGAGTTGTTGGCTGGGGTGTATGCGCAGGGGCTTGGCGACGAGCAAGCGGAGCAGTTGATCGCGACGTTGCGGGTGTATCTGCTGAATTCCTGCAATGTGGGTGCAACCGCCGATGCGCTGGGGATTCACCGGCATACGGTGCGTTCGCGGATCGCGCGGGTTAAGCAGTGCGCGGGCTTTGATCTGGAGGATCCGCTAACCCGCGCTGAGTTGGTGTTGGTGCTGGCGGGCTAGGGCATCTGAGTAAAGCTAATTTCGAAGCCATTGGCAGGAAGCGTCGAAAGACGGTTGCGTGCGGGGCACTCTCGACAGAATCCGTTGAGGAAGTGGTTGTCCCAGCAACCGCTAAGTTTACCGGGTGATTCGCAGCGTTAATTCCACCATCTGGTGATCGCTCGGATAAGTGTTGTCTTCCTGGTGCGGGATCAGACGCCCGTTGGAATCAAGTGATGCGAAACATCCCTGATGCGGGCTGTCGCTGCGCCGCTCAGGCGGATCATAGGCCTCTGTATCTGAAACCTTAATGCCGCGGATGACGGCAGATTCGACAGCGAGGTTTTTGATGAAAATAAAATCAATGCGGTCTCGCGGTTCGGAATCCAGTGGTTCGATAGGTGCCCACGTATCACCCCACACAGTGTTGGCGTCAGGATAGATCTCCCGGAACCCATCGTGGTATCCGCGCTGTATTGGCGCATCGGTGGGAATCCACCGATAATCCGGAAGATCGTCGCGCTGCTGCCAGTCTGTAGTTGCCGGGCTGTTGAAATCACCAGCAATAACCACAGCGGCGTCTGGATCGTAATCGGTAAGCTCATCGCTAAGATCCAGGATTTTTGCGATCTGTTCTTGTCGCTGGATTTCTTCTGGCTGTTTGTTCATTACTGCGGGGTCTTCACCCTTGAGTGCGGCATAAGGGCCGTAATCCCACGGAGCAAGGTGCACCGACCACACCAGCACTCGGGCTCCGGCGATCCATATCCACGCAGCAGTGGCATAAGGTTCGGTATTAGTCGAAATGAGCTCGATGCTGTTGCCCGAATCGTCTTGGTCCGTTGGAAAACCAGTGGAAATGGCGCAATCAAATCCCTGTTGCACATGCTGTCGGCCAGTATCTTGTGATACTTCTTTAGCGTATTCGCCAAAACATTCTTGAAAGCAGATAATTTCTGGGTTTATCTGACGGATAATATCGGATATCTTTTGCTGCCCATTGCGCACTTTTTGTCCGCCCCACCAGATATTCCAGGTTGCCAGGCGAAAGCGGGAATCAGCTGTGATTCGGAATCGTGCTGTTGCACCATCGAATTCGACGTCCCGCACATCACGCGCCGGGTACGTACCCTCTTTTTTCAGGCTTAGCCCAATGACATTGCAGCCAGCAGCCTGTGCAGCAGAAGCTCCGACAGCGGAATCTTCAAAAACAACGGTGGATTCCGGCCTCGCCCCCAACCGCTCGCAGGCAACTTGGTAGATCTCTGGGTGCGGTTTGCCATGTTCCACATCTTCGACGGTGATGATTGCGTCAAAATAATTCGCGATACCACTGCGCTGTAGCATGCCGACGACGTCTTCGCGACGTCCATTCGTTGCGACCGCGATGGGTACTACGCCATGCAAACTTCGCAGCAGCTTGTCGACGCCGGGGAGGGCAGTGGTGACATTGTGCAAAGCCTGCGTGTAACGAGCGTCGATAAGCACGTTGAGCTCGTGGACGGTGTAGTCGGTATGAGGGCTGAGTCGTTGAGCGGCCTCAAAAGCAGTGATACCGCGTACATCGCCAAACTCATCAGGTGAAAGCCCAAGCTCGGTAATCAATTCGTGTAACAGATCGAGCCAACATTGCTCCGAATCGACCAAGGTTCCGTCGCAATCGAATACAGCCGCAGAGACCCGTATGTCTGGTAATTCGGGCACATTGGTTACGTCCGTGAAATCCGCCATGTTATTCCCCCGTTTCTGAAGCAGGCAGGCGCAGTGCTATGTCATCAATCAACGACACACTCACGCGGCTACCGACAGGAACTTCGCCAGCTTCCCGGCTGGAAACTTGGACAGTCCACGAGCCAGTGCGGGCATTGTCATGTTCCACGGTCACGCGGATGTGGTCACCTAAATACGCATGGTTAGTAACGCGCGCAGACGAGTTCTCATCCGCGACTAAACGCAGCGCTTCCGGGCGTACGAAAACGACGTCGTCTGCTTGTGCTGCAGGCAGGTTGACTGGGATATTATCTGCGGGTTGCCAGCTGGCAGGCACCGAGAACTCGTTGATGGATCCCACGAAGCGTGCCACGAATGGCGTTTCTGGCCGGGAATACAACTGCTTTGGGGCGGCGTGCTGTTCAACAACTCCACCATTTAAGACGGCCACCCGATCTGCCATAACGAGTGCTTCGGCCTGATCGTGGGTAATGAACATCGTGGTAGTGCCCATGGTTTGCTGCACGTTGCGGATTTCGTCGCGCAGCTGCGCACGTACTGTGGCGTCGAGCGCAGAAAGTGGCTCGTCGAGCAGTAACACCTGTGGCTCAATGGCAAGAGCACGTGCTAAAGCCACACGTTGCTGCTGACCACCAGAAAGCTGTTCTGGCCGACGGTCGCCATAGTCCGGAAGCCCGCACATTTCTAATAGCTCCTCGCAGCGTTTACGCGAGGCTGCTTTATCGCGTTTGCGGATGCGCAGACCGTATTCGATGTTTTCGGCGACCGACAGGTTGGGAAATAGGGAATAGGATTGAAAGACCATTCCCATATTTCTTTTCGACGCTGGCGTGGACACGATTGAGTTACCGCCGACCAACACGTCACCGGAATTCGGGTTCTCGAAACCAGCGAGGATGCGCAGGGTAGTGGTCTTTCCACAACCGGAAGGTCCCAGTACAGTCAGCAGCTCACCAGCCTCGATATCTAGGTCCAAATCACGTAAGACCAGAGGTCCACCTGCGGTATAAGATTTATTAATCCCACGAAAGCTCACGGAAAGCGGTTCCGTAGAAGTGCTAAACGATGCCACGAGAAGTTTTCTCCTTTTCATCGAGGTTGCGCGCTGAGTTGCTGATGTTGTCGGCAGTGTCTGGGCCTGGAGTAGCCGACTGAGCTTTGTCACTGCCTGGCGAATCCTGGCTGCGTGCACGACGTCGCTTGATTTTCCTGCTGGTGGATTTCTTACCTGCACGTTCGGCGTAAATCATGGCTACGGCCAAAAGACCCCAGGTAATGACGTTTGATAGCAGCGATAGAGCGATAGAGGCGCGGAAATCAGTCGAGGACAGCGTTGTCATGTATACCGGCAAGGTTCGTACTGACATCGTGGCGGCGACGGTATATTCCGAAAAACCAAGTGCAAAGGCAAAGAATGCCGAGAACAATATGGAACCCCGGATATTCGGAAGAATGATGCGCGCGAGTGTTGTCCAGGTTCCTGCACCGAGGCTGGCGGAGGCTTCAAAATACACACGCAGCGGGATGGTGCCTAGCGCCGCATTAACCGAACGATAAGTAAACGGCAGGCTGAGGACGACGTAGGTTCCGATCAGCGCTATTGGAAAATCAGAATTTTGCAGGGACGCCGAAAGTACATTGAGAGGGGAGCCACGTCCGGTGCTGGCCATGGTGCGCAGAATCTGTAGCAGTCCGGCTACTAGTGCAATTGCGGGAATGACTAGCGGCAGCGTGCACAAGGTGGATAGCAAACCGGATAATTTTGGTGCCCATAAATGCACGGCAACAACTGCCGGTACCAGAACCACCACCAAGAGAACGACGGTTGCCAGCGAAATCACGAACGATAGCGTCAGTGCACTATAGAACGCGTTGTTGCCGATTAGTCCAGTAAATGCACTGACGGTGAACTCCCCGCTGGTAAACATTGCGTAGGCTACCATCGCGACTTGTGGCGCCACGATGAAAACTGTCAGAGCAATGATGGGCAACCAAGCGAGTGCGCGGCGAGAGGTACGAGAAGAGGTCGGTGTTAACCCAGCCATTTTTGGCTCCTGTTCTGTAGCCAGTTGAAAGCAATTAACGTGACAATCGCGATTGCCGTTGTGCTTAGACCCATAGCCATGGCGATGTGTTCGCCGCCGCTGGCAGCCGAGCCACTCATTTCAGTAGAAATTTGTAGAACGATCAACGGGAAGGTGCCCGTACCAATCAGAACTGCCGATGAGGCGTGCGTGGCAAAAGCAGCGCCGAACTCCAAAATCCACACACCCAAAATGGTTGGTGTGAGAATCGGTAATCCCACACGTCGCCAGAATGTCCATGCTGATCCACCGAGGGATGTGTTCGCTTCCTTCCACGATGTACGCATTGCTTGGAATGATGGCAACAGCAAAAGCACCACCATGGGGATCAGGAAGTATTGGTACATCAGGACCAGACCTTTGACGGTGTACAGCGAAAAGCTGGAGTCAATGGCCAACAGCATGGAGATGAGATAACCAGTATTCCCGGCCAACACGATGAACGAAAACGCCAGCGGGGCGCCTCCAGAGTTCGCGAGTACTGAGGAGACGACTGCTGTAATCGAATTTAAGATTTTCGAGTTCAAAAACGATATGCAGAATGCAATAAGGGTTCCTACTGCCAAGGCGATGGAAGAGGAATACAACGAGACTAATACCGAGTTCAGCAGAGCTTGCGCCCGGTTTCCTTCCGTCATTGCCTCGTAGTTTGCCCAGGTGAAATCGCCGGTGGCGCCGTCTTGGAATGATGTGATGGCCATTCCCACGATGGGAATGAGAAAGAACAGCACCAGCACTGTGCCCAAGGGAAGCAGAGTGGCTAGTGCCACACCCCGGTTTGAGACGCGTTTTGCCTTTGGGCCGGCTGCGCTGGAGTTAGTCTCCGTTATTTCTTGTTGTGAAAAATCAGCAGCCATCGTTTAGCCGACGGCCTTTCCCCAACCTGCGACGAGCACCGGGTGCTGGGAATCGCGCTGTTCCAGGCTTGCTTGTGGATAGTCTTCCAACGAGCCTTCTGGCAGTTTGTCCAGGGCATCTTGATCGACGGTGCCAGCATCAATCATGGACTGCAGGCGTACTGGCTTGACGTAGCCATCCAACAGTAGGTTTTGGCCTTCATCGGAGAACAAGAACTCGAACCAGAGACGAGCCACCGCAGGGTGCGGCGCATCGTCGTTAATGGACGCTGCGTAATACGAGGACACAGTTTCGGAAGGCAGGGAAATCTGTAGATCGACGCCCGTGCCGTCGAGGTCCTCAGCGATTGGTGCTAAGAGGTAGTCCCAGTCGATCACGATTGGGGTTTCACCGGTTTCAATCGTGCCAGCCGAAGCTTCGACCGGCAGGAGGTTTCCGGAATCTGAAAGCTCGCTGAAGAAATCGAGTCCAGGCTGAATATCGTCGAGAGAACCACCATTGGCCAGGGACGCAGCCAGGACAGTCATGAATCCTGATTCGCCGGAAGTGGGATCTCCGGAGATAGCGATCTTGTCGTGGTATTCCGGAGAGAGTAGGTCTTCCCACTCGGTAGGGCACTGTTCTACGGCAGCGGCATCGCAACCAAAGGCCATGTTGCCACCAAGGTGGTTGTACCATGTGCCGTCGCCGGATTGCTTGTCATCGTCGATGTCAGCAACGGTTTCTGGGTAGTACTCCGCCAAAAGGTTGTCGTTTTTTGCGCCCTCTGCGAAGCTCATACCAGTATCAAGGTAATCCAGCGAGGTGTCCTGGCCCTGACGGTTTTTGACCGCGTTGACGAGGTCTTGGGACGAACCCGAGGAGACGTCGTTATTGATTTCGATGTCGTACTTTTCGCCGAACACTTTGAGCAGCTCGCCGTAGTTGGCCCAATCCTCGTAGAGGCCCATGACGTTAAAGGAACCTTCAGCTTGGGCAGTTTCTATCAAAGCGTCCATACCCCCGCCATCTTCAACTGAGGTTGCTTCGCGCCATTGTGCGCTGGCTTCAGAATCGCCACCTGCTGAGCACGAGGCGAGCACAATGCTCGATGCGGCTAGGGCAGCAATGCTGACTTTTTTGCGTGAAAAAGAGTGGAACTGGTTACCAAGCATGGTAAGGGGTACTTTCTGTGTCTGACTACGGGAGCGTGTGGTCGTACAGCAAAGCTCACTGGATAAACCTCACTAGTGAACTTTTCCCAATCATTATAGACAGACGGAAATGAACTGAAAGTTAACTGGCAAATCCTGGTAGGAAGCGTAAAACTAATCAGCTGTGCAGGCGTTCTTCTTCTGTCCAACTCAAAGGATTATTCGCCTGTGTATTCGTTACGGCTAATGCAACGCTTCCTTGCAGGTATTTATCTTCCGAATGTTCTAGAACCAGCCCGAATCGGTCTCTGCTGACGCGTTTATGCAGTAACAAAGGAGAACCGGGGGAGATCTCTAGGATTCGTGATTCTTCGTCATTTGCAGTGCCGACGCTAAAAACGTGGTCGGCAGCTACGAACTCGATCGAATATTCGGTCAATAACGCGTTAGTGACCGATGGGAGATCGGGTGCCAGATTTTCTACTAGCAACCCCACCCGTTCGGGGTAGTGAGTGTGTTCCAGTAATGCTGCTTTACCATCAATAGTGCGTTTTCGAACCACGGAGAGGACGTGTGTATCTGGGGCGATGTCCATGAGCCGCAAATCTTCTGGGCTGGCGGTTACCCACTCTTGCTTGATGACCAGACCGCCTGGGGTTTTTCCTTGCCCGTATGCCCATTGCGCAAAGCTGTGGAATTCATTGAACTGTGCGGCTTGCTTTGGATTACGGATTACAGTTTTCTTTGCGCCGCGCCGAGAGCTTAGAGTTCCTTCGTCGACCAGCACGTTGAGTGCACGGCGGATCGTGCCTGGGGCTACGCGAAAGCGTTCCGTAAGTTTTGCTTCTGAGGGAAGATAGCTCCCCTGAGGAAAAACCTGTGCGTCAATATCTGCACGAAGAGCATCTGCAATTGCTATATAGCGCGGGGTGCTGGTCATTTTTCGTCCTCAGAAAATGTACGGATGGGCAGGTGGGAGAGTGCTTAGCCATAGAATATATAGTGCCGCTGGCCTATATTTTGCAGCGTCCGGCTGTTAGTGCGGATGACAGTAGGATTACCGCTGGCCGGGCCCCATCATTTAGGAAGTCCGCGCGGCGCCAGACTTCAGAGCACCAGAAGGCAGGAAAAATCCCGCAAGAAAAAACCCGCTAAGCACTAATCCCCAGATGACCGCGGCAGTGGTGCCGTCGACCAAGAATGGGAAGTTCCAGAGAGAAATGCCCAGCACCAGTAGCAAACCAATCCCGCCGAGAGCCGTTGCAAGCAGAACGCCGGTGTTGGCGCGTGGCGTGGTTGTTGCGTGCGCGCGGTAATTTTTCGCGAAACCGAGAATGCCGGCGCTGGTCAGCGTCATCATGAAGATCACGCCAACAGCACCGGCACCCGAGTACCAGGTATAAATCTGCAGTACCGGATCTAGTTGTGCGAGCGCCGAAACCGCCACGATGAGCGTGGTGGTGCCACTAACCCACAGCGATGCACGCGACGGTGCGCGGTGCGTCGCATGAACTACCGCCAGGCTGCGGGGTAGAACACCGCGTTGTCCCAATGTGAAAAGATACCTGGTTACGATGTTGTGGAACGCAAGCATGCAAGCGAACATGCTGGTGACGATGAGCACCTGAACCACATCAGCCATGATCGGGGCGACGACCTCACCGGCAAGCGCGATCACGGCTGTGTCCGGGTTTTGCTGGGCAATCGCGACGGCATCGTCGACGCCCAAGCCTGAGATAACTAGCCATGAGGACACAAAGTAGAGCGCGCCGATGATGCTTACAGCCAGAAATGTCGCGCGTGGGATCGTGCGTTCTGGGTCTTTTGCCTCGTTTCGGAAAACTGCGGTGGCTTCGAAACCGAAAAACCCGAGGAATGCGAATAATAGGCCCAGCCCGGGTGCTCCGCTTATGGCTTCGGAAGGACTGAACGGCTGGGTGGCAAGTTCATTGCCGGAGAGCAGGACACCGAGGTCGATGGCCACGACGGCGACGACTTCGAGTATTAATACCAAGCCAAGCACTTTTGCGGATAGTTCAATGTCGTGAAAGCCTAGGTAACCCACGATCAGCAACATTATTGCTGAGATAAGCCACCACGGGAGTTCGATTCCGGTCCATGACTCTAATAGATTGCCTGCTTGCACACCTAGGTAACAGGTCATGGAAACCGTAAGCAGTATGTAGCTCAGTAATGCCACCGCGGCGGTTCCCAGCCCGGCTCGTTTCCCGAGCCCATGGTGAACGTAGGAATAGAATGCTCCCGCATCAGGAATTCGTGGGCTCATCCACGAAAATCCAACGGAGAAGAGCAATAAGATAACAGTGGCAACTGCGATCATTAATGGCGCACCGACGGAATCAGAAACTGTAAAGATGATAGGGAAATTAGCTCCGACGACGGTGATGGGAGCTGCTGCTGCAATCACCATGAATACGATGCCGGTGACGCCTAAACGGCGTTGCAGGGTGGTTTCCATGCGGAGTCCTCTGGGTAGTTCTTGGGATGTTGACGCTTGTCACTAAAAGTAGCGTTCCCGAAATCACCCATATCCGAGGGGTAGGTTGAGGAGTGCCCAAGCGGGTCCTCGACTGGCGGGATGGTCGGATCAGGGGTGATACGGGCGCGGCGGCACCACGTTTTGACGGTGTTGGCGTTGAGTTCCAGGTGGACGGCAATCGCCGCGTAGGTGACCCCGGCTCGACGCAGCACGGTGATCTGCTTCTGCTAGGTTGATGTCACTGTCGTCACCGGTTGGCTCCCTTCCATCCGAACCACCGACTTCGGCGGTCTCATCTGTCAGGCACCAGCCGCCAGGAAACCTGACGGGCCGCGAACGCCTGCTCACCCATACGCCCCCGAGCACCAACAAATCCGGACGGGTCAGAGGGCACACTGGTGTGTGAACGTACCGATGGCTCCGTGCCCCGTGCTCTTGCTTCGGCGTCATCAACCAGGTGGCCTTGTAATCAACATGACCGGTTCCGCTGCCCACCTCGGTGGGAGTCCAGGGCCGGTCTTCGTTTTCGTATCAAACAGGGGTTCGCGTGGAGCAGGGGAAGCAGTTCAAGGCCTACGGTGAACAGGTCGAATTGCTTCGTCAGCGTGGGATGCGAGTGAATGATCCCCAGCATGCTGAGACGCTGCTGGCGCGATTGAACTACTACCGCTTGTCCGGATACTGGTACCCGATGCGCCGTTTCTCTCAAAGCGACGGCACTGCCCGAGATGAATTCGTTGAGGGAGCATCGTTTGCCCTGGTGGTAGCCCTCTATGGGTTTGACGAACAATTGCGCCACAGCGTGTTCATCGAGCTTAGTCGCGCGAAGTTGGCCTGGGGTTGATGCCCAGGCATTTAATCCTTGACCTCGGATGATTGTGTTGCAGGGAACAATGGATAAATTCGGATGAAATGAGGCTCGTAACGACGCTTCGCGCGAATAAAGCTTGCGACTTTTTCGCATGGTGCCATTTCATCGAAGCAGCCATTCCAGTAGCTTTCCCACCAACGCAATTGGGCGTTGTATCGAAAAGGAAATTCACTGTCCATTGGTGGGGAATGCCGGAAATGTATGGTGGCGGCAAGCTCTTCAAAGGCCATTCCTGCTGTGCGCGCCAGAAGTTCTTGTTCATTTCGGTAAAATCCGGATACATTCGGCAATGGAAATCCATACATATACGCGTAAAAGCCTACTAGTTCTGGTTTTTGTCCTTGGGGTGTTTCTATTTCAAAATCTGGATTGAAATGGACTGGTCGGCCTAGATTCAGTGTGGGATCAATTGTGTGGGCATATTGTTTGATCCATTCCAGTAGGGAGTCGTCGTCGAATATTTCGGGTTGCAGATATATGTGGTGGTGGAGAAATGGTGTAATTTGGGTGGCGATTTGAGATATTTTTGCGTGTATGATGCACCGCTGTATTGCTGCTTGGTAGCGGGGGTCAAAAAATGCGGCTTTATAAGCATCGTGGGCTTTTTTGAGAGCGGTCTTGCCTAGTTTTCCTGTTACCTCCTCGGAGAATTGGATATTATTGAACAAGAGTGAATGGGTTTTGAATGCAAGTTGGTCTCGCAGATGCGATGGGCCCTGGACAAAGTAGTGGCCCCATGCTCTGGAGATGAGCGTGTAAACACATATTGACCTGGCATGATTCATAGTAGGTGTCCTAAGCGTTTCCATTGGTTGACATGATCGGGGAATTTCGCCACAACGGTGCTTTGTGGCCGTTTGGTGCTTTGTAACCCATAGTCTTCCTGAATACCAGATTACGGATTGCTATTGATCCTCCCGTGAGTATGCGTGGCAGAGTCTCCGCAGCGGTGGCTGTGACAACCACGCTGGCGGCGCAAACTTCTTCGCTGCCTGCGTGTTCGTGCAGTTCATCTACGTTTTGCGTCGCGGTTACCCTTCGTGTTGCCGCGGGGTGCGGTGCCCGGCGTTGGGCTCGGTGTGTTGCGCGCAGCGTGCGCGCCAGTGAATACTTCCGCCTGCTTGGCGTCAGAAAGAACCTCATGTGCGTCGATAAGCAATCACTTCATGCCCTAAGCCTATGGGGTAAAGAATCGCAGCACTAGGCCGACGGTGAGTCGGAAGATTCAGTTCGGTGGTTGTCGCCACTACCGCCCTGTGCTTGTTGCTTCCGTTTAGAAAACCATAGCCACAGCACCAGAATTAAAAGAAACAGCAGTACCGCGATCGCCACGAACGCCAAAGAGATCACGACGGTATTGCGTGGTTCATCGAAAAAAATCATTACTACGACCGAAGCAGCGAAGATCGCAGCAAAAAAGGTGATTAGCCAATTCTTTTTCGTGTGCTCTTTAAAGGTCATGAGCACAATTTTAGTGCGAAATGCAAGGCGAAGGCAGAGTTTTCAGGCGAAACAAATATCACACTATAATCTACGTCTTTTGTAGCACCCAAAAGGAGCCAAATTAGGGCGAACTGGCTATTCTCCGAACGTTTTATGGGGTAATGATTAGACAGTAATAGGAATTTTTTGACCGGATTGGGAAAATAATGTCAGACGCGCAGAGGGCGTCCTATATGCAGGGCGCAGAGGACCGGGCAAAACCAGTTCTCAAACTCAACAGTGCATGGGTGCAAGGCGTTGCACTGACCATGCTCTTCGGTTTTTTCGTCATGGGGTTTTTGGCTTACCGCACGTATGACGCGTCCATGCCGCAGCCGCAACAAATCGTTTCCCAGGAAACTGGCGAGGAAATCCTGACCACAGAGCAGATAACGCATGGTCAGCAACTATTTCAAGCGCGTGGTTTGCAACAATACGGCTCAGTCATGGGGCACGGTGCATACTTAGGACCCGATTTCACGGCTGAGTACCTGCGTATGGCCACAGAGCATGCGGGAGAACAGAATACTGAAAATGGCATCCCGGATTTCATTTCTCCTGAAGCCACAGAAGACGAAGCCATTGTTGAGGAATTCCGTACCAACCGCTATGACGAAGAAACCGGCGTATTGGAATGGACCCCGAACCAGATTTCCGCGTTTGAAGAAGCCCAGCGGTACTACCGTGACTACTTTGGTGCTAATTCCGGCGATCACGGTTTGCCTTCGGACTTCATCACCAATGACGAAGATATCCATGACCTAACGGCATTTTTCGCCTGGACGGCGTGGGCTTCCGCCGCAGAGCGCCCCGGGCAAGATTACTCATACACCAACAACTGGCCCGCAGAGCCGCGCGTGGACAACAAGCCGACGGCAGATCTCGTCGTCTGGTCTGTGCTTTCGCTGATTGCACTCATCGGTGGCATCGGTCTAATTTTCGCCATTTACGGGCGCTGGTCTAAACAAATCGGTTGGCACGCAGAAGAAACCCCGAACTTGGATTTCAAACAACCAGGTGAGGTCAAACTTTCTAAATCGCAGAAAGTAGTTGCCTGGTTTGTGCTGGTCACGATGCTGTTGTTCCTCATTCAGGCACTTCTAGGTGCGGCCGTGCAGCACTACCGGGTGGAAATCGAAGGTTTCTTCGGTATTCCGTTGCAAGAAATCCTGCCATACAACGTCGCGCGTACCTGGCACTTACAGCTGTCCCTTCTCTGGACTGCGGGTGGATTGCTGGCAGCCGGCATTTTCTTGGCTCCTTTCATCGCGCGCCGTGAACCCAAAAAACAAAATTGGCTCACCTGGGCATTGTTGGGTGCTATTGCCTTTGTCGTTTTCGGGTCGATGGCCTTCGAATGGTTGTCATCGTTTGGACTCGTTCCTGAGGGAAGCATCTGGTCCCAGCAATGGGAATTTTTGGACCTGCCACGCTTCTTCCAAATCTTGCTGACAGTTGGCATGTTCATATGGATTTTCATGATTTTCCGGACCTTGCATGGCCGCTTGAAAACCGAGCACAAATCAAACATGCCGTGGCTGTTCTTCTTCTCCGGTCTGACTATTCCGGGCTTCTATGCCGTCGGCATGCTGGCTGGATCATCAACGCACCTGACCGTCGCTGAATTCTGGCGCTTCTGGGTTGTTCATCTGTGGGTCGAAGACTTCCTGGAACTCTTTACGACGATCATGGTTGCCTACGTTTTCGTGCTACTGGGTGTTATCCGTGAAAAGATCGCCCTGGGCATCATCTACCTGGACATAATTCTGTATTCCATTGGTGGCGTGATCGGCACTATGCACCACCTGTATTTCTCAGGTACGCCGGTAGAACATATGGCGCTGGGATCGTTCTTTTCTGCAGCCGAAGTCGTTCCGCTAACGTTGCTGACTGTCGAAGCGTGGACGTTTATGCAGCTTGGTTCCAAGCAACGTGCATCCGGCGATCGACCATTCCCACACCGTTGGGCCGTGATGTTCCTGGTAGCCGTTGGTTTCTGGAACTTCTTGGGCGCTGGTATCTTCGGTTTCTTGGTCAACCTGCCAATCGTGTCGTATTTCCAGATCGGTACCGCGCTCACCGCAAACCATGCTCACGGCGCCATGATGGGTGTCTACGGATTCCTGGCCGTCGGCCTGGGCGTATTCGCGCTCCGCTACCTAACCCCACCGAAATACTGGTCCGATAAATCGATGCAATGGAGCTTCTGGCTGCTTAATATCGGTCTTTTATGGATGGTCTTTATCTCGCTGCTACCGCTGGGTACACTGCAGCTTTATCACTCCGTTGCAGAAGGCTATGTAGAAGCCCGCTCGTTGGGATATATTACGCAGCCGGATAACGCAATCATCGAATGGTTGCGTTTGCCAGGCGATGTCATCTTCTTAGCTGGTATCCCAGGTTTGATTTGGGGAGCGTTTAAGGCCATTCGTCATAGCGGTGAGATTCCAACGATGCAGGACGAGGAAGAATTCCCAGTCACACCATTGTTTAGCAAGATCGAATCCGAAGAAAACCTGGAACCGGCCGGAGCAGGCACCGGTGGTTCTCCAGTCGGGTTGGTTTCCGGTGGCCATGGCCGTGTCGACAACCGCAGCGGAGCTGAGCTTTCAGAATCATTGCGTAAGCACAAAGGTGCTAATTCTTCCAGCTCTACCAAGTGGGGCGGTAGCTACAGCTCAGATAACCGTGACGCTGGCGACGGCGACCAAAGAAATGACAGTGAGTAAGTAATGGCATTACCTGCGGTATTTACGATTCTTAGTGCCATTTATGGTCTGTTTCTCTTGGCAGTCGCCTGGGGTTTTGACCGAATGGCACGGTCGGCATCGAATAAAACCGGAGACCAGGCTGGTGGGTTCCGCTACATGGAATCGCACGACGCCTGGCAGTGCCCGGAAGACCAGTGGCTGTGGCCATCGAGCTTTGACCCAGAAAACCGAGTCATGCGCTACCGCGGAAACCCGACGGTATGCAACACCTGTCCGGTCAAAGACGCCTGCACCGTCAGCGCGAAAGGTCGTGAAGTCACCCGCCAATTGGATCCATGGCCGCACTCGGAAACTGGTCGCTTCCACCGCGGCGTCTCCCTTGCGGTCGCACTGATGGGCTTTATCCTTCCGATCATGTCGTTACTGGTGCATTCAGACACCGCGGACCTGATTCTGACTGGGAGCGTGCTCATCATTCTGATCGGAGGCACCATGCCACTGGCGCGCCATCTCTGGACGACGCCGTCGAACTTCCCAGAAGCATTGCCCTCGATGGACAATATCGAAGCTGAAGTGACGGCGGCGGTGACCGATAAATACGGTGTGAAGTATCGTTCGACAAAAGAAGCGATCGCCGGTGTACGCGACGATGAAGTCACCCGTTTGGCGAAGAAATATGGGTCCGAACGCATCCGCGCTACTGGGGAGAACCACGAGGAAGTTATCGCTGCGAAATATAAGCACTACTACGGTTCTGATAAGCGGGCAGCTAGCAAATCCGCAGATAAAGAGTAAGGCACAGGCGAATCTACAATGAGCGCACTAGTATTTTGGCCGATTATGGCACTACTAGCACTGGGAGTGCTGGTAGTTATCATCAGCTATTCATTCAAAGTAATTAAACAGTACGAGCGTGGTGTGGCGTTCCGTTTCGGACACTTGCGCCCGCTAATGGAACCTGGTGGGCACTGGATCATCCCGGTGATTGACAAAATGGAACGCGTCGACCAGCGTGTGGTTACGCTAACTATTCCGCCGCAGGAAATTATCACTAAAGACAATGTATCGGTGCGAGTCAACGCCGTCGTCATGTTTGAGGTTACCGATTCCATCAAGGCCGTGCTGCAGGTGGAAAACTACGCGGTGGCAACCTCGCAGATCGCGCAAACCACCCTTCGTTCCCTGCTGGGACGTGCTAGTTTGGATGATCTTTTAGCTCATCGTGATGAGCTCAACGAAGATTTGCGTCGCATTATCAACGGTCAAACACATCGTTGGGGTGTGGAGACCCGTATCGTAGAGATTAAAGACGTGGAAATTCCAGAGCTCATGCAACGCGCATTGGCACGCGAGGCTGAGGCCGAGCGTGAGCGACGCGCGAAGGTAATTTCTGCCCACGGTGAGTTGCAGTCCTCCAAGGAACTGCGTGAGGCCGCCGAGGAACTACAGAAGGCACCGGCTGCGCTTCAATTGCGTTACCTGCAGACCATTCTGGAGCTCGGGGCAGACCAAAACTCGACCGTAGTCTTTCCGTTGCCTATCGACATTTTGGGTGGCTTTATGGACAACATGGGTAAATTCCAAAAAGGCTTTGCTGACCTCAATCAAAACCTGAGTTCCTTGGTGGGCAGCGGGTCTGGTGATAAAAATGTCGGGAAAGAACGCGGTGTGGCCAGCGATGATGCTGGCGCACATGCGGCGGGAAATGCGTCGGAGCATGCCGATGCCGCTGGTATGAACGCGGGCGAGTTCACCTCGATGGATTTACGCCCGGAAGCAGCCGAGTACAAGCGTGCCGACGAGCCTGCCGCAGATGATAAGACCAGCGACGGGAACCACCGGGCCTAAACCAAACGTCGGTCTTTGCTTGGCCGCACAGTTATTTTTTCCAGCCGCAGTGGTTCCGCTGCGGCTATCGCTTTCTGTAGGCCACAGGCTCAAGCTGTAGCCCAGGCAGGATTTTTCACAGGCGGATTATTCGCAGGCTATGCCGTCGTTATCGCCGTCAAGTTGTGAGCGATAGCCCGGATCGCCTGCGTGCAGGGGAGCGGCACCGGCTGCACGAGCGGCTGCGCAATTCTGGAAATACGTTTCGCCGCTGGGTGCCGCCGGTGGAGCAGCAGGAGCAGGTGCCTCGACTTGTGCCGGTGCCACCGGGTGTTCGTTCATCTCGGGATTCGTCCCCGGAGCCTCCGGTACTGGTGGCTGACCTGCTGGTGCTTCCTGAGCACGCGGGAAGCGATCGTCGTAGCGTTCCGGAAGCACCGTACCATTGCCACGCTCAGAATGTTCGTGCGCGTTGACCTCGGCTGGGTTTTCCGCTGCGTCTTCAGCACGTGCTTCTTCTATGGACGATGCTGACGCGGTTGCAGTTTCCGTGAATGCTTCCGTTGACGTTTCGGTAACCATTGCTTGGCCCGTTGAAGAATCCACATCCGTGCACGATGCTAAGAGAATGCACGTGGCAGAAAGCGTCGCTAAGAGTGTTTTGCGCAGGGAATTCACATGTGGCCATATTTCCTGATGTCTACCTCTAAAGCAACTCTTACCTTGTTCAAAAATAAGCCATGCATATAATGGCGCTTATGACTATTGCAAAGACTTCCCGTCGCCGTACGCTTCGTTCCGCAGCCCTGGGCATCACCGCTGCTTCCGCACTGGTGCTGGCTAGCTGCTCTTCTGAAGAAGCTAAAGACACCGCCGCCTCTGTCACCTCCGAGGCTGCCGACGCCGCAGAGTCTGCCACCGAAGCCGCTGGTGACGCTGCTGAATCCGCCACCGAAAAGGCGAAAGAAGCCGGTGATAAAGCAATGCAGGCCATTGACGCTGAAATGCGCGTGACCCCAGACCCAGAAGCTGGTGTGGAAGCAGACAGCGAACTGAAAATTGAACTGTCTGGTCTGAACCCAGAGCAAGGCTACTACGTCGCTATTTGTGCTGACGACGAAAACGACTCTGAAGGCCGTCCACCACTGTGCACTGGTGACCACGGCGACGAAGCTACCCAGGCATGGGTCAAGACTGAGGGCGGCACCGTCGACATGAACGAAGACGGCACCGCTACCGTCACCCTGCGCGCCACCCCAACCGGCGAAGGCGTCGACTGCACCACCCAGGACTGCAACGTGCAGTTGTTCGGTGACCACACCGAAGGCTTCAAGCGCGTCGAAGAAACCGAGATCAAATTCGTTTAAGGCTTAGTATTTCTGGTGAGCGTTATATTTATTCATAAAGGCTTGCCTTAACCTGTTAAGCTTATGCTAGTCTGAGTAAGTTACCCTAGAAGTCGGGAGCTGAAAGGACTGTAATGCTTAGCAGGAAAAACACCCGCGCACTGGCGACAGCCAGTGCGCTTGCTCTATTCGTGAGTGCTTGTAGCGGAGATAATTCCGCTGGTACCTCAGCAGGTAATGAACCGTCTTCGTCGGATAGCGGTGAAGCCGTTGCTTTTGAACATCCCACAATTGAGGGACTTAGTCTAGAATTCGAGCAGACCCCTGAAAAATTGGTGATGGATTGCTATGCGTATAGCGCTTTGGATCATCTAGACATTATTCCAGACGCAATTTTCGGTTATGACTGCGATAATCCGTGGGTCATGGGCGATACCGATATCAGCAATATCGAGCAGATTGGCAAAGACGGCGAGATTGATATGGAAAAGCTTGCCGAGCTTCGCCCTGATGCTGTAATCGGGCATGGTGATGCCGATGGTTGGAGCTGGTTCGATGATGATGTCAACAAGCAATTGGCAAGTGTCGCTACGTTTATCCCGCTACCTGATGGCGACAGTATTGAAGAAAATATTGAAGGCACAGAAAAATTAGGTGAATTTCTCGGCGCCGACCTGAGCGATCAAAAACTGGTTCAGGCACGCGAAGATTATGAATCGGCTAAAGACGATTTCAGCGCTGCTGTCGAGGGCAAAGATCTTGATTTCATGCTGGCTAGCCCAACAAAAGAAACGCTCTACACCGCTGTAGGGTTCAATCATGCAAACCTGCTCGAAGAGCTTGGTGCTAACATCGTCGGAGCTGAGCCGCCGGCAGAGGGCAATCCATGGGGCAAAGTTGCATGGGAGGAAGCTAACACCTACCCAGCTGATGTCATATTGGTCGAAGGGCTGGATGATGAACAGCCGTTTTCTGCTGAGCTCTGGGAGAGTTTGCCAGCTGTTGAACAGGGGCAGATTAGCGGATGGGCTTCCAAGGGTGCGATGACCTATTCCACGTTTGCACATTGGTTGCAGGGGTTGGCTGAAAAAGTCAAAGACTTTGACAAGCTGAGCTAAGGCTCATTCACAGTGTTTTCTCGCTTCCGAACGGCAGGGCTGGTTGTTCTCGTCATCGTCACGTTGGCGTCTTTACTACTCAGCTTGGCGATCGGAGCCCGTTCGATCGCCCCCGACGATGTACTGCGTTACCTTTTTCACCCAGAACTCGGAGATCCGATTTCACAGGTGGTCTGGCAGTCGCGTGTACCTCGAACTGTCCTGGTGGTTTTAGCTGGTGCGTCGTTGGGTGTGGCCGGCGGGCTCATGCAAACTGTAACCCGCAACCCGCTGACTGACCCAGGAATTCTCGGTGTCAACGCTGGCGCATCATTGGCTGTGGTTGCAGGATTGGCCTTTTTGGGGCTCACCGATCTACGAAACTACATGTGGTTCGCGCTCGCCGGTGCTTTTATAACCTCGATTGTCGTTTTCATCGTCGGTAACACTGGAAAAAATCGGGGTAATGCCGTGCGCATGACCTTGTCAGGTGTTGCCATTGGTGCAGTACTGAGCGGATTTAGTTCCGCAATTTTGCTGACCAATTCAGATGTATTGCGCCAAATGAGGGGCTGGGCTGCAGGTACTACGGCTTCACAATCACTCGAGGATGCACTCTCAGTGGTTCCACTGATTGCGATTGGCCTCGTGATTGCATTTCTCAGCACACGAGCCTTAGACGTATTGGCCTTAGGAGAGGCAAGTGCCGTTGCGATGGGTGCACGACCGAACCAAATCCGGTTGGTGGCTTTGGTAGCCATCACGTTGCTGGCGGGCGGTGCTACAGCAGCAACCGGCCCCATTGGCTTCGTGGGCCTGCTTGCCCCACACCTCGCCCGCATGATGGTTGGGCCGCATCAGGGGTGGATCACTGCATATTCAATGTTCTTGGGAACCCTCGTTGTTGCCGTAAGCGATGTGCTGGGACGAATCCTTTCTCCAGGTGAAGTGCCTGTTGGCGTAGTAACAGCATTCATTGGTGCTCCGGTGCTCATCTGGATGGCGCGGCGATTCCGGCTGAATGAGTTATAAGGCTGACGTGAGCGCCGTAAAGCGCGGAATCGGCGACGAAGCACGAAACGAGCGGATAGGATCCCGCGATCAGCAGTCAGCACAGACAGGAGAACTCGTGCATACAGCGCAGAGACTTGATTTTGGAAGGCAATGTTATGAGTTGCCTATTCCTGGGAAAACTCACGGCGTCTGGCGCATTGACGCGCGAGCGCTGCGGGTCAGTGTTGCGGTCTGGATCGCGATAATCGCATTGGGAATTTTTGCGCTTTTTACCGGATCTGCTTCAGTAACACCAACCGAGACCTGGAATGCTGTGTTGGGGCGGGGAGATAGCTTCACCACGATGATTGTCGTGGAATGGAGAGCACCCCGCATCATTATCGCGGTACTCCTCGGCGCATCACTGGCTATGAGTGGATCGATTTTCCAAACACTCACAAACAACGCGCTCGGTTCACCGGATGTTATCGGCTTCCAAACCGGCTCTTATACCGGTGCATTATTCATCATGTTGGTGGTTGGAGGCAGCTCGATTAGCGTGATGATTGGGGCCCTGGTCGGTGGGATCATGACTGCACTGGTGGTATTTTTCCTATCGGTGCGCAATGGCAATACCCGCGGTGTGCGTTTAGTGATCGTTGGCATTGGAGTCAGTGCAATGTTGGCTTCGTTGAATACGTGGATGCTGCTGACCGCGACAGTAGAAGATGCTCTGATGGCAAGTTTATGGGGAGCCGGAAATCTATCCGGTGCTACCTGGTTTGATGTGTGGCTGATCGCTTGCGGGGCAATAATCTTCGGCATCGGCGCGGTATGCCTGTTACGTCCAATGCGCATTATACAAATCGGTATCCCCTTCGCTACCGCTCTTGGCTTGCACGTGCATCGGGTGCAGTTGCTTGCCATCGTGGTTGGCATCGGATTGATTGCAATAGCTACGTCCACTGTCGGTCCGATTGCCTTCATTGCCCTTGCAGCTCCCCATATTGCCCGTCGTGTTGTGCGCCTCGACGGATTGGTATTAGGCACGTCTGCTGCCGTCGGAGCATTGTTGTTGTTATTGGCAGACGTTATTGCTCAGCGGATATATCCAGATTCACCGTTGCCGGTGGGCATTGTTACTGTCTCGATTGGTGGCATCTACTTTTTGTGGCTGCTGTTCCGGGAAGGAAAAGCGCGATGAGCAGATTGCAAGCTGCAAATGCAAGCTTGGGTTACGAATCGACCGTGATTTCACGAAATTTGTCAGTGGAAATCCCAGATGAGAAATTCACGGTGATTGTTGGTCCCAATGCTTGTGGTAAGTCGACCTTGTTGAAAGCATTAGCTCGATTATTGCGTCCGACGCAAGGGCACATCATGTTAGATGGGGAAATAATTCAATCTCTACCCACGAAAAAGGTGGCCCAAGAAATTGGTTTACTGCCGCAAGGCCCTGTAGCGCCGGAAGGCGTGCGGGTCGTGGACTTGGTTAACCGAGGCCGATATCCATATCAAAAGCTTTTTAGTCCTTGGACGCACGACGATGATGCGGCTGTGTCTCGAGCTATGACGGCAACTGGAGTGCATGAATTATCTGGGAAGCTCGTCGACGAACTATCTGGTGGACAGCGGCAACGGGTATGGATGGCGGTTGCGCTAGCCCAAGAGACCGGCGTTTTGCTTCTCGACGAACCCACCACGTATCTCGACCTGAATCACCAAATTGAGCTACTGGAACTTTGTCGTGGATTGAATCAAGAAACGGGAGCGACCTTGGTGGCAGTGCTGCATGATCTCAACCAAGCCGCACGCTACGGTGACCACATCATTGCAATGAAACAGGGCGCAATAGTTTCACAGGGAAGCCCCGACCATGTGTTTACAGAAGACTTGCTTAGCGAAGTTTTCGGCGTGAATGCACGAGTTATTCGTGACCCAGAGTCGGAAACACCCTTGATTATTCCTCGCTGGGTCCACACCTAGAATCCGAACGCGACGATGCGCAATGAGCAGCGTGCGTCGGAGACGGAAGGTACCCTGGGCTGCTATGAACCCAGTGTCGAGGAAACTGATCAAAGCGCGTTATCTTTCAGGTCTGCCCTGGGCCTTATTATTTATTGGTGCCTCCATCGCAGCCGCCGTGTTCTGGAGCAATTGGTTGTGGATTGTCACCGCCGTCATAGTCGCCTTCGTCCTTTTTCGCATCTGGCTCATTCCACGGCAGGTGAAACTGCTTGGCTGGAAAGAAACCGACGACGAACTTCTGATCACCCGCGGCAAAATTTGGCACACCTTCACCGTCGTGCCGTATGGGCGGATTCAATTCGTGGATGTTTCTGCCGGCCCCATCGATAAACTCTTCGGCTTGAAAAACGTGAAGCTACATACGGCTTCGTCTTCCTCCGACTCCGATGTCCCCGGGCTAGAAGCTGCCGACGCAGATGCATTACGTCAGCGCCTGTCCGAAAAGGCTCGTGAGAGGATGAGCGGTCTATGAGTTCAGCAGAAAACCCTCAGCCACACGATCAGCACCCCAGGGCTTCGCACCCAACTGCCGCAGAACCAGCAGCCACACACCCACCGGCCGAGGCACAAACCAACCAACAGCAGTGGCACCGCGTCCATTTCCTCACTCCGATCCTGGAGTTCTGGTCGCTGCTCGTTGGTTTGGCCGTCGTCATTTTCGTCAACATTAATTCGACGATTATCAACACGGTCTCCAGTTGGGCAGATGGCGAACACCTGACCGACTTGCTGGTTGGCACCGCGATTCTGCTCGGCATCGCGGTACTCATCGTGGGACTGTCGTATTTCTGGTGGCGGGCCATGGGCTTCCGGCTTGACGACGAAGAAATCGCGCGGAAAAAGGGCGTGTTTTCTACCCAAGTGCGCTCGGCACGGTTCAATCGCATCCAAGCCGTCGACATCGTCGAGCCGTTCGTCGCCCGCATCTTTGGCCTCGCGAAAGTCCGCGTCGAGACGGCCGGCGGCTCGGATTCTGTGATTGAAGTCGAATATCTGCGCAAGAAAGAAGCAGAACGCCTACGCGCGGAAGTTCTGCAGCGCGTGCGTGGTGAAAAATCAACCGAGCCTGATACCGCGCACTCGGGCATCGCAGAACCCGGTGCACCGGAAGCGACGCCAGCAGAAACCCCAGCTGGTGATGCCGCGCAAACACACAAGCCTGATCTCGCCCATCCGGCTCATTCGACTGACCAGTCGAACCGCGTAATCATCCCGCCGATTCCCGACGGACGGGTGCTCGGCTCACGGGCGCTGCGTCCCAGCACCGTGATCGCGGCTTTCGTCGTACTTGCCCAGCTGTTTACCCCTCTGAATATCATTTCCAGTTTCGTCATCGTCTTTGCCGCCCTGGGCACGTTGCTTGGCCACCTCAACAACGCGTGGCAATTCACCGCCACGCTCAACGAGACCGGCGGGCCGAACAACTCTCCGTCCCTCGACATCGCGTACGGGTTAACCAGCAGGCGTCGGCAATCAGTGCCGCTGAACCGCATTCACGCCGTCGAAATCAGCCAACCCGTCCTGTGGCGGCTGACTGGCTGGTGGATCGTGCAGGTAGACGTCGCAGGTTATGGCGCGCTGTCCGGTAGCGATTCCGGCTCCACGATGATCTTGCCCGTTGGCAGCAAACAACAGGCCCAACAGATCGCCGCGCTGGTCACCCCGCTTGCCGACGAGCAGCTTGCCGAGTTTGCCCGGCCAGACGGTTTCACCCGCCCCCGGTACACCTCGCCGAAACAGGCCCGTTGGTGCTCGCCGATTGATTACCAACAACAGGGCGTCACGCTTGTCGACGACGCCGTGATCATCCACCACGGGCGAATTGGGCGCAAGGTTGCCATCGTCGCTGAGCCGCACATCCAAGAGCTCTCGTTGCGCAGGGGGCCGATACAGGCGCTGCTTGGTTTGCGCAGTTTACGCCTGGACCTGGTCGGCGGGCCAGTGAGCATGGTAGGTGCGGATCTTTCCCCAGGCGATGCCGAAGAACTCCTCGAATACTTGCGCCAGCGCACGTTGCCAGAACTAGAACAGGCGGGGACTTTTCACTAGATTCCGCCACTAAAACCCAGCTGCCGCCACGCCTCAAATACCGCGACGGCAGCAGAATTCGACAGGTTCATCGACCGGCGCGCCGGCAGCATGGGAATGCGCACCTGCTCGGTCACCCGCGGGTGCGCAAGTGCCTCAGCTGGCAGACCGGTGGGTTCTGTGCCAAAGAGTAAAATATCGCCGTCTTGGTAGTTGACGTCGGTGTGAAAAGTACTGGCACCAGTGCTAAAAGCAAAGAGCCGGCCGTCGGCAAGCGAATCCAAGCACGCATCCAAGTTCGGGTGGATCTGCAGATCCGCCAAATCGTGATAATCCAGCCCCGCGCGTTTCAAATGTTTATCGTCGAAATTGAAACCCAGCGGCTCCACCAAATGCAGGTGGGCGCCGGTTACCGCAGCTAAACGGATCGCGTTGCCGGTATTCGAGGGGATTACCGGATTATCAAAGACAACATGCAAATCGGCCATGGCAAGAGTCTAGAATGGTAGCCGTGACTGCATTGACATTGGATGGAAAACTCTACCGAGACGAAATCTTCGACGATCTGAAAAAGCGCGTCGACAAGCTGCGCGAAAAGGGCATTACCCCTGGTCTGGCCACTGTGTTGGTGGGCGATGATCCAGGTTCGCACAGCTACGTCAAAATGAAGCACCGCGACTGCGAAGCCCTGGGCATCAACTCGATCCGTCGCGATCTCCCTGCTGATATCAGCCAGGAAGAACTGCTCGCCGTCATCGATGAGCTCAATGAAGACCCAGCCTGCACCGGCTATATTGTGCAGTTGCCGCTGCCGAAGCACCTGAATGAAAACGAGGTGCTAGAGCGCATCGACCCGGGCAAGGACGCCGACGGCCTGCACCCAGTGAACTTGGGCAAGCTTGTGCTCAATGAGGATGCACCGCTGCCGTGCACCCCGAACGGTTGCATTTCGTTGCTGCGTCGTTTCGGCGTGGAACTTAACGGCGCAAAAGTCGTGGTCATCGGGCGTGGTGTGACTGTTGGCCGCCCGATTGGTCTGATGTTGACTCGCCGCAGCGAAAACTCCACTGTCACCCTGTGCCACACCGGAACCAAGGACCTGGCGGCAGAAACCAAGGCCGCCGATGTCATCATCGCCGCTGCTGGCGTGCCGCACATGCTCACCGCGGACATGGTGAAAGAAGGTGCTGCCGTGCTGGACGTGGGCGTGTCGCGCGTCGACGGCAAACTCGCCGGGGATGTCGCACCCGAAGTCTGGGACAAGGCCGGTGCAGTCTCGCCCAACCCCGGCGGCGTGGGCCCCCTGACCCGCGCATTCCTGGTGCACAACGTCGTGGAGCGAGCAGAATTGCATGCCGGATAAACCACACTCGCACCGGGCCAGTGGCCGCGCCGAACTACCCGTCGGTGACGGTGCTCGTCGCCTGAGCACCCACCGGAACAAGGTCGACCGCAGCGGCTTGGCCAACCCGCATGATCTGAACCTGGCGTCCTCGCGCATACCCGGGTGGTTGCAGTGGGTCGGGATGGCCGCGTTTATCGTGCTGCTGGCCGCCGCCGCCTGGTTTTTGGTGGCGGATCATTGGCGTCGTTCCACGTTTGCCCTGGGCGTGGCGATGCTTTGGCTGGCTGCGTTGCGGCTGACCTGCGATTCCGCAAAACTGGGCGTTTTTGCTGTGCGTTCGCGCAGGTTCGATGCTTCGTTCAGTGCTGTTGCAGGAGCAGCGCTGATGTTTTTGTCCGCCTCGGTGGATGCACTAGGAAGTTAGTCGTGCGCCGCACATAGCCGCACAGAGTAGAAAGTTGCACCAATGTCACCAATGGATACCTGGGAGCCCACGCTGGGCACCGCACCGCTATTAGGCATCGCCGCGGCCGCCGTCGCAATGATTTTGCTGATGGTGATTTATTTCCGCATCCACGCATTCATCACCCTGATCACCGTCTCCGCGCTGACGGCCTTGGCCACGGGCATCCCGCTGGAAGGCGTCGTCCCGACCATGACCGACGGTTTCGGTTCTACCTTGGCATCGGTGGCCTTGTTGGTTGGTTTGGGCGCGATGCTGGGCCGATTGGTGGAAAACTCGGGTGGCGCGCAATCGCTGGCGGAGCTGTTGGTGAGCAAATTCGGGGAACAACGAGCTCCATTCGCCCTGGGCGTGGCGTCGTTGCTGATGGGCTTTCCGATCTTTTTCGACGCCGGTCTCATCGTCATGCTGCCGGTCATTTTCGCGGTCGCGCGGCGCCTGGATGGCCCGATCTTGGCTTATGGTATTCCGGCCGCCGGTGCGTTTTCTGTCACCCACGTGTTCTTGCCGCCGCACCCAGGCCCGGTGGCGGCCGCCGAATTCTATAACGCGGATATCGGGCTGATCTTGCTGTTCGGCCTGCTTATTGCCTTGCCGACGTGGTATATCTCCGGCTATGTGTGGGGGCAGTTCCTGGGCCGTAAATTCCCGCTGCCGGTACCTGATTTGCTGCTGGGCGCGCGCTCTGAGGCCCCGAAGAACCCGGCGGGCGCTGGTTCCGTCGCCATGATCCTGTTGCTGCCGATGCTGCTGATCTTCGGCAATACCGGCGCGAATACCGCCGCCACCGCAGGTTGGATCGATGGCGATTCCGGGCTGGTGCAATTCCTGCGTTTCCTCGGCCAAACCCCGATCGCCTTGCTGATTACCGCCTTTGCCGCCATCGCTGTGTTGGGATTGCGTAGGGGAGTAAGCCGCGAAGCCATCGAGAAATCAATGGACGGCGCACTGGGCCCAATCTGTTCCGTCGTGTTGATCACCGGTGCCGGCGGCATGTTTGGTGGCGTGTTGCGTACCTCAGGCATTGGCGATGCGCTTGCCGAATCCATGGAAGGCATGGGCATCCCGCTGATCCTCGCCGCTTACTTGATCGCCGCCGCACTCCGCGTTGCGCAAGGCTCGGCGACCGTGGCCTTGACGACGGCCGCAGCACTCATGGCACCGGGTGTGGCCGCCGCGGACTACTCTGAAGTCGCGCTTGCACTGATCGTCTTGGCGACGGCGGCTGGTTCCGTTATTGCCTCCCACGTCAACGACTCCGGCTTCTGGCTAGTTGGCCGCCTGATGGGCATGGATACCGCCACCACGCTCAAAACCTGGACGGTGAACCAAACACTGATCTCCGTTATTGGTTTCGCCCTGGTTATGGTGATTTACGGCGTCAGCGCGCTGTAATCCAGTCTTTCATTGCCTCCGCCACCAGTGTCGGCGGGGCTGCGACATCGAAACTCGCGCCGGGCTCGTCGCCACGCAACGGTTCGAGTGTCGCCAGCTGCGAGTCTAGCAAGTGCGCCGGCATGAAATGCTTCGTGCGTTCCAGCATGCGCTGCTCCAGCAGCTCGCGTGTGCCCGTGCAGTGCACAAATACTGCGCCAGGGCATGCAGAAAGCAGTACCTCGCGGTAACTTTGCTTTAACGCGCTGCAGGCAACGATGGCGCCGTGCTCCTGCTCGGCGAGCCAATTTCCCACGCGCCGTAGCCACGGCCAGCGGTCGGCGTCGTCAAGCGGGATGCCGCTGGCCATCTTGTCGATATTGGCTTGCGGGTGAAAATCATCCCCATCCAGGTAGACCAGACCCATCAGGTTCGCCAGCTCCGTGCCGACGGTGGTCTTGCCGCTGCCAGAAACCCCCATCACGACGATGTGGTGGGGCAGCGGTGCATCCGGTGCATGTTCAGGCATGACCGTGATCCTAACACTCGCCGGGAACCTCATCGGCGGCTGCGTCGGCGTTATTCCTCGGCAGGCCTAAACTCTCTGCGTACGCTGTAATTGCACTAGCTTGCGGCGGCGCGGCGATGGCGATGACGTCGCGCAGGTACGCCCACAGCCGCGGGTGCTCTTTGCCGTAGTAGCCTTCTGCCAGGAATGCGAAATTTACGCAGTAGTCTATGCCGGTTTGCCCCAATGCTTCCTCGGCAGCGTAGACGGGCAGACGTGGCGCAATATCTTCGCTGAAAAAATAGGTCCAGGTTATCCAGCGCGCGATATCCGCCCCAGCATGCGCATCCGGTAAGTTCACCACAGCCTTGGCCGCGGATAAATGCAGAGCGAGCGCATCGTTAAGCGTGTTTTTCGCAGCCTCAGATCCCGCAAGGCTCAGCGTACGGTTGGTGGCAAGTTGCTTAATGAATTCCTCGAGATACGGGAGCATTAATTCTGTATGTCCGTGGTCGAGGAAATGCCGAAAAATCACCATCATTTCTTCAAACCGCGCAGTGTGCTCGCGCTTGCCGACGCCCGGTTGCAGACTTGAATGTGCACCAGTTCCGGATGGAGGGCTGTTTTCTGTCCACCGCGGCGGCAGAAAGCTGCCAATGGCTTTGCCAAGGTGATCTTCGAGAAACTCCGAAATGCTCACGGTCGTGCCAGTATGCGCCAAAACGTGTAGCTGTAGCGGGAGCTGCACCTGTGGTTCCCACTGAAAAATTTGCCGGAATGCACTAACGATTTCACTCGGGCTGGCGGTCTCCACAAAGTTTTCTAGGAAACGATCCTCGGGCGCTTGAAATAATGCGATGCTGCGTAAACCGACGGCGACGCAGTGCTTGCACCATTGGTGCTGCACAGGACAGCTGCAATAGGTGATGGGCACGCCTTCGACCAGCTTGATGTGCACCTCATAGGGGTGGATTGTCGATCCCTGCACAAAAGCTTTAATAGATTTGTCGGTTACTGTATGGCCGGAAATTGCCGCGGGATCGATAGTGGATCCCTTGTGGAAGCTTCCGGGATCTGTGTGGTCGGCGATGTAGTTAGGACTAAGGAGGTTAATTAAATAAGACTGCTGTGGCAACGACATAACTTAAGAATAAGATGCCGCTGCACACAGAGCCGTGCGGAGTCGAGCAAGATTGCTAATTAATGAATCCTGACGTGGATAATTCCTAGACCATCAGGAGATCAACTTCAGTGCATCGAACGCACTATTGAGCAAAGAATTCAACTCAGGGCGGGTCTTTTCGCCAACTGCTTCAGTTGCTTCGGTTGCTTCAGAGTCAGAATCAGAGACGCCGGAGCTGCCGACATCGCGGCTGCGTGCCGACGACCGTGCAGCCGTGTATTCGTCGACCGCCGAGGCAATCGCGGCGCCGATCAACCAGTCGTACGTGTGGATGGTGAACTGATCAGCATCCGGCATCCGCGCGGCCAAAGCGTCGGCAAGCAAATGCGGGGACGTGTCGCCGTAGTTCTCCTCGAAAGCGTATTTTGCTGCACTTATATTCGGCATCGCCGCTACCTGCTGCACCACGTGCATTAACGCAACCATCGAGGACTGCTCGCCAGTGCCAGTGGCAGCGCTAGTGTCAGTTCCAGTGGCAGCGCTAGTGCCAGCACCAGCATCGGAACCCACAACAAACACCGCGCGGGCAGCTTCTACCACGGAATACTCAGTCGGAACCTGCGCGAAAGCCTCGGTGATCTCCGCGCCGTGCAAATGGATAAACCACAGCAAGGCCTCTTCCATGGACTGGAAGTAGTTGTGAAACGTGCGGGGAGAAACCCCGGCCGCCTGGGCAACATGGGCGACAGTCAGCGCCTCTGCGCCGTCGCGCAATAAGACGTGCGCTGCAGCTCGGGCGATGGCCTCTTTGGTTTCGGCTTTCTTTTTCTCCCGCAGGCTGGTGTTGCTGGGCGAGCCCCCGGTCGCCCTGTTGCCAGCACCGTGGCCCGTGAGGCTAGTCATCGCTGGCCTGCTTTTCCGTGCGTGCCAACAGCTTCTCCTTGTCGTCTTCCAAAGCTTCGCCTTCGATATCCAGGCGCGGCAAAATCTTATCCAGCCAACGCGGGAACCACCAAGCGCTGTTGCCCAGCAGGTACATCGTGGCCGGAACCAGCGTCATGCGCACGATAAACGCATCCAACAGGATGGCGACGGCCAGTGCGAATCCCATGGTGCGGATGAACGGTTCGTCGAGAAGCATGAACGCCGCGAATACCGAAATCATGATCAGCGCAGCAGCAGTGACCACACGCGCGCCGTGCTTGAAGCCGTTCGCCGTTGCATTGCCAGCGGTCTTTCCGACGCGCACGAAATTCTCGCGCATGCGGGTGACCAAAAAGACCTGGTAGTCCATGGCCAAACCGAAAGTCAGACCGATGAGCATGATCGGCAGGAAGGACAAGATCGGCTGCGGATCGCTGACGATGCCGAACCCGCCTTCCTGGAAAATGAACACCGTCAGGCCGAAGGTCGCAGCAACCGAGAGGGCGTAGCCTGCGGCCGCGATCAGCGGCACCAGAATGGAGCGGAACACCAGCACCAACACGATGAATGCCAGGCCCAGCACGATCAGGATATACGGGATCAAAATGCTGGTCAGCAGCTGCGAAATATCGTCGAAGATCGGGGCGATGCCGGTGATGCCGAATTCCGCGTCGTACTGCTCAGCAAAGTGCGTCTGGTTCTCGCGCAGACGCTCCAGGGTATCGGTGGTTTCCTCGTCGGTAGCGCCCGTGGTGGGGGTGATCAGCATCTGGATGCCATCGGCTTCGGCGGTGGTATCTATCACCTGGGCATTGACGACGCCGTCGGTGGCGGTAAACGTCGTCATCGCTTCCTGCATCAGTTGCGGGCGCTGCCCGGCAGGGGTGTTGGTGGCGTCGATATACGCGAGCATCGGGGCATTGCGGCCGTCCCCGAAGGCCTCGGCGGTCATCTCATAAGCGTTGCGCTGCGGGCTGCCGGGCGATTCTTGGCCCTCGGTAGGCATAGCCAGTTGCAACTGCGCTGCAGGAATGGACAGAATGCCCAGCATGACGACGCCAACCAACAGGTTCAGAATTGGGTGCTTGCGAATCTGCCGCGCCCAGCGCAGCCCCATGGTGGGATTGTCGTTTTCTGGGTCCGGGACCTTCGGGCCCGGGATGCGTAATGCGAAGATTTTAGAGCCCAGCAGGCCGACCAGAGCGGGAAGGAACGTCAGTGCGACCAGCACCGCGAGTGCGACGGTGCCTGCGGCGGCTAAGGCCATGGCGGTCAAGAATGGAATATCGATGATGCTCAGGGCAGCCAAGGCGATCAGTACTGTGACACCCGCGAAAATCACGGAACCGCCTGCGGTGCCCAGCGCCATGCCCATCGCGTGCGCGCGGGTAGGTTTGTCCAGGCCACGTAGCGTCTGGGCGAATTCCTTCGGCGACTGGTGCTGCGCCCCGGTCACGGTGATCAGCTCGTTGCGGAAGCGCGAAAGGATGAACAACGAATAGTCGATGCCCACGGCCAAGCCGATCATGCTGGCCAAAACCGGGGTCATGTCATTGATAGCGTCGGTCAGTGCGGTGCCGGACATGACAATGAGCAGCCCGGTGGCAACACCGACGATCGCAGAAATCAGCGGGATGCCGGCAGCGATAGCGGAACCGAAAGTCACCAGCAGCACGATGGCGGCAACGGCTAAACCGATCATTTCCGCGGTTGGGTCCATGCCCATTTCACCCATGAAAGCGTTGCCGGAATATCCAGCCTGGAAGCCGGGTTGCTCGTCGAAGGCGTCGACAAGCGAGGTAATGGCTTCGCGGTCTTCGGGCGCAATGTCCATGGCGGTTACGGCATCGAAGGTCAGCGAGATGGTGCCGGTGTGTTCGTCGTCCGATAATGGCGAGATTGCGGCCAGGTCCGCCTGGATTTTTTCTTCCGGCATGCCCTGGGCGGCGAGCTGCTCACGCATTTGCTGTTCCATGCCCGCAGCCGCCATAACCGGGTTGACCACGGATTCTGGGGTAGCGAGCACGCCGGTGGCCTGCATATCGGCGACCAAGGCGTCGACTTCAGCCATGACCTTCGGGTCCGTTAGTGGGGCATCCTGTGCTTGGATAACCACCGTGCCCTCGGGCGCGGAGACGAAATCCTGCTCGTCGGTGGCCTCGCCCTGCGCAGCTTTATCGCGTGCGAAATGCTCCTGCATGCGTTCTTGGGTGTCGGTGGAATCCATCGACGGCATGGAAAAATTCGGCGAAGGTTGCTGGGCAACGGTGGCAACGGCGATGCCTAAGCCGGTAAGAACAATGAGCCAAAAGGCGAGAAAAGGCCAGGCGTGCCGGTAGGCGAGGCTACCGAGCCGGTAGAGGAAGCGCGACATGACAATCCTTTGCGGTATGCAGCAAATAAAATACTTGCACATACTATGCAAGATTGCAGTCGGTGTGCAAGTATCGCGCGGGGCTTATGGATAGTGTCGCGCGGGGGTGGGGATGGCCCACATTGCGCCTGGCAGGGCGCGGGCAGGCAGGCTTAAATGCTGTAGGGCTCCGGCAGGGACAGCTTCAAGAACTTCCGAAAAACGCGATCCAGCTGCCGTGTTTCCGTCAAAAAGGCGTCGTGACCCACGGGGGAGACAATTTTGGCCATGCCCAAGAAGTTGCCGATATTGCGCGAAAGGTGTTCTTGCTGGTGATACGGGTACAAAATATCCGTGTCGACGCCGACGATCATCGTGGGCACAGTGGAATTTCCGAGTGCACGATTGAGGCCGCCGCGCCCACGCCCAATATCGTGCCGGTTTAGCGCCTCGGTGAGTGCGACGTACGAACCGGCGTCGAAACGCTTCGACAGCTTAAGGCCTTGGTGCTCTAGATAGCTATTGACGGCAAAGCGCTGGGTGGGATCGCGGAATTCACCAAAGGGGTTTTCGCCTTCGTTGGGATCGGAACCAAAGCGCTCGTCGATCTCCTGCTCACCGCGGTAGGTCAGGTGTGCGATCCGGCGGGCGGCGCACAGGCCCTCGAGAGGATAGTCGTCGGTGTCGTAGTAGTCGCCACCGTGCCAGTTGATATCGCGCTCAATGGCGGAAATCTGCGCGCACTGAATACCAATTTGCCAGCCGGAAGCCCGGGCAGAGACCGCCAGGATGCACACCGCATCCATCATTTCAGGGTAGAGCAGCGACCACTCGAGCGCGCGGGCACCGCCCATGGAACCGCCGATGACGGCGTGTATTTTTTCCAGGCCGAGCATGGCGAGCAGCTGGGCCTCCGCGGCGACGATATCGCGAATTGATACCGCCGGGAAGCGTGAACCCCAGGCGCGTCCGTCGGAGGCAATGCTAGACGGCCCGGTGGAACCATGGCAGCCGCCCAACGCGTTCACGGAGATAAAACACCAGCGTGAAGTATCGAGTGCGCGGCCGGGCCCAAGGAGCTCTCCCCACCAGTCAGAGACATCGGAAGAACCGGTTAGGGCGTGTTCGATCAGGATGACGTTATTGGGGCCATCCAGCTCACCCCGGAAGGTGCCGAAGACGTGGTAGCCCAGTGTGACCTCATCCATCATGGCGCCAGCCTCCGTGCGGAATTCGCCGATGCTGGCGTGGTTCAGCGTGGAAGTTGGGCCAAAAGGCGTGGTATGAGGCATATCTGTCGCTTTCCGACGTGGACGGTAACTTGCTTCACACAGTCTAGATGAACAGAGCTGTCTACTTGTAGAATTATATTCTGCTTCCGCGGCGGGATTCGTCGACAAGCCAGATGTGGCTGATTTATTTGTGCTTCAGATCCGGTTTTTCATTCTTGTGATGTGGCTGACATAATGGTGTGGACTGCTCAACAATCTGTGATTATTAATAATCATTCTTGACGACGGAAAGGCTCCAGCTCGTGAGCGAAAAACACACTCCCGCCTCAGCACAGACCGAAACCGCAGGCGGCCAAGGTACAGCTGGCGATCCCAGCGCACCAGGCGGTTCTGGCTACGATCAGGACGTCCGCGGAGAAAAACCCAACAACTCGAAGTGGGCCCTGGCACTGTTTGGTACCGCAGTCGGTGCCGGCATCCTCTTTTTGCCCATCAATGCCGGTAGCTTCGGGTTCTGGCCGCTTTTGGTAGCCACCCTGCTGATCGGCCCCATGGCATTCTTTTCGCACCGCGCCTACGCGCGCATGCTCAGCGGATCCTCGCAGCAAGGCCAAGACGTGCTGGAAGTAGTCACCAGTTTCTTCGGCAAAAACGCAGGTATTTTGGTCGCCCTGATCTACTGGTTCACGGTGTTCCCGATCGTGATGATCTACGGCATCTCGATCACCAACACCGTCGACAGCTTCATCCAAAACCAGCTGAACGGCCCGGAAATCTCGCGCCCAATCTTGGCGACGCTCTGCGTCGGCTTGATGACGCTCGGCTTTGCCCTAGGCCGCAACACCGCGCTGCTGGTTGCGCAGTTCGTGATCTACCCGTTGATCGTGGCGCTGGCAGCGGTGTCTTTGTACCTGATCCCGCAGTGGGATTTCAGCTCGTTCTACCACTACAGCGCCGACGGCTTCGTTGCTAACCTCGGCGACATCATCTTGATCATGCCGGTGCTGGTGTTCTCCTTCAGCTTCCTGGCCGCAATTTCGCAGTTCGTGCTGGACACGGAACGCTTCTACGGTGACGGAGCCGAGAAGCAATCCTCTAAGATCATCCTGATTGCCACGGCATTGCTGACGCTTTTCACCATGTTCTTCGTCTGGTCTTCCGCACTCGCTTTGGGTGCGGACGGCATGGAAGAAGCCTACGAGCAAAACATCCCCGTGCTGTCTTACCTGGCGAATGAAACCGGAACGCAGTTCCTGGCCTATATTGTGCCGATCGTGGTGATTTGTGCGATTGTTTCGTCGTATTTCGGCCATCTGCTGGCCACGGTGGAAGGTACCCGGTACTTCGGCAAACTGGTGGCCCCAGGCGCGATGCGGGATGCTAACCCACGTAGCGTGGCCATCGCGATCTACGTATTCGTGTTTGTTGTGGTCACCGCCGTGGCGATCATCAACCCATCCATCCTGGACATGATCACGCTGATCGGTGGCATCTTCATGGGCTTCATGACGTACCTGCTGCCAGTGTGGGCGATCTACAAAGTCGATGCTCTCAAGCGCTTCCGGCCGGTTGCCAGCAACTGGTTCGTGGTCATCATCGGTATCGTCGTGATGGCCGGAACCTTCTGGGATGTGCTGCGCAACCTGGTGGGATAAATGGGGTTGGGGCAACCTGGGGTTCAGCCCTGAAACCTCCTCAACCTGGTGGGTTAAACGGGGCTGGGGCAGCCCTGAAACCTTCGCAACCTGGGAAAATGGGTTTTTGAACCAAAACTAGTGGTGCATTTTTACAAATAGTGTGGCAAAAAGGGCGGGTTTTGGCCCACTATTTGCAAAAAAGACACAAAACCCGAATATCTCGGCAACATCCAGAGCCGCGCAACACCCCGAGAATCTAAGCCCAGAGCCAGAGCCGGGCAACCCCCCGAGAATCCAAGTCCGGAGCCAGACCCGGAACCAGAAAACCAAAGCGCCCGGGGCAGAAAAACCTGCCCCGGGCGCTTTCAGCTTTAATTATGTACCTGCGCCGCTTATACGGCGCAGGTTCTGCAGCTAATTTAGCCGCCGCAGCTGCCGAATTCAGAACGGCTCGAAAGCAACAGCAGCTACTACAGCTGCTGCATGCTTTGTGGTTTCGGCAGCATCCCCGACTTAAGCCGAAAGATTACTTCTTCAGCTCTTCCATCAGCTGATTGTACGTAGCCGATGGACGCATCACCTTGGAAGCCTGCTCGTCGGATGGCTGGTAGTAGCCACCCAGGTCAGCGCCTTCGCCCTGAACTTCCATCAGCTCGGCGTCGATCTTGTCGGCGGCCTCGGAGAACTTCTCTGCGATTGGTGCGAAGTGCTCAGCCAGCTCCGATTCCTCGGACTGTGCCGCCAGCTCCTGCGCCCAGTACATCGCCAGGTAGAAGTGGGAACCACGGTTGTCGATCTCGCCTACCTTGCGGGAAGGGGACTTGCCTTCGTCGAGAAGCTTCTCGGTGGCCTTGTCCAAGGTGGAGGCCAAGACCTTCGCCTTGGCGTTGTCGTTTTTCGCTGCCTCGTGGCGGAAGGATTCTGCCAGAGCCAGGAATTCACCGAGGGAGTCCCAGCGCAGGTGGTTTTCTTCCAGAACCTGCTGGACGTGCTTCGGAGCGGATCCGCCAGCACCAGTCTCGAACAGGCCGCCACCAGCCATCAGCGGAACCACCGACAGCATTTTCGCGGAAGTGCCCAGCTCCAAGATCGGGAACAAGTCGGTGTTGTAGTCACGCAGCACGTTACCGGTCACGGAAATGGTGTCCTCACCGTTGCGCATGCGCTCCACGGACTTCTTGGTGGCCGAGACCGGATCCATGATGGTGATGTCCAAGCCCTCGGTGTCGTGATCTGCAAGGTACTTGTTCACCAGCTTGATCAAGGTGGCGTCGTGGCCACGGTTCTCGTCCAACCAGAAAATGGCTGGCATGCCGGAAGTACGTGCACGGGAAACTGCCAGCTTGACCCAGTCCTGGATTGGCTCATCCTTGGTCTGGGTGGCGCGCCAGATGTCGTTTTCTTCGACGTCGTGGGAGATTAGAACTTCACCGGCGCTGTTGCGAACCTCGACGGTGCCTGCAGAAGGGATCTTGAAGGTCTTGTCGTGGGAGCCGTATTCTTCGGCTTTCTTGGCCATCAGGCCCACGTTTGGCACGGTACCCAGGGTGGTTGGGTCGTACTGACCATTCTTCTGCGAATCCTCGATGACGGTCTGGTAAACGCCGGCGTAGGAAGAATCCGGGATGATTGCCAGGGCGTCCTGGGTTTCGTCGTTCTTGTTCCACATCTGACCGCCGGTCTTCATCATGGCAGGCATGGAAGCGTCCACGATGACGTCCGAAGGCACGTGCAGGGCGGTGATGCCCTTGCGGGAATTGACGTACGCCAGTGGGGCGCCGTCTTCCTGCGCCTTGTCGAAAGCCTTCTTGATCTCGTCGCCGTTGTCCAGCTTGTCCAGGTTTTCCAGGATGTGGCCCAGACCGTTTTCGCCGTTCAGGCCAGCTTCGATGAGTGCGTCACCGTACTTGTCGAAGACGTCGTGGAAATAAGCACGTACGACGTGGCCGAATAGAATTGGGTCGGAGACCTTCATCATGGTGGCCTTCAGGTGCGCCGAGAACAGCAGGTTGTTTTCCTTGGCGTAGGCAACCTGGTCACGCAGGAAGGAATCCAAGGCTTTGGCGGACATGAAGGTGGCGTCGACGACCTCGCGGTCTTCTACCTTCAGGCCTTCTTTGAGAACCTTCTCGGAACCGTCAGCGGCCTTCAGCACGAAGCTCAGCTCGTCGTCACCGTCGATGATGACGGACTTCTCGTTGTGCGCGAAGTCGTTGTCGTCCATGGTGGCCACAGCGGACTTGGAATCTGCTGGCCAGTCCTGCATGGAGTGTGGGTGCTTCTTCGTGAAGTTCTTTACAGCCTGCGGTGCCCGGCGGTCGGAGTTGCCCTCACGCAGCACCGGGTTCACAGCCGAACCCTTCACGGAATCGTAGCGATCGCGAATCTCTTCTTCTTCGGCGTTCGCTGGCTTATCTGGGTAATCAGGAAGGTCGTAACCGTCTTCCTGGAGCTCCTTAATGGCGTTTTTGAGCTGCACCAGGGAAGCCGAGATGTTTGGCAGTTTGATGATGTTGGCCTCTGGCTTTTTCGCCAGCTCGCCAAGCTGTGCCAGGGCGTCGTCCATTTTCTGCTCGTCGGTGAGACGCTCTGGGAACTGCGCGATGATGCGTCCGGCCAAAGAAATATCGGCGGTTTCGACATCAATATTCGCGGTGGAAGCAAACGCCTCAACCACTGGCTTGAACGAGTAGGTAGCCAGCAGTGGGGCTTCGTCGGTACGGGTCCAAACAATTTTAGCCATTTCAGACTCCTTGAAATATTTCGTCACTAAAATGTTGCGGCCCCAGGTTACCTATAAACTGACTAGTTTGCTGTTCGACGCCGAGAATTGTGACCCACGTATGGAGGTTTCACAAGGTAGTTGTGGTACCTGCCACAGAAACTTTGACGGACTAGGCACCTGCGCTTTTATGGGCGTAGGGTCTCATGCGTGCCACAGTTGAGTCATTTGCGCAATTTAGCTTCTAGCCCCCGTCGTCGAGCCCTGCCACGGCAGACGGAAATTACCGAAAAACGGCGATACATCGTCATGGTCGCCCTCGGGTTGGGTGGGTTCGGAATCGGCGTGACGGAGTTCGTCTCCATGGGCCTTTTGTCGCTGATCGCCGAAGATTACGGAGTCACCGAGGACACCGCAGGGCGCATCATTTCGCTCTACGCGCTGGGTGTGGTTATCGGCGCGCCAGCGATCACGGCGGTCACCGGCAAAATCCCGCGTCGACGCCTGTTGTTGTTGCTGGTCGGTGCGTTTATTGTTGGTAATTTTTTGTCGGTCGTTGCTCCGACATATGAGTTTTTGCTGGTAGCGCGATTTATTGCCGGCCTGCCGCACGGAGCGTATTTTTCGGTGGCCGGTTTGGCTGCGGCCTCCATGGCGCCGGAGGGCGAGCGTGGGCGCGCGATTTCCTTTGTCTCGATGGGTCTGTCCTTTGCCACCGTCGGTGGTGTGCCTGCAGCACAGGCACTCGGTCAGGCCTTCGGCTGGCATGCCTCCTACGTATTCGTCACTGTCGTCGGTGTGATCACTTTGGTCTCGTTGTGGTACCTGATGCCGCACATGGTGCGCATGGGTGCGACGTCGGTCCGCACGGAACTGGGCGCGCTACAACGCGGCCAGGTGTGGCTCACGCTGGCGATGGGCACCGTTGGTTTCGGCGGCATGTTCGCGGTATATACCTATATTTCCTGGACAATGACCGAGCAAGCAGGCCTGGATCCGTCGCTGATGTGGATCGTGCTCATGGCCTACGGCATCGGCATGGTGGCCGGTACCTGGTTCGGTGGCCGCGTTGCTGACTGGAACCTGGAAAAGGGCATTTTGTTCGCCTTGGCAATGATCTGCCTGGTGCTGGTCGCGTTCTACTTCACTTCGTCGAACCCGTGGTTGGGCACCATCAACTTCGGCTTGGTCGGCTTCTTCGGTTCGACGCTGGTGCCGTCGTTGCAGATTCGCCTGATGGATACCGCTGGCGACGCCCAAACCCTGGCTGCGGCTCTAAACCACTCCGCCCTCAACATGGCGAATGCCGCTGGTGCCGCGCTGGGCGGCGCGGTGATTTCTGCCGGTTACAGCTACAGCGCACCTTCTCTCGCCGGAGCTGGTTTGGCCATCGCTGCCATCGTCATTTGGTTCCCGACCATCTGGTTGCGGCACAAGTCTTTCACTAAAACCGGTTAGTTTCTTGACTGTGGCACCCACGCTATACAGTGGTGGCCATGTCTGAACCTCAACTGACGATAGCCACAGTTAACGTTAACGGCATCCGCGCCGCCTGCAAAAAGCGTAACGACGACAACCTGGGAATGAACCATTGGCTGGAAAATACCTCGGCCGACGTCGTTCTCATGCAGGAAGTCCGCGCGACCCCGGAACAAACCGAAAAGGCATTAGCCCCGGCGCTGGAAGCCGGCTGGCACCTAGTCGTTGCCGATGCCGAAGCCAAGGGCCGCGCCGGGGTGGGAATTTTATCGCGCAGCCCGCTTGCCGACGTCCAGGTGGGCTTTGGCGACGCAAGCGCGTTTGCCACCGCTGGCCGCTGGATTGAGGGCACTGTTGACTCCAGTTTTGGTGACGTGCGCGTGGCCTCGCTGTATCTGCCGTCGGGCGCGCAGGGGACAGCCAAGCAAGATGAAAAATATGCCTTCTTGGACGAATTCGATTCGATCTTGCTGCAGCGCGCAGATGCACACGAGAACATGGTCATTGGCGGCGACTGGAATATTTGCCACCGCAGCCAAGATCTGAAAAACAACAAACCAAACGAAAAAGTGTCGGGCCACTTGCCCGAAGAACGCGCATTCTTTGATTCCGTCTTTGGTGCGTTTCCTGATGAAGCCCCGCAGGAAAAGAAATACCTCGGCGACTACCAGGGTGTTGTGGACTATGCAGCGAACACCCAGCGTGAGCCAGCCACGGATCCGCAGTGGTTTGACCTGGCCCGTCGCCTAAACCCAGATCCGGAACACGACGGCCCGTATACCTGGTGGACCTACCGTGGCCAGGCTTTCAACAATGATGCGGGGTGGCGTATCGATTACCAGGCTGCCACCCGCGCCATGCTGGAACGCGCACAACGGACGTGGGTAGAAAAAGCCCCGACCGTTGAGCAGCGTTGGTCCGATCACTCGCCTTTGCTGGTGGAATTTCACTAAGCTCGATTCTCATGTAAAGGACGTGCACCTATGACCGTGACGACGTTATTAACCGCGACGTATGTGGTTGGTATTTCTGCAGAGGCGATGACCGCGGCTTTGTCCGCAGGGCGCCAACGGCTGGATTTCTTTGCGGTCTCCTTGCTCGCCGCTATTACGGCTTTCGGTGGGGGAACCGTGCGTGACGTGTTGCTTGGGCATTACCCGCTGGTGTGGGTGGATAACCCGGTTTATTTGATCGTGGTGCTGGTAGCAGCGGCGGTGACGGTGTCGCTGTCGTTTTTCATGCACTATTTCCGGTCGCTGTTCCTGGCTCTCGACGCAGTGGGGCTGGCAGCGTTTACAGTGTTGGGTACCCAGGTGGCGTTGTCGGAAGGCCATGGGCCA
Source organism: Corynebacterium propinquum DSM 44285 (assembly GCF_000375525.1). Classification (GTDB taxonomy): domain Bacteria; phylum Actinomycetota; class Actinomycetes; order Mycobacteriales; family Mycobacteriaceae; genus Corynebacterium; species Corynebacterium propinquum. The sequence goes on from NZ_AQXC01000012.1 coordinate 42,519, forward strand.
TTGATCGCTATCGTGGCCGCGATTTGCACCGGTGTTTTCGGCGGAATTTTGCGCGATATTCTAAGCGACCGTGTCCCGCTAGTATTCATGGGCGATTTGTATGCAGCCTGTGCACTGATCGGCTCGGTGACGTATATGGTCTTGGAACAATTAGGTGCCCCACCGGCCGTGGTGATTCCCGCAGGGCTGATCGTGACATTCGCGGTGCGCATGTGGGCAGTGAAATACAACAAGTCCATGCCAATTTTCGCGTATAACGACGAAAACCAGCCGGTGGATCCGCGCCTGCGCCTATCTGCGCAGTTTGTGCGTGAAACCGCGCGGAAAGCGAAATCGAAGGTTGCTAGGGGGATCAAGCCGGAGACGTCGAAGAAATCCGTGGACACTTCTAAGAACCCTGAAAATGAGCAGTCAAAATCGTCGGAAAGCGACTAAGCTGCTAGCATAAAAGAGACTTATTTTCTGATACTGACCGGAAAGAGAATTCAGTATGATTCGCGTTTTATCCTGGCTGATCATTGGCATTGCCATCCTGGCCGGCTCGATTGTCTGGTACATGAACGTACAGTTCTCCATGGCAGGGCTGGTCTCGGGTATCACCATGGGTGTCGGTGGCGCGTGCATCGTTGCTGCTTTCGCCACTGCGCTGGATCTGTATGATCCAACCTCGCGCAAGGTGTAGCCGACTACCTACAAGCTACCGTTAGCTTCGCGCCCTGCTGGCTGTACTCTGCGCCAGCAGGGTTTTTGCGTGCCAGAAACCACGTTAAGTGCAACGTAAACTGCCACTTTCAGTACTGAGTAAAGGATAAAAAGATGACCGCATCGGTACCTACTACAGACAAACCTCGTGTGCTGTCTGGCATTCAGCCAACCGCTGATTCGTACCACCTGGGAAACTACCTCGGAGCCCTGAAGCAGTGGATCGAACTGCAGAATGACTTCGACGCGTTCTACTTCATCCCGGACATGCACGCGTTGACCGTGGAACAGGACCCGAAGCAGCTACGCGAGCGCACCTACGCCGGTGTTGCGCAGCTGATTGCGCTGGGGATTGATCCGGAGCGTTCCACGCTGTTCATCCAGTCGCATGTGCCAGAACACGCTGAGTTGAACTGGGTATTGCAGTGCCTGACCGGCTACGGCGAGGCCGCGCGCATGACACAGTTTAAGGACAAATCCGCCAAGCACGGCGAGGAGCGCACTTCGGTGGGCCTGTTTACCTACCCGATGCTCATGGCCGCAGATATTCTGCTCTATCACCCGCAGTATGTGCCCGTGGGCGAGGACCAGCGCCAGCATTTGGAGCTTACCCGTAACCTGGCTGAGCGGTTCAACACGCGTTTCGGCACAACGTTTGAGGTACCAGAACCATTCATTCCCGAAGGTTCGGCCAAGATTTACGATCTGCAGGATCCGACGATCAAGATGTCGAAATCCACCCCGCACCCCAAGGGCCTGATCAACCTGCTGGATCCGCCAAAGACCTCCGCAAAGCGCCTGAAGTCCGCCGTGACTGATGACCGCGGCGTGATCGCCTTTGATCGTGAGCAGCAGCCGGGCGTTTCCAACTTGCTCACCATCCAGTCCGCGTTAACCAATACTCCTGTCGATGATCTGGTTGCTTCCTATGAAGGAAAGGGCTACGGCCACCTCAAGGTTGATACTGCTGATGCGCTGGAAGAATTCACAAACCCGTTGCGTGCTCGTTACGACGAACTCATGGATGATCGCGCACAGCTGGGCCAGATTCTTGCCGACGGCGCGGACCGTGCCCGGGATGTTGCCGCAGGGATGCTTGCCGACGTCTATGACAAGGTGGGTTTCCTGCCAGCGCAGCCGCGTTAGCTACGGATGCGTTAGAGTGAGGAAGCAACGCTCACAGAGAAAATCCAGGGCCGTGCAAGCCAGCGCCAATTACCAACTTAAAGGACACTGAAGTGGCAGCCACCACCACAAAGTCAGCTGAGAAAAACCAGGACAACTACGGCATCGAACGCGTGCGGGACGATGATCCTGGATTCGTCGAGAAGATGCGGCACAAGTCTGATTTTTTCGACCACATCATGCGCACCGTCGAGCGTTACGGTGCACAGGGTGGTAATCAGTTTGCCGCTGGTATTACGTATTTCTCGGTGTTGGCGGTTTTTCCGATTGCGATGTTGATCGTTGCGGCTGCCGCGCAGGTCTTGGCGGGTCGTCCGGAACTGTTCGCTAGTTTCCAGGATCAAATTACTGAGTCGCTGGAAGGCCAGATGGGCGAGATCGCCAACGAAATCCTGGAAGGCGCGGTGGAGCGCCGTGGTGCCGTGGCCGGAATTGGTGGTTTGACTGCGCTGTGGACCGGTCTGAACTGGATGCATAATCTGCGCGCCGGCATTTCCTCGATGTGGAACATGGATCCGAACGATGGCGCAAACTTCGTCGTCAAGAAGTTCAATGATTTGCTGGGCCTGATCGGTTTGATCCTGGCATTCGTCATTGCTTTCGGCATCACCGCTGTGGGTTCGTCTGGCATTGTCTTTACCGTTTTAGAGTGGCTGAATGTTGACGATGTCATGCCAGGGTTGAACTATATTCTGTTCTTCTCCGCGCTGTTCATTGGTATTCTGGCGAACTTCCTGGTCATGTGGTGGCTGGTGGTTATTCTGCCGCGTAAGAAGGTACCGAAGAAAGCCGGCTTCATTGGTGCATTGCTCGGTGCACTTGTTTTTGAAGTAATTAAGCAGCTGTTTACCGTGATCCTGTCTTCGGCCACAGGCAGCCCAACTGGCGCGATCTTCGGGCCGATCATCGCTTTGATGATTGTGTTGTATCTGATCTGGCGCGTGGTGCTCTACGTTTCTGCATTCACCGCCACCACCAAGCAGGCTCGTGCCACGGAAGAGGTTCCGGTTCCCGAACCAGCCGTGATTCGAGTGCGCCACGAGGTGAAAAAGCGCCCGTCGACCCGAACCCTGCTAGGCGCCGGTGCAGGCTTGGGTGCGGCTGGTGGTTGGGCGCTTCGCCGGATCTTTAAGGCGAAATAACCTGAGGTATAGCGCATCGCTGGGGTATTTGTCAGAATAGTTATCAGCGGCGTTGCCCCCAAAAAGGAGTTTTAACGCCTACGCAAAAAGAATCCAGCAATTGCCGCAATTCCGGCGCCAGCGGCGATGACCGCGAGTACCACAATCAAGATTGTCTTTTCGTGGGGTTCAGCATTCGTACCGGCATTGCCCGCGTCCGCGCTATCCGGTGAGGCATCGTCGGAATTTTGCGGTGCCGGGCTCGCCCCCTGTGTCAGAGTGGGTTCGGTGTCCGCATCGGCGACTGGTTGCAACATGCCGATATTCGTGCCCGGCGCCACAGAGAATCCCGAGTGCAATAGTTTCTGCGCTTGCTCCCACGCGCGGGCCTTGTCGACGGTGGTATCGAGAATTACCGCCATCAATCGACGGCCGTCACGGTTCAGTGCACCGACGAAGGTGTGGTTGGCATCGTCGGTGTAACCAGTTTTACCGCCCATGCCATCCGGGGCATTCATGAACAGGTGGTTGTCGTTCCACACTTCGAATCCCTCGTGCTCGTCGAAGCCCGGGAATGCAATGAATTCAGTATTCACGATGCGGTCAAAAGTAGGGTTTTGGTAGGCCGCGCGATAAATTAACCCCAGGTCATACGCAGAAGCCGAGTTACCCGCCACGTCCAAGCCGGAATAGCTTGCGGCGTAGGTGTCCGTGGTGCCGAGATCGTCGGCAAGCTTATTGATTTTGCGCAGCGTCACCTCGTCGCCACCAAGTTCCTGTGCCAGAGCGTGGGCGGCATCGTTACCCGATGCCAGCAACAAACCGTGTAATAACTGCTCGATGGTGTATTCGCCACCGGCGCCGATGCCTACTCGGGAGCCGACTTGATCGGCAGATTCCTGCGAGACGGTCACGGTCTTTTCCAGATCCAGCTCTTCAATGGCGACCAAAGCCAGCAATGCCTTGATGATCGAGGCCGGGCGGTAGCGCCCGTGGGGATCTTTCTGTGCGATGATCTCGCCGGAATCAATATCGGCAACCAACCAGGCCGAAGCCAAGACGGATTCGTCGACATGAAAACCCGGAGCAGTGCTGACCCCGCAATTTTGTTTTTCCAGCGGCGGCAATGGGGTAGGAGAGGGTTGACCGGGCGCGACAGCCTCAGAGGTCGTGCGAGCCTGCGGCGGGTGCACGCGGTTTGGGCACGAGCTGGTATCGGGTGCTTCCTCGCGGCTAAGTGGCTCCGGAGCTGCCGACTCGTCGCCCTCGCTTGGAGCTGGGCCTTCCAGCGGGGTGGGTTCTTCCTGCTGGGCGTGGATCAGCGGGGCCGCGGCAGCGTGTGGGGCAGCGGAGTTGAGTGTGCCGATGCCAAACGCGGTGGTTCCCGTGACCAAGCCAGTGGCAAGTACAGCCGCGCAGCAGGTCGATCCGTATCTCACAAGGGCGCGGCGGCCGGGTTTGCTCTCATTCATAACAGCCGATAAGTCTACTCCTTGTTATGGCAGCATTGCCTTTTTGTTTGGGCGGGGCGAAGAAACTCTGCGTGTGAAATTCGCGCGGTACCATCGTGGGCATGATTGAGACCCCTGCGATTAGCCCCGAGCACAAAAATTTTGCTTCCCAGTTGATCAGTGAGCTGCCGAAAGTCACGATCCACGAGCAGTTGCCTACCCGCACCCAGGATGGTGCAGCGGTGACCACGCGCGAGGAGCTGGCCGCACACATCCAGTCCACCGTGCACAAATACCGCGACGACAACGTGGTGTACCTGGAATTACGTGTTGTGGTGGAGGATTTTTGCACCGACAACTTTGTGCTTGCCGACGCCTTCGCCACCGCTCTGGATGCCGTGGCGGTGGATGGAATCCGGGCGCGATTGCTGCCAGTTGCGCGCGCAGACGGCGATGCCGTCGCTGAGTTGGCGGAGCTTGTGCTGCATGCACAAGGTGACCCGAACCTGGCTGGTGTGGTGTTCCTGGTTTCTGGAACTACCCATGATGCCAAACCGGGCGCTGCTGGCTCGGCTTTGGCAGCCGCCTGTGCCAAGCTGCGGGAAAATTTTCTGCCGTTTGCCATCGATGGCGCTGCTGATATCGAATCCATCGGCGCAGCCGTGCGATTGGGGGCGCTGCGCCTGGGGCGTCCGTTGGCGTTGGTTGATGATTTTTCTGCCGATATGACCGGCATCGTGCCGGGAAAGATTTCTGGTTGGGTGCGTGATCGTGGCATTGCTGCAGAAATGACGCCATTATGGGATCTTGCCGACGACTCGTTGGGCGATGCAGCTGTTGGTGAGCTGCCGGATCATCCGCTTCCGCTGTTTCAGCAGCTTGGTTTTAGTTGCACGATTTCCGCCGGGGAGGTGGCAGCCGGTAATTGCACCGATGTCATGAACGCGCTGACCGAAACTTTCGGTTATGGTCTGGAAGAATTCTTTGACCTCACGGCAAAGACAGTTGCGGCAAGTTTTTTGACTGAGCCGGAGCGTCAGCAGCTCATGGAGACCCAGATTTTGCCGCGCTATGAAAAACTGGCCGACGCGGAACTGCGCCAGCCAGATGATGCGGATGAGTCAGATGATATGGACGAGCCAGAGAAGAGCGATGCTGCCGTTGATTAGCAGGCTGATTAGAATTTCGCGAAGCGCTTAACCAGCATGTCTTCCAAGCCGCGCCATCCCTTCGAGTGGTCGGTGTACGGCTTGGATGGCACGTAGCCACTAGTTTGCTGCGAGCCCAGCATATAGCCCAGGTAATCCTGGAAGCGTGGGTTTGCCAGCATATAGGAGTTGATGGAATCATCGCCGGCCCAGTCGGCGGCGTCGGCAAGCAATTCGTAGCAGGCTGACATCTGTGGGATATCCACGGCTTCGGGGCCTTTTTCCATGTCCTCGGTAAGACCCTGGAAGCTGTAGGCGTTATCGCGGTGTACGGTCAGTTCGAGTTCACCAGCATTGGCGGCGGTGACGATGTCTTCCCAGGTAGCAACTTTTGCGAGATCGTGTTCGTCGTTTTCGATGATCCAGCGCAACAGTTGACGGCCGGTGGGGAAGGTGTTGATGGTGCCGAAACGCCCCAAAAAGATCGGCGCGCCGTCCAGATAGCAGCGCAATGTGTAGACGGATTTGCCGTCGATGGTGATTTTTATTGGGTCGATGCCTGCCGCCGCCCAGGCAGAAGAATCATACGGATCCGCAGCCTCGGCCTGACGTTTGCGTTCTTCTTCCCGCTCTGCGCGTTCTTTGTCTGCTTGTTCTTTCGATTGGGTGATGCGTTTTTCTGCATCGGCGATGGTGTCTTTATCCACGCTGTCGAAATCTTCGGTGACATCGACGATGCGCACGCTGTCTGCCAGGTTGGATTCGATCTTTTTCCAGTTTGTCAGTACCGCACGCCCTACTGATGACCACTCGGAAAGCCCATGGTCGCCGGAGTAGTGATCAGCGCCGCGTTGCACATTGCCGAGCACGGAGTGGGTGGAAAAGAAGATCATGGTGTCATCGTCGGCGCAGACATTTCCCAGCGCCTTGGTGATGGACAAGATCTTGGCCGAGGTTGCCACCGCGTCATAGGACGGACGGTCGGCCAAGTAGTGTGGCAGCCCAACGATGTCGTAGTGGTCGCGGTCTTCTGGGTGCGCGCGATATTCTGGAAGCTTCGCGAAATCCCCCCATTTCGGGTGCTCACGAAGGTCGTGCTTAGTGGTGTTTTCAAGATACACCAGCATTTCGGCCACTGTGGGAAAGACCAGGACGTTGTCGTCGTCGCCGAGAAAAGCTTCCCACTGTGAGCCGTTTTCTTTCCAGGTCGGAGCCCACAGGGTATAAAAATCACCGCTGCTCAGTGATAGAGAAACCGGGATGATCGCGCGATTATTCATGGGCACTAAGTTTAGCGAACGTGGTGGGGCAGTGTGCCGTCGTGGTGCTTGGGTGGTGCCGTCGGCCGGTAGACACGCTAGCTCGTCGGCCGGTAGAAACCATGAAAGTTCATATCCAGGTTGTTAGTGCGCAGTGGTGAGGTGGAAACCGGGCTGCCAGCCTCAATGAGTTCACCGTTTCCTGCGTACATGGCGACATGCCCGTCCCAGACAGCCAGGTCTCCTTCACGTAATTCACTGGCAGAAATCTGCTGGCCGACGGCTTGTTCATGCGCCAACCGTGGAATATCCACACCGGCTTGGCCCCAAGCCCACTGCGTAAACCCGGAGCAGTCAAAACCGACTCCGGGGGTGGTCCCGCCCCATTCATAGGGCGTGCCCAGTTGGCTGCGCGCGGCAGCCACGGCTTGGCGTCCAGCTTCAGCCCCAGCATCATCGCTCGGGGCTGGTGCGTCTACCGCTGCCGGTGCGAAAGCAGGATCAGAAGTGGTAGCTGATCCGGCATCGCCGGTAGGAACCGTGCTTGGCGGCGGGCCAGCAGTGGAGGTCGCTGCGGCGGCCTGGGTTGCAGCTGGTGCCTCGGTAAGCGCGAAAGGCTCGTCGGCAATGTTGTGCAGCCGACCCGCCAGGGTAGAAAGCGTTTCGTCTAACTCACCTGCAGCCGCTTCTGCTTGGGCAATATGCGTACGTGCCACCGCTTCAAGCTGCGCAATAGCAGAGGTGGCTGCACCCGGGGTTGGCTGTAAAGCAGAAAGCGCGACTGGCGCGGCCTGGTGCAGAAACGATTGTCCTATTCCGAATAGTTGTTCTGCGGTGGCGCTTATCGCCGCTTGTGCCTCAGCGGTGATCCCGGCGATCTGGTGATTGTGCCCATCAATCAGCGTTGCTGCAGCCTCGATATCGGCTGCGCTTGCCCCGCTGATCGCTGCCAATTCACCGGCGGCAGACACATCCGGCATAACGGGTACGGAATAATCACCCAACTGGGCAGGCACTAACTCGCTAATGCGGCTTACGGTTTCCACAACACTCATCAGCGCACCTCCTCAGCCGTCGGCACGGCGTCGGCAAGCGAATGGATCCCAGCTCTCGTGGCATTTTCTGCCAAGGAAGCATCGCGGACCATCGCAAAACCAGAATCAGCTGCGGCGGATAAACGTTGTGCTAACTGGCGTGACTGCATGGCGGTAACGGAGCTGGCACGTTGCATAGCAGAGAGGAATTCCTGGTGGCCAGCAGCATGAGCGGGCAGGGAGAGATCGACAGGTGGGGCGGCGGGTTCGCGCACATCTATGGCGGCGCGTTCTAGATCCTTCGCTAGTGCAGTGGCGTGGTCATAATCTAAAGCAAACGTCGTCATGGTCCATTAGACAGTGCAATCCGCAGAATGGTTCCGCGGGACCCCGAATATCACCGAACACCCCGAATATCACCGAGCACAGTCACCGGAACTACTTCGTCATGGCATAGCATGGGGGATATGGATATCACCGTGGTAGAACACCCCCTGGCCGCCGCACGCTTGAGCTTGTTGCGCGATCAACGTAGCGACAATGCCGCCTTCCGCGCTGCCCTGAAAGATCTCGGTTCCATGCTGGTTTATGAGGCCGCCCGCAATCTGGATGTCGACGAATTCGCCCTGGCCACCCCGGTCGCCGACACCACCGGTACGCGGCTGTCGAACCCACCGATTATTGTGCCGATCATCCGCGCCGGGTTGGGCATGGTGGACCCGGCCTTGGCGATGATCCCGGATGCGCAGGTCGGTTTTATCGGTATGGCCCGCGATGAGGAAACCCACGAGCCGGTGCCGTACCTGGAAGCGCTTCCCGACGATCTCAGCGACCGCACGGTTTTTCTCGTCGATCCCATGTTGGCCACCGGCGGCTCCCTGTTGCATTCGTTGCGCTTGTTGGCAGACCGCGGCGCGCGCGATATCACCGCGGTATGCATCGTTTCGGCGCAACCCGGTGTGCAGGCGCTGAAAGAGTCCGGGTTGCCGGTTCGCCTAGTGACCGCGGCGATTGATCCGGAACTCAACGACAACGCGTATATCGTTCCCGGGCTTGGCGACGCCGGCGACCGCTTGTATGGACCGCGCAATATCGACCTGTAAGCCCCTACCTCTAAACACCTACCTGTAAGCTAGGCCTCATTGCACATGATTTCGGGGGATTTCGGGGAGGATCTGCAATGGGGGAATACCACCGTTGGTATTGGGCGAGTTTTGGCCATGCACTGGCGAATAACCTGCGTGCGTTGCGGAAAATGCGTGGTCTTTCGCAGGCCAGGTTGGCGCAATTATCCGGGCTGTCGCGCACGGTGATCTCTAACTTGGAGCGCAATGAATCCGGCGCGAAAGCCTGCGATCCGCAGCTGTCCACCGTGTATAAACTGGCCCAGATTCTCTACGTCCCGCCTGGGGTGTTGCTGCCGCAAGCTGATGCGTTAATCGACGGGCCTTGTACCGCGAGCACGCCGCATCTGCGCAGGGTGTGGCCTGTTGACGAGGTTGATACCGCGCCGTTTAGTTCGGGTTATCTGACGCGTGCGCGGGCTAACGAGTTGCCGAAATTTGCTGGTTCCCAGAACCAGTGGGCAGACCAGCGTGCCGACGACACCGGCCTGTAGGCACAACCGCGTATAATCTGCACACGTGCCGTAATATACAGCTCAGAAAACTATGAGCGTGAAATAGCTGAAGAAAGGATCGGGTTAATGGACATTGCCTCGTTCGTTGCTGAGTGGATCGAGCACCACCACGACGAGGTGATCGGCTGGCGGCGTCACATTCACCGCAACCCGGACCTTTCGCACAAAGAGCACGCCACCACAGATTTCCTCTGTGGCGTATTAGAAGAATATGGCCTGCAGCCGCACCGCTTCCCAGAAACCGGTCTCTACGTGGATATCGGTGATGACCACGGAAAAAGGCGCTTGGGCTTCCGCGCCGATATTGACGCGCTGCCGATCCAAGAACTCACCGGTGCTGAATTTGCCTCGCAGATTGATGGAGTTTCGCATTCTTGTGGCCACGACATCCACACCACCGTCGCTTTGGGTTTGGCGTGCGCCCTAGGGCAGTTGACTAACGCCTATCCTGGTGCTTTGAGCTTCGGGGTACGCGTCATTTTCCAGCCCGCAGAAGAGGTCATGACGGGTGGTGCGGTCAATGTCATTGAGTGGGGTGCGCTGGCGGGCGTATCTGCTTTGTACGCGGTTCACGCTGAACCAAAACTAAAAGTCGGCCAAATCGGCATCCGCACCGGTGCTATCACCTCGGCCTCCGACGTCATTGAAATCGCGGTCTCTGGTACTGGCGGCCACACCTCACGCCCGCATCTCACCAGCGACGTCGTCTATGCGCTGGGTAAACTCGTGACCGAATTACCGGCGGTGCTGTCGCGCAGGGTTGATCCGCGTACCGGCACCGTCGTGGTTTTTGGCGCTATTCATGCCGGTTTTGCTCCGAACGCGATCCCGGAACAAGGCTCTGTGATGGGCACACTGCGGACCGCGGATATCACCGTGTGGCGGTGGCTGCGCCGGGAGCTATCGGAGATTATTGGCGAGATCCTGGCTCCGACGGGCGTCGATTACGTCGTCACGCATGATCAGGGAGTGCCACCAGTGCTCAACGATGAAGTGGCCACCGCGCTGCTGACAGAGGCAGTGACCAGTATTGATCCGCACGCTGCGGTGCAGGCGCCGCAGTCGTCGGGCGGCGAAGATTTCTCCTGGTACCTCGAACACGTGCCGGGCTCGATGGCGCGGTTGGGTTGTTGGTCGGGAACTGGCGAGATGCAGGATTTGCACCAAGGCAACTTCAACCCTGATGAGCGCTCGGTGTCCGTGGGAATCCGTCTGTTCGCAGGCATCGTTGCGCGTTACGAAGCCCAAGCACGTTAGAATAGGGAAAAGTGTAATCTTCGCCGCACAGTTTTGTGTGCCAAATCAGGTGTGCGGGCGTGTGGCGAGGAACTAATTATGACGAAACCCAAGACTGCACAAAATTTTTTGACGAGAGTGTAAGGAGCCCGCGTGTCTCACACCGCAAAGCGAATGGTCATCATAGGCGGCGGACCAGCCGGGTATGAAGCAGCCTCGGCGGCTACCAAATATGGGGCCAAAGTGACGTTGATCGATGATCTGGCTCCGGGCGGCAACTCGGTGCTATTGGACTGTGTTCCGTCGAAATCATTTATCGCCGGCGCGAATATTAAAACCGACTTGCGCCGTGCCGACGACATGGGCCTGAACGAAGGCATCGGTGAAACCAATCTGTCGGTGAAAGCCCTGAACGAGCGTGTGCAGGTGCTGGCCAATGAGCAGTCTGCCGATATTGCTGAAGGCCTGGAAGAACTGGGCGTTCGCGTGATTAACGGCCGCGCCAGCTTCGAAGAAATGGTTTCTGGTGTCACCCACTTGGTTACCGCGACCCATAAGGAAGACGGCCGCGAAGAACTTATCCCGTGTGACCTGGTGCTTTTGGCTACCGGTGCTAGTCCAAGGATCCTTCCGGGCGCGCAGCCGGATGGTGAACGCATTTTGACCTGGCAGCAGATTTATAACTTGGAGGAGCTGCCAGAACACCTCATCGTGGTCGGTTCCGGTGTTACCGGTGCTGAGTTCGTCTCCGCGTTTTCTGAGCTGGACGTCAAGGTCACGATGGTTGCCTCCCGGGACCGCATTTTGCCGCATGACGACGCCGACGCCGCCGATACTCTGGAGGAGGTTCTGGCAGAACGCGGTGTGGAGCTGGAAAAGCACGCGCGTGTTTCCGAGATCAAGCGCACCGACGGTGAGGGCGGGGAAGGCGTGGTCGTTATTACCGACGACGGCCGCGAAATCCACGGCTCGCACGCGCTGCTGTCGATCGGTTCCATCCCGAATACTTCCAATATGGGCCTGGAACGCCTCGGCGTAGAGATGGAAAAATCCGGACACATCATGGTGGATCGCGTTTCGCGCACCAACGTGCCCAACGTTTATGCTGCTGGTGACTGCTCGAACTTGTTCCCACTAGCGTCGGTGGCCGCCATGCAGGGGCGCATTGCGGCATATCACGCGCTGGGCGAAGGCGTTTCTCCGCTGCGTTTGAAAACCGTGGCTACTGCGGTGTTCACCCGCCCAGAAATTGCCGCTGTGGGTGTGACAGAAAAAGAAATCGAAGACGGGGAAGTGCTGGCCCGCAAGTTCAAACTGCCGCTGCACACCAATCCACGCGCGAAGATGCGTTCGCTGCGCCACGGTTTCGTCAAGATCTTCTGCCGTGGGCAGTCGGACTTGGTCATTGGTGGCGTCGTCGTCGCCCCGCACGCCTCGGAATTGATTTTGCCGATCGCTGTTGCAGTGGCGAATAACCTCACCGTGACGGATTTGGCTGATTCGTTTGCCGTGTACCCATCGCTGTCTGGTTCGATTACCGAGGCCGCTCGTCGCCTGATTGCGCCAGATACGCTGACCTAAAGCCGAATTCGGTAGCGCCAGATTCCGCAATATCTGTCGAGTTATCACCCCACCCGCCGTCACCCACGGCGGGTTTAGTATATTGAGACCTAGATTACCCAGGCGCCTGTGTGCCGTATGCCTACATACGAGGGTGCCGGTTGGGTGATTTCTCTTGTGTATATCCGAAAGGAAGTTGACGTGGCACAGTCAGGCTTGCCAGCCTTCAACAAAGTTCTGGTCGCTAACCGCGGTGAGATTGCCGTTCGCGCATTCCGCGCCGCTTTCGAAACCGGGGCGCGTACCGTCGCGGTGTATCCGAAAGAGGACCGCAACTCGTTCCACCGCGCTTTTGCTGATGAGGCAGTGCGCATTGGTGCTGAGGCCCAGCCGGTCAAGGCTTATCTGGACGTCGACGAAATCATCCGTGCTGCCAAAAAATCGGGCGCGGATGCTGTCTACCCGGGTTATGGTTTCCTCTCTGAGCGCGCGGATTTGGCGCGGAAGTGTGCAGAAAACGGCATTAAGTTCATCGGCCCTACTGAGGACACTTTGCACCTGACTGGTGACAAGTCCGCCGCTGTGCATGCTGCGGAAGAGGCTGGCTTGCCGACGCTGAAAGACTCCAAGCCGTCGTCGGACGTCGACACGCTGGTGGAGTATTCTTCGGAGTTTGAATACCCGCTGTTCGTTAAGGCCGTGGCCGGTGGTGGCGGACGCGGTATGCGCTTTGTGAAAAGCGAGAAAGAGCTGCGCACCAAGATCGCTGAGGCCTCCCGTGAGGCCGAAGCCGCTTTCGGTGATGCCAGTGTCTACCTGGAAACCGCGGTGATTAAACCACAGCACATTGAGGTGCAGGTGCTGGCGGATTCGCAGGGCAACGTCGTCCACCTTTATGAGCGTGACTGCTCGCTGCAGCGCCGCCACCAGAAAGTCGTCGAGATCGCCCCGGCGCAATTCCTGGATGCCGAGCTGCGCGAAAAGATCTGCGCCGATGCGGTGCGTTTTTGTGAGCACATTAATTACGAGGGTGCGGGTACCGTCGAGTTTCTTGTCGACGAAAACGGCAAGCACGTCTTTATCGAGATGAACCCACGTGTGCAGGTCGAACACACCGTCACTGAGGAAGTGACCTCGGTAGACATCGTGAAATCGCAGATGCACATTGCCGCTGGCGCTACCCTGGAGCAGCTTGGTCTCACGCAAGATTCCATCACGCTCTCCGGTGCCGCGCTGCAGTGCCGCATTACCACTGAGGATCCTGCCAACGGCTTCCGCCCAGATACCGGCACGGTCTCGTCGTATCGTTCGCCGGGTGGTGCAGGTGTGCGCCTCGACGGTGCTACCTCTGTTGGTGCAGAAATCACCCCGAACTTCGACTCGCTGCTGGTGAAGATGACGTGCCGGGGAGCGGATTTCCAGATCGCGGTTGCTCGCGCGCAGCGGGCACTGAACGAATTCACCGTTACCGGTGTGTCTACGAATATCGGCTTCCTGCGCGCCCTGCTGCGGGAACCGGAATTCGCCAATGAGCGCATCAACACCGGCTTTATCGCGGATCACCCGCACTTGCTGGAAGCCCCACCGGCTGACGATGAGCCAGGCCGCATCCTGGAATACATCGCGGATATGACCGTGAACAAGCCACACGGCGAGCGCCCGACCGCTTTGCGTGCTTTCGACAAACTGCCGAAGACGCTGGCACCGGAGATCCCGAAGGGTTCGCGTGACCGTCTACTAGAGCTTGGGCCAGAAGGCTTCGCGAAGTCCATTCGTGAGCAAGATGCGCTGGCGGTCACCGACACCACTTTCCGCGACGCACACCAATCGTTGCTGGCTACACGCGTGCGTACCTCCACGCTGTTCGCCGCAGCCCAGCACGTCGCACGCATGACTCCGGACCTGTATTCCGTGGAAGCCTGGGGTGGCGCTACGTACGACGTCTCCATGCGCTTCTTGCACGAGGACCCGTGGCAGCGCCTGGATCTGCTGCGTAAAGAAATGCCGAATATCAACCTGCAGATGCTGTTGCGTGGTCGCAATACGGTGGGTTATACCCCGTACCCAGATGCCGTCGCCAAGGCTTTCGTGCAGGAGGCTTCTGATTCCGGTATCGACATCTTCCGTATCTTCGATGCGTTGAATGATGTCTCGCAGATGCGTCCGGCTATCGACGCTGTGCTGGAGACCAATAAGTCGGTCGCTGAGGTTGCCATGGCGTATTCGGGTGATATGACCTCGCCGAAAGAAAACATTTACACCCTGGATTACTACCTGCGCCTGGCAGAAGAAATCGTGAAATCTGGTGCACATGTTCTGGCGATCAAAGACATGGCTGGTCTGTTGCGCCCTGCCGCAGCCACCAAGCTGATTACTGAGCTACGTAAGAACTTCGACTTGCCGGTGCACGTGCACACCCACGACACCGCGGGCGGTCAGCTGGCTACCTACCTGGCAGCAGCCAATGCGGGTGCTGATGCCGTCGATGGTGCGTCGGCACCACTGGCTGGCACCACCTCGCAGCCGTCGCTGTCGGCGATTGTGGCAGCCTTTGAAAACACCGGGCGTGACACCGGACTGGACCTGCAGGCCGTGGGGGATCTGGAGCCGTACTGGGAGGCCGTACGGCAGGTCTACGCCCCATTTGAGTCTGGTATTCCAGGGCCGACCGGTCGCGTGTACAAGCACGAAATCCCGGGCGGCCAGCTGTCGAACCTGCGTACCCAGGCCAGCGCGCTGGGCTTGGCCGATCGTTTCGAGCTGATCGAAGACACCTATGCCGCCGTGAACGAAATGCTGGGTCGCCCAACCAAGGTCACCCCGTCGTCCAAGGTGGTCGGTGACCTCGCGCTGCACCTGGTGGGTGCGAATGTATCCCCGGAGGATTTCGCCGCTGATCCGCAGAAATACGACATCCCGGATTCAGTCATCGCCTTCTTGCGCGGTGAGTTGGGTACCCCACCTGCCGGGTGGCCAGAATTGAAGGACAAGGCGCTGGCGGGCCGCTCCGAATCTAAGCCAGCTTTGACCGAGGTTCCGGAAGAAGAAGAAAAAGCGCTTGCCGACGACGACAAGTGGGTGCGCCGCGGCGGCCTGGATCGTTTGCTGTTCCCGAAGCAGGTGGAAGAATTCGCCGAGTTCAAACGCCGCTTCGGCGATACGTCCGCGTTGGATGATCGCGTGTTCTTCTACGGCTTGGTGGAAGGCGAAGAAACCGTGTTGCACTTCGCCCCGGATGAGACCGGCTTTACCCCGCCATCCATGGTGGTGCGCCTGGATGCTGTCGGTGATCCGGATGAAAAGGGCATCTGTAACGTCGTGATGAACGTCAACGGCCAGATCCGCCCGATCAAGGTCCGCGACAACTCCGTGGAATCATCCGTGGCGTCCGTGGAAAAGGCTGATAAGTCTAACCCAGGGCATGTGGCCGCACCATTCGCTGGTGTTGTGAACCCAACTGCTCAGGTCGGCGACAAGGTTTCTGCTGGCGACGAGGTGGCGATCATCGAAGCGATGAAGATGGAGGCCCAAATTTCTGCCACCGTCGATGGCACCATTGAACGGGTTGCGATGGGCCAGGCCACCAGCGTGGAGGGTGGAGACTTGATCGTCGTGATCAAGGAAGACTAGTGCGCGACTAGACTAGCCAGTCTCTGTCCAGCTAGTCTGCGTCCACTTCGAAGTACTCGGCGATATCGTCGAGTACTTCGTTTGCTCCATAAATGCCGACGGCGCTCATCCAAATGGTGTCGTCGACATCGTGGATCTCACCTTGCAGTTGGTTCCAGAGCGGATTGCGCTGGAACTCTTCTTGTGTCTTTGCGGCTTCGCCATCGTTGTCGCCATACGCGCTGGTAAAGATGTAGTCTGCATCCGCTTTGGCGATTTCTTCTGCGGAAATTTCGGTGCTGAACCCAGTGCCGGTGGAAGCGTCATTTCGTGCGAAGCCGAGATCGGCAAAGATCACCCCGATATAGCTGTCGTCTTTATAGATCCGAGTTGGCCCATCGACGAATCGCACGGACGTCACGCTAGGGTTTTTCCCGAGCTTTTCGCGTACGCGATCACCGATGCGCGCAGCACGCTCTTCGTAGTCGGTGATGAGCTCGTCGGCTTTTTCGGATTTATTCGCTACTTCACCTACCAGGCGCAAGCTGTCTTTCCAGCCATGGCCTCCAGAATCAGAAAAAACCGTCGGCGCGATGCTGCTCATCCGTTCGTAGAGATCTTCATGCCGGACTTTCGACGACAAGATCGCGTCGGGTTTCAGCGCAGCGACTTTCTCTAATGACGGGTCACTAAGTTCACCAACCGAGACCGCGTCACCTGCATATTTCTCGCCATCATCTCCGAAATAAGCAGGGATTTCGCTGCCTCCTTGGAGCTCGGTGAAGCCAACGACGTGCAAGCCCAGAGCGATAGCTGGGTCCAATACCGTGCGGTCGAGTGCTGCGACGGTGGTAATTTCTTCGCCCAGCTCCGTCGTTCCCATTGCGTGCGAAATTGTCCGTGTAGCAGACGATTCTGCAGGTTTGAGTGTGTTGTCTGCAGTGCCGGTGGTTGTATTCTGGCTGGAGTGCGCAGAATCATCGGCTGGTGCGGTACATGCAGTCAGTAGCCCCAAGCTGCAGGCGACTGCGAGGAATGCGCTTCTGGCCTTCCGGCTATGAAATGGGCTGCCGAGCGATTGCCTGCTTATCGACGTTGGGTGTGGGGAGAATTGCCTGTGGGGAAGTGGTGAGGAAACTGCTGCTGCTTCGGGCAGTGGGGATGCTGGCACTGTGGCTGTACCTCCTGGTCGCAAAACTGAAGTGCAGACCAAAAACGCCGAACTAGCGTACGGTGTTGCTAGTCTACCCTTATTACGTCCAATAGGTTAGCATAGCCAAATTTATAAGTTATTGTGAAGCTGGGTGATGAAACGGTGGTGATGATGTGGAGACGATGAAATAGCCACGGAGCCGTGGCGGGTTAAATCCCGCTCAACGTGCAGACCGGCCCCGCTAGACTCCCACAACGCCCCCGCTAAACGCGTGGAGTCGCGAACCACTTGATCATCGTGGAATCCGTCTTGTATTCGAATCCGAATTTCTCGTAGCGGGCACGCGCACGTGGGTTGTCCTTATCCACGAACAAAGAGATACCTGGGGCGCCTTGTGTGCGCGCTAGTTCCACACCGGCTTCCAAGAGGCGGGTGCCCAACCCGAGGCCGGCATAGCGGCGTTCCACAGCGATCACGAGCTCCGGAACCTCTGGGTAGCCCACCCAGCCAGAGCCAGGGTTGTTGGACTTCCAGTAGCGCAGGAACAAACCGCCAGCTGGTACCGCGTGGCTCGATATCGCGATGACACCACCCTGGGTGTATGGGTCCCACTGGTTGACGTATTTGTGGTGGTCAGCAGACTCGCTTTCGGGAAGATCCCGGCTCTCGTCACCGAAAACGTCGGCAAGATAGTGCAGGCGAGACAGGTAAGTGCGATCGTCGTTGGTGGCAGGGCGCAGGGTAATTGTTGTGTCGTTAGGCATAGCTACTCATGATAGTCGAATTGTATTGCTTCCGAACTGTTTTGTCGCCAGAACTAGCCAAACAACTACTTCAGCTCCAGCATGACATCGCCTTTGCCAATCTGGCCACCTTCGGAGATATTCAGGCCGGTAACCGTGCCAGATTTGTGCGCCTTGACTGGGTTTTCCATTTTCATGGCCTCGAGAACGACGATGACATCACCTTCTGAGACTTCCTGGCCTTCTTCCACAGCGACTTTAATGACGGTGCCCTGCATCGGCGCTGTGACTGCATCGCCCGAGACAGCGGATTTGGAACTGCCCCCGCGGCGCTTTTTTGCCTTCTTCTTCGGCGCCTCGCCGCCTCCGCCGATGGTAAGCGATCCTGGCAATGCCACCTCGATGCGACGCCCATCGATCTCGACGACGTATTTCTGCGGTGGCAGGTCCGGCTCGGCGTCTGGCTCCACGTGCTCGCCGGAAAATGCCGGCAGGTCGTTGGTCCATTCCTCTTCGATCCATTTGGTGTAGACCGTAAAGCCCTCGGCATCGGCGGCGGCAAATGCCGGATCGTCGATGATGGCGCGGTGGAAGGGGATGACCGTCGGCATGCCGTCAACCACAAACTCATCCAAGGCGCGGCGTGAGCGAGCCAGTGCCTCGTCACGGTTTTCTGCGTGCACGATGAGCTTCGCCAGCATGGAGTCGAATTGACCACCGATCACCGTGCCTTGCCGCACGCCGGAATCCACGCGGATGCCAGGGCCAGCTGGCTCGGAGTAGGTAGCGACGGTACCGGGGGCAGGCATGAAGTTCGCGCCTGGGTCCTCGCCGTTGATACGGAACTCGAAAGCGTGGCCCACCGGCTGTGGATCTTCGGTAAAGCGTAATTTTTGGCCCTCGGCGATGCGGAACTGCTCGCGCACCAGGTCGATGCCGGTGGTGACTTCGGTGACTGGGTGCTCTACCTGCAAACGGGTATTGACCTCCAGGAAGGAGATCAGCCCATCAGAGCCAACTAGGAATTCGACGGTACCGGCGCCGTAGTATCCGGCTTCGCGGCAAATGCGCTTGGAGGATTCGTGGATCTCTGCACGCTGCTTATCAGTCAAAAATGGGGCAGGGGCTTCTTCCACCAGTTTTTGGAAACGGCGCTGCAGCGAACAGTCACGCGTGCCGACGACAATGACGTTGCCGTGCTGGTCTGCCAGCACCTGGGCTTCGACGTGGCGGGCGCGGTCCAAGTAGCGTTCGACGAAGCATTCGCCGCGGCCGAAAGCAGCGGTGGCCTCGCGGGTGGCGGATTCAAAGAGCTCGGCGACTTCCTCGCGCTCGTAGGCAACTTTCATACCGCGGCCACCGCCACCAAAAGCCGCTTTAATCGCGATTGGCAAGCCGTGCTCGTCGGCAAAAGCTTCTACCTCTGCGGCATCGGCGACTGGGTCCTTGGTGCCCGGGGCCATGGGCGCATCGGCTTTTTCTGCAATGTGGCGAGCAGTGACTTTATCGCCTAAGTCCGCGATAGCGTCAGGTGATGGGCCAATCCAAATAAAACCAGCGTCGATGACTGCGCGGGCGAAATCCGCGTTTTCTGACAAGAAACCGTAGCCGGGGTGGATGGCGTCGGCGCCGGATTTTTTCGCAGCATCGAGCACTTTATCGAAGTCCAAGTAGGATTCTGCAGACGTGGAACCACCCAAGGCGAAAGCTTCGTCGGCAAGCCCAACGAATGGGGCGTTGGCATCAGGTTCCGCATAGACCGCCACGGAACCAATTCCGGCGTCTTTGGCGGCGCGGATGATACGTACCGCGATTTCGCCGCGGTTGGCGATCAATACCTTGGTGATTTTCGTCTGTTCAGCCACGTTGGCCCTCCATAGCGCTTAATAAAAAATCGTTCTACGTTTTACGTTCCACGTTCCGCGTGCCAGGTACCGCAATGCGTGATTTCGTCAGCGTGTGGTTTCTGGAACGCGTGATTTCGTCTCAGTCTATTCTTACACACCAAAACATGAGAAAACCATCAGGTTTTGGTTCGTGTCCCAAAATGATGCCGCAATTTGTGCGAAATGACAATTCCCAGCACTGCATACGCAGCCAGATATGTACGCAGCCGGTTACGTGCTTTGCCCGGTTACGTAAGCAGCCCAGTTACGACGTGCCCGTGCCTTGGTCGATGGGCATGCCGACCATATTTCCCCACTCGGACCAGCCGCCGTCGTAAATGCGGGTTTTGTCATGACCAAGCAAAAACCGACCGACGAACCAGACCAGCGCCGCACGGGCGCCTACCTGCGAATACACCACGCTGTCCTCCGCAGGCCACAGCTGATCCAATTCCGCGCGCGAACGGAACATCCCAGCCGGTGTCATCAGCGATTTCCACGGCAGATGGATCGCACCAGGCACATGGCCTTGCCTGCGGGTAGTAACCGCGCCCGGGCCCGAACCCAATTCCCGCTCGGCAGCGTCCTGCTGGTGTGGCAGCCCAGAAAACTCCGCGGCGGAGCGCACGTCCACGGCGGTCAAGGCGTCGTCGTCGGCAAGTTCATCGACGAAAGCACGCACACCGGCATCATTTCTTTCGCACACCGGGTAATTAGACGGATGCATGACCAGTGCTGGGGTGAGTGAGGTATCGCGTTCTTCTTGCATCCAGCCTTCACGCCCGCCATCCAAAATCCGGGTATCCGGGTGGCCGAAAAGCTCAAAAACCCACAGCGCGAAACACGCCCACCGGTTGCCGCGGTCGCCATAAAACACCACCGTGTCCTCGCGGGAAATGCCCAACCGGGACAGCAGTGCGGCAAACCCCTCGCCGTCAATAACATCGAGCGTGGCGGGATCAACGAGTTCTTCCGGATTGATCCGCAGCGCAGAGGGCAAATGCCCGATGTTATACAGCACGGAATCTTCATTACACTCAATGACGTGTAATCCTTTGACTCCTAACCGCGCGGATAACCACGACGCAGACACCAGCCGTCCTGGGTCCGCATAGTCCCGAAACGACGGATGGTTATCGAAAGCAACAGCCACGGGTCAGCCTTTCAAGTGGTGGAAAGTATACTCTACAAATCTTATCGAAAACTCTCTAGGCAAGGAGCAACCATGCGTCGCGACATCCACGAGGCGGTCGTCATTTTCGAAATCGAAGGCGGCAACGACAAAACCATTCACGGCAACCGGGTCGATACCAAGCCCATCGTTGAGGCGCTGCAGGCTGCGGGCTGGCACGCGGAAGTTGTGGTGTACCGCCCGGAATGGACGGACAAGATTTTCGACTACGTCGCCGGTTCCTTTGACGCTTATATTTCGCGGGTTAACCCGGGCAATATCCCCGGCGGTGAGGACGGATATTTTGCATTGCTGGAAAGGCTTGCCGACGCCGGGCTGGCCGCGTTTTCCCGCCCCGCAGAAATGCTCGCTTATGGTGCCAAGGACGCGCTGGTCAAGCTCAATGACACCGATCTGGTGCCTGCCGATACCGCGGCCTACTATGACGTAGCCAGCTTCCGCTCTGCGTTTCCGGTGTCGTTGGCCCGCGGCGAGCGCGTGCTCAAACAAAACCGTGGTTCGACCGGTGAAGGTATTTGGCGTGTGCAGCTGGCAGATGAATCCGCGCGACCGGAACCAGGTGCGCCTATCCCATCTGATGCGCTGGTCACGTGCACCGAAGCCGTGGATAACCATACGGAAACTCACACGTTGGATGAGTTCATGACACAGTGTGAGGATTACCTGGACGGCGATAATGGCATGCTGGTAGACATGCGGTTTTTGCCGCGCATTGTGGAAGGCGAAATCAGGATTCTTCTGGTCGGCGATATGCCGGTGTCTGTGATCCACAAAAAACCGGCGGCCGGTGGAAATAATTTCTCCGCGACGCTATTTTCTGGGGCGCAGTACACCCATGACACCCCGGATGCGTGGCCGCATTTGTTGGACGTATTCGAACGGTTCCGCCCGGTGATCGCCGAACGCCTCGGCGGCGAGTTGGGCGGTGCCATGCCGCTGTTGTGGACGGCCGATTTCATTCTTGCCGGTGGTGCTGAGGGCGCAGAGGGCGCTGAGGGCGCGGATAACACCCGTGATGCCTATGTGCTTGGCGAGATCAACTGCTCGTGCGTCGGCTTTAGTTCTCAGCTGGAATCTGGAATCCAAGAAAAAATTGCCGCGGAAGTGATCTCGCGGGTACAGGCTCGGGCTTAGCCCAGGAGCTTGTCGACGCTGCCTGGGTCCGCATCCGAGAGCATCTGGCGGCAACGATCGTATTCGGCGTCGTCGCCGATGGCTTTCGAAGCGAGTGCCAACGCGGCGATTGCGCGCAGCACACCCTGGTTGGGCTCGTGGGAAAACGGAACCGGGCCCCAGCCCTTCCACCCGTTGGCACGCAGACGATCGAGGCCGCGGTGGTAGCCGGTGCGCGCACAAGAATAAGCGATGAGTTTTGTTTCATTGCGCGATAAGCCCTCCGCGGTGGACTGTGAGGCCCACAGCGAAGACACGGATTCGGCTTCGCTCGTACTGAGCATCTTCAGCGTTTCTTCGGCGCGAAACGCCCACACCAGAGGGCTTTCCGGGAATTTCAGGGCGGTATCTGCAGATTGCAGATCCTGGCCCTGGGCCGGATCGGCGGGCAGTTTCAGCGGTTCTGGGGCAAGCATGTCTTTCATTTCCATGCCCCATAGACTACTGGAGAATTGTGCACCTCACCGCGTGGTTAGGCGTGCAGTGTGGTTATTCGTGCAGCTTGTTCCAGAAATCGGAGACGTCAAAGCCGAAGTGATACAGCGCGCGGCGCACCACGGGTAACGACAGCCCAATGACCGACGACGGATCGCCGTCAATTCGGTCAATGAACCAGCCGCCCAGAGCTTCTAAGGTGAATGCGCCGGCGCATTTCCACGGCTCACCGGTAGCGGCATAGGCTGCAATATCGGCTGTGCTTGCTTGGGCGAAATCGATGCCGGTGGTAGCAGCTTCCGTATAGACCTGCCCGGCGACAATCAGGCAGTGGCCGGTCAGTAGCTCGGCGTGTCGCCCAGCTTGTGCGTGCCAGCGTTCCACCGTGGCTGCTTCAGTATGCGGTTTGCCCTGCAACTCGCCGTCGAGAAGCAGCATGGAGTCACCACCAATGACGACATCATCGGGATAATCGTGCGCGATGGCTTCGGCTTTTTCCTGCGCTAAGGCGGTGACAATCTCGGCGGGGGAGGCTGCAGCCAGCCCAGCTTGGATCGCGGCTTCGTCCACATCGGCGGGCGCGATGAGTGGCTCCACGCCCGCAGAACGCAAAATCCCAGCGCGCGATGGCGACTGGGAAGCCAGCACAATCCGGGGTCGGTGCGAGCTAGTCGTCAGCGAGTTAGTCGTCACAGTACTCACTAATCAAAGTGCACATTCCGGTAGGCCGAAGGGTTGTACACGGGGCGTCCGCCGAGGCTGCGCCCAGTGCCCCAGCGATTGCGTGGAGCGTGCACACCAGCGGCCTCGGCGCGGGCGCGGGTATGTAATTGCGCGACGACGACGGTCAACGCGGTTAATTCACCCTTGCTTGGGTCGCCGTTAACGACAGAATACGATTCCACAGCGTCGATTATTCCTTCCAGCGTGATGGGATGCTGTTATCTACAGTGCGATTATCTACAGTGCGATTATCTACAGTGCGATTATCTACAGCGCGATATTGCCGTGCTTTTTCTGCTGCGTCATGACCACTTTGCGGCCCAGCATGCGCAGGGCTTCGACCAAGTGACCGCGGGTTTCATTCGGCGGGATGACGGCATCGACGTATCCGCGCTCCGCAGCGGCGTAGGGGTGGATGAATTTTTCTTCCATTTCCGCGGCCTTGTCTTCGGTAGCATCAGTACCAAAAATGCCGCGGGCGGTTTCTTCGGCCTCTGCTACTGCGATCTGGGCCGTTGGCCAGGCATAGACTAGATCAGCGCCGAGATCCTTTGAGCCCATGAAAACATAGGCGGAGCCGAAGGCTTTTCGCAGGATGACGGTGATTTTCGGTACCGTGGCTTCGGCGTATGCATAAGCCAGCTTTGCGCCTCGGCGCAGCAGGCCGGAGCGTTCTTCAGCGTCGCTGTGCACAAAATCTGCCGCGTCCACGAATTCAATGATGGGCGTGTTGAAGGCATCGCAGGTGCGGATAAAACGCGCGGCCTTTTCCGCTGCCTGCGAGCTCAGCGCACCTGACTGATGTGCGGATTGGTTGGCCACGATACCCACGGCTCGTCCTTCAATGTGGGCGAAGGCGGTGACGATATTCGGTGCGTATTCGTGCTGCAACTCAAAGATACCGTCGTCAGTGACAATATTGAGTACGTCGCGGACATCATAGGCAGCGTGGGCATCGTCCGGGATGAGCTCATCCAACTGATAATCAGTATCAGTGACGTTGTCTTGGACCGAGCCGACCTGAATTTCCGCCTCGGTGCGCAAGGCTTCTGCCATGTTGTTGACAGGTAAAAAGCCAATGACAGTGCGTGCGGTTTCTAATGCCGCAGCGTCGGATTCTGCACGCAAGTGGCAGGTGCCGGATTCGGTGGCGTGGATTTCTGCGCTTCCCAACGCTTGGGCATCCAACCGGGTTCCGGTGGCATGGGCAATAGCTTCCTGGCTTGCGTGGTGCAAGCTGGCCTCGCCGTCGACCATAATGACGATATCCGAAAATGCTGGGGTGAAAGCATGCAAACCGGTGGTCTGGCCGGTCACCACAGAAATTTGCGGAACGACACCAGATGCCTTGGTCATGTGCGCCAAAATCTTGGAATACATCGACAAGGTGACGATGCCCTCGGCCAACCGCGGGCCGGTGCCTTCGTGGATTGCGACGATTGGTTGGCCGGTTTTGGTGGCTAGTTCATAAATCTTACAAATCTTTTCGCCGTAGACTTCACCCAGCTGCCCGGAAAAGACCGTGTTGTCTTGCGAGTATACGCAGACCCGACGGCCGCCGATGGTTCCGTAACCAGTGACGACACCGTCGGTGAGCGGCTTGTTGTGCTCGAGATCGAAATCGCTGATCCGGTGCCGCGCGAGAGCATCGGTTTCGACGAAGGAATCAGCATCAAGCAGCTGCTCTGCACGCTCGCGCGCGGTGAGCTGACCGGCCTCGTGACGCTTGTCGACGGCCTCAGCTCCAACGGGCTGCGCTGCGTTTTTTAGGCGCTGGGCAAGGTCGGCGAGCTTGCCTGCGGTGGTAGTCATATCCGGTTGGGAAGCAGTCATAAGTGTCTAGTTTAGAGAACGGGTACCAAACCAGGAAATGATACCGCGAAAATTTTAATAGATCTTAATAGAAGCGGACGTGGGGGAACTGGACCGGCAGGTATTCGCGTCCAATATCAGCGACCAGACGGCGGGTTTGCGGAGTACGCGCTGCGGTGGTGCGCTGCGGGCGTGCCGCCAGCGAGGACACGATTGCCGACAGGGCTGCGAGTTGGTCGTGGGTCGGATTGCCTTTTGTGATCTGCAGTAGCGGAGATTGGGTAGAAGCTAAGTTCAGAGAAGCCATGAATACAAATCCTTTCGAAAAACTAAGTGAAAACTCACTGAAAATTACAGGCGAAAACTACAGCGGGATATTGCCGTGCTTGCGCGCCGGGCGGGCGACAGATTTATCGGCATACAGCCGCAGATTGCGCGCGATCATGCCGCGGGTTTCACTCGGCAAAATTACGGCGTCGATCAGCCCACGCTCGGCGGCCTTATACGGGTTGAGCATGAAATCTTCGTATTCGCGCTCGAATGACGCCGCCAGGGCAGCGGTGTCCAGCCCGTCGTCGGCGGCTTTTTTGAGTTCCTTGCGGTGAATGAACCCCACCGCACCAGCTGCTCCCATCACCGCGATCTGCGCCGTTGGCCATGCGAAGTTCACGTCTGCGCCCAGGCCTTTCGACCCCATCACGCAATACGCGCCACCGTAGGCTTTGCGCATGGTCACGGTGATTTTCGGGACGCTGGCTTCGCCATAGGCGTACAGCAGTTTCGCGCCGCGACGGAGGATGCCGCCGTATTCTTGCGACGCGCCGGGCAAAAATCCGGGGACGTCGACAAGCAACACGATCGGGATATTAAAAGCATCGCAGGTGCGGATGAAGCGCGCGGCCTTTTCGGAGGAGTCGATATCCAAACAACCCGCATAGACCTGCGGTTGGTTGGCCACAAAACCGACCGTCTGGCCTTCGATGCGGCCAAAAGCAATCACGACGTTTTCGGCGCGTTTTTCCTGAATCTCTAGGTATTCGCCATCGTCGGTCAGCGCTTCGATGACATCGCGGACCTCATAGGGTTGGGTCGGGGAATCCGGAATGATGGAATCCAATGCCGAATCCGTGTCCGCGAGATTATCCTCGACGGCACCGGTTTCCGGCACGTAGTGCTCCCGTGGTGGGCTCACGCGATTAGAGGTTGGCAGGTAGCTCACCAGGTCGTGTACCCAATCGAGGGCTTCTTCATCGGTGTCGGCAGTGAAATGCGAGTTGCCTGCTAGCCCCATGTGTGCGGAAGCGCCACCGAGTTCTTCCTGCGTGATTTCCTCGCCGGTGACAGTTTTGATGACGTCCGGTCCGGTGACAAACATCTTGGATTTCTTATCCACCATGACCACGAAATCCGTCAACGCGGGTGAATAGGCGTTCCCACCTGCGCAAGCACCCATGATGACCGAAATCTGTGGCACGACGCCGGAGGCTTGAATGTTCTGATAAAAAGTCTGCGCGATCCAATCCAGTGAGACCACACCATCCTGGATGCGGGCACCGGCACCCTCGTATAAGCCGATCAGCGGGCGACCGGTAGTGATGGCTAATTCTTGGATTTTCACCATTTTCTCGCCATAAACTTCGCCGAGCGCGCCACCAAAGACGGTGCCATCCTGCGAGAAGATGCACACCTCCCGCCCGTCGATAGTGCCCCAGCCGGTCACGATGCCGTCGGTGACCGGGCGGCGCGCACCCATGCCGAAATCCTGTGTGCGGTGCCGGGCGAGCTGGTCGGTTTCTACGAACGAGCCCTCATCGAGTAGATAATCCAGCCGGTCACGCGCGGTGAGCCTGTCCTGGGAGCGCACTTTGTCGTGTGCGGCGGTACCCATGGGGGCGTGGGCTTCTTCCCGGCGGCGCTTGAGGTCGGCGATCTTTTCCGCGGTGGTTTCCGCAGCCAAGTTCTCTAAAGGTGAGGAAATAGTCATGTTTAGACTATAGGCAGGTTTTGCGATAGAAAGCACGTTTATATGCGGGTGAGTTTAGTCACAAAACAAAACTGATATGTTCGTCGCGCCGTAGCCAACGAAGCAACAAAGGCTAAGCCTCCAGCGAAAACCAATAAAAACCATGCGGCGGCAGCATCACCGTCCACGGCGTGGTGCCGCATTGCGGAAAGCGCGCGCCTCCGGATAATTCCACCGGCGTGCACCCAGCAAAAGCCGAAAGATCCAGGTGTGCGGCCTGCGCGGAATCCGCAAAATTAAACACGCACAGCACCACTTCGGCGGGGTGCTGATCAATCGGGCGCTGCTTGTCGACGGCTGGCCCCGCCGCACCATCGGCTGCACCACATGCCCGGGTAAACGCCAGAATCGCGGGATTACCACGAGCGGGAGTGTCGGTGCTGTTTTCTGCGCTAGTTTCTGTAGCTACTTGTACGACCTCGTGATAGGTTCCTTCGCCAAATGCCGGGTGTGCTTTGCGAATCTGAATTAGCTCGCGGAACCAGCGCAACAACGAATTATCCAACTGCAGCTGCGCAGCTACGTTCACTGCTTGATAGCCAAAGCGCTCATTCGCGATCACCGGGCGTCGTAAAGCTTCTGGCTCCGCGGTGGAAAAACCTGCGTTACGCTCCGACGACCACTGCATCGGGGTGCGCACGGAATCACGATCCGGCAAATACAGATTTTCGCCCATGCCGATCTCATCACCGTAATAAATAAACGGCGAACCCGGCATGGCCAGCAACAAGGCCTTGAATAATTCGAGCTTATTTCGGTCACCGCCCAGTAGCGGGGCCAAGCGGCGCGAAATGCCCACGTGAGCGCGCATCTGCGGATCCGGCGCATACATGGCATACATGAGTTCGCGCTCGGCGTCGTCGACCATTTCCAAGGTCAGCTCGTCGTGGTTGCGCAAAAACGTGCCCCACTGAGCGGTGGCAGGCAGAGCTGGCATCTCCGCCATGATCTCCGAAATCGGAGCCGCCTCCCCGCGCGCGGCAGCCTGGTAGATCCGCGGCATCAGCGGGAAGTTGAAACACATGTGGAACTGATCGCCGTTACCCTCGCCGAAGAAATTCACCACCTTCTCCGGCGGCTGGTTGGCTTCGGCGAGCATGATCGCATCCGGGTACTCAGCATCCAGCAGTGCACGGATGGAGCGGATGAATTCGTGGGTTTCCGGCAATGATTCACCACCGACGCCATCGCGCTCATACAAGTAGGGGATGGCATCCAAGCGGAAGCCGTCCAGGCCCTTGTCCATCCAGAAACGAATGATGGCATAGACCTCATCGTGCACCGCGGGGCAGTCATAGTTGAGGTCTGGCTGGTGGGAATAAAAACGGTGGAAATAGTACTGCCCGCGCACCTCGTCATAGGCCCAGTTGGAGGTTTCTACGTCCGTGAAAATCACGCGGATTTCCGGGTAGCGGTTCGGATCATCACCCCAGACGTAATAATCACCGTAGGGCCCTGTTGGGTCCGTGCGGGATTGCTGGAACCAATAGTGATCACTTGAGGTGTGGTTGAGTGCCAGGTCAGTGATGATTTTCATGCCGCGCTTATGCGCCTGGTCCAGTAGTTCCTCCAGGTCGGCCATGGTGCCGTAGGCGGGAAGGATCGATCGGTAATCGGCAACATCGTAGCCGTCGTCGCGCAGAGGCGAATGAAAAAACGGCGGGAGCCAAACACAGTCCACGCCCAGCCACTGTAAATAATCCAGCTTGGCAGTTACCCCGCTGATGGTTCCGGTGCCGCGGCCTGCCCCGTCGTAGAAAGCCGGTACCAAAGCTTGGTAGAAAATCGCGTTTTTGTACCACATGGTGGCGACCTCCTTGCAGTAGTGGATGGCGGTTATGGCGGGGTATGGGGTGTGGCTGGGTACGGGATATGGCTGGGTGTGGGGTATGGCCGGGCGGGGTGCGGACCCTGCTTTATGGTCTAGCGCGCCAGACAACGACGCTGAGAATGAGCATGCCAGCAAACACGAGCGCTGGTAGCACCCCAGGCTCATCCTGAAACACGTTCCACACGGCTTGCACGCCGGCTAGCACGGTGAAAAACCCGACGAAGCCAGCGATGGTCTGCCACACGAGATGATCCCGCTGGCTGTAGTGCTCCGGGGCCCGATCGCCGTGCATAAAGCTTAAGCTTTCACGCCGCCAGCAGTCAGGCCGGAGACGATGCGGTGCTGGAATATCAGCACCATGACGATCAGCGGGATGGTCACCAAAGCACCGGCAGCCATGGTGGCGGCATACGGGTATTCGAATGCCGACGGACCGGAAAAACGGGCAATGGCGACGGTCACGGGCTCGGTCGCCCGGTTGGACAGCTGGCGTGCCAGCATGAATTCATTCCAGGTGGTGATAAACGCGATGATCGCCGTGGTAAATAACGCCGGGGCTGCCAGCGGCAAGAGAACCAACCGGAAGGCTTGCCCGCGTGATGCGCCGTCGACGCGCGCGGCTTCTTCCAATTCCCACGGCAATTGCCGGAAAAACGACACCAGGGTGTAGACGGTCAGTGGAAGGGCGAAAGAAATATTCGGGATGATCATTGCCCGGTAGGTGCCGATCCACTCCAGGTCACCGAACAGCTGAAATAGTGGGGTGACTAGCGCGATCGCCGGGAACATGGACGCAGCCAGGATCAAGCCAGTGATGAATCCCTTGCCCGGAAATTCCAGGCGTGCAATGGCATAGGCAGTAAACACGCCGACAGCGACAGCCAGGCCGGTCGTTGCCAAGGAAATCAACAGCGAGTTAACAATCGCGCCCACAAAGTCGTTGCCCTTGTCCGTCGCCAAGGCATCAGCGAAGTTGTCCAGAGTGACGTGCGTGGGCCACGGGGTGGTATCGAAGGTGTGGTCGGAATCGCGCAGTGCGGTGACCACCATCCAATAAAACGGTGCCAAGCCCCAGAAGATGATGAACGCCAGGCCCAGGTAGTGCCAAAGCTGTGCAGGCCGACGGCCCGAGCGCGCGCGTGGAGCTGCCTTAGATGGAGCTGCCTCAGTGTGTGCCGTGCTCATTTAAGACACCTCCTGCGGTGTTGTCGTGCGCTTGCTGCCGGAAACATTGGCGCCCAAAAAGCGAATCATGAAAAACGCCACGGCGAAGATCAGCAGGAAGATCAGTGTCGAGAGGGCAGAAGCGGAATTGAAATTGCCCTGACGCATATCTTCGACGACCAACTGGGAGATCACTGCCGTCGGCGAGTTGGAAGAACCAGAAATCATGATCACTGGCAAGTCATACATGCGCAGTGCATCGAGGGTGCGGAACAAGATCGCCACCATCAGGGCAGGCTTGACCAGTGGCAACGTGATGCGGACAAAGCGCTGGATGCGGCTAGCGCCGTCCACCTTGGCGGCATCGTAGACCTCATCGGGGATCATCTGCAGGCCAGCGAGAATCAGCAAAGCCATAAACGGCGACGTCTTCCACACATCGGCGATGATTACCGCAAATCGCGCGGCCCACGGGTCTGTTGTCCAGTGAATATTGGCGTCAAGCAGCGAGTTCACGACGCCGTGATCGGCAAACATGAATTGCCACAGCTTGGCCGTCACCGCCGTCGGAATCGCCCACGGGATCAGCACCGCGGCACGCACCAGACCGCGGCCACGGTATTTCCCATTCATGATCAACGCCATGGCCATACCCAGAATGATTTCCAGGCTGACGGTCACGACGGTGAAAAACAGCGTGATGCCCACCGCCGGCCAAAAATCCGTCGCCAGAGAGCCTGGAGGGCAGGTGATTGCGGTGCCATCAGAGCCCATACACCGGTTATTGACCCAGTACAGATAATTATCCAGGCCGGCAAAACCGCCTTCGGTAAACAACCCTGTTTCGGGGTCGAGTCGACGGTTTCCTTGAAACGACAAGAAGATCGCGCGCACCACCGGATAACCAATCACGATGGCGAGCACGATCAACGCTGGGGCAATGAGCCAACCAGCCTGCCGAAGTTGTGAACTCCAGGTAGTGCGTGCAGGCATATTAGTGAGAGGCAGCCTCGATAGCCTTCTTCATGTCCGCAACAGCCTCATCGACGGGCTTGTCGCCCTTCAATGCCGCATATGCGTTGTCCTGGATGGCCTTCGAGATCGCCTCGTAGAATGGCGAAACCGGACGTGGTTCGGCGTTTTCCAGGGATTCCTTCAGCGCTGGCAGGTACGGGAACTGCTCAACCAAGGACTCATCTTCGTAGATGGACGCCAGTACTGGTGGGAAGGAGTTTTCCGCGAACGAGGTCTGGTTTTCCTCGTTGATGATGAACTTCATGAAGTCCAGCGCGGTCTTCTTGTGCTCCGAATTGACGTTGATGCCGTTGTTGTAACCACCCAGGGTGGACACACCGACGCCATCCTTACCGACGAGCGGGGACACCTCGAACTTGCCAGAAGTCGCGTCTGCTTCTTCCGCGTTGGTGTACATATATGGCCAGTTGATGGCGTAGGCGGTCTCGCCGCCAGTGAATGCCAGGTTGGTTTCTTCTTCGGTAGCAGACAGTGACGACGAGGAAATGGTGCCGTCCTCGAAGGCATCAACTAGTGCTTGCAGGCCAGCTTCGGCTTCGGCGCTATCTACGGTGACTTCGTCGCCGTCCAGCACGGAACCGCCCCAGCCTTCGATAAAGCCGATGGTGTTGACGGTCAAGCCCTCGTACTGCTTCAACTGCAGGGTCAGACACTCGACGGCGTCGTCCAGATCCGCACAGGACTGTGCCAGGTCATCGAAGTTTTCCGGCTCGGAATCCACCAGTTCGGTGTTGCGGAACAACAGCTGGCCGTTGGTGTTTTGCGGCAATGCGTACAGGGTGTCGCGGTAGGTTGCGGATTCCACGGTGGCATCCAGCAGGTCCGAGGTATCAACTTCGTAGTCGCCCTCGAGTGGTTCCAGCCACTGGTTTGCAGCGAAGTCGGCGGTCCAGATGACATCCAGTGCCATGACGTCATAGTCCGAATTGCCGGCCTGCAGGGACTGCACGAGGGTTTCGCGCTGGTCATCGGCCTCGCCTGCGAGCTCTTCGAGCGTTACTTGCTCGTCGGGGTGCTCTTCGTTCCACTTTTCGATAATTGGGGTGATCTTATCGGTGTCGTTACGGCCCATGGCGAAGGTGATCGGGCCGCGGCCTTCTTCACTCGAACCGGATTTCTCGGCGGTGGATCCGGCCGAATCTGCCGAGGAATCGGAGCCAGAACCGGCGCTGTCTGCTGAATCTTCCGAAGAACAGGCAGCAAGTACCAGGGAAGAGGCGAAGACGGTGGCAGCAACTTTGCCGGTACGGCCGGTGGCCAGGGAACGCATGGACGGCAGGGTCCTGGTCTTGAGTGGCTTGGAGGTCATGGGGCGAGGCACCTTTCTGGTCGGGGGTGTGTGACGTGCCGCGCGAATCACTCGCGAGTGGCGGTGTGCACACAGGTGTTGACTAACTTTAAAATGAATCCACAGTATTGCGCGCTGAAATCTGGAAATTCACCCCCAATATAGGGAATGTTGGGGGTGGAAACTACTTGTTGTGTCCGCCGCTGGCGCGCGCGGTGACAGAGTTATCGCTGACAGCCTGGCCGGTTTCGGCATCGAAGCGGTGGGCACTGGCAGGATCGAAAGACAACGTCACTGTCTGGCCACGCTGGGGGCGTGTATCGGCATACCAGCGAGCCACGAAGCGGTGGGGAGTGCCGTCGCCATGTGCGCCTGCATTATCACTGCCAGTAACACCGCGGCCAATACCATCACGGCCAGCCGCGTCATCCGGCGCGAGGTAAATATAGGATTCCGCGCCTAATTCTTCGACAATGTCGATGGTTCCGCGCACCGTGGCGTGGGAGGCGGGGACTGCGGGGGCCTCCGAGGCTTCAGGGGATTGCCGGCTGGTGTCGTCAGCAGGGGCGATGTGGACCTGCATATGCTCAGGGCGCACGCCAAAACGAATGCCGTGATGCGCATCCGCATCGCCGTCGGCAAACACAGCGCTGGCCGGGAAGATATTCATCGCCGGGGAACCGATGAAACCGGCGACAAACTCGTTGGCTGGGTGGTCATAAAGCTCACGTGGCGGGGCAACTTGCTGCAATAGGCCATCTTTGAGCACCGCCACGCGATCCCCCATGGTCATCGCTTCGACCTGGTCGTGGGTGACATATATCGTCGTGGTGCCCAGGCGCTGTTGCAATGCGGCCAGCTCGGAACGCGTCTGCACGCGCAGCTTCGCATCGAGGTTGGATAGCGGCTCGTCCATCAAAAATGCCTGCGGTTCCCGCACAATCGCCCGTCCCATGGCCACACGCTGGCGCTGACCACCGGAAAGCTCTTTCGGTTTGCGCTTGAGAAAGTCCGTCAGCCCCAGGGTTTCCGCGGCGGCTGCCACCTTTTTCGCGATCTCAGCTTTGGGAACTTTCGCCAGCTTCAACGCGAAACCCATGTTCTGCTCGACCGTCAGGTGCGGGTACAACGCGTAGTTTTGGAACACCATCGCGATATCACGCTCGCCCGGTTCGGTGCCGGTGACGTCTTTGTCTCCAATAAGAATGCGCCCGGAGCTGATATCTTCCAGCCCGGCGAGTGCGCGCAGCGTAGTGGACTTGCCGCACCCAGAGGGACCGACCAGCACCAAGAATTCGCCGTCGGCAATCTCAAGATCCAACTCGGAAACCGACGGTGCCGCTGCGCCGGGATACTGAATAGTGACCGACTCAAACGTGACTTTTGCCATGCAAGCAATGTAGCACCAGTAGAATATCGACCATGAGTCTTGATGCCCGCCAGCTTGCCGACGCCCTGGATTTCGCGACTATTTCCTATACGGAATCCACCGAATCGACGAATACCGATCTGCTTGCCGACGCCGACGCTGGGCCGTGGACGGTGCGCATCACCACGAACCAAACCGCGGGCAAAGGCCGATTGGGTCGGGTGTGGGAAGCCCCACCAGGGGCAAATCTGGCGATGTCGGTGCTGCTGATGCCTACTTCGCTGGATCGCATTGGCACGATCCCGCTGGCTGCCGGTCTGGCGGTCGCGGATGCGATTAGTGGAACCCGCCTGAAATGGCCCAATGACGTGCTGTTGGGAGAAAAGAAGCTGTGCGGAATTCTGGCGGAAGCTAGTGCAGCGCCGAGAGCTCGCGTGGTCGTTGGTTGGGGCATCAACGTGGCGTTGCGCGAAGATCAATTGCCGGTGCCGCATGCCACCAGCCTGCAGATTGCTGGGAAATCAACGGATCACACGCAGGTCGCGGCAGATGTGCTGCGCAACTTCTACGAGCGCATGCAGCAATGGCAGGACAACGACCCACAGTTGCTGGATGATTACCGCTCGGCCTGTGCCTCAATTGGTGTGCGGGTGCGCCTGGAGAGCCATTCGGACACCATTGAAGGCACCGTCGATACTGTCACCGATGATGGGCGCATCAGCATCGATGGCAAGGCGTTTTCTGCTGGCGACGTGTCCCATCTGCGTCGACAAGATGGGAACTATAGCTAATGGCGGGCATGGGCACAGGCGGTGGCCGCGGGCTGGCGATCAAACCGGACGAGCAGGTGTTGGTGGATATGACTGCGCCAACCAGCACGCTGGTCTTCCCATTTTTGGAAGTCATCCTGCTTACCGGTGTGGCCTGGATGGGTATTGGTTGGCTGGATAACCCGCATAACCTACCGGACCTCGCTACCGGTGTGTTTGATCCCGTGCTGCTGCACAACAGTGTGGTCACGGTGTGGCTGGTTTTGGTGGTATGGCGATTTGTGTTGCCGTTGCTGCGCAGTCGCAAACAGCGGTTCATCGTGACCAACCAAAGGATCGTCGCCCGCCCCGCCAAGCTGACAGCAAAGGTAGATTCCATTCCCTTAGGGCAGGTGCTGGATGTAGCGCGGCGTCGCAAAGGGATTTCTTTGGCGGTGCGTGGGTTTTCGTATCCGCTGTATTTCGGCGGAGTTCCGAAGTCCAAGAAAGTCGTCGGGGAAATCAACAATGCTTTGCACCCGAGCCCATATTTTTAACCCGCAACGTGCAGCAGCTTGAAACAGCGATGGTTTCCGGCTTAGTGCGAGCCCGGTTACAATAAGTTTTTGTGACTAACCCATCTGAGCCATCTGAGACAGAACAATCCAATTCCGCTGCAGCTGAAAGCCCGGCACGGACACCCGCCGCTGATCTTCCAGTAGTCGCAGTCGTCGGCGATGGGCAGTTGGCGCGCATGATGGCCCCGGCGGCCAGCGAATTGGGGCAATCGCTGCGCGTTTTGGCAGGCAAGCCAGATTCTTCGGCGGCCCAGGTCACCAGCGATGTTTACATCGGCGACTACCGTAACTTGGATGATTTGCGTGCGGTTGCCGCTGGTGCTGATGCCGTCACCTTTGATCATGAACACGTGCCGCTAGAGCACCTGCGCACCTTGCAAGCGGAAGGCGTGAATATCCAGCCAGGTCCTGCTGCCTTGGAAAACGCGCAGGACAAACTGGTGATGCGCCGCAACCTGGACAGCCTCGGCGTGCCGGTGCCGGCATTTGCACCGATCACCGATTCCGAGAGCGCCCGTGCGTTTTGGGAGGAGCACGACGGCAAAGTTTGTCTGAAGGCTTGCCGCGGCGGATACGACGGCAAGGGCGTCTGGTTCCCGGAATCGATAGCCCATTTAGAAGCTCTTGTCGACGAACTACTGGCAGAAGACGTCGAATTGCTAGCAGAAACCAAGGTGGATTTCGTCAGCGAGCTCTCCGCAATGGTTGCGCGTGCACCATCCGGCCAGCTGCAGACCTGGCCAGTGGTGGAATCAGTGCAGGCCGGGGGAGTGTGTGCCGAGGCCGTTGCACCCGCGCCGGGTTTGCCGGAATCTCTGCGCAGTGAAGCTGAACAACTGGCAGTGACCGTGGCCGAGCAACTGGATGTGACCGGCGTTTTGGCGGTCGAATTGTTCCATTATGTTGATGAATCAGGTACCGACCGGTTGAGTGTCAACGAGTTGGCGATGCGCCCACACAACACGGGACACTGGAGCCAAGATGGGTGCGTGACCTCGCAGTTTGAACAGCATCTGCGGGCGGTGCTGGATTATCCGCTTGGTTCAGCGGACGCCACTGCGCCGGTGACCGTGATGGCGAATGTATTGGGTGGTGAGGCTGATCCGGAGATGCCGATGCGCGAACGTGTGCGCGCAGTGTGGCAGCGTTTTCCACAGGCCAAGGTGCATTTATACGGCAAAGATTATCGTCCAGGCCGCAAGATGGGGCATGTGAACATGAGCGGAGGGGCTGACGCCGCGGAAGTACGTCGGCAAGCCGCATTGGCCGCGAATTTCGTGGTTAATGCCCGGTGGGACGATGGCTACACCGGCTAGTCTGAAGATGAGCATCTGAAGATGAGCATGTGAGCACGAGGAGGAGCAAAGATGAGCCAAGAAACTACGCAACACCATCACGTACAGAACACGCAGAATAACGGCCCTGCTATTGGACTGATCATGGGATCGGATTCTGATTGGGAGACCGTCAAGCCCGCCGTAGAAGTATTCGCGGAATTCGGGGTGCCATTTGAAGTTGGCGTGGTTTCGGCTCACCGCACCCCAGAAAAAATGCTGGCGTATGCGAAACAAGCACACCAACGCGGCGTGAAGTGCATCGTGGCGTGCGCAGGCGGTGCCGCTCATTTGCCGGGTATGGTGGCTGCGGCCACTCCACTTCCCGTGATCGGGATTCCCCGGGCACTGAAAAACTTGGACGGGCTGGATTCTTTGCTGTCTATCGTGCAGATGCCAGGCGGAGTGCCGGTGGCTACGGTCTCGATTGATGGGGCGAAAAACGCCGGGCTGTTGGCGGTGCGTATTTTGTCGGCGGGGCAGCCAGAGCTGGTTGACGCCATGGCGAAATACCAGGAGTCCATGGCTGCTGACGTCGAAAAGAAAGACCAACGTTTGCGCGAGAAACTCGAACGCATGGCTGAAGAAGAGGCCTAAACGGGCCTAGACGGGTCTAGATGGGCCGAGGCTGCGCGGTTGAGTACCACGGGATCGTGTCACGGCCATAGCAACCTGAATAAACCTGAATAAACCTGAATAAAAATCCCCGGAAAATTGGCTGTGAACTGACAGTACGCGTGTGATCCGTCATACTGTCTGAATGAAAACCTCCGAGGATCGCTCCGCGAAGCTAGCCGTTACCGTGTTCCCCGTCGCCATTCTGGTGGGGATCACGATTGCGTATTTCTTCCCGGCACCGTTTCTGCCGCTCGCGGATTACATCACGTATTTTCTGATGCTGATTCTCTTCGCGATGGGGTTGACGCTCACCATCCCAAATTTTCAAGAAATCGCGCGTCGCCCATGGCCAATCTTTCTCGGTGTGATCGGCCAGTTCGTGATCATGCCGTTGTTTGCGGTGGGTGTCGCCAAGCTTTTTGATCTGGATTCCGCACTCGCCGTCGGACTGCTGATGCTCGGCTCGGTTTCTGGTGGAACCGCCTCGAACGTGATCGCCTACCTGGCACGCGGAGATGTCGCACTGTCGGTGGCGATGACTTCAGTATCCACGCTGGTCTCACCGATTGTCACCCCACTGCTCATGCTGGCACTAGCCGGGGAAGACATTGCTGTTGATGGTGCCGGAATGGCCCAGACTTTGGTGCAAACCGTGTTACTGCCGGTGCTGGGTGGCTTGGTGCTGCGCTATTTCTTCGACGGCTTCATCACTCGGATCACCCCGATCCTGCCGTGGGTATCCATCGTCGGTATCTGCTTGGTGATGTTCCCGATGGTGGCAGGCGCGGGCGAGCGTTTGGCACAAGTCGGATTTGTCCTGGTGATCGCCGTGTTGCTGCATAATGTCATCGGGTATGTGCTGGGATACCTTGGTGGCAAACTATTGGGCATGCCGCAGTCGTATAACCGCACCGTCGCCATCGAAATCGGTAGCCAGCAATCAGGTTTGGCCTCGGCGATGTCGGCAAAATTTTTCAGTCCAGAAGCCGCGCTACCGGGCGTGGTGGCTGCGATTGTCCACAACATCACCGGCGCAGTCTTTGCCACGATCGTGCGCCGGACGGGCAGCGATGCTGCACGACCTACCCAACCTGCTCGTTAAGAATAAAATTTCAGAAAGTGACCATCGACCGTGACAATGAGAACCTCTGAGGACCGCTCGGCTGCCATCGCCGTGACCGCATTTCCTGCCTTCATCTTGGTAGGAACGATCATTGCGTATTTCTTCCCTGCGCCGTTTGTGCCATTGACCGGGGCAATTACCTATTTTCTGATGATCATCATGTTCGGGATGGGACTCACACTCACCATCCCAGATTTTCAGGAAATCGCGCGTAGGCCGTGGCCGGTGTTTATCGGGGTGGTTGGTCAATTCGTGATCATGCCGCTGTGTGCGGTGGGCGTCGCCGAGCTCTTGGGGCTGAATCTAGCGCTGGCCGTCGGGCTATTGATGCTGGGCTCAGTGCCAGGCGGAACCTCGTCGAACGTGATCGCTTATCTTTCGCGTGGCGACGTCGCGCTGTCCGTGGCCATGACGTCGGTGTCGACGTTGCTTTCGCCGATCGTGACCCCGTTGCTCATGCTCGCATTAGCTGGGGAAGACATTGCCATCGATGGTGCTGGCATGGCGGTGACTCTGGCGCAAACCGTGTTGGTTCCGGTGATCGGTGGGCTTATTTTGCGTTATATTTTGGATACTGCGATCGCGAAAATTAGCCCGATCTTGCCGTGGGTTTCCATCGTCGGTATTGGCGGGGTGGTCTTTCCTACCGTGGCAAATAATGGCGAGCGGCTCGCGCAAGTTGGTGTAATTGTGGTGGTTGCTGTGTTGCTCCACAATGTTTTCGGTTATCTCCTGGGGTATGCAGCTGGCGCTTTGTTTAAGCTGCCACCATCGCATAACCGCACCATGGCGGTCGAAATTGGTACGCAATCGGCGGGTCTGTCTTCCGGCATGGCCGCAAAATTCTTTACCCTAGAAGCAGCATTGCCGGGTGCTGTCGCCGCCGTGCTGCACAACATCACCGGCGCTATCTATTCTGCGATGGTGCGGCGTTTTTCTCGTGCGATTCCGAACGCCACGGATACCGATGCTGGTGGCGTGGTGTCGCAGTCGCTACCCGCCACCCGCTAAATGCGTTTTAGCTCACAAAAAATCGGGTGTGTTAATTGGTTCCCCGCTATAATTGCGGGGCATGATCTTCCAACGAACCGTACCTCAGCGTTTGTCCCTGCAACCACTGCCCGATAAATTTGCCGATTTTCTACGGACCTTTGCTTTTACCGGGGCAGGTGGTGCAACCGCTGCAGAAAGCGTCGAAATCGCAACACCGTTTTTGTCCCAGCCA
This sequence comes from Corynebacterium propinquum DSM 44285, assembly GCF_000375525.1. Classification (GTDB taxonomy): domain Bacteria; phylum Actinomycetota; class Actinomycetes; order Mycobacteriales; family Mycobacteriaceae; genus Corynebacterium; species Corynebacterium propinquum. The sequence goes on from NZ_AQXC01000012.1 coordinate 81,917, forward strand.
CTGGGGTGGGTCCCGAAAGTTAGTGCTGATGTCGCGGTCGAGGCTTTCGATAAAGCACGTGCGGTGCAACCCGAGTGGCATGAGCTCGGCGTGAAAAAGCGCGCGAAGATCATCGAAAAATTCCATGATCTGGTGCTCAGCAACCGCGAGCTGATCATGGACCTGGTGCAGCTGGAGATGGGCAAGGCCCGTTCGGGCGCGTTCGATGAGGTCACCGACGTGGCTAACAATGCCCGGTATTATGCGGGGCAAGCGCCCAGGCTGCTGCGTCCACAGAAAAAGCGCGGTGGCATGCCGGTGCTGACCACAACCTATCTACATCATGATCCCAAGGGTGTCGTTGGGCAGATCAGTCCATGGAATTATCCGTTTAGCTTAGGTATTGCCGACGCTATCCCGGCGCTGCTGGCGGGTAACACCGTCGTCGCCAAGCCGGATTCGCACACCCCGTTTACGATGTTGCTGATTGCGCACTTGTTGTCTGAAGCGGGGCTTCCTGACGGTGTGTTCACTGTCGTGATCGGCTCTGGTGGGGTAGTGGGCAGTGCGATTGCCGAAAACTGCGATTTTTTGATGTTCACCGGCTCGACAGCCACCGGCAAGATCCTAGCGGAGCAAGTGAGTAAACGCCTGGTCGGTTTTTCTGCGGAACTCGGCGGGAAGAACCCGATGATCGTCGCCAAGGATGCCAATCTGGATACCGCGGTGCGCGCGATCACGCATGCGTGTCTGTCGAATACGGGGCAGTTGTGCGTGTCCATCGAGCGCATTTATGTCGAACACGATATTTACGACGAATTTTGTGAAAAGCTTGCGGAGGCTTTCCAGTCGCAGAAACTAGGCGGTGCGCTGAACTGGAAACACCAGGTAGGCTCGTTGGTCAGTGCAAGCCAGCTGGAGACCGTGCAAGAGTTCGTGGATGATGCGAAAGCCGCAGGTGCGCGCGTGCTTACTGGTGGCAAGGCCCGGCCGGATGTGGGTAAGTATTTCTACGAGCCGACGATCCTGCTCGATGTCCCGGATAGTGCCCGTCTGTTGCGCGAAGAAGTTTTTGGGCCAGTCGTGTACATCCAGCCGGTGGCGGATTTGGACGAAGCCGTCGCGGCTGCAAATGACACCTGCTATGGGCTGAATTCTCCGGTATTTGCGGCACCGAAAACCGCGTGGAAGATTGCTCCACGGGTGCAGGCGGGATCTGTCAACATTAACGACGGCTACGTTGCGGGTTGGGCCTCGGTTGATAGTCCGATTGGTGGCTATAAAGAATCGGGGGTTTCACGCCGCCATGGCGCAGAAGGCCTATATAAATACACTGAGCCGAAAACCATCGCACAACAACGTGGTTTCCCAATTTGGGGGCCGCGGTGTCTTCCGCAAAAGGCCTGGTCAAAGGTGTTGAGCCGCAGTTTGTCTCTGGGAAAGAAAACTGGGTTGCTGCGTTAAGATCTTTTCGTTATAGTAGGAGATGTCTTCGCAGGCCGTGGCCCGGGCCACCACCCCCCCCCGAGTGGTCTCTGGCCCTCCTGCCGGAGACGTCGCCCCGTGGAATTCACCCCCCCGAAATTCCACGGGGCTTAAAAATTTCCTGATTAAATAAGTGGCAATAGATCACACGTCCGTACTCCGCCTCGTGGCCAGCGCCATGGTATCTTATGTAAAAATATCGGCCGATGTAGTGCCGATTTGTTGACAATGTTGTGGTGTATGGAGACAAGGGGCGGAATGTCGGGTGTGCTGAAAGTTGTAGCTGGCCTGCTGGTAGGAATTGTTCTGACGGTGGGTGCTCTCTTTGGCCTCAACAAGATGAGCCTATTGGAGGAGCCGACTCGCTCCATTACGTCGACGGGCATCGGTGGCACGCTCGAGGAGATCTCGGAAGTGGCCGTTGAGCAGTACTCGTATTCTGCCGTGGGACGCTTTGAGGAAGACGGGTGGAGGGCACTAGGGTTCAGGGTTCCGCTGACGGGAAAGCATTTTCTTATTGCCTACGACGGGGTGGTGAAGGCAGGGGTCAAAAACATTGAGAAGTCGGATGTGCATATCGACGACGTCGCCCGTACTGTCACCATCACGGTTTTCCAGGCGGAGATCCTCTCGAATGAAATTGAGCCCTCGTCCGTGGTGGTATATGACCAGTCATTCAACCCTTTGAATCAGGTCAGGGTGGAAAATTACGCGGAGTTCTTGGACAGTGAAGAAAAGCGAGCTGAGGATAAGGCCAGGGAGAATGGTTTGCTCGAGCGAGCGCAGCAGCGTGTGACTGATTTGGTTGCGGCCCAGGCCGAGGCGTTTTTGACAGGATCGGACAAGGACGGCTACGAGGTTCGAGTCCAAGTTTCCTAGGCCGCCGAGTATTCGGGTTCAGCTCCGCGCGCCTTGACGCGCCGCGACCCCAGCACTAGACATAAGTTATGTCTCTCAATACCACTTCCAGTCGCCATTTTGGCCACAACCTCAAAGAACACACGCTCACCGTCCCGTGGGACCCGCACAATACCTCCGCCGGCAGCTTCGAACTCTACGCCCGCGAAATTTACGCCGACGGTAACGAAGACAAACCCGCTATCGTCTACCTGCAGGGCGGCCCAGGATTCCCCGCACCACGCCCGTTCGGAGGGGCAGGCAAAGTCGCCGGATCAGAGATCGGTGGGGTAGTGGGCAAAGCACTGGAAGAATTCCGTTTCATCCTGCTGGACCAGCGCGGCACCGGACGTTCCCACCGTATCGATAGCGCCAGCCCAGCCGAAGATTTAAGCGTCGAGCGCCTGTCGAAACTCCAGCAAAGCTATATCGTCGACGACGCCGAAGCCCTACGCAAGGCCCTGGACATTGAAAAATGGTCCTTGTTCGGCCAATCCTTTGGCGGCTTCTGCATTACCTCGTATTTGTCGCGCTACCCAGAGTCCATCGAGCATGCCTACCTCACCGGTGGCCTACCCGCCACGAGCGTGGGCATAGATGACGTCTACCGTTCCACCTTCGACAAAGTGCGCGCCCGCCACCACGCTATGTATCGCGAGTACCCCTGGATCGATGAGCGCGTCCGGGAGGTCTGCCACCACCTGGATCAGTCCCAAGAACTCTTGCCGACGGGCGAGCGGCTGAGTGCACGTCGTCTGCGCACCATCGGCATCACGCTGGGGCAGGGGCCGGGATTCCACACCCTGGCGTACCTATTTGAAGATCCATTCCGCACTGTTGGCGGCGAAAAACGGTTGAAGACTGATTTTTTGACGAGCGTCGCCGGAATGGTGTCTTTTGCCGACGGCCCTTTGTATGCCGCGATCCACGAATCCATCTACGGCGGTGTGGTAACCCCGGGCGCTACGAACTGGTCTGCGCACCGCATCCGCGAAGAAATCCCAGGCTTCGAAGAAAACGCCGATCCCCGTTCGAACGAACCGTTTTATCTGACAGGTGAGCATGTCTTCCCGTGGCAATTCGATGAGGATCCCGCACTGCACGCTTTCCGCGAAGGTGCCCACGATCTGGCACAATACGATTTCCAGACCTCGCCGTATGACCGTGCGGTCTTAGCAACCGCGCCAGTATCTGCTGCTGCGACGTATTTCGACGACATGTATGTGCCATTCGAGCTGTCCTTAGACACCGCGCGCGCTTATGCGGATTGTCGCCTGCATGTCACCAACCTGTATCAGCACGACGGCATCGGCTACGCAGGCGCGGAAATCTTCGAAGCCTTGCGTGATAAGGTCCGCGATTTTTAACAGTGAAGAATCTTTTAACAGTGAAAAATCACAGTGCCGCTGCTAGTAGACGAGCGGTGTAGTCGTGGGCCGGGTTCTGCCACATCGTGCCGACGGCACCGGATTCCACGATCCGGCCGTCGCGCATGACAACCGTCTCATCGCAGATCTGGCGCACCACGTGCAGGTCGTGGCTCACGAACACTAAGGTCAGTCCGTAGTCGTCGACCAGCAAGTCCAGTAGTTCCAATACCTGGGAACGTACGGAAACATCAAGCGCGGAGACGGCTTCGTCGGCAAGCAGAATATCCGGGTTGCCAGCAACCGAGCGCGCAATGGAAATGCGCTGGCGCTGGCCACCGGAAAACTCGTGCGGCAAGCGGGCGGTGGCATCGTCGGGCAACCCGACCTCGGCCAGGATTTCTGTGATGCGCTCATCGCTACCGCCGCCCTCCGCAATGGCGCGGCCGATGCGCAGCCGCGGGTTCAGGGAAGAAAACGGATCCTGGAACACCATCTGGACCCCAGCGTTGACCTGGACTTTCCCGGCAGTCGGAGCCTCCAAACCTGCGATGAGTTTCAGCAGCGTGGATTTCCCAGAACCGGAAGCGCCCACGATGCCCAGGCGCGCACCCCGGCGCACCTGCAAGTTGATATCGCGTAGCACCGGGGCCGCATCATAACAATGCGCAACCCCCTCGAGCGTGATGATGGGCGGTTCGGAGGTGTTTTGCGTTTGCGTTGACACTTGCGCACGCGCGGGCAACTCGTGCCGAGAAGCCGCCACCAGCCGCTGCGTATACGGCTCGCGGGGATTATTTAGTACCTCCGCGCTAGCACCGCGCTCAACAACCGAGCCATTGTGCATCACCAGCACATCAGCGCACATCCGCTGCACCACAGCCAGATCATGGCTGATGAATAACAATGCCATACCGCGCTCGCGCACAAGCGACTCAATCACGCTGAGCACCTCATCCTGGGCAAGGACATCCAGCGCGGTCGTTGGCTCGTCACAAATCAACACCTCAGGATCCTGCGAGATAGCCAGCGCCAACAGCACCCGCTGGCGTTGCCCACCGGATAATTCGAATGGATAACGGGAAACGAACTCCGGATCCAGTCCAACTTCCGCCAGCAGAGCACTGGCGTTGCGGCCTAATAACCGACCCACCTTCATCAGCGGATCCAGCGCGCTCATGGGCTCCTGGAACACCATGCCAATGCGCTTGCCTCGCAGTTGTGCCCAGCGTTTTTCCTGCTTGCGGGCGCTAAGCTCTGCTGCAAGCATCTCGCGGCCTGCAACGCGGATAGAACCGGTGGCTGCCACCCCACGCGGTAACAATCCCAGCAGCGCTAAGGCCGACAGTGATTTTCCAGACCCGGATTCCCCAATGATGCCCAGTCGCTGGCCAGGGGAAAGCGAAAAGCTGAGATCGTCGACAAGCACGCTACCACCAGCCTGAATACGCAGCTTGTCGACGTCCATCAGGTGTTGCTCCTCTGCAGAGCCCATGGAGCCTCTAAGTCGTGCGTTAGTCATCGCTTCCTCCTGTGTGCACTGTGGCGGGGATCTAACGCGTCCCGTAAGCCGTCGCCAAGCATGTTAAAGCCCAGTACAGTCACCGCGATCGCAAGCCCCGGCCAGAGTGCCAGCAGCGGGGAAGTACCCAGCTGAGTTTGCGCCGCCTGCAGCATCAAACCCCACGACGGATTCGGTGGGCTGGCGCCAAGGCCGAGGAAACTCAGTGCGGCCTCGGCAAGAATCGCCAGGGCAAAAGCCACCGACGCCTGCACAATGGCCAGCGCGCGAATATTCGGCCAAATATGGCGCCACGCAATCACTGGCTCCGGCACCTGCGAGATGCGTGCAGCAGAAATATAATCCTGCGTGAGCACCTGTAGCGCGCCAGCCCGCGCGACGCGCGCAAACCCCGGAACCCCCGAAATCCCAATGGCCACCATCGCGGTCACCACCGAAGGCCCAAATACCGCAGCGGCGATAATCGCCAACAACAATGCCGGGAAAGCCAACAACAAATCCGCGCCGCGCATGATGAAGACATCCGTCCACCCGCCACGCATAGCAGCCCAGATACCCAACGGGATGCCTACGGCCGCGGAAATTCCCACGGCGATGACACCAACCACGAGCGTGATCTGCGCGCCCACCATAAGCCGGGAGGCAATATCGCGGCCGAAGCGGTCAGTCCCCAACCAGTACTGTGTCGAAGGGCCCTGCAAACGGTCTGCAGGGACCGCCTGCACAGGATCGTGCGGAGTCCACAACACCGAAACCACCGCCAGCACGACGACGAGCCCGACGATGCCAGCGCCCAGGTAAAGCGACAAATTTTTCTGCGGCGATGTGCTCATGTGCGCAACCTCGGGTCAATAAACCGATAAGCCAGATCCACCACCAGGGTCACGGCCAAGGTGAAAAACACCAGCACCATCACCAGCGATTGCACAGTGGGCAGATCTCGGGAATTGACCGCATCCAACAGCATGGAGCTCAAACCCGGAATGACAAATACCCGTTCGATGACCACCGCGCTTGCCACCAGCGTCGCCAACTGCACCCCGGCGACAGTGAGCACCGGCAGGCTAGCGTTGCGCAGCCCGTGGCGGCCTAAAGCCTGCAAGCGCGAATACCCGCTGGCACGAGCGGTGCGCATATAATCCTGCTCGATGACCTCCAACACCGCCGAGCGCACATAACGCGTCAAAATCGCCGCCTGTACCAGCGCCAAGGAACCCACCGGCAACACCAGACGCGCAAGGAACCCACCGAAACCATAGTTCGGCGGCAACCAGCCACCAGCCGGTAACCAACCCAGGTGCACGGCGAAAACGGCGACCAGCACGATCGCCAACAAAAACGACGGCACCGCAATGCCCAACTGCACCAACCCGGAGACCACCGCGGCATCCGGCTTACCCTGCCGGTAGGCCAGCCAGGAACCAACCGGCACAGCAACAGCCAACGACAGCGCCATGGCCAAGCCCACCAAAATCAGCGACACCTGCGCACGATCCCACACCAACGAGGTGATATTTTCCTGCGAAACCAGCGAGGTACCGAAATCACCACGCAGCAGATCAGCGATCCAATCCAGATACTGCACCACCAACGGGCGGTTCAAACCCAGTGCGGCAGACAACTCCGCGACGTCCTCGTCAGAAGCAGAAACCCCGAGCGCCACCCGCGCCGGGTTACCGGGAGCTGCCCGCAGCAGCAAGAAGGTCAGCACTGAGGCCAGCGCCAATAACACGAAAAAGCGCGTAAATACCCGGGCGAAAACCCGAACCGTGCCGGTGGTACTCATTGCACCTCCCGGAGACTCGACAAGTTGATCGCATCAGTGACCATGGTCGGCTGAATCCCAGAAATTGCAGGATCGGACAGCACGATATTCGGCAAATTCGCAACAGTCAGGGCCCCGGCATCATCCATGATTTGCGCGATAGCCGCGCTCATCTCCGCAGATGGGTCCTCGCTGCGGTCGGCGGCGTCGAAAAGCTCGCGCACCCGCGCGTTGTCATAGCCCAGGTAATAATCCGGGTTGCCAAACATATGCTCGGTATCGCGGGCTTCCAGATGCGCGATGATCGAGGCTTGATAATCCGCAGCACCATGCACCTGATTCAGCCAGACCGCCGGAAACTCAACGGTTTCTACCGCCACCTGGAAACCAACCTCGCGTAGCTGTGAATAGAGCAATTCTGCCAGCAACGTGGCATACGGCAGCGACGGCACCGTCAACGTGACCAGCTCACCATCGTAAGAGCTTTCCGCCAATAGCTCCCGTGCCCGCTCTGGATTATGCGGGTAATAGCCACCGCTGGTGTGAGCGCTGCTGGCGCTGCCACCGCTGTTGGTGTGACCGGCGCGGCGGACAACCTCGTCGAACCACGGGTCTGTCGGCGAGACCGGAGCGCCCGCAGTATCAGTAGCATGCCCGGAAAAGACCACCTCATTGGCAGCAGCTCGATCAATCGCGAGCGCCGCGGCCTGGCGCACCAACGGATCGTCGAAAGGCGCGGCCTGGTTATTCATGGAGAAAATGATCTCACCGTTGGTGGTGCCGATATCGACGTTGACGGCCTCATCCAGCGCATCCAACAGCTCCGGTGCCTGCATGGCCCACACGAGATCCACCTGGCCCGACTGCAAAGCATTAATCGAGGAGATCGCATCAGAGAAATAACGCACTTCCACCGGCGACTGTGCGGGCTCACCCCAATAATCCTGTCGCGGGACAAACCGAATCGATTCCCCCGTCGCAAAGCTTTCCACCGTCAACGGGCCCGTGCCGACGGGATCGGTGGCCAGCGCGTCCACGCCCGACGGCGACATCATGGCCCCGATGGTGGTGCCCATCGACCACAACCACTGCGAATCCGGATGCTTAAGTTGCACGCGCAGGGTGTATTCATCGAGTGCTTCGGCCTTAGCGACGACATCCATGCCGGATTTCAGGCCGTTCGTCCACTCCGTTTGCACGTAACCAATGCTAAAAGCCGCGGTTTCGGCAGTAAAAGGCGAACCATCAGAAAAATTCACGCCCTCGCGCAGCTGAAAAATATATTCGGTGCGATCGTCCGAGACCTGCCACGAGGTCGCCAAATGCGGAACCACCGCACCGTCATCGTCGATGCGCACCAAAGTCTCATACACATCAGTCAGCAGCGCGCCGGGTGCGGCAGAACCACCGGTATTGGTGAAATCCAGCGAACTGGCAGCAGAGGTTGCTGCCACCACGATGGCATCGGCACTTTCGGGCCGCGCGTAATTGGCAGTGTGCCCAGCCGAGCACCCGGCCAACGCTAGTGCGCTGACCGAGGCAACAACTGCGCTGCCTGCTTTGCGCATTGGTGCGCGCACGCTAGCCCAGCTGCCAAGCGTTCGCCAAATGCTGCATGCCCGCTGCCGTGTCGTCGAAAGTGGTGCCCTGCAGGGAAATCATCAACTCATCGGCGTGTGCGGTAGCGGCGAAATCCTGCAGGTAGTCGCGTACTTCGTCTTCGGTACCGACGGCAGTGTAATGCAGCATGGAAATAATTTGTTGCCCCTGTGGCGAGTGCACCAAATCCTCCAACTGGGCGTCGGTGATCTTCCGGCCGCGCGCAGCGAACGCACGGACGCGACTGCGAGCTACCTGGTCGAATTGCTGTTGAGCGCCCTCGGTGGTCTTGTCGGCGATGACGTTGACCGCCGCGATGACATAAGGTTCGGAAAGGTATTCGGAGGGTTGGAAATTTTCGCGATAATAGGCCGTGGCATTTTCCAAGTGTTGCGGAGCGAAATGCGAGGCGAAGGCATAGGGCAGGCCATATTTCGCTGCCAGTGAGGCGCCAAACATGGACGAGCCCAAAATAAACAGTGGCACATTGGTATTCCGGCCCGGAATCGCAATGACACCGGGAACCGGGGAATCCTCCGGTGCACCCAAAAACCCTTGCAGTTGGCGCACATCGTCGGGGAAGTTTTCGGCCGCACGCGGATCACGCCGTAAAGCACGACCCAAGGTATGCATGTCGGTGCCCGGTGCTCGGCCCAAGCCAAGATCGATACGGCCGGGATACATTTCCGCCAGCGTCCCGTACTGTTCTGCGATGGAATACGGCGAGTGGTTTGGCAGCATCACACCACCGGCGCCCAAACGGATCGAGTCCGTGTGCGCACCCACGTGTGCCATGATCAGCGCTGGCACGGATGAAGCGATGTGAGGCATGTTGTGGTGCTCGGCGTACCAAATACGTGAAAAGCCAAGTTTTTCTGCAGAACGAGCAAATTCCACCGACCGAGCCATGGTGTCGGCGGTGGATTCTCCGGAATACAGAGTGCAGAAATCAATCAGGGACAGAGGGATTCTCTGAGCGGAAGCGTTGGCGGGACTAGTGGGGCTCGCTGCGCTAGCGGCATCAGTGGAATTAGTGGAACCAGCGGAACCAGTGGAAACAGAATCAGACATAATGCCCGCCAAATTAGTCTTTGATTATCTTCTGCGCAATATTTTCCAGTGCAATATCTTCTTGCGCGAAGGTTTCCTCGTGGATGCGTTTATGCTCCGCGCACTGCTTCCTGGCGCAGGCGAGCCTGCGCTGGTGCTTGCCGTGGCTTCGAAATATCCATAATGAGACCAATGACTACAGCGATGAGCACCGGCAATACCCAGCCGAGGTCTACTGCGTGCAGCGGCGTCCAGCCGATGATCGACTCCAGGCCTTCCACACCCTGGGATACAGCGACCATGAACGCGGACCACACGACTGCGGTCCACAGCCCGATGCGGAAGGTGAAGAAGAAGTTCACCTTGCCGCCGAATGCGGGCTCGAGCAAAGTGAGAATGATCAGGGTGATTGCTGGCGGGTACAAGAAGATGATGATTGGCACGGCAATATCCAGCACGAAATCCAGACCCTGCGCGGCCAGCACCAGCGAAACCACGGTGAAGATGACGGCCCAGACGCGGTAGCCCATCTGTGGGGTCAGCGTCGCAAAGAACTCAGAGGTCGACGAGATCAGGCCGACGGCGGTGGTCAAACACGCCAGCAAGACGATGAAAGCCCAAATGATCTGGCCTGGGGTACCCAGCGCGGATTCGGCAGCAGCAGACAAGATTGCCGCACCGGAATCATGATCCGCAGCGCCCGGCAGCGTCTGGCCGATATAACCCAAGCCGATATAAATGGCTGCCAAGAATGCACCAGCGATGATGCCGGTGGTGATGGTGCCGCGAACCAGCTGACCGCCTTCAGCAAAACCCTTGGTGCGCAGCGTAGAAATGATGACGATACCGAAGGCCAGACCAGCGATGGAGTCCATCGTCAGGTAGCCCTCCAACAGGCCGGAGGTGAATGCGGATTCTGAGTATTCCTCAGCAGCAGTCAAGGTCTGCGGTTCAAAATTGGTGATCGCAGAAACCACCAGGATGATCAGCAAAATGGTCAGCGCCGGGGTCAAAATACGGCCCAGAGTGTCCATGATGGTGGTCGGGCGCCAGGCCAGAGCCAGGGCGACGCCGAAGAAGATCAGGCAGAAAATCCAGTTCGCGGCCGTGCCTTCAAAACCCAGGATCGGGGTGATCGCGGTTTCAAAAGATACGGCAGCAGTGCGGGGCAACGCGTAAAACGCACCGATTGACAGGTAGGCCAACAGCGAAAAGACCAGGCCGAAAATGGCGCCGCCGCGGGCAGCGAGGTCGCGCACGCTGTTACCGGAAATAGCGATGGCGATGATTGCCAGCACCGGCAAGACCACGCCGGAGCCGACGAACCCGAGGATCGCCGGCCAGAAGTTTTCGCCCGATTGCACACCGAGCATCGGCGGGAAAATCAGGTTTCCGGCGCCGAAAAACATCGAAAACAGCATCAACGAACTGAAGATGATGATGCTGATGCCCGCACCGGACTTCGCAGAACCGCCTGCCGAATCCTGCTGAGCCTGGGTAGCAGCTGTTGCCATAGTGAGTCACCTTAACTTTGTGGGTGAGTAGTGAAGAATATTCAGAATACTGTACACAGACCCTAACCAGTTTGCGGTGATGAGACTATCAGATTGCCAGATTTTTATTCAGCTGCCCGCTTGTCGACGGCGGCCTTGATCCGGGCGATCGCTTCTTCCAAAATTTCCCGCGACGTTGCAAAGTTCAGCCGCGCGTGCCCGGCGCCTCCGGTGCCGAAGTCCGTGCCTTCATTCAACCCTACTTTCGCGTGACGACGAAGCCACTGCGCCGGGGTATCCAGATCACCCAATGCGGTATCGCGGAAATCCAACCACATCAGGTAAGTCGCGTGCGTGGCAGAAACCCGCAACCCTTCGACGGCCTCCGGCAAGGCCTGCACGAGCCAATCGCGGGTGGCACGCAGATACTTCACCTGCGCGTCCAACTCGCCGCGGGCGTCGCGGTAACAGGTCTGCGAAGCCACGATGCCTAACGTGCCGGTGCCGTCTTTCGCGACGCCGGTTAACTGTGACCATTTTTCGCGGTCAGCGTCATGGGAAAAGATGATTTGTGCACATTTCAGCCCGGCGATATTCCAGGCTTTGGAGGCAGCCGTGACGGTGAAACATACCCGCGCGGCTTTCTCTGATAGCGAAGCCGCCGGTACATGTTCGCCGTCATAAACCAGCGGCGCATGGATCTCGTCGAGCAATAACCGCGCGTCGTAGGCGTCGGCAAGCTCCACTAAGCGGGTCAGGGTCTCGCGGGAAAAGACCTCACCCAGCGGGTTATACGGATTCGACAGCACCAGTGCACCGGCGCCGTTCTGGAAGGCCTTCTCAATCTCGTTGAGATCCAGCCCACCGTAGGCAGACACCTCGATTTTCTCCCGACCAGCAGTTGTTGGCAGCTCCAGCAGCGGTGGGTACGACGGGGTAGGGATGATGACCGCGGAGTTCTCGCGCGTGAAATGCTGCAGGCCTAACAAGAGGCCGCGCACCACATCCGCACACCAGACAATATTGTGCGGGTCCGGGCGCCAACCGAAGTAGTCAGAATAAAATTCAGCGACGGACTCCGCCAGATGTGTTGTGTGCGGCGCTGGGGAATAGCCAAAGGTTTCTGCTTCTACGGCATCCCGGATGCGCTGGTGCACCGGCGCGGCGGTGGGAAAATCGCTCTCGGCGACCCACAGTGGCAGCACGTCGTCGTCAAAAACTGTCCACTTGCGTGTGCCACGGGCACGAAGCTGTTCCAGATCCGGGAAGTTCAGGTGAGGTTTTTCTTGCGTGTTCATGCGCCCCAGCCTAGTGACAGTCGCGTGTGTGCTCAGGCCGGAAGCGCCACCGCGAGCTAATTAGTGCTGTCGTGCACCATGCCATAGCGTTGGAAATGCTGCCGTTGTTCCTCTGTGACCTGCTTATCTGGGTTTGCAGAAACAGATTCCGAAAGCTCCAACAACTGTGCATATATTCCACCGCTACGCGCCAATTCCACTGGCGAACCAGACTCGACCACCTCGCCTTTTTCCAAGGTGAAGATCGTATCCACGTCCGCGATGGTGGATAGCCGGTGCGCGATGATCAACGTCGTACGATCTTTCATCAGCTCTTCCAACCCGGCCTGCACGCTGCGTTCTGCCTTGGTATCCAGCGCAGAAGTAGCCTCATCCAGGATCAACAGCGGGGCATCTTTCAACATGGCGCGCGCGACGGCCACACGTTGTTTCTGGCCGCCGGATAGGCGCAGGCCACGCTCGCCGATCACGGTGTCGTAGCCGTCTGGGAATTCTGCGATGAAATCGTGCGCATTGGCTCGCCGCGCCACCGCGATGACTTCCTCGTCACTGGCCTCCGGTTTACCGTAGGCAATGTTTTCGCGGATCGTGCCGGAAAACAGGGATGGTTCCTGGAACACCACGCCGACAGACGAACGCAATTTCTCCGGGCTCAACTCTGCGGTTTCGTGGCCAAGCACGGACACGCTGCCCGCTTGCGGCTGGTACAACCCCAGCAGCAAGTTCACCACGGTGGATTTACCGCCTCCGGATTCACCGATCAGCGCGATCTTGCTGCCCTGCGGCGCCGAAAGTGAAATATCGTTGAGCACCGGTTTGTCTTCTTCATAAGCGAATTTCACGTTGCGGAATTCGAAGCCGGGCTCGGAATCTGCCTGCTGCAGCGGTGCCGGAACTGCGGGGTCGACCTCGGGGATGTCCGGGGCATCGATGGTTTTGCGCAATTGCGGGTTGGCGCTGTCGTCGAGCTCTTCGTCCATGATGCGGAAATAACCCCGGGAGTTAGCCATGGCCTTTTGCGCGGCGTCGACAAGAAACGACAGCATGAACACCGGGGTTTTCGCCATGTTCATCAGCTGAATGAGCATGACCATTTGGCCGAGCGAGAAATGGCCCTCCAGCGTGCGCCAAAAAATCACGGCATAGATGCCGAAAAACAACACAGCGGTGGTCAACCCACGCGCGATATCCATCGCATGCCACCAGCGCGACTGCGGGCGGGTAATCGAGACCGTACGACGGTAAGCGTTGCCGAAACTTGCCAGCTCGCGAACCTCAGAAACGAAAGACTTGGCAATTTTTACCTGACCGACGGCTTCGGCAAAGCGTGAATTCGCCGTATCGATTTCTTCGTTTTTCTCGTGCTCGTAGCTTTGCCACCGCTTGGACGTCAGCGCCGTCAACCACAGGTATGTCGGGAACAACAGCGCCAGCAACACCGCCAACGGCCAGTAATAGAAAATGGTGATACCTAAAATCACGAACAACTGAATGATGATCGTGAACATGTTGTTCGAGAAATACTGGATAAATTGCGTGACCGCGTGAATGGAACGATCCAGCCGGGCGATAATCGCACCGGTGTTCTGGTTATCGTGAAAGCGTTGCGGTAAAGCCAGCAGCTTCGCGTAGTAGCGCGTCGACAAGATTTGGCGCAGGCGCGCCGCCATCATATCGCCCCAGTAGCCGCCAAGGTTATCGACCAGCACGCGTACCGCATCGGCGGCAAACAATGCGACGGCCAGCCACAAGACCGTCGTCAAGACCTTAGAGGTATCGTTGCCTTCGCGGATCCCTTCAGCGATCACGTCGGTGGTTTGGCCAACCAGAAACGGCCCGATCATCGAGACCACCGCGACCACGATTGCGGATACGATAACGCCTAAATACAGCGGCCACAGCGCCGAGGCACTGCGCATGATGCGAAATAGGGAAGACACGACGAATTCACGCTTTCATAAGGTATTACTGATCAGTCAGGGTGCAGAACTTACCATTGTGCCACTGTCGACGAACATCTGTTGTGCTGCGGTATCCGGTGATAGCTTTCGGTTACCATAGACGGGACGTAGGAAGACAGCGAAAACTGGGGTGGTCAGCCCCGGCGGGGTGGTCCAGCCCCAACGGCTACAAGCAGTGTGCTGAAAGGCAGTGGAAAACCAATGGTGAAACCAATCGCGAAGCCACAGACAACGACGCGGGCCTGGTTTGTCGGTGTCCTTGGCACCCTGGCGTTGGGCCTGGCGGCCTGCGGGGATCCGAATGGTGGTAGCAGCGCAGACCCAGCCAGCACCATTGAGGTGGAAGAAACCGAGGAACCGGATTACAAATCCAAAGATGTCGATCCGATCAGACCCGACAACGTCAATGCCCAGGTGGAAGACCCAGGCTACGGGGTGAGCTTCACTTACCAGGGCGCGGTGTCGGCCTCAAATGGTGGCACGGTGGTGACCATCGCTGTGCGCAACGACAATGATGTGACCCTGCCGCCGGATGCGTTCGACGAGCCGACCCTGGAAACCGGCAACGGCGGTGGAAATTACAGCAAGGTGGATTTATTGCAATCCAACCCAGAGGATGGCGAGGCACTCGGCGGGTTGGATCTGCCGCTGGGCGTTGGCGCCACGACGAACTTGCAGTATGTCTTCGATACCACCCCTGGCGCGCTGTGGGACGCGCGCCTGACCATCGGCAACGTGGTGTATGAAGGAAACCTGAGCAACTAGTGGCTGGTGGCCGGTGGCTAGTGCCTAGTGGCGGGTGCCTAGTCTCTGGTGCCTGGTGGCGGGCGTCCAGCATCGAGGACCTGGCGCGCCGGGGTTGTTCCGTTCTAGCCTTACTGCCCCCGGGATTCGGTAGGGAAGTGTTCGGCCAACCGTGGGACTCGGGATTCTGACATGGTGGCTTGTCCAGTGCCGAAATCCAGCCGCCAGGTGCGCCCTGTGGCCGAATAGCTGTCAAAGCCGGGGTTACCGGTGCGGGCGAACGACAATAAAGCCTCGTGCAGTCGTCTGCGCCCGGCATGTTCACTGGCGCTGTCATTGTCGCCGTCACTGACGCCAAATAAGTACGCGATATCAGAAGAATGCTGCACGCCACCCGCGGTGCTGCGGTAGTATTCGGACAACCAGACTGGCCCGGTGGCCTTGGTGACCGCGCTGGCAGCCCAGCGTCCAATCAGAGCATCCGTGAGCAACCGGCCCATGGGGCGGTAAGGATCCAGCGCGAGCGCACCTTCCATCCACTCGTCAAAATTACGGGAAAGTTGCAGATCCCGTGCGGTCTTTTTAAACAGTGCTTTGGAGCCTGGCACACTGTGCACCCACGGCTTGCTATCGGTGGCCGCCAGCGGGTGGTGGTGAAATTCATCGTGTGTGGTAGATACCCACAGTCGGACGTCGGCAAGCTCGCCCAATTCGCGCAAGTCGGGCCCTAACGCGACGTCATTAATGTGTAGGTATTTGAAGCGCTGGTAGCCGCGGTCGAGTTTTTTCTGCGGCAGTTCGGCCAAACGGCGGCGAGTCAGCGGTACTTGCATTGCCATGCGCAGGGTAGAGGTGCGGGCCTCGATTGGTTGGCGTGGTGAGGCCGGCGACATGACTATTGCGCGCCGGAAACCGCCCCGATAATGATCCGGTCGGCAGAGCCACAGCACTAAGTTGGCCCCAGCGGACTGTCCGGCCAGGGTAACGTTGGTGGGATCACCGCCAAAAGATTCAATATTACGCTGAATCCACTCTAAGGCCAGTAGGCAGTCGTGCACTCCTCGGTAATGACCGGGGGCATCGTTATTGAAGCGTGCAAAACCAGGTAATTTCTTACGGTAACCAATATTGACCTGCACGCAGCCAGCCTGCACGTTGGCTGTGGCATCGTGGCGCGGGTCATCGTGTGAACCAGTTTCGAATGATCCACCGTGGATAAACACGATGACCGGAAGATCGTCGCGATCGCGGGCGTCGGGCGGGGTTGCGATCGTCAGCGCTACTGCCTCTGGTGCAGGAGTGCTGGCATCCACATCACCGTTGGCAGTGCACAGTTCGGCGTCGTCAAATGTCCCGGAGAAATTTGCATACGGAATGGAATAAAAGCGCCGCACCGTGTGGTTGTTGCTCCAGGCCCCGGTGATCATGCCAGTGGGAGTAACGACGTGTGGTTGTGATGTCATAAACTAAGACACTAGCTTTATCCAGTTAGGATCGTTAGCGATGTGGGAGGGATCGTCCTGGATGGCTTTCTTCTCCGGGAAAATGATTGGGGAATAAGGAAAATTATTCTGCAAGAACTCAGATTTCCAGGGGAGCTTTACTTTGATGTAAAACATATCTCTACTGCGCACAGTATATTGAGGAGAATAATGCTGAGTAATGTTGCCTTCAAGATCTTGGTGATAAGAGGTCTCTCGTGGAGAAATTATTCCACGTTTATAGCACCGCAATAGATGCCTAATATAATCCTCATCGAAAGATGCAGCATAAGGCGCTAACGAAAATAGGTCGAAATCTTCATCTGACCGATTATCAATTTTCTCGTTTAGTTCGTCGAGGGTGGTTATGTTCTGTAAGTATTGGTTGAATCGTTCCAGAAAGTAATCAATCCGTTCTTCCTGTATTTGTTTGCCCAGAGCCCCTGCGCGTAACAATAAAGAGATTTCTTGTTTTTCCCTGTTTTGCTTCTCGCAAGCTGTTGGGAGAGTGTCAGGAAGTTTGTGTGTGAGGCTCTGATCTAAAAGGAGTTTCACCGATAATGACTACTGTGTCACCGAAGAAAAGCCATGACCCGGCAAGGATCAACGAAATCAGCGAGAAGCTGATGGAAAAACCTGAGCTCGCCAGCCTGATCAGCGAGCTGTCGACTTCCGCCGATGATGCCAGCGATCGAGCGTGTCAAGTTGTTTGTGTGTGGGGTTAGGTTTATAGGTATTTGTCGAAGCGGTCGGGGTAGGCCACGGCCATTTGGTTGATGGCTTGTTTCCAGCCGGAAACTCGGGCTCCTTCCATGAGCCTTCCGGCTGTCGCCGAGACTCGTTTGCCCTGCTTCGCCCTCTTTGCAGCTCGTTTATCTTCGATATTGCAGATCATCAACCACAACGTCTTCAGTGCTGATTCATCGTTGGTGAACTGCACCCTATTGCGGGTGGCTTTTCGCAGCTCATTGTTNANCGANTCAATNGAATTCGTCGTATAGATNACCTTNCGGGCTGCCGGAGGAAACTGCAAAAACGGNACNAACCGCNCCCACGCATCCCGCCAGACCTTCACNGACCTGGGGTATTTCTCACCCAGCTCAGAGGCTTCAAATTCGTCTAAGGCCGCCTTAGCTGTGGACTCGTCTGCGGCGGTATAAACCTTCTTCAACGCTGCGGATACGCCTTTGCGATCCCCGTAGGCCACCCACCGGTTAGCAGCACGAATAAGGTGCACCACACAGGTTTGCACCATAGAGCCAGGCCAGGTTGCTTCTACTGCNTCAGGCAAACCTTTAAGCCCGTCACAGCAGACAATGAAGACGTCTTTAACCCCACGATTAGCCAGGTTAGAGCACACTTGTGCCCAAAACGACGCGCCTTCTTCTTTAGCTATCCACAAGCCCAGAATGTGTTTGATTCCGTC
>NZ_AQXC01000013.1 GCF_000375525.1 Corynebacterium propinquum DSM 44285
TCCCACCGGTACGGACACCCCCACCTGAAGGGCGGCCTGCGCAGTGGTGATTCCCGTCGCGATCAGACCCCAGAACTGGCGTTGCACTGCCCGTGACGGAACCGGCCTACCCGGGGAACGCATCGCAGGCCGCAACGCCCGATCCGCACGCCACTGACGCCGCACCCCCACCGGCATATCACTGGTCTTCTTACTCCAGTCCTTGGTAGCCACCTTCTCATACCTCCATGCTCAGGGTGTTGCGACAACCAATTGAATCCACCTTGTGAGCCGTGGTCACAATGGTGAATCAAGCCCGTTGTTTCCTTGGCGCACACGATTGCCTGGTTCAACGCCTGCAGCGGCAAGGCTTGAAGTGCGCATCGAATCCGACAGTGCCCATCCGGCGATCCTCCGGGAGAACACATCCGTGACGAAAGCGGTGTACACAAAGCCTTTCCGGGTTCGCACGTAGGTAATATCAGCCACCCACAGCCGATTAGGGCCAGGGCCTTAAACTCACGATTGACCAAGTCAGGGCGAAGATCCGGGCCCTTGGGTTTGCGCGTTGTGATTGGTGCCTCACCTTTGCCCTTGCCGGACAGACCTGCACTGCGCATCAGCCGGGCTGTTTGCTCGCGTCCAATGTCAATGCCCTGGTGTTGCAGCACGCGCCACTTCTTCCGCACCCCGTAGACGCTGTAGCTTTCGGAATGAACCTCGCGGAAATGCTCTACAAGGGCAGCGTCGCGAAGAGCGCGGGAGCTTAAGCCCCTGGCCTTGGATTGGCGGTATCCACGCGAGCTAAGAAAACCGCCTTCGCGATGCGTGTTTAACGTCTGGCAGATGAACTCGATTGAGAAACGATTCCGATGCTCATCGATGAAGCGGATCATAACCGAGGTTTTGGGTCGAGTTCGGATGCGAAAAAGCCGATGCAGCCTTGAGCAATTCGTTGGTGTCTCGTAGCTCCTGATTTTCACGGCGCAGCTTGGCAACTTCAGCGACTAAGTCTTCTGGCTGGTGTTCGCGAGTAAGACCATCACGGCGAGCCTGCTGCGTCCATTGCCTAGCTGTGTGCCACGAAACGCCCAGTTTGGGTGCCACGAACTTGCACGCTTCCTGCATCGAAATATTCTCCGCCAGGATGCGATCTTCTACCACGCGGACGACTCGGTCCTTCGCTTCCTGGTCAAATTTTTTGGGCATGTTCGAAGATTTTCCCATTTACCCAAACGGAACAAAACCTGGGACACTTCAGTTTGTCGCGCCGTAGCCAATTGTAAAAGTCACTAGTCCCGCGAAACCAAGGCCTATTGCGGGCGCCATATGTCCTTGGAGGAGGTAAAACGCTGAAATCAGGTAAAAAATCGTAGCTAGGCAAAATGAACATACGCCTATTTTTGATGGTCTTTTTACCGATGGGTGCTTCGGGTTGTGTCTCCCTGCAGAATACGCGGCACTACCAGACAGTATTGCTGCACTCGCTACGACTAACAGGGGGAACCACATTTTATCCAACATTCTTTAATTTAATCACCGCAGCTGCGTACCTTTTTGCTCCGGGAGCTGGAATGCAGCAACGGCAGCGATCGCGAAGCTCACCCCGAACACCGCGAATAATAAGCCTTGCCCGCCGAGATTCAAAACAACCGGCACCAACAACGGAGCTAGGATCGATGCCAGGCGGCCGAACCCAGCAGCGGCACCAGTTCCTGTACCGCGCAGCGCCGTCGGGTAGAGTTCCGGCCCAATCGCGTACAGCGCGCCCCAGGCACCCAAGTTAAAGAAACTGAGCAAGCATCCAGCGATAATGATCGTCGCTTCGGTAGAGCTGAAACCATACAACCCAGCTGCTGCTGCAGAACCCGCTAAAAACGTCGCCAAGGTTGCCCGTCGGCCCCAGCGCTCAATCAACCACGCCGCTACCGCATATCCGGGAAGTTGTGCCAGGGTGATAATCAGCGTGAATCCGAAAGATTTCACCAGGCTAAAGCCTTGCTCATGAAGCAGTGACGGAATCCAAATAAAGGCGCCGTAATACGACAAGTTGATGCAGAACCAGATGATCCATAGGTTACGGGTACGCGATCGCAAAGATGGCGACCAAATGGATTTTCCACCCCGCACCCCGGCTGTTTCTTGCACCTCGTCGGTACGCTTGGGCAAGCGTTTGGCTTGCCATTTCAGCCGTGGTGAATCTTCAAATTCCTGCACTACTTTTTCGGCCTCGCGTGTTTTCCCGCGGCTTTCCAAGTAGCGCACGGATTCTGGCAGCGCCATGCGGATTGCCAGACCATAGATGGCTGGGATGCATCCTAACGCCAGTGCCCAACGCCACCCGTTGTCGCCAGAAGCCACCACAAATGTGCCGATCACCGCGGCAAGAATCCAGCCCACGGCCCAGAAAGCTTCCAGGATCACCACCATGCGCCCGCGGATAGAACGCGGTGCGAATTCGGCCACGTATGTCGAGGCCACAGGCAGTTCCGCACCCAGACCGACTCCGACGATAAAACGCAAAACGATCAACACCGCCAGCGAACCAGCCAGGGCAGACGCGCCCGTCGCCAAGCCATAAATCAATAGCGTGGCGGCAAAGACTTGCCGTCGGCCAAATTTATCCGCCAGCAATCCGCCGAGCGTAGCGCCAATGGCCATCCCCACAAACCCGATGGAGCCTAACCACGATGCTTGCCCAGGCGATAGCCCCCACTGGGCGACGAGGGCGGCCATCACAAACGAGATCAGACCAACATCCATGGCATCGAGTGCCCAACCGATACCGGTGCCCCCGAGCAATTTTCCGTGCGCGCGCGTCAAAGGCAGTTGATCAAGCCGTTGGCTTCGGGTGAGCTGCTGTGTGCCTGCCGCGGCCTGGTCAGGTCTCCCGGCGGAGCTGGAGGAGGAATTCATGGCTTATAGGCTACTCCAGCAGTACGCCCGTACTGCACAGGGATCCTGGCTGGATGCGCGCATACTGAACAACTGAACAAACGCATTAGGGAAGGGTGCATAATTGAAGGCATGACTCGTCTATTTGGAACCGATGGTGTCCGTGGCCATGCCAATGAGGTGCTCACAGCTCCGCTGGCTCTTCGTTTGGGTGCAGCAGCTGCGGAAGTACTGACTTCACAACGCGACCGGCAAGGGCGCCGTCCGACCGCCATCATTGGCCGTGACCCCCGGGTTTCCGGAGAAATGCTCGCTGCGGCGATGGCGGCAGGCATGGCTTCCCGTGGTGTGGATGTGTTGCGCGTCGGCGTGCTGCCCACACCGGCAGTGGCGTTTCTTACCGACGACTACGGCGCGGATATGGGCGTGATGATTTCTGCTTCGCACAACCCGATGCCGGATAATGGCATCAAATTTTTCTCCTCTGGTGGGCGTAAGCTGCCGGATCACGTGGAAGACGAAATTGAAGCCCGCATGAATGTGCTGGAAGAATCAGGCCCAACCGGTTCTGCCATCGGGCGTGTGGTGGAAGAATCCCCAGATGCGCATGAACGCTACCTGAAGCATTTGCAGGAAGTCTGTTCGACGGATCTTACCGGCCTGCACGTCGTCGTCGACTGCGCGAATGGTGCTGCGTCGAAGATTGCCCCGGAAGCCTATGCGGCGGCAGGTGCTCGCGTTGATGCGATCTATAACGCTCCCAATGCCTACAACATCAACGATGACTGCGGATCCACACACATTGAGAAGGCACAAGCAGCCGTGCGGGAATACGGGGCGGACCTCGCTTTGTCGCACGACGGGGATGCCGACCGCTGCCTGGCCGTTGATGCAGAAGGCAACGTCGTCGACGGTGACCAGATCATGGCAATTTTGGCCGTCGGCATGAAAAACGATTCTGATCTGCGCCACAACACGCTGGTGGCTACGGTCATGTCGAACCTTGGCCTGAGCCTGGCTATGCAAGAACAAGACATTGAGATGATTCAAACCAAAGTAGGCGACCGTTACGTCGTGGAAGCGCTGCATGACGGCGGCTTCAGCTTGGGCGGAGAGCAATCCGGCCATATCGTGCTGCCAGAACACTGCACCACAGGTGATGGCACGCTGACTGGTTTATTGCTGATGTCGCAGATGGCGAAAACCGGCAAGTCTTTACAAGAACTTGCCGGGGTTATGACCGTGCTTCCACAGGTGTTGATCAGTGTTCCGGTCTCGGATAAATCCGTGATCATGGACAACGACGACGTGCGCGCGGCTATTGCCAAGGCTGAAGAGGATTTGGGCAATGGTGGGCGCGTGCTGTTGCGGCCTTCTGGCACCGAGGAATTATTCCGCGTGATGGTAGAAGCCGAACAAGAAGAAACTGCGCGGAAGGTCGCTGGTCAACTGGCCGCTGTGGTTTCTGCTGTCTAGATTCATTCTCGAACTTCTCTACAGATTCCCGGTACGGCGGATAATTTTCGCCTTAATTTTGTCTTATCGGGAACCGCACCCCTCGATCCATAGTCCAATACGGGCGAGAGAAAACGTGTGACGATTCTTCTCGTTTCCAGGAGCCGAAAACTCATGAAGATTGGCTCTGAATACGCAGTGGAGAAAAGGAGGTGCGGTTTTTCATGTCCGATGTCGATTTTGATTATGCGGCATTGCGCGAGGGATTCCGCCACGTAGTGCAAGCTGATGATGCGCACCAGCATGCGCATGCTGCCGACCGGCCGGTGTATCCAGCCCACGCTGCTGGGCAGGGGTTTAGCCATTACGGCGCGCGCATTGCCGCAGCACTAGAAGCAGTGCATTCCCAGGGCAGTGCACGGATCCAGCGACGTCAACAGACTGCACAATCGGGGATTACAGAATGCGATAATTTCTGCGTCCGTGATGATCACAATGCGGCGTCGTTCGGCGCGCAGCAGGTTGGGCGGGTTTGATGAGTATCGCAATCAACCGCTTATTAAATGATTTTCAGCAGTGCTTGGCCGAACTCGCTGTTGTCTCCGGTGGCAGTTACCTGCCGCCAGCGGGAGTCATCGAGACCATGCGGGAAGCCGCTGGCCGTGTGGACGGGTTGGATTCTGCGCAGCTTATTGCGCAATCTTCGGCGGCTTCTGGTGCGCGACGCGATAAGGGCGATGGCTTCGGCTTTGTCCTGGATATCTTGTCGTCTGGTCCTGGGATGCAGCTTGCCGGCGGTGGGATGGAAGCAGTGCTGCGCCGTTTCCAGCGTGATCATGAAGAAGATCAAGTGGCGGGCCAAGAATTTGCTGATGGTGCCCAAGCTTGCGGTCGTGCCGTGGATGATATTCGTGATAGCTCGGAGATTGGTCTCAGCGAGATTTTGGGTTCGGCGATCCCGATCGTGCAGTTGGTAACACGGTTGGTGCGTGTGCACCCGATTATGCGGTTTACTGGCATGGTGGGCACGCTGGCGAGCATGGTGATTGAACCGGCGGTGTCGAACTTCATGCGCACGGTTGGTGATCGTGACGACGCCATTTGTGGCTGTTATGAAGAATTTTTGCGTCGGTGCGAGCAACTCTGTGACAAAGAATTGGTGGATCCACCAGAGCACGTACCCGATGCTTCAGGCGATGGACAAGGTGGCGGGGACAAACCGGTTGAGTGTCCACCGGGTGTGGAAAAGCCGGTGGGTGGGCCGCTGCCTGCGAATGAGTCCGCTCACCCACAGCCACCGTCACAGCCTCAGTCTCAGCCACAGTCGCAAACACAAGCCAAGTTTGGAGAAGCTAGTTCGCAGACTACACCGGTGGCAGAAAAGCCAAATTTCACTAAGCCAGGGGCAGAAAAGCTGGTGGCGGAACCGTGTCCGCCAGGTGAAATAAACGAACCTGGGACACCACAAAAAGCTATGCCCGAACCACCATCGCCTGAAACGTCGTTGCCAGAACCAGAGCTTCCGGATATGACACCGCGAACGCAGATGGCGAGCTCGGTGCAGCTTGGTTGCGATGTAGCTAAATCGTGCGTGGGTCAAATCGCGCGGGCGGGCCTAGGCATGGCAATGGTGGGTGCGCAGTTGGTGCAGGAGACTGCAGCTGAGTGTTGGGAGCAGTTGAATTGTCAACCTCCACAACCTGAGCCAGTACCGCAGCCAGCACCGCAGCCTGCAGAGCCAGAATGTCCACCAGAGCAGCAACCGGCACCGGAACCGGAGCCAGATTGCCCACCAGAAGAAAAGTCGGTGCCAGAGCAGCAACCAGCACCGGAACCTGAACCAGATTGTCCACCGGAGGAAAAGACGGTCCCAGAGCCAGTGGAAAAACCGGCTCCCGAACCAGAACCTGAGCCAGCCCCGGAACCAGAGCCTGCACCAGTTCCAGAGGACGAGGTCATTGAAAAACCCATGCCGGAACATTCCGTGGATAAAAAGCAGTTCCACTCTGGCCCGGCACAGGTAGCACCGGAGCCGCAGCCAGAGTCTGCACCAGAACCGATGCAAGCAGCTCAGCCGGAAGCTCCGCAGCCGGAACCAGCACCTGCTCAGCCCGAGCAACCGGCTAGTCCTGAGCATGATGGTGGAGAAAACACGACTCATGAGGCCGAGACAGGGGCAGAGGCAGAGAAAGCTTCCGGAAATACACACAGGATGGGACAGTGGTAATGGAATTTGAAGAGTTCGCAGAAAAATTCCGGGAGCGCACAGCGAAGCGCCTGCTGGAATTCGAAAGCAAGTTAGAAAAAGCCCAGCAGGAATTAGAAAAACAAGCAGAGCAGCAAGCTCAAAAGCAGACAGGCCAGCGCGCTTCAGAATCAAGTCAGCAAGCCGCAGAACCACAGCAGCAGCGTGGTGCATCGGCGCGACCGGCTCATGCCCGGAGCGCCGGGGTGAGTCAATTACGAGATATTTCTCGGGCTAGTCGGCCGCGGCAAGTAAAGTCGGTGTTACGCCGTGGCCCAGATTAAAAGGCCCAGATTAAAAGCCCCGGATTAAAAGCGAGTGTGCAGTCGCCCTAGACGAATTTGCCCAGCAGGCCGGAGGGTTTTTGCTGTTCTTCCAATTCGTTGCCGGTCGCACTGCTAAAACCTTTACCCTCGGCTTCTGGATCAGAAAAATCAGCGTAGTGCTTGTCACCGTTGAGCTGGTGCAGCAAGAAACCAGTGACCAGGCCACGTGCAGTTTCAACAGCAGAAGCTTTACCCACGCCGATGCCAAGGAAGAACTTCCGCACAGTGTCTTCGCTAAACGTCGCTTGCTTCCCGTTATCAACTGCGCGGTAGCACACTGGCCCTTTCCAGTTCTGCGCCATCTGTGGTGGGTTACCGGCAGAGAAAATATCGGCATCCTCTGGGCCGATGATCAGGCCTGGTTTGTCTATATGTTTTGCCGCATCCTGCGAAGAAGGCGAAGTCTGTGCAGGGTAGAGTGCGGCGACGCACTGCACTTTTTCATTTTCCAAGGCGGCAAGCACGGCGGCACCACCACCCATGCCATGGCCGATGACACCCAATTTGTTTGGGCTGACGGTGATATTGCCTTGCCCCAGTTTCACGCCAGCGGCAATCTGCAACGAAGTCTCTAGGTCGGAAGCGAAGTCGCGGTGGTCTGGCCACAGCCCCATTTCGGTTTCAGGTGCGACCACCACGATGCCCCAGCTAGCCAAGTGCCGCAGGGTATGGCGGTAGTGCTTCAACGAAATTCGCCAGTCATGCCCAAAAGCAACGGCAGGCAGAGAGTTGCCTTCGGCCGGGGCATATACCTTGCCGGGCAAGCCGGCATAATCTAAATCACCGACCAGCACACGGTGCGGGCCGCGCTTGGACACGTTTGCTAGCTGCTTTTTAAGACTCACACAGAACAGCCTAATGTATAGCGTCCTGTATAGCGACGACGACTAAGACGACTAAGAGGCGCCCCATCACGATTTTTCTGCGTAATGTAGTATCCAGCTCATGTGTGGAATCGTTGGATATGTGGGACACCCCGGCGCTGACCGTGACTTTTATGCTCTAGACGTGGTGATGGAAGGCCTATCCCGCCTGGAATACCGCGGCTATGATTCTGCTGGTGTCGCGGTCTATGCTGATGACCAAATCGCGTGGCGCAAAAAAGCCGGCAAGGTTGCTTCGCTGAAGGAAGAATTGAACAAACGCCCACTGCCGGACTCTGTCCTGGGCATTGGCCACACCCGCTGGGCTACCCATGGTGGGCCGAGTGATGTCAACGCCCACCCGCACGTGGTCGGTAATGGCAAAGTCGCCGTCGTACACAACGGCATCGTGGAAAACTTTGCAGAGATCAAGCGCGAACTGAAAGATAAGGGCTACAACTTCGTTTCCGATACGGATACTGAGGTCGCAGGGACCCTGCTTGCCGACGTTTTCGCTACCGAATCGAACGGTGACTTGGCAGAGGCTATGCGCCGTACCGCCAGCCGTTTCGAGGGCGCTTTTACCCTGTTGGCAATCCATGCTGATCAGCCGGACCGCATCGTGGCTGCCCGTCGCGATTCGCCACTGTTGATCGGTCGTGGGGAAGGCGAGAATTTCCTGGGCTCGGATGTCTCCGGCTTCATTGATTACTCCAAAGATGCCGTGATCATTGACAATGACCAGGTCGTGACCGTCACCGCTGATGACATCGAGATCACTGATTATGACGGCAACGTCGTCGAGCCGCGCGAATTCAAGGTCGAATGGGATGCAGAATCCGCAGAAAAGGGCGGCTATGCCTCATTCATGGACAAAGAAATCCATGACCAGCCTGCCGCAGTCCGCGATACCCTGATGGGGCGTTTCGACGAAAATGGTCAGCTTAAGTTGGACGAGGTCCGGATTGATGAATCGATCCTGAAATCCGTCGACAAGATCATCGTCATTGCCTGCGGTACCGCCGCCTATGCAGGCCACGTTGCGCGTTATGCCATCGAGCACTGGTGCCGTATCCCTACCGAGGTGGAACTGGCCCATGAATTCCGCTACCGCGACCCGATTGTCAACGAAAAGACGCTGGTAGTGGCGTTGTCGCAGTCGGGAGAAACCATGGACACGCTCATGGCGGTGCGCCACGCGCGCCAACAGGGTGCCAAGGTCATCGCGATCTCGAATACCCGTGGTTCTTCGATCCCGCGGGAATCCGATGCCGCGCTCTACACCCACGCTGGCCCGGAAATCGCGGTGGCTTCCACCAAGGCCTTCCTGGCAAAGATCGCCGCGACCTACCTGTTTGGCCTGTACCTGGCGCAGCTGCGCGGCAATATGTTCTCCGACGAGGTGCACGCCGTGCTCAACGAGCTGCGTCAGATGCCGGAGAAGATTCAGCAGGTTATCGACAGCGAAGATGATGTCAAGGCCATTGCGAACAAGATGCACGACGCTCGCACCGTGCTGTTCTTGGGCCGTCACGTCGGATTCCCCGTGGCGCTCGAGGGCGCGCTGAAGCTGAAAGAGATCGCCTACTTGCACTCGGAAGGCTTTGCTGCCGGTGAGCTCAAGCATGGCCCGATCGCTTTGGTAGAAGAAGGCCAGCCGGTGTTTGTCATCGTGCCATCGCCACGCGGCCGCGACGTGCTGCACTCCAAGGTGGTCTCGAATATCCAGGAAATCCGTGCTCGTGGTGCGGTAACCATCGTGATCGCCGAAGAAGGCGATACTGCAGTTGAGGATTACGCCAACCACATCATCCGCATTCCGCAGTCGCCGACCCTGATGCAGCCGCTGCTGGCGACGGTACCGCTGCAGATTTTCGCCTGCGCGGTCGCCGAGGCCAAGGGCTACGATGTTGACCAGCCGCGGAACCTGGCAAAATCCGTCACCGTGGAGTAAATCTGGGCCGCAGTATTCTGGGCCGCATCACCCGGAGCTAAATTACCCGGAGCCAACTAACCCGCCGTCGTCGAAAAGAGCAAGGCAGAACGCATGAATATGCTGCGCACTCGCATCGATTTGGATGCCATTGCCCACAATGTCCGTGTGCTGAAGCGTGCGGCGGGGCAAGCGCAGCTGATGTGCGTCGTCAAGGCTGATGCTTATGGGCATGGTGTGGAGCGCGTGGTCCCGGTGATGGAAAAAGCTGGTGCCGATCTTTTTGGTGTGGCCACGATTGCTGAGGCCAGGCGGTTGCGCGAGCTCGGAACCGAATTGCCGATCATGGCGTGGTTGTGGGATGCAGCCAGCCCGGATGCAGCAGTCCAGGTGGCAGAAGCTCTTGCCGACGATATCCAGTTGGTGGCGTCGTCGTTGTCACATTTACGGTTGCTTGCCGACGCCAACATCCCGGCGACGATCACGCTGAAGGTAGAAACCGGGATGCACCGCAACGGCATTGAGCCAGTGGATTGGCACCAGGCTTTTGCGCTTGCAAAAACTGCGCCTCATTTGACGGTGCGCGGGTTGATGTCGCACCTGGCGTGCGCGGACGAGCCGGACAATCCCGCGAATGCCGCGCAGCTGGAGCAGTTCCGTGATGCGATTGCGCAGGCACGTGCGGCCGGGCTGGAGGTCCCGGTCAACCATATTGCTAATTCGGCGGCTACTTTGGAATTCCCTGACGCACATTGTCAGCAGGTGCGCCCGGGTATTGCCTGTTATGGTTTGGAGCCTGCCGACGGCTACGAGCATGATCTGCGCCCGGCGATGACGTGGGCAGCAAACGTGCTGAACGTGAAGCCGATCAGCATGGGGGAAGCAACGTCGTATGGGCTGACCTGGAGTGCAGAACAGGACAGCTACCTGGCGGTGGTGCCGTGCGGCTACGCTGATGGTTTGCCGCGTAGTGTGCAGGGGAACCTAGAGGTGGGAATTTCTGGCAAGCGTTACCGGCAGGTCGGCCGTGTGTGTATGGACCAGATTCTGGTAGATCTCGGCGAGAATCCATGGGGTGTGCAACCGGGCGACGAGGCCGTGTTGTTTGGCGAGCGCGGCATGTCTGCCACGGAGCTGGCGATTGCCACCGGCACTATTAATTATGAGATCGTGACTCGTCCGGGCGGGCGCACCGTGCGGGAGTATGAAGGGGGAGTGCAGTTGTGAGCGATTCCGCAACACCGGAATTTTCCCAGGCAGGCAACATATTCGAGCAGCCGGGCTCGATAGAACTCGCCACCGCCGATGCCACCCGTGAGTTTGGGGCGCAACTTGGTGCCACGCTTGCTGCCGGTGACGTGGTGATTTTGTCCGGCGGGCTCGGCGCTGGAAAAACCACGCTGACCCAAGGCATTGCGAAGGGGATGGATGTGCGCGGCCGGGTGACCAGCCCGACGTTTACGATCGCGCGTGTGCACCGGGCGCGCCGTGCCGATGCCCCCGATTTGGTGCATGTTGATGCTTATCGATTGCTCGGTGAGTCTGCAGCCGACCCTTGGGGTGAGCTGGATGCACTCGATCTTGATACTGATTTGGAGACCTCCGTCGTCGTCGCGGAATGGGGTGCAGGCTTGGTGGAAGCGCTGACGCGGCGTTATTTGTTGGTGGAGTTGGACCGGGAAACTCTCGCGGCACAGGATCCGGAATCGGAAACCCGCATTATCACCTGGCGCTGGGCTGAGCATTAACGACCGCCTGAACACTGACGACCGGCAGAACACTGCCGCTGGAACATAGCCGGAAAACCTCGTTCGTGAAGTGTGACGGCCACGCGCTATCCTTGAAGCAGACTGCACGCCAGACTCCCATGTCTGTCTTTTATTTTTTGAAGGAGCTTGTATGCCGAAAAACGGCGGAGCCATCATCGGTACCATCGTCGCGCTGTTTTGCCTAGTCTTGGCCACAATGGTCGGGGCAGCTGCGATTGCACAGGACGATTCCGCGCCGAAGGAGTCTTTTGCTGGCACGTTGCACAAGGTGGACCAGCAGGGCCTGTCGACGACTGGTATTTCGCCAGCTGATCTCTTCGGCGAGGAATGGGTTGCCGGTACTTTCGTGTGCCCAGGTGTCACGGAGCAGGAATTACTCGCTAGTGGCTTGAACCCAGCGGATTTCAACCTGGTCAATGAGGAGATCGACAAGCACGATAACTACCTGCTGTTGGCGAAAGAGACTGGCGAATACCACGTGGAGAAGATGTCCATCCACAACGTCAATCTCTGCACCATTCCGTTGCAGGGCCCATTCCAGACGCAAGCCATCATCCACTTGGAACAAGATGAAGAAGGCACCTGGAACTTCATTGGTTAATTATGTCTGCTAGTTTCCCCAGCCCGGTTCTCACTATTGATACCTCGACGCCCACGCTGGTGACGGGTGTAGTACACACGCTTGCCGACGGCACGGTTGCCGCTACCGAGAACACCGTGGAGAACACGCGTGCGCACAACGAGCTGCTCATGCCGACGGTCTTTGAGTTGCTGGAATCTACTGGTACCAAGCTCAGTGAGCTCGCCGCGGTGGTTGTCGGCTGCGGCCCGGGGCCGTTCAGCGGTTTGCGTGTGGGCATGGCTACGGCTTCTGGCCTGGGGCATGCTTTGGGTATTCCGGTCTATGGGGTGTGCTCGCATGACGCGATTGCTTGGCGTGCACTGCATTTCATGGACACGCTGGACACTACAGATGCGCTGAATTCCACGGACACGCTGGACACTACAGATGCGCTGAATTCCACGGACACGCTGGATGCCGCTGGTGCTACGACGGGAGAGCCTTCCGGCAACGTCTTGGTTGCTACTGACGCGCGTCGTCGGGAGACATATTGGGCCACCTACTCTGGCAACCGCCGTGTGGCAGGCCCGGATGTCGGCCCAGCGGAAACCTTGCAGCCGGATGTGGACCGGGTGGTTGCTCACCCGGCAATCGCCCAGCGTCTGCCGGAGAAATTGCAAAAGCTAGCAGCAGGCGAAGCCACTCCGGCGGTTCCCAGTGCACGTGGTCTCGTGGCAGTTGCGGATTTTGCGGCGGTACCACAACCACTCACTCCGCTGTATTTGCGCCGTCCGGATGCGAAAGAACCAGCCGCCAAGCCGGTGTCTGCGGCGTTGCGGTGGGCAGAAAACTGATGGCTTCTGTAACCAACCCGCTGGATATAGACCAGCTGCACTTGCGTGAACTTGGTGCTGCCGACGCGCATCGGTGTGCGCAATTAGAAACCGAGTTATTTGCGGATGAAGGACCGTGGTCCGAAGCAGAATTCCGCGCGGAATTTGCCGCTGCGCATACGTTTTATCTCGGGGTAGAAGCAGTGGGTAGCCCAGAGCCGGGCAAACCTGCAGCGCGCGTGTTGGTCGGTTACGCCGGGTTGGCGCAGCTAGGCCCGAAGAATGATCCGGAATTTGAAATTCATACCATTGGTGTCGATCCACGCGCGCAACGTCGTGGTGTGGCTCGGATGCTCATGGATAATTTTTGTTACGTTGCTGACCGCACCGGGGCGCCAATTTTTCTTGAAGTACGCACCGATAACGAACCTGCCATTGCGATGTATCGCGCCTATGGATTCGAGAATCTCGGGCTCCGGAAAAATTACTACCTGGGTGGCGGTGATGCCTATACGATGCGTCGGCCAGCCTTGGATACCACTCATTAAGGACGCACAATGATCATTGCTGGAATCGAATCTTCGTGTGATGAGACCGGAGTTGGCATCGTCCGCCTGCACACCGAGGAATTTGCTGCGGGTGCGGAGGCCAACAGTAACAGCGGTGCCGACGGGCAAACACACAACACCCAACCCCGGATCGAGGTGCTGGCCAATGTGGTGGCAAGTTCCATGGAGCAGCATGCGCGTTTCGGTGGCGTGGTGCCAGAGATCGCCTCGCGCGCGCACCTAGAGGCGCTGCCACAGGTGATGCAGCAAGCATTGGACGAGGCCGGAATCGACAAGCCCGATGCCGTCGCTGCCACGATAGGCCCTGGGCTGGCGGGCGCGTTGTTGGTTGGTGTCGCAGGTGCTAAAGCCTATGCCGCTGGCTGGGACGTGCCGTTTTATGGCGTGAACCACCTGGCTGGTCATGTTGCGGTAGCGAATCTAGAAGGCGAACCACTTCCGCACGCCGTGGCCTTGCTGGTATCTGGCGGTCATACCTCGTTGCTGGAGGTCGATGATGCGAACCAGCAGTACCGGGAATTGGGTGCGACGCTGGACGACGCCGCCGGTGAGGCGTATGACAAGGTTTCGCGGTTGCTTGGCTTGGGCTATCCCGGCGGGCCGTTGATCGACAAACTGGCTCGGAAAGGGAAGGTCACGGTCGATTTCCCCCGTGGGTTGTCCCGTGCAGAAGACTTGCGCGGCGAGCACCGCTATGACTTTTCGTTTTCCGGCGTTAAGACCTCCGTCGCGCGCTTTGTCGAAAAAGCAGAGCGTAACGGCGAATCGATTAATGCGGAAGATTTATGTGCCTCGTTTCAAGAAGCCGTCTGTGATGTGCTGACGAAAAAGGCGGTCATGGCGTGTAAAGACACCGGAGCTTCCACGTTGTTGCTGGGCGGCGGCGTGGTTGCAAATTCCCGGTTGCGCGAGTTGGCGCAACGGCGTTGTGATTCTGCGGGCATCACCCTGCGTATTCCGCGGTTTGAATATTGCACGGATAACGGTTTGATGATCGCTGCTGCGGCAGCCCAGCAGATTGCGCACGGTGCAAAGCCTGCAAGCTGGGATATAGCGACGGATCCGGCTCTGGAATTGGGTGCAGACTAGCCGTCGGCAAGCGAGCGGTAAGTTGCTAACGCTACGCTCAAGATAGTTGTCACTTAGCACCCGGGTAGGTAGAGTGCTAATAGGTTGTTTGACCCACAGTTGTTCACCCGCGACGACGGCTGTGCTGGACATCCACAACCGGCACATAACAGCTTCGCGTGCTGGTCACATAGATGATCGCACGCATTGGACCTGATTTCACGAAAGGAATCATCGTGGCAAACATCAAACCGCTCGAAGACAAAGTTCTGGTGCAGATCAAAGAAGCAGAAACCACCACGGCATCCGGCCTGGTTATTCCGGATTCTGCTAAGGAAAAGCCACAGGAAGCCACCGTCATCGCTGTTGGCCCAGGCCGCACCGACGACAAAGGTGAGCGCGTGAAGCCAGATGTCAACGAGGGTGACACCGTCATCTTCTCCAAGTTCGGCGGCACTGAGTTGAAGTACGACGGCCAGGAATACCTGCTGCTTTCGGCTCGTGACCTGCTGGCAGTCATCGAAAAGTAAGGGGGAGTAAGCCGCTATGGCAAAACTCATTGCTTTTGATCAACAGGCGCGTGAGCACCTGCAAGCAGGCGTCGACACGCTCGCCGATACCGTTAAGGTCACCCTCGGCCCGCGTGGCCGCAATGTCGTGCTGGATAAGGCTTTCGGCGGGCCACTGGTTACCAACGACGGTGTGACCATCGCCCGCGATATTGATCTGTCTGAGCCTTTCGAGAACCTCGGTGCGCAGCTGGTGAAATCCGTTGCGGTAAAAACCAACGACGTTGCAGGTGACGGCACCACCACCGCCACGCTGCTGGCACAGGCCCTGATCTTTGAGGGCCTGCGCAATGTGGCATCTGGTGCGAACCCAGTAGAGCTCAACCGCGGTATCGCTGCGGCTGCAGAAAAGACCGTGGAAGAGCTGAAGGCGCGCGCCACCCAGGTTAACTCCAGTGCTGAAATTGCCCAGGTTGCAACAGTGTCCTCGCGTGACAGCGAAGTTGGCGACATGGTCGCTGGTGCGATGGATAAGGTCGGCAAAGACGGCGTTGTCACCGTGGAAGAATCGCAGTCCATGGAATCGTCTGTTGAGGTCACCGAAGGTGTGGCGTTCGATAAGGGATTCTTGTCGCCGTATTTCGTGACGGATCAGGAAACTCAGCAGGCCGTCTTGGATGATCCATACGTGCTGCTGGTGCGCAACAAGATTTCTTCCTTGCCGGATTTCTTGCCGTTGCTGGAAAAGATCGCTGAGGCTGGCAAGCCGGTGCTGATCGTCGCCGAAGATGTCGAGGGCGAAGCCCTGCAGGCGCTGGTGGTCAACGCTATCCGCAAGACGCTGAAGGTCGCTGCCGTCAAGGCACCGTATTTTGGTGATCGTCGCAAAGCGTTCATGGATGACTTGGCAGTGGTCACCGATGCTACCGTGATTGACCCAGAAATCGGTGTTAACCTGCATGAGGCTGGCCTGGAAGTGCTGGGTTCGGCTCGTCGCGTCACCGTCGAGAAGGACGAGACCGTGCTTGTCGACGGCGCCGGTTCCGATGCTGCTTTGGAGGAGCGTCGCGAGAAGATCCGCCGTGAGATCGAATCCACCGATTCCACCTGGGACAAGGAAAAGGCCGAAGAGCGCCTGGCAAAACTGTCCGGTGGCGTGGCTGTCATCCGTATTGGCGCTGCTACCGAGACCGAGGTTAACGAGCGTAAGCTACGCGTCGAAGACGCAATCAACGCTGCCCGCGCTGCGGTTGAGGAAGGCGTGATCGCCGGCGGCGGTTCCGCGCTGGTGCAGATCGCCGAGACGTTGAAGTCTTATGCAGAACAGTTCGAGGGCGAAGCCCGCGTGGGTGTCGAATCGGTTGCGCGTGCTCTGACCAAGCCAGCGTTCTGGATTGCCCACAATGCTGGTGAGGATGGCGCCGTGGTTGTTTCCCGCATCGCGGAGATGGCCAATGGTGAAGGCTTCAATGCCGCCAACCTGGAATACGGCAACTTGATCGACAACGGTATTATCGACCCGGTCAAGGTCGCGCACTCCGCTGTGGTTAACGCCTCCTCGGTTGCCCGCATGGTGCTGACCACCGAGGCTTCGGTCGTCGACAAGCCTGCGGAATCTGACGATTCCGAGGGCGGCCACGGCCATCACCATCATCACTAAGGCGCCGCGAATCGGCCTGCTAATAACACAGCGTTCTGTGTGATGGCCGGGTAAAGGCCGGTCGTGCCGTGGCCCCTAAACAGTGCGAATGCTAAATAGCGTGAGCGCTGTTGGGTGCGTATGACGAGAAAGCCGCCGGGAGTACTAGAAAATTATCTGGTGCTTCCGGCGGTTATGTTATCTCCGCGCACTGGCCACGATTTTTTGGGGCGAACAAGTTAGCGAATTTTCCGGTCTGAATTCAACACGTGTGCTGGTGCGGTTATAAGATAGATCGGAAGAAAAACAGCAAGAAACGGCAAGAAATAGATCACGTCGACTACAGCCACTGCCGGTGTGGCGCGAATGTGACGTCAGCGTGATGCCAATGAAAGATGTGGGACGTGAGCGATTCTGATGAAGAACTCGCGCGGTTGGTTCCCCAGGCAATAGACGGGGATCGCCGCGCCATGCAGCATGTCATGCGGATTATCCACCCGCAGGTGCTGCGCTATTGTCGCGCCCGCATTGGCGGTGGGAAAACCCCAACTGCCGACGACGTTGCCCAAGAAGTCTGCCTTGCGGTGGCGAATTCGATGGACAAATTTGTCGACCGTGGTCGGCCGTTCATGGCTTTTGTCTACGGTATTGCTTTCAATAAAGTTGCCGACGCACACCGTTTTATGGGTAAGGACCGTTTACATCCGGCGGAGGAGATGCCGGAAGAGCCGGATCTGAATCCCAGCCCGGAAGATGCTGCATTAGAATCCGATGGTTGTAACACAGTTCGCGCGATGCTCGATACTTTAAATGACAAAGCTCGGGACATCATTATCATGCGTGTATTTGTGGGTATGACGGCCGAGGAAACAGCGCAAGCACTGGGAAGCACTCCTGGTGCGGTGCGGGTGGCGCAGCACCGTGCGCTTGCTCAACTTCGCAAGCGTGTGGATGAAGAGAATTCAAGGGAGTGAACGTGAACCGACGCGACTGGGAGAAGGACGATTTCTTCCTGGATCAGTTGTCGCAAGGGATTGATCCTTCGCAGGGGCAGGATCCCCTCGCGGCCGCATTATTAGGTTTGCGTACCGAAATTGAATCCGAGATTTCTGCGGCCCCTGAGCTTGCCGACGCCGACCACAACGTCGTGCCACTGCACTCTGGCGGCGGCCGTTCTCGGCATCGCCTATCGCGCGCTGATGCGCGTCGTTCGCGTCGTGCCTCCCGAACAAACGGCCACGGTTCCGGCGGTGGGCTGGGCAGTGGTTCCGGCGCTGGCCGACGATTCGGCTGGGGAAGTGCACTGGTGGGGGCGGCAGCAGCCACCGCGTTGTTTGCCGTCGGCAGTGTGAGCGTTTATCACGCCACTCCGAATTCGCCGCTGTGGGGCGTGCACCAATCGTTGTTTGATGATGAAGAAGCAGCCCGCGTGGAGCTCGCCAGCACTTTGGAGCAGCTGGAGGATAGCGCTCACCGGGGTGATGAGGATGCTACTCGTCAGTTGATTGCCGAGGCTCGCACGTTGCTGGATAATCTGCGTGAGCGCAAGGAAGCTAAGCAGAATAAAGGCGCTGCGGAGGGCGCAACCGGGAAAGACGGTTCCGCGAATACTGAGGGTAAAACCACCAAGCCGAAGGCTACGGTGACTCGTGTGCGCCCGCAGCCGGAGGGCGAGTCTGAACCGCACACGGTGACAGAAACCAAAGAAGTCACCGTGACAAAGACCGTTGAACCTTCGCAACAAAACCCGCAACCTGCACCGGGCGGGAACCAGGAGCCACGCCCACGGCCATCAGCTGGTGAACAAGCCCCGCAGGCGCCACAGCCACAGCCGCAATCCCCTGGGCAGCCGCAGCCGGAATCGCAGCAGTCACAGCAGCAGGGGCAAGGGGCACATAGCCAGGGCCCGAATGACCAAGGGCAGGGTGGGCAGGAATCGCGCCCTGGAAACGACAACACCGCCCCGGCTGGTCCAGAAAGCTAGACCAACGGTGGGGCGGCGGAAGCCGAATGCCCAGGCTGAAAGTCGAGACCGAAGAACTCAGGCTGCGTGATGCGTGCTGGCTCATGCGCAAAATAGCGCGCACCAGTCCAGCGCACTAGTTCAGGTGTTTGCGGTTCAAGCCGTCGTAAAAGCCAACCGCGTATTCCCACGGGGTGTAGCGGTCAGTATTTGGCTGCGCGGACGGCTCATGCACAGGCGCTAGTTCACCGTCGAGGGTGGAACGCATATTCGCGGCCATGATGTCCCAGTCATAGTAGTGCTGTTCTTCGCAGTCTTCGCAGATGAAAAATATGCCATCGATGCCGAATTGCGGCAGGATTTTTGCCATGCCGCGTACCATGCGTAGGTCCTGTTCCAGCATGATGCGTTCTTCGTCGGAAAGCTCCGGCATGGGCTCGTCAGCGTCGAGGAACGACGCCGGATCGTTCGGATCATCGGCGAAGGGGTCGCGGGGCATATTCGAGTCAAAGTCCACATAGCACAGACTATTGTCAAAACCACTCATATTCAATTCCCCCGGCTAGCCCTTTCGCTGATAAAGCAACTACGATGTGAATACAGAGATGTGACTACAGAGTTGACACTAGATAGCTGCATTCGACGGCTAGCTATGGCTGATTACCGGTCTGACGAGCTGGAAGCAGGAAAAGGAGAATTTTGGGAATGACTGACCAACGCGTACATACTGGCGGCGATGACCCAAATAAGGTCGCACTGTACGGCCTCACATTCGACGACGTGCTGCTGCTGCCTGCGGAATCCAACGTTATTCCCTCGGAAGTTGATGTTTCTTCGCGGTTTAGCCGCAACATCAACTTGGGGCTGCCGGTTGCCTCCGCCGCGATGGATACCGTCACCGAGGCCCGCATGGCTATCGCGATGGCGCGCCAGGGCGGCATTGGTGTGTTGCACCGTAACCTGTCGATCGACGAGCAGGCACAACAGGTTGAGATCGTGAAGCGCTCAGAATCCGGCATGGTGACAGACCCGGTGACCGCCCGCCCGGATATGACAATCACCGAGGTCGATGATCTGTGCGCTCGGTTCCGGATTTCTGGCCTGCCGGTCGTTGATGCTGATGGCCATTTGGTGGGTATTTGCACTAACCGCGATATGCGCTTTGAGGCAGACCCGCACCGGCTAGTGCGCGATGTCATGACGCCAACCCCGCTCGTGGTCGCCAAGGAAGGCGTCAGCAAGCAGGAAGCACTGAGCCTGCTCAGCGAAAACAAGGTGGAAAAGCTGCCGATCGTGAACGAGGACAACAAGCTTGTTGGTCTGATCACGGTCAAGGACTTTGTGAAAACCGAGCAGTTCCCGCACGCTTCCAAAGACAAGGAAGGCCGCCTGCTGGTTGCTGCCGGTATCGGTACTGGCGATGAGTCCTTCCAGCGCGCCGGTGCTTTGGTGCAAGCCGGCGTCGACGTGCTCGTGGTGGATTCCGCGCATGCGCACAACAACCGCGTGCTGCAGATGGTCTCTGATGTGAAAAAGGCTTTCCCGCACGTCGATGTTGTGGGCGGTAACTTGGCGACGCGCGAGGCGGCTCAGGCCATGATCGATGCGGGCGCCGACGGCATCAAGGTTGGTATCGGTCCGGGCTCTATTTGCACCACCCGCGTGGTTGCTGGTGTGGGTGCACCGCAGATCACCGCCATCTTGGAGGCCGCCTCTGTCGCTGGCCCAGCCGGTATTCCGGTTATCGCCGATGGCGGTATGCAGTACTCCGGTGATATTGCCAAGGCCCTGGCTGCTGGCGCGGACTGCGTCATGCTGGGTTCCATGCTGGCCGGTACGAAGGAATCCCCGGGCGATATCGTCGTTGTGGGCGGCAAGCAGTACAAGCGCTACCGCGGCATGGGCTCGATGGGCGCGATGCAGGGACGCGGCTTGACTGGCGAGAAGCGTTCGTATTCCAAGGACCGGTACTTCCAGGCCGATGTGCGCAGCGAGGACAAGCTGGTGCCAGAAGGCGTGGAAGGCAAGGTTCCTTACCGCGGCGAGATTGACGCGATTACCCACCAGATCATCGGTGGTCTGCGCGCGTCTATGGGATATACCGGTTCTGCGTCGATCCCGGAGTTGAAGACCAAGCGCTTCGTGCAGATCACCGCGGCAGGCTTGGCGGAATCTCACCCGCACCACTTGCAGCAGACCATGGAAGCTCCGAACTACCGCTAGAGCTACCTCGAGAAGCTCACGCATAACGTTTGTCGTTATAGGAAGGTTTATTCAGTGCGCGAATATGCAGAGATAGGGATCGGCCGTGAGGCGCGCCGTACCTACGGGCTTGAGGATATTTCCATCATCCCGACCCGTCGTACCCGCTCCTCGAAGGACGTCGATACTACCTGGAGCATCGACGCTTATAACTTCGATATCCCGGTCTGCTCGCATGCTTCTGATGCGTTGGCGAGCCCGGAGTTTATCATTGAGATGGGAAAGCAAGGTGGCCTGGGCATCATCAATGCGGAAGGGTTGTGGGGGCGTGTCGACGACCTCGCTGGCGCTGTCGAGGCCGTCACCAAGGCGGACAACCCTACCGAGCATCTGCAGAAGCTGCACGCGCTGCCACTCGATGTGGAGCTGCTGGCGCGTCGTATCGCTGAGGTCCGGGAATCCGGTGTGACCGTTGCGGTGCGCGTGTCGCCGCAGCGGGCACGGGAATTGGCGCCCAAGGTGATCGCAGCCGGCACTGAGATCCTGGTGATTCAGGGAACGCTGATTTCTGCTGAGCATGTTTCTGCCGACGGCGAACCGCTGAACTTGAAGGAGTTCATTGGTTCGTTGGAGGTCCCCGTCATTGCTGGTGGCGCGGTGGATTACACCACTGCGCTGCATTTGATGCGTACGGGCGCGGCGGGCGTGATCGTGGGCGGCGGCGTGAATACCAACGATATTTCGTTGGGCATCAATGTCCCGAAAGCCACCGCGATCGCCGATATTGCTGCCGCGCGCCGGGATTATTTGGATGAGACCGGTGGCCGTTACGTGCATATTCTTGCCGACGGCATGCTGGCGAATGCTGGCGATATTGTTAAGGCAATCGCGTGTGGTGCTGATGCTGTCGTCCTCGGCCCACTGTTGGCACAGGCCGAAGAGGCTGCCGCGGGCGGTTGGTTCTGGCCGTCGGTGGCTGGCCACCCAAGCTTCCCGCGCGGATATGTGGAAATCTATAGCGACATTGAACTAGGCGAGGGCGTTACTGGGGAAGATCAAGCTTTCGATCCCACGACGGTTGTTTCCAAAAATTCCCCGCTAGAAGTTGTGTTGCACGGTCCGTCGTCCGATCCGTTTGGGCGGCAGAACTTGGTCGGCGGTTTGCGTCGTGCGATGGCAAAGTGCGGGTACACCG
Organism: Corynebacterium propinquum DSM 44285; assembly: GCF_000375525.1. Taxonomy (GTDB): domain Bacteria; phylum Actinomycetota; class Actinomycetes; order Mycobacteriales; family Mycobacteriaceae; genus Corynebacterium; species Corynebacterium propinquum. The sequence goes on from NZ_AQXC01000013.1 coordinate 22,006, forward strand.
ATTTGAAGGCTTTCCAAAAAGTCGACTTGGCTGTGCATTAACGGCTAGCGGCTAGTGGCTGTGCACTAGTCGTTGGCCGCTACTGGCGACGTCGTGGCACAACTTTTCTGCCAACGTCCTGTAGCTTTTTCAGCTTCGACCGGGGCGCGCCATTCGCGCCAGAACCCCCGGTTCCGACAGTTTGTACTACGGACGCGGCGATCACCACGCCGATGGCTACTAGTTTCAGCGTGCTGATGTTTTGCGCGAGTAGTAGCCACCCGAAGAATGCGGCGAAGACGGGTTCGAGGGAAATCAGAATGGAAAAGACATTGGGCGCCAGCCCGCGCAGCGCGATCAATTCCAAGGAGTACGGCACCAGCGACCCCAAGATCCCGGTGCCAATGGCAAACCACAAGGTATCGGTGGAGCTCACCAGGTTCCATGCGCCGCCAGCGCCCATCGGTAGCATCGCGACGCCGCCAACGACGAATGCCACGGCCAACCCGCCCTGGCCGGGTACCAGCGCACCGGCGTTTTTATTCGCCAGGATATAAATGGCCCAGAACAAGGCTGCCCCTAGCAAGAATGCCACGCCCAGTGGGTTGAGTGGGTTGCCGTTGAAAGCATCCAGGCCCAGTAGTGCCATGCCGGTCATGGCGAGGACGACGCAGATGCCGTCGCGCACAGACCGTGATAAAAATGCTGCCAGCAGCAGTGGTCCTAAAAATTCGATGGTCACGGCGGGGCCGAGGGGTACTAGGTCAATTCCGGCGTAGAAAAATCCGTTCATCAGGCCCAGCGATAGTCCAAGTCCGAGTACCCCGGCCCATTGTTGCCGGTTCCATTCGCGTACCCGCGGACGCGTGATGGCCAGCAATACCACTGCCGCGACGAGTAGCCGCACCGCCGAGGTACCCCAGGTGCCGCCGTCGTCAAAAAGCTTCACTGCCAGCGCAGATCCCAGTTGCAGCGAGATGCACGAGCCGATGATGCATAGCACAGAGATGGGGTTTGCCGAAGATGCCATGGCAGTGATTATTCCGTCTGCATGATTCTTGAGTCCAATAGTCCAACCCACTAGTTCGCAGCGCGCATCATCTGGGGTGCGCATCGCCCGGGTTGTGCACTGTTTGGGTTATGCGCCGTCTGGGTTGTGGCCGTGAGTTAAACTATGGGGCGTGACTGATGCAGCAACTCCACGTCCTGTCCTTGTCGTCGACTTCGGTGCGCAATACGCGCAGCTGATCGCGCGTCGTGTGCGCGAGGCACAGATGTATTCCGAGGTCATCGCCCACGATGCGCCGATTGCGCAGTTCCGGGAGAAAAACCCGGTTGCGCTGGTGCTGACCGGCGGCCCGAGCTCCGTGTATGCCGATGGTGCGCCGTCGTTGCAGCCAGAATTGCTGGAGCTGGGGGTACCGGTTTTCGGTATTTGCTACGGCTTCCAGGCGATGACGCACGCGTTGGGCGGCACTGTCGCCCAGACCGGTAAGCGCGAGTACGGCCGTACGGATTTGACGCTTGCCGACGGTTGCGGTGTGCTGCACGAGGGCTTGGCGCAGACTCACAAGGTGTGGATGTCGCATGGTGATTCCGTCTCAAAGGCTCCGGAAGGATTCGAGGTCACTGCTACTTCGGATGGTGCGCCGGTGGCTGCGTTTGAGTGCTTGGAAAAGAAGATGGCTGGCGTGCAGTACCATCCTGAGGTGTTGCACAGCCCGCATGGTCAGCAAGTGCTGGAGCGTTTTTTGACGCAGGTCGCGGGCTTGCAGCCGACGTGGACTCCGGGTGCTATTGCGGAGTCTTTGGTGGCTGATGTCCGCGCCCAGATTGGCGAGGGCCGCGCTATTTGTGGCCTGTCCGGTGGCGTGGATTCCGCGGTGGCTGCAGCGCTGGTGCAGCGCGCGATTGGCGACCGGTTGACTTGTGTATTCGTCGACCATGGTTTGCTGCGTTCCGGTGAGCGCGAGCAGGTAGAGCAGGATTTCGTTGCCGCTACCGGCGCGCGCCTGGTCACCGTCGATGAGCGTGAGGCCTTTTTGCAGAAGTTGGCTGGCGTGACCGATCCGGAGGCCAAGCGCAAGGCGATCGGCGCGGAGTTCATCCGTTCCTTCGAACGCGCGGTTGCTGGTGTCTTGGATGATGCCCCAGAAGGTGCGTCGGTGGACTTCCTGGTGCAGGGCACGCTGTATCCAGACGTCGTGGAATCCGGTGGGGGATCGGGCACGGCGAATATTAAATCGCACCACAACGTCGGTGGTTTGCCGGATGACGTGGAATTCGAGCTGGTGGAGCCGCTGCGTTTGTTGTTTAAGGACGAGGTCCGCGCTGTGGGCCGCGAGCTGGGCTTGCCGGATGAGATTGTCTCGCGTCAGCCGTTCCCGGGCCCTGGCTTGGGTATTCGCATTATTGGTGAGGTCACCGCGGATCGTCTGGAAACCCTGCGTGCTGCCGATTTGATTGCCCGCGAGGAACTCACCGCTGCGGGTATGGATGCCGAGATTTGGCAGTGCCCGGTGGTGTTGCTTGCCGACGTGCGCTCTGTCGGTGTGCAGGGCGATGGCCGTACCTACGGTCATCCGATTGTGCTGCGCCCGGTGTCGTCGGAGGATGCGATGACTGCCGACTGGACTCGCGTGCCGTATGAGGTGCTGGAGACGATTTCTACGCGCATTACCAACGAGGTTGCAGAGGTTAACCGAGTGGTCGTCGACGTGACCTCGAAGCCACCGGGAACCATCGAGTGGGAATAAGGAGTAGTTGAAAATGCTGGGCCTGAAGCTAGCTTAGATCTCAGCTTTCTTCAGGCGCTTGGCGTTTGCGCTTTCGAGTCTCAACTCCGGAGATGAAAACGATCAGTCCTAGTGTCGCTATTGCCATCGTCGCTAATGTCGAAGCTATTTCGGTAATAGTCAATATGATAGCAATTAGCGCTAGTACTATGGATACAATGTTATGAATCCGCATTTTTTTTTAAAAGCAATTCTCACGAATTCCTGAAATTCCGGAAAGTTCTGCAGCAAGAGAAGCAAGCATGCCAGTTACGGCGTCTTCGTCGGCGCGTTCTTTTGCAATGTTATTAGATTTCTCATTTTTCCTCCTAGTCAGTGGGCTTGACAACCCTGTGCTTATGCAGAAACCCTCTTGAGTAAGATTATTTTATTAAACTTTGCCTAACCTTGCCAATAATTAAATTTTAGGTACGGGTGGGATGTATGGAAAATAATCTGATTTTCTGGGTCTACACATTGGAAATGTTAGACCTTGATGGTCTCAGGGCTACTTAACGTCTTATTTTGACTGATCGCTAAGGTGTAGCGCCCGTTGTCATGTAGACCCATCGGGCTAAGATAGCTTGTCCTTTTATCTAGGTGTGATACCTCCAGATGTTCGAACATGGTTGCGCGTTTAGAAAACCTGTGTCATACTGTCGCTATGACTCAAACAGGTATTCGTGCGCGAGAGGGGCGGGAGCAGCAAGAATCTGTAGCTGTTCTTGCCGACGTGCGTGCGGAGCGTGTGGCGTCATTGCGGAATAAAATTGCTGGTTTAGAGTCCGCAGCAAACTTAACTCCTGTTCAACAAAAACCGCGTCTGCTCAGTAATGATTCTGTTTCTGAAGGAAATGAATCTTCTGTAGATCCATACCGTGTAGTGGAATTGTCCGGTCAGCTCGCTGGTGCTATTCCCACCGGCGGGTTGCCGAAAAACTCTGTGTCTCATTGTAGTGATTGCCCTGCACTCGTCTCTGAACTTATCGCACAAATTAGCGCACAGGGAAAAACAGTCGCTATTGTGAACTGGTCAGATCTTTCCTTGGCGCAGGTCGCGGAAAGCGGGGATCTCTCAAAAATCATCACGGTTCCCAACCCGGGTGGGGAATGGATAACGGTGCTCGGTGTGCTGGCAGAAGGTGTAGATGTGTTGATTTATCGCAGCCCGCGTACTCATACTTTGAGCCCTACGCAAGCACGCCCGCTGCTGGCGAAAATCCGCAAGGGTAGGGCGGCTGTTCTTACTGTTGGTGCACAAGTGCCCTCACCGGCACTGACAATTAATGCTCAGGTCACTGGTTTTTCTGGTATCGGTTGCGGTACTGGGCGCATCCGAAATGCAGAAATTGCGGTCAGCTCCTACAGCAAAACCCACCGGAATAGGCCTGTCGTGCTCACGTGTGGTGTGCGCTCGAGTGCTGTAGCTAGCAGCTCAGTACCTAGCGCCGCAGTATCTGGTAGCCCCGAACCACTACAGGCGGTGCAGTAAATGACTGCCACGGTTCCGTCTCGCATTCAGCCGGAAACAGAGCGACGCATGCAGCCTGCAGTAGAGAGACATCAGCATTCCCGCAGGGTAGACAACCGCATTGCCGTGTTGTGGTTTCCAGACTGGCCAGTGCAAGCCGCATTACTGGAAGAAACCCGCCAGGCCATTAGCGCAGAAAGCCCGGTTATCGCATTGGCCAGCAACCATCGCATCACCGCGTGCTGCGATAAAGCCCGTGGTCAAGGGGTGCGCCGTGGCATGAAACTGCGCGCAGCCCAAGCATTGTGCCCATCCATGGTGGTGCGTGATACCGACCCGCAACGTGACGGCCGCCTGTTTAGCGCCATTGTCGAGGAATTGGAGGATGTCTCTGCGTCCCTCGAGGTGCTGCGCCCTGGGATGGTTGCGCTGAACCTGACCGCCGCCACGCGTTTCTACGGTAGTGAACAAGCCGCCTTAGAACATTTCATTGATGCTGCTGCACACGAGGGAATCGATGCCACCGCTGGTGCTGCCGACGAGTTACCCACTGCCATCATTGCCGCCCGACACCGCGTGCTTGGTACCGTTGTCCAGCCTGGTGAGTCCGCTGCATTCTTGCAGCAGCAACCATTGTCTGTGTTGCTCGCAGAACCCGCGCTGGGCTGTCAGAAAGATACCGTGGAAACCCTTGCCAGTTTGGGAATTTCCACCTTGGGGGAGCTTACTGAACTGCCTACCACTGCGATCAGCACTCGCTTCGGCAGCGCGGGCCTGCACTGCCACCGCATCGCAAGCGCGCAACAGCAACGCAAAGTCGCTCCCGATGCAGCAGAGCTAGATCTGTCGGCCACCATCGCACCGGAAGAGCCCATCACGCGTGTTGATGAAGCCGCTTTTATTGCGCGTATGCTCGCCGACCAGGTGCACCAGCAACTGGCCGCACAGGGACTGAATTGTGTGCGCATCAAAATTGCGGCAGAAACTGACGACGGAACGACGATTTCCAAAGTCTGGCGCACCACTACGGCTCTGACAGAACACGCCACTGCCGAACGGGTGCGATGGCAACTCGACGGATGGCTTTCCAGCGGTGGGGCCGGGGCGATCGTGGAATTATCCTTGATCCCACTGGAAACCCAAACTCCGACAACCACCGGCTCCATCATTGAGGCCGATACTGTCGTAGCAGAAGAAACCACTACTACCGTGGTTTCTCGGCTGCAGTCCATGCTTGGCTTTGATGCGGTGCAGCAACCACACGCTGCTGGTGGCCGGGGAGTTGCCGAGCGTGTGCGCTTTCTGCCCTACGGGCAAGCCCCAGAAAATAGTTCAGAACACGATAAACACACCACCAGCTGGATCGGTGCCATCCCTACGCCATTGCCGACACGGCTCGGCGGCGGGCTAGAGCACCCAGCTAGCCGGGTGCGTGTGGTCGATGAGCACGGCACCGAGGTGTTTGTCACTGCAGAAGCCGTGCTCAGCGCAGATCCCGTCGGTATGGCTTGGGGCAATAAGAGATTCCGTGTGCTTGGCTGGTCTGCGCCCTGGCCCGTGGATACCGGGTGGTGGGACGGTGAGGCGGAAGCAGACGAGCAGCGACTCGCGCGGATGCAGCTCGTCGGCAAGAACCCTGGTGATAAATACCCGAAAGCCTGGTTGCTGGTGTGGTGGCGCCGCAGTTGGCGCATCGAGGCTATGTACTAATGAGGCTATGTACTAATGCAAAATATCGATGACCAGCCTCGTCGGCCCGCGCAAAACTTGCACAGAAAACGGCTGTTTCATGTCCATCGCCAAGAAATATTGCGAACGGCCATCATGCATGCCACCGGGGATGAAATCCTTGATAACACCCAGCTCTTGCTCGGATTCACTAGCCGAATCGTTGGCCTTGTCGACGAGCTTGTCCAAATCCGGGCCGGAAAGCTTCTTGTCAATAGTCTCAGGCCGGACCGTGCCGTCGATATTGATATTCAGTGCAACGAGATGATCCATCTCTACCGGCCTGCCTGAGCCCTGGTGGAAAGGCTGCTCGGTATACGAGACATACCAGCCCGGCATCCCATTGCCCGCCATCTCAAACACGATGCGGTCGAAACCATCATGGCCAGCCATGCGAATATCGGTGATAGCAAGCTCAGCAGGGGCCTCTACACGTTCGGTTTTGGGCGCGCCGTCGGCATTACCCAAAGCCGTCAACCCTGCGGGTGCAGAATGCTCCGGCTGCGGCGACGCCGGAGTCTGCGGCGGCTGGGTCTGGTTGGCGGACCCGGTCCCAGAACCCGATCCCGAACGTGAACCTACACCATCCGTCCTGGAATTTTTTGGATCCTGCGCGCCCGCCATGTGGGTGGATGGATTGCGCAGGCTCAAAGCAGCAGAGTGAGAAGAATTCGGGTTCTCTGCGGCAGAACCTGCGCCGGAAGCAGCAGAATCCGCGGCCTCTCCTGGGGCGTCAGCCTGGTAACCAGCCTTGTTTTCTCCGGCGGCAGTATTGCCAGCACCAGTCTCGGTGTTCGTGCACGCACCCAGCGCAAGGCAGGCCACCACAGCTATGGCAAGGCTAGGCACGCGTCGCTTCCGGAAAACCATATCCATTACCGTAGCCGCCCGATCCGGGTGGGCCAAAGAAAAACCAGTAAAAAGCACAAAGCGATAGGAAGACTCAACCAAATCGTTGCACAATTGTGTTCTAGGCTTAAGACATGAGCCAGCCCGAACCCCACCAGCAACCCCAGCAACCCAAACAAACTCAGCCAGAATCCCAGTTGCAGTCCACGCGGTCCACACAGCCAAGCGCACATCCAGATCACGCCCCACGTTGTTCCGATGTACAGGTAGAACCTATGCCGGGTACCGCGAAACGTGACCGCATGTATGTGGTTTTCGAATGGCCCGCAGGCTGGAGCCGGGATGTACTCGACGGCGACACTTTCGGCGTGGACCTTTCCGCCCAAATCAAAGCGCACTTGGGTGCTGGGGTCGGTTTTCAACTTATCCGTAAACCCGGCCGCGCCGGGCATCAGATGCCGCAACGCCACCGTGCATACCTGGTGTATCCGGAACAAGCCTATGCAGAACTGCTCTATCTCGACGGGCCGGAAGATATTCTGCAGTTGGACCTGACAGGACCCGGAAACAATAAGCATCTCGACGCTCGCCCAAGCCGCGAGCCTCTGGTGCTGGTCTGCACCCATGCCAAGCGGGATGTCTGTTGCGCGGTGAAAGGCCGCCCACTGGCTGCATACATGGACACCCACGCGCCTAACGATGACATGGTCTGGGAAACCTCACACACCAAAGGCCACCGCTTCGCCCCGGCAATGTTGCTGATGCCCTGGGGCTATAGTTTTGGCCGTGTGAATGAACACGCAGGCGAGCGACTGGTGCATGCTGCGCTAGAGGGCAAATATTTTTATCCTGGAAACCGCGGTCGGGGTATTTATGATGAGCCGAGCCAGGCTGCAGAAGTAGCGGTGGCTGGACAGTTGCTGGAAGCCGGTGAGCAGCTGTATTACCAGGATCTGGTTTTCGCTCAGCGGCTGGAGTCTAGCGATGCCAACGCCGACACTGATACCGAAACTTGTGCGGTGGAGGTCGGCCACCGCGATGGCCGTGTGTGGCAGGTGAGGTTGGAGAACAAGCTTTTCGACGGCGTCGTGGCTTCCTGCGGGAAAAACCCTGCGACGAAGCCAGGCTGGGTGGTTACCGGTATGACTATGTCATCTTCAGCGTGATCGTCATGATTTTTACGGGCACAGGTTCCACGGTTATTTCCTGCCGGTTATTTTACTTCTTTTCCGAATGTGGTTGCGATTTTCCGTGCGGTTTCTTTGGCGAAGGGGCCGACTCCGGTGATCGTTGCTGACCCGGGGCCAGTCCAGTCACCGTAACCGACTAAGTGTAGATCGGCATATTTTGGAGTCGTGCCATTGAGCAGATGCCTAATCGGGTTCAGCGCGGGTCGGAAACCGGTGCACCAGATCAGATGTTCGGCGCTGACTTCATCGAGAGAGTCAAACATCGGAGTTGCCTGCAACCGCCCGGAATCACGAGCCTCGCGCACTTTCGGCAGGGCGACGATGTCGCCCAGGTTGCTATCAGCCCCAGGGTCTTCGTCGCCACGTTGCAGGGCTAGGGTTCGTTTTCTATTGCGGCGAAATAACACGCGGCCATCGACATCATCAGGCATCCACCGTGGTTCATGCCGGGTGTACCAGGTGACATCGGCATGGTCGGCGAGTTCGGCGGTTATTTGTGCCGCAGAGTTTCCGGCACCTGCTACAGCGACAGAAGAATCGCCGAAGGGGTCCGGCCCGGGATAATTCGCGGAATGCCATTGGGTGCCGTCAAACGTGCCTGGGTAATGCGGAACAAAAGGGCTAGACCAGGTTCCAGTGGCAGCGACGATGTGTGTTGCGGTCCAGGACTGCTCGCCAGCAAAAACCTGGTAGCCGTCGTCATTCCGTTCTACTTGGTCAACGTATACGGGTCGGTCAACGGGAATCTGGTAGCGCTGCTCATATTCGTCCAAATAAGCAACGACGTGGTCAGCCGGAGGGAAGCCGTCGTATTCTGGCATGGGTTTGCCCGGAAGATTGGAAAAACTCGCGGTGGAAAACAACGTCATGGACGGCCATACGTGACGCCATGCCCCACCAGGGGCGTCTTGATCATCCAGAATGAGGGTGTCGACCCCAGCGCGCAGTAGATAGTAGGCGGTGGCCAGGCCTGATTGGCCGCCTCCAATAATGATGGCTTCGTGGTGGTCAATGTTGGGGTGGTCAAAGTTGGGGTTGCGTTCGTGAGCGCGTGTGCCGGTCGTATTCATAGATTTTGTCCCTTGCGCTGTCTTGCCTTCCATCGTGTCGCCGTTGCTGTTTGCTTAGTTCTATCCGATCTGCAGGACGGTACGTAGTTCTGCGAAAAGCTGTGGACGCACGCGGTGGGTGACCGTACGGCCGACTCGTACCTTGTTTAATAAGCCGACCTCGGTTAAGCGTGCTAAATGATGGGATACGGTAGGTTGGCTCAACCCTGATAATTCTGTTAACTCTGCGACGCTAACTGGTTCGCATCCCTCCGCAGCTAGCCGCGAGAGTAATCGTAGGCGGGTGGGATCGGACAGCGCTGTGAACAGAATGGAATAGCGTTCAGCTTCGCTTTTGGTCAAAAGGCCAGATCCCAGGGAACAACAGGAGGCAGGATCAGTCAGCGGGGAAGTCTCTGGGGAGGTCATAACAACTATGTTATATTGACGGCTATCGATATAATATATTGATAGCTATCGATATAAGTTTAGGATTCTGGCTTGATGCTCAGAATTGTTTTTAAGGAGTTTTATGACCGTTGCCCAACGTCCGCGTATGTCCTGGTTGAATCGATTTTTACCGGTATGGATCCTCGTCGCGATGGGTGTTGGACTACTCCTGGGGCGCACGATGCCGGGAATCGGAGAAACGCTGGCGCGGCTAGAAGTAGGCGGTATTTCTTTGCCGATTACACTCGGTTTGCTGGTGATGATGTACCCGCCTTTAGCGAAAGTTCGTTACGATAAAACCCGCAAGATCGTTGCAGATAAGCGGTTGATGACAGTATCAATCGTGCTTAATTGGCTGGTGGGGCCAGCTTTTATGTTTGCATTGGCGTGGTTTTTCTTACCTGATCAGCCGGAACTTCGTACTGGATTAATCATCGTTGGCTTGGCCAGGTGCATTGCAATGGTGCTGGTGTGGTCTGATCTATCCTGTGGTGACCGGGAAGCTACAGCTGTTTTGGTGGCTATTAACTCTGTATTTCAGGTACTTATGTTCGGGCTGCTTGGCTGGTTTTATCTGCAAGTATTACCCCAATGGTTGGGGCTGGGTGCCAGCGAAGTGGAGTTTTCCTTCTGGACCATCGTGAGTTCTGTGTTGGTGTTCCTCGGAGTGCCTCTGGTTGCTGGTGCTTTGTCCCGGGTTGTGGGAGAAAATATCAAAGGGCGGCAGTGGTATGAAACGAAATTTTTGCCAGCTATTTCACCATTGGCGCTGCTTGGGCTGTTGTACACCATCGTTTTATTGTTTTCCCTGCAGGGTGAACACATTGCAGCGCAACCGACGGCAGTAGTTCGTGTAGCCGTCCCGTTGCTGCTTTATTTTGTTGGGATGTTTGCTGTGTCGTTGGTTGTTTCAAAACTGGTGGGGATGAATTATGCGCAGTCTTCGTCGGTGTCGTTTACAGCTGCCGGAAATAATTTCGAATTGGCTATTGCCGTATCCATCGGTACTTTCGGAGCGCATTCCGCACAAGCGTTAGCTGGAACAATAGGTCCGATGGTCGAGATTCCTGTGCTTGTCGGGTTGGTTTACGTCATGTTGTGGTTGGGGCCGAAGCTTTTCCCTGGCGATGCAACTGTGCCAGCTGCGAATAGAGAAGCAAGGGTTGTGCGCAACGCCTGAACTCGCACACTGTCAGAGCTTCGCACACTGTTAAATCTTGACATACTGCCTAATCAGGGCGCGGATATATGGAAAGCCCGGCGGCAGAACTAGCGTCTGCAGCCGGGCCGGGAAACAACAGGGTACTGTGCTGGCTAGCCAGCCAGTGAGTTAGCGGCGCATGATCTTCTTGGACAGCCAGTTACCGAAGAACTGCGCGGCTTGGACGATGATGATGATTGCGGCGGTAGCAATCAGTGTGACCTTGTAGTCGAAGGCGCGGTGTCCGTAAACGATGGCGAAATCGCCCAAACCGCCGCCGCCGATGTATCCGGCCATCGCGGACATATCGACGATTGCGATGAAGATGAAGGTGTATCCCAGCACCAGCGGCCCCAGCGCTTCGGGGAGGATCACGCGGGTGATGATCCGCCACGGTCCTGCCCCCATTGCCCGGGCGGCTTCAATAATGCCTGGGTCGATCGAGACCAAGTTCTGCTCGACGATGCGTGCGACCGCGAAGGTGGCGGCGATGCCCATCACGAATGCGGCTGGTTCACGCCCGATCGACGAGCCGAGCACGCCGATGGTGATCGGCTGCATCAGGGCCAGCAAAATGATGAACGGGATCGGGCGGACGAAGTTCACCAGAATGTTCAGGATCGTGTAGACGACTTTGTTCTGCAGGATCCCGCTCTCGCGGGTGGTGAACAGGAATACGCCGACCACGAGGCCAAGGACACCACCAACGACCATGGCGAAAGCCACCATGACCAAAGTGTCGACGACGGCATCGGAAAACATGGGGCCCAGGCGGTCCCAGTTGGTATCAGCTGCGGAAATCATCGCTTAATCTCCTCAATGTGGGTGCGCTGGGACAGGGTGCGGTAAAACTCGTCGATGGCGGAATCATCACCGTTGAGACGCACGGTCATTTTGCCGAAGGATTGCTGCTGCAAGGTGGTCACGCCACCGTGCACGATGTTGATGGAACCACCGGAAGAGCGCAGTGTGGCAGCGGCTTCGAAGAACCCAGAGTTTTCGGTCAACTCGATGGTAAACAGCCGCCCCTCGTGAGCCAGCAAGTCATCGGCTTCGATGGCATCGGGTTCATTGCGCAGGGCAGTGGCGACGAAGCGCTTGGCGACGTCGGTTTTCGGTGCCGAAAACACGTCGTAGATCTCGCCATATTCCACGATGGAGCCGTTTTCCATCACCGCGACTTTATCGGCGATCGAGCGCACAACTTCCATTTCGTGGGTGATCACGACGATCGTGATGCCAAACTCCTGGTTGACTTTTCGCAGCACATCCAGGATTTCTTGCGTGGTCTCTGGGTCGAGTGCGGAGGTGGCTTCGTCGGCAAGCAACAGCGACGGGTTGGTCGCCAATGCGCGGGCGATGCCGACGCGCTGCTTCTGGCCACCGGAAAGCTGCTCGGGGTAGGAGTTGCCGCGCTCGCCCAGGCCGACGAATTCGAGGAGTTCGTTGACGCGCTTGGTGCGCTCGGCTTTTGGCACCCCGGCCAGTTTCAGCGGGAATTCGATATTTGCCGCTGCGGTGCGGGAATTAAACAGGTTGAACTGTTGGAAGATCATCCCGATATTGCGACGCAGCCCGCGCATTTTTGCTTCGGACATGCCGACGATCTCTGTGCCGTCGAGTTTCAGCGAACCCGAGGTTGGGTTATCCAGACCGTTAATCAGGCGTACCAGGGTGGATTTGCCCGCGCCGGAATAACCGATGATGCCGATGACCTCGCCTGATTCGACGGTCAGGGTGACATCGTCGACGGCGGTGACCTGTGCGGCGCCTTTCTTTTTGGCGTCGAAGACCTTGTTGACGTTGGTGAATTCGATGCGGGTGCCGCGGCGTTCGCCACTTCCGCTAGCTGGGCTTGTACCCGAGTGTGTTACCACGAAAAACCATCATTTCTTCTTAGACGGAAAACGCTTAGTCGCAGCTATGTTAGCCGGGACTAAGCGTGTGTCGTTACTAGCCTGCTCGGAAAGTCCGGAGGAATACCGGAAGCGTTCCGAATGAGCTGTGCTGCAGTAGCGCCAGCAGCGACAGTAGCGCCAGCAGCTCCAGGGCTAGCCTTGCAGTTCTGCTTCCAGATCGTCGAGGATCTTCTGCAGTTCTTCACGCGGGCGCTGGACCTGCACTGTGGTTCCGCCGGATTCTTCGAATACCGCCTTGGCAACGCGCTCGTCGTGCCACAGCTCGGCCAGCTCGTTCAAGACTTCGTCGTCGACGGCGTCGGCACGAACAACCCACAGGTTGATGTATGGCTCGGCGCTTTCTGCGTTCGGATCGTCGTCGAAGATAGCTTCTTCTGGGTCAATATTGGCCTGGTCCAGGAAGTTATTGTTGATCACAGCTGGCTGGCCCAGGCGGTACTGCCGCGCGGTTTCGGAAGCATCGACCGTGGTGACAGTGACCTTGGAGGCTTCTTTATCGATGTCAGCCACGCTTGGGGTGTACTTGACGTCGCCAACCAACTCCACCAACCCGGCCTCACGCAACAGCAACAGTGCGCGACCCTGGTTGACGGTGTCGTTCGGGATGACAACTTCTTCGCCCTCGATCTTGTCGACGTCGAGCTCGTCGGCACCTTCCCAGAACAGTCCCATCTTGTAGATTTCCGTGGATACCAGTGGTGCCAGGTCATCGCCGGAATCAACGTTGTACTGTGCCAAGAACATCAGGTGCTGGAATTTGTTGATGTCGTTTTCGCCCTGGCTCAGAGCAGGGTTGGGCTGGGAGTATTCCGCGAAGTTTTCAATCTCGATGTTGAAGCCATGTTCTTCAGCGACTTCTTCGAATACTGACCATGATTCCAGCGAAGCATCGGTGGTGCCGATGGTGATGGTGTCGTCTTTGGAATATGGGGTATAAGCGGCGTTGTCGCCGGAACAGGCAACCAGAGTGGCTGCAGTCAGTGCAGCAGTGCTACCGGCAATAATGCGGCGGATGTTCATAAGGGGTGTCCTTTCATGGGGTGTGCGTCGACGGGCTTGTGCATGGTGGGCCTCCAGCATGCGTCAGTGGGCCCGGTACGCATGTCGCGCAATGACGTGGAATCTAGCAGAGTCTGTACAGCTTTGTCTATATTTTCGTTCAACCATCGCCACGTCGGGCCGTATGAAAAATACTTTGTTCGAAAATATATACGCATGTGTGAGAGTTTCTGTGTAGGGTTACTCTCATGAATTTCAACGGTGGTGCGGGCCTGTCGTGGTCGCGTTTGGAGCGGATTTTATCTGGGTGCCCGGTGCCTCATCCGGTAGCGCTGCCACCAGGGGCTGATATTGCTGCGGCGACGGAGGAAAATACAGGGTATAAGCGTGCCGACGGTCCAGCCTTCGCAGAATTGGCTGCGGTGAGTTCATATAGCTTTTTGGCTGGGGCCTCGGACCCAGAAGCGCTGGTAGAACGCGCTTGTGAATTGGGTCTAACTGCGTTGGGGATCTGCGATCATGACGGTTTTTATGGATCCATTGTGTTCGCAGAAGCCGCAGCCAAAGCTGGCTTGCCGACGGTTTTTGGCGCCCGTTTGAGTCTGGATCATGGCAGTCTTACCGTCTTGGCGTGCACCCCGGAAGGCTACCGGTTGCTGTCCCGGGTGATGGCGGCGGCGCATATGGCGAGCACAGACCGCCGCCCGCGGTATCCAAGCTTGGAATCATTTGCGGAGCAATTAGCCGGGCAATGCTATATCCTCGTGGATTATTCCTGGCTTGATATGCTCGATACCTTGATCGAATCTTTTGGAATAGACAGCTTGGTTCTGCACTATGAATCTAACTTGTTGCCGGAAGATGCCGACCGCTTTGCGGCACTGGATGCAGCTGCCGCGCAACTAATGAGTCGGCACTCTGGTCTGCGCGCGATCATCAGCGCCAGCCCGCACGCTGCTACCCGTAGCCAGACCCGACTGGCCAGTGCGAAAGCCGCGTTGGCCCAGCGGGAATCGCTGGCAGCTGCCAGCTGGCATACCCACCCGATGGGCGCGCAGTGGCTGCGAGATGGTCGCAGCATGCTGCGGCTGGCCCCAGGGCGGGAAAAGCTCCTGGAAACTACCGTGAAGATTGCCGAAGAGTGCGCGTTTAGCTGGGATATCGTGGCACCGCGTCTGCCACATTTTGCAGTACCTGATGGCGAAACCGAGATGAGTTGGCTTCGGCAGCTGACCTATCGTCGGGCCCGAAAGCGTTATCAGGCCTACCCAGAACAGACTTATCGGCGGGCACGCACCCAGATTGAACATGAACTCGGGGTTATCGAGCAGCTGGGGTTTCCCGGCTATTTCTTGATCGTGATGGATATCGTCGATTTCTGTGCTCGGCAGAATATTTTGGCCCAGGGCCGGGGATCGGCAGCGAATTCTGTGGTGTGCTTCAGCCTGGGCATTACCAACGCGGAACCGATCAGTGCGCAGCTGTTATTTGAGCGGTTTTTATCGGCGGATCGTGATGGACCGCCGGATATTGATTTAGATATTGAATCCACTCGCAGGGAAGAAGTTATCCAATACGTGTATGCCACCTACGGGCGTGACCGTGCCGCGCAAGTGGCTAACGTGATTACCTACCGTCGGAAAGGTGCGGTACGCGATGCTGCCCGTGCCCTGGGCTTTCCGCAAGGTGCCGCGGATAGTTGGGCACAAGGAAAAACTGAACCACCAGATAATGTGCTGGCATTATCGGATCAATTCCTCGGCCAGCCGCGGCATTTGGGTATTCACTCCGGTGGCATGGTGTTGTGCGATCGTCCTGTGACGGATGTGGTGCCGACGCAATGGGCGGCGATGGAAGGCCGCAGTGTCGTGCAATGGGATAAAGACAGCTGCGCGGGTGCCGGGTTAGTGAAATTCGATCTACTGGGGCTGGGCATGTTGGAAGCACTGCACCACATGATTGACCTGGTGCAACAGCAACACGGATACACCGTGAACCTCTGGGAGATCGACCTGGCAGACTCCAACGTCTACGACATGCTCTGCAACGCCGATGCCGTCGGGGTATTCCAGGTGGAATCGCGCGCGCAGCTGAACACGCTGCCGCGGCTGAAGCCACGCTGCTTTTTTGACCTGGTAGTAGAAGTCGCGCTGATCCGCCCGGGCCCGATCCAGGGTGGTTCCGTGCACCCGTACCTGCGCCGACGGGACGGGCTAGAAGAGGTGACGTATGACCACCCGGTACTGGAGAAAGCACTGGCAAAAACTTTGGGCATCCCGTTGTTCCAGGAGCAGTTGATGCATATCGCGGTTGATGCCGCAGGTTTTACTGGTGCAGAAGCTGATGATCTGCGCCGGGCGATGGGCTCGAAGCGTTCGCCAGAACGGATGGCTGCGCTTCAGGAACGTTTCTTGCGCGGTTGTTGGGAAACCAATCAGATCGAGGCAGAAACCGCCTATAAGCTGTGGTCGAAGATCGTGGCTTTCGCTGCCTATGGGTTCCCAGAATCGCATTCGCAGTCTTTTGCCTCACTGGTGTTTTTCTCGGCATGGTTTAAGCGCTACTACCCGGCGGAATTCTGCGTCGGGCTGTTGCGGGCGCAACCGATGGGGTTTTATTCTCCACAGTCGCTGATCCAGGATGCCCGCCGCCACGGGGTGCAGATCCTGCCGGTCTCGGTGTTGGATTCGCAGGTAGAAGCCAGCGTGAGCGGTGGGGCCATCCGCTTGGGGCTGGGTTCTGTGAAAGGCTTGTCGACGTCTACAGCTGAGGCCATCGTTGCTGCACAAAATGCGTTGAGCCGGGAGTCTTCGGTGGCGGATGTGGTACGCCGCACCGGGGCTTCGGTGCGGGAAGTCGAAGCGCTCGCACGCGCCGGGGCGTTGGAGGTGCTGGGGCTGGATCGCAGGCAAGCACAATGGGTCGCTGGTGTGGCAGCCACTGAACAACCTGGCATGCTGCCGGGGCTTTCGGCGATTGCTGCGCCGGCGCTGCCCGGCATGAGTGGTTTTGAGATGCTGGCGGCAGATCTGGCTTCGACGGGAGTGACCCCAGAGACCCAGCCGATGGAGTTATTGCGTCATGCACTAGCTGCTAACAACGTGGTGCGTGCCGAAGAGTTGTTGCAGGTGCCCGATGGCAGTCGCATTCGGGTGGCTGGCATGATCACCCACCGGCAACGGCCGAATACCGCAAGTGGGGCGACGTTTTTTGGGATGGAGGATGAAACCGGGCTGATTAACGTTATTGTGTCGCCGGGGTTGTGGAAGCGGCAGAAAAGACTAGCGCGCACCGCCAAAGCTTTGGTGGTGCGCGGGATAGTGCAAAACGCGAGTGGGGCAGCCACGGTGGTGGCCGACCGGCTGGAGCCGCTGGAGGTCAGCGAATTACTCGCGGTGCGCTCGCGGGATTTTCAATAGCTGAGCTCATGCAGCCGGGCCGATCGCATCAGCCGAGTGCAGCAGTTGGGTTTATTTGTTCTCTGTGTCCAGCATCTCGAGCAGCTCTTCGATGATATCTACCGCGTGCATCGCGGAGTAGTAGGCGCCCTCGTGGGTTTGCTCGTCGGAGCGCACCACGGTCTCGTTCTGCACCGCCGGGATTTTCCCGAACTGCGCATTAGACTGCAGAGACTGCCACGTTGATTTCTCATTGACCAGGGCTACCAAGCCGTCGACGTCGTCAAGAGTCTTGGCGATCTCATCGATGTCATACTTACCGGTCACACCCTCTAAAGCCTCATTGAAAGCCGCGGAAGGTTCCGCGCCGAGATCCTGCAGCACCTGCGAAAGCAAACGCGTGCCATTGATGACGAATTCTTCGCCGTCATAGCTGACTGGGGCGAACTTGTGATCGGCCAGTGCATCGGCGTACTTGTCCGACAACTTGCCGACGCGTTTCTCATAATCGGCAATCAGGCTGCCACCCTTTTCTTCGGTGCCGGTGGCAGATGCAACCAGCATCAAATCATCTTCCCAGGTAGCAGTGGAAAAATCACCGATTGGCAGTACCGGGGCGATGTTTTTGAGTTCGTCGTGGATGGGGGTGACATCCTGGACTGCACCGATGATCAAGTCCGGATCAGCCTTTTTAATAGCGTCGATGTCTACTTCTTCATCACCGGCGGTATACAGCGTCTCCGCACCGTCATCCTTGGCCTGTTTAATTTCCTCGGCAAGCGGCGAATCCAGGTCAAACGCATCGGGTGCCTTCGGGTAACCGGTGACCGGCAGCTCCAACGAGAGCGCAATATCGAGGTCCCGGCTTCCGGTGAGTACCACTACAGATTTCACGTCGGCAGGCACTTCCACCTCGCCGAGCTCAGTGTCAACGACGCGGGAGTCGCCATCCTTGTTGGTGGTTTTCTCATCACCCGAAGCCACAGAGGATGCGGTGCTCGATGCTTCCGAAGCCGCGTCTTTGACAGAATCAGCGGCCTCGTCAGCAGAAGAACACGCGCTCAAGGTCAGGGCAGCAGCAATGCACAGCGGAATAATCTTTTTCATAATTATTACGTTAGCAAAAATTCTGCTGCCAAAACCCTAGGAATTACATCTTGGATTCGATGTAGGTTACGTGCGTTTCAACGTATTCCATGATGCCGTGCTTGCCGTCGGCACCGCCGATGCCGGAGTTGCGTCGGCCAGCGTGGAAGCCTTGCATCGCTTCGAAGTTTTCGCGGTTGATATACGTCTCGCCGTAAAGCAGCTCGCGGGCAGCCTTGTGGGCTTTGTGCACGTTTTCGGTGTACACGGACGAGGTCAGGCCGTATTCCGAGCTGTTGGCAAACTCAATGGCCTCATCCAAATCCTTGACCGTCACCACAGGCAGAACTGGGCCGAAGACCTCTTCGCGGGTAATCGGCGCGCCCTTTTCGACGCCGTCCAGCAGCGTTGGCTGGTAGAAGAAGCCTCTGCCTTTATCCTCGGCAGCGGCACCACCGCATACCACCTGCGCACCAGCGTCGACGGCGGCTTGCACCATGTCGCCGACGTTCGTCAGGCCAGCCTGGTTGATCAGTGGCCCCATATCCAGATCGTCGATATCCGAGGTGTCGCCGTAGCGGGTGGACTCGAATTTCTCCTTCAGCTTGGCGACGAGCTCGTCATGCACGGCTTCTTCCACGAGCACGACTTCTGCGCAGTTGCAGACCTGGCCGGTGTTGATCACGCGGGAATTCCAGATGGCGGTGGCTGCCAGATCCAGGTCGGCGTCGGCAAGCACGATCGCTGGTGCCTTACCGCCCAGTTCCAGGTTGACGCGGGTGAGGTTCTCCGCGGCTGCAGCCATGATCTTTTTACCGGTAGCCACCGAACCCGTCATCGAGATCATGTCGACATCCTTGTGGCGGGTTAGCGCATCGCCAACCACGGAGCCGCGGCCGCCGACCATGTTGAACACGCCCTTGGGCAGGCCGATGCCGTCGACCAGTTTGGCGAACTCGAAAGCGTTGATCGGGGTTTCGTCCGAAGGCTTGATGACGATGGTGTTGCCGGTGAGCAGGGCCGGAGCCATTTTGCGCACGATGAGGAAGAACGGGAAGTTCCACGGCAGGATGCCACCGACAACACCAATGGGTTGGTAGGTCAGGAAAATGGATTCGTTTGGGCGATCGGAGGGGATCACTTCGCCTTCGATGCGGCGGGCGAAACCAGCCATGTAATCCAGGTAGTCGGCGGTGAAGTTGACCTCGACTGTGGCCAAGCCGCGGGCTTTACCTTGTTCGCGCACCAGGTAGTCTGCGAAGCGGTCGACGTGGTTGCGCAGTTCGGCTGCGATTTTGGTCAGGTATCCTGCACGTTCGACGGCGGGAAGCTTCGCCCAGTCCGCCTGGGCGGCTTTGGCTGCCTGGACTGCGTCATCGACTGCGGCAGCATCGGATGCTGGGGCTTGCGCGATGACCTGGCCGGTTGACGGGTTGAGCACGTCGTGGAATTCGGCTGGCTCGACGAATTCGTTGTTGATGTAGTTCTGGTAGTTGGACATGAAAACTCCTTGGTTGGGGTAACTACTGGGTTAGTTGCACTACTGCGTTAGCTGCGAGCAGCGTCAATGAGTCGAGCTATTTCTTCCTGCTGTGCTGTTGTTAGCTCGATGTAGGGCTCATGCGTGGCGGTGCTGAGATCAGCTCCGCTGGCATAGCGCACAGCATGCTTAATGGTGTGAATGAAGTGATCACCTACCTCGTAGACAGACATCAAAGCAGCGATTTTGCCTGCGTATTGCGCTGCAGCCGTAACATCGCCGGACTCGTATGCACGGTGCATGGCACCGAAAATCTCGGGGACGACATTGGTGAGCCCACACAGAACACCCTGACCACCAGCGATACGGTTTGGCAAATAGTATTCATCGAAACCAGAAAGCACAGAAAAATCATCTGGGGCATCTCTGATTACGCGTCTGGTGTGGGCGGCGGAATCCACGGTGTCTTTCACCCCGACGATATTCGGGTGTGCAGCAGCAATCGTGCTGATCAGCTCTGGCGATAAATCATTACCGGTGCGGTCCGGGAAGTTATAGAGCATGATGGGCAGCTCGGAAGCCTCGGCCAACTCGGTAAAATACTTCGTCGCCAATGCATCGCTGGGGCCGAAATAATATGGGCTGACGACAACCGCTGCATCCGCTCCATGCTCGTGGCCGTAGGCGTTGAGCTCTTTTGCTTCCGCAATTTTGGTGCTGCCCGAACCAATGAGGAATTGCATGCGTCCTTTGACAACCCGACCGACAAATTCGATTGCCTGTTTCTTCTGTTCCATGCTCAACGCATAAAATTCACCGATGCTGCCGAAGATCAACACACCGGAAATACCGCCAGAAATAAGGCGTTCGAGATGCGCCTCCCAGGCGGGAAAATCGATGCTGCCGTCGCTCTGCAGCGGGGTAATCGACGGGCAGTACACTCCTGTAAACATTTAGTTTCCTTCCAAGTTATAGACGTCACGGGCGGTATCGGAAAACACGCGGGGGTCGTCGCCGAATACTTCTCGTAGCGCCGAGATGTGTGTATACAGATCGCTATAGAGGCCGATGACAGGCCAGTTCGACGCAAACATCAGCCTTTGCGGCCCAAAAATCTTTCCGAGAAATTCCAACAGCTGGTAGGCATCTGTTGGGGAGTCGTAACTGAGCCCTGAGAGTTTGCAGTACACGTTGGGGTATTCAGCTAGAGCTCTCATGTTGGCGGCAAACGCGTCGTCGAGTCTTTGGGCATTGCCGCAGTGGTCTATGACTACGCGGAGATTCGCACAGTCTTCATATGTGGCATGAAAATCTGTTAATTCCGGGGTGCGTATGCAGAGGTCAAAGACTTTTGCTTGGCTGGATAAATTCCTACATCCTGCGGTGAAACTGCTTTCTAAGCAGCGCCCGCGGGCGATGTCGTCGTTATGCAATACTTCCCGCACTCCGACAGCACCTGGGGTAACATGCATGTTTTTCTGCAGGTGGGAGTGCGTAACGAACCCTTGTATTAACGGTTCGTGCGAGAGTAAGGCTTTGATGCGGGCATCCTCGTCGGCAGGGTCAGCGACATCTGCTTCGATGTGCACCGCGCCTGCTAGTTCTACGTCTGCCAGCCCATTCTTGCCCACATCGGCATAGGCGTGTTTGAGATCAGCGAAGCTGAAAGACCTGTGCAATACGGAATCCACGCTGCGTAGCCAGTCGAGCCGTTGGGCTTCGAGGTCCCATACGTGAATATGGGAATCGAAAATTTTCAGGTTAGTCATCTACCGTGCCGTTTCTTGCGAATTCGCTGTTTCACTAGGCTGTGTTTTTACAGTGTTTTACAGCGTTTTTTACAGCGCCCGGTCCAAGTGCACATAGCCGCCGTCTGGGTGGATCCACTGCCCGGTGGTGTGCGAAGAACGATCCGACAGCAAAAACACCGCGGTATCAGCAATCTCTTCGACCGTGGTCATGCGGTTGTGTAATGGGATTTCATCGGTAATGAGTTGCAGACGTTTTTGTTGAGCTTCCTCGTCGCCAAAGGTTTTAATCCATTTCTCGTACAAGGGAGTCCAGGCTTCTGCGACGACGAGTGCGTTCACGCGTACCCCATGGGGCGCCAATGCCGCTGCCCATTCACGGGTAAGCCCCAGGATGGCTCCCTTGGCGGCCGCATAGGCTGAGGTTTTCCCTTGGCCAGTCAGCGCGGTTTTCGAACCGATGTTGAGGATCGTTCCAGCAGAATCGTGCAAGTACTTTTGGGCTGCGTGGACGGTCTCGTAATAGTGGGTGAGGTTGCTGTGTAGCGATTGTTCAAATTCGCGCCAGGAAGTCTCTTCTAACGATTTGTTGTCATTGGCGCCTGCATTATTCACGATTCCATCGATATGTCCATAGCGCTGGTACGCAGCATCGATGATCTCGGCGATATCATCAGTGTCATTCAGATCGATTTCGTAGGCAGCGTAGTTTGCTGTCAATTTCTCGATTTCCGTCTTGTATTCCGCGCTCAGGGGAGTGCGGTCAAGGATTACTGGAATTGCACCCTCGCGTGCGAGTGCAAACACGATTGCCTTGCCAATGCCGCCCATGCCGCCAGTGACGACGAATACTTTTTCGTCGAGGTGAAGGTCCATTGCGCACCATCCTTCGGTTCTATGGTGTGAAACCCTGTTTCATTGTTTGTCTCATACTACCGCAAGAAAATGTGAGATGGAACCCGTAATTCGAATTTATGTGATCTAGCTTGAGTATTTCGTGGTGTGCGCACCTAGATTGTGTGAGATTTCAGCAGCGGCTTCTGTCACCAAAGGGGCAAAGCGTTCTATCTGTTTTAACGTGTTTTCCATGGCTAGTGAAGTCAGAGAGATGCCATATGTGGCTTTCCCGGAATGGTCGAAGATTGGTGCGCCGATGCAGCGGATGCCCGGAACGTTTTCTTCATCGTCGAAGCTGTAACCGCGGGTGCGCACCACGGCAATCTCTTGATCGAGATCTTCCGGGGTGGTGATGGTGTTTGGGGTTAGCGGAGCTAGGCCCGCTTGCTTGACGACGCTTGCTAGTTGGGATGTATCCATGTCTGCAAGCAGGCATTTTCCGATTGCGGTGGAGTGTAGCGGAAGCCGTTTGCCGATTGTGGATGGAATCTCATATGGGGTGGGCCCTTGGCGTTTGGCAACGTAAATTGCTTCATTGACGTTGAGTGCGCCGACATGCACGGTGTAGCCCGTTTCCTCGGCAAGCTGTGTCAGAACTGGGTTGGCAACTTCAGAAATGTCGATGGAATTAAATGCTCGGCTGGCGAGTCGAAGTGAAGTGACGCCAGGCGCGTAGGTTCCGTCGCTAGCGAGGTAGACGAATTCGTAATCAAGCAAGGTTTGCAAGATTCGGTGCACCGTCGCTTTCGCGAAGCCGGTAGCGGTGACAATGTCTGAAAAACGCTCATGCTCAATGGCGGCCTGCAGCACAATTAAGGTTTTGTCGGCGGCTGTGAGACGAGCATTTGACGTAGTCATTATCGGGGTGCTCCTTGCGGATCGGGGATGGCATGGGGGAGGTCTTTGGGTGAAAAGTCTTGGGGAGTCTTTACCTGACTGGCTGGTTGGTACCTATTGTCGCACGGCTGTGTGCCTGGATTGTTGTGCGTAGTGCTTAACGTAATTTGCACAACCCCTTGCGTATGTTCGTGACTTGAACTACATTCCTAACTAAACAACTTAGGAACTCGGTTCTGCCATATGAAACTCCATGATTTATGGGTACGGCAGAACCATCCGGCAAGGAGGGCGCAATTGTCCAGAATCACGCACATAAAAACCTATGATTTTAGGTTTCCGACATCACAGTCACTTTCCGGCTCTGATGCGATGAACCCGGACCCGGATTATTCCTCGGCGTATGTAGAAATTTCTACGGATGCTGACGACGGGCATACCGGTATCGGTTTTGTTTTCACTATCGGGCGCGGCAATGATGTTGCCTGTAAAGCGATCGAATCCCTCAGCCAACGATTCATCGGCCAAGAAATCGAACCCTACCTCGACAACATGAAACGCGCGTGGGATGAGCTGGTGCATGATTCCCAATTGCGGTGGCTTGGCCCAGAAAAAGGCGTCGAACACATGGCCATTGGTGCGGTACTCAACGCATTCTGGGATCTCAAGGCTAAACGCGCAGGCGTTCCACTCTGGAGGCTGTTGGCAGAAATGGAGCCAGAGGACCTGGTGGCGACACTGGATTTCCGGTATCTCACGGATGCCTTGGCCCCAGAAGAAGCTATTGACTTCCTGAAAGATGGAAAACGTGGCCAACAAGCGCGCATCGATAATCTACTCGCGCACGGGTACCCGGGCTATTCAACGGCCGCGGGATGGTTGGGTTATTCCGACGACAAGATGGTTCGTTTGGCCAAGTCAGAAAGCCAAGATAAGGGTTTCCAGCTGATCAAACTCAAGGTTGGGCAAAATCTTGACGACGATTTGCGTCGCCTTCGGCTTGCCAGGGAAGCAATTGGTCCCGATGTGCGCTTGGCGGTCGATGCGAACCAAGTCTGGGATGTCCCACAAGCGATTGAGTGGATTAAGCAATTCCATGAGTTTGATCTGGCGTTTGTGGAAGAACCTACCAGCCCCGATGACGTGCTTGGGCACGCAGCAATTGCACGGGCAGTCGATCCAATACCGATTGCGACCGGCGAACAAATGCAGTCGCGGATCCTGTATAAGCAATTCTTGCAGGCGAATGCTTTTGGAATCATGCAGGTCGATGCCACTCGGGTCGCCGGACCGCAAGAACTCATCATTGAATACTTGCTGGCACATAAGTTCAATAAACCCGTTATTCCCCACGCCGGTGGCGTCGGATTGTGCGAAGCTGTGCAACATTTTGCGATGTTCGATTACTTGTCGGTGTCATGCACTTTGGACAACCGGTTGATCGAATACGTCGATAACCAGCATGAACATTTTGTCGACCCGGTCGTGATCAAAAACGGAAATTACATGCCGCCTCTGATGCCGGGAAACAGCTGCGAAATGACCCTGTCCAGCACAGAAAAATACCTGTACCACCCAGATGCTTAAGTGCATTTTCTCTCACACTAAGAGCAGCACTGCCTGCACATTTCTAAGGAAGCGATATGAATGAGAAAGCAAATCTGAACCCAACAGAAAACGCGGGGACGGAATCTAGCAGAGCACCAAAAACAACAGCAGGAAAGAAAGCAGAATCCAGTGGGTTCATTTACCCCGGCCTGCTGCTGCCATTCATTTTGATCGTTGCCTGTTTTGCGGCGTGGGGAATTTCAACTGACCTCACAGCGCCGATGGTCAACGTTTTCAGCTCAGTTTTTGACATGAATGCGTTCCAGTCTGCGCTGGTACAGTTTGCCTACTTCGGAGCATATTTCTTGCTCGCAATTCCGGCAGCCATCATCAACACCAAGCTCGGTTTCAAAGGTGGCGTCGTCTTGGGCATGAGCATGGCTGCACTCGGTGCCTTCATGTTCTTCCCGGCATCGCAGATCATGACTTATGGCGTTTTCCTCGCAGCGCTGTTCATCCTCGCTGGTGGTTTGTCAATCGTGGAAACTTCCGCGAACCCCTACGTCATGTCGCTCGGCCCCGAGAAAAACGCAACCCGTCGTTTGAACTTTGCACAGGCATTCAACCCGATCGGCGCCAATATCGGTGTGTTGATGGCAACGCTGCTGGTAGCACCGCATATTAATGATACCGTCGACAAAACGGGGCTGTCCGAAGACCAGCTGCTGGAGCAAACCTCCCATGAACTAGAAAAGGTGATGATTCCGTACATCATCTTGGGAGTGCTCTATGTTGCACTGGCGCTGTCCATCTTCTTCGTCAAAGTTCCCAAGAACAAAGCGATGGAAGAAACGGACTTTAAAGATGTCCCGAAGGGCGTCGTGGGCCGCTTGTGGAACAACGGAACGTATCGTTTCGGTGTTGTGGCACAGTTTTTCAACGTCGCAGCACAGACTTGTATCTGGACGTTCATTCCGTTCTATATTCAATACACTTTGGATGCGGACTTAGAAACAGCCGGCTGGTGGCTGCAGATTTCGCTGCTGTTCTTCCTGGTAGCCCGCTTCGTCATGGTCTGGCTGATGGGTAAAATTGAAGGACGTTACCTGTTGACCATCATGTGTGGTTTGGGTGTTGTCTTCACCATTATCGGTATCCTGTCCGGCAATGTTCTCGGCGCACTGTGCATCGTCGCTCTGTCTGCGTGTATCTCTCTGCTGTTCCCAACCATCTACGGAATCTCGCTGACCGGTGTTGGCCGCGATACCAAGTTCGCTTCTTCTGGTCTGGTCATGGCGATTATCGGTGGTGCAATCGCTCCAATGATCCAGGGAGCAATCCAGGATGCCACCAACCCACAGATTGGTTTCAGCTTCGTTCTGTTGTGCTTCATCGTCATCGGCGCCTTCGGTCTTTATGCCATCAAACACCAGAAATCGGATGATGTCGACGAAGTTCCAGCGATGGGAAAGAAGTAAAAGATGTTGCGCGGAATCTCGCCTCTGCTGACTCCAGAACTGCTGGCAGCATTATCCGCAATGGGGCACGGTGACGAAATTACGCTTGCCGACGCCCACTATCCGCGATTCGGTGATGGAGCACGCACCATTCGGATGGATGGCATCGGTATCCCTGCTCTGCTTGCAGCAATCATGCCACTGTTCAAACTCGACCAATACGAGGATAAACAATATTCGCTGATGGCACCGGTAGCGGGTGATTCTGATGCCCCGGTGTGGGATACCTACGACAGGCTCATCCGTGAACATGATCCACACGCGAGACCAGAATTCTTGGAGCGGTTTAGCTTTTATCAGCGCGCACAAGATTCTTATTTGACAGTCGTGACTGGCGAAACTGCCCAATACGGCAACATCATCCTCCGTAAGGGCGTGATTCTCGACTAGCCGCCCCCGGTAGGCTGGCAGCCATGTGCGCAACGTACGGGCTAGAGCCAACCATGGAACTGCCGAATTATGAGCCGCTGTTCCAACCAGAAAGCCAGCAGCTGCTGGAGCAATGGATGGACCAGCGCAGCAGCACCGCGAAAATCACCGGCCGCAAAGCCCGCAACCTGAACCCTTTGATCACCGCCCCGGAAGGCAAGCGCCAGCTTGATCTTGCGTGGTGGTGGTTGCATGTGGGCGATGAGCCAGCCCAGTTCAGCGCTTTTAATGCCCGCGACGATAAACTTCTGCACTCACGCGTGTGGAAGAAACCATTTGCCCAGCAACGTGGCTTGGCCCCGGCGCATTGGTACATAGAAAAAGGCCAGCGCTTTGAGCTGCCTGATACTCAGGGTTTTGCCATCGCCACCATCGTGGCCACCTCGCACCAGCCCGACGGCGATCTTCTCAGCTACGCGCTGGTCACCCGCGATGCGGTTGCCGAAGCCGCCACTGTGCACCCGCGCATGCCGTTACTGCTGCCGGAAGAACTGCACGACGACTGGCTGGACCCCAATGTGGACGGCGACGACGAGCTGCTGGCAGAAGCACTTGCAGCCTCGGAAAGTTTGAGCCAGCAGGTGCGCATCGCGGATGAACTGCGCACACAGCAGAAACCCCGGGCGAATTCCGCGAAAGCGCAGCCCGGGGAAGCCACACTGTTTTAACTAACAACTAGTAACTAGCAACTAGCAACTAGTGCAGTGCACCGGCAACCAAACGAGCGACCACACCGGTAAACACGTCCAGACCAGCCAGGCAGTCGTCGGCAAGAGTCAGCTCGGCCTCGTTGTGCGAGATGCCGTCGACGCTCGGCACGAACAGCATCACCGTGGGCACTTCATCTTTCATGTTCGTGGAATCGTGCCCGGCCACGGTCATCACCTCGCGGTGGGAATAGCCCAGCTCTTCGGCGACCTCGCGGGCCAGCGCGCAGCCAGCCGGTGAATAATCGTTCTGGTTCCAGCTGTGCGTGAGCGTGCGGTCGATCTCCACGCGGGCCTCGTCGGCGGCCTCGGCGATGACCGTCTCCAGGTGCTGCTCGGCCTGGTCCAAGACCTCGGCGTGCGGGCACCGAATATCGACGTTGAAGATGACCTCGCGCGCGATGGTCACTGGAGAATTCGGCTTGACCTCCATCTGTGAAACGGAGATCTGCAGCGGCTGGCCCGGGAACTTGTCGACGATGCGCCGGGCTTGCGCGATCACGATCGAGGCGCCAAACAGTGCGTCGTGGCGATCTTCCATCAGTGTGGAACCAGTATGGCCCTGCTCGCCGCGGACGACCACGCGGAACTTGCGCGCGCCCCAGGTCGCAGTCACCAACCCGATCTGCGCACCGGCCTGCTCCAAGTTCTTGCCTTGCTCGTTGTGGATCTCCGCGTAGGAGGCAATCTCCGGCAGGGAAGAAGTGCCAGGGTAACCGGTCTCGGTGAAAGCCTCGCGCACCGTGGTGCCGTAAAAATCGGTGGACTCCAGCGCTTCATCCAAGCCCAGCTTGTTGATCGCCACCGAGCTACCCATCATGCTGGGTGCAAAGCGTGAGCCTTCCTCGTTGAACCAGTTCACTACCGCCAGGTTGAATTTCGGGGTGATGTCACCGGCTTCTGCCGCCGCGCGCACCCGGGCGGCAGCATACGCGCCTGCGAGCACGCCGTAGGCACCGTCGAAACGCCCAGCCATCGGCTGCGAATCCAGGTGCGAGCCCAACAACACGTAGGGCGCGCCGGGGACAAACTCGATGGTGGAAAACTGGTTCGCGATGGCATCGAACTGGGCCGGGTTACCCGTGGCACGCGCAAACACGTGTGACATCCACTGCCGGTTTTCTTTATCGGCCGGGGTGCAGGCCTCGCGGTCGACACCTCCGGCTTTGGTGGCCCCGTGCGAGGACATGGTGGCGAAATCCTGCAGGAAGGCTTCATCAGAAAAGGCTCCGCCAGAAAAACCCGAATTCGTCATCACTGGCTGTCCTTGCTAATACCTGCGCGTTCCCACGCACTCAGGAACGCATCGGCTTCCTTCTCACTGGTCACGGAAACGCGCACGCCTTCGTCGCCGTAGCGGCGGATGATTACGCCTTCGTCAAAGATGCGCTTTTCCACATCCTCGGCGTCCGCGCGCGGTAGCCACACAAAGTTGCCTTGCGACGGTGCGGCACCGACGGCCTGTGCGATGCGATCGCGCTGGCGCTTGGATTCCTCCACCCGCGGGGTAAACGCTTCGCGGTTGGCCAAAGCGGCAATTGCCGCCTGTTCTGCCATTCCCGTCACCGTCAGCGGCAGTGCCACCAGGTTCAGTGCTTTCGCCAATTCTGGCTGGGCAAACCCGTAGCCGACGCGCATACCGGCCAAACCGAAAGCCTTGGAGAAGGTGCGTGCGCCAATCAGGTTCGGGTAGTCCTGGATTTCCTGCACCGCATCCGGGCGGTCGGGATCATCGTTGAATTCCCAATAGGCTTCGTCGATCAGAACCACGAGATCATCCGGAACCATATCCATGAATTCGCGGAATTCCGCGCGGCTAAACGTCGTACCGGTCGGGTTGTTTGGGTTGCACAGGATCATCAGTTTGGTCTTGTCCGTGATGGCCTCGGCGCAGGCGCGCAGATCGATGCTGTAGTCGTCGGCAAGCGGAACTGTCACCGGAACGGCACCCGCCATGCGCACATATAACGGGTAGGCCTCGAAGCTGCGCCACGGGAAAACCACCTCGTCGCCGGTGTTGCAGGTAATGCGCACCGCACGCTGCACGATGGAGGAGGCACCAGGGCCGACGCAGAGATTATCCTCCCCAACCCCTAGGTAGTCCGCGAGCGCCGCGGTAAGCTCCGGGCAGCCGAATTCGCCATAGCGGTTGCCATACTGCACGGCCGCGTGGATGGCATCTTGCACGAATGATGGCGGGGCGTAGTCGGCCTCATTGGATGAGAGCTTGACCATACCCTCGGCGCTTTTGCCGGGGCGGTAATAAGGGAATTCGCTAAGATCTTTGCGCAGCATGAATCTGACCTCCTGAGAATGCGGGTTGGGGTTAGCAGGGCCCGGGTTGATGGGGGTGATGCGGGATTGAGGTTACAGGTGCAACCTGAACGTCAAGTATTAGAACAGATCCCAGATGGTGATGGCCATGATGATCAGGCCCAGGATCAATACGAAGTAGTTGGCTTTGTCTTTGCGTACGTGCTTGTACACGTCCAGGTTGCGGAACATGTAGACCGGCAGCAGGTAGACCAAAAAGACCACGAAAACACCAGCGACCAGCGACGCCAAGGTCACGATCGACGGGTTGAACACGGCGACCAGGGTGGTGGCGGCGAACGCGAAGACGTAGATGCCGATCAGCAGGTTGCGGCGCGGGATACGCTCGGCGGTTTTGGGTGCGACGGTTTTGAACAGGTACTCGGTGCCTTCTTCACTACCCAGCAGGTGGCCGAAGTACGACGAGACGATCGCGCACACCACCACCATCGGCGCGATTGCGGCCATGATCGGGGTGCCGGTGACGTTTGCGAAGTAGGACAGCACCGGAATGTTTTGCTCGTGCGCCTCGCGCATACCGTCGGCGCCGAGTGCCAGCACGCACGACCACACGAAGACCATGGTGAATACGACCAGCAGGATCGCGGTGTAGAACTCAATCTTGGACACGCGCTTTTCCGTGTTCTTGCCATGCGCCGGCTGCATGTCGACGGATAGCTGCGAAAGCGCTGCCATGTGCGAGAACGAGAACACCATCACCGGCAGGATCAGCAAAACACCCTTGACGACGGAGAGGAAGCCGCCGCCGTCATAGTCGAATTCCAGAAAGCTGGAGATATCCCAGCGCGGAATCAGGTAGATCGAGGTAATCGCCAGGAACAGGATCAGTGGGTAGACCAGGATCTGCGCCAGCCACAGCATTGGTTTGCGGCCGAAGGCGAACCCGGCTGTCATCAAACCAACACACAGCGTCGCCAAGATCCAGCGGTTGATTGAAGGCCCACCCAGCTGGTTGACGATGAAACTATCGACGGCGTTGGTGATCGAGACACCGTAAATGAGCACGGTGGAAAACACGGCGATCCAGTACAAGATCGCGATGATGACACCGCCGCCGCGGCCCAGGTACTGCGTGCACAGTTCCAGGACGTCTTTGCCGTGGTCTTTTTCCGGTGCTGCAGAAACGATGCGCGCGTAGGTGCGGTGGGAATAGTAGACCAGCGGGAACGCGATGATGGTGGCGAACAGCAGCGGGATGAAGCCGAAGGATCCGGCGTTAATCGGCAAAAACAGGATGCCTGCGCCGACGGCGGTACCGAACAGCGTGATCACCCATGATGAGGTGGATCCGGCTGGCTCGGCGTTTTTCTTCGCCTGTTGTTTTGTGGTGCTCGTTGCTGGGCTGGCGCCACTGGTGGCGCTGTGGTTGTTTGTGCTCATAGCGGTTGCTTTCTTGTGTGAGCTGGGTGCTGGCCGCCGGGGGCGGCCAGCCGTTGGTGCCGGGGCGGTGTGCCCGGCGTTATTCGTCGGTGTTTTGGCGAACGGTCGGGATGGACAGTGCTTGGTCGGTAATAACGTTAATCACTGCCGGTTTGCCTTCACGCACCGCAGCCAGGGCGCGTTCGACAGCCCCGGCGGCGTCCTGGTCAGAGGTGACGGTTTCGCCGTGCGCACCGTAGGCAATGGCGGCGGCAGCGAAGTCCGGGTTGGTCAGTTGCGTGCCGGAGACCCGCTTGGGGTAGTGGTTGAGCTGGTGGGTGCGGATGGTGCCGAATTCCGCGTTGCTCATCACCACGGCCATAAACGCCGCGCCTGCCTGCACTGCGGTGGCAAGCTCTTGGCCGTTCATCAGGTATTCTCCGTCGCCAGCGATGGTGATGACGGTGCGCTCCGGGAACTGCAGCGAGGCCGCGACGGCAGACGGAATGGAATAGCCCATCGAGCCATTACGTACGCTGAGCTGCGAAGGATACGTTTCCGTGTGCAGGTAGCGCTGCGCCCACAGGCAGTGGTTGCCTGCGCCGAAGGTATACAGCGCATCTTTCGGGGCTTGTTGTTGGATCGCGGCCATGATCGATTCCATGTGCGCGGTGCCTGCGGCTGTCTGTGGCCAGTTTTCTGGCTTGCCGACGTCCGCAAAGGCCAGGTGATTGCGGTGCGCGGTGGTGAACCACTCGTGTTGGGTGGCAGAGATACCAGTACCAGCCTCAGTGCCTGCGTCGGTGCCCGTGCTGGTACTGGAGCTGGTGCCCGTGCTGGCTTCACTGTCAGCGGCGACCCGTTCTGCGGAGCCGATGCGCTTGGTCAGTTCCTCGGTAATCTCCGCGAAGACCTGCGGGCTGGCCAGGATGTGGCGGGTGATGGCCGCGGAGTTCCCCAGCAGGGTGGTATCGGTGTTGATCAGGATATTTTTCGCATCCAGGCTTTGGCGCAGCGTGTAGCCGTCGGTAGGCACATCTGTGAGTACCGCGCCGATCTCAACGACGAGGTCGGCCTCGGTGAGCAGCTGGGTGGCGGCGTCGTTGCGGCCGTAGCCGAGCCAACCGGCATTCGCTGGCGAGGAAAACGCGATGCGGTCGCTGGCACGCCAGTCGTGAACCACGGGAATCTGCTGCTTTTCGGCAAATTTTTGGATTGCCGCGCAGGTATCAGGGTTCCAGTGTGCGCCGCCTGCGAAGATCAGTGGCTTTTCTGCTGCGCGCAGTTCATCGGCCAGGAAGTCCAGGTCAGCGTTGCTGAATGCGCCGTGGCTGGCAGGAAGTGGCTGGCAGAGATCGCCGGTAAATTCTTGGTGCAGTACGTCTTCCGGCAGGCCGATGACGACGGGGCCAGGACGGCCCTGGGTGGCCAGGTGGAAGGCTTCGGCGACCACGCGGCTGGCACGGGAGGCGTCGTCAAGCACATAGACGCGTTTAGCCTGGGTGCCGAACCACGCTTTGATGTCGAATTCCTGGAAAGACTCGCGGTCCCGGTCGCTGGTGGGGACCAGGCCGACGAACAGCACCAGGGGAGTAGCATCTTGCCAGGCGGTGTGGATGCCGACGAATGCATTAGCAGCGCCCGGACCGCGGGTAACCATGGCGACACCCGGCCTGCCGGTGGCTTTGCCGTGGGCTTCGGCCATGTAGCAGGCACCGCCTTCTTGGCGGCACACGATGGTGTCGATGGATGATTCGTACAGACCGTCGAGTACCGGAAGGAAGCTTTCACCTGGCACTTCGAAGATTCGTGGGACGTCGTGGAGTTCAAGACTGCGGGCGATTGCTGTGCCCACATGGCCTACGCTCATGCTGTTACCTCGCGATGTAGCAGGGATACTGTTCAACGATCTTGCTGGTGATCTGAATCATACTAACATTGTGGGCGAAAAACTATGGATCTGTTAACTATTTACAGGAGGAATTCATGATAGATAGCGCACGTATTTTTGGTCCACGCAGGTCGCGCAACTCGCACGCAAGTAGGTGGCGTGGGGCGAGTGGAGTGAAGGTAATCGCAGCACTCGGGGCTAGTGCTCTTGCCCTGGCAGGATGTTCGCAGGCTGATGACGCGGCTGATGCAGCACACAACGCGGCCGATAGCGCCAGCGAGGCAGCAGAAAGTGCCACCGAATCCACCTCGGCTGGTCAGGAAGAAAAGCTGACATTCGACAAACAGCAGGTCGCCGAGCTGGATGTGCAGGCCAACCCGGTTCCAGCAGCGGCGGCGAAATTACCAGACGGGTTTGATCTGCAATCGCACCGTTTTGGTCGGGGTGAATGGATCGAATCTTCCCGTGAGGGCTTGGAAAAGTCCCTAGAAATGGGAGTGACCACCCTGGAATTCGACATCGAGCTGTCTGCCGACGGCGTCCCCGTGGTCTGGCACGATACAGAGATCGATGCCGAGAAATGCCAGGACACCAAGCCTGTCACCGAGGATGATCCGCAGTTCCCGTACGTCGGCAAGCTGCTCCACGATCTGACTTTCGAGCAGATTTCCACGCTGAACTGCAATAAGAACCTGGATGATTTCCCCGATGCGGCCCCGCAGGACGACAACCGGTTGCTGCAGCTTTCTGAGGTTTTCGAGATCGCCGCGGATTACCCGGATGTGCACTTCAATATCGAGACCAAGCTGGAGCCGGAACACCGTGAGCAAACGGCATCGCCACAGGAATTCGTTGATGCGATCATGGATGAGGTAGAGGACGCTGATGTTGCTGATCGCACCATGATTCAGTCCTTCGATTGGGCATCGTTGCCGCTGGTGCGCGAACGTGATGCGGAAATGCCGCTGGTCTTGTTGTGGGACGAAACTACATGGAAATCGAGCTCGGCCTGGATTGGCGATGTTGATTATGATGCCGTCGATGGTGACATCGTGGAAGCCGCAAAACAGCTAGGCGTGCAGGTGCTTTCGCCGGGACATGCGGTTCCTTATGGGCAAACCCCGCGTGACGACGATTACCACCCGGTCGCTACACCAGAGTTAATTTCACAGGCGCACAAGGCGGGCATGGCAGTGGTGCCGTGGACCGTCAATGATGAAGACACCATGCGTGAGCAGATTGCTGCAGGTGTGGACGGCTTCATCACCGATTACCCAAGCATGGGGCAAGCGGTAGTCCGGGAGAAATAAAGTAGTAGTGCTCATAGGGTCGCTACTTCGGCGCATTTGGGTGGACTAATTTCGCGGTCTGCTTAGCTGTGGAGTTCAATATTGCTTATGCCCGAAGTAGATCCGCTCATTGAATCTCTCTACCGCTGGTCCGATGTCAGCGGCGTGTTACTGATGGGAATTATCGGTGGCACCATCGCGCGAAAAAGCGGTTACGACATCATCGGGTTTTTCTTCATCGCGATGTTCTCCTCGTTGGGCGGCGGTATGGTGCGCGATGTGCTCATCAACCAGGGCACTGTCGCGGCGATGAGCGAACCGGAGTACTTGTACCTGGCTTTTACCGGCGCGCTTATTGCGCGTTTCGTGTATTTCAAGGGCAAAACCTGGGATTATATTCAAGCGCATGGCGATGCCGTCGTCTCGGGTCTGTGGGCTGGGACCGGTGCCGTGAAAGCCATTACTTATGGCTTGCCGCTGATTCCGTGCATCATGATGGGCGTGTTTACCGCAACCGGCGGTTCCATGATCCGCGAT
Source organism: Corynebacterium propinquum DSM 44285 (assembly GCF_000375525.1). GTDB lineage: Bacteria > Actinomycetota > Actinomycetes > Mycobacteriales > Mycobacteriaceae > Corynebacterium > Corynebacterium propinquum. The sequence continues at coordinate 56,672 of NZ_AQXC01000013.1, forward strand.
ATTTCTATGGGGCGTGAGCCGGCCGTTTTTGGCAATAATCAGCCGACGGTCATCCCGGCGATTGCGTGCGCCAGCATTGTGCTTATCGGCAATCATTTTGGCATGCTGGCCGTCGGCATGGTCGTCGGCCCGTTAGTGTCCATTTTCTTAGCGCTGTTAGGGATTTGGGCTGGGTGGCGTGTGCCTGCGCACCAAGATTGGGCGCCGATTAACGACACCGCAGCGCAGGTGAAGGTGCTGGCGAAAAAGGCAGAGAACAAAAGTCGCGCGGTGGGGCGCAAATTGGAGCCGCACCGTGTGCGGTCGTGGCGGCACCGGCAGATGGAGGCTGCGCTGCAGCGGCGGATTGAAAAAGAGGCGCGCTCTGGCAAGCGAAGGAAGATGACGGCGGAAGAAGTCAGTGACTTCATGGATTCTTTTGATTCCGATGTCGATCAGCTCAGCGCGGTACCGGAGAACAGCGATGATACGGACTTTGGTGTGGATTTCACTGGCGATTCTTACGACGCCGAAGAGCCGGTTTCTACGGAGGAATCGCAGCGCCTTCTCGACACCATTTTGGCAGATGACAAGCTTAGCGATGAGCTTATTGAGCGCTTGATGGAGCGCTATAACGCGCGGAATTGAGACGGTTTCAAAGCGTATTAAGTTGTTTCTATGTGAAGCTGAGACTTCAGCTACTCTGACTAGAGCAGCATAGCTAACCCTTTGATGCCAATGGCGAGATTATATGTTTCCTAGACGCCATTACTTTGGGAGATCAAATTGAAAGGAATTTGCAATAATGCATTTTGACCACCTCACTATCTTGACAACTAATGTCAAAGAGTCATGGGACTTTTATCGAAATCTTCCGGAAGCCAAAGTGAGTTCACCAAATAGTGAGGGGTATTTTGAAGTTTCTTTCCATGAAAGTGTAATCGGAGTATTTCACTTGGGAAAGTTCGCCGAAACCACTAAAACTAGTCCCACCAAATCTGGTGGTGCAATTATTCAGTTTTCAGTTGATGATGTAGATGAGTATTGGAACAATTTGCCAACCGCACACCGGCAAAATGGATCATCGCCCCGAAAAATGCCCTGGCACTCCTACTCTGCATATATCTCCGATCCAGACGGCAACATACTGGAGTTCTACAAGTGGTAAAAAGAGACTCTCTACTCCGTGAGAACCCATTGTTTTTTAGGTTTTGGTTTTCGCGGCTCATCTCTGTTGTGGGTTCAACGTCAACGCGGATTGCGATTCCGCTTGAAGTCCTTAAGCTCACAGAATCCGCGAGTCTAGCGGCCCTCGTTACAACTGTAGCCTTAGCGCCGATACTGATTTTGGGCATCCCCGCAGGCGCATTCGCGGATCATAGTTCACGAGTCTTCATTATGAGAGTTGCTGAACTTGCCTCGGCTATCACTACGGCGACACTGGCAGCAATCCTCCTTTTGCTAGGGTTTTTGTCGCCTGCATTGCTCATATCGGTTGCACTACTGTCAATATTTGCCGTCTTTTTCGATGCATGTAGCTTTGGGCTTCTTCCCGATCTTGTGCCTAAAGAACGTCTAGGGCAGGCGAATGGGCTTCTTTACGGCAATAACACAGTCATTTCTCTACTTGGGCCCGTTATAGCAGGATTTCTTTACGCGCAATTTGGCCTTATTTTCGTTCTTCTTATTAATTCAGCAACGTTTTCAGTATCAGCTTTTCTGCTCTTTACATTGCCGAAGGATAATTCCTCTAATAAAGGAATGAGACAAACTCTAAGGTCGATGCCAAAAAGCATGGTTGAAGGACTAGATATCATTTGGCGCTCGCATCTCCTACGCTACCTAGTAGGTTCAGGGGCAGCTTCTGGTGTTGCAGGCGGAGCCTTGAGTGCTTGCATGGCAATTATTGCAGTTGAAAGATTTCGCGGGGGCGGAGAACTAGTTGGCTTGTTTGTCTCTGCTATTGGCGCAGGAGCCTTCTTGGCTTCACTCTTACTTTCGTTCCTTTCTGAACGATTTCCCCAAAGCCAAATAACACTCATTACAATGCCCTTTGCTGTTCTGAGCTTCTTTGGAGTTGCGCTCGCTCCAACGCCATTGATAATGACTTTATGTTGCTTTGCATGGGGGTCCTGCTACACAACTCTGATCGTTAATAATGTCACGATTCGGCAATCAATTCTCCCTGATCATTTTCAGGCAAGAGTAAACTCAACAGCAAGGACAATAGCTTGGGGTGGAGAGCCGATTGGGGCCGGCCTCTCGGCACTTCTACTCAAATTCAGCAGTGATCAGGCGACGCTTTTGATCATTTCCGTTCCCTTTATAATCGCTGCCATTATGGCGCCTTTTACCCCGCTCAGAAAACGAGTTTTAGAACCCATTGCCTAAATCAGCTAAGCATCTTTTCCAATAGTAATTTCCCATATATTTACCCTAGAAACAGTCGTCGTATCATCAGGTAATTAATTCTACAATAGAGATTTGGTCAGCCTTGTCTAGGGATCCCCAGCGTGGCTGAGGGTGAGTGTATTTGTCCCTGGATTATTCCCCAGATCTGTTAAGGTGATTTAGAACATAATTGTGCAGGTTTTAGCGCTGGATAACCCTCGATCACCAAAGGATTCAGTTATATGGACTCATCGCCCGGTGACGCACCCCGCGACACCACCAACGCCGCCGTGGTGCAGGACCATGAAGTGCGCGATAAAGACGTCCGCAAAATCGCGATGTCCGCGTTCGTCGGAACCGCGCTGGAATGGTATGACTTCTTCCTATTCGGTACCGCCTCCGCACTGGTTTTTAACCACCTGTATTTTGCTACCGACGATCCAGTCACCGCCACGCTTGCGTCATTCGCCACGTTCGGCGTCGGCTTTCTCGCACGCCCGCTTGGAGCGATTCTTTTTGGCAAGCTCGGCGATCAATATGGTCGTAAACCCGCGTTGTTATTAAGCATCGTCGTCATTGGTGTCGCCACCGGATTGGTTGGCTTGCTGCCGGATTATCACGCCATTGGCATGGCCGCACCAATCCTGCTGACGGTATTGCGTTTGCTACAAGGCATCGCCGTCGGTGGTGAGTGGGGCGGTGCCACCACCATCGCTATCGAGCATGCCCCGCCAGAAAAACGCGGCCGCTATGCTGCGATGGTGCAGCTCGGCTCACCGGTGGGCACGTTGTTGTCTTCGGGTGCTTTCGCATTGGTGGTTATGCTTCCCGACGAGGCCGTCGATTCCTGGGGCTGGCGTGTGCCATTCCTTGCAGCATTCCCCTTCCTGGCAATCGCGCTATGGATTCGTCTGAAAGTTGAAGAATCGCCGGTCTATCAACAGCTGGCTGAAGAATCTGAGAACAAGCCCACTGGATCGCTGAAAGAACTATTCACGGCCTACCCGAAACAGACTCTGTACGCGACGTTTGCCGCTATCACCGGTATCGGTGGTTTCTTCATTTTCACTACCTATGCACTGTCGTACGGAACCCAGGTATTGGAATTTGATCGGCAAACCGTCGTCAATGCCACTTTGTTGGCTGCGGCAGGCCAGTTGTTCTTCCTCCCATTGTATGGTCGCCTCGGTGAGCGTTACGGTGCCGGGCTAGTGATGGGCATCGGTGGTATTACTGCAGCCATTCTGGCCGTACCGCTATGGCTGTTGATTGATTCTCACAACGCAATTCTTATGACCATGGCGATTTGCATCGGCATCTGGGTTATTTCCGCACCTTATGGTGTGGTTGGGGTCCTGCTCGGTGAGATGTTCCCGGCCCACATCCGGTACACCGGGATGGCGATTACCTCGAATATCGCCGGTGCAATCTCTGGGCTGCTGCCATTTTTGGCTACCTTCATCAACTCGTTTTTTGAGGAACAATCCTCGGTCTCCGCGATGGTGCTGTTGATCATCATTACGCTGCTGACCGCACTCGGCGGAATCATGGGCTCGAAATACAAGCACGAAGAGAACTAGTGTTCAGCACAGCCCCTCCCGAAAAATCCCGAATTCATCATCCCCCATCCGCGAAAGGAACCAACTCTCATGGCCCTGCTCGATACCCTTATTACTAATGCCCGTATTTGGACCGGCGACCGCGAGAATCCGTCGGCAAGCGCAGTCGGTATTGTCGGCGACCGGTTTTTCCTCCTCGATGAGGCCCAGGCCCACCAGTTGGGTGCGCGCCGTCATTACGACGCCAAAAATGCGTTTATCGCGCCAGGTTTTAACGACGCGCACTGCCACTCGGTGTGGTTTGGCTTGACGCTGGCAGAGATCGATCTTAGCGATTGCCACAGCGCACAGGATGTATATGACACCTTGGCGCAGGCAGAAAAGGACCGCCCGGACCAGGAGTGGCTGATTGCTTCGAATTTCCGTCCGTCGAAAATGGGCGGTGAAGAACTGGCCATTGCGGAGCTCGACCGCGCCACCAACAACCGAAAACTAGCCATCAAGCACAATTCTGGCCACAGCATGACGGTTAACACTGCGGGCCTGAAAGCTGGCGGCATCAATGTCGACGATCCGGAGCAGCCCGAAGGCGGCCAGGTGGTGCTTGACGACGACGGCAACCCGACCGGCCTGCTGGAAGAAAACGCCATGCGCGCAATTAACGATCAGCTTAGCCCGGAATCGGTCGACGAGCTCGCTTATGCGCTGCAGCTGGCGCACCGCCGTTATGTCGAAGAGGGCTTGACTTCGGTGACTGATGCCGGAATCGCCGGTGGCTGGATTGGCCACAGCCCGCGCGAAATGGCGGCGTACCAACAAGCCGCAGCCGCCGGTGACCTGCTGGCCCGCACCCAAGCGATGATCACCAGCGACGTTTTGCACCCGCTCGACGGGCACGCTGATGATCCGGAAGGCCACGGCCTGGATGCGGGCATCCGTACTGGTCTGGGCGACGAGCACCTGCAGATCGGCCCGGTGAAACTGTTTACCGACGGCTCCCTGTTGGGCACCACTGCCGCGATGACAGAAGCCTACTGTGGTTGTTCCCACCGCAAGGGTTATTTGCAGGGCGACCCGGAAGATATGACTGCACAAGCCATTAAGGCTGCTGGAAATGGCTGGTCGCTGGCGCTGCACGCCATTGGCGATGCCGCGGTAGATTTGGCGCTCGACATCATCGAAGAAGCCACCGAAAAATACGGCGCACCGGAAATGCCGCACCGCATCGAACACGGCGGGGTAGTGCGTGCTGATCAAATTGAGCGGTTGGTGAAAAACAACATCGTCGTGGCCCCGCAGCCGCGGTTCATCCCGGAATTTGGCGGGATCATGGCAGAGATGCTCGGTGAAGAGCGCACGAAACTGGCCTACCCGGCTAAGCGTCTGTTGGAAGCGGGCATGATCTTGCCGGGAAGTTCGGATCGCCCGGTTGCCGATGGTGAACCACTCAAAGTTATTCAGGCATTCGTGCAGCGCACAACAGAAAACGGCACTGATTTTGGGCCAGAAGAAATCATCACCGTCGACGACGCGCTCTACGCATATACCGCGGGTTCGGCGGCAGCTACCGGCTGGGCGGGCCGCAAAGGGCAGATCGCGCCGGGGCAGTTAGCAGACTTGGTGGTGCTTGCCGACGATCCGCGTGAGGTGGATCCGGATACCATCAGTGATATCCAGATCCTGGCCACCATGGTCGGCGGCGAGTTCGTGCACGGTGGTTTACAGGAGGTTTAGCCTGGATTCTCAATCTGGAAAAGGTAAATTGTGAGCTTTTAAAGAAAAGAGTTACACAAACTGCTGGTGGCCGGGATATGACTGTCGCGGTTACCGAACGAAGAGATGAAAGATCTGGTGATCACCGCCCGGTGGGCGTCATCACCGCATTTTATAGGTAGGTGACCATGGATATTGTGGAAGCAAGTGATCCCAGGAAGATGGATTACCTGGCAAAAGTGCTCAAAAATTTAATTTTGAGCGATATCCAAAATGGAGATATTATTTTGCACAATTTTGGTGTGCAGGAATATCAAGGACCATATGAGCAATTTAAGGGTGAGATTTGGCATTATTTCGATCTCCATTCCCCCCATCGGCATGATGGAAAGTTAGTGCGCCAATGGTATGACTTCCCCTCATTTGATGGAAGTCATGACAAAGATCCTGAAACAGAGGTTCTGCTGGAGGCATCGGCCATTTTTGAAAGTTTTCTCACCTCTACCCCGGAAAAATCACCTAACATGGAATATCTGGAAAATAAACCATGAAAAATTCATAAGTATAGCAGCAGCAGTAATTATTGGAATGTTTGCTTTTGGAGCAACGGCGTCGACGGCTTAGGCAGAACAGTTGTCTTCTGAGCATCTATATCAGCCAGGTGCTCAGGTGCCGACCAAACAGGGGTCAGGTCACAGTCAGTAATGATTGCGATATTGATCAGCGAGTAATAATTCTCGTTGCCTTCGGTTCTGATTCAAGCTGCTTGACTCTGCCGCCTGCGGCCTTTCGTAAATGCCCGTTTTGATGGAGTCGAAAATTGCTAGTTTTCGCAAGCTAGCAATCTCAATTCCACACAACATTGGTTTTACTAGCGTCAGCCTGCTCTGAGTATCGCTAAACCTGTTATGTCCATGAGGTTTTTGGACTTGGAGTCCAGCTACTTTTTGGACGCGGAGTCTAGGGACTTTGTGGACGCGGAGTCTAGGGACTTTGTGGACGCGGAGTCTCCCCGCTTTTTGGACGGGGAGTCCACGGAGTTTTTGTACTGGTGCTAACTTGGCTTCTTCCGGCGGCTTGGCCGTGGCCCAGAGAGGTTGGGTTTTAGCTCTGGGGGTTGTCGGTGCCACATGCCGACAACGTGGTTTATGTTGATTTGACCGCCGGGTGG
>NZ_AQXC01000014.1 GCF_000375525.1 Corynebacterium propinquum DSM 44285
GATCATGGCCGGTTAAAGCGGATCCTGGGGCCGAAAGGAGCATTCAAAAACCAAACGTCTGCCTACCGGACGTTGAAAGGGATGGAAGCGATGCACTCATTGCGGAAGGGGCAGGGCACGATGTTTGCCTATGGTCACCCGAATCCGGATGCAGTGATTGTTAGCCGGGTATTCGAGACGGCCTGACAACACAGGCACATAGCGTTGATCACACAATAAAAACGGAGCTTTCTTGGCTCCCGCCCCAAGTTGCAACAGCACCCCGAAAAGTATTGCGCAACTTCATACTGACAAAAATAGAGCAGGCAGCAACAGTTACTACACAACCTAATATTTGCCATAGAGGGTAGTCACCAGGTGGTTCAGGTACATGCTGCGCCCCATAACTAGGCGCCCATGTCAACCAAACAATCGGGGCAAATACACCGGCTGCCGCACCACACATCAGCAATAACCAAACCGGATAAGAACGCTGAGGCTGGTCTATCCTCCGCTGCATCTTAGGGTTCGACGCCGATTGCTCTTCACGCAGAACTTTCCTCCGCGAAAACAAATAGCTGAGCCAAATGACGCCTCCGATTATCGTCGAAGGAACAACGCTGAACAATAACAGCAAGTTTAGAAAAATCGGGACATTAAAATTATCCACAATGACCTATTCTTTAAAAAATTACGATTCTCTTCGCTCCAACCCTTTTTCACATTATTTTAAATAGTTACCCAATCAAACCCTTTAACTCCGATTGTGTAACTATCCCGTATTCGAGCACAAGGGCCTGCCCGCAGCCACGTCAAAACACCGCGGACCACCCATCCTCTCATACTGGGCACAGATCGCACCACACACTCGGAACGGTTCTTCGCCGAAAAACCCTCAACATGGTTTATATCACTTTATCCAGTTGGAATGATTACCCTCATAATATAGTTTCCAGCCCAAAAAGCAAGAGTTTCAGCGAAGATCGATCAATAAAAACTGGGCTTCCCAACTACAACCTCCAACACGCTATATCCTGGGAACCTATGCGTCCCGAACTGCGCCATCCCCTGCACCACACACGCCGCCATGCCAGCTTAGCCCGGTCGATTCGCCTGCTGCGTTCTTTCGATTACGAGCAATCCCAGCCACGCAAATTTTATGAACCGCTGGCCCGTGATACCGCGCAACAACTGGCAGCAATCCACCAGGATGTGCACGGCACGGGGCTGGACAAGCTATCGGTGCTGGATGTCGGCGGTGGCCCCGGGTATTTTTCGGCGGCTTTCGCCGAGCACGGCGCGCACTATATTGGCTTGGAACCAGACGTTTCAGAAATGACTGCAGCCGGAATCACCTTGGATACCGCGGTTCGTGCTTCCGGCACAGCGCTGCCTTTTCGGGATAACAGCGTCGACATCGTCTATTCCTCCAACGTGGCCGAACACATCGCGCGCCCCTGGGAGATGGCCGAGGAAATGGTGCGGGTTGCACGCAACTTGGCGGTCATCAGTTACACGGTGTGGCTCGGGCCTTTCGGCGGGCACGAAACAGGGTTGTGGCCACATTATATCGGTGGGGATTTCGCCCGGCGTCGTTACGAACGCAAGCACGGGCATCCGCCAAAAAATATCTGGGGGCATTCGCTTTTCGACGTCTCCGCCCACGAAGGCCTCGGCTGGGCAGCCGAATGCGGCTACCATACCTACTGCTTCCCGCGCTATCACCCCAGCTGGGCCTGGTGGATTACGAAGATACCCGGGTTGCGGGAGTTGGGCACTTCAAACCTGATGATTGTGGTGGATAAGACGCGGAGCTAACGCATTCAAAGTTTCATTCGGTTTGCCAGCAAATCGGCCCTGGAATTGGTTTCACTCCCGCCCGGGATGATCTTGCCTATTGCTGCTGCCACGACGACATTGACCAGGGCCGCAAGCAAGGCAAACCAGATGCTTTCGGCTACGAAGAAATACAAAAATACCAATAGGACTAGAGCAATGATATTTTCAATGGCCTGCTTATGAAATATCTCTAGACCAGATAAAAAATAAGCAGCACGTGCTACGGTGCGCACCAACCCATCAAGTGAAATTCCCACCAATAGTGCAATAATTCCCCATTGCAACATGGAGGCCAAGCTAGCGGTTGCGAGCCCACCTAGGATATGCACGGTTCCCAATGCGACTACAAATGGACTGGCCACAATAAGAATGAGGAAAACTATCCTCGCAATGAGGCTGGCGAAAATTTTCACATTATCCAAACTGCACCTTTCCTGATCCACGAAATCCAGCTTCTTGATTCGTGACCTTTTGCTTTTGCTCGAATAACCCTACAATCCGGGTATCGCCACGCTGTTTAGCCGAGAGTGTCTGTTCCAGATTTTCCCATCTACTCAAACGGAACAAAACCTGGGACACTTCAGACATAAGACCGGAAAGATCCCACCGTTTATGTTTACTTGACGTTTATAGGGTGTTAGCACCACGCAGGGCACCGGCACGCCGCAACAAAAGATAAGCACCGGCCCACAGCGCTGTAATTACCACCAGACCAAAAACTAAGCCTGCCCGATCGTCGGAAGATATACGCCACGAAAATAACACCGAAATAGCGCTCGCTACTGACACCCCCAGGACAATATGGGAATGCATTTCATTGCGTAAAATCTTCAAGCGCAACCAGAAAGATATCAGCATAGTTACCAAGATCATCAGAGCACTCAGCCAAATATGGTCGAAGAATCCTAAAGCAAACCCAGCAAGCGAGAAAATACTGGCACTAGCTATTCCCTTCATCAAGCTAGACATAAGCATTGCTTACCTCCTCGTTTCAGACTTTCCATTACCGAATGTCCAGCTCCAACGTGAGGGCCAGGCATCAGGACGGAAAGATCCTTCCGATAATGTTCTTCGTCACGCCGTTTTCGCATGCAAAAAGCGCAAACGGAATGATCTTTCCGTTTGCGCTCAAACACCAGGCCCCAGGCAGGAAGTCTTATCTCAGCGCTTTCCTGCCCTAAACCTGAACCGGCAACAGAGCAGAATGCCAGATTTACTTCGTTGCAGAAGCTTCCTCGATGCGGGACTTCAAAGCCTCGAACTGCTCCAGAACCTCATCTGGGACCCGTGAGCCCAAGAAGTTGAGGTACTCAGCGTTGTCGTCGACATCGCTAGCCCACTCTGCAGGATCCACAGCAAGGACTTCTTTGACCTCGTCCAAGCTGATTTCCAGACCGGTCAGGTCCAAATCCTCAGCACGCGCGGTATTACCCACGATGGTCTTTTCTGCGCCGACCTTGCCATCAACACGCTCGGTGATCCACTTCAATACGCGGGAGTTTTCACCGAAGCCAGGCCAGATGATCTTGCCGTCGTCGTTCTTGCGGAACCAGTTAACCAGGAAGATCGACGGCATCAGGTCGCCGCCCTTCTTGCCCATGTCAATCCAGTGCTGCAGGTATTCACCAGCGTTGTAGCCCATGAACGGCAGCATCGCCATTGGGTCGTGGCGCAGCGCACCGACGGTTCCCTCGGCAGCGGCAGTCTGGCCGGAAGCCAGCAGCGAACCGATCATGGTGCCGTGTTCCCAATCGAAAGCCTCGGTAACCAGCGGGATGGTGTCGGCACGACGTCCACCGAACAGGATGGCGTCGATCTTCACACCGCGCCAGTCGTCGTATTCCGGGGCAGCGACAGGGCACTGGGAAATTGGCACGCAGTAACGGGAGTTCGGGTGCGCAGCCTTCTCCGCAGAATCCGGGGTCCAGTCATTACCCTTCCAGTCAATCAGGTGCTCTGGGGCTTCCCCATCCATGCCTTCCCACCAGACGTCGCCGTCGTCGGTCAGCGCAACGTTAGTGAACAAGGTATTGCCTGGTTCGATAGTGCGCATCGCAATAGGGTTGGATGCATAGTTGGTGCCCGGCGCGACGCCGAAGAAGCCGTTTTCTGGGTTCACGGCATACAGGCCGTCTTCGCGCAGGTGCATCCACGCAATATCGTCACCGACTACCTCTGCGGACCAGCCATCCAGCGTTGGGGTGATCATGGCCAGGTTGGTCTTGCCACAAGCGGATGGGAATGCCGCAGCAACGTTGTAGTTTTTGCCTTCTGGGCTGGTCAGCTTCAGGATGAGCATGTGCTCAGCCATCCAGCCTTCTTCTTTCGCCATGACCGAGGCGATGCGCAGCGCGTAGCACTTCTTCGCCAAAATGGCGTTACCACCGTAGCCGGAGCCATAGGACCAGATTTCTTTGCTCTTCGGGAACTGGGTGATGTACTTCGTTTCATTGCATGGCCAGGCAACATCTTCCTCGCCTGGTTCCAGCGGGGCACCCACGGAGTGTAAACAGCGCACGAAGGAGCCTTCGTCGCCAAGCTTATCCAGGACTTCCGTGCCCATGCGGGTCATGGTGCGCATGGACATGACGACGTACGCCGAGTCCGTCAGCTGGATGCCCAGTTTTGGGTCTGGATCATTGATCGGACCCATGCAAAAAGGTACGACGTACATGCGGCGGCCTTTCATGGCGCCGGTGTAGACGTCGACCATTTCCTCTTTCATGGCCTGCGGCGGGGCCCAGTTATTGGTTGGGCCGGCACCTTCCTGGTCTTCTGTACAGATGAAAGTGCGCGATTCCACACGAGCGACGTCCGATGGGTTCGAGCGTGCTAGGTAGCTGTTTGGACGCTTTTCCTCATTGAGCTTGATGAGGGTTCCTGCGTCGACAAGTTCGGCTGCAAGCCGATCCCATTCTTGTTGCGAACCATCGACGAACACAACGTCTTCTGGTTGAAACATAGCAACGGCGTCGTTGATCCAGTTGATCAATTCTTTGTTCTGCGTTGGCGCTTCACCAACAAGTCCCGTGATTGGGGCGCTCATTTAGACTCCTGATCGGTCACTACAGCAGGTTGGACATGCCCCAGGGTAGCGACTACCAGGGGTGAAAGGTAATAACCACGTATAAGCGTGTATGCACGCACTGCCACTACCCCTGCTTATCCACATTTTGATTCTGCAAAATGTGCACTTGCCACCCTCATACAGGGGTAATATCGCGCAGGTTTGGATCACCCGAAAACACCTGTGCCCACAGTGAAAGCCCCCGAATTGTTCTACTATTTTTGACAGGGAACAATAGGCAATAATGAATAACGCAATGAATACAGTCAATACACACAATAACCAGCAATCCCGCGGCATCGGCGAATTTCCTGCCGGTCGGCCCCCACAGACCGATTTCAACGAGGTTTTCAACAATGACCTCGACTACCCGCGGCTAGGCACCGTGACTTTTCGCCGCGGCTCGCTCAGCGACAACCAGCTGGCGACCTTCGAAAAGCACTGGCCAGAACTCGGCGCGATGCTTGCCGACGAACACGTCGACGTCGACAAGTGGTTTGGCCGCAGCGGCGCACCCACGATCGTGGAAATCGGCTCCGGCACAGGTACTTCAACCGCGGCAATGGCACCAAAAGAAGCAGATACCAATATTATTGCCGTCGAGTTGTACAAGCCCGGCCTGGCGAAGCTACTTGGGCAGGTAGTACGCGAAGACATCCCGAATATCCGCATGATCCGCGGCGACGGCATGGAAGTACTCATGCGCATGTTCGCACCAGAATCGCTCGATGGCATCCGCGTGTTTTTCCCGGACCCATGGCCGAAAGCCAAGCACCACAAGCGCCGCATCATCCAATCCGGGCCGTTGAACCTTTTTGCCTCTCGCCTAAAACCCGGCGGAGTGCTGCATGTGGCCACCGACCACGCGGACTATGCCGAATGGATTAACGAGTTGGTCGAGGTCGAGCCGCAACTAGAATACAAAGGCTGGCCATGGCCGGAATGCCCGCAGCTGACCGACCGCCAACTGATCACCAAATTCGAAGGCAAAGGCCTAGAAAAAGACCACATTATTAATGAATACTTGTGGGTGAAGCGCTAGGCAGAAATGCCCCGCCCCATGAACCCGCAGGATCCGTAGCAGCTGTGCGGCACATACAGCACGTACGGCTGCACACCCCGTGGCCGCATAAAACCCGAAAAAATACGAGAAATACTGGATATACCGAAAATATGGACGCACATACCGCACACACCGCGCAGAATCATTCTGCGCACACTAGTTCAGCGCACAACAACACTCTGCTGATGATCTGGGACGCACCAAACCTGGACATGGGGCTGGGCTCCATCCTGGGTGGCCGCCCCACCGCTAATTCCCGTCCGCGTTTCGACGCCATCGGCCGCTGGATTCTGGAAATCTCTGAAGAAGAAAACCTCACCCCAGAAGCCTGCGTGTTCACCAATGTCTCACCCGGCGGCGCGGAGGTCATTCGCCCATGGGTAGAAGCACTGCGCAACGTCGGCTATGCCGTATTCGCAAAACCAAAAATCACCGAAGAATCTGATGTGGACCCTGACATGGTCGCCCATATCCGGCAGCGGTTCGAGGAAGGCAGCTTAAGCGAGATCGTCGTCGCCTCTGCCGACGGCCAAAACTTCCAGGAGCTGCTCGAAGAACTCATCAATGCCGGCATTCCCGCCACCGTGTTGGGTTTCCAGGAGCACTGCTCGTGGGCTGTGAGCCACGAAGATATCGGTTTTGTGGACCTGGAAGATATCGAGGGGGTCTTCCTCGAACCACTGCCGCGGGTTAGTCTGGATGCGCTGCCGGAAGAAGGCGCCTGGTTGGCACCCTTCCGCCCGCTGTCGTCACTGTTGTCTAACCGTTAGGAACCGGCATGTTTTTCAGGTGGGGGCAGTTTTCCTATGCCCATCGCAGGATCATTCCACTGCTAATCATCGCGGCTATCGCCGTGGTCTTCACGGTTTTTGGCACCAAGCTCGACGATCGCCTCAGCCAGGAAGGGTGGGAAGACCCCCGCGCGGCATCGACCACCGCTGCTGAGATTGAGGCCGAGACCTTCGGGCGGGACCGCAACGGCGATGTCATCTTGCTGTTCGACAACCCGCAAGAAAACTTAGAGGCTGCGCGCGCCCACCTGAATTACCTGCAAGAACAGTACCCAGACCAGATCGCGCAAGTCACCAGCTATTTCGATACGCGCAATCCAAACTTGCTGTCCGACGACGGCTCGGTAGCGTTCGCGGCCATCGGTTTAGCAGGTGACGACGAGCAAACTCTGCGTGATTTCCGCACCATCCAGGATGATCTCACCGGCGCCGCAACCGCCCAGGGCCTAGATATCGAGGTTGCCGGAGCCACCGCCGTTGCTGATGCTTTGGACGACGGCATGGCGCACGATATCTCGGTTGCCGAACGCGCAGCGCTACCGCTGGTGGGCTTGCTGTTGCTGTTCGTCTTCGGTTCCGTCGTCGCCGCGTTTATGCCGTTGATCGTCGGCGCACTGTCGATCATGGGCTCCATCGGCATTCTCTCGGTATTGGCCGGGTTTATCCAGGTCAACGTGTTTTCACAGGCCGTCGTCACGCTGCTGGGCCTAGGCCTGGCCATCGACTACGGGCTATTTATGGTCTCGCGCTTCCGCGAAGAACTAGATAAAGGCCGTGATACCCGCACAGCTGTCGCGATTACCACCGCCACCGCTGGGCAAACGGTGGTCTTTTCCGCACTCATGGTGGCCGTGGCCATTTCCAGCCTGCTGATTTTCCCGCAGGCGTTTTTGAAATCCGTTGCTTATGGCGCGATTTCCGCCGTCGGCCTAGCGGCGCTGCTTTCGGTGACGGTGCTGCCAGCTATTTTCGGCATGCTCGGCCACAACATCGACAAGTGGACGGTACGCAAGACCAAACGCTCCCGCCCAATCGAGGAAACCTTCTGGTACCGCGTGCCACGCTGGGCCATGAGCAAAGCTCGCTGGTTTACCGTCGGCATCACCGCCCTGCTGCTCGCACTGACCATCCCGCTGTTGGGTGTCAGCTTCGGCGGCATCAACGAGACCTATCTGCCACCGAGCCACGAAACCCGCCAGGCACAGGATCGTTTCAACGAGCAATTCCCGGAACACCGCACCGAGCCCATCAAACTTGTAGTCAAGGGGGCCGATAACCAGCAGCTTGTCGACGTCGTCTTGCAAGCCCGTGAGATCGAAGGGCTGACCTCCCCCATGGCGCCGTCCAGCCAGACCATAGACGGCACCACTGTGTTGAGCGCCGGTATTGCAGACCGCGAAGATAACGCCGAAGTTATCGAACAACTGCGCGCGATTACAGCACCGGAAGGCGTGGAACTTTACGTCGGCGGTACCCCGGCGATGGAAGTCGAATCACTCGAAGCGCTGTTTGAGAAACTGCCGTGGATGGCGCTGTACGTTATTGTCGCCACGTTCTTGCTGATGGCCGCGGTGTTCGGCTCGCTGATCATCCCGGCAAAAGCCATCATCATGACGGTGCTGACCTTAGGCGCCACCCTGGGTATTTTGACCGGCATGTTTGTCCTCGGCGCTGGTTCCGGACTGTTGGATTTCTCGCCAGGCCCACTGATGAGCCCGATCCTGGTGCTGATCATCGCCATCATTTATGGCTTGTCGACGGACTACGAGGTCTTTTTGGTTTCGCGCATGGTGGAAGCCCGCAAGCGTGGAGCGTCAACCGACGACGCCATCAACTACGGCACCGCGCACACCGGCCACATCATTACGGCAGCCGCGCTGATCATGATTGTGGTGGCTGGCGCGTTCGGCTTCTCCGATATCGTGATGATGAAATACATCGCCTTCGGCATGATCTTCGCGCTCTTCCTCGACGCCACTATCGTGCGCATGTTCCTCGTACCAGCCGTGATGCACCTGCTGCGCGAAGACAACTGGTGGGCACCGGCCTTCGTGCACCGAATTTATGAACGCATGGGGCACGGTGCATACGAAGAAACCGTGGTCCCGGCTGGGCGGATGGCGGATACTTCCGGCCCTGACGGTGACCATGAACAGTACGACCTTGCCCCGGAAAACGACCTTGCCCCGGACGGTGACTATGAGCAGTACGAGGAACGGTACGAGCTGGATGAACCGCGCGAGCTGCATGAGTCGGAAGTCGTCGCCGATACCAAAGCCATTCGGAGCGGACGCACCACCGACCAAGACAGTGACCTGATTCCGTTCTCGGAGCTCATGAAACGCTTAGAAAATGACAAGTAGGTAGTTGCCGCGATGAAGAGCACAGTAGGCAAATGGCTGCGGTGGATACTGCCCCTAGCAGTACTCGTCGTCATGGGTATTTTCTTCCGTGACGAGCTAGATTTCTTGAGCGATGGTTTCCGCACCCTTCGTCACGCGCAACCTTGGCCCATCGTCGTCGTGTTTATCACCTTTGCGTTTTCCCTATTGGCGATGGCCGAGGTGATGCGCAAATTGTTTGTCTCCGGTGGTGTGCCCGTCTCGTTCAAAGAGTGCAACAACATTGTCTTCGCCTCCAATGCCTGGTCGACGACGCTTCCCGGCGGTCCCGCGTTCGCCGCGATCTTGACGTATAAAGTGCAGCGCGCTTGGGGGGCTTCCGTGGTGCTGTGCGGCTGGTTTTTTGTGCTTTCTTCTGCGATTTCCACGCTGTGGGTCGTGTTGATCGGTTTTACCGGCGTATTTTTCTGGGGCGCGGATGTGGCGTTGTGGTCATTAGTAGTATCCCTGGCGTTGATGTTGGGTCTGTGCGGAGGCCTGTACTGGGCTTCCTGCAATACCCGGACCGTGGGGCGGTGGATTAAAAACCTGCCGTGGAAAAAGACCGACAAGCTCGTCAAACACGTCAACAAGCTCGACCAAGTGTCGTTGAACTTGGGCCAATTTTCCTGGGTGACGTTGATGGCGTTTTTCAACCGAGCCTTCGATGCCGTTGCTCTGTGGGCTTGTGCCTGGGCCGTGACCGGTAATATGCCGTCGTTCTGGCCTGCCGACGACCACACCACCATCATGGGCATTAGCGTCGCGTTTATTACCGCCAAGCTGGCGGGTTCCGCGCAGATCACCCCGGCGGGCGTCGGCACCGTGGAAATCGCGATTATCACCGCGCTAGTGGCTACCGGCATGACGGCCGTCGATGCCACCGGTACGGTGTTGGTCTACCGGCTGATCACCTTCGTTTTCTACAGCGCAATCGGCTGGGTCATCTACTTCGCCTACTACGCACGCAAGGGTATGTCCTACGCCGCGCTGCGCCAGACTGATTCGGAAGAAACCAGCGACGTAAAATAACTGGCATGTCGACGCCTACCCGCCACACACCTGCCCGTCCGATCATCTTCGATGCCATCGCGCTGGCAGTTTTCGCCTTACTTGCACGTATTGCCCACCAGTCTGCGGACATGCCACTGTCTTTCGTGGGCTGGTTATCCACGCTGTGGCCATTCCTTATTGGGCTGGGTTTCGGCTGGCTATTGCTTTCCCGCGCGACGGCGCTGACGATGGTTAGCGGTGCGCGCAACGGCCGCGGAGCGGCCATCGTGTGGTTGTGCACCGTCATCGTCGGGCTGGTCATCTGGGCGTTGCGTAATGGGGCGGTGCCGCACTGGTCATTCGTGTTGGTCGCCAGTGCGACGTCCGCACTGTTCATGTTCGGTTGGCGCGCTGCCTTCGCGCTGGCCGGTTCCCGCAAATGATACCGTTTGTCGGCGCTGCTCCCGCCTGCTGTGTCGACGCATCCGCACCAAATCAGCGACATACACCGCCACCGCGACCCAAATGATGATGAAGCCGATCCAGCGCTGCTGCGACATCGGTTCTTGCGTAATAAACAGCGCCCACAACATCAGAATCGTTGGGGTAAGGTACTGCAACATGCCGATCGTCGACAGCGGCAGCATGTGTGCACCGCGGGCATAAAACAGCAGAGGGGTGGCGGTGACCAGACCACACGACATCATCAGCAGGGTGTGTCCCCAGCCTTCACTGGTGAAAGTGGATTGTTGCTCTGGGTTCACGCTGATATATGCCACATAGCCCAGCGCGAATGGCAGCATAATCATCGTTTCTGCCCCGACGGAGAAAAACGCGGACACGGCGACTTTCTTTTTCAGCAGGCCATAGGTACCAAAGCTGAATGCCAACGCCAGCGCGATCACTGGTGGCTGGCCGCTCAGGAACGTCAGATACACCACGGCTACGGCCGCGATAGCCACGGCCACCATCTGCCAGCGGCGTAGGTGCTCGCGCAAAATCAACACGCCGAGCGCCACCGAAACCAACGGGTTCATGTAATAGCCCAGTGAGGCATCAGCGACGTGATCATTCATCACCGCCAAGACATAAGTACCCCAGTTCACGGTGATCACCACGCCAGCGGCGGCCAAACGCCACCAGGTAGCCGCGCGCACCTCATAGATTTCGCGCCACCGGCCGGTTACCAGCAAAATTCCCACCATCAAGACCGCAGTCCAGATGATGCGGTGCGCCAGAATCTCAAGCGGGCTGGCAGGATCCAACAGTGGGAAGAACGCGGGAAACACACCCCACAGCACATAGGCGGCGACGATATATTGCATTCCACTACCGTAGCCGGGAATCGACCGTGCCGACGACTAGCTGAACGAAGACTGCCACCAATCCGATTTCATCCCCAGAGGCAATCCACAGCCTTTCATCTTCTTTATGCACTGCACTCTTCGGAAATAAAAAATTTTAACAATAAATCCGAATACATCCATTCAAAAATTGCTATTCTGACGCAAAGACGAGATTCAAACTCAGGTGATATTGCTAGAGAACGGAGGTTCTGCGAGACTTACGCTAGACAAAGGTGCAGACTCACAGGCCCCCAGATTAGACCAAGGTGATGATCATGAGTACTGATGTGGATAAACAGAACAAAACTCATGGTGCAACATGGGCAATGCTAGGCCTATGCTGCGTATCCTTTTTGATTGTCGTAGTTTCTATAGCAACCGGACACACGAAAGGATTCACCAGCGCACTAATTATGCTGGCAGGTTCTGTAGGAATATTATCATCTCGATTGATGAGCAAAGCTAGGAAAAGTTTTACTAAGTCAATCACCGGGAGGTGTCACAAGTGAAACCTGCGCGTTTACTAGGCTGGGGTGCAACAATTGCCGCCTTTGTCGGTAGCTATTTGCTATGGACCATTGGTCAAGACTGGTGGTGGCCCTCAGTGGCTATTACCGGTACAGCGATAGCCGCAATTTGCGCGCTTAACTGTTATCTCGCACATAAAACAAAGAAATACGACTTGTATATCGCTGCATTGCTGTCAGCACTATCACCAGTTCTTATCATTACTATCGCACTCGGCTTCTTTTTCTCCGGTCCACCTACATAGGCGCGATCGGGTGCTTTTTCGGCAAGTCTTCCACGTGCTTAGTCGCCAACTGGCGTAGCGCTTGCCGCAGCTTCAACCGGGTCTCCGAAGGCTGGATCATGGCATCAATATAGCCGCGCTCAGCAGCTACATACGGCGAGGTCATATTCTCGTCGTAAAAGTCCATAAACAGTTTCTTCATGTACCCACGCTGTTCCGGCGGGGTTTGCTCCAACTGTTTACCCTGGATCATGACGACGGCCGCGGCCGCACCCATCACCGCAATCTGCGCGGTCGGCCATGCAAAGTTGATATCACCAGACAAGTTCTTCGACCCCATCACCGCATACGCACCGCCATAGGCTTTGCGCACCACCAACGAAATCTTCGGCACGGTGGCCTCCACCAAAGCAAAAGCAAAACCAGCGCCACGGTGAATCAACCCGGCCTTTTCTTGCTCCACACCCGGCAAATACCCAGGGGTATCGGCAACGAAGATCAGCGGGATGTTGTAGGCATCGCAAATACGGATAAACCGCGCGCCCTTATCAGCAGCATCGGCATCGATACAACCGGCAAAGTGCATCGGGTTATTTGCTACAAACCCCACCGCCTGACCATCAATACGCCCAAAAGCGGTTACCATATTCGGCGCAAAGTTCGCCTGCAACTCAATCAGCTGATCGTCGTCACCCAACAACTTCAGCACATCAATGATGTCGTAACCGGCATTCGTGTCATCCGGCATGAATTCGTCGAGCTCTGGGGTGTACGCGACTTCCTCGTCACTAGGCGCCAAAAACGACGGCGCCGGATCATGACACGTCAACGGCAGGTGATCCAAAAGATCACGCACCAGCTCAAAGGCATCTTCTTCGCTGTCAACAACGGCCTGCACGTTACCGTTGCGCTCCTGCTGGCGCGCACCACCGAGTTCCGCGGAGCTGACTTCCTCGCCGGTGACTTCTTTGATCACAGCCGGGCCGGTGACATACATTTCGGCCTCACCATCCACCGCGATGACAAAGTCCGTGGTCACCGGGGCATACACCGCACCACCAGCGGATTTACCCAACATGATGGAAATCTGCGGCGCATACCCCGACAGCGGCATCTGCCGACGTGCGATCTCGGAATACATCGCCAGCGACGTCACCGCATCCTGAATGCGCGCACCACCAGAATCCTGAATACCAATCACCGGGCAGCCGATGCGGGCAGCCATATCCATCACCTGCGTGACTTTCTGGCCAAACGTCACACCAACGGAACCGCCATAGACCGTCTTATCGTGCGCATAGATACACACCGGGCGGCCGCCGATGCGCCCATACCCAGTGACCACACCATCCGAGTACACCGCATCGTCATCGCCCGGGGTTTTACCCAGCGCGCCAACCTCCATGAAGGAGCCGTCGTCAAGCAAAGCATTAATGCGCTGCCGGGGAGTGGTACGCCCGGCCTCATCGCGCTTTGCCCGCGCCCGCTCCGAACCAGGATCCTGCGCCTTTTCTAAACGACGACGCAGGTCAGCGAGTTTCTCGGCGGTATTAGTCACCTAGTGCTCCTCCCGTGCAGCGGGGATCTTGGTCTTCATCCAACGGTCCATATGCTCTGCGACGATGCCAATCGCTGGCTCATCCGGCACCGCCAGGTGATCACCCGGCAGCTGAACGATCTCTAACTCGTCGACGATAGCACCCCAGCCGCCATCCGGATCAATATTCGCGTAGCGTGGCTCCAATTCAATTGCACCATCATGCATACGTTCCGCGCGGAACAACAACACCGGCAGATCCACATCCGCCCAGCGTGCGAAATCAAGCTTGCCCAGGATCATGTTGTCCACGAAGCTGGCGCGCTGGTGCTCCAAAACGCCCGCGGATAGCCCGTGCTCGGAGGCATCGGAACTAGCCAGGAACTGCTCCAGCATCTGCATTAAAGCTTCCTCACCGGCGGTTTCGAGCAGCTCATATGGAACTGGGAAATCCAGCCCGTAGGTGCGTTCCGCGAATGCGGCGTAGCGCTCCCAGCGGGCCTTGGTCTCCTCCAAGGTGTCCGGAATCGGCTCAGACGGCTGGGTGGTATCCAGCAGCGCAATAAAGGCGAGGTCGATGCCGTGGTTGGCGTTGTCGGCGTTATCAGCATTGACAGCGTTACCAGCGTCGGCAAGCAACTGCGAAGCCGCCTCATACGCCAACGCTCCACCAAAGGACCAGCCGCCCAGGATGACCGGGCGTCCCTTCGCATACTTGCGGATATCGCCCAGGTAATCCGCCACGCGCTCTTCCAAGCTGCCTTCGCGACGCTCCACGCCATAGACCGAAACCTCCTGCGGCAAGCGGCGCGCCAGCGGCTGGTACACCACCGAACTACCACCGGCCGGGTGGAACATGAACACCACCGGCGCATCAGCGCTGCCCTCACGCAGCACGCGAATATTGCCCTCGACGTCGGTTTCCAGGCCTTCGCGCACCACGTTGGCGATTTCTTCCAGGTTTTCTGCCTTGCCGACGAGCTCGGCCCCGATGTTCATGCCACTGCGCTCACTCAAGCGCTCGGCAATTTTGTCGGCGACTTCGCCGCTGATTTCCGGCAACGTGCTGGTGACACCAGTGGCCGCGCGACCAGTCAAACTAGCCCAGGTAGCAAACACCAGGCGCTCAGCGGCATCACGTGGCGCCACGCCGACTCCTTCTGTCTGCGTGGCATAGGACTGTTCGGGCTGCTGGGCCTGCTCTGGCTGATCGGCAGAGCTTTGCTCGGCGGAGCTCTTCTCAGAGGAGCTCTGGTCATCCCGCACTGCAGCACCGTTTTCCGGTGTTGGGCCAGCAGAGCCGTGCTTTTCCGCAACGGCCTGGTTGACCATCGCCACGACATCCGCCACCGACGCATCACGCAAAGCCTGCACCTGCAGCGGCGGAATTTGGAAATCGTTTTCCACGCGGTTTTTAATCCGCATGCCCATCAGCGAATCCAACCCCAGGTCAATCAGCGGCAACTCGCCGGGCAAATCTTCCGCGTCATAGCCCATGGACTCAGAAACAATTAAGCGCAGGCGCTCCTCGACGGTTTCGGCCTCCGGATCCCAACGCACCCCCGAATCCGCGCCAGGCATGCCCAGGTTGTTTCCGGCGGCCGCGGCGGCACCGGCTGCACCTTCGGCACCGGGTACACCAGCAGCCAGCGGTGATTCTGGAATCGGCGCCACACCCAAATTCTGCGATTGCGCGTGTGCACCAACACCGCCGTCGGCAAGCGCCAACGTAGTAGCAAAACCTTCCGCAACCACAACGCCCGCGGTCATATCGTGCACAGTCAACGCCACACCACCAACATTGCGCTGGGCAATCGTCGTCAACTCACCCTGGGCCGGTAACGTGCGCGGTTCTTCCACCGCCACTAGCTGTGCGCCCGGCTGCATCGCCTCGGCGGCTGCTTCCAGCAACGCCAGCGTCGAAGGCACCTGGTCAGCATCCACAGAAAACGCGGTGCGCCCATCCGGCAAATTCACGCGGGTTCCGGGCAGCCCGGCAGCGCCGGCACTCGGACGGGCATTCGTCCAATATCGTTGCTTCTTAAAGCGCGTGTTGGGCACCGCAGCATACTCACCGCTGCCATACAGCTGCGAGAAATCAACCGGTTGGCCCAAAACATAAAGCTGCGCCAGCAAATCCACCAGGTTATTAGCGGAATCTTCCTTACGCTTCAGCGTCTTCAGCAACTTCGCATTAGCCTTGTCGACGCTAAAGGCAGTGTTCATCATGCCCATCAACGCAACCGGGTTTGGGCTGATTTCCACCATCGTGTTGTGGCCGTGGGCAAATGCGCTCGCGACCGCATCCTGGAAATGCACCGGCTGGCGCGTCATGTGCAACCAATAATCCTCGTTATGCACCACGGCACCGCGCTGGTGGTGGATCTGATCCACCGACGAGAACAGCGGGGTGTGCAACGGGGCAGGTTCGATGCCTGCGATGGCAGCTTCGAGCTCGCCAAGCAGCGGCTCCACCATGGAGGTGTGGCCGGCACCTTTCACATCCAGCGCGCGGGCAAATTTACCTTCGTCTTCGAGCTTGTCCACCAGGCGCAAAATCGCAGCCCGCGGGCCACCGACCGTCGTCATGCCCGGCCCGGCATACACGGCGGGTTCCACACCAACGAATTCTTCTTGCTCGGCGTAGTCCGCGATCTGCTGTGCGGACAGCTCCACAACGGCCATAGCGCCTTGTGCATCACCGGTCAGTGCGCTTTCACCCTCGCCCATCAGCCGGGCACGGTGGCAGGCGATCAGCATGGCATCCTCGGCGCGCAAACCACCGGCAGCATAGGCTGCGGCAATCTCACCCATGGACATGCCAATCACAGCCGCCGGGCGCGCACCACACTGTGCCAACAGATCCGTCAGCGCAATCTGGATTGCGGTAATCGCTACCTGCGCGGTTTCGGTGTTATAGGTCTGTTCATCATCCCGTACCAATTCCAGCACGGACCAGCCGCCCTCAAAATCGACGATTTCGTCGAGCTCCGCCATCCGTGCCGCAAATTGCGGTGACTGTTCCAGCAGGTCTTTGACCATTTTCCGGTGCTGGGAACCAAACCCTGAGTAGACGAAAACCGGGCCGGGGCTTTCGGGCGCATCCCCACTGACTGCAGCGGTTGCTGCCTTGCCTTCAGCGAGTTTGCGCAGGCGCTTAATGGCCTCAGCAGCATCGGCAGCGACGACGGCTGCACGCGAACGGCCATGATTACGCTTTGCCAACGTGCGCGCAACCGCGGTGAGAGCAAAATCCTTGTTGTCCTGGGCTTGTTCCAGGTAACCGGCCAAATCACCGGCTGCTTGCCGACGCCGCGATGGCACCATGCCGGAAATCGGCAACACCACGTTGTCGCTATTTAGGCGCGGCTGGGTTTCTGTAGCCACAGCCACGTCCGCAGCCGCATCCTGCGCTGTCGACGCCGCGTCGTATTTCTGCACCACGACGTGTGCGTTCGTACCGCCGAAACCAAAACCGGAAATACCAGCAATCTTGTTGTCTGACGGCCACTCTCGTGGATCTTCGACAACCTCCAAGCGTTCTTTTTCAAAGTCGATATAACGGTTCGGCTCAGAGAAATTCACCGACGGCGGCAATGTGTCGTTCTGGATCGCCAGCACAACCTTGATCAAACTGGCAATACCGGCGGCGGATTCCGAGTGGCCGATATTCGATTTCACCGAACCAATCAGGGTGTCCGTCTCCCGGCGCGGGCCAAGCACCGCGCCCAATGCGCTGGCCTCAATCGGATCGCCGAGGATCGTGCCGGTGCCATGTGTTTCCACGTAATCGACGGTCGCGGGATCAATCCCGGCATCAGCGTATGCACGGCGCAACACGTCAATCTGTGCCTCTGGGTTCGGCGCGGTCAAACCATTCGAGTGTCCGTCGGAGTTCGTCGCGCTGCCCTTAATCACAGCCAAGATCTCATCACCAGCAGCTTCGGCGTCGGCAAGCCGCTTCAGCACCACCACACCGGCGCCGTCGGCACGCACGAAGCCATCGGCATCATCGGAAAACGCGTGAATGGCGCCCGACGGGGAAATCACGCCGAGCTCCCCAAAAGCAGTCGAGACAAACGGCGAGGCCAATATATTCACGCCACCGGCCACGGCCACGTCGCACGAACCGTAGCGTAGCTCGCGCACAGCCTGGTGCACCGAAACCAACGACGACGAACACGCGGTATCCACGTTCAGCGACGGCCCACGGAAATCGAAGGCATAACTGATGCGGTTCGGGATCACAGCCGACGAAGTACCCGTCAACGCATACGGGTGGGCCTCGGCGGGATCAGCAGTGATCAGCATGCCGTAGTCATTATTCGAACTACCCATGAACACGCCGACGGATGTGCCCTTGAGCTCATTGGCCGGCAGGTGCGCGTTTTCCAGCGCGTGCCAGGTCAGCTCCAGCATGATGCGCTGCTGCGGATCCATATTGGTGGCTTCAATGGGAGAAAGGCCGAAAAATTCCGGATCGAAACTAGCGATATCGTCCAGGTAGCCGCCGGAAAGATTGATCTTGCCCATCTTCTCCGACATCACCGGGTCAGACTGGTACTCGCTCCACCGTCCCAGTGGCAGCTCACCAGTAGCAGTGCGGCCTTCTGCAAGCAGCTGCCAGTATTCGTCCAGGCCATCTGCCTGTGGGAAGCGGGCGGACATACCGACGATCGCAATATCGCCGCCAAAGGCATCGGCCCCGCCGCGTGCACCGTTTGCGGCACCAGCGACGTCGGCACGCTCATAAGATTGCTGGGCAGCACTAGCCCGCGCACTACCTTCCGCCGGGCCGTCGACCAGCCGCTGAGCCAGTGACGCAATGGTGGGGTATTCGTAGGCGATAGTCGGATCCAACCGGGTATCCAGCAAGGTTTCCAATTCACCCGACAGGATCACCGCATCGCGCGAAGAAAGCCCCAGCGCTTCCAGCGGCTTGTTTTCCGATACCTCTTCGACAGGAAGGTCAGTAACCTTCACTACCCACTCGGTCAGCCAGCTCTTCAGCTGCTCAACTGTCATTTAGGCTTCTCCCTCAGATCCCTCATATTTCTTCTTTGCTACCTGCCGCGCGATCTTGCCTGCCGACGAGCGGGAGAGCTCGCCAGGAGCCAGGAATTGAATATCATACGGCCGTACGCCGTGCCGGGCCGTGACTTCCGCGCGAATGGTTTGAATTGCCTGTTCATCGCCGGATTCTTCGGCTTGGTCGGCTCGTTCAATCAACAGCACCAATTCTTCGGTGTTATCCGCGGCAATCGCGAATGCAGCCACGGAATCACTGCGCACGTGATCACTAGCAGACATCACGGTGTGTTCAATATCCTGCGGGTAGTGGTTGCGCCCGGCGATTACCACCATATCTTTCAGGCGGCCGGTGATATACAGCTCGCCGTCGATAATCACGCCGAGGTCTCCCGTGGCCATCCAATTATCAGCAGGGGCCTGGGCAACGCGGGAATCTTCACGACGCTCGCCAATGATGTTGTGGAAGGTGGCCGCGGTTTCTTCCGGGCGGTTCAGGTAACCAGCGGCCATGTTATCGCCGTGGCACCAAATCTCGCCGACGCTCAATTCCGGCAACTCAGCCTTCGTTTCTGGGTCGACGATAGCCAGGTACTGCGGACGCACCACTTCGCCATTAGAGATGAACGCCACGCCGTCGTCGCTGCCGGTCTCCACAGCTTTGCCCGCAGAGATCTCGTCCCGATCAAAGTACTTGATCTTCGGGCGGTCCTCAGTCTGCGGAGTGGTCACCATCAGTGAAGCTTCTGCCAAGCCGTACGACGGGCGCAGCATACGACGCGTCAACCCCTTCGGCTCGAAGGCATCCAGGAAGGAATTCAGCGCTTTCACCGTCACCGGCTCGGAACCAATGATGATGCCGTTAATATTCGAGAAATCCAGGCCGTCTTCGTTGCCGTAGCGCACGGCCAGATCCAGCGCGAAGTTCGGGATCACGGTATAAACGCCCCGGTGATCGTCGCCTTCCCGAGCCGACATCATGCGCGTCCAGCGTGCTGGCTGCTGGATGAAGTCTTTCGGCGACATCAGCTCGGTGTGCAATCCCATGATCGTGGCAAACAGATTCAGAATGATGCCCATGTCGTGGTGCAGCGGCAACCATGAGACCAGGCGCAGCGGTAGGCGCAGGCGGGCGGCTTCGAAGATTTGCAGCACGTTGGTCAGAATCGAGCGGTTCGTCAGCTCCACACCGGCCGGGGTGCGGGTAGAGCCCGAGGTGTACTGCAAGAAGGCGGGTTCGTCGATTGGCATGACCGTCGACGACGCCATGCGCTGCTGGCCTTCAATGGTTTGCTGCGGATTGACATAAGAATCTGCCAGAGAATTCGGCAACGAATCGACTGCCAAGATGCGCGGACGCTCGCGGGAAGGCAACTTTTTGAAGTGATCGCGCACCGCGGCCGCCGACGGGCGGTTGGTCAGCACCAGTTTTGGCCCGCAATCGGCAAACACGGCGGTCAGGTGGCCCTCGTGGCCCGGTTCATTGGGATCATAGAGCGGAATCGGAACCATACCGGCATACATCGCGCCGACGAAACCGAAGATGTATTCCGGGGAGTTACCCATCAAGATCGCAACCCGGTCGCCCATTTTGGCGACCTGCTGCAGGCGGGCTGCCACCGACTTGATACGGATGTTGATCTCTTGCCGGGTGAAATCAACCGGGGTGCCTTCCCGCGACTGGGAATAATCCCAGAACCGCAGGCAATGGCGGTCGGCTCCGCCGGTGTGCAGATCACCCTGGTACAGCAGTTCAGCCAAGCCCACCAAGGACAATTGCGGGGCGAGTTTCAGGTTGCCCTGGCCGTCGTAAAACTGACTCATTGCTGCTTTAAGATCCATGGTGATTCCTTTGCTGAGCTAACACCGGTACGTCTAGTACCAGTACGAAATGTTTGTTTGTCTAAGATTCCAGCCTACGTTGGCGCAGAAGTCATGCAACTACCAGGTGCTATCGGAAACAAAATAAGAAACGTTAACGTCAATACCAAATCTTATGAGTTCTAATTCACAATCACGAATCGCCACGCCGAAAAACCGCCACGCCGAAAGACTTTCCACGTGGCGGTGCTGGTGAGGTTCACATTCCGAGCAAACCTATCTGGCTAACCCTGATCGATTGTCTCAATAGCCCAATTCTTAATCCACTCATCCGCCGTCGTACCCGGAATTACTTCCTCATTGGTGCCGTACTGGGCATGCGAATTATTCGCCAGCTCCAGAGCCCGGCCAAACGCATCCAACACGCTTTCCGGCGCGGCACAGATTGGGTCATTCTGGGCACAGATCTGGAAAGTGCGATCTTGCAACGCACCGAAACCATCCCGCGCACCACGCATCGACGCTCCCGGGGTCACGCCCTGCACCAAACCTTCCAGAGGCTTCAATGCAACCTCGGCGCCTACCCCACCAACCGGGACTCCAGGATTAATCCCCTGGTCCGCAGTACGGCGGCCGTCGGCAAGCAAGGCAATGCCCCGTACACGCTCCGGCGGAATCGGCCCACGGTGATTGCCGATCTCATTAGCGATATCCCCCAGGATCACAGCGCCCTGGGAAAAGCCCGTCAGCGCGAAATCCGTCAGCGGGCATTCCTCATGCGTGGCAGCCAGGCGTTCGCGAACCTTCTGCGTGCCTTCTTCACGGGATTCGTCGTAGCTCAACTGGTCCTGGTTTTGCACATTGGCAAACTGGGCAGAATACGGCAGAGTCCACACCCGCACGTCGTCCGGAGCGTAGCGCTCCTGCAAAGGCCGGGTGACATTAAGCAAAAAGGAATGTGGATTAGCCTGCGGGTTGAACGGGTCATCATCCGCAGCGGATTCCCAGGTGCCCGGAGCAGAAATGAATTCCACCCGAGGGCACCACTCCGGCTGCACAGGCTCGTCCGCTTCTTCGGCAGGGCCGGCTTGCTCATCCGGAGCCATCGGATCCTCGCCGCTTAAATATTGCATCACCCCGGCACCGATTAACAGGACCAGAACGATCACGGCGATAACCGTGAACACTTTTCTCATAGCTTCACATTTCCTGATTGAGCAGAACCGCGGATTTTACGACCGCACCTAGCAAAAGTGCTTGCGTGCGGACTCCGCCAAATTATCAGCCAAATCTTCGAATTCTCTGTCAGTCCGGTCTTGGCCAATCAGTTGCCCGGCTACCGCCTGCAAAATCGCGGTCTGGTCATCACAGACCAAGTAACCGGCAGAGATGACCTGGCCTTCAACTCCGCCGACGTCGACACCGAGTGCACGAACATCATCGAGGAATGCAGCGTTATCGCCTTCGAAGTTGTTGGTATCCGGGATTTCGTCGATTTCCTGCGCTCCACGATCACGGCTGCCACCGCTGCCTCCAGCTTGCGGTGCTGGCTCAGCGTTACTGTGCCCCGCCGTGTTCGCGCCAGAGTCCTTCTTTTCGGACTCTTTGCTGCTCTTGCCGTCCTTGCCGTCCTTGCTGTCTTTATCAGCATCTTTCGACTTCGAAGAACTAGCCGCAGTGGATTCCGAGGCAGTCGTCGACGATTTGCTCAGAGTCTCTGGCTCTTCGTCTTCTACGGTTGCTGAACCACACGCCGCCAACACCAGAGCACCAGAAGCCAACACTGCCGCCAACGACGCTTTCCGACGCCGTGTACCAGTGCCCGGTATACCTGCTCCCGTTTTGCCGGGAGCCGTCTTGTCAGGACCCAAGCTTCGCGTAAATCGCATTACTTCTCCCGTACGCCACCGTTGATCTCTTGCAAGGTTCCGTGCTGGAACTTCTGCTCGTTCACGCCCGGCTTGGACTCGTAATCAGCGGTTGGCCAGCCAT
Organism: Corynebacterium propinquum DSM 44285; assembly: GCF_000375525.1. Taxonomy (GTDB): domain Bacteria; phylum Actinomycetota; class Actinomycetes; order Mycobacteriales; family Mycobacteriaceae; genus Corynebacterium; species Corynebacterium propinquum. The sequence continues at coordinate 22,589 of NZ_AQXC01000014.1, forward strand.
ACTTGCCCTGTTCCCAACCGTGCTTGCCCCACTCGTCGAAGATCTTGCCGTACTTGATCACGTGACCACCCGACTCCGGCGAGAAGTAGATATTGCCGTTTTCGAACTCCTGTAACCAACCGCCGTTGATCTTGATCTCGTTGCCTTTCGGCAGACCCAGCTCGGCCTTGTCGACGGATGCGTACTTCTTACCAATCGCACCGTGCACCAAGTAGGTCTTACCCTCCCGGTTGCGGGTCAAGAATCCGTTCTGCATCGGCTGCACCTTGCCGCCACCCACGTGCTCATCCTTGCCCGTTGGGTAACCGGAAGTGCCGGTCTCGTAGCCGTACTCCTTCCAGCCTTCCAGCAAGTCGTTAGGAACTTCCCAAGCACCAGTATCTGGGTGCCAGTAGATATTGCCGTTTTCGAATTGCACGAACCGGCCCTTGCCATCCGGGGTGCCAAGCTCAGTGGACTTCGGGAAGCCCAGCCACGATGTTGCGCCACCCAACTGTGCATAACGCGCGTTGATGGCGCCATACACACCATGTGCGCCGGTTTCTGGCGACCAATAAGCAGTACCACCAGTGAAGTCCTGTGCCACGCCACCGGTCTCGCCCACCTGATACTCGTTAGTCAGGCACTCTTCAAAGTGCGCCTGGCCAGACACGTCAGCGGCAATCGCACCCTTGACCTCACAATTAGCGGTGCGGCCTTCATCTGGGATATCCAGTGAGTTCGCGATGTATGGCCATGCCTGCTTCAGTTCGAATTCCCAGTATTCCCACGTGTGAATACCGGTCGGGCGGAACTTCGCGACGACGTCCACATTTTCTTTCTTGGCCCGGTCGACGAAGGTCTGCGTCGACATGCGAGAGATCACTTCCAAACCGACACCCGGCAGGCTTGGGCCGTGCTTGGCGACGGAGTTGGGATCACCAAAGTCTGGTTGTCCGCTGCCAGCCGAGACGTAGACCGTCATATCGCGCAATTGCTCGATGCCCAGCTTCGGATCGTGATCAATCCAGCCCTGGCTATACAGCGGGCCCCACATCGCTTCGGCGTTGTATCCACCGCCGTCGGAAAGCGCGACCTGAATAGCTTCTGGCATGCCCTTGCTGGTGGTATCCAAGTAACCGGAGAAAGAGCCAGCAAAATTGAACAGGTGCGGGTTACGCTCTGCCATGTTGATAGCAGAAGTTGCGCCCATGGACAGACCCGCAACTGCGCGCTGCTTATTGGAACGGAACTTGTTGTCCATGATCGGGATAACTTCCTTGGTCAAGAAAGACTCCCACTTGTAGTGCTTGCCGTTGTCCGGCTGCTGCCAATCGGAATAGAAAGAAGACTCGCCACCGACCGGCAGGACGACGTTGACGTTTTTGTCAGCAAAGTAACGTTCCACATCGGTCGCGATGGTCCACCCAGATTCGGTTTCGCGGGCGCGCAGACCGTCCATCAACCACAATTCCGGGAATTTCTGGTTCGGCTTAGCGTAGTAATCACGGGCCAGCAGCACCTGGAACTTCATTTCCTGGTCCGGCATAGCAGCGGATTTAACGTAGACGAATGCGTGGCGCGGTGATTTGTATTCCACACGATCAATCTCGACGCCTTCTGGCAGGCCATCGGAGCTCGGGTACTCCGTCTCAATGGTGCTGCGCTGCGGGGCCTCTCCCGGCAGAACCGAATCCGTAATGCCGTCATTTTGTGGCAACAGATTCGAGCTTCCTGGGAATGAGCTTTGTGCCTGCGCTACAGGAGCCTGCGTAGAAATAGGCACGGCAGCCAATCCGGCAGCAACGGCGGTGGGCACCGCCAAGGCCTTCAACCAGGCGCGACCGCGGAAACCGCGTGACTGCTGACCGGTAGTCAGTGGTTGAACGTGCGGGGAAGAAGACGAGTCTAGACGCATAGTGATTCCTTGAAAGTGTGTGCAGGGTAGGCAAAATTCAGGCCTGTCCGCACCCCGGAAGTTCCCCGCTTCCGGGATACGGCTGGCCTACTCGCGTAGTTTTCAAGTCTAAAGTTTAGGTTTAACTAGACGGTTGTTGGTAAGACACTCCGCAAATTCCCAGAAAAATTCTCGCCCGGCGCGTCCGGCGCTTTCTGTCGCGCAAGTTCGCCTCATGCACAGGGCTGGATCCACCGCACCATAGACCAACGCACAAGAAAAGCCAGACTGGCGTCGCCGTGTTGCGACAACCAATCTGGCTGTGGAAGCCTCTCACCCCTGTACGGGACTAGAGATACTCAGAACTGCCTAGCGGGCACCCATGACATCCAAGATGCGATCCCGAGTCCGCTCCAACTGGTAGTTGAACTGATACCAGTTATGCAGACCCTGAGCCGGATAGTCAGTAGTGATTGGGACACCGTTCAAGCGAGCATTCGCCTCAAAGGTACGGGTACCAATCATGGACATGAACTCCAGGGCGATGCCAGGAGCCTTATGCTCTGGCCGCAGATTTTGATCTGGAGGTCCAGGAACACCGGAAGCAGCGGAAACATAAACGTCAGTGTTACGCAGATTGCCCACCAAGTAGAACGGGTCATTCTGGAAACGAGCCGGGTTGATCAGCGTGCCGTACATCGCGTTGATGTTGTAACCACCGGCATCAAGCAACGCCACACGCATCATCGTCTGCATACCCGGCGCAGTAGTAAACAGGTAGCCGGAGTAGGACAAAGCCTGACGGAACTGGTTGGGGTGCTTACCGGCCAGGTTCATCGCGGCGGTAGCACCCATGGACAAACCAGCAACAGAGTTGTTGTTCGGAGCGACGCCGAAGTGCTGCTGCAGGTAACCAGGGAGCTCAGCAGTCAGGAAAGTTTCCCACTTGTAGCTGCCGTCTTCTTCACCTGGGAAGTACTTCGGAGTACCTTGCCAGTCTGCGTAGAACGAAGCCTCGCCACCCACCGGCATTACCAAAGTGATGTTGTCTTCGGCGAACAGCTTGTGAGCATTGCCCTCACGGTTCCAACCATTCTGCTGGTTGTTCGCACGAAGGCCGTCCAGCAGGTACAGGCCAGCGTTGCCGCCACGGGAGGCAGGCTGTATCTGGACGGGAATATTGCGGCCCATGGCGGGCGAATACACATCACAGCGCTGGATCCAGTAAGCAACATGTGGATCCCACTCACAGGTGCCGGTGGCGTCTGGCCGCAACCAGTGCCGGTTATCTTGTGCGGTCGCCACCGAAGGGCTGGCCATCATCCCCAGCGCGACCGCCACGGCAGTCACCATTGTGACCACCGCACGACGCATATTCACGATCGACGTCATTGCTCCCCTTCACGGAAATTATTCATTTGCCGCCTGTATGCTCCATGGTTTTCGGGATAATACCCGCAGGCGACAACGGATTCTGATACGTGTATCGATAATCGAGATAATTTCGTTACACAGCTTGAGGCCAGTGTAGGGGCAGCAAAAAATAATCGCTAATTGAAAACGGTTGTTACTTGTACTGCTGGAACGATATACACCGCAACGACGATGCAGGCGATCCACAGCAGCGCCAGCACCTGCAAGGCGCGGTCCTCCAAGGCGATTTCATCCGGCGCACCGCCTTCACCGCGGTCCACATTCGAGGCATAGCGCAAAATCGCGATGGTAAACGGCACCAATGAGACCTGATACATGATCGACGCCAAGCCCTCAGTAGCCTCGGAAAGCTCAAAGCCCCACAAGGCATAAGACATGACAACGGCAGTAGCCGCCAGCGTCCACACAAAACGCAGATAGGTCGGAGTATAGCCTTCCAAGGCTTTGCGGATTTTCGCGCCGGTGCGCTCGGATAGCAGCAGCTCCGCGTAGCGCTTACCAGATGCCATAAACAGCGAACCGAACGCAGCTACCAGCAGGAACCACTGCGAAAGCTCAATACCGGCGGCCACGCCACCAGCCATGGCGCGCAGCATGAATCCGGATGAAACGAGCGCAATATCAATCACCGGCATGTGTTTCCAGCCAAAGCAATACCCCAGCTGCAGCGCGATATACACCGCGATCACCGCGGCCAGCCCCAGCCCATCTGAGGCCAAGAAAGACAGACCGACGGCTGCGATAATCAATCCGACGGCCATCGCATAGGCCAGCCCAACCGGAAGCACACCGGCAGCGATCGGACGGAAACGCTTGGTTGGGTGCGCCCGGTCCGATGCCACATCGCGGGCGTCGTTGACCAAATAAATCGAGGATGCACCCATGCAAAAGACGAGAAACGCCAACGCGACGTCGGCAAGCGTGCGACCATCCAGCAAAACACCGGCGCCAGCAGCAGCCGGCGCGGCAACTACCAGACTGTTTTTCACCCACTGCTTCGGACGCAGCGCCTTGATCATGCCATCAAGCAGATTCTTCGGAGGTTGACGCTTCCGGCCGGTATCCACGCCGGAGGTGTGTGGTTCCGAGTGGAACACGCTTTGGTGACCGTCGTTTTCCATCTAGCCTTGCCTCATCATTCGCTTAGCGGTCGCATAACCAATCATTGCACCCAGCAGAGTATCTGTCGGGTAATGAACCCCCAACACCATACGCGATGCCATCATCACCGGGATACCAACCAACGGCGTTGTCGAACCCGTCAATTCCGAAACCCCAGTACAAAATGCCGCCGTTGACGTCGAATGTGACGACGGAAACGACAATTTCGACGGCGTTGCCACCCCGACGCGCACATACGGATAATCCGGACGACGACGCCGCACGATGCGTTTGAGCACCACAGAGGCGGCGTGCGCAGTCAGTGCCGAGGCACCAACCCGCACCCACTGGCCGCGTCGTTGCTTGTCGACGACTGCCCCAACGCCTGCACTGGCGATCCATCCCGCAGCGTGTTCGCCGAAATGCGACAGCCCACGTGCGGTCGACAACACGCCCGGCGCGTCAAACGCTACCGATTGGATGCGCTCCAGCACGCGGGATTCTGCTTGGCTGAGTTTATTGAGCATCGAAGACCTTCTTCCACGATTCGCGTGCGGTCAGCTGCGGACGCGCACTCCGGTAGGTGGTCTGCAGCTCGTCGAAACGAGCCTCAATATCCTTCAGCAACTTCCGGGTTTGTGAGAGCAAATCGCTGGTCAGCTGTTTATCGCGCTTACGGAAAGCCACCCCGGTGCCACCAGCGGTGGTCACGGTTGCCGAATCGACTCGGGACAGGTTGAACCAACGAGCCTCGTTCGGGTTCAGATTAATCTGCGGTGCCTCGTGGTGGGCTGGATCCGCTTCCTTTGCCAGGTGGCGCAGGGTTTTCAGCGCCCATGGGATCTTTTTCACCTTGCCCAAGCGGCCACCGACATTGCGCAGGGGAACATCGGCTCCCGTTGGTGCGGGCAGATCCGCCGCGGATTCATAGATCACGGCGTCATCGTAGTTCTGGCGGATCTTCTGGATCCGTGGCAACGAGGTCTCCAGCACGTCGAAAAGCTGGTCCGGGCCCGCCAGGAAATCACGCATGGCTTCGATCTGGATGGCCATGGTGGAGTATTCCATGCACATCGCGTGCTTATAGCTGGATTTCATGATCGAGCGCGCCACGCCCTTAAAGCTGCCGCGGTGGTACATAGCGGCAGTAATCAGACGGTTACGCAGGTGGAAATACGCCTGCCAGTCGATCGCATCGTCCTTATCTGCCCAGGCCATGTGCCAGATAGCAGCGCCCGGCCAGGTGACCGTCGGGAAGCCAAATTCGGAAGCGCGCAGCGAATACTCGGTGTCATCCCACTTGATAAACAAAGGCAGCGGCTGGCCGACGGTTTCGGCAACCACGCGCGGGAACAGGCACATCCACCAGCCGTTGTAGCTGACGTCGACGCGACGGTGCAGGTCTGCACTGCTTTTCGCGTGCGGGTTGCGCTGTTGTTCTTCGGTGAGCGTGTAGCCCAGCGGGTACTCGGAAAAATCGTGGTCGTAAACCCCGTATGGGGCCGATCCCCACATGAAATCGCGGCCGTGAATAGTCTCGCCTGTGGTGCGCAGCTGGGCACGCTGCTGCAGGTTCAACATTTGTCCGCCGACGACGATGGGGCTGGCTGCAAAACGGGCTGCCTGCACGGCGCGCAGGATAGAATCCGGTTCGATAGCGATATCGTCGTCCATGAACAGCACGAAAGGCGCATCCGTGTTCTCCACGAATTCGTACATGATCCGCGAATAACCACCGGAGCCACCAAGATTGCCCTGCCGGAATTCGTGGAAGCGCTCGCCGAAGACCGCAACGGCGTCCTCATATCCCGGCTCGTCCGCTGGGTGTTGGTTGCCCTGGTCCGGCATGAGCACGTGAGAAATTGCCTGTTCGACGACAGGGTCCTCCCCCAAGGCCTGTAGTGCGGCGACGGCATCGGCCGGTCGGTTAAATGTCGGGATGCCGACGGCGACTTTCTTCTCCGCAGGCTCGATGGTGGAGCCGTCGGGAAGCGTTTGTGGCTTCGGTGCATGCGGGGCACACCAGGCGGCCTCACTGATGCTGGTGTCGGTTTCGGCGGTGACGTCGAACCAGTACCAGCCGCCGTCTTCGAAGTTTTTCAACGGCAGTTCAATGTCCAGGGTGTCGTCGACGACCAAGTGGTTGCTCACGCCAACGCGGGTGCCGTCGACCTTGGAGCGGTACAACGAGATATTGGCCGTGCCCTCTACCTTCATGGTCAACACGACGGAATCGAGTTGCGACCAGCGGCGCCAATACGATGCCGGGAAGGCGTTGAAATAGGTTTCGAAGCTGGCCTCCGCGCCGGCGGGCACGGTTATATCAGTGCGGGTATCCCAGCTCAAACGCTCTTTGTTCTGCGGGGATTCGATGAGGTAAAGCATGCAGACATCGAAAGGTTCGCCGCGCTTCGGTAACAGAATGCGTTGCAGGGCTTCGCGATGGTTCACGGTTCTCCAGTTCACAAGGGTTGATTCACGAATGGGCAGTGCAGCGGGCGTTAGTGTAGTGCCCGATAATGCAGTAGACGTTAATGCAGTTAACGTTAATGCTTAGTGGCCGCGTTCTTGCTCTAGTGCCTTACCGTCCTGGAAATACGGCACCAGCTTGTTGTCGAACATCGACAGAGCCGCGCCGATGGCCATGTGCATATCCAGGTACTGGTAGGTACCCAAGCGGCCGCCGAACAGCACGTTATTGTCGATGACTTCTTTCGCCGCATGCTTGCGGTAGGCAGCGAGTTTTTCGCGGTCTTCCGGGGTGTTGATTGGGTAATACGGCTCGTCGTCGTCACCAGCGAAACGGGAATATTCTTTGAAAATCACCGTCTTCTCGCGCTGGTAGTTGCGCTCTGGGTGGAAGTGCCGGAATTCCAGGATGCGGGTGTAGTCCACGTCTTGGTCGTTGTAGTTCATCACCGCGGTGCCCTGGAAATCTTCCACGCCGTGGACTTCTTTGTCGAAGTCCACGGTGCGCCACCCCAAACGGCCCTCACAATAATCGAAATAGCGATCCAGCGGTCCGGTATACACCACGGGAGCATCCGGCGACTGCGCGCGGATGTCATCGCGGACTGCAAACCAATCCGTGTCCAGTTGCACGTCGATCTTGTCCGAGGCCGCCATATTTTCCAACCACGCGGTATATCCGTTGACCGGCAGGCCTTCGTAGGTGTCGTTGAAGTAGCGGTTGTTGAAGGTATAACGCACCGGCAGGCGGGTGATGTTTCCGGCCGGGAGGTTTTTCGGATCGGTCTGCCACTGCTTGGCGGTATAGCCTTTCACAAATGCCTCATACAGCGGGCGCCCGATCAGGGAGATCGCTTTTTCCTCCAGGTTCTCGGCTTTATCCGAGTCAAATTCCGAAGCTTGCTCCGCGATCAATTGTTTGGCTTCTTCCGGGCTGTAATAGCGGCCGAAGAATTGGTTAATCAGGCCCAGCCCCATGGGAAATTGGTAGGCAGTGCCGTCGTGCATGGCGAAAACGCGGTGTTGGTAATCAGTGAAATCGGTGAATTTGTTGACGTATTCCCATACCCGCTTGTTCGAGGTATGGAACAGGTGGGCACCGTATTTATGCACCTCAATGCCGGTTTCTTCGTCTGTTTCGGTATAGCAGTTTCCGCCAAGGTGGGGGCGCTTTTCGACGATGAGCACCTTTTTGCCCAACTCATTGGCCGCGCGTTCTGCGATGGTGAGGCCGAAAAATCCGGATCCGACAACGATGAGGTCATATGCAGTCATGCTCTACAGACTAGTGGAGCACTACGCGCACTAGTGGGAGCAACTAAGGCGCGCGCATAATTCCGCGTGTCGCAACATAAATAACATTCTTCTCATGGGTAACTTTGAGCCTGTATCTTCACCTCTGGCACATGGATTACGCGAGTGACGTGCTTCAGGGGTGTGTTGCTGATTGATTCGCTGAATCATTCTTCGCGGAAAAATGCTTCGCGGGATCATTCAAGGAAACAGGAGTATTCATGCACTTACGTCGCCGTATTGGCACCTCCGGGTCGCTGCGAAACTGGGCCAGCGCCAGCCCAGTCGTCGCTGTCACCGCGACGGCGGCCCTCGTGGTCACCGCCGCTTTCGGAGGCCACCAGGTTTTGCAAACCCAAAACGCCGGTTCCGGACAAGCCGAAGCCAGCATCAGCACCGCCAGTTTCAGTAGCGGTACCGCCACCGTCGTGGATGACCCAGCTGTCGCTACCCAAGGCGACGGCCCGGCTCCGTCCCGCGCGGTCCAGGAGTTCACGAAGGATGAGGAATTCGATTCTTTCGCCCTGACCTGGAGCGGCGAGCGCGATATCAACGCGCATTTCCGTTCGAAGCGTGCCGACGGCAGCTGGACCGAATGGTTCGAAGCCGATGCACTACCCCACCCGGAGGAAGCAACTCAGCAGGGCACCGAGCTGATCTACGTCGAGCCGACCCACACCGTGCAGGTTTCCGTGGCTGGGCTGGATCTGTTTACTGGCGACGAAGCTGCAGCTGCAGGCTCAGAAGAATCTGCAAGCACAGCGGAAACGGCGGGCGCAGCGGAATCTGCAGGCGCAAGCCAGGCAACCACTGACGGCACGAACACCACCACGCCGGGCACTCTGCCGAAGGCTGGTTTGGAAACTTCTGCTGGTGTTATCCAACCGGTCGCAGACGACGTAGACCTCACTGACGGCGCGGGTGCCGGTGCGGGCTCCGATGCACACGCTGGTGCTACCGGCGCCGATGACCTCAACGCTGTGTTCGTCAACGGCAACGCCGCCGCTGGCGCGGGCCAAGCAGAAAACGCGATCGAGCAGACCGCCAACCTGTCCGTCGGCATGCCCAGCGTGGTCACCCGCCAAGGATGGGGCGCCAACGAGTCCTACCGGGGCAACTGCGGCGCTACCGGCATGGACTACAACGCACTGACCCTGCACCACACCGCAGGTTCCAACAATTACGACGCCGCTAGCGCTGCCGCGCAGGTCCGTGGCGCGTACCAGTACCACACTCAGACTCTAGGTTGGTGCGATATCGGATACCACGCGCTCGTCGACAAGTTCGGCACCATCTATGAAGGCCGCCGCGGTGGCCTCAACGAAGGCGTGATGGGCGCCCACGCCGGTGGTTACAACCAGGGAACCTTTGGTATTTCCATGGTGGGTAACTACGAAGTCGCACCGATCAACGAAGCCATCATCCAGTCCGTCGGCCAGATCGCCGGTTGGCGTGCTGCGCAGTCCGGTTTTGATCCATCCGGCACCATTCAGATGACTTCCGGTGGCAGCAGCTACGCAAAATACCCAGCCGGTGATACCCGCACGTTCCAGCGTTTCCACGGACACCGCGACGTCGGAGCGACGACGTGCCCAGGCCAGCATGCGGTCGCGCGCTGGAGTGATATCCGTAATGCCACTAACAAGAAATACCAGCAGGTGGCAGGCCTGATCGCGGGCAACGCAACGGGGCAGTCGCAATCCGGGAACAATAATTCCGGAAACTCCGGTAACCAGCCTGGAACCACCAACCAGAACAGCACTCAGAGCACCCAGAACGCCCACACAAACTCGAACCCGGCTAGCGACGGCCCGTTACAGACCGCGGTCAAAGCCATCGGGATCATCGCACCGCTGGTCATGGCGATTTTGCAGCAAGCTAATGGCGCCGCGAACAAAGCGCCGAACGAGTCCACCGAGGAAACGTTGAAGCGTTTGGCGACTTCCTCAGACATCCACCTTGGCGACGTTCCGGCGCTGATCACCCAGGTTGTGAAACTCACCGGCAACACGGAAATCGAGCAGACCTGGGCACGAATCAATAAGCTGATCGGGCCAGTCCTGGGCTCTCCAGCCACCGGTATTGTGCGCGCCTCGGACGACGTAAACTTCGCGCTGTTCGACAACGGCGTGATCATCGACTCCGAGACCGCTGGCACCAACGCCCTGTGGGGAGAAATCGCCAAAGCTTGGGCCAATGGTGGCTTCGAAAAACTGGGCCTACCCACCAGCGAGCAATACCAACACGGCCAGAAGATCCGCGTGAATTTCCAGGGCGGAAACATCACCTACGACCCTTCCACCGGCGAGCTACAAATCAATGCCGACTAATGGCTAGCGGCTATTAGCTGTAATCGGCGGCATTTTCCCAGCCCAGCGTGCGTTCTACCGCTTGATTCCACATGTGGTAGAGCTGCTCACGCTGGGCTTCTGGCATTTCCGGCTCCCACACCCGGTCAGCCACATAGTCATCATCCGAAAACTCCCACCAACCAATGCCGATACCGGCTGCCAGCGCGGCACCCCACACGGTGGTCTCAATCATTTCCGGACGCTGTACCGACGAGCCCAAAATATCAGCCTGCATCTGCATGAGCAGATCATTCGCCACCATTCCACCATCAACACACAGGCCCGATAACTCGCGTCCGGCATCTTTTTGCATGGCTTCAACCACTTCCCTGGTTTGAAAACACGTGGCCTCCAGGGCCGCACGCGTGATGTGGCTGCGATCGGCAAAACGGGTTAAGCCCACAATCACCCCCGCGGCATCCGGCCGCCAACGCGGAGCAAACAACCCAGAAAACGCCGGGACAATATACACCCCACCGTTATCATCGGCAGCGATCGATTCGCTCGAGGCAGCATCCGGGATAATCCCTAATTGATCACGCAACCACTGGATCAACGAGCCGCCCACTGCGACAGATCCCTCCAGTGCGTACACCGGCTTTTCCCCCTGTTGCTGGTAGGCGACCGTGGTAAGCAAACCATGCTCAGAAAATTTCGGTTCCGTGCCGGTATTGAGCAGCAAAAACAGGCCAGTGCCGTAGGTATTTTTCGCATCACCGGGGTGGAAACAGCGCTGCCCAAACAAAGCAGCTTGCTGGTCGCCCAAAATACCGGTGATCTGCACGCCGGTTAACGAACCACGGTGGCGCACCGCACCCACCTCACCGATCGACGGGACGATCGTCGGCAAGATCTGTTTGGGCACACGCACGGCTTCGCAGAGTTCATCGTCCCAGTCCAGGGTGTGCAGGTCGAGCAATAAGGTGCGCGAAGCATTAGTCACGTCGGTGATGTGTAGCGCTTCGCCGGAACCATTATCACGGTGGTCCCCACTGCCCCGATCATCGTCGTCGCTGCTGTTTTCTTCTGCACCACCAGTGAGGTTCCACACCAGCCACGAATCAATGGTGCCGGCCAATAACTCGCCGCGCTCGGCGCGCTCACGGGCGCCGTCGACATGATCCAAAATCCACGCGATCTTCGGACCCGCCGGATAAGAATTGGCCAACAAACCAGTCTTCGCCTGCCACACCGTCGCATCAGAAAACTCCCCACCGGTGCGGGTATCCTGCCAGACAATCGCGTTATAAATCGGCTCCCCGGTGGCTTTCTCCCAGACAACGGCGGTCTCGCGCTGGTTAGTCACCCCCAGGGCTTTCACATCGCGGGCGGTGATGTCGAGTTCCACCATCGCAGAAGAAATCACCCGGCGCGTGTTCGTCCAAATCTCATTCGGATCGTGTTCCACCCAACCTTTCCGCGGCATGATCTGCTGGTGTTCCAGCTGAGCTTGCGAGACCACTGTCCCGTCGCGGTCAAAAATAAGGCACCGCGTGGATGTGGTGCCTTGGTCGAGTGCAGCGATATACATGGTTGTTCTACAGCCACCGTTCTATGATTTCGGCGATCCCGGCATCGTCGTTAGACCCAGTCACCATATCAGCCGCCTGGCGCACTCTCGGGTGTGCGTTTTCTACCGCGACCCCTAAACCGGCCCACTGCAACATTTCGATGTCATTGGGCATATCGCCGAAAGCCACCACCTCTTGGGCGTCCACCCCCAGGTGCTTGGCGAGATATTCCAGGCCAGCGGCCTTGTTGACCCCTGGTGCTGCAACCTCCAACAACCCAGCGTCGATGGAATACGTCAGGTGTGCCCGACGGCTATCAACATGCTCTGCCAGCAACACGTACATCTCGTTGGCGGTCATAGCCGGGTTGCGCAGCAGGAATTTCACGGCTGGTTTGTGCCACACCTGTTCCGTGGGAGCGGTAATAAATTGCGAATCCGCCCACGTGTGCGCGTAGTTTTCCGCGGCAACAAATAGCTCGGTGGGGTCTTGCCGCACAGAATAACCGGCGTATTCTGCAGCGATGCTCACCCCGCCATAGGGAGCAAAAATGTCTTGCGCAGTGTAGTAAACCTCTTCCATCAACTCTGGCGAGATTTCCGCGGCGGTAAGTACCTCATCGGCGGCACAGTCATAAATCACCGCACCGTTGGAGGTTACGCACACCGGGCGCACGGCGAGTTGCTCCAGCACCGGCTGCAACCAGCGAAAAGGCCGCCCCGTCGCAAGTGCGAAATGTATTCCCTGTGCGGTGGCCTGGTGTACGGCATCGCGGACTCGCTGCGGCACACGGTCTGCCGAGTTCAGAAATGTACCGTCGATGTCACTCACGATCAGCCGCGGGGCCGGGCCGACGGCGTCGGTTCCGCAAGGCTGGCTCACTTGTGGTCTTTCTTTCCCGCTTTCGCTGCTTTTGCAGCTTTCTTCCGGTCACGTTCGACCCGTGCGGCGGCATCAATCTCGGCGGCTTGTTCCAGGGTTGGTGCGGCACCGCCCAACGATGCGGGCATCCACGGCAAGCCGGGCTCGAAAGGCCCGTGGCGCTCAGCGTATTTCTCGCGGGTGGTCTCCAGCAGCTTTTCCATCGCTTCTTTAAGTGTTGCGGTGTCTTTTTCTGCAGAACCGCTCAGCTCAATGGGCGTGCCGACGGCAACCCGAATCGGCACCTTGGGGCGCAGCAAATTTTTCGGCAAGCCTTTGGTCCAGACGCGCTGTGAACCCCAAATAATCACTGGCAGCAACGGCGCATCTGCTTCATCTGCGATGCGCACGGCACCGGTTTTCAAATCTTTGATTTCAAATGCGCGTGAGATCGTAGCCTCTGGGAAAATCCCCACGAGCTTGCCTTCGCGCAATTTTTGCACCGCAGCATCCTTGGATGCAGCACCTTTTCCTGCAGAACGGTCCACGCTGATGTGGCCCATCATCCGCAGCAAAGTCCCTACCACCGGCGTATCGAAAATCGCCTTTTTCGCCATCATGCGCACGGTGCGGTGCCCGCGCACGTAGGCCGGGTAGCCCCCCAAGATGAAGTCGTAATAGCCGGTGTGGTTGATCGCCAGAAGCGCGCCACCATCAGCAGGGATATTTTCGGCGCCGTCCACGGTCACTTCGATGCCCTGCAGAAACATCAGCCAGCGAGCCATCGGCACCACCGGGGTGCCATACGGAAACTCGCGGGCTTCTTTCGGGTGCTTGTTCAGCTTCGGCAGGTTTTCCGGCACACGGAGCCGAGCCCGGCTGCGGTAGCGCGTCACGCCAGGATCTCCTTGCCGACGAACGGCCGCAGGGCTTCTGGAACCACCACGGTGCCGTCGGCTTGCTGGTGGTTTTCCAGAATCGCGACCAGCCAGCGAGTAGTGGCCAGTGTTCCGTTCAGCGTCGCGGCAGTCTGAGTTTTGCCCTGCTCATCGCGGTAGCGCGTCGACAAGCGGCGTGCCTGGAAGGTGGTGCAGTTCGACGTGGAGGTCAACTCACGGAAAGTCTGCTGGGATGGCACCCAGGCCTCGTTGTCGAATTTGCGTGCAGCAGAAGTTCCCAAATCGCCACCAGCGACGTCGATGGTGCGGTACGGAACGTCGATGGCCGCCAGCATGTCCTTTTCCAGGTTCAGCAGAGCCTGGTGTTCGGCTGCTGCATCCTCAGGCTTGCAGTAGCTGAACATTTCCACCTTGTCGAACTGATGCACGCGCAAAATACCGCGGGTGTCCTTGCCGTGCGAACCGGCTTCCCGGCGGAAACACGACGACCAGCCGGCATAGCGAATCGGGCCGTCGGCAAGATCAATGATCTCGTCCTTGTGATAGCCCGCCAGCGCCACCTCCGAGGTGCCCACCAGGTACATATCATCGCGTTCCAGGTAGTAAATCTCGTCGGCGTGCTCACCCAAAAAGCCAGTACCGGACATAATTTCTGGGCGCACCAAAACCGGCGGCACCATCAATTGGAAACCGGCTTCGCGGGCTTTCTGCGCGGCGAGCATCATCATGCCCAGCTGCAGGAAGGCACCGTCGCCAGTCAGGTAATAAAAACGCGCACCGCCGACCTTGGAACCGCGGGCCATATCGATCAGGCCCAGTTTTTCGCCGAGTTCCAGGTGGTCTTTCGGCTCGAAATCAAAATTCGGGATTTCGCCGACGCGCTCGATCTCGATGAAGTTTTCTTCGCCGCCCGCCGGTGCGCCTTCGACGATATTCGGCAGCCGGTACTGGATGGCGGTGACCTCATCCTCGGCGGCTTTTTGCTCTTCCTGCGCCTGTTTGACCTTCAGTTTTAGCTCCGAAGAACCTTCCAGGAGCGCTGGGCGCTGCTCCGCAGAAGCCTGACCAATCTTTTTGCCGAATGCCTTTTGCTCCGCGCGCAGATCATCCGCGGTGGCAATGGCGCGACGGCGCTTTTCATCAGCAGCCAGCAGCTCGTCGACAAGCTGCGGGTCCTCGCCGCGGGTGCGCTGCGACTGTCGGACAAGGTCAGGGTTTTCGCGCAAAAACTTCAGATCAATCACGCCTCTAGAGTTTAGCGTGAAACGACAGGGTAAACTAGCTGCCGATGAGTACTCAGGCATCATGGCGATCAGCAGTAGCAGTGCGCACCGCGCTGGTGACTGCCCTCGCCAGCGCAACGGCATTAACCGGCTACGGGCTGTTTTCCGACGACGGCGCCGCCTCCACAGGCCAGGCGAACGACAGCACCGTCAACGCCAACCCGACAACGGAGTCTGCGCAGAAGCCGAAACCACAGGTGGCATCGTTTACCACCGCTGATGCCGGCGCGTGCCTGACCTGGAATATTGACGCCGACGGCAAGATTAATAGCTTCGAGCAGGCCGATTGCGCCGAAGAGCACCGTTTTGAAATTTCCGCGCGGGAGGATCTGAGTGCGTACCCGACTGCCGAGTTCGGCCCGGAGGCGGAAATTCCTGGCACCGCCCGGCAGGCCCAATTGCGCGAAGAACTCTGCCGGACGCCAACGTTGCGGTACCTGGATGGGCGCTTTGATCCTTCCGGGAAGTATTCCATTGCGCCAATTTTGCCGCCCGCCCCGGCCTGGGAAAACGGGGACCGGACCATGCTGTGCGGTTTGCAAAGCACTGATTCCCGCGGCGTTCCACAATTGACCACCGGCAAGGTCTCCGAGCGCGACCAGGCCCGCGTGTACAGCGCGCAATCGTGCCTGCGTATCGAGGAATCCCAGACGCTGACGGAGGTCGCCTGTGGCGAGCCGCACCAGATGGAGGTGACTTCCACGGTCAATCTGTTGGAAAATTTCGCAGACGGCTACCCGGCCGAAGAAGCGCAAGATGAGTTTCTTGCCGACGTCTGCACCCGCGCCGCCGAGGATTACTTAGGCGGCGAAGAAAACCTGTATCAGTCGACGCTGCAACCGTATTGGGGCGCACTGAGTGAGGATTCCTGGCGCAACGGTTCCCATTCGGTGAATTGCACGCTGGTGCATGCCCGCGATGGCGGCGGTTTTTCCACCATTGAAGGCACGGCACGTGAAGGACGCGGTGCGTTGACGATCGATGGCGGCCCACCGGAAGAACGCCCGGAGCGCAACCCACGGCGCTAGCTGGCCGTGGTAACCGATTGCGGTAACTGATCATGGTGGACATCAGCGACGAGGATTTCGAGGAGCTAGTGCTGGATGCACTGGATAAAATCCCGGATGATTTTGCGTATCGCCTGCGCAATGTTGCCATTTTGATTGAGGATTTTCACCCGGAAAACCCCGAGATTTTAGGCCTGTATGAGGGCGTGTCCTTGGTGGAGCGCACCCACCACCACACGGGGTTTTTACCGGACGCGATTTTTGTCTACCGCGAGGCGCTGAAGCGTTATTGCAGCAGTGTGCAGCAGCTTGCCGACGAAGTCGAGGTGACTGTGTTTCATGAGGTTGGGCATTATTTCGGTATGG
Source organism: Corynebacterium propinquum DSM 44285 (assembly GCF_000375525.1). Taxonomy (GTDB): domain Bacteria; phylum Actinomycetota; class Actinomycetes; order Mycobacteriales; family Mycobacteriaceae; genus Corynebacterium; species Corynebacterium propinquum. The sequence continues at coordinate 39,040 of NZ_AQXC01000014.1, forward strand.
ACGAAGAGCAGCTGCATGCCGCTGGTTTTGGGTAAAGGTTGCTCGGTACCTAAAGCAGCACCCCCAGATCATAATCGCCCCAGCGGTCGAGCTTCCACTGCCCAAATTCCCGCCCTGCCGGGTCCAGCACGATATAGCGGCAGTTCGGCAGATACCAGTCAAATGCTTGCCGTGCGTCCAGGCCGGTGAGGTAACGTGCCACAACGCGCACCACGGTGCCGTGGCTGGCAATGACCGTGGTGTGATCGCTGACTGCGGCTTGTTCCATCACTGGTAAATAGCGCGCCAGAATCTCGGGGTAGGTTTCACCGCCGGGGGTTGCTGCGTGTTCGTCGCCTTCGAGCCACCGCAGCAAACACTGGTGATATTCGGCGATTTTCCCCATGTCTTGGCTCATCTCATAGTCGCCAGCGAAGACTTCATACAAACCTGGGGTGACCTGCACCGGGATGGTATAGGGTTCTAGCCCTCGGAATTGCTCGAAGGCCCGGGCAGCGATCTCAGAGGTTTGCTGCGTGCGGATGGCCATCGACGACCACCACTGCGGGATTTCTCCCAGTTCACGGGCAAATTCCTCACCGACAGCGTGGGCTTGCCGACGCCCGAGCTCGCTGAGTTCTGCTCCCGGCGGGCGGGTATCCAGGTAGCCGTGGATATTGGAATGCGTTTGCCCGTGGCGGAGCAAAATGACTTTTCCCATGCTTAACCCCTGCCTATGAGTTGCCGTGCCTGTGAATTACCGTGCTTTGGGCCAGGAGCCGAGGAATTGCACTTTCTCGCACCGCCGCTCCAGGGCGGCGACTGCCGCGGCCACCGGCGCGTCGTCGATGTGGCCATGCATGTCGAGGTGAAAGCGGTAGGTGCCCAGTCCGGTGCGCGTCGGCCGGGATTCAATGCGTGATAAATCCACCCCGTGGCCAGCGATTTCCTGCAGTACGCCGGCCAATGCGCCGGGTTCGTTGTGCACATGAAAAATGATTCCGGTGCGATCGTTGCCGGTGCGGGGTGCACCGTTTCGCTGCGCCGCAGTAAGTGCAATGAAACGAGTCTGGGCGCCGGAAACATCCGCCACCCCTTGTGCCATCCGCGCGAGCCCATGCAGATCAGCGGCATTATCCGGGGCAGCAGCGGCATCGACACGGCCTTGCGCGACCATGCGTGCGGCCTCGCCGTTGGATGGGGCCGGGATGAACTCGGCATTCGGCAAATGATTGTCCACCCAGGTGCGGATTTGCTGATACGCCACCGGGTGCGTCGCAATGCTGGTAATCGCGTGCGGCTTTGCCGCGATTTCTTCGGTACCAGTCAGGATGCTGAATTGGATATCCAGTGTGGATTCGGCGAAAATCTGCAATCCGGGGTTTTCCACCAATGCATCGTGCGTGGCAGTCACTGCGCCTTCGACGGAACTTTCTGCGGCTACGACGGCATAGTCGGCCTCGCCTGCGCTGACACGTCGTAAAGCCTCACCTGGCGAAGCCACCGGAACAGCGGTGATACCAGCCCCTGCATCGTGTCCCGCCCCAGCAAACGCCCCGGCGCGCTGTAGCTTGTGCAGTGCAGCCTCGGTGAAAGTTCCGGCGGGTCCCAGGTATGCCACGGTGCTCATGCCCGCTAGATTACCCTGCCACTTCACATCGTTCTGAGATTTCACATTGTTGTGCGATTGAAAAGCACGGAAGCAAATAGTGCCTTGAGGATATTTTCGTTATACGATATAGTCATGCCCGTTAAAGCAACAGAACATCAAATTGATGCCTGGGTTTCTGAAGCCGAGGCCGGTTATGACGTGGAAGCACTAAAAAAACGTGGTCGCGGCCGACCAGGTCGAGGTGCTCAACCCTCCCAAGTAATCGCTGTTCGATTAACCGCCGAAGAACTAAAAATGTTAGACCAACTCGCTGCAGAAAAGCACTTATCACGCTCAGAACTCATGCGACAAGCGATTACTTCAATGACGGCTGCATGAGAGTTACAAAATCAGCAAGGCACGACCGAAATATGCCCAGCTCCTGGACCTGAAGGGGCTTTAATTGCAAAAATTGCCTCACCACCTCCCCAACCCTGAGCGGCTGGCGGGTTGGTCGATTCCGGCAAAGGATCTTTACGACGTCGCCGGGCTTCCCACCACCTTGGGCAATATCTCCCGCAGATATATTGCCCAGCGCACCGAGCCGTTTCTGGCGCATCTGCAGGCCCAGGGCGCGCGCATAGAGTCGAAAACCGCGTCATCTGAGCTGGGCTTACGCATTGATTGCGAGCCGGTAGGCCTGCCCGCCCCGACAAATCCCCTGTGGCCGGGAGCTACCCCGGGTGGCTCTTCTGGCGGTGCTGCAGAACAGGTCGCACTCGGTACTGTGCGCGCCGCGCATGCCTCGGACGGCGGTGGTTCGATCCGTGTTCCGGCTGCGGCCTGCGGGCTTGTCGGCTTCAAACCCACCACCCCGCGGCCACCGGGGATGCAGAACGGGGCGTTGGCGGTGCAGGGATTTGTCACCACCACGGTGGCTGATTCCGCTTTCTTGCACGCGCTCAACCCCAGCGTTTCTCGTATGCGCGTCGGCCTGTTGACGGACCCAATTTTGACAGACGCCGAGGTTGCCGATCCCATGTTGCAGGCCACAGAGCTAGCCGCCGAAGCGCTTGATTCCGCGGGCCACCAGATTATCCCGATCACTGCGTTTCCCGGTGAGCGTACCCTAGACGCCTTCCGCACGATTTTTAGCTCCGCGCTCGCCACCGCGCTTGCCGACGACACATTAGCACCAGGCTCAGGCACCGTCGGCTACCCGCACTGGGTGGTGGAGCTAGGGCGTCGGCAAGCGCCAACGGATGTGCAGGCAGCGAAAAAACACGCCTTCGCACTGAATGGTCTGTTGCATTCTTTTTGGAACGTTGATGTGGTGTTATCGCCCACGCTCTCCCACGATCCACCGCCGCTGGGCCATTTTGCTGCGATGGAGCACGCCCGGTGTTTTGCCGAGCAAACCCGTTGGTCGCCATGGTGTTCGGTATTTAATATGACGGGACGGCCCGCTATCTCTATTCCGGTGGCTTTGCCTGGGCGTCCACCGGCTGGGGTACATCTGGGGTCAGTCACGCTTGCCGACGACGAGCTGCTCGGGCTCGCACTTGATGTGCATGCCTGAGTTTTTGGCTAACGAGCAGCCTGCGAGCAAGGGTAGGTAAAGTATCTGCCATGAATGATCGCGGAGAACGGCCAACTGGACGGCACGGGGAATCCCACGGGCCTGCAGAAGGTGACGTCGTCCTGGGGCGCGACGGTAAGCCGCTGCTGGATCGCTACGGTCGGCCGGTGCGACGGCGCCCGCGCCCGGCGCAAGGTGGAACGCGGGAAGGTAGTGGTCGGCATTCCGCTGGAAGCAACCGACATTCCGCTGACGGCGGGCGGCATGCCAAGCCGGAAGCTCCGCAAGAAGCTTCGCGTGTCCCTCGTGCTGCGCGCCCAACGCGCACTAATCGGGCCGATTCGCGTGCAAACCGCCCGCAAATTGATCGAGAAAAACTGCGCCGCGAGCGCGCCATTTATGACGCCCAGCGAGCCAACTCCGCGCGTAGTAATGCAAGCCGCGAACAGCTACAGCAGCAACGCAACCAGAGGAGAATCCCTGCGGAACCAACCCGTATGGATCTCGGTGGTCCAGCAGCTGGCGGTGCTATCGGTGGTGCTGTCGGTGGCGCCGCAGCAGGGTACGCGCAGGGTCGTGCTGCGGGGCATGGACGTCACGGTGAAGTGCCGCGTCGTTCCGCGCAACAATTCCCCCAGGCACCCCCACAGCAACAGCCCCCGCAACAGCGGCCGCCACAAAATTATGTCGGGCAGCCCTACGCGCAACAACCGGGGCAGTATCATCAACAACCCGGTGGGTATGGGCCGCATGGCCATCCAGGACAGCACTATCAACAACCTGGGCAGCCCTACCAGCAAGCCCACGTTGATCTACGGAATCAGCACCCCGGTGCAACCGCCGGGCACGGTTTCGGAAAGTTTAGTGCGGCCGGGTTGCGCTCGAAGCTGCGCCGCCCAAAATTCGGTTGCGTGGGGTGTCTGGGCTGGCCGTTGGCAGTGCTCGTGGTGTTACTGCTGGTCATCGCTTTTTGGGCAGACGCCCAGCTCACCCGCGTGGCTTCGGAGCCTGAGGCGCCTATCGGATCCACCAAGGGCACGAACTGGTTGTTGGTTGGTTCGGATTCACGCGTGGGCTTAAGCGAAGAAGATATCGCGCGCCTGGGCACCGGTGGCGATATTGGAACGGGCCGCACCGACGCGATCATGTTGCTGCACCTGGAAGGCACCAGTGCACAGCTAATTTCCATTCCTCGCGACAGCTACGTCGACGTACCCGGTTTTGGGCAAGACAAGATCAATGCGGCGTTTACTTATGGCGGCCCACAACTATTGACGCACACCATGGAAGCCAACACCGGCGTCAGCATTGACCACTACGCCGAAGTGGGCATGGGCGGTTTGGCCAATATTGTCGACGCTATCGGCGGAGTGGAATTGTGCCCTTCGGAGCCGATTGATGATCCATTGGCGAATCTCAATGTTGGCGCAGGATGCCAAGAAATGGACGGTGCCAACGCACTGGGCTATGTGCGTACCCGTGCCACCGCGATGGGTGATTTGGACCGTGTAGAACGCCAGCGAGAGTTTTTCTCTGCGCTGATGCACGAGGCCACCAACCCGTCGACGCTACTCAACCCGTTTGATGTATTCCCGATGATCAGCTCGGTATCGAAATCGTTTACCGTCGGCGAGAGCGATCACGTATGGCACCTGGCCCGCCTGGCATTGTCAATGGGTACCGGGGTGGAAACCACGACGGTACCGGTGGGAGGTTTCGCCGATACCGACGTCGGAAACGTGGTGCTCTGGGACGAGATTGAGGCAGAAAACCTCTGGAACTCGCTGCGCTAGTTATTGACCCTACAGATTAGAATCTGGTGCGTCCTAGTTTTTGTTCGGTTTGAATAGCTCGCAAAATCTTGACTGCGCCCAAAAATATGATCAGGCTGCGAAGGAGAGTGTCAGGAAGTTTGTGTGTGAGGTTCTAATCTGAAGGAGTTTCACCGATAATGACTACGGTGTCACCGAAGAAAAGCCATGACCCGACGAGGGTCAACGAGATCAGCGAGAAGCTGATGGAAAACCCTTAAGCTCGCCAGCTTGATCAGCGAGCTGTCGGCTTCCGCTGATGATGCAAGCGAGCTGGTCAAAGGCCTGCTACAGGCATCGATCAATGCTGGCCTACAGGCGGAGATGGATGCGCATTTGGGCTACAGCCATTCCGACCGCAACACCAAAGCCCAGGTCAAAACCTCACAGGAGAATAACCACCGCAACGGGTCGTACATCAAGACCGTCAATTCTGGATACGGCGCGGTGGAAGTAACTGTGCCCAGGGATCGTGCCGGCACGTTTACTCCCCGCATGGTGCCCAAGGGTGCACACAGGCTCACAGAGCTCGACGACATGATCGTCTCGCCCTACGCCGGCGGGATGACAGTGCGCGATATTTGCCACCATCTTTCCACCACGCTGGGGGTGGATATGAGCCCGGATACGATCAGCACCATTACCGATGCGGTCTTGGATGAGGTCATGATCTGGCAAAATCGCCAGCTCAACGAGTTTTACCCGGTGATCTTCCTTGTTAGCGACGGTCGAAATGTAGCCCAATTCCGACGGTCGAAATGTAGCCCAAGTTTGTGTTTGTTAGCTTAGCGTCTCGTTGCGTTCTGCGGCGACGGACGGTAGTAGGTCATCGCGACCAGTAATGCGATAGCTCGTTCCTTTGTGCGTGATGATTTCTGCGTGATGAACGATGCGGTCGATCATTGCAGCAGCGATGGCCGCGTCGCCGAAGCACTCGGTCCAGCGTGAAAACGTAAGGTTCGACGTCATAACCACTGATGCCTTCTCGTAGCGGGTCGAGACTAGCTGAAAAAACAAGTTCGCAGCATCAGCTTCGATCGGCAAGTAGCCGACCTCATCGATGACAAGCAGGTCGTAGCGGGCGAGCTTTTTGAGAAACTTCGTAAGCTCGCCTTGACTATGAGCTGTGGTTAGCTGGGATACCCAGCCGGCAGCGGTATCAAAAAGGACTCTAAATCCTTGTCTAGCTGCGATAACTGATAGTCCAATGGCGAGGTGGGTCTTCCCAGTTCCTGGTGGTCCGAGGAATACAACATTGTCTCCTTGGGTAATCCATGCTGAGGTTTCCAAGCGTGCAATACGCGCACGGTCTAGGCCAGGCTGGGCCGTGAAGTCGAACTCGTCGATGGTCTTTACTTGGGGAAAGCCAGCACGTTTGATGCGTATCTTTGCCCCGGATTCGGCGCGTGCTGCTTGTTCAGTAGATAAGACTGCTGCCAGGTATTCCTCAAAAGTCCATGCTCCATCGCGAGCCTGCTGCGCAGTGTGCGCATACGAGGCAGCGATGCGTGGCGCCTTCAGCGCCTGGCATAGGTGTGCGAGTTCGGAATCGATTTGGGTATGTTTTGGTTTATTCATGCGCAATGCTCCCATCCTGAAAGCGTGTCGTAGATCTTCAGATCTGGTATTTCAACCTCTGCGTCAGACGGAATCTTGGCAGGACGCGCAAGCTGTTGACGCATGGTCTTTGCTACGCGGGCATGCTCGGGATCCGTGATGACCTGGTTCTTTCCCCAGACTCGTTTATGTTTGGCCAACAGGACTCCGGTGCTGTCGGTGACTCAGACAATGTCGATGCCGATCATGATCGTGACGATTTTGCCGATAGCTGTCGGCATGACCGAGTACTTGTTGGAATCGATGTGAACGTAGTAGTTACGAGGAAGGCGTTGCTGACGCAACGATCCTGTTTGCGGCAGATAGGGCGGCAACGGCCGCATCGTGGTCTTCTCGTCTTTCCACCTATCGATGGGACGTTGTTTGAGTGTGGCATGGATACGCTGGTTGGCAACAGTGCCAATCCAGTTATCTAGCTGGTGTTGTGCATCGTGATGATCGCGGAAACTGCGACCGGGAAAGAACGAAGTCTCCAGATAGCGATTGTGCCGTTCAACGATCCCTTTGGTTTCTGGATCCCTGGGAGGTGCTTGTTTGACACCCATGCCTAAGGCCCCGGAAAATCCCAAGACCTGGTCCGTTAAACGAGCTCGGCCAATACCGGACTCGTGGTCCCAGAGGATGTGTTGCGGAATTGCTTGAAAGCGTTGTTCAAGGAGCATCCACATCCCGGATACAAGGTCACCGGTTGTTTTCGTCGGCAGGATGCATGCCGCCATAAATCATGAATACGAGGCCACCATGACCAGTACGGGTGCTGGGAATACACCTCCTGTGTCGTTAGGGATGCCGCCGGCAGGAAACATCAGATCGCATTGAATTTGCTCGCCAATGCGATGCTTGAGCGTATCGACAGGATCTTGAGGAAGGTACTCCGGCCGGATTTTGCGAATGTTCTCACGAAACCATGACATCGACCCAGTCCAGCCGACGCGTTTGGCGATGACGGTTGCCGCTATCTGCGGCTCATCATTTAAAAGTGCGCGTACCTGTGCTTCAACGAGGTCGAAAGCACCGTGTACTTTAGGCCGCTGCCTATATGACGGCGGCTCGTTAGAAGCTAAAGCGCGTTCAACGGTCTTTTTGGCACAACCGACTTCAGCCGCGATCTTTCTAATCGACATGCCCTGCGCGTGCAGTACTCGAATCTGCGCCCAATTATCCATGGAAATCACCTATCCAATTCTGATTGAATGGGCTACTTTTCGACCGCTGCTACTGGGCTACTTTTCAACCGTCGTTAACACTACTACTATCACAATCATCCGGAAACGGATACGACCGAAGCCCAAGCGGCTTAAACACCGCCTTCCACAAACCCAGGCCGATTCAGGAAACCGCCTTCGCCGTGAGTGTTTAACGTCTGGCTGATGAACTCGGGCAGTGAAACGATTCCGATGCTCATCGATGAACCGGATCATTTCTTAACAATTTGGGTCGAGTCATGAGGCGAAAAGCTGAGGCGGCTTTCAACAACTCATTGGTGTCGCGAAGCTGGTGATTTTCTCGACGCAGCTTGGCGACCTCTGCCACAAGGTCCTCAGGCAACCGTTTAGTAACGCGTCCCTCACCTCGAGCGGCCTGCGTCCATTGCCTCGCTGTGTGCCACGAAACTCCCAGCTTTGGGTGCCATGATCTTGCAGGCTGCCTGCATGGAAAGGTTCTCCGCCAGGATGCGATCTTCTACCAAGCGGACCACGCGATGCTTCGCTTCCTGGTCAAATTTTTCTTGGCATGTTCCAAATTTTCCCATCTACTCAAACGGAACAAAACCTGGGGCACTTCACAGCATCTACACATGTGCCTAGAGACAAAGACCGCCGTTCAAAGCTGAACCCGAGCACTACAGATGCAGCTTCAAGTTGTATTGTCGCATTTTAGACAAAATGGGCTGGTTAAGCGATTTGGTGGCATCATCATTGCTGCCAGCTGACCCCAGAGCTAACGGCACAATGGTAGACCCGTTAACTCCAAAGACTGGCCCACCAGAATCCCCGGTATCGCTAATCCGGCGAAAGAAAAGCTCTCCCTTCTCTCCTATGGAATCGAAAGGGCCGCAAGATAATCCCGATCTAAAACCAAGGCCACAAATAAAGTCGAATCGAGTAAATGATGCCGAAGGAGCATCTTCATAAGTCATTTCTACTGGGAGGTAACGATTTTCCAGAGGAACTGTTGCCCCCACAACAGATAGGTCAATAACTTCGATCAACGCAAAATCTGAGATGCCAAGATCGGACGTAGTCTGATAATCGGAAACAACTACCTTTCCGATGCTAACAGTTTCGCCATCTTGGTTAGTAAAAGAGAACCTATCCCCTTGAGCACCACAATGCCCGGCAGTGGATAATAGAATTTGATCTCCCTTTTCAAAAAACCATCCTGCAGAACACACCTTTCCTTTATCCTGGTTAGTAATCGCAACTCCTGGAGACAAAACTCTCGGAGCAGCTAAATAAGAGAAGCCCCGGCTATTTCTGTAAATCTTCTCAAAAGCCGGCCCTTCCACGGCATGAGATATTCCGCTAGAGAGCGAAGAACTCCCCTCCGAGGAAGAGAGAACAGTGGCGCTACTGACACCTGCTGTAAATAGGCATACAAAAAGAGCCATGACGACCCCAACCAATAGAGACTGAATTTTACGACTCACCGTGTTTTACCCATTCTTCGTTCATGCTTTGCTACAACGCGGTCCCCTAAAAAGACTAGGACGGCAAAAATAGTAATCCCCAAAAACAAGCTGCAACTAAAAACTACACCCGCATAACTGTTTGCGGTAAAAATCACTATTTCATTAACTACCGCAGCCAAGCTAAAATAGACAGCTAACGATGTAAAGTACGGCGACATTGCCCTATGGGCCATCACCCAGTTTTCTTTTGAACTCAACACACGCGGCGTAAGTATGCCGGGCAAGGAAGTATAAGTTAACGATTTATACTCACCTTTGGGGGACTCTTTCGCGATAAAAAATGTAAAAACCCCTAAAACCGAGAATGTTACTAGCGTAAAAACTGCAGATGTTATCAATTTTCGCTCCTTAAGGACCAAGAGTTAGTGTGCTACCAATTCAGTTTCACAATTACGGAACCTATCCCCCGTTAATCCATCATTCAATTTGGACGATTTTACCACGCCAAGGTAAAGGATTAGAGCACCGCTCATAATAATAGAAAAGCTCACCAACCCCATAATGAGGGCAATTCCTAGATGGAAAATAATCCCGGCGATCATCAACCTCCGCTTTGTCCTCCCCTGAGATAACCAACCAAAAGCGAGCATAAATTCGAGCAGCAGCGTTCCCCAAGTAATTAGCACTACAAACCACGGACTATTGGTAAAAAGGGAAAATATTTGTTGCCTTATTCCTACGGCTCCAAAGTTGGGATCGGATGCCCAATAGTAGATTGCGGTGCCTTCCAGCCATTCATCAACAGCTAGCTTCTCTACTGCGGCAAAGAAGTAAACGATAGACATTTGAATCCAGATGACAATTAGGCCAGTGAAACGGACCCCCGACCCAAACTCGGGCCATTGCATAAAGCGGTCGAAACTAATTCCCCTTTTCATCCATTGATTCCATCGCCAGTCAAGGAGTCCTATCGGCATCATAATGATTGCGAGATTGGAGGCCAGCTGGTCGCCCCCTTCAGGAATGGCCAATGTAGCCTGCAAGCTCCACGCTGCATAAGCAAAAGGAATGGCAGTGAGTGCTGGGAACGCCCCAAAAACTACTAGTAAAAACGTCAGTACTGCAATCCATCTACCAGCTTCAAATCCAAATAAACAGAAGAGTGTTTGATCTAAGATCTCTCCGGTCCCACAACGCCCCATTGGAAACCTAGTGTCATCAGGAGCAAATAAAATCGAGCTCCCATCCATGCTTACGGTTAGCAGTAGACCCAATGCTACTAGTGATCGACCAATGCCATAAGCACCGGAAAATGTCGAATCAGCTAGGCTCTTTATATACATTCTCACTCTAATCACAATTCACTTTCACAAAGAGGTATTTAATATCATTCCCATTTGCAAACCCGGATTGGCTATAAGCCCATGGATTGGGTTTTTGCTGAGTGATTAGAGAGGGTCCGCAAATTGTCTTGATGGGATAGTCGTTATTAACTTCTATGGGATTTTTATCTTTGACAGAGTTCAAACAATCATCACGACTGGTGGATAGACACGTCTTCCAATTCTCCGACTTGGGCCCTCCAACATGCGTTAATAGCTTAGCGAGTTCCAACCCCCTAAGCCGCGATCGTCTACTTGCACCAAAATAGTTTGTCGAAGACGCGTTAGCCACGTCGTCCGCTAACCATTTTCGGTCAGAACCTAGTTTGTAAAAATTCAATCTTTCTTCTTGAGGGTCCTTCGTGAAGAAACCCCACCCCTGGGGCACAATAGCAGTAAGCTTTTCTTTTTCGATAAATGAAACGGAGCTACGGACGGGCGAATAAGGCAGAAGGGAAAGGATCACGACCATGCAAAGAAAAAATACACTAATCATCCAAATACTAAGTGCAGTTCTTTCAATTAACTTGCTCATTAATCTTTTCTCCTTCTGGCTTTCACCCAAAATAGTGGTTGGATTACGTAGTTTTTAGTTCGTGAGCCAGAGTTGCGATCATTGTCTGTCGCTGCAAGGGTGCGTTCTCTTCAGAGACCGGGCTCCAGGTTTTATCAGGCCCCCATAGGGCTGCGTAGACGTTAATTGCGGCCCCAACATTGATCACAGCACCATAGTTCCAGGCCAAAGCAACAGTCCAAACGCAGCCACCTACACCGATTGAACAGGCTTGAGGGGTCATTTCACCTTGTTCTGCATTCTCAGGATATGCAGTCTTCACGTACTGTTTAATATCTTCTTGGCCTCGAGTAATAGCACGCTCAACAGATACCGGGTTCCCGCTAGTCATTTCTTTGGCGTACTTGGCAAAGTATTCAGGATCCTTTTCCTGGAGGGCATCCATGGTCTCCGTCGCAAAACGTGTATTTGCTTCCTCATCGAAATCAGGAGACTCCCTAATATCTTGTACCAATGTCAGGTTTTTAGCTTTCTCTCCCACCATGAAATGTACTGCGGAGAAGATCTCTTTACCTTGCTGAGTCTTCTTAGATTCATCAGTTGTCTGATCTTGTGAATCGGACGAAGAATCCCCTCCATGGTTGAAGATACCGCTGGAACCGAGCGCTGATGAATGGGCAGATGATACTGCGGGAGTTGCTGCCACGACTGCAACAATCAAACAACTCAGAAGTTTGATTTCTTTATTTTTCATATTCCGATTCTTCCCTAGTGAACTGCTTTACACGAAAGCTACCAAAAACACGGATCAGAACTTAATGTCTTCCTGTCCATGGAGCCCTTGAATGTTATCCAAGCCACAGCAGAAAAATCAAGTCTGCATAGGTGGTGTATGAGTTCTTTCAAATCGTCGGTGATCTGTTAGCAAAGATCGGGTCCGGCACGGGCCTGAGTGTGGTTGGTCATTAGGCTGCAATCTCCTTGCCTACCGGGGTGGTTGTGTCGGCGTCGATGACATCGGCTACGATCAACTCCTTAGTTTGCTCTAGACTTGTCAACGGAGCGTGTCAAGTTGTTTGTGTGTGGGGATGATTTCTTAGAGGTATTTATTGAAGCGGTCGGGGTAGGCCACAGCCATTTGGTTGATGGCTTGTTTCCAACCGGAAACTCGGGCTCCTTCCATGAGTCTTCCGGCTGTCGCCGAGACTCGTTTGCCCTGCTTCGCCCTCTTTGCAGCTCGTTTATCTTCAATGTTGCAGATCATCAACCACAACGTCTTCAGTGCTGATTCATCGTTGGTGAACTGCACCCTATTGCGGGTGGCTTTTCGCAGCTCATTGTTCATCGATTCAATGGAATTCGTCGTATAGATTACCTTGCGGGCTGCCGGAGGAAACTGCAAAAACGGGACGAACCGCCCCCACGCGTCGCGCCAGACCTTCACGGGCCTGGGGTATTTCTCGCCAAGCTCAGAGGATGCGAACTCAGCCAGTGCTGCAGCAGCACTGGACTCATCAGGGGCGGTATAAACCTTCTTCAGTGCTGCTGACACGGTCTTACGGTCCCCGTAAGCTACCCACCGGTTAGCTGCACGAATAAGATGCACCACACAGGTTTGCACCATCGAACCTGGCCAGGTTGCCTCTACTGCTTCAGGTAGGCCTTTCAGCCCGTCGCAGCAGACAATGAAGACGTCTTTAACCCCACGATTAGCCAGGTTAGAGCACACTTGTGCCCAAAACGACGCGCCTTCTTCTTTAGCTATCCACAAGCCCAGAATGTGTTTGATTCCGTCAACATCAACGCCGATGGCCATATAGGCAGACTTGTTGACTACACGTCCACCATCACGGACTTTGATACGCAACGCGTCAAGGAAGATCACGGGGTAGAACTCATCTAACTGGCGGTTTTGCCACACCATGACTTCATCNAGGACTGCGTCAGTCACAGCGGAAATCGTCTCATGGGAAATATCCACCCGCATAGCAGTGGCCATATGGTGCCTGATATCGCGGATAGTCATCCCACCGGCATACAAGCTGATGATCATCTCACTCGACATCCGTTAAACGCCTCGAGCCCTTGGGAACCATGGTCGGGATAAACGTCCCGGCTCTGTCCCGGGGGATTTCTACGGTAACCGGCCCGTAGTTGGAATCAACAGTCTTCGGGTAGGTGCCGTTGCGGTGATTATCAGTCCCAGTAGCAGTTTTAGCTTCCCGATCACCGGATTGATAGCCGAGGTGGGCATCCATCTCAGCATTCAAACCCTAGAGTCAATCGAGGCTTGCAGCATACCTCT
>NZ_AQXC01000015.1 GCF_000375525.1 Corynebacterium propinquum DSM 44285
GTCCTTGGATTCTAGGGGTCGTGGAAACACCTGACATGGGTTAGGTGATTGTGTGGGAGCGAAGTGGGATCCGGATTCTGCTGTTACTACTCGCTTTTGTGCTCTTGTTCGGGCCGGTGATTCGGTTCGTGCTGCTGCTGGTGTGGTTGACATGCCGTTGTCTGTGGCTTACCGGCTTGCACATCAGCTTCAACTGCCGATGAGGAGTAAAAAGCCGGTAAGCCCAGGTACAGAAGAAGAAATCACTCGGTTGTGGCTGGATGGCCTGGCCCCGATGGAAATCGTGCGAATACTATCTGTCGGGCCAAGCGTGGTCTATCGCATTGGTATCGAGCTGGGCTTATGGCAGCGAAACTCACACGGGCGTAGAGCAGCAGCTACATCTCGTCGGTGTGAATACCTGCAACTACGCGCGAATGCTTTAGGACGCAAAGATGCAGCCCTGGCGTGTGGTATCAATCCGCGTGATGCTTTGGATATTGATAAGGGTGTGATAAAGCTGCGTGGCGCGCGTGTCCCGTTTGTTCCCGATGGTCCCGACGTTGCACTGTATAACAGGCTTATGCAGGTTATTTCTCATGTCGACGGTCGGGTAGCTGTGCCGGTTCAGGTTATTCCTCAAGAAAGGATCGACCAGCGTATTTCATTGCGTTACTTGTGTGTAGAAGAACGCGAGCTTATTTTTGATTTGCTTCGCCAGAATTATGGTGTCCGCGAGATAGCCCGGCGACTAGGCCGCTCACCTGGCACGATTAGCAAGGAACTCAAACGCAATCGAGACGAATTCGGTGTGTATCTACCTACCTATGCGCAGCGTAAGTCTGTGTTGTCTAGGTTTCGCCCGAAAAAGCGCAAGGTTGAGGCCAACCCAGAATTAGGCAGCCGTGTGTGGGAGATGCTGAAAGAAAAGAATTCTCCTGAGCAGATTTCCGGGCGGTTGCGTAGAGACTATCCCGATGATGACACTATGTATGTGTGTCCTGAAACTATTTATCAGTCGTTGTTTTTCCAGGCTAAAGGTGAACTCAACAAAGAAGTAGCCGCAGCCTTGCGCCGCGGCCAAACGCAGCGCAAGCCACGAGGTCAACGTGTTGGGCGTACACGCTTTGTCGATCCGATGGTGATGATTTCTCAGCGCCCGGCAGAAGTAGAAGACCGAGCTGTGCCAGGTCATTGGGAAGGCGATCTCATCTTAGGGAAATCAAATAAATCAGCGATCGGTACTCTAGTCGAGCGCAGCACCCGTTACGTTATGTTGTTACACCTACCCAACGGTCATAGTGCGTTGGATGTTAATGAAGCGTTAGCCAAAGCGATAGGAACTTTGCCTGAACACCTCAAAGGTTCATTGACCTGGGATCAAGGCAGTGAAATGGCATGCCATAAAGCTTTTAGCATCGCTACGGATTGCCCGGTGTATTTCTGTGAGCCTGGTTCGCCTTGGCAGCGAGGGACTAATGAAAACACCAATGGGCTATTACGGCAGTATTTCCCAAAAGGAACAGATTTGAGTCTCTACACTGCTGAGGACCTTGAATTTGTAGCGATGCAGTTAAACCGCAGGCCACGCAAGACGCTAAGTTTTGACACCCCGGCCGAACGAATGGCAACCCTGCTAGAGTCAACCGAAACGTAGGACGTGTTTCCACGACCCCTAGAATTCGCCAGTCTAGGCACAAAACCAAAATCCCCAGCAGGAACGCAGATGTTCCGGCTGGGGAGAATGAGCTGGAGACGAGACTCGAACTCGCAACCGACGCATTACAAGTGCGTTGCGCTACCAATTGCGCCACTCCAGCACCGTGCATCCGCTAGTAAAAGCAACATCTAGGCGTCGAAATGACAACTAGCACGTTGCGCGCGGGGCACAAGAAACTACTTTAGCCCAGGCGTCGGCAAGAGAAAAACTCCGCTGGAATTGCCACCCGAAAATTCGACAGAAACCACTGCAAACACCACCCAAAAAGCATCCAGCCAGAACATGTAAAATCTGCACAGTCACGACTGATCATCCCCAGCAAACGCGCGATATGAGGTAGAGCCACTGTGTCTTGGTTGAACAACCTGAAAACGAACCTGCGGGGCACCGGTGCCAATATTTCCACGGTCGACGCCGCCAAGGCCGCACCACCACCATCACCACTGGCGCCGGTAGACCTCACCAACCCGGCGCATCTGACCGGAGTCATGGAAATCGCCGCCCGCATCGGCGAAATCCTGATCTCCTCCGGCAACTCTAATTCCGACGTGCGCGCACAGATCCATTCCGTGTTAAGCGCCTACGGCCTGTACCAGGCACACGTAGATATCACCACAAAGACCATCACCATCCACGCCAATATCGGCACCATCAACGAGCGCATCCCCATCAACGTCTTCCGCGTCGCACCTGACTTGACGGTCGATTTCTCCAAACTCACCGCGGTAGACCGGCTGATTCGCTCCATCCAGAACGGTGCCACACCACCAGAGCGCGCCGAACAAATCCTCGACGACATCATGGCCGAGGTCCCGCCGCACTCACCACACATGGTCAACGTCGGCTGGGGCATGCTGGGCGGCGGCGTATCCGTCATGCTCGGCGGCGACGCCGGAGTGGGAATCCTGGCATTCATTATTTCGTTCGCGATCATGGCGACGAACTCCTGGTTATCGAAATTCCGCCTGCCGGCGTTCTACCAAAACATGGTCGGCGGATTCATCGCCACCGTGCCAGCAGCCGGGTTTTATACCTTCGCCGGGAATATCGGCTGGACATTCTCCCCGTCATACCTGATTGCCTCCGGCATCATCGTGCTGGTGGCGGGCTTGACGCTGGTGCAGTGCTTTGTCGATGGCATCACCGGCGCCCCGGTTTCTTCGGCAGCTCGCTTA
This sequence comes from Corynebacterium propinquum DSM 44285, assembly GCF_000375525.1. Classification (GTDB taxonomy): domain Bacteria; phylum Actinomycetota; class Actinomycetes; order Mycobacteriales; family Mycobacteriaceae; genus Corynebacterium; species Corynebacterium propinquum. The sequence goes on from NZ_AQXC01000015.1 coordinate 2,875, forward strand.
TTCGAAGCCATACTGATGACCGGCGCCATCGTCGGCGGCGTGGCCATGGGTATTCAATTTGCGATTGTGGTTGGCTGGCAACTGCCTCCGCTGGAGCACACCAGCCCGCCGAATGCGCACGAGATTCCGCTGCGCATCGTCCTCGGTGCACTGGCCTCAGCCGGTTTCGCCTTCGCCTGCCAGGCGCGCCGCTCCGCGGTGGCAGTCGCCGGTGCCACCGCCGGTGCTGGCATGATCTTTTACTACGGCATCATGGTGCCACTCGGTGCAGGCGTCGTGCTGGCCTCGGGCGTGACCGCAGGCATCATCGGCCTGGCCGGTGGTCTGTTAGCTCGTCGCTATGAAATCCCACCGCTAATCGTCGCCGTGTGTGGTTATACCCCCATGTTGCCGGGCCTGATGCTCTACCGCGGCATGTACGCGATGATCAACGAACAAGCCATCGTCGGCTTTTCCAACGCCGGCGGCGCCATCGCCATTTCTGCTTCCCTAGCCGCAGGCGTGGTCTTCGGCGAAAAAGTCGCCCGCAACCTGCGCCGCCCACGCTCCTACCGCGCCTACACAGCCTTGCAACGCGCAGGCCGGTTCTCCTACCGCCAAGCCGCCCGGGCAGCCGCCAAAGGTAGTTCCGCAGCCCGCCGCATCCCGCGTACCAGCAACAACCACAAGCACGGGCAGGCGTCGGCAAGCGCCCCCGAAAACCACACGCAAGAGCCCACACAAACCCAGACCTCACGGCGCAAAAGCGACTAAACATAGCGTAGAATGGCGCAGTTGTAGGCAATACGCACCGCACACCCGAAAAGACACCGCTCCAGGAGGAAGCACTCCATGCCACCAAAGGTCACTGACAAGCATCCCGACGTAGAGCAAGAAGAGGCAGTCGAGGAACAAACCGCGTCTGCTGCACGACGCATCGTTGCCACCTACGCCGAAGACTTCATGGATGGCGTGACCCTCATGTCCATGCTGGGCGTAGAACCAGACGGCCTGGTGCACTCCAGGGTGGCCGCCGAGCAAAACCCACAGCCCGCTGGCGATGCTGACGACGGATCCGGCACTGCGAAAAAGACCACCAAAAAGACGTCCAAGAAGGCCTCGAAGAAAGCCACCAAGAAGTCCAGCAAAAAATCGACCAAGAAGACGGCGAAGAAAGCATCCAAGAAGTCGACAAAGAAGACTGCGAAGAAGTCTGCGAAAAAGACCAGCAAGAAGGCCACCAAGAAATCCACGGCCAAGAAATCAGCCGAATAAGCCTAGCTGAATAAACCAACTGTGGTTTCCAGATAGCGGTCGAGGTAAACGGTGAGTGAGGTAGCACGGTGAATGCCGGTCAAAGTGTCGGTGGCACCGGAGGCGGGGCCGGTGAGCATGATTTCGTGGTGGTCGCCAACCGCCTGCCGGTTGATCTCGTCACCGCCAACGACGGCAGCACAGAATGGAAAGCCTCGCCCGGCGGGCTGGTTTCTGCGCTCTCGCCCATTTTGGAAGCCCGGCAAGGCTGCTGGATCGGCTGGCCGGGTGTCGCCGATGCCGCCCCGGAACCATTCCACAACGACGCAGGGGCTCTGCTCTACCCCGTGACGCTGTCTGAATACGACTTCACAGCCTTTTATGAAGGCTTTTCCAACGCCACCCTGTGGCCGCTGTACCACGACCTGATCGTTCCGCCGACCTACCACCGCGAATGGTGGGCGGCATACCGGGATGTCAACACACGATTCGCGGAGCACGCCGCGGTAGTCGCCGCCCCAGGTGCCACCGTGTGGGTGCAGGACTACCAGCTGCAACTGGTTCCCGGGATCTTGCGGCAACTGCGCCCCGATGTGCGTATCGGGTTTTTCGCCCACATCCCCTTCCCACACCCGGATATTTTCCGGCAACTGCCCTGGCGCCACGAGATCATCCGCGGGCTTTTGGGTGCGGACGTGGTGGGCTTCCAATTGGTTTCTGACGCCAACCATTTTGTCCAGCTTGTCGACGCCGGTTATGGCGCCGCAGGCCATACGGTGACCGGAGGTAGTGCCAGCCTGCGCGAAATCACCGCACGCATCACCACCCCCGATTCCCGCGAAGTCGGCGTTGCGGCCTTCCCCATCTCGCTGGATTCTGGCTCCCAAGCCAAGCGCAGCGCGGGTGATAAGCACGAAATCGCGCGACTGCGGGCGGACCTTGGCAACCCGCAGGTGGTGTTTTTAGGTGTGGACCGGCTGGACTACACCAAGGGCATCGTCGAACGGCTGCAAGCCTTCGAAGAGTTATTGGAAGCCGGTGCCTTTGCCCCCAGCGACGTGTCCTTCGTGCAATTAGCAACCCCGTCGCGGGAACGGATCGACCACTACCGCAGGACGCGCTCGGTGGTAGAAGAAACCGTCGGCCGCATCAACGGGCGGTTTTCCACGCTGGGCCACCCCGTGGTGCATTACCAGCACACCAGCGTGCCCAAGCACACGCTGCAGCTGTACTACCAACTAGCGGATGTCATGGTGGTCACGCCCTTCAAAGATGGCATGAACCTGGTGGCCAAGGAATACGTCGCCTGCCACGACGACGGTTCCGGCGCGCTTGTGCTCTCTGAGTTCGCGGGTGCAGCCCAGGAATTACAGCAGGCAGTGCTGTGCAACCCTTTTGATATGGAATCAATCAAAACCGCGATGGTGACCGCAGCAACCGGGTTGCGGGAACACCCAGAACGGATGCGCGAGCGCATGCAGCACATGCATGAACACGTGCTGGAATACGACGTGGCCCGCTGGGCGCAGACATTTCTCACGAGTTTGGATGAATTCGCATGATCGGGCGTCGGCAAGCAACAGCATTGGTGTCTCTCGCGGCTGCCACCACTGGCCTGGCCGCGTGCGCCGATGAATCCACCGGCACGTTGCTGGATTCCACCTGGCAGATCACCCACATTTATTCCGCCCCGGAAGATCCCACCGAAGTGCCCGCGGATTTAGCAGGCGTGCCACGGCTGGGGTTCAGCCAAAACAGCATGGCAGGCTACACCGGGTGCGCCCCGTTGCAGGCACAGGTGAGTTTCAGCGATGAATCCGGCAACTCCGCACCCGCCGGTGCTGCCAGTTTCGTGCTGCTCAATGAGGTCATTATCGACGAGTCCGACACCGAATGCACCGGCACCAAAGCCTGGGTGCACAGCCATATTTCGGATCTGTTGGCCTCTGGCAACCGGTTTGCTCTGCAATTCGACGCGCGCGGCGAGCTCGTGCTGCAGCTTGACGACGGCCAGCCGATCGATTCACCAGCGTTGCGGATGTTCTCGCTCTAGCAGCAAGTTTTGCACTAGCAAGTTCTGCACTAGCCAGTTCTGCACTACCGCTGACCGCTGCGGCTAATATTTTGGGCATGAATACCCCAAATTCCTCAGCCGATCCCGCTCTGAGCAGGCACGCTTTGGCCAGTCACCCGGCATTTCTTGCTGCCGTGGAAAGCGCACGCCTGCTGGTTGTGTCCGATTTTGATGGCACGCTGGCGGGTTTTGATCCAGACCCCTATGCGGTACGCGCCCACCCGGATTCCGTGGCCGCGCTGCGGGAGTTAGCAGAAATGCCTGGCACCACCGTCGGGGTGTTATCGGGCCGGCACGTGGCCGGTTTGCAGCGAGTATGTCCGCTGCCGGCGCCGGTGATGATGGTTGGCTCGCACGGTGCCGAAGACCGCGACGGCGCCACGGTGGAATTAACCGAGGCGCAGCGTGACTTTTTATTGAAAATCGGCGCCGAGCTCGAAGCCATTGCGGCGCAGCACCCCGGCACCTATGTGGAAAACAAGCCATTCCAGCGGGTGTTTCACGTCGCTCCCCTGGCCGCTGAGGATCCTGACGCCGCACAGGAAATCTTGGCGCGCGCCCATGAAGTCGATGCGCGCGGGTTTCCCGTAACCCCCGGAAAAAATTTGGTGGAATTTTCTGCCCTAGAAATCACGAAAGGCACCTGGCTGCAACGCGAAAAACAGCGCGTGCAGGCAGATGCCGTGGTGTTCATCGGCGACGATGCCACAGATGAGCATGCCTTCGCCGTGCTCGGCCCCGATGATGTGGGCATCAAGGTCGGGGCGGGCGATACCTGCGCGGGCCACCGGGTCACAGATATTGACGAGGTGGCGCAAGTGTTGCAGGACCTGGCGGCCCGGCGTGGCAGGTATCTCGCTTAAGGCTTTAGCGAAGGCCTAGGATTTCGCCTGGGAAATTAGTGCTCGTCCCAGTGGCCATCGTGGAATGCGTGGCGGTGGCCGTCGTGGATGTAGTCAACGTGATCATCGTGTGGAACAGCGACGTGGCCGCAGTTTGGGCCGTGCTCATGCTCGTGAGTCTCGTGCGGCTGGTGCTGCTCGTTTTCGCACTCGTCCCAGTGGCCGTCGTGCTCGCGGTGCAGGTGGCCGTCGTGCACGTAGTCAACGTGATCATCGTGTGGAACGGCAACGTGGCCGCAGTTTGGGCCGTGCTGGTGAGTGTGCTCTTCGTGGATTGCGTGAGTCATTGTCTGACATCCTTTCCGCCTCGTTTTCAGTACATTTTCATTAAACATCATCACCGATAGATTTTCAACAAGAGATTCTTAATGAAAATGACACCGTTTATGGTTTGAACATGACTTTGATGGCTTCACGACGGTCCATAGCCGCATAACCTGCGGCAGCGTCGTCCAGCGACAGAGTTTTATCGAAAACATCGCCCGGTGTGATCTTGCCCGCATAGATCAATTCGACCAATTCCGGCAGGTATTTCCGCACTGGAGCCGGGCCGCCTTCCAGCGAAACTTGCGAGAAGAACAACTCCTGGCCATCGAGTTCCACCCCGTGGCTGACACCAACGAAGCCCACATTGCCGCCGCGACGGGTAGCACCGATAGCTTGTTTCATCGAACCATCCGTACCAACGGCCTCGACGCAACCGTGCAAGCCCACACCGTCGGTCAGCTCTTTGACCTTCTCGACGAATTCTTCACCACGCTCCGGAATGATGTCCGTGGCACCAAATTTCTTCGCCAGCTCCTGACGGGTTTCATGCCGGGAAGAGACCACGATACGCTCCGCGCCCATCTGCTTGGCAGCCAAAACCGCGGACAGGCCGACGGCACCGTCACCGACTACGCCAATAATCTTGCCTTCACCAGCACCAGCAACATCCGCGCCAAACCAGCCGGTACCCAACACATCCGAGGCCGCCAGCACGTGGCGCAACTGATCGTCATTTGGTTCGGCAGGCAATTTCACCAGGGTGCCGTCGGCAAGCGGAATGCGGGCATACTCAGCCTGGGTGCCAACGCCGCCCATAAATTCGCGGTTTACGCAGCCAGAAGGGTAACCAGCCTGGCAGATTTCGCATTTACCGCAGCTAGCAACAAAGGAACCGACAACCCAGTCCCCGACCTGAATATCCTGGACATCCGCACCGATTTCGGTGACTTGGCCGACGTATTCGTGGCCCATGCGAGCACCTGGGTCCACCTCTTCGTCACTGCGGTACGGCCACAGATCCGAACCGCATACGCACGCTGCCGCAACTTTGATGACGGCATCCGTAGGTTTTTCCAACTGAGCATCAGCGACATTGTCAACACGGATATCACCGGCAGCGTGGATGGTCACAGCGCGCATGTTTGTGCACTCTCCTTGTCATAATTGGACAAAATGGGGTTCCTGCTTTGTGCAGGTTCCCGATTCTAAGAAGCAGAGGGAACTGGGGCTGGGTGCAATTTTCAATAAGAGATCACGCGAGGCGAACATGCAGTTGACACGGCAACTTTATGCAATTTGCCACGCGCAGCCGCTTAGCTGCGAGCAAACTTTTTCTGCCGAGCCGCGTCGAATTCCGGCAACGTCCAACCGGTTGGTTCCGGCATCCCATATTCGTCGACAAGCACACGGAGCGCCTCATCCGGGCAATCCCTTACCGCTGCGGCCAGCTGCGTTCTGCGCCAGTTTTCACGCGCTGTACGCAGGTGTTGCTGCCATTTACTGTTGTCAACATCAAGCTTGAACTCCACGCGCAGCATTTCCAACACATCCTCTAAACATGGCCGAAAGCGGTGCCCACCAGTAGGGAAATGCAATTCTGACAGCCGCGTGCCCCGCCGAAAATAATCACGCACTTTCTTTGTCCGCTCAACATCAAATTTGGAAGCAAAACCCATGAGATGCGTGAATTCATCACGATGGGCATGGACATGAATATGTGAACTCGGGCGGTGAGAATCCTGCTCCTTGACGTATTCCACGCGGAACAACGGATCCGCATTTTCTCGGCCATGGGGAGTCACAGTAAGAGAAGATTTTTCCACTGCAAGGTGCCTTTGGCGAGAATCCCAGCCGCAATGAAATTCGATGATCAATCCAAGAACTGGCCATTCCTTAGAACGCAGATTAAGCACACCAAGTGAGCCTTCATTCTTCGCAAACCGCATTGCAACCACTTGCCTGCCTTTCAGGCGGGTTGCACTAAGGAGAATTTTTGGTGGATTTTCTTCAAAAAACTGCATCGCTTGCGTCAGCTCTTCGGCGAACTCATGCGCAGCATGCAACAAATTGTGTGAATCATTATGTGAATCTAGGTATTTGTCAGTCACGACCAACCAGCCACCTTAGCTCACGAATATCCTGCCAAACGGCAGCTTCTTTTGGTGACAGGTCGTACGCGTACGCCCTTTCTTCAAATCTTTCGATACCACCTTCAACGCTTTCTTCAAGCAGCTTGAGTTTTTCCAAAGCTTCCTCAGGTTCATACCAAACGAGTGGTGCAACCATCATTTCCTCCTTTCCATCACATCGATATTCTGCCTTCTACCGCTCACATAACTACAGATTCTGCACAATTTCCATAGCACGCATGTTCTAATTATGTGGTGGGGTTACCGTGGAGCCGGGAGATAGCGAAGTCCCCAAAATCCTGCGCGCAGGCGTACTATCCGGCTCGTCAATCAGCCCGCGCAGCACACGCCCGGCAGCAGCTCCTTTGGCCTTGTTCGGCTGGATGATCGTCGTCAAACCAGCATGCCGAGCTTCCGCGATACCGTCGAAACCGGTCACCGAAAGCTGCTCCGGAACCGAGATCCCACGCTCGCGGGCCTCATCCAATACCGCCAACGCCATGGAATCAGTGGTGCAGATAATCGCGGTCAGCTCCGGGTGCGTATCCAATATCTCGCGGGCAGCACTCCGAGCATTCGCGGCATCATTAATGTGGCGGGTAATCACCGGGATCTGCGCCGGATCCAGCCCGGCGCGCCGACACTCATCCAACACACCAGAAACGCGCCCGCGCTGTACATGCATATCAGCACCAGGAAGATCCGCAGCCGCCACTGCCCCATCAACACGCTGCTGGAATAGCCGGATCGATAACACCCCGATGCGCCGGTGACCGGCCTCCAGCACGGCACGGGCAGCCGGACGAATCGCGGCATCATCGTCAATGCCCACAAAAGGCGCGCCAGAATCCGTCGGCTGATCACACACCACCACCGGCAACCCACGCGCGCAGGCAGCCCGCAAATATGGATCATTCGCAGCCACCGAATAGATAATGAAACCATCCACCCCGGCCTGGTTCACAGCAGTGGTGGCTGCGTGAGCGGTGGCGTCGGCAAGCGTATCCGGGCCCGCGGGAATCAACGTCAACGAAAAATCGGTGCCATGCGTCGACTCGGCAATCCCGGCCAAAAAATCCACCGAGGCCATGTCCTCGAAGGCATAAGACAGATGCTCGGTCAACACCACACCCCAGGAACCAGCATGTTTGGTGCGCAGCGAACGCGCCGTCGGGTCCGGCCCCGGGTAGCCACGGGCTTTGGCCGCCGCCATGATGCGCTCACGGGTAGCAGTAGAAAGCTGATCGGGACGGTTATAGGCATTAGAAACCGTCGTTCGGGATACGCCAAGGTCGGCGGCAATCGATGCCAAAGTTCCTTTGCTGAGCCCAGCCCGTGATCGCGGTGCCATGCGGAATATCCTACCCGGCTTACACAGCCTGACGAGCAGCATGTTTTCACTAGATTTTCAATTGACAACTGTTTTCAGCATGACCATAGTGTTAGGTATGATCACGAAACGTCGAGGAGTCTTTACCGCCACCGCTACCGCCGCCATGATGTTCCTGGCGGCCTGCTCATCAGGAGAAACCGGGGGCTCCGGGGACGCTGCCTCGTCGGCAAGCAACGGCGACGCCGCAGCAAGCGGCGAAGGCACCATCGAGATCGTGGCGTCAACCAGCGTCTGGGGTGATCTCACCAAAGCCGTCATCGACGACGAATCCGTTGCGAATGTCCGCACCATCATCACCGACACCAACGTCGACCCGCACCACTTCGAACCCACGGCGGCTGACCTGGCACGCGCCAACGACGCCGACGTCGTCGTCGCAGGTGGCGGCGGCTACGACGCCTGGCTCTACGAGCCGCTCGACGAAGACATCGTCATCCACGCCCTGCCGCTAACCCCACACGAGCACAACTCCGGCAGCGAAAAACCCGAAGGCACCGAAGCGCACGCGCAGTACTACGGCGATAACGACACCTTCGACGTCGCCAACAACGAGCACGTGTGGTTCGACACCAAGGCACTCTCCACCGTGGCCAATGGGGTTGCCGACCGCATCAAGGAAACCCACCCGGATGCGCCCGTGAAAATCGACGAGCTCAACGCCGAACTCGATGCCATCGCCGAGCAAATCAAGGCCCTGCCTGCTGTCACCGTCGCGCAAACCCATCCGATCGCCGACTACATCCTCACCCACACACAAATGGATGAGATCACACCAGAGTCCTACCGGCACGCCACGCTGAACCACAGCGACGCCGCCGCAGCCGACCTGGCCTCATTCCTGGAACTCATCGACAACGACGAGCTCGATGTCCTGATCTACAACCCACAGACCGAAACGGACCTAACCAAGCGCATCCGCGAAGCCGCCGAGGCCAAAAACATCCCGATGGTTCCGGTCGGGGAAACCCCGCTGGATGGCGAGAACTTCCTGGAATACTTCCACTCTGTCGTCGATGACCTGGAAGAAGCCGCCGCAAAGGCAAACGCGTAAACTGCGATGCCGATTCAGTTTTCCAACGCCGGCGTCGCCCCACTGTGGAACGGGCTGGATCTCGACGTCCAGCCCGGCGAATTCATCGCCATCTTGGGCCCGAATGGTTCCGGCAAATCGACGCTGCTGAACACCATCCTGGGCACCCGCACGCTGAGTACCGGGTCTGTGCGCGTCAACGGGCGGGTCGGATACATCCCGCAGCAGCACATGTTTGATAAACACCTCCCGGTTCGGGCGCGCGACCTCGTCTCGCTGTCCCTGGCCCACGGGGTAGTGTCCGGGCGTCGGCCAGCGAAACACGCCGTCGACGAGGCGCTGGCTTACGTCGGCGCAGAAGGCATCGCGGAGCGTTCCGTCGGCACGCTTTCGGGCGGGCAACAGCAACTGATCCGCCAAGCCCAAGCCTTTGGCACCGACCCGGATGTGGTGCTTGCCGACGAGCCACTGCTCTCGCTGGACATGGCTCGCGAGCACGATACCGTCGCCCGGTTGGCTGAACATCGCGCCGCAGTTTTGTTTGTCACCCACGGCATCAACCCCATCCTGGATGTTGTCGACCGTGTGCTGTACCTGGCACCGCGCGGACACATGCTGGGAACGATCGACGAGGTCATGCAAACCCAGGTGCTCAGCGAGCTATACGGCACGCATGTGGAAGTAGCAACGGTCAACGGCAAGATGGTGGTGATCTAATGAGCTATTGGGACGATACCGCCTATTTGCTCTCAGTCGGCTTTGTGCAACAGGCACTGATTGCCTCTGCCTTGCTCGGGATTCTATCCGGCGTGATCACCAGTTTAATCGTGCTGCGGCACATGTCTTTTTCCGTGCACGCAACCTCCGAGCTAGCACTCATGGGTGCCGCGGCCGCGCTGCTTTTCGGCATCAATATCGGCTTCGGCGCGATCATCGGTTCGATAACGGCCGCGGTGATCCTGGCGGTACTCGGGCTGCGCGGTAACCAGGATTCCGCGATTGGTGTGGTCATGAGCTTCGGCTTGGGCCTATCCGTGCTGTTTATCCACCTGTACCCTGGCAATACGACGACGGCGATGTCGCTGCTGACCGGGCAAATCGTTGGGGTTTCCAGCGCGTCCACCTGGATGTTAGCGGCGACGACCGTGGTGATTACAGCCTTGATCATTGTGCTGTGGCGCCCTCTGCTGTTTGCCTCGGTGGATCCGTTGATGGCACAAGCCGCCGGTGTTCCCGTGCGTGGGCTGGCCGTGTTGTTTGCGGTGATGGTGGGTTTGACCGCCGCGCAATCCGTGCAGATCGTCGGTGCGCTGCTGGTAATGGCTCTGCTGATTACCCCAGGTGCAGCCGCAGTACAGGTGACTTCCTCGCCGGTGAAATCCGTGGTGCTTTCCGTGATTTTCGCCGAGCTCGCTGCCGTCGGCGGATTGATTGCCTCCTTAGCTCCTGGGCTGCCGGTCTCGGTGTTTGTGACCACGATTTCGTTCGTGATTTATCTGGTCTGCCGGATTATCGGGAATGTGCGCAGCCGCAAGACCTCCCGCGATGAGATCGCTTATGCACGCCGCGTGAAAGCATTGGATACAAGGAGCGATGCCACTTATGCCGCTGATGTCACTGATGCCACTGTGAATCCGCACCACCACATCGCGCAGGATGCTCGTAGCGATGGAAAAGATGACCGTGGCTGAGCTAGAGGCTGAGGCTCGCGGCTTAGCTAGGCGGCTGAATTAGGCGGCCGCATTAGGGCGCTGAGCTAGACGCCTGGCCTAGACGGGGCCTAGGCACAAAACCGGGGCTTGCAGCCCGCCAGCTGGTGCTGGTAATGGCTGCAAGCCCCGGTTGTCATTTCCGGTAAGTTTCCGGTTAGTTACCGGTCACGGCAAATTTTTACTTCTTCCCGTTGTCCCACTGGTTATCGGTGCTCCACTGGGTGGTTTCTGCGTTGGCATCTACGCCATCAGCGGTGGAGTTGTTGCCAGCTCCGCTATCGAAGTTCGGGGTAGAAAAGTCTTGGTCGTCAGAGTATTCCTGGCCGTAGCTCTGACCATAGTTCTGGCCGGAGAAGTTCTCGCCACCTAGGTTCTGCTCGCCGCCAAAGTTCTGCTCAGCGCCGGCAATACCGGAGCCAGCAACGCCAGAACCGGCAACACCAGCGCCAGCACCGACAGCCTGTTGGTTAGCAGCGGTTTCTTTTTCAGCCTTGCGCTTACGGAATGGCGCGGTAAACAAGTGATCCAGCGAGACCCGACCAGCACCGGCAGCAGACAGTGCCAGACCGGCGGCACCGATTATGCCAACCAGCTCCCAGCCACCGTCGGAAACAAAGATGCCGGAATCGCGGTGCGCAAACCATGCAGCACCGGCCATCTGCACAAACAGTACTGGGCCAACCAGGCGCACCAGCAGGCCGAGGATGAGGGCTGCGCCACCACCGATTTCGAACCAGGTAGCAATCTGTGCGGAAATCTCTGGGGAAGGCACACCCATTTCCTGGAAGGAGCTTGCGGTGCCGTCGATGGTCCACTCGTTAAACTTCTGCCAGCCGTGCGCGATGAGCACGACGCCCAGAATGATGCGGGCGATGAGCAGGAAAATATCTCTAATGACAATCATAGCCACCAGTTTAACCCGTTAGTGGCCATGTCACCTATTCGCCGTCCCCTATCCGCCTGGAGAGTGCTCCCGCAGACGATGCGCCGGGATCGCTACGTGCCCTTAACGTTGAGCACCTGCCGCAGTTCCGTAACCACCTCTACGAGATCCTCAGCATCAGCCATCACCTGGTCAATCGGCTTATACGCATCCGGAATTTCATCTACCCACTGCGCACCTGGCCGGTACACGATATCGCCCATGCGGCTCGCCAAATCTTCCGCGGTGTACTGCTTCTTTGCTTGCCGACGCGACATCACCCGTCCCGCCCCGTGCGGCGCTGAATTCAAGCCCACAGCGTTACCGCGACCGCGCACCACATAGGATCGCGCGCCCATCGAACCGGGAATCAAGCCAAACTTGCCGACGCTGGCATCAATCGCGCCCTTACGGGTAAGCCACACGGACTCATCATTGATGGTCACCTTTTCGGTGTAGTTATGGTGGCAGTTCACCCGTTCCACCTCGGTATCCGCACTATCTGCAGGCACCTCCACAGAAATACGCCCGTCGTCGCGGGCCTGGCGCATCATGCGGGCCAGCTGATCAACGAAGCGATCCATCATCTCATCGCGGTTCAGCCGTGCAAACCGTTGTGCCCAGGCGAGTTCCCGTAGGTAAGTATCAAAAGACTCAGTCCCCTCACGCAGGTAGGCGTGATCCGCTTCTGCAAGTTCGACGCCCGCTTCCGTGATTTCTCGCGTCGCAATCTTAATGTGCTTTTGCGCGATCTTGTTACCCACCCCGCGCGAACCTGAGTGCAGGAAACACCAGACATTTTCGTCGCCATCCAGGCACAACTCGATGAAGTGATTGCCGCCGCCCAAACTTCCCAGCTGCTCGCGCCACTTCGGAGAATGCGACAGGTCGACGTCGTCACGCTCGGCTAATTCCTCAAGCTCCTGAATGCGCGCCTTGGTGTGCTCGCGGTGAATCTTCTTATTGTAGTTCCCCGGTGAAAGCGGAATGGAACGCTCGATCTCGTCCCGCAGCTGCTCCAAGGAAATCTGCACGATGTCGTCGGCAGTAAAAATGGTGCGCACCGCGGCCATTCCACACCCAATATCCACCCCGACAGCAGCCGGAATCACCGCCCCCTTAGTGGGGATAACCGTGCCGATGGCTGTGCCCTTGCCGCTGTGCGCGTCGGGCATCAACGCGATATGCGGAGAAACAAAATCCAGCTGCCCTAATCCAGCGGCTTGGTCTGCGGTGTTCTGATCAATAATGCTGGCCCACGATAAAACCCGTGGGGCAAGTTCTATTGGCTTATGTGTCATGCTCAAGAGCGTAGCAGCCGGGTAGCACACCACTCGAACATGAATGCGATTGCACCCCACGATACCGTTCTTCGATACTTACATATACCGTTATTTTTGCAGACGGTGCTTCAGGACTGGCCCTATTGTGAACACGGAGGTCCCAATTCCGGATACGACAAGTGCCGCAGCTGGGCCGAGAGCACTGACAACGGGCGCTCCGACAATGTATCCAATGAGCATTGCGGAGCTGTTTATGGACCCCATCGTAGAAAGGGCTTTGGGCTTAACCTCACCAGGTACGGTTCCAACAACGATAATTCGCAGAGCGGCCACCTGGACGGCATTGCAAACTCCGCCAAGGAAGAAGCATGGTATGCAGAGCCACAATGAGGGAATTAGCCCGGGTAAAGCTATGAAACAGCCCATAGCGACACCTGCTCCGGTCAGAGCTTTCTTGGCGTTGTGTGAACCAAGACAAGCGGAAAACCGTGCCCCAAAGATACGGCCCACGATAAAAGCCTGGGCAATAATTGCATATACCGTACCGGTTACTTGCAGCGTTGTCGTCGCATAAAAGACAAGAGCAATGTTGAAAATTGACGTGCAGATGATTGCACCCCAAATGCTGGTTATCGCAAACCGAGAATTTCTATTTTTTAATAAGAGAGAAGGAGCTTCGAGGACCTTGTGGAAAAAGCTCGACGAAGTTTGTTTATTTTGTTCCTGTGCCGATTTGTCTTGCGCCGCAGTTTTGTAGAGCACTAGTTTGTAGACGACCAGAAAGACAACTAGCGAGATCACTACAGCGCACGCTTCTACCAAAAGCGCTGCCTGCAAGTTCTTTTGGTCAAGAAGTAATCCTCCTAGCGGCGGCCCAATGAATCCGCCCCCAAGACGTGCTGTATCCAAAAAAGAGAAGGCTTTCGCTTGCTGTCCTTCGCTGACCTGAGAGTCAACGATGGTGAAAATGGATGGAATTGACAGTCCGGTTAAACATGCGGTGACGAGATTTCCAAGGATGAGATTCAACGGCTCCGGGTAAGCAGCCATTGCTAATAGGCCCAGTAGATCCAAGAAGAGAGCAGAAAGTGCTATGTAATAGCTGCTGAATTTGTTGAAGAGTGGGCTCAGTAGCGGGACTACAAAAACCTGGGCGCAGGCTCCAGAGACAAAAATGCTTGCTACTAAGAGTTCACCCTCGTTAAGAGCGGCGAAGTGGAGTGAAATTGACAAGCTGGTCATTGCCCCGCACAGGGACAGCAAAAAATAGATGGCGGCCAAAGGATAAATTGCACGAAGTCCTTCGCCGCCACTACCTCTCAAGAGATGCATTGAGGATGACTTTATCCAATGCCAAAACAAACGAACTAGCCGACGCGGCGCTGGCGCGCGAACTCACTCAAGACCGCACCAGCTGCCACCGACGCGTTCAGCGATTCCACCCACCCGACGGTCGGAATCGACATCAACACATCACAGTTTTCGCGTACCAAACGCGAAATACCCTTACCTTCCGAGCCAACAACAATAACCACAGGATCCGTGCCGCCGTCATAGGTATCCAGCGTGTGCTCACCGCCAGCTTCCAGCCCAACGACCTGGTAACCGTTCTTCTGAAATTCTTTCACCGTACGCGTCAGGTTCGTCGCCCGCGCCACCGGCAACTGCGCGGCCGTACCAGCAGAAGTACGCCAAGCAACAGCCGTGACCGAAGCCGAACGACGCTCCGGAATAATCACACCGTGGCCACCAAAAGCTGCCGCCGAACGAATCACCGCACCCAAATTTCGCGGGTCCGTGATGTTATCCAGAATGACAAACATGCCAGTCTCATTGCGTTGCTGCACATCAGCGAGCAAATCCTCTACTTCCGCGTATTTAAACGGCGGAATCTGCAAACCAATGCCCTGGTGCATGCCGTTGCCGGTTTTCACGTCCATCTCATGACGCGGAAGCTCAGTAATCGGGATACCACGGCTATTCGCCATCTGCACAGCCTGTGTCAGCCGCTCATCCGAACCCGTACCAGCCACCACAAACAACATGCTCGCCGGAACTTTCGCGTTCAGGCATTCCACCACCGGGTTCCTGCCGACGACCAGCTCCGTCGTCGCGTCATGCCTGCCAGAATTAGAACGCTCACGGCGCTGTTTCGCCTTGTGCTTCTGGTGATAAACCCGATCTTCCGCCTTCGGCGTCGGCCCTTTGCCTTTCAAGCCGCGGCGACGCACGGCACCGGAGCCCTTCGTGGCTCCCTTCTTATTGGTCTTGCGGATTCCCGCTCCGCCCCTACCGTGGGTACGTGCCATAAAAATTCACTATCCTTGCTGTAAAAATTTCATTTTCGAGTATTTCGAATTAACTCTACTTCGCCGACACTGCGGCAAGCGATATCACTACGGATATCTGCCTAACGCAGCTTCCATTCCGCACCATTCGGGGTATCAATAACCTCAATACCAGCCGCAACCAAACGATCCCGCACGCCGTCGGCAGTAGCGAAATCTTTTTCCTTCCGCGCCGCAGCCCGCAGCTCAAGTTCGTGTTCTACCAAACTAGCAAGTGCTTGTTGTACATCGGAGTCACCGGTGCCCTGCACACTTCCTGCCCACTGCGGATCCAACGGATCAATACCAACAATGGCAGCCATCGCACGCACCAACGACGCCAACGCCACAGCTTTGGCCTTGCCAGCATCCTTGCCAGCCAGCGCGTTATTGCCTGCCTTCACCGTAGTGTGAATAACGGCCAACGCACGCGGCACCGCGAAATCATCATCCAACGCGACAGCAAACTTCTCCCAGTATGCAGAAATTTCCTTGGCGACATCATCGTTAGCCACTCCGTCGGCAAGCGCGGCAGCACCGGCGTCGGCAAGCCTGCCCTGTTCCACCACATACTTGTCGACGGGCGCACCCGCCAGCTTCGACGCACGGCTAACAAAATCCTCAATGCGGCGGAAACCAGCTGCGGCCTCATGCACCGCGGCCTCGGAATACTCCAACACACTGCGGTAATGCGCGCTACCCAGGTAGTAGCGCAACTCCACCGGGCGGACTTTTTCCAACAAAGCGTCGATATCCAACACGTTGCCCAACGACTTAGACATCTTCTCGCCAGCCATGGTCACCCAGTGGTTATGCATCCAGTACTGCGCGAAACCATCGCCGGCCGCGTGCGACTGCGCAATTTCGTTCTCATGGTGCGGGAACTGCAAATCCAGCCCGCCGCAATGCACGTCAAACTCCGCGCCCAAGTAGTACGTCGCCATCGCCGAGCACTCCAAGTGCCAACCCGGGCGGCCATGGCCCCACGGCGTAGGCCACGAAGGCTCACCGGGTTTCGCGGCTTTCCACAACGCAAAATCCAGTGGGTTTTTCTTGCCCGCGTTATCGGTCTCGCCTTGCTCCATCTCGTCCGGGCGGTTGCCCGAAAGGTGGCCGTAATCCGAGCCTTCTGCCTGCTGCCAGGCCATGACGTCAAAATACACCGAGCCGTCCACGTCGTAAGCAAAACCGCGGTCCATCAACCGCTGCATATACTCCACCATCTGGGTAACATGCCCGGTTGCGCGTGGCTCCACGCTTGGAGGCATGACGCCCAGTGCGTGGTAGGCGCGCGTGAATTCGCGCTCGTGCGTAGAAACCCACTCCCACCACGGGCGGGAATGCGCGTCGGCTTTGGTGAGGATCTTATCGTCAATATCCGTCACATTGCGCACGAATGCGACATCGTAGCCTTTGGCCAGAAACCAACGGCGCACAATATCAAAAGCAACCCCGGAACGCAGATGGCCGATGTGCGGTTTCGCCTGCGGGGTGGCCCCACACAGGTAAATCGACACCTCACCTTCGCGCAGGGGTTGAAATTCGTGGGTCTGGCGCGTCGCGGTATCAAAAATCCGTAAGCTCACAAGCTACTAGTTTACGCACTCCTGCACGCACTAGTTCGCGCGCCATACCACCGCGTTGGCGATTGCCGCCCGGCCTTCCTCGCGGCCGGTAAACCCCAGGTGATCCGTGGTGGTTGCCGAGACCGACACCGGGGCACCCAGCAGCTCACTTAAGACTTCTTGGGCTTCTTCCCTACGCGGGCTGAACTTCGGGGTTTGCCCGATCAGTTGCACCGCGACGTTGCCGATGCGGAAGTCGTTGTCGTCGAGAAGTTCACGCACCTCGCGCAGCAGCTGCGCACCGGAGACATTGTCATATTCTGGCCTGCCGACGCCGACGAACGAGCCGAGATCACCCAAACCAGAGGCAGACAGCAGCGCGTCCACCATGGCGTGCGAGACAACGTCACCATCCGAATGGCCTTCGCAGCCGTCGACGCCGTCGAAAAGCAGCCCTGCGATCCAGCAGGGTTTACCGGCCTCAATTTGGTGCGCATCGCTCGCGATGCCGACGCGCGGGCTGGGCATGGCCAGTGGCTGCGCGGAATTACCTTGCGCTGGGATGGCCTGGGACTGGGACGAGGTCTTCACTCTTTCTGCGCTTTCGGTCCTTTCAGTACCGTCAGCACCATCAGCGACGCCGTCGGCAAGAAACGCCTGGGCCAGCAGCAAATCCTTGCGCGTGGTGATTTTGAACGCCAGTTCATCGCCGTCGACGCACACGACGGGCACGCCCTGCCACTCAAGCAACGAGGCATCATCAGTGGGCACAAAACTGCGGGTGCCGGTTTCAGCATCCGCCTGCACGCTGGCATAATACATCTCGTTGGCAGAAAACAGCGCGCTGTAGCGAAAGCCCTGTGGCGTCTGTGCGGCACGCACATTGCTGCGGTCCACAGTCTTGGTGATCTGCACCTGACTGCGCCCTTCATCGCGACCAGCGGTTTCCGTCACAGTTTTGATGGTGTCTACCACCGGCAGAACCGGAACCACACCCGAAGCGCCATCTGCCACTGCACGCGCCACCCGGTCGATCATGCTCACAGGGGTCAGCGCCCGCGCGGCATCATGAACCAGCACGATGGGATCGACTCCCGGCTCCACAGAAATCGCTTCCAACCCAGCCATCACGGAATCAACGCGCTCCCCACGGCCAGGAACCAGCCGGATCGTGCGGCCCTCGTTGGTTCCGCTGGCTCCGCTGGCTCCGGTGTCTCCGACGGCTCCGTTGGCAGCTACACGGGTGGAGTCAGCGGCCTCGCATCGGGAAATCACCTCGGCTGCCGCATCCAACATATCCGGCGCAGCAACGACGATGATCTCGTCGACAAGCTCGGCTGCATGCATGGCTTTGATGCTGCGCTCCAGCAGGGACATTCCCGCGAGCTCAACAAACGCCTTCGGTTTGTCCGCACGCAAACGAGTGCCCTGCCCGGCAGCGGCAATAATCGCGACCACTGGGGCAGGGCGTGGGCTCGAACTACTCATGAGTTACCAGTCTTCAGCTGCTAGTCTTCAGCAACTAGTCTTCGTCGTCGAAGCTGAGATCATCCAGGTCCACATCAACCTTGGTGTCAACCTCTGGGCCGGAAGGACCTGTCAAACCAGCGGCACGGTGGCGCTCAATAGTGGCATCAACTTCGGCGAGCATCTTATCGGCTTTGGCCTCATCCACGGGGCCAGCCAACGCGAGCTCACCCACCAGAATCTGGCGCGCTTTCACCAACATACGCTTTTCACCTGCGGAAAGGCCACGGTCCTGGTCGCGGCGCCACAAATCACGCACAACCTCAGCAACCTGGTTGATATCGCCGGACGCCAGGCGCTCCTGATTCGCCTTGTAGCGACGGGACCAGTTACCGGCCTCTTCCACATCCGTCTCACGCAGCACGGAAAAGACTTTCTCCAGGCCTTCCTTGCCGACGACATCGCGCACGCCGACGCGCTCCACGTTCTTAGACGGAACGCGAACCACCAGGTCAGATTGGTTGATGGAAAGCACAACGTACTCGAGCGTCTCCCCGCCCATCTCGCGCGTTTCAATGGCTTCGACCTTCGCCGCGCCGTGGTGCGGGTAGACAACAACCTCGCCGACCTTGATTTCCATTCCCACTCCTCGCTTAACAGGCAGACTTCAGGCCGTCATTTTACCACGCAGTGAATACTTGCCGACGGGCGGGATCGCGCACACGTGGGCGTCGGCAAGCAACCCAAGACATCCCAAGACTTCTGGAGGACACTACCCATAAAAAGTTTGCCCCCGAATACCCCGCCCCTGTGCTGACAGAAAACCGGAAACTGTGTACCGGCGGGGGTAAACAGCTAAGGTAAAAGCTGAAAATCTTTGTGCTCGATGAGTTGTTGGAGGACCCCACAGTGACGTCCCTGAAATCGTTTGTTCGTCGCGGCGGCACCATTTCCGCTGCTGCCCTGGCCAGCCTGACCCTGGCTGCCTGCTCGGCAGGCCACATTACCCAGACCTCTTCACAGGTCGCCACCGTCGATGGACAGAGTGCGGACAGCGAAAACGGCGAACTTTCGGTCCGCGACGTCACCATCATTGTGGAAGACGACGCCGCTGCACTGAAGTTCACCGCCACCAACCAAGATCCTTCAATGAAAGAGCACACCCTGCAATCCATCTCGGTGGACGGCAACGAAGTGTCGGTGGAAACCCTGGAACCAATTGGTTCCGGCTGCACCGTCTTCGGTGACAGCGCGCTGGCATTGAAGGACACCCCGCAAGCAGACGATGCTTGCATTCAGTACGTCGAAACCACCCTGGACAACGACGACTTCGCACCGGGCGGCCACCGTCCCGTGGAATTCGTATTTGATTCCACCACCATCACCGTGGATGCGGCAGTAGCCGCCGCCCCGTTGACCACCGGCGAGCACGACCGCGACTGGGAAGAAGGCTACGCACCGCGTGGTGAAGGTTCCATCAGCGGCGATCATGGCCACGACCACGGAGCAGGCGAGCACGGACACGGCGAGCACCACTAAATCACTCAGCACCACAGTGGGCGTGCCAGCCTGAAGCACCCCTGGATTAACAATCCTTAATTAGCACCCCGGAATACCAATTCGGTATTAACACCGGGGTGTTTTTCGTATTTATTTTCGAAATTCGATGCGCGGAATAAGGTGCCTGTGACATGCCTGTCTTAGGATGATTCCATGGCGAAAAAACAGCGGGCGATCCACACGTGTTCCGAATGCGGCTACTCCTCCCCGAAATGGTTGGGCCGCTGCCCGGAATGCGGTTCTTGGGGCACGCTGGAAGAAGCAGCCCCGATCTTTACAGCCAGCATGGCCGCTGGCTTAGGTTCCGGTGCTAAAGCTTCCGGGGCGCGCGGAAGCGCTGGCGCTGGCTCGGGTGGGCTTGGTTCGCGCGGCCGCGGTTCCGGCAGTGGCCGCCGCAGTGGTCTGGCGCCAAGTAGTGCCGCGGTGCCGATCACCCAGATTTCCGCGCAGTCCGCGAAAAGCATGCACACCGGCATCAGGGAACTCGACCGAGTGTTGGGCGACGGCATCGTGGCTGGTTCCGTGGTGTTGATGGCCGGTGAGCCAGGCGTCGGCAAGTCCACCTTGCTATTAGAGGTAGCCGCGCGCTGGAGCCAAGTACCGGAAACGTCGGACCTGGAAACATCGAATCTGGACACGTCGAATGATGATGCCGCTGCAGACGGCCAGCCCACTACCCGCACGGCCCTCTACGTCACGGCGGAAGAATCCGCAGCACAGGTCTATTCCCGGGCGAAACGTACCGGCGGGTTGTCCCCCACGCTGTATCTCGCCGCAGAATCAGACCTGGATGTCGTGTTCCAGCAAGTCGAAGCACTACGGCCATCGCTGATCATCGTCGATTCCGTGCAAACCATGCAGGCCACCGGCGTGGAGGGGGTGGCTGGCGGCGTGGCGCAATCCCGCGCGGTCACGGCAGCACTGACCACGTTGGCGAAAACCACCGGTATTCCGATTCTGCTGGTCGGCCACGTCACCAAAGACGGCAACGTCGCCGGGCCGCGCGTGCTGGAGCACCTGGTCGATGTGGTGCTGAACTTTGAAGGCGAACGGCAATCCAGCTTGCGGATGCTACGCGGAATTAAAAACCGTTTTGGCGCTACCGACGAGGTCGGCTGTTTTGAACAAACCGCCGACGGCATCCGGGAAGTCGCCGACCCGTCCGGACTGTTCCTGTCCCACCACGGCGCAACACCCAACGGTTCCGCAGTCACCGTCGCCATGGATGGCGTACGCCCCATCGTGGCCGAGGTACAGTCTTTGACGGTCGATCCCGTCGCCAAGAACCCGCGCCGTGTGGTCACCGGCTTGGATCAAAACCGCATCCCGCTGGTACTCGCCGTGCTGCAGGCGCGCGCCGGTGAACGGACAAATGAAAAAGACGCCTACGTGGCGACGGTCGGCGGGGTACGCATCACCGAAACCGCCACCGACCTGGCGGTGGCCTTGGCGACGTGGTCGTCGCTGCATGAAACACCACTACCGGCCAAGACCGTATTCATCGGAGAAATTGGTCTGGCCGGCGAAATGCGCACGGTGCCGAATCTCAAACGACGCCTGCAAGAAGCCGCGCGGATTGGCTATCGCTGTGCCGTTGCCCCCAGCCGCAACAACGAAGAAGACCGCGCGCTCGCGAAAGAGCTCGCCGCCGAAGGCCTGGAACTGCGCAGCGTCGGCACCCTGCGCCAGGCACTCGCGGTGGTACGCGAACTGCGTGGCTAATTATGCCCCGCAGCTAAATTACGCCTATAGCTAATTACGCCCGCAGTGCGAAGGTCAGAGCGTCGGAAGCGTTATCACCAACGACGGCGTGCAGGAAGTAGTTACCTTCCGGGGTAGCGGGGCGGTGGTTGCACTCGCCCGGCGCGGAGTTCGTCTTCGACCAGACGGCCTCGAAGTGTCGGGTCTGGCCAGCCTTGAATTCCTGGTTGCCGGTGATCACCGCTGGGTAGCAGTCCGTGTCTGCCCAGATGCGGTGGTTCGTGTTCAGATCATAGACCTCGAAGCGCAGCGGGTTTTCATCCAAGTTCACCGTGCAATCATGGTCAGTCGGGTTTTCGATCGACATGTAGAACGTTGGCTGATCGCCACCTGCGTAATACGCCTTATCACTGTGCGCAGTCACGCTCAGGTTGTGTAGCTCGCAGGCGCCGGAGGTAGCTTGGGCTTCCGCGCCCTCTTCTGGGTATGGCGACGGACGCTCGTCGGCAGATTTTTCTTTGTTCTCGTCACCCTTGCGTGGACGATCCGAATCCTTGGCGCCATCTGCTGCGTCAATGTCCTCGGCTTCTTTCGCGGCACTGTCGTTAGCTGCGTCGTCGGCATCCTTATCCGAGCCCTTGCCCGCATCACCGTCTTTTTCATCCCGCGCCGCAGTGGCCGTCGCGGTCTGGTTAGCAGCCGAAGTATCCGCGGCCGACTGTGGATTCTCTTCACCGTTGCCACCGAAAATGGCGCTGAGGATCCAGACCAGCAAAAGCACAAGCAAGAGAAGAACCGCCAGGCCAGCCATGCGGCGGCGTCGGTAAATTTCTTCTGGGAGGCGTCGTTGTGGATGTTGAGGGGAAGTCACAATTCCTAATTTATAACGAAACACCGCTGGGCTGGGGCAACTACCGCGCGTGTCCGACGCCATCCGGCGGGTAACGGCGGTTGCCGCGACATGCAGCTAGCCACACGTCGGCAAGCGACTGCTAGTACACGCGTGTTATGTCCATGAGGTTTTTGGACTTGGAGTCCAGCTACTTTTTGGACGCGGAGTCTAGGGACTTTGTGGACGCGGAGTCTAGGGACTTTGTGGACGCGGAGTCTCCCCGCTTTTTGGACGGGGAGTCCACGGAGTTTTTGTACTGGTGCTAACTTGGCTTCTTCCGGCGGCTTGGCCGTGGCCCAGAGAGGTTGGGTTTTAGCTCTGGGGGTTGTCGGTGCCACATGCCGACAACGTGGTTTATGTTGATTTGACCGCCGGGTGGACGCTGATTCAGTTGGATCGGCAGCGG
>NZ_AQXC01000016.1 GCF_000375525.1 Corynebacterium propinquum DSM 44285
CATGCCGCTTTCACTCTAGCCACGGGCACGAAAGTGTTCTTCGCGGACCCACACTCGCCATGGCAACGTCCCACGAATGAGAACAGCAACGGACTCCTACGCCAGTACTTTCCCAAGGGTACCGACCTGTCTCGATGGACAGCCCAAGACCTCGCCGCCATCGCCTACACGCTCAACAACAGACCAAGAAAAGTCCTTGGATTTCGAACCCCAGTCGAAGTCTTCAATGAACAACTACAATCAATTCAAAACAACAGTGTTGCAACCACCGATTGAATCCAAGCAATATGTGAGCATTGTCTACAACGAGCGCTTGGCCGAGCACGGTATCGCAGCGTCCACTGGGACGTTGGGCGACTCCTACGACAATGCTTTGGCTGAGAACGTCAACGGCTCCTACAAGAATGAGCTGATTCATAGGCGAACTTGGGCCGATGTCGTCGACGTGGAAAACGCCACGTTCGAGTGGGTGTCATGGTGGAACGAGACAAGGCTGCATCAAGGCTTGGGATACCGCACCCCGGTCGAGGTGGAAATCGAATTTTGGAAGCAGAACCCGCCACAGGAAATAATAGAAATCAAGGCAAATGCCTAGGAACAAAACCCGGGGCACTTCACCCCACACAAACAACTTGACACGCTCTAATAGTATGACTTATGCAGTTAGCTATTAACTAGCGATATACTAAATACTGCTATCATTCCAAGCACAGCCGTCGTCACTGCGAATAAATTCTGTTCTGGCCCAAGTTGACTAATAATGAAGAACAGAAATGGCGTGCTCACTGTTACAAGCCTTTTCGGCAAAGGCATTTTCTGTGCATTCACCTTTTGATGTGCATACACAAGATTTTTATGAGACAATCTCTCCCATTCGAGCCATAATAAGAGGATGACTATAACCACTAAAAAGCTTGCCATCATGTTTCGATACGTGGCAAAAAATAAAAATAGACCAAAAAGCGAGGATATAACAAATAAAACCAGTATGTATAGTGCCCTCGGAAAAGTAATTTTTTCAGTCGCACGGTTGCCATCAGTCATGAAATCAGATGTCTTTCTGAGAATTCATCAGGTTCTTCCTAGCTTGACGAAATGTTTAACGCGATTTCTCGGTTACCGCCTTTGCCTCCTATCAGTTTAATAGCTATCACGTAGGCCGTCATACCCTTTGGACCTGTCGTCGTTGGCCTCCGCGCTCTAAATAGCAAACAAACCGCCGCCTCCGAAATGGAAGCAGCGGCTTGTGTTCTTTGCAGCCAACACAACAGACAACAACACGCTGTACTGAGAGTTGGAAAGCGTAAAAGAAACTTAACGCTTGGAGTACTGCGGGGCACGACGTGCCTTGTGCAGACCAATCTTCTTACGCTCCACGGCACGAGCGTCACGAGTGAGCAGGCCAGCCTTCTTCAGTTGGTCACGCTCAGCAGGGTTGTAAACGTTCAATGCACGGGCAATAGCCAGACGCAGTGCACCGGACTGACCGGTTGGGCCACCGCCGTGAAGGGTGACCTTGATGTCGAACTGATTCTCGCGCTCGAGCAGAGTCAGTGGGGTCATGATGTCCTGCTGGTGCAGCTTGGATGGGAAGTAATCCTCGAAGCTACGACCATTGACAACAATCTGGCCGGAGCCTTCCACCAGGCGAACACGAGCGACGGCGCGCTTACGACGACCGACGGTCTGGATTGGGCCCTCGTGGATTTCTGGAGCAGCGGTTTCTACCTCGTCGGAAGCTTCCGGAGCCAGGGAATCACCGATGGTGTTGGTGAACTGCTCAGTAGCTGCGGTTGCGGCAGCGATATCGGAAGCGTCAGCGACGGTGTTTTCTTCAAAGTTCTGATCAGTCATTACTGTGCCACCTGCTTAAATTCGAATTTTTCTGGCTTCTGGCCACCGTATGGGTGCTCGGAACCAGCGAAAACGTGGAGCTTCTTGATGGATTCACCGGAAAGCTTGTTGTGCGGCATCATGCCACGAATAGCTTCTTCGATGGTGCGCTCCGGGTGGTTATCCAGGGACTGACCAAGGGTCATGGTCTTCAGACCACCTGGGTAGCCGGAGTGACGGTAACGCATCTCGCGGTCACGCTTATTCGCGGAGATGTGAACCTTGTCAGCGTTGACGATGATGACATGGTCGCCGGTATCAACGTTTGGTGCGAACTGTGGCTTGTGCTTACCGCGCAAGACATCTGCGACGGTGGAAGCAAGCTTACCCAGCACCACGTCGGTGGCGTCGATGACATACCACTTGCGGGTAATGTCACCACTTTTTGGGTGGAATGTAGACACAATGACTCCTTGAAAGTCTGTCTTGGACTGCCGGCCAACATCTATCGAATGCCTCAGCACTACCCCGCAGCGGCCGGTGGAGACCTGCAGATAGTGTTGCCGCCTCACAGAATGTCCGCGTCAAAGCACTGATCGTGTTTCACGGGAACACCGCAGATGAGCCAGCAGGGCACACAGCTAACAAACTTTACTGGAAACACGCAGCTATAACAACCTATGTCCGCAGAGAAAAACACTCCCGCAACGAATACGGGAGTGCACCACGCAGAAGAGAGTGGAAATCAGACCAGCCGTTAGCTCCAGGAGGCCGCCGCTGCGCGGTTGACATCGCTCATGGCGTCATTGCCTGAGGTCACGGTGCGAGAAATAGTCGCCAAAACCTGGTTAAGTTCGGCCGCAGCCTGGTCCCAACGGGCTTGTGCCTCCTGATAAGCGATGCTTGATTCACCCTCCCACGTCGAGACCATCGGCTGCAGCTGTGCTTTCAGGTCATCGAGTTGCCCATTGATACGGGCAGAGGTGGAATTAATATCTGCCGCAGCAGCCTGGATGGCGCCGAATTGGTATTTGATCTGTGACATTGAGTTCGCCTTTCTCTTCGTCCGTCTTGCTCACGGAACTGTTAAATACTCACAAAGTTCTTACACAGTGCTCACGCGGTACTGCTCACGCAGTAGCACTCGCGAGATAACGCCGTTGCTGTACGACGTTGGTGTTAGAGAGCCAGACCTCCACCACCAACGTTGTTGAACGCCTGCGCGTTTTGCGCTTCCATGTCATCAAAGTGGTGCGCGTTATTACGGATATTGTCGCTGATAGAAGCCAGCGCATTCTGCAGCTCGTTCGCGGATTGCTGATAACGCTGCATCAGGTTGTCAAACGAGACCTGCGCCGCGCCCTGCCAATTAGCACGGACCCCATCAACCGTGCCTTGCAGACGCGTCAGCTCAGACTGCACCTCATTGTTGACGGTATCGACACGGCCAGCGGTGGCGACCATGACATCTGCTTCAGTGGCAAATTGCTGTGCCATAGAAAATCCCTCCCCGGTTGAGAAAACTGAACAATTGTGCCCGAACGATAAGAGATCCCGGCACTGTGCCGTCGTCATCTCATCGCTCTCATTGTCATTGGACTGTGCGTAACCAACTTCGGTTCCCGATACGCGAAAATAATTTTTAAATTCGCTCCAAACTGCCAACGACCAGCTCGCATGCCTGCTTCTGCTTCTCTGTTGTTGTGTGCCTACTGTGGCACCCGACGGTTAGTTGATGGTTTCCTTCCACCCAACTAGTCCAGGCAATACGCGATCCATCACCCGGGTTTTCCACATATCGCACTTGTTCGCGTGGTTCGTGTTCACGGCGCCCTTCTTGCAAGTCCGGGCTGCTTTTAACCGTCTGCATAATGTCAGTCAATACCGCGTCATGATCGATCTGAGCTGCGGCGTCGTCATGCAACTGATCAGTAGTGACGTAGATACGTAGATTCGGGTCCTCCCCCGTCGCTGCAAACACCCCGGGCTGCGAACTATCCCCAATCACGAAACCACGCGGTGTGACCAGGCGTAACCCAGAATGTTCGTGCACCATTTGTGGGATCTCTGCAGTGGCATCGCCGCCAAAAGCATCGCCGTCAGAACGATCACCAGCAGCATCGGCAGTAATCACTGCACCGCCATCGCCGACACCACCGTCCTCATCGGCACCGCTATAACGATCCACAACCCACCAACCGGACAGACTAGTCACCGCAATACCTGCAGCCACCAGAATCTGAAACGGACGTGGCCGCCACCCAGCCTTCGCATGCCGGTGACGTTTCGGCTTCCGCGCAACCAGCTGCACAAAATTCGACCCCACCGATTGTTTTTCTGCAGCACGCTGGTTGACCCCGGCGCGGGCAGCAGCAAAAGCATCGTCTCCGCGGCGCTCCGCAGCAGCGTGTGCCCCTCCCTGTGATGTCGAGACTGCAGCTAGTGGCCCTGTATCCGGATCTGCAGATTCTGTGTCGTATTCTGCATCCGTACTTGCAGCGCCTTCTGATGATTCATCCAGATCACCTGTGAAAACACGTGCCCCGTGTTGGGTGAGCACACGAGCGAAATCGTCGTAGACGTCGGCATCGTCCGCAAAAATCGCTACACAGATATCTGGCCAGTTTTCCTCGGCCATCGCCTCGGTTTGGTCTACTACCGCAGATACCGTCCAGCCTTCGGTGATTCCGCGCGCAGGCAAGTCATAGCGCACGATGGTCTCCTCGGTGCCAGCGATGCCGAAGACCGTGGCATCGTCGTAGAAATACACCGAAACCTGCGCATCTAAGTACTGCGTACCCGATTTCAGCGACCGGTTTTCAGGTTCGTAGTCTGCCCGGATCATGGTTCTACCTCCAAATCAGCACCGGGAACAGCAACCTGGCAGGTGCCGATCGTCGAACCGTCGTCATGCCACATACCGCGCCCCGGCAGCGGTCCACTCGCCGGGTGCGGCGCGGGCTTGATACCAAAGAATGGGCCATCGTCTTTGTCGGCGCCCAGCACCACAACGCACGGCTGGGAATCACGTATCGCGCTGAGCACGGGACCGAATGCAGCGCGGTTAAACCCACCTGCTTTCCGTGCAATCACCAGGTGCATTCCGATATCGCGGGCATGCGGAATCAACTCGATCAGTGGGTGCAAGACGTTATCGGCGACCAAGTCATAATCATCGATCACCAGGTAAATCTCCGGGCCATCCCACCAATCACGGCGGGCAAGTTGTTCCGGCGAGATCTCTGCCGATGGCAGGCGCTGGCGCAACGTCGTCACGGCATCAGCCAGGACCTTTTCTGTCTGCGGGGCTGAATGCGAATACGCCGCCAACATGTCTTGCTTGACTGTGCCCAGGTGTGCGCGCCGGTGGTCGATCATTACGATGCGTGCTTGCTCGCGGCCTAAATCACTGATGCCCGCCATGACGGTGCGCAGCGTGGTGGTTTTGCCCATCCCGCGCGCAGCCACGCACAAGAAGTGATCGCTTGTCGACGGATCCCAGGCCAGCGTGGACAGCCGCGGCCCACCCACCGCAACCGGCAAGCCCGGCACCGCAGCAGTAGCGGAGGGCTCGGCGTCGGCAAGAGTGCCAGCGGCTGTAAGTTCTGTGCGCTCGAGCTTCTCCGGCAACACGCGCAGAGCGTCGACCGGTTCGTCGCCACGCTCGGCACTGACTGCGGCGATATGTGCCAGGTCTTGGTTCGAACTTTGCGCAATGAGCAAGTATTTCTTGTCGACGCTTAGGCCCCGGCCCGGCAGTGCGGGCAGCTTGTCCTGCATCTTGCGGTCGCACAGCGAATCCATGGATTCTGCAAGTTTCAGCTCCAGACGCGTGCCGATGAGATCGCGGATCGCCGGGCGCAACGTATTCCACCGCGGGGTCGCGACCAGCAAGTGAATGCCAGCGCTCGGACCATCAGCGGCAATCTGGGTGATTGGTTCGGCGAGGTCGTCGAACTCCGCGGTAGAAGTGCCGATATTGTGCCACCCGTCCACAACCAGGAAAGTCTGCTGCTGGGTTTTCGCTGTGTTGTGGGCTTGGGTGTTATCGCTGAGTAAACCAGAGACTTCATCCACGATGCGGCGCAGACGTTCTGGCTGATGACGCCCAGCAACCCCGGCCACGTGCGGCAGCCTTGCGAGGGTTTCCAGCTGGCCTCCACCAAGGTCAATGACATAAAAACGCGCTTCTGCGGTGGAATGGGACGCAGCGAGTGATGCCACCATCGTGCGCAGGGCGGTTGATTTGCCCATTTGCGGGCCACCACACAAAGCGACGTGGCCACCGTGAGCTGCGAAATCAACCTCCAGCAAGTCTTGGCGCTGGTGATACGGCTGGTCGATAATTCCGATGCCCGCGGTGAGATGACTACTGCTTTCCGCAACGCTGGCCAGCTCAATGGATTTCGGCAGCGGCGGTAACCAAATCTGGTGGGCTTCCTGGCCGCGGGTGCGCGCTGTGGCCACCGCTGCATTGACCACAGCGTCCATGGTGGTACCTGCGGGCTCGCGGGCGTCGGCACGTGAAACCGTATCTGCTGGTTCTACCGCTTCGGTTAGTTCCGTTTCGCCCGTGAGATCCGCAGCCGGATCGTGCTCCGACGCTAGCGGGCGGTCAATATCGGCCCAACTGTGAAATTCCCGGACCTGCAGGCCCGGATTGTCGGCCGCACTCTGCTGCGTGTGACTGTCCGCCGAGTGACCGTCCCCTGTGTGACCGCCCCCGGCGCGACCCGATCTGCCGAAACTGGAACTTCCAACGCCGACCTGTGCCGGAACCTCCAATGGGCCAGAAACGTAGGCCGCCTGAAAACGCTGCAACTCTTCGGCATCCGTTTTCACATATCCCGCACCGGGCTGACCAGGCAAATGATATGCATCAGAGCTGCCCAGCACCTGGCGCGATTCCATCGCGGAAAACGTCTTCAGACCAATGCGGTACGACAAATGGGAATCCAACCCACGCAACCGGCCTTCTTCCAACCGCTGCGAAGCCAACAACAAATGCACGTGCAACGAACGCCCCAGGCGACCAATGGCCACGAACAAGTCCGCGAAATCTGGGAACTGCCCCAGCAACTCAGAGAACTCATCGACGATGATCACCAACGCGGGCAAAGGTTCCAGATCATCCCGGCCATCCCGGCGCGCCTGGTTATACTCGCCGACGTTGGCGAAATTGCCAGCCTTACGCAGCACCTCCTGGCGCCGATTCATCTCACCGGACAGGGCATCAAACATGCGGTCTACCAGCACGGATTCGTCTTCCAAGTTGGTGATCACGGCAGAGGTATGCGGCAAAGAGTCCAACCCCAAGAAAGTCGCGCCACCTTTGAAATCAACCAACACAAAGTTGAGTTCTTCCGGGCTGTGAGTGGCAGCCAACGCCGTGACCAGTGTGCGCAACAACTCGGATTTTCCGGAGCCGGTGGCGCCGATGCATAAACCGTGCGGGCCCATGCCGCCGTGCGCGGATTCTTTCAAATCCAGCTGCACCGGGGTTTTGTCCGGCCCGAGGCCGATCGGCACGGTTAAACGGCGATCGTCGCGTTCGCGTTCTGGCCACATCGTGGAATTATCTAACTGCCGCAGATCGTCGATGCCGAGCAGCGAACCCATCTCATTGCGCGTGGTCTCGCCCGTACCGCCGGTGGCATACGGCCGAGAATATTTCGCCAGCGCCTTGGCTAATGCGCGCAACTGGCCGTCGGCAAGTCCATCGGCTAACCCAAGATTTTCCAAGCCGGCTTCGGTTTGCACCGCCAGCTCGTCGTTGGCAAACAGCACTAGACCTTCCATCTCGGCACGAATGCCCAGCGCAGTGGTGCTCCGCGAGTTGATGTCGATGATGGTGGTCCACTCGTCGTCGACCAAAAACTCCTCGGTACCGGTGGTGGGTACGTCGTCGACCAGCAAAATTCGATACTGCGCATCCTCCGGGCTGCGAGTGTGCGGCAACCACTTCAGCCACTCCCAATTATGTGCAGTGCCGCCGTGTGAATCGCCGGTGTGTGAATCACCGCTGCCCACCACACTGATGCCGACGGTATCCGGGCCATGATGGACAACCAGCTGCGCCAGCAGCGCACGAGCCAGTGAGCGTGCCCGAATACCCGATAACCCGATGCAGCCAAAAGCCTGCAACTGGACGACGATGGGCAGCTCCGCAACCTGCGAGACCTGGTCAACCGTACGACGTACACTCACCGCACAGACCGGGTCCAGATCTTCCGGCGCACCCGATTCGCTGACTTCCACCGGGGTGCACAGCTCCGCCTCACCGAGCCCCAGCCGCACCTGCAACACATCGTCGTCATCGCCACTGCGCTCCCACAATCGTCGGGTGCTCAGCCGCGCATGCACATCCTCCGGGTGCGGATGGCGGGCCAACTGGTGCGCACGCTGCTTATCGGCGTTGCGTTCTGCTTTATCCCGGATGACATCCAAGTGGCGCAGGTAGGTTCGGCGAGTGTCATCGGCGTCGGCCTGCTGTCCCTGCGGCATGAACATCATCGCCATCGACATCACCATCATCAGCGGAAAGATCAGCAGCATCGGCGACATCCCCACCCCACTGACCGAACCACCACCGAAAAACATCACGCCGACCAGCAACACCAACACCGCGATCATCACCACCGGCAGCAGGATGCGCAACATCGGCACTGCTTGTGGTTTTTGTGCGGCCGGAACCGCGTCGATATTCAGGCTGCCCTGCGGTAGTGGCGGCAAAGGATCGCGTTGCGCCTGCGTGATTGGCTCCACCGTAAACTCCTGCGGGCCTGTGCTCAGCGTCCGCATATCGGCAGCCGCGGCAGCGTTATCGCTGGCTGCTTGGTTAATAGCGGCGGTATTGCTCGCTTCTGTGGCGCTTAAACGCGCAGAATTCATAACCCCTCCCCGAATTATGTCTTTCCCCCGAGCATTAGACACAGGCCACATTGTAGGTCACAATTGCGGCATGGGGGTGCTGTAGGTCGCGGGTACGTCCCCAACGACTGCGTACCCGCATTCGGGAGGGGAATTTTCGGGAGGGAATCTCATGTCTATCACGCAGTGTTTGCGTGTGTCTTTGTGTTTTGTTGTCGGGGAATTTTCCCGCGAGGTCGATGTCGCAATCCCGCGGCACGCGTCGATTCTGGAGTTATTGCCGCGCTGCACCCAGCTGTGCCAGGCACCGCGAATTTCCAAGCCGTGGCAGGCGTCTACCGTGGTGGGCCAACCATTGGATATGGGCTCGCCGGTGGGAGAAATTGGGCTTGCCGACGGCGACACCATCCTGGTGCATCCACGTGCGGAATTGCGCTCGCCGGTGGTGCGGGATTCTGCGGAATCGCTGGCTGCCACCGCTCACGGCAATCGCGCTGGTCAGCAGCTGTCGGCGGTGGTACTTGCTGCGCAAGCCGGGGCAGCACTTCTGACCGCCGGGTTGGCGTGGTGGTGGCTGGCGTTTGCGGTGGCTGCGTTTATCGGGGTGGTTATCGTGCCGTGGCAGCAGCGCATGCGGCACAAGGCTGTCGGTGGTGACAGTGCTGCGGTGGCACTCGCTTCGATCATCTCCGCCGGACTGGCCGGTGGTTTTCTCGTTGCCTGGGGGCTACAGCCTGCCGGAGCACCAGCGGATCTGTTAGCAGAACTTTCCGCTGCCGATACCGCATGGGCGTTATTATCCGGCGTGGCGGTGGCAGCATTATTGCTGGTGCTCATGATCGTTTACCGCGCTTTATCCATGCGCGTGGTCGCCGCGCTCACAACCGCGGCGGTATTGCTCGTGCTGGCTAGTGCTGCGCTGTCGTTGCCGTCGGCAAGCATTACCAGCGCTTTTGCAGGCGCACTCATCGCGTGCGGGGTTCTCGGTTTAGCACTCGCGCCGATGCTCGCGACGAAATTGTCCGGCATTCCTATTCCGCGCTTGCCCACCGCCGGGCAGGAGTTATCCACCACCGACCATGCTGGTGCGCGGACGCGGTCGGCCGAAGAAAAATCCCTCGCAATAGCCCAGCGCACCCACGATGTGCACGCAGGAATCGTCAGCGGCATTGCGGCCACGGTGGTTCCCGCACTGCTGGCAGTGGGCACGGAAGGCGAAATTTTTGCACAGATGCTGTGCCTCGCAGTAGCTGGTGCGGTCTGTTTACATGCCGCCCGGCACCACCACGGTGCTGCGGTGTGGGCATTACTGCTGGTAGTCGCAGCCGCAGTCATTGCCATCGGCAGCAGCATTTGGGCCGGGCTAGACCACCCCGGCGCGATCGGCGTGGCGTTGGTGGTCATGGTGGCAGCGTCGGCAAGCCCGGTGTGGGTGCCAAAAGTACAAGACCTGGAACCGACCACAATGGTGTGGCTGGAACGAGCAGAATCGCTTGCCGTTGCCGCATGCTTGCCACTCGCTCTGCAGGTCATCGGAGTATTCGCCATGATTCGGGGGTTGGGTTAATGCAGAAAGTACAGCAGCTTTTAGTGGCAAGCACCGCCGGTGCCCTCGGGCTACATGGTTTTATGTTCTTCCCGGTTGGAGGCAGCACGGGTTCCGCGACCGCGCAGGCACAAACTCGTGACGACGTCGAGGTCCGCCGCACCGTTGACTGCGTTGACCCCATTGTGGCTCCGGCACCAACTCCGGCGGCTCCGAGAGCCGAGGCTGAATTTTCGAGGCCCTGGCAGGATGCTTTTGGCAGCTCCCCCGGTTCTGCGCCAGACCATTATGGCCGCACGGAACAGACAGGATCCGAGCCCACACACCACCAACAGCCGCTCACCGTCGGCACGGATTACCGCACCGCCCACCAATTCGCCACCGGAGCCGGGGTACGCGTGGCAGTTATTGACACCGGAGTTTTCAACCACGAACAGTTGCACGTGGAACCGGTCGCCGATTTGGTTTCCCCGGCTGAGAACAACCCACTACTCGACTGCGACGGGCACGGCACCATCGTCGCGGGCATCATCGGAGCCGAACAATCGGGCGTTGCGCCGAACGCACAGATCTTGTCCATCCGGCAATCCTCGGCGCACTACAGCTCCCGCCAGCCGAACAACACGCCAGACCATCAGCACGCACCCGATGCCGAGGAACCGGAGCTCACCGGCACTCTCAGCAGTTTTGCCCAGGCCATCCACACCGCGCTTGACCATGACGCACAGGTCATCAACGCCTCAGTGGTTTCCTGCATCCCACCGGAACACGCAGAGCATCTACACACACAAGCCCTTGACGACGCACTCGCCCGCGCCGAACACCAGCAAGTTCCCGTCGTCGCTGCCGCCGGAAATGCCGGGCAGGGGTGCGAACGCGGCTCAATCGTTTTTCCAGGAAACAACGAAACCGTCGTTACCGTCGGTGCACTCGCCACCCCACACGAGCACGCCGAATATTCCATGCCGCAGCTTGGTCACCCGACCGGCGCAGGTGACGGAGATGGCGGGGATG
The DNA here is from genome assembly GCF_000375525.1 of Corynebacterium propinquum DSM 44285. Taxonomy (GTDB): domain Bacteria; phylum Actinomycetota; class Actinomycetes; order Mycobacteriales; family Mycobacteriaceae; genus Corynebacterium; species Corynebacterium propinquum. The sequence continues at coordinate 11,264 of NZ_AQXC01000016.1, forward strand.
CCGCGTACAACTCCGGCGGCCCGAACGACGTGGCACTTTCCGCGCCGGGCCGAGTTTCTGTTGGACTATCACCAAATTCGCAGGCCTGGGCGTCCGGGATCATCCGTAATGGGCAACCATCCGGGCTGCATGGCACGAGTTTCGCGGCCCCGGTGGTGACCGGAACCGTGGCTTTGCTGCGGGAACGCTATCCGCATGCCAGTGCAGCAGAAATCCGGGAGCTTTTGGTTACTGCTAGCTACCCACAGCATGGTTTTATCGACCCGGTGCGCGTGCTCACGCACCCCGCCCCAGGTGTAGAACCTGCTGGTAACGATGATGACGGTGGTGCCGGTGGTGACAGTGCTCAGAATGCTGGTGCGCCCTCCGAGCACGACCAGGCTGCTGTCGCGCAGCCGCGCATGGTGGTGGCCGGTCCACCGGGTAATGAAACCCTGGTTACAACTCGAAGCCTGGTGGCACTGGCCGTTGTGGTACTTATCGGCGCGCTTGTTGTCACCTTGCTGGCCTTCGGGATTTCGGCACGCATGCGGAGAAACGAGCAGACGTAGTCGGTGCCTCCACTCACGAAAAACCCTGTGCACAGAATCTCCATTGTGCACAGGGTTTCAGTCGCGCACAGGGTTTTAACTGCCAGCAGGGTTCCCGCTTCAGGGGCCAGGATAGCCAGGTTATTCCCTAGCTTGCCGTGCGGACCGCTCATCCAGGCTCGGGCCTTCCGGCAAAAGACGCAGCAAGTCCCAAGAAACTTCTTCCACGAGCAGCTCATCCTGCACCACCGGCGCGCCCACAGCCTGCATAGCTTCTGCACCATCGACATCATGTATCCGACCCGAAGGCGTCAACACATGATAGCCGTGTTCGCTGGCAACACCATGGCTGAAGGTTCGCGTGGAGACAAAATAATCCGCGGCCGCGGCGCCAGAAATTTCTACCGTGCTGACCTGGACCGGATCCGAGGCCTCGGCGCTGGGAGCACCTGGCTCACGGAGATCACTAGGACCACTGGGATCATCGGGATCAGGTTCTGCATCGTGATTCAGCACCACCAATTCTCCGTTACCACCAGCACACACTTGGCCGTGAGCGTCGTCAAGCAAATCCGGCCTGAATTCAGGCAGATTCCAATTCACAGCCGCTGGCTGCGCATCCGGGTAACGGTGCACCTCAGCGGAATCTGTGCGGCGCGATTGTGCACCCATATCCTGCAAGATCTGCGCTTCTAGCTGACTTAACGGCGTGATTCCGCGTGATTCTTGTGGGGTGCCACCAGCCTCAAGCAACGCCCACCACTGATTGACATCCGGGGCTGGGGCTTTTACCTCTAAAACCTCAGGAAGTTCTTCAGCCGGTGGCACAGAAAAAGCTGGCTTTGCTGTCCAATTCGCGAGTAATTCCGGCGGCGCCTCCCACACGGCAGAGTCGTGGTTCACGCCTAGGCCGCGCCGCACGGCACGCGAAAACTGATCTGCACCATCCGGGATTTCTACACGCCCATCGGCGCTGACCAGCCACTGTACGCCATCATGTTCGACGAGTGCGGCGGCATCGTCGTCGACCATATCCAGCAAGAATGCCTCTTCCGGATTATCGGCGACCACGCTCAACGCAGCGGATGCAAAATCAATACACCCCGCCCACGGGCTGAGAGCTGGTGCATCAGAACCAGCAGAACCTGATGCAGGCACACGACCTGCAAAACTACCGCTAGCTGCGGCGTCGGCAAGATCATCAGCAGTTGGCAAATTATTTGGTGCATCGACAATACCCACCGGGATGCCGTGCGGGCGCTGCGCGAGTTTTTCCGCCCCGATCGCCACCGGGTCCTCGGGGCTGCCAGCCAACAACCGTGCCGAGGCCAGATTCGTCGTCGGATGATAACGCCCATCCAGCAGCGTGTAGAGCTGCCCGTGCTCACTGCGCACGATCACAGCATCGCCCGGATCTGGTTCCGGCGACAACCACGCCAACACGCCAGCACCAGCACCGATGAGCACCGTGGCGACAGTGCCAAAAATCAACGCTCGCCGACGCGTCGCAAGCGGATCGTGAATCATCCGGATATCGCCAGTAACCACCCCATGTTCCACCCGGCGACGCAAAAACTTATGCCCACTAACTTGCGCTTTCGTCGTCGGCAGCATGGTCTGCGGCGCACCGCTTTTCTTCTGTCCACCATCGTTACTCGCCAGAGCACGGCCAGAACTCTGCAAATTCTTGTTATTATCCCCCGCGGCCATAGAACGTCCCCTCCCCGAAAGTTCATACAGACGCCAGTATGCTACATCACGATTCGCGCCACTGCCTAGTCACGGCGCTGCCTAGTTTCAATAGCACGCGCCGCCAGTTCCGCGTCGGCCGGATAATCCACGCGTACCAAACTCAGCCCATTTGCCGGCGCCACCTGGATCTTCGAGCTACGCGAATCCTGCCCCAACAACGTCGCGGCGAAATCCACATCACGTTTCCCGGACCCCACCTGCAGGCACGTGCCGACGAGACTGCGCACCATTGACCAGCAAAACGCATCAGCAACTACGTGCGCGAGATACGTCGCCGGCTCAGTGGCAGTAGAGACATCTTCCCACTGAAAAATTTGCAGATCCCGCACCGTGGTGGCATGTGGCTTCGCTTTACAAAACGCAGCGAAATCATGAAAACCCACCAGCGCATCTGCGGCATCCTGCATGGCAGCAAGGTCAACTGTTGCACCCCATAACGCAGTATCACGTGCCCGCGTCGGCAGCACCCCACCCGGATGCGCAGTCACACGATATTCATAATGACGGCGCAACGCAGAAAACCGGGCATCAAAACCTGTGGGTGCAAACTCCACCGCATTAATGCGAATATCCTCCGGTAACAGCCGCGACAAGCGCCGCACCAGTTTGCACGGCTGGCCATCAATTGAGCGCTGTTGCAGAGCGTCCACGGGCACGTCGACATGACACACTTGGCCCGCCGAATGCACCCCGGCATCTGTACGCCCTGCCACCGTCAGTTGTAACGGCGCACGCAGCACCAAGGACAAGGCATCTTCGACAACGCCTTGCACAGTGCGCAATTCTTGGCCGTCTTGTGGTTTTTGTCGGGCCCAACCGTGAAAATCTGTGCCGTCATAGGCCAGGTCGATACGCAGGCGCACCTTGTCAGAACACTTCTCGCGAGGCAATTCAGTACTAGTTTTCATTAGAGTGACGTTCTGCAATGGGCTCTGCAATAGAGTCTTCGGCAGTGGGGTGCACGTCGGCAAGCGAATCGTTATCCACACTAATTTTTACATCTGCAGCCGCTTTCACAGCCAACGCCACCGGATCGCCTGCCGGTTCATCAGTCGTCGACGACAGCACCTGCACGTGCACCAAACCTGCCACCGACGGACTCGTCACCCGGACTCGAGAACCCGGTGCGATGTCATGCGCGGCCAAATACCGCAGCAATTCAGGATCTTCATCATTAACCTGTTCGATGACCACCGGTAATCCAGGCTCGCACTCCGCTAGGCTCATCACACCAAGATCTTCCACCTGACCGTCGGCAGACGGAATCGGGTCGCCATGCGGATCACGAGTTGGAAAATCCAACAGCGCATCAATGCGGTTGATAAAACGGTCCGAGGCTGCGTGTTCCAGCAGGTCGGCGTCGGTATGAATTTCATCCCAGGTATAACCAAGGGTTTCCACCAGGAACGTTTCGATCAAGCGGTGGCGGCGGATCATCACAAGTGCCAACCGTGCGCCCAGTTCAGTGAGCTTCACCCCAGAATAAGGTTCGTGTTCCACCAGGCCACGGGCCTGCAGGCGTTTGATGGCCTCAGAAGTAGTGGAATTCTTTTGCTGCGCACGACGGGATAATTCGGAAAGGCTTACCGATGCTTGGCCCCCGGATTCACCGGAACGTTCTGAGATCCCCCACAGCAATTTCAGATATTCCTGGGTCCGTTGCGGCAGCTCACCAATATGCATGCGGCCATTCTAGCTGGCAAATACCTGCCACGTCACTGTTAAGACAGGTAGGCACAGAAGCTCAGTTGAAGATTCAAAAACCAGTGTCTAGGATTTCAATTATCCATATTGCTGAACTTTTTTAAGCATACTTTCATAAAATAAGATTCATCCACGAAAGGCAAGCATGACACGCAAATCCATCCGCACCGCCGCCACCATCGGCACAGCCTTAGCCTGCCTAGGCGGCTTGGCTGCATGCAGCAATGACTCCGATTCCAATGCCAGCGGCACTAATGGCAGCAACGGCGCAGACGAACAACTGACTATCTTCGCCACTACCGGCTACCTTGCCGACGCTGCCCAGCACATCGCACCAGATGCCGAGGTGATCACCCTGGTTGGCCCTGGCGGCGACCCACACACCTACCAGCCCACCACGCAAGACATCGACACAATGCAAAAGTCCGATGTTGTGTTGTGGAACGGCCTGCACCTCGAAGCCCAGATGGATAAGCAGCTAGAAGCCCTCGGTGATAAGCAAGTTGCCGTTGGTGATCAGCTCGACGAATCCAAGTTGCTGCCTTGGCCAGAAGCTGAGGAAGAAGGCGAACCAGAATACGACCCACACATTTGGAACTCGCCGGAACTGTGGCAAGAAGTCGTCGATATCGTCGCCGACCATATCTCGGAAATCGACCCAGACGGCAGCGAGGGTTACCACGAGGCCGCCGAGAAGTACAACGACGAAATCGCGACGTTGCACCAAGAAGCCAAAGATGCGCTCAGCGATTTGTCCTCTCGTCTGTTGGTCACCGGCCACGATGCCTTCAACTACCTCGGCGATACCTACGACCTAGATGTGGAAGCAACCGACTTCGTGTCCACCGAAGCCGAGAAATCTGCCAGTGAACTCGATGAGTTGGCCGGAAAGAGCGCAGAAGCCAAGGTTCCGACGATCTTCTACGATAACCAGGTCAACCCACAGGCTATCAACGCGTTGAGCGAAGCCATCGCGGCGCGCGGATGGGATGTCGAAATCTCTGATGAGGAACTGTTCGCCGATAGCCTCGGAGCCGAAGCCCCAGTTGATACGTACCTTGGCGCATTCCGCCACAACTTCGAAGCCATCGCTGCCGCACTGAAGTAGACCGAACCAGCAACTCCGGGCTATGTACCCAGCATTCACAGCACCCACCGGTCATAGCGCCACCGGTCACAGTGTGCACCGGCCCCAGTAATCAAGAAAATCAAGGTTTCAACCACCGTCCAGGAGACCGCCATGCTTACACCCGCCCCCACTACCACCACTGCATTGTCGGTACGTGGCCTGACAGTCAATTACGGCACCGGCGTCATCTTGGATGAGCTGGATGTCAAAATTCCGCGCGGTAGTTTCGCCGGCATCGTCGGCGCAAACGGGAGCGGCAAGTCCACGTTGTTGCAAGCCTGCCTGGGGTTATTGCCCAAAGCCACCCGGGGGCAGGCACAGGTGGAATTTTTTGGCAAGCCGCTGCGTGCCATCCGGACGGATCTCGGCTATATGCCGCAAAGTCAACAGGTGGACTGGGACTTTCCGGCCACTGTCCTGGACGTGGCCTTGATGGGGCGTACTGCTAGCAAACGCTCGTGGTGGCCTTGGCCAAATTCGGCAGATAAAAAAGCCGCGCGAGAAGCCGTTGCCGCCGTCGGCTTGCAGAAATATTCCGGCGCAGCGATTGGCGCACTCTCCGGTGGGCAGAGGCAACGCGCACTATTAGCCCGCACGCTCGTCAACAGCCCGGAGCTGCTAGTCCTTGATGAACCTTTCCAGGGCATCGACGCATTTAGCCAAGAAACAATCGTCGACATCCTCCGCGAGCTACACCAGTCAGGGACCACCATCATCATGGTTCACCACAACCTGGCAGAAGTCGCCGAATACTGCGACCACGTGACGTTGTTAGCCAACGGCAAGGTATCCGCTAACGGACCAACGCACAAAACTCTCACCGACACCGCCATCAGCAACGCTTATAATCTGCCGGGCAACTTCTCCGCGAACCTGACGCGGGATCGCAGGTCGGTGTCATGATCACACCATGGGAATTGCTGACCACCCACACGTATCTCATGGCGGTGCTCGGCACCATGGTCATCGGCGTCGCAGCCGGTGCATTGTCCCCCGTGGTGTATTTCCGCAAGCAAGCACTGATTTCCGACGTGATTTCCCACGCCAGTTTACCGGGAATTACCTTCGCGTTTCTTATCGCCGCGTACCTCAACTTGCCGACGCGCAACCCGCTGTTTTTAGCGGCTGGTGCGTTGCTGACCGCATTACTAGCCGTCGGCCTGTCCCACTGGTTGTTTCACCACACGCCGTTGTCGGTCGATACCGGCATGGCCATCTCACTCAACGTGTCTTTTGCCTTAGGCATGCTGGGGTTGTTCATCATCACCAAGCAGCCACTGCCCGGCAAAGGCGGAATTCAAGACTATCTGTTGGGTAATGCTAGCTCGGTAACCATCGCAGATTTACGGATTTCCGTCGTACTCAGCCTGGTTATTCTCAGCGGACTCATCTGGTACTTCCCCACGCTGAAATGCTGGCTTTTCGACCCAACCTTCGCCGCAACCTCCGGGGTACACACCCGCCTGCTGCACATCGTCGCCATGACCGCTTTCGCATTAGTGGTCGTCAACGGCATCAAAGTCGTCGGCGTGATCTTGATGGTCTCGTTCATCATCGCACCCTGCGTGGCCGCACGGCAATGGTCTAATCAGCTCGGCGTCGTCACGGTCCTTGCCGCTGTGATCGGTGCTGCTAGTTGCTTAATCGGGGTCTACTTGGCCGTGGTCATTGGCTCGATCCCTACCGGCCCACTTATCGCCGTTGTGCAGGCCTGCTTCGCCCTCATGTCCCTGGTTTTCGCTCCTAAGCGCGGATTGGTGTTTTCCCAATGAGTTTCGTCGTCACCGTCAGTATTTTGGCCGTCGTTACCGCTATTACCTGCGCGATTCCTGGGGTGATCGTGGTGGCAAACAAGGATGCAATGCTTCTCGACGGCATGGGGCACGCCGTGCTCCCAGGAATCGTGGTGGGCGCGCTGATTTCCGGATCAGTGCAGTCCCCGTTACTCGTTTTATTCGCGGGAGCCGCGGCATTTCTGGTGGCTTTGGGCACGAGGTGGTTAGCTGACACCGGGTTAATCGCAGAAGGCGGCGCACTGGGGTTGGTTTTTCCCTCCATGTTCGCCGTCGGGATCGTGCTGCTAAGCTTGAATTTCTCGAACGTGCACTTCGACGTGCACACCGTGTTAGTCGGCAATCTCAATCTGGCCGCACTTTCGCAACCGTCTTATCTATGGACGCTAGTGCCGATCATGCTGGCAAATATCGCCTTCGTCGGCTGGCTCCTCCCCCTGCTTGGAGCTTGTGCCTTCGACGACCGTGCCGCCAAAGTCGCTGGCGTACAGGTACGGGCATTGCGCTTGACGACGCTCGCCTTAACCTCTTTGACTGTCACTGCGAGTTTTTACGCCGCCGGTGTGATGCTGGTGATCGCGATGATGGTATTGCCTGCGGCTACCGGGCGCATCTTCGCTGTCACCGTTCGGATACCAGGCATGTCTATGCTCAGCCAAATTCTCTGCAGTTCCGTCGTGATTGCGTTGCTAGGCAGCGTGGTGGGATTCTGGAGCGCGTATCGCATCGACATCCCCGCGGCTGTGGCAATCACCCTCGCTTATGCCCTGCTATTGATGGCGGCGCTCGGCGCTATGTCACTGCGGCGACGCGGGCGCAAACGTGTTCCCGCCTTCGCTTAGGCTAGGCCCGCCTAGGCTAGGCCTGTGATGTCTAGTGACTTCTTGGACTCGGAGTCCAGTTAGTTTTTTGACGCGGAGTCCAGGAAGTTTATGGACAGGATGTCTAACGACTTTTTGGACTCTGGCTTCTTGACAATGTGGGGATGGCAATTCCCATTACTCTCCGCAAGAAGATAGCGGATTTCGACCCCATCCGTGAGGGCATCACGGTCCAGCAGTTCTGC
>NZ_AQXC01000017.1 GCF_000375525.1 Corynebacterium propinquum DSM 44285
TCGCTTGTTGGTTGGTGTTGCGTGTAAAGAAAATGATTGTTTGTTGTTTGCGTCCACTATGCAGTGTTTGACACACCATGCTGGTTTGTGTGGTTGACGGATGCGCATTTGTTTGTGTTGTCTGGTTGGTTGTGTCGGTGGTTTATAGCGGCAGGGAAACGCCCGGTCCCTTTCCGAACCCGGAAGCTAAGCCTGCGTCGCGCTGATGGTACTGCACTCGGGAGGGTGTGGGAGAGTAGGTTGCTGCCGACACTGTATAATTTCATGTTTGGGCCTGTTGGCCGTGGTTTCATTGTGTGCACCCAGGGTGGGTGTGTGGTGGTTACCGCGGTCGGCGGGCCCTTTCTTGTGTATCTAGAAATATCTAAACCGTGGGGAACTCGTGACGGATCGAGGAGGCAATGAAATGGAACCATTCCACCGTCACGAAGCTCTTTTTCACTACGATTGCCTGGCTAACAAGGCTGCCGCAGAAGTAATTAAAAGTTACTCGAGTAGCTTTCACGCAGCCACCTGCCTGTACCCGACGCAGATACGCCAAGATATTAGAAATATTTACGCGGTCGTCCGCATCGCCGACGAAATAGTCGACGGCACTGTGGACCAAGCCTTGCAGGGATCGCCGACTACAGCACTCGATAAATACGAGAAGCTGGTTTTAGAAGCACCGCAGCATCGCTTTCACACAGATCTGATCCTGCACGCCTACGCAAATACCGCACGGCGCTGCGAGTTAAGCAACGAGCACATGAAGGCGTTCTTTCGCTCAATGCGCATGGATCTCGGCAAAACGGACTACACGGGGCCCGAATTGGCTGATTATATCTACGGCTCGGCGGAAGTCATCGGCCTAATCTGCCTTGACATATTTTTCCAACAGTATCCGAAGCCCGATTCGGCAACGTGGCAACGGTTGCAAGACGGGGCCAAACGCCTCGGAGCTGGCTTCCAAAAAGCTAATTTTCTTCGCGACTACACCGATGATGTCACAATTCGCGGCCGCTATTATTACACAGAGCTAGCGACGGATTCGGCTAACGAAGCGTACGAGCGGATAATTCAAGAGATCTACTCTGACTTCGCCTTCGCGGAGGAAGTGTTGAAGTTTCTTCCTAACCGTGTGCAACCTGCCGTCCGCGCGGCCTTAAGGATTTATGACCAGCTGGCGCAACAATTAGCCGAAAACCCCGCGGCCGTATTGGGTAATTCCGCAGAACGTGCACGCTTGTCCGTACCGAAGCTGACTAAAGCAGGTGTGCTTACCCGATGTATTGCAGAATTCGGCTATGGTGCGATACACCAAAAACTGCAACAAAACCCGCGCAGAAAGCACAACCCATGAAACAACAGGCTCTGGTCATCGGTGCAGGCATCACAGGTCTTGCTAGTGCCGCGCTGCTTGCGCGCAGAGGGTTCGAGGTTACCGTGGTAGAAAAGAACCGGACCACCGGAGGCCGGATTGGAGAGATAACCGATGATGGCTTCCGCTTCGAAACCGGGCCATCGTGGTACCTCATGCCGGATGCATACGAGCAGTTCTTCCAGCTCATGGGCACAACTGTGGCAGAACAACTCGAACTACGCACCCTTGATCCCGCCTACCGGATGTACACCGGACCCAAAGAATATCTTGATATTCCCTTTGGCGCGGACAAGATCACAGCGCTTTTTGAATCCATAGAACCCGGCGCAGGTGCAAAGCTATCTCACTACCTTGAGTCTGCTCACTTGGTCTACACCATTGCGCTAGACCGGTTTTTGTACACGACGTTCGCATCACCGCGGCCTTTTATGACAACAACGGTTCTCGGAAAAGCGTGGAGCCTTGTTCGGTTTCTGTGTGAACCCCTCGAGCGTTTCGTCGACAAGCAGTTCCGGGACCACCGACTGCGAAAAATCCTGCAATACCCGGCAGTATTCTTGTCGACGCAGCCACGAACTGCACCCAGCATGTACCACCTGATGAGTCACACCGATTTGCAGCTAGGCGTGCAGTATCCCGCAGGTGGTTTTCGCGCGATCGTCGATGCTATCGAAAGCCTCGCACGGGAGCATGGGGTACGGATTGAATTCGGTGCAGAGGCAACAAAACTACATAGTTCCGGGGGAGCCGGTCGGGCAGCGCGTATCACAACAGTGAGCGTCGCCACCGATGATGGGACGAAGGTGTATCACCCGGACGTGGTGGTATCCACAGCGGATTTGCACCACACTGAGACTGCGTTGGTGCCGCGCGAATACCAGAGTTATCCAGAGACTTACTTTGCGAAAAAAGACCCGGGCATCGGCACGGTGCTGGTGATGCTGGGGGTCCGTGGGAAGCTGCCGCAGCTGGCTCACCACACTTTGCTGCTGTCGCGGCATTGGCAGAAGGATTTCGACAGCGTGTTCTCCGCATCGGGTGCGTTAGCAGCGGACAAAATGTCGTCGTCAATTTATCTGTGCACACCTTCTGCCACAGATGACACGGTCGCCCCCGCAGCCTGCGAAAATCTTTTTGTGCTTGTTCCCACGGCTGCCGACGTCGGCATCGGGCACGGTACTGGGTATCCGACCCACACAACCGACAGCCTCGAGAGTCTCCACAGCGTCGAGAACGGCGACAGCGTCGAGAACCTCGAGAACGTCGAAGGCTTTGCTGGAGATCGAGTAGGCCGCCATTGCCAACAAGAATCACCGGCCGTGACGGCCATCGTCGACAAGGCCCTGGATAGGATCGCGGAATATACCGGGATCAATGATCTATCCGAGCGCATCATCGTACGGCACACCTTAGGGCCTGCGGATTTTGCGGCGGATTTTCATGCGTGGCGCGGCGGTGCACTGGGGCCGGCGCACACACTGGTGCAGTCAGCGATGTTTCGCCCGCAGAATCGATCGGCAAAGCTCACGAACCTGTATTACGCCGGTGCGACAGTAACGCCAGGTGTAGGGGTGCCGATGTGCCTAATTTCTGCCGAAAACGTGCTCAAGCGCATCGACGGACGCACCGATTCACGCCCGATGCGTGCCGACGAAGTGCTCAACGGCAATAGCGGGCTAGCGTGATGATCAAACAACGGTGATCAAGCAGCGATGCTTAAACCACTAGGCAGTGCCCTCGAAAGTATCTGACACGGAAAGGGGAGTACGGAAGCTGCGGTGCGTTCCGCTCAGTGGATCTGTGAATGAGATTTCCCGGGCGATCAGGTGCATGGGCACCGCAAAATCTTCTTCGTCCTCCGTATATATCCGCGGATACACCGGATCTCCCAGAATCGGAACCCCTGCCGCCCACATGTGCAGGCGCAGTTGGTGAGTTTTTCCGGTGACGGGCGCGAGCCGGTAGTGCGCGAGTGGCGGTTGCCTGCCGTGGATTTTTTCCAACTCTGCTTGTTCTGCAGCGCTGCACTGAGTAATAGCTTCCAGGTGGGTAATCGCGTTGGGCTCGCCGTCGACGAAGCGGCCTTGCAGTTCACCGGGGTTTTTCTCCAGGCGCGAGCGCCAGGTAAGTCGGCCGTCGGCAAGCGATTGCACCAGGCGAGAATCATAGGGCGCGATGGCTTCGTACACTTTGGATACCTGCCGCTGGGCAAACAAAGTCTGATACGGCCCGCGCAGTTCTGGGCGGGTGGTAAATACCACCAATCCGGAGGTCAGGCGGTCCAGGCGGTGTGCAGGGGAGAGTTCCGGAATGCCGGTGAGGCGGCGCAGCTGCACGGTGGCAGTCTGCACAATGTGGCGGGCACGCGGCATCGTCGCCATGAATGGGGGCTTATGAACGACCAGCAGGTCATCGTCGCGGTGAATGATGGAAAGCCGGTAGGGGACCGTAATTTCTGGGGCTGGTGTTTTGTAGAAGAAGAGCTCGCAGTTTTCCGGCAACAGCTCGTCTGGGGAAAGCGGGGTACCGTTATGGCGTACCACCTCATTGTCACGAAAGCGCTGGTAGATTGCGTCCCAAGTATCATCGGGGTGGCGGTGACGCTGGGAAAAAATGACTTCAGCAACGGCATCGGCGGCCCTCATTCCGGTTGGAGGGGCACCTTGAATACGGATGCGCGTGGGGTTGAGACCATCTTTGATGGGCAACGGGGTGGACTTTCGGCGCATAACGTTTATTATATCGTTATGGATTTGAACGCATTCTTGGAACCAATTACCAACTTCTTCGCCTCTGAGCTGGGCGCCACCATCTCGCGGGTGCTCCACGGCATCTTCCAGTTCCTCTACCCAGCTAACTCCGAAGCCGCGCACAAGTAAAAGTTTTCTCCGCTACTCCCACGCCGTCGCTGGTGTAGCGGTCTACGGGGCCGCGGTTGTGCTGCGATGACAAGCACGAAGAGGCGTTGTGGGCACCTATGATTCGCGGCGAATCTGCGGACAGGCATAGTGATCGCGGCTATACTGGGTGGTGGAAGGGATATTTTCGCCGGATTTGCTCATATCAGGTTCGGTCAGAGGTATTCACCAGTTATGGCTGAAAACGACCTGGAGAAAGGGCGGTTGCAATGTCCAAAGAAGATATCATTGTTGTAGCAGTAGACGGATCCGACGCCTCCAACGAGGCAGTGCGTTGGGCTGCCAACACGGCAGCGAAACGCGAAATTCCCTTGCGTTTGGCTTCGAGTTACACGATGCCGCAGTTCTTGTATGCAGAGGGGATGGCTCCACCCAAGGAGCTTTACGACGAGCTGCAGGGAGAAACTTTAGACAAGATTGAAGCCGCGCGGAAGATCGCCCTTGAGGTGGCTCCGGATATTAAAATCGGCCACACTGTTGCCGAAGGCTCGCCAATCGACATGCTGCTAGAAATGTCCAACGACGTCACCATGATCGTGTTGGGTTCCCGCGGCTTGGGTGGCCTGTCCGGCATGGTAATGGGCTCCGTGTCTGCCGCCGTCGTTTCCCACTCCACCTGCCCGGTTGTGGTGGTGCGCGAAGATTCCGGAGTTACCGAATCGTCCAAGTACGGCCCCGTCGTCGTCGGTGTGGATGGTTCCGAGGTTTCCCAGAAAGCCACCGAATATGCTTTCGCGGAAGCGCATGCTCGTGGCTCCGAGCTGATTGCCGTGAATACCTGGATGGATATGCAGGTACAGGCATCGCTGGCTGGTTTGACGGCTGCGCAGAAAGAATGGGAACAAACCGAAAAAGAACAAAAGCAGATGATGGACGAGCGCCTGTCTGCTTTGGCTGAGAAGTACCCAGAAGTTCCAGTGAAAAAGATCGTGACCCGGGACCGCCCAGTGCGCGCGCTGGCAGAAAACGCGGAAAACGCGCAGTTGCTGGTCACTGGTTCACACGGACGCGGCGGTTTCAAGGGAATGCTGCTAGGTTCTACCTCCCGTGCACTGTTGCAATCTGCTCCGTGCCCAATGATGGTTGTTCGCCCAGAATCGGAGTAAAAAATGGAAACCCTTAGCCTAGGAATTATCGCCTGGATCATCATCGGTGGCCTGGCAGGATGGATTGCTGGGAAGATTAAAGATTCCAGCCAAGGTTTCTTCGGAAACATCATCGTCGGCATCGTCGGCGGTGTGCTTGGTGGATGGCTGCTCAGCATCATCGGATTTGATGTCGCCAGTGGTGGCTTCTGGTTCAGTTTGCTCACAGCAGTTCTGGGATCTGTGATCCTGCTGTCGCTTCTGAACGCGATCAAGAAATAACACTGCAGGCGCAGTAGATTTCGCCAGTCGGTTTTTACCGGCTGGCTTTTTTATTTTTATTGCCTGGGATTTGAATAGAAAAACTCTTCCTGGTGCGCGGTGACTGAACCGGGTGGTCTATATTGTATGTAGACCGACTAGTACAGATGCGTTGCGCGATCGCGCATGCGGCCGAGAACAGGAAGGAGCCGGAGTGAGCACCGCCAAGAAAAAGACGACGGCTAGCCGTCGCCAGAACCGCCCGAGTCCCCGCACTCGGTTGCTCAACTCTGCCACCAAACTTTTCGACACCGAAGGCATCCGGGTCATCGGTATTGACCGAATTCTGCGTGACGCAGACGTGGCCAAAGCCTCGCTGTATTCCTTATTTGGTTCCAAAGACGCTCTGGTTACCGCCTATATCGAGAAACTTGACGAAGACTTCCGCAACGACTGGCAACAGCGCACCGCGGAGATGACCAACGTGGAAGAAAAAATCTTGGCGTTTTTCGATAAAGCCATTGACGACGAACCAGAAAAAGACTTCCGCGGCTCGCACTTCCTTAACGCCGCCAACGAATACCCGAAGCCAGAGACGGACTCGGAACGGCAAATCATCTCTGCGTGCATGAACCACCGCAGCTGGGTACACGACACCATGACCGCGCTGTTGAACGAGAAAAACGGTTATCCGTCAGCGACTCAAGCCTCGCAGCTGTTGATCTTCCTGGACGGTGGGCTTGCCGGTGCGCGCTTGACCCGCAGTATCAACCCGCTGGTGACCGCGCGGGATTTAGCACGCCAGATGTTGGCAGCGCCTCCCGCGGATTATTCGATTTAATCGCGCTCGCTGTCGTGGCGACCGTCGGCGGGTTCGTCAGAGCGCGCAGCTTCCTCCGGTTCAGCCGCGCCGGATTCTTCCCCGGTACCCGCCTTTTTCGCAGCTTTTTCTGCTCGGCGCTGTCGTGAGATCTCTAGTCTTGCCTGTTGCTGTTTTTTCCGCAGTTCCTTTTTCTCAGCGCGCTCTTGTTCTGTTACACGCTGTTGTTCTTCCCGGGCAGCAGCGAGCTCCTTCGCATATTCCGGATCCTTTCGGGCCTGCTTATTCTCCCGCTTACGTTCGCGTTTGCGCTGTTTGCGGTCTTTTTTGCGCTGCCGGAACAACTGGTGGGATTCACGCCGGGCCTCGTGGTGTTCTTCGCGCAACGGATAACGCACACGCACCATTACGATGAACAGCAGCGACTGCACCAGTGTCCACAAGTTATTGATGAACCAATAGATGATAATCGCCCACGGGATCGGGACATTGAAGGCGACGAAAAACAGCATGACCGGTACAAAAACCGACATGATAATCATGAACTTGAACAACCGACGCGCGAGCGCATTGGACCACTCGGTGGTATAAAACGCGCGGAACGTACTGATTACCAGGTTGATCACGGTAAAAGCGATCGCCAGCAGCAGCGCTGGCATCATGCCGGAAATCACTTCATCGGTAGTGATTCCGAAGGCCTGCTCCAAGTCCGGACCCATCGAAGCGAATGCCGGAAGAGGAATTCCTAAAAACTCGGTATTGCGGAAATCGCTGACTTCCGCTGCCGTCAGCAACCCGATCGATTCTGCAGGGGCAATCCCCGCCCCAGCACCAGCAGCGTCTGCAATACCAGCAGCTGCACCGGCGTCGGCGGCAGCGTCGGCACCAACGTCCCCGGAACCACCCTCCAGTGGGTTCGCCATCAACAGCAGCAAACGATACAAACCGATGAAGACCGGAATCATGATCAGCGGAGGTATACACCCCATCGCTGGGCGGTAGCTGTATTCGTCGAAAAGCGCTTGCTTCTTCTTTTGGTAGTCGCGTATTTCGTCGGTATCGGTAACTTCTGCGTATTCCTTATCGAGCGCCTGCATCCGGGGACGAATCAATGCACCGATGCGCCCCGATCGTGCCGAATACCAGGTCAGCGGTGCAATGAGCCCGCGGACAGTGACGATGAGAAACGGGATGGAGATCAGCCACGACACGGAATCTTCCAGCCCGAAGACATTCTGAAAAAGCAGATGCCAGAGTTTCATCACCGCCGAAACGGGATACATGAACATGTCATATAAAGTTTCCATAGAAAGAGCGCGCTTCCTTCCGACGAGGATCGTTGCGGCCCGGGTATCGGGCAGAAAATACCGGCCGCTTAAAGTCTAGCCGCCCTGGTGCACTGGGTAAGCTGTGGGCATGAGCAGCCAGGATCTTGTTGCGAAAAACGGTGCTATTAACGGTGCTATTAACGGTGGAGCCAACGCCGAGGCCGAAGCAGAGGCCGCGATTGCCGACGTGGTCGCGGACCGGGATGTGCTGGGCGACGGCATCCACGTGCTCACCGCCGTGCTGTTGGTCGTCGGCGTGATCGGTTCTTTACGCATGCCGTGGGCCGAAGCCAGCCTGAACCTGGTGTTGTACACAGCGTTTGCCGCGATTTATTTTGCTGGTTCGGTGTATTTGGACGAAAAGGAAGAAACCGTCCAGCTGTTTTGGCTTTTCGGGCTGTTGGCAGTGTGGATGGGCATCATGTTCGTCACCCCGATGGGGGCCTACCTGGCGTTTACGATTTTCTTTTTGTTCCTGCGGGTGTTGGACGGGGTACGCGGAATCGTCTCGGTCATGTTTGCCACCAGCATCACGGTGATCATGCAAATACCGTCGGGGCTGACCCTGGGCGGCATCATGGGGCCGACGGTCTCGGCGATTGTTACCGTCGCGATTCATTTTGCTTTTACGACGCTGTCCCACATCAGTCGGCAACGCGCCCAGCTGATCCACGAGTTAATGGAAACCCGTGAGCAACTGGCGGAATCCGAACGTGAAGCCGGTATTAATGCGGAACGCCAGCGCATCGCCCACGAAATTCACGACACCCTGGCACAGGGGCTGTCGTCCATTCAGATGCTGCTGCACGCGGCGGACCGGGGTTTAGATCGCATCGACGCCGCGCAGGAGGGTGATCAGGCGGTGGATACTGCTCAGCCGCGCCACCACATTGAACTTGCGCGCACCGTGGCCGCTGATAATCTGCAGGAAGCCCGGGCTATGATCGCCGCGCTGCAGCCGGCCACGCTGGCCGAGACTTCCCTGCAGCAGGCTTTGGAGCGCGTCGCGCAGAACTGGGCGGATACCAGCGAGATCACCATCGACGTCGAGGTTGATGGCACTGCGCGGCAGCTGCCGATGAAAACCGAGGCCGCGCTGTTGCGTATCGCACAGGGGGCAACCGGCAACGTCGTCAAGCATGCCGGGGCCAGCCGGGCTCGCATTACGCTGACGTACGACGAGGAGGTGGTGCGTTTGGACGTGGTGGATAATGGTGCTGGTTTTGATCTTGCCGACGTCGACAAGCGCCCCAGCGGGTTGGGGCATGTGGGCTTGGCGGCGATGCGGCAGCGGGCTGCCGAGCAAGGCGGGCAGATGGAAATTGAAACCGAACCCGGCCGGGGTACTGCGGTGTCGGTGACGATGCCGTGTGCGGATTAGCCGGGGAGTAAGATAAAGCTAAGTAGCCGTCAGAAAAGGGGTAGTTGTCCACCATGATCAGAGTCTTGCTGGCAGACGACCACGAGATCGTGCGTCTAGGGTTGCGCGCCATTTTGGATGATGCGGAAGATATTGAGGTCGTCGGCGAGGTTGCCACTGCCGAGGCCGCGATTTCTGCCGCGCACGCTGGTGGCATTGACGTGCTGTTGATGGATCTGCGCTTTGGCGCCGGCGCGGAAGGCCACCGGGTTACCGGCGGGGCTGAGGCCACGCGCATGATTAAAACCTCGGTGCCGCACCCACCGAAGG
Organism: Corynebacterium propinquum DSM 44285; assembly: GCF_000375525.1. Taxonomy (GTDB): domain Bacteria; phylum Actinomycetota; class Actinomycetes; order Mycobacteriales; family Mycobacteriaceae; genus Corynebacterium; species Corynebacterium propinquum. Next base: position 9,466 of record NZ_AQXC01000017.1, read on the forward strand.
TGCTGGTAGTGACGAATTATGACACGGATGCGGATATCCTCGGCGCGATTGAAGCCGGGGCAGTGGGCTACCTGTTGAAGGATTCCCCTCCGGCGGAGTTGTTGGCGGCGGTGCGTTCGGCTGCAGAGGGCGATTCTGCGCTGTCGCCGGTGGTCGCGGATCGTTTGATGACGCGTGTGCGCACCCCGCGCAGCTCGCTGACCCCGCGTGAGCTGGAGGTGTTGAAGCTGGTGGCCTCGGGTTCGTCGAACCGTGACATCGGCACCGAACTGATGTTGTCGGAAGCCACTGTGAAGTCACACCTGGTGCACATCTACGACAAACTGGGTGTGCGCTCCCGGACCTCGGCGGTAGCCGCTGCCCGCGAGCAGGGAGTGCTCTAACAGCTTTTAACGGCGCGCGTTATCCTTCAGCGATATTGCGCTGAATATCCTCGGTGATTAAGTCAATATCGTTGCTGACGCTGCGGTGCGCGCGACGACGCTGCTGGTCGGTCATGAACTCTGCATTGTCGACGGCTGCTTTCAGCTCGTCCAAGCGCTCGTTAATATCGCGCTTGTATCCTGGCTTCACGCTGGTGTCCTGCAGCGAATTGCGGATTCCCTGGATACGCGCCTTCAAATCCGCACCGTGCCCGCTAAACTGCGCCATCTGTTCCGGGGTGACGCCAGAGCGCTGTGCGGTGCGTTTGCTGAACTGATCCTGAGCAGCAGTAATACCACGGTAAATTAACGGCAGCGCCAGCGGCAGCAGCACACGGGAAGCGCCGGCGAAACGCTTGACGTTATCGGCGTTGAATTTGCCGGTCTGCAGCTTTTCCAGCTCAGCTTTCGCCATTTTTTCTTGGTGCTTGCGCTTGGACTTCAACGCCTTGTTTTCGTCTTTAATAATTGCGCGTTTTTGCTTCGCCAGCAGCTTTTCGCGGCGTGCGCGTGCCTTCGAATCAGCTTTGATCTCTGCTTTCGCCCGGGCCTTGGCGGCTTTGACGGCGGCTTTGGCATCGCTACGGCGCTTACGGAGTGACTTCATCAAGCCCATGGTGTGCTCACCTTTGCTGAAAATTGCGTATTTTTACCTGTTGCTGATTCAACAATACCTGGTGGTCTCGACTAGGCTGACCACCTGTGATCGGCCGTCGGGATTTTGTGGAAGCGCATGACCTCGTCGGCTGCCATTATCGCCTGGTGCAAGCCCGCCATTACCCCGAGGCCCCGGCGACGGAATCTTCGCAAGAACGTGCGTTGCGCAGCGCCGATGCCCGGGCAGAGGTGGCTGCTTTATTGCCGGTAGCCCCCGCGCTTGGCGACGGCCGCCGCCGGAATTTCCGGCGAATAGATTTAGGTCCGCTGCCCGCCGGTGATGCTGCGGCGGTCGAACGCCGGGAATTCGATACCTTAGAAGCACTCGCGTGGCAGCCGGATTTGGTAACCGGCGCGGTGCTGGCGGGAACCACAGGCAATCGTGAAAATGGGCACGCGCCTGTGGACTGGAAAGTCTCCGTCGACGCTCTGGTGCGCACCGGGGACAACGCGTACCTGCCGGTGATGGTCAGCAACCACCGCGTGGCACGAGAAAAAGCCGGTGGCGCGGTAGCCGTTCTTCCCACCCACCGCGCCGGGTTGGGCCAACCCATCACCGAGCAATTTGCCTTGCGCCAGCATTCCGTTGACGGTTACCGGTTGGGCCTGGCAGCACGAGCGCTTGCAGAACTCGGACTGGCTACCGGGCGTGGTGGTTTGATCGGGCAGGACCGTCGCCGGATTTTCCTGATGGATACCCAACGGTTTCAGCACGGGTTGTCGAATGCGCTTGCTGCTGTGCAGCCGGAGGCATTACCGCAGGCTCCGCGGCGTCGAAAAGAGTGCGCGACCTGCCGGTTTTGGGTCTATTGTGAACAAGAATTGCAAGGCACCGACGATATCAGCCTGTTTTTATCCGGTGATCGGGCTGATCACCTGCGCGAACGCGGGATCACTACCGTGGAGGCGCTGCGCCGGGCTGATCCCGCTGTGGCCGGTGATTATGCCCAATTGGCGGATGCGTGGCGGCGTGGAATTGCCTTTTTAGCCCGCAGGCCAGCAGAAGAAATGCGGATCCCGCGTGCCGACGTCGAGCTGGACATCGACATGGAAGCCTACCTCGACCAAGGCGCGTACTTGTGGGGCGTGTGGGATGGCGCGGAGTACCACCCGTTTGTCACCTGGGACGAGCTCGGCGGGGCGGCAGAAGCGCGTAATTTTGCGAGGTTCTGGGACTATGTGTGTCGGCGGCGTCGGCAAGCGGAATCGGCGGGTTTTAGCTTTCGGGCATATTGCTACTCTGCGCACGGGGAAAACCATTGGATGCGCATGTCAGCGCGACGTTTTGCAGGCCAGCCAGGTATTCCGAGCATGGAAGAGGTCAGCGCGTTTATTGTCTCCGAGCAGTGGGTGGATGTGTTCCGTTATGCCAAGCAGTTTTTGGCTGATACCGCGGGCATGGGGCTGAAACAGGTGGCGGCGACGGCTGGGCATCGTTGGCCAGATGAGGATGTGGATGGTGAGCAGTCGGTGAATGCGCGCCGCAAAGCCGTGGGTGATGGGCCGGAGGCAGAGTGCTGCCGGGAGCAGCTTTTGGGTTATAACCAGGGTGATTGCCAGGCCACGCGGGTGGTGCGGGATTGGTTGTGTGCGGGTGCGCCGGGCGTGCCACGGATGCGGGGTGTTGGCTAATCAGCGCTCTGTGTTTCCTTGGTGTGCGCGAAAATCCCGAGCGCCAGCATCGCACCGGCCAACAGCGCAAGCGTGCCGACGAAGCCCCACCACGGCAGGGCGGTAAAAATCAAGCCGCCCAGCGCGCCGACCACCGACGAGCCCAGGTAGTAGCACAGCACGTACATGCTGGATGCCTCGGCGCGGTTGTGCTCTGCGATGGCGCCCACCCAGCCAGAAGCGATGGAATGGGCGGCGAAGAAGGACGCGGTGAAAATTAACAAGCCGGTCAGGGTAAGCCACAGCCACGGGGTGGCGGTAAGCAGCAGCCCGATGATGAATGCGCTGGTGGAAAAGACCAGCACCGTGCCGCGGGAGAATCTTTCCGCCAGTACACCTGCCCGGGCAGCGGAATAAGTGCCGCTGAGGTAAGCCAAAAATGCTAGTGCGACGATGCCGGGGGACAGCTCGAAATAGTCGATCAGGCGGAAAGCCAGGAAGTTATACAAAGAAACGAACACGCCCATGGCGACAAAAGCAATGAGAAACATGGCTGCCAGCGATGGGGTTTTCCAGTGCATGACCATGGATTCGTATTCGGTGCGAAACCGCAGGGCTTTCGGCTGGAAGAACTGCTGGCGCGGCAGAGTGAGCGCCACGATGATGGCAAAGCCGAGAGCTAGGAGGGATGCGCACAGGATTGCTACGCGCCAGTCGGTGACTTCCAGCAACATCGACGGGATGAGGCGGCCGGTGAGTCCACCGACGGAATTGCCAGCGACGTAGACGCCCATGGCGCGGGCCAGGAAGCGGTGGTCGAGTTCTTCAGCCAGCCATGCCATGGCCACCGCGGGTGTACCAGCGATGAAAGCACCGTGTAGCAAACGCAAGGCAATGAGCTGGTGGATGGTGTGCGCGAGCGGAAGCGTCAGCCCGATGAGCGAGGCCGCGATGGCGGAGATGATCAGCACCCGGTTGCGGCCAAAGTGCTCCGAGAGGATCGAGGCCGGAACCACGCAGATTGCCAACATTCCCGTGGCGACGGAGACTGTCAGCGCTGCGACGGTTGGTGTGGTGTCGAAGGCGTCGACAAGCGCAGGCAGCATAGCCTGGGTGACATACAGCCCGTTGAATACGGCCAGCCCCGCTGCCAGGACCGCGACAGTGGCTAACCGGTAGTTACGTTCTCCCCGTTGTAGGCCGCGTGCGGGTACTGTTTGTGCCATGCATTACATGGTGCCACGTTTTTCACTGCGTGGTGCTGGTTTGCCGATCCTAGGTTAGGAGGGGAGTAAATATGCTGAAACCCCTGGAAAACATCACAATTTTTTCGGTCCTTGTGGCCCTCGCGCTCTATGTATTTATTAGCATTATTGCTGCCTCGGATGAGGGCTTTCCGTTTCTTGTTGGCGCATTATTTCTTCTGGCCACCGCTATCGCGGTTGTGCTTAGCGGGATAAATATTTCGCTCTGGAGCCATAAGCGAGCGCGGTATTCTACATCCACAATAGGAAAAATCGGTGCGTGGATAATTACCGCCGGAATTGTTATTGCAGTTGCTGCCGTTATTACTCAGCTGTTTCGTGCCGGTGGTTTTTGGGAACCGCTGTTTAGTGAGCTTTTATGGGTAATAACTGCAGCCACCGGACTACTGTGGCTGGGGTTTATTCTTCTTATGGTTTCCGGGAGGACTCGCTAAGCCAGAACGGTTGCCCGCGAGGTAAAAAAACTCCGAAGAGATAAAAACCGCCACTAAAAACTGCCACGAAAAAACGCCGTGTCCGGCACGTAAAATGTGCGGACACGGCGTTCATGCAAGCCGCAGCGATGGTGCGGCGGAAGGTTTACTTCTTCGCTGCTGCGAAACGCTCTGCAACGTCGTCCCAGTTGAAGACGTTCCAGACAGCCTTGACGTAATCAGGCTTGACGTTCTTGTACTGCAGGTAGAAAGCGTGCTCCCACATATCCAGCATCAGCAGTGGGGTGAAGTTCACGGAGGTGTTGCCCTGCTGGTCGGTCAGCTGCTCAACGAGCAGGCGGCCAGCAATGTGGTCGTAACCCAGCACGGCCCAGCCGGAACCCTGCAGGCCGAGTGCTGCTGCGGAGAAGTGCGCCTTGAACTTCTCGAAGGAACCAAAGTCGCGGTCGATAGCCTCCGCGAGCTCACCGGTTGGCTCGCCGCCACCGTTAGGGCTCAGGTTCTTCCAGAAGATGGAGTGGTTGGTGTGGCCACCCAGGTTGAAAGCCAAGTTCTTGGACAGCGCACGGATACGGTCTGGGTTGGCTTCGCCGTTGCGCTCTTCTTCCAGAGCATCCAAAGCTGCGTTAGCACCCTGCACGTAAGTGTTGTGGTGCTTGGAGTGGTGCAGCTCCATGATTTCGCCGGAGATGTGTGGCTCCAAAGCGTTGTAGTCATATTCGAGTTCTGGGAGTTCGTAAACAGCCATTATCGCTAAATCCTTTCGTTGGGTACATCGCCCATAATAGGCACGTATAAGAATTTCGCAACATTTTTATGACATAAAACTATTCACGCGACGCCAAGCATCAAAGGATGCTCTTATGAACAAATACACAGCTGCACGCGAGCTCCGTTCACAGCTTTCCGCGAGCTTGGCCCGCGTAGAATATCGGCATGTGGATGTTTGGAAAGAACCCAGAACTCGTCGCTGAAGAAGACGCCCTGCATGGCGGAAAGCACCCGGTCCTAGAAAACCCAAGCCCGCACGCCGTGTTGGGTACGCCCATTACCGGCATTTGGGAAGAAGGCCAGGCCAGCCTGATTGTGGGCTTGGGCTGTTTCTGGGGCGTCGAAAAGCTCTACTGGAACCTGGATGGCGTGCTTTCTACCTCGGTTGGTTATGCCGGTGGCGTGACGCCGAACCCGACGTACCGCGAAGTCTGCACAGGGCGCACCAATCACGTGGAGGTTGTGCGCGTGGTTTATGACCCGTCGCGGGTGTCCTTGGAGGATCTGGTGCGCGTCGGGCTCGAAGCACACGATCCGACCCAGGGCTATCGCCAGGGCAACGACGTGGGCACGCAGTACCGCTCGGCGTTTTATACCGAAGGCCCGAACGCGGCGGAAGAAAAACAGACCGTCGACAAGCTTGTCGACGCCTACGGTAAGAAATTGCAGGCCAACGGCTACGGTGAAGTCACCACGGAGATCGCTACGCTGGCCGAGACCCCGGCGGGCGAATACTATTTGGCTGAGGACGAGCACCAGCAGTACCTGGAGAAAAACCCACAGGGCTATTGCCCGCACCACGGCACGGGCATTGCCTGCAGCATCTAGAGTTGTTCGCGCACACTAGCGCAGGCGCAGATACTATGTTGACTGGCTGTCATATCGTCGCCCACCGTGGCTATTCCGGGAAGTATCCGGAAAATTCGCCGGAGGCGTTTCAGCAAGCCCTGCAACTGCCCATCCATGGCCTGGAATGTGATATTCGGGTCAGCCGCGATGGGCAGGCGGTGGTGATTCATGATCCCAGTGTGGACCGCACCAGCAATGGCACTGGCATGGTCGCACGCATGACGTGGCCCGAGCTGCAGCGGCTGAATATCGGTACGGAAAAGGCGCCGCAACAACTCATGCTTGTCGACGATTTGTTGCGCCTGCTGGATGGCCATCCGCACCACCTGTATATCGAGACCAAACCGCTGGTGCGGCAGGGGGCTGCGCTGGAAAAAGCTCTGGCGCGGGCGTTGCACCGTACCGGGATGGTTGCGGACCCTCGCGTGCACATTATTTCTTTCTCGCATGCCTCGCTGCGCAGGCTCGCGAGTCTCGTGCCGCAGGTGGACCGGATTTATTTGCGCCGCGGTTGGGAACGCCGGTGGAACAGCCGCGATGTGATGCTGTCACGCCCGCATGCGCTGGGGCTTTCTCTGGACCACGGCAAAGCCAACCCGGCTGCGATTGGTGTGGGAGGCCGTCGGACGTACATGTGGACCGTCGATAAGCCAGAAGATATGCGCTGGGCGCGCGATCACGGGGTGAACCTCTTGGCGACGAATTGGCCGGAGCGTGCACTCGAGGTGGTTGGCGACCAGTAAACTGGCGCGCATGGCGAAGAAGAAAAAGAAGCAAGAAGACCTCCCCGAGGGAATGTCGCGTCGGCAAGCAAAACTTGCAGCCCGGGCTGCGGAACGTGCCAAGCTGGAAAAGGACCCACGCCCTTTCGCTGGGTTTGCGTGCGAAGCCGAACTAATTGCACTGCAAGAATTTGTGCCCTCCGGTTACGCGAAAGTGGATATCGCAGGCATCGACCGCACCGTGTGGCTGTGTAGTGTTTTGCCGGGAGCATCCGCAGCGATGATCCGCGATGAGCAATACGGCGGAGATGCCTTCGTCGCACTGCAGGTGCAAGCCCACGGCGTGAACCCGCACCATGACCTTGCCTACGCCCTGAACTGGGTGAAAGAGCACTCGGCTGGCGAATCGCTGGTGTCCACGGCAGCCGACGGCAACCAGCCGGAACTCACGGAACTACTGCCGCACGACACCACGCTGGATATCCAGCTCGAGCAAGACTTTTCCTGGTGGATGCCAGAAGGCGCGCCCATGCCGGAGCAGGTTGCGCAGTCGATGCAGATGGCCAACGATTCCGTCATTGAAACCCACGCGATCGATGCCGACGCGCCGGGTGCTTTGTGGTGGTCGGATACCGGCAGCGGTAAGGCGCACATCCGCTGGGTACGCCCGGTGGACAACGAAAACGATTTCCTCAACGCCTTGGCACGCGTGGCCGCTCGCGGTGACTTGCACGTGGGTGAAGACACCAAGTTTGCTGGCGTGTTCCGCACCCACGGCGTGATTGCCCCGGTTTTCGATGTCACCCCGGAGCCAGCCGCGGATTCCTACCGCGAGCAGCTGGAGCGCGTGAACCAGGCTTTGGAAGAAGAAATTTCCAACGATGCGCAGCTTTCTGCCGACGAGCGTAAGCAGCTGCAAAACATTAAATCGCGGCAGGTCACCATCCGCTAGTGCAGGAAAGCCTGTATGGGGGCGCAACTGCGCGCAAACTTGGATAATTTTGTTTGTGCACGGTTGCTGCCCGCGGGGTTCTATTTTTTGTGTATTGCAGTACTCCCAGCGTCACGAAGCACTTGGTGATCGCTGCTTTTTATAGCTCAACCACTGATTTTGGGAATTCATCGTTAACACTCCTTATCAAAGTTGATAGTGTCTTCGACCGCTGCCGGAGGGTGTCTGATGGTTTGTGTGTGGGAATCCATCCCGCATAAGGAGATAAGCCAGAATGACTACTGTGGCACGACGAGACCCGGCTGATAAAGCCAAGATTGATGCGATTGAAAAGAAGCTGCTTGCTAACCCTGAAATCGCGAAGCTGATTGATGACCTAGGCACGTCGACAACGGACGCTAATGACCTGGTTAGAGGTATGCTGCAAGCCTCGATTGACTCTAGGGTTTGAATGCTGAGATGGATGCCCACCTCGGCTATCAATCCGGTGATCGGGAAGCTAAAACTGCTACTGGGACTGATAATCACCGCAACGGCACCTACCCGAAGACTGTTGATTCCAACTACGGGCCGGTTACCGTAGAAATCCCCCGGGACAGAGCCGGGACGTTTATCCCGACCATGGTTCCCAAGGGCTCGAGGCGTTTAACGGATGTCGAGTGAGATGATCATCAGCTTGTATGCCGGTGG
>NZ_AQXC01000018.1 GCF_000375525.1 Corynebacterium propinquum DSM 44285
CTCTAGCCACGGGCACGAAAGTGTTCTTCGCGGACCCACACTCGCCATGGCAACGTCCCACGAATGAGAACAGCAACGGACTCCTACGCCAGTACTTTCCCAAGGGTACCGACCTGTCTCGATGGACAGCCCAAGACCTCGCCGCCATCGCCTACACGCTCAACAACAGACCAAGAAAAGTCCTTGGATTTCGAACCCCAGTCGAAGTCTTCAATGAACAACTACAATCAATTCAAAACAACAGTGTTGCAACCACCGATTGAATCCAAGCAGTACGTCAGCGTTGTCTACAACGAGAAGCTCACTGAATTCGGGATTCAATCTTCCACTGGAACGGTTGGCGACTGAAATGACAATGCTCTAGCGGAAAACGTGAACGGATCTTACAAGAACGAGCTGATCCATACTCGCAGGTGGAATGACGTGGTCGAGGTGGAGATCGCGACGTTCGAGTGGGTGTCATGGTGGAACGAGACGAGGCTTCACCAAAGCTTGGGGTACCGAACCCCGGTCGAGGTTGAAGTCGGGTTTTGGGAACAAGATGAGTCCCGGGAAATAATGGAAAATAAGGTAAATGCCTAGGAACAAAACCCAGTACACTTCACCCCTCCCCACCCAGAACTTGAGTTCAGAGGGTCGTTGCAACACTTTCCCTTAGGAAGGTGTTGTTGTGCCTGGAATTGTTGGCCCGTATCACTCATTGACTGAGTCGGATCGTCGTGGCTTAGTCGCCATGGTTGGCAGTGGGCGTAGCGTTTGTTCGGCCGCTGGTCAGCTTGGCTGTCATTACATGCATGCTTTGAATTTTTGCCATGCCTATGGATTGCCAGTCGTGCATAAAGCCAAACGAGTTGACCGTAGCGGTAACCAGGCTTTACAGCTTGTAGAACTAGTTCAAGGCGGACTTCCGGTGCACCAGGCTGCCACAAGGTGTGGGATGCATCCCACTTCTGCCTATGCCGTTGCTATAGAAGCAGGGTGCCATATCCGGCTATCAAGGTATGCCCGGAATCTCCGCCAGACACAGTTGAGGGTGGAATACTTACGCCTTCGGTTGGCGAGTTTGTCTATTGGTGATGCTGGTGTTGCAGTAAGGATTAATCGTCGATCGTGTTTAAATTTCGAAAAAGGACTCATCAAATCCACTGAGCCGCGTGAAGAATTCATACCCGTCGGCGCAGACGCCACCACGTATAAAAGACTCATGAAAGCGCTGCGTCAACGCCATGATGTCATCGCTATATTTGCCTTGAAGAACGCGTTATTATCGCCGACCTTCGTCATGAGCACGTGCCGCTGCGTGAGATCGGGCGCTGTTTAGAGCGAAGTGCCTCGTCAATTCAGCGTGAAGTACGCAGAAACCACAGTGCCGAAAACCCGTATCGTGCAGAAACAGCTCAGTTAAAGGCCTGTGCAAGTAGGTTGTGGGATTATGTATGCGCACAATTGCGGGCACAATGGTCACCGGAGGAGATTTCCCATCGCCTGACTATCGATTACCCCCGTGATAAGGACATGCGTATTAGCCACGAAACGATTTCTGACGCCTTTTATCCGCAGGCCGAAGGAAGGCTCAAAGACCTTGGCCTGGACCTACTGGTAGAAGTAAACGCAAAGAACGCCAAACACGCGCTACCACACCGGCCCAGCAACGCTTCGTTGACGAGATGGTCCTCATTGACGACCGGCCAGATGAGGTTTTGAACATTTTTTGCCAGGCCACTGGGAAGGCGATCTCATTCTTGGTAAAATAACCAATCAGCGGTAATCACGTTAGTAGAACGCGTCAGCCGGTTTGTTGTACTTGGCCACCCACCTACCAGGAAGACATACCAACAAAGAAGTATTCACAGCCCTGCACAGGGCTGTTGCTGGAATCGATAAAGCTATCTGGTCATCAATTACCTGGAACCAAGGAAGTAAAATGGCTGGCCATAAAACTTTTACCATGGCCACTGATATTCCCATCTATTTTTGCCATCCAGGATCGCCGTGGGAACGTGGCAGCGACGAAAACACCAACAGCAGGCTTAGGAGAAATCTTCCCAAAAACAGTGATTTGTCCATCTATAGCGCCGAGGACTTAGAGATGATCGCGAATATTCACAACCATGAACCACGTAAAATACTTAACTGGCGCACCCCAGCCGAAGTCATGACCAATGTCTTGAGACAAACCGGTACTATCACACCGAAGTAACCGTCATCGTTGCAACGACCCCTAGAATCCAAACATGGGATTCTCGTAGGCTTAAGCACATGCCTTTGTAATAGGAAATATTTTCCTTCTGGTATAATTAACATTGTTAGGTCAGCGCCTAATCGTGTAACCCTTCAGTGGATTTAATTTAAGTAGCGGTGAGAGCCCCAGCTTACTTTTCCATTGGACATTCCATTTTGTTCCAAACAACTTTCCAAGGAGTAAACATGTCCGCACTTTCCCAACTTGTAAATGATACTCCGGCATTCCGGGGACGACTAGACGGTATCGCTGAAACCGCTCTTCCACCAGTGACCGCAACCCCTGCCATTGCAGTTACCGCTGCAAAGGCGGCTGGCGCAGTTATTGGCGGTGGAGCAGTCGCTGGCGCTGCTTACGCCGCATACCGCTCAGTTATCAAGTAATTCTAACTATCAGCGTACTCATCACATCAAGTCAGTACAATATTCAACATCTCGGAGAGTAATTCTATGTCTCGTTTGTCCACTCTTGTCAATAACGACCAAATAACCCTTGAGCAGGTACACAGCCCTGTGATGGCAACCCCAGCCGCCTTCGGCGCAGGTGTCGTTGCTGGTGCTAAGGCTTGCGGTGCGCTAGTGGCTGCAGCTGGCGTTGGCGCCGCCATTGCAACGGCTACTAAAGAGTAGTTCTCGGTTTCAGAGAGCTTGGAGTTGAGAGGAGAAAGGTAGTGGGGTTGGAAAAACGATTGTCGCAAGATCCGCTCGCAACTGTTGAGCGCGCTTGTGCAATTACCGAGCTTATCGCCTCGGCGGAATATCTCGTGAACCGAAAGAATCGCCAGTATGGTGGTCTAAACGACTGGACATACTTGAGATCACAGTTCCCAGGTGGCACCGCTAAGTTTTGGAATAAGCTCGACGAAACGCAGGCTGAGGTTGTCTATGTGGCACTTCACTTGTTGAAAATAACTCACAATGCAGTTCTCCTTTCACCTCTTTCAAATAACGGAATTCGTGCGTATTGCAATCTAGTACAAAGTGCTTGTTACCTTACTCTCCAGCCCCGCCAATTTTTCGGTACAGACGGTGCTGATCAACTTAGTTTCCTAGGAAACGCAGCGTCTGCTCTAGGGAGATTGGGCGGCAACTCAAAAAGCCGTAAGGCGGCGGCCGACTTCCTTGCCTTACAAGTTACTATTAGTTACTTCATCTCAGGCGTAGTTAAATCTCCAGGTAAACGGTGGGCTCGTGGTAACGCACTTGAAGGTGTCATGGCCACCGAGACCTACGGTGACAGGAAATTTTACAGATTCTTACAAAAGCACCCGCGCATTGGTCGGATGACGACACGAGGTACCGTTATTATCGAGTCCTTGATGCCACTCGCAATGCTCAACGAAACCGTGCTAAAAGCAACACTTGCGCTGTTCGGCACCTTCCATTTAGCCAATGCCCGAGCAATGGGGCTAGGACGTTTCGTTTTACCGTTTATATCGACGTATCCCGCGATCCTAACTTTTCGTTCAAGTATCTTCAGACTAGGTGAGGCCACTAAAAAATGACTCCGCAGTTACGCCCAACCAGTGGTTCACCGGTTCTCAATGCGAGCATCCTGATGGGCACATCACTTGTGCTCGGAGGAAGTATTTGGGCTGGGATTAAAGAAAGGAAACATCGTGCAGACTACCCTGGCTTCGAGACACGGCACTTTCGAAGCTCAACTGGTAACTGTCTTCAAGTAGCAATCGCACCTGCGAAAACCCCCTCGGCCCAAAGCTTTGTTTTAGTGCCCGGTCTATCATCTAGCATTTCGACCGTGGCCGGACTCGGCACAAAGCTGTCAGCATTAGGCCATCAGGTTGTCATGTTCAATCGTGCAGGCTACGGAGGATCAGTTCGGTTGTCCGAAGAACCGTTTCATATCAACGAGTTCATCATTGACCTTTACAATACTCTGACTGAACTCGCTGCAGATAACTCAGGAACCAACTTTCATCTCGCCGGGCACTCTTTAGGAGGATATCTTCTACATGAGTTTGCACGGAAAAACCCTACTCTGGTTTCAGCAGTAAGCTACTTAGATCCGATGCATCCGAAAGAGTTGCAGATATCGACAGCTCAGCGGATCGGAAGTAAATCGGTTGAGTTATCCGTAAATACCGTCACCCCATTCATCAAGTTTGGGGCTGCTCTGCTCTATGGAGAAGGAGTGACCACGTACTCGGACGGATATCAGTTTCACGACCGAATCCTTGCCGATTTAGCTAGCTCTTCAGTGTGGAAAACCGCACAGGAAGAATGGAAGCTTATTTATCCATACATGCTTGATGGTCATGATATTTCTGCTCTCCCGAGCTCAATTGACACCCAAGTCATTGCTGCAGGGGAAACCGTTCGCAATGAGCCCGCTCAAGAATCTCTCTACAGGGAATACAGCGATTCCATTCGTATTCTTATGGGGGCGGGTCACCAGTCAATGCTGACGAAAGAAAAAGCGCAAAACAAAATTGCACATTGGCTCACCGTAGGCGCTAAAAATACTGACTTCGGAGACGAAAAATAGTGAGTAATATTCGCAAAATCATAGATGGATCAGTTGCTTCAATTTTTGGCGGATGGTTGGTAGCAACACTGCTTAGTCAGCACCCAGAATCGAATTTAGATCGAATTCGTCGGTTAGATGATCGTTTTGGAAATACAATCATCCCCAACTGGAAGTTTTTTGCGCCTAATCCAGCGGTGGAGGACGTGCACGTTCTTTATCGCCTTGTTTCAGAGGACTTGTCCGAATACAGCCCGTGGGAAGAATGCCACACCATTTCGCCACGTAAAATGTCACAAGCGTTTTGGTTCCCTCGTCGTCGCTTCGAAAAAGGAATCTTTGATACGCACCAGACTCTTGTAGTCGGATTAGCTAGCTTAGGAAAAGGCGAGGAGAATGACGCCGTATTGCGAAGGTCAATCAGCGATACTGCCGAGATGTTGAACAACTACATTCGCCATAATTACACTCGCTCAATCTCGAACACAGAAAAGAACTGGTACTGGCAACAGTTGATGTTGGTACGGTTCGCAGGACACGATGGCGCAGCAAAACCAATCTATGACCTCATTTTGAATTATCAAGCAATTAATACAGAACAAGCCCCGAATATTTCACCAGCTTTCTATTGTGATGACTATTTCAATGAGTACTACGACGAAGTCATGAAGACAGTCGATCCCAACGTTGACCATGCTGAGTGGATCACTGCGGCAGTGGGCGAGCAACTGCCGCAGCGCATTCTAGATATCGGTGCCGGTACTGGGCGGGTACTTACCCAAGTTGCTGGTAGATTCCCGAATGCGAAACTGTTTGCCATCGAACCGGACGAAAAATTCTCCCAGTCATTCGGTTATATCGATGCCAACTTTTTCTCAGGCACTGTTGAAGAAGCTTTTACAGCAGAAGCCACCATGAATATAGATTTGGCTTTCGTAACCTACGGATCATTGCAGTACATATCAAGCTTGAGCGAGCTCACCGAGTCGCTAAAGACAGTCCGCAGAATGATGACCCGTGGAGGAATTATTGCGGTGGAGCTATTCGCCTCCGAGATATATCACGCCCCTGTGCAGCCCAGCCCTATGAGTTTAAAGCTGGGCGAAGAACCACACACGATTAGTATGTCTTCCCTCCAATATCCACATGGAATAGTGTCAGTAACAACGCAAATTAAGCGCCAATCTGACGGGAAAACTGGTGTAATGAAAGAATGCGTGTTTCCTGTAACTCGACAAGAAGCAGTCGAAGCCCTTCATGCAGCAGGGTTTTCATCTGTCCAGGTTAATCTCAAAGGCGCATATCTCCGATGCACAGCAAAAAATATGTAGCCTTAATTCATAAAATCTATTTTTAACTCTCTGAAAGGACTATTATGACGCGTTATTTCACAGCTTTGATAGCCTTTATGGTTGTATTGTCGATTGCTGGGATTATGTTTAATGGAATTGACTCGAAGCAAGGTATTGCTATTACTATCATCGTTTCTTTAGCTTCTGCTGCCGTAATTTATTGGCTATATCCGTTCTTCACCAATCCAGAAAAATAGTCAAATAATTTGTACTTTTAGAGGGTAATAGTGAAGACAGTATGGAATATTGCAATGAGGGGCCAATACGGCTCATACTCAACCCTGCTAGTTCTTGCGTTCACCGCCGGCATCATAACAGCCACACAGCCAGTCTTAACAGGACAAATCCTACAGATTCTGTCAGGTAACGAATGGGAGGCAGCGCGCGCATCCATTTTATTGCTAACTTGCGTCTTTCTCTGTGAACTTGTTCTCCAGGTTCTAATATCTTTGCTGCAGGCGCATATCGGAGGACGATGCGGGAAAAAACTGCGAGACCATTCAATGAACCTTACGGTTAACTCGCAGCAAGGGATTGAGGATATCCTACCGACCGGTGAAATTCAGAACCGTGTGCTCACGGATTCTGCGACTGCCCCCTACACATTCGTCAACGCGGCCCCCGCTGTACTTAGAGCCACAACACTGTTGTTGGCTTGCATCGTTGGTATGGCATTTGTTTCGCTCATGCTTTTTGGCATTGTGGTCGGACTTGTTCTCTTAACGACCCTAGTAGTCCTGCAGCTTTCAAGTTGGATTAGGAAATCTACACACTTGTCCCGTACAGACGCTGCGAACTACGGCGTTGCAGTATGGAACCTGTTGGGTTCTTTAAAGGTATACAAATCACGCAACGCTGAACCTGAGGCGTTGCGTCACATAAGCGATAAGTCAGAGACCCTGCGAAAATCCGGCATTCGCACCGATATTTCGAGCAGCCTTGTCATGCCAAGTCTGAACCTGGGCACACAGATTGCCTTGGTGCTATCCATTGGTGGAGCTATGTGGGCGATGACGAGTGGCCGACTATCCACCGGCGAGGGCGTGTCTTTTGTAATGTTCATGCTTTATTCATTATCCCCAGCAGTGGAATTGGGCACGTTAATCAGCGGAGCCGCCCAAGCTAACGTAGCTGCAGCTCGTTTGATAGAAATCTGGAACCAGCCTCAAGAAAAGCAGGGAAGCGCTCTGGTTCCTTCGTCACCGAAACCTTCTTTAGTGTCTAGTAATCTGACGTACTCTTACCCAGGCACTGAACTGCAGGTCTTGAACTCTATTAACATGCACATCGAAGGTCCAGGCCTCTATTTGATGCACGGATCCAACGGAGCAGGAAAGTCCACTTTCTTGGCACTTGCCAATGGGGTTCTGCCGGCACAAGGGAAAATCTTTGTCAACGGAGTAGACTCCTCAACCCTGTCTCGAAAGTCTTGGCGCGAAAATGTTCTGCTCGTTGATCAACAACGTGAGCCCTTTCACGGAACTCTACGCGACAATATCGGCGCAGGACTTGATATCGGTGACAATGACCGCATCCAAGCTATGAAGCGCACTGGTTTCATCAAACACTATCAAGACTTAAATCTGAAGCTCGGCGACGATGGAGTCGAACTTTCCGGAGGGCAGCGCTCCCTGCTTGCTATAACGGATGCCCTCATTCGTAAACCTCAGATTTTACTCTTAGACGAAATTTCTGCAGGTGTGGACAAAGAGACGATTCCAACTTTAGTTACAGTTATTGAGCAGTGTGCGCAGCAGAGCTTGGTCGTGGTTGCGACTCACGACAACATTCTCGACAAGATTCCACACCAAGTCATTGAGCTAAACGACCTTGCTGCTGGCGCAGAATTACGATCTCGGCCCCTCTAAGCTGATTTGTTTTAGGAATTATAAATGCTTGAGTTTAAAAGTGTACGCAAAAGGTTCGAGAAGAACGAGGTTTTAAAGGAACTCACTTTCCGGTTAGATGCAGGCGAGATCTTTGGCCTTTTGGCACCAAACGGTGGCGGCAAGACTACTGCTATGAGGATTGCTATGGGGCTCATCCCCTTTGATGACGGTGCCGTCACCGTTTTTGATAAGCCAGTGAAGCCTGGTGCAGTACGCGGCGTGGGGTATATGCCAGAAGAACGCGGTTTATACCCAAATGAACGAGTTGAAGACCAGCTTCGGTATTTTGCAAGACTCAGCAAGATGTCCCAGATCGCAATTGATAGGCGATTGGTCGAGCTGTTGGACGAATTAAATGTCTTACAATATAAACATAAGAAAGTCAAAGAGCTATCGCTTGGAAATAAGCAACGCGTCCAAATCGCTGCAGCATTAATTGGCAAACCTCAACTACTCATTCTGGACGAACCCTTTTCTGGGCTTGACCCGATCGCAGTCCAATTTTTCAGTAATCTTCTCCGTAAATACGCATCCCAAGATGCAGGAATCCTCTTCAGCTCTCACCAGCTGGACGTCGTTGAGCAGGTGGCTACACGAATTGGGATTATGAAGGAAGGGCAACTGGCTTTCAATGGTGACTTGGAAGAGTTGAAAAAGAATAACCAGAAGAGTATTGCCATTTTGCGTTTTCAACGAGACGAAGCATCTGCAAAAAAGGAAATTTCTTTTGAAAACTGTCCCAATATTATCAGTTCTACGGTGAGTGCTGGGAAAGCGGAGCTGGAGCTTTCAGTCGAAAGGATCTCTGTAGAAGAAATCGTACTTTCTGGTTTAAGAGCAGAGGAAATAGTGGAAGTTTCGTACAAACGCAACACATTTGCTGAAGCACTTTCTGAACTATATATAGACGAAGAACAGACAGAATCGGT
Organism: Corynebacterium propinquum DSM 44285; assembly: GCF_000375525.1. GTDB lineage: Bacteria > Actinomycetota > Actinomycetes > Mycobacteriales > Mycobacteriaceae > Corynebacterium > Corynebacterium propinquum. Next base: position 8,897 of record NZ_AQXC01000018.1, read on the forward strand.
GAAAAAATGAAGTTAGATAAGGATACTATTTGGGAAATCGCAAAGAAGGAAGCGAAACTTGGTGTATCAAGCAAAGCAGTGTGGGGGGTTCTTTCGGTCGTCCTTATCGGGGCAGTAACGCTTATTGGCTTCGTGGGTGCAAAAATTGAGCATGATACAGTCACCGATCTTGAGACATTAGTGCTCATTCTAGGGACTTTCCTTACCGTAGTAATGGGAATGGGCATCCTTATGAACAGCACTTTAGTCGGAGGATCTATTAGTGAAGAAAAAGACAAGAAAGTAGTTGAGATTCTACTCTCCCTAGCTAGACCAGAAGAACTTTACATCGGAAAAATGCTCGGTCATTCCCTCATTGGGTTTACTCAGCTCGTTATCCTGTGGGCAACAGTCCTTGTTTTTACGCTGGTCTTTGATATTTCCACACTGTCTAAACTACCCCTCTGGTTTTGTTTCGTCATGCTCGCCTTTATGCTGTTAGCATACTTATTATTCACAGCTCTCTACGCGCTTGCTGGGGCACTCGTATCCAACGTAGAGGACTATTCCGTCGCTCAGATACCGATTGTTTTCCTTTTCATGGCGTCAATGTTCCTGCCTTTTGCGCCAATAATCGGATGGGGTTCATTAAACGAAGGATGGGTTCCGTTCGCGTCCTGGATACCGCCGCTATCAATGACGCTGGCTCCGACCCTAGATGCTTTTGGCGACGGGCTATGGATCCGAACAATCTCCTCATTTGTGATCTTCTTTGTGGAAATTTCAATTCTAAATTATCTGGGAACTAACATATTCCGTAAGAAAGTTCTGAAATAAAGAATACCTAATGCCATTCCAGTTAAGCTAACGTGCTCAGCGTTCCGCCAGGTCAGATACGAAGCTGACACGAGAGTATGCGGGGGTTTGGTTTACAGGTAGTCCGCAAATCGGTCGAGGTGAGCCACAGCTAGTTAGCTAATGGATTGTTTCCATCCGGTGGCTTTCGCTGCTTCAATGTCGAGTTCTGTTAGCCGGCGCCTGCCTTTAGGCACCATCTGGGGCGCAAACGTACCAGCACGATCCCTAGGCACGATTACTTGGGGTTGCCCACAAATAATGAACATCACATCGCTCACCCTCTTTTTGTATGGGCACACCTATTGAAAAATATTTAAACTGGAAAAGCGATCAGTCAAAAGGTTAGGTAATGTTGGAACCAGTTTCTCATTATTTGCCTAGCAGAAATGCCATCGCGGCATTAGTTTTCTTGAAAAGAGGACAATTGAAAGCTGCTGTAGTAGGTAGCGGCCCGAACGGGCTAGCTGCCGCTGTTGTATTGGCTCAGCATGGAATGGAAGTCACCGTATTTGAAGCGGATAAAACAGTAGGCGGTGGGATGCGTAGCCACGAGGGACTCCGTGCAGGAGTTATTCACGACATGTGCTCCGCTGTTCACCCGCTAGCTATCGCTAGCCCTTTCTTCCGTGAATTGAAATTGGAGCGCCACGGACTAGACTTTGCGTTTCCTAAACTTGATTTGGCCCATCCTCTGGATGACGGCAGCGCTGGCCTTCTATACCGTAACCTCAGTCAGACTACAAAAAGAATGGGCAAAGATGAACTGTTGTGGCGTGCAACTTTTGGCCCACTAGCAAAAAACTTTAACTCCATTGCTTCCGATACGTTAGGTCCGGTGTTACGCGTTCCGCGTAGCGCAATGTGGACTGGACTGTTTGGCTTTAATGCAGTTCTTCCTGCCTCGCTGTCAGCGTTGCGATGGAGGGAGGAAAGCACACGTGCCTTGTTTGCCGGTATAGCTGCGCATGCTTTTTCCAGATTGGATACTCCACTAAGCTCTTCGGTGGGAACACTGTTGATAGCCGCCGCACATAATACAGGCTGGCCTGTCGCGGTAGGAGGAAGCCAGTCTATCGTGAAAGCGTTTCTTGCAGAATTGGCACAGTTGCGTGTAACGGTCATATGTGGAACCCGCATTGACTCGCTCCAGCAAATTAATGATTTCGATGTGGTAATGCTGGACACCACACCGCAAGATGCGTTGAGAATACTCGGTGCTCGATTGCCGAAACGCATGCAAAAGGCATATTCACAATTTTCTCACGGGCCTGGGGCGTTCAAGGTGGATTTTTTGATTGAAGGCGATATTCCGTGGAGCAGCAAAGCGCTTCGGCAGGCGGGGACCGTACATCTGGGAGGTACTTTTGCAGAGATAGCGGAGGCAGAAAAGAGCATTGTAGCAGGAAAAATGCCTCAGAATCCGTTCGTATTGCTGGGACAGCAGTACCTTGCAGACCCGAGCAGATCGGATGGAAACCTCAATCCCGTGTGGGCTTATGCTCACGTACCGAATGGGTTCGATGCCGACGCCACGGAGCTGATAGTCCGTCAAATTGAACGATTTGCGCCCAATTTCCGAGATACCATTGTGGATTCAGTATCGTTCAGCACCGAAGAGATGCAGCGCTATAACGCTAATTACGTAGGCGGTGATATCATCGGCGGCGCGTCTGGAGCACGGCAGCTTATTGCACGACCTATATTATCTCCTGATCCGTATTACACAGGGGTTTCGGGAGTATATATTTGTTCTTCTTCGACTCCACCAGGTGCGGGTGTACACGGGATGTGCGGGAAGCACGCAGCAGAAAGCGCTTTGAAGCATCTGCACCAGCGGTAAAATGTTGGACGGAAATCCTGGTTTTGGTATGTATATTACGTTGAACTGCGCGGCTCCCTTTTTTCGGAATCTACCCCTACCTACCCTCAACCGGAAATGCCTCGTGATGGCCACTGAACCGAATCATCTCGATCTGACTGCCCATTTTGATGAAAGTAATCACTCAAACTGAAGTGTCCCAGGTTTTGTTCCGTCTGAGTAGATGGAAAAATCTTGGACCATGCCCAAAAAATTTGACCAGGATGCCAAGGACCGAGTTGTCCGACTAGTAGAAGATCGCATCGTGGCAGAAAACATGTCGATGCAGAACGCGTGCCAGGCAGTAGCCCCAAAGCTCGGGGTCTCGTGGCACACAGCTCGTCAATGGAGACAAGCCTGCCCGTCGTGCAGGAAACACCCCAGAACCAGTGCCTGAAGACTTGGCTGCGGAAAACGCGAGGCTTCGCCGTGAAAACCAAGCACTCCGCGACACTAATGAGCTACTGAAGGCCGCCTCAGCTTTTTTCGCCTCACGACCAGACCCAAAACCTCAGTGATGATCCGATTCATCGATAAATACCGGGATCGTTTCACTGCCTGAGTTCATCTGTACGACGTTGAAAAATAACCGGGTTGGCGGTTTTATCACCTCTCGTGGTTATCGCCAGTCCAAAGCTCGTGGGCTTGAGTTCCCGCCACCTGCCCGACGGCGTGCTGATTGAACGTATCAGTACCGTTCATAGAGATAATTACGGTGTCTACGGTGTGCGGAAGATGTGGCATGCTCTTCGCCGTGAAGGAATCGATATCGGTCGTGAACACACTGCCCGGCTGATGCGCCTGGCTGGTGTTTGCGGCAAAAACAAAGGCCGATCACCAATCACAACGCGCACACCTCAACGTGGCGGATCTGCGCCAGGACTTAGTGGGGCGCGAGTTCACAGTCCAGGGCCTTAAACAGGCTGTGGGTGAGGTGATATTACCTATGTGCGCACGAAGAAAGGCTTTGTGTATGCCGCGTTTGTCACCGACGTTTACTCAAGGCGGATAGTTGGGTGGGCGCTATCGGATTCAATGCGCACTTCAGGTTTTGCCCTTGCAAGCTCTCAACCAAGCGATAGTGTGTGCTGAGGAAACAACAGGTTTGGTGCACCATCCTGATCACGGCTCACAGTGCGTTAGCGTTGTCTACAACCAGCGTCTTGCCCAGCACGGGATCACTGCTTCCACCGGGACAGTTGGCGACTGAAATGACAATGCTCTGGCGGAAAACGTGAACGGCCCGGCCTAAACGACAAAATGTGTTGTTTTACGGCGTGTCGAGTTAAACGACAGATTGCGTTGGTGGAGTTGGGGTTTTAGCGTAGGTGGCCTTTGCGTATTCCGATAGAGTGGTTGTAGGCAGTGTCAATGGCGCTGTCGTAGGTTGCTGGTCGGCCGTCCTCATGGCCGCTGGTAGCTTGTGTTTCCTGGCTGGCTAAGGTTTGTGCTTTGGTGAGTGCGTTCTGGCCCCAGTTTTGCTGCCTGGCGATCTCTACAGGGTCGTCAGGCAGCTGCGTGTGTAGGTACAGCCACCAGTCGCAGGCGATGCGTTGGTGCTCGTCGCGCAGTCCGCGGTGGGCGTGCATTAATTGCTTGATCTGCGAGTTCACCCCGCCTTCCAGGCTGTTGGTTGTGCGTTCTAAACGTTGGCCTTCTTTAGCTTGGGTGAGGTAGGCAAAGAGGTGTCCTTGTT
>NZ_AQXC01000019.1 GCF_000375525.1 Corynebacterium propinquum DSM 44285
GCGATCATGGCCGGTTAAAGCGGATCCTGGGGCCGAAAGGAGCATTCAAAAACCAAACGTCTGCCTACCGGACGTTGAAAGGGATGGAAGCGATGCACTCATTGCGGAAGGGGCAGGGCACGATGTTTGCCTATGGTCACCCGAATCCGGATGCAGTGATTGTTAGCCGGGTATTCGAGACGGCCTGACAACACAGGCACATAGCGTTGATCACACAATAAAAACGGAGCTTTCTTGGCTCCCGCCCCAAGTTGCAACAGCACCCATGCCTTCAATGGCAAGCGGTCTGGACAGATACTTCTTGAATCGGCACGGTGTCATTACGGGCGGGGGCCAGAACAACGTCCCTGGACATCACATCTAGGCGTTCTGCGATGAAGGTTGGATCCCAGCCGGGATTGAAAGTGTCGACGTGGGTGAATCCGAGCCGCTCGTATAGGCCACGCAGGTTCGGGTGGCAGTCGAGCCGCAGCTTGGCGCACCCCTGCGTTCGCGCGGCATGGCGGCAAGCCTCGATCAGCGCGGAGCTGACACCCCGGCCCGCATGTGTCCGTCGCACCGCGAGCTTGTGCAGATATGCGGCCTCCCCCTTGAGGGCGTCGGGCCAGAACTCGGGATCCTCGGCCGACAAGGTGCAACAGCCGACGATGCCGTCGCTGCAACTCGCGACTAGGAGCTCGGATCTCAGGACGAAGGTCTCCGCGAATGTCCGGTCGATCCGCGCGACGTCCCAGGCGGGCGTTCCCTTGGCGGACATCCACGCCGCAGCGTCGTGCATCAGCCGCACAACCTCGTCGATATCACCCGAGCAGGCGACCCGAACGTTCGGAGGCTCCTCGCTGTCCATTCGCTCCCCTGGCGCGGTATGAACCGCCGCCTCATAGTGCAGTTTGATCCTGACGAGCCCAGCATGTCTGCGCCCACCTTCGCGGAACCTGACCAGGGTCCGCTAGCGGGCGGCCGGAAGGTGAATGCTAGGCATGATCTAACCCTCGGTCTCTGGCGTCGCGACTGCGAAATTTCGCGAGGGTTTCCGAGAAGGTGATTGCGCTTCGCAGATCTCCAGGCGCGTGGGTGCGGACGTAGTCAGCGCCATTGCCGATCGCGTGAAGTTCCGCCGCAAGGCTCGCTGGACCCAGATCCTTTACAGGAAGGCCAACGGTGGCGCCCAAGAAGGATTTCCGCGACACCGAGACCAATAGCGGAAGCCCCAACGCCGACTTCAGCTTTTGAAGGTTCGACAGCACGTGCAGCGATGTTTCCGGTGCGGGGCTCAAGAAAAATCCCATCCCCGGATCGAGGATGAGCCGGTCGGCAGCGACCCCGCTCCGTCGCAAGGCGGAAACCCGCGCCTCGAAGAACCGCACAATCTCGTCGAGCGCGTCTTCGGGTCGAAGGTGACCGGTGCGGGTGGCGATGCCATCCCGCTGCGCTGAGTGCATAACCACCAGCCTGCAGTCCGCCTCAGCAATATCGGGATAGAGCGCAGGGTCAGGAAATCCTTGGATATCGTTCAGGTAGCCCACGCCGCGCTTGAGCGCATAGCGCTGGGTTTCCGGTTGGAAGCTGTCGATTGAAACACGGTGCATCTGATCGGACAGGGCGTCTAAGAGCGGCGCAATACGTCTGATCTCATCGGCCGGCGATACAGGCCTCGCGTCCGGATGGCTGGCGGCCGGTCCGACATCCACGACGTCTGATCCGACTCGCAGCATTTCGATCGCCGCGGTGACAGCGCCGGCGGGGTCTAGCCGCCGGCTCTCATCGAAGAAGGAGTCCTCGGTGAGATTCAGAATGCCGAACACCGTCACCCTGCTGCGTAACATCGTTGCTGCTCCATAACATCAAACATCGACCCACGGCGTAACGCGCTTGCTGCTTGGATGCCCGAGGCATAGACTGTACAAAAAAACAGTCATAACAAGCCATGAAAACCGCCACTGCGCCGTTACCACCGCTGCGTTCGGTCAAGGTTCTGGACCAGTTGCGTGAGCGCATACGCTACTTGCATTATAGCTTACGAACCGAACAGGCTTATGTCCACTGGGTTCGTGCCTTCATCCGTTTCCACGGTGTGCGTCACCCGGCAACCTTGGGCAGCAGCGAAGTCGAGGCATTTCTGTCCTGGCTGGCGAACGAGCGCAAGGTTTCGGTCTCCACGCATCGTCAGGCATTGGCGGCCTTGCTGTTCTTCTACGGCAAGGTGCTGTGCACGGATCTGCCCTGGCTTCAGGAGATCGGAAGACCTCGGCCGTCGCGGCGCTTGCCGGTGGTGCTGACCCCGGATGAAGTGGTTCGCATCCTCGGTTTTCTGGAAGGCGAGCATCGTTTGTTCGCCCAGCTTCTGTATGGAACGGGCATGCGGATCAGTGAGGGTTTGCAACTGCGGGTCAAGGATCTGGATTTCGATCACGGCACGATCATCGTGCGGGAGGGCAAGGGCTCCAAGGATCGGGCCTTGATGTTACCCGAGAGCTTGGCACCCAGCCTGCGCGAGCAGCTGTCGCGTGCACGGGCATGGTGGCTGAAGGACCAGGCCGAGGGCCGCAGCGGCGTTGCGCTTCCCGACGCCCTTGAGCGGAAGTATCCGCGCGCCGGGCATTCCTGGCCGTGGTTCTGGGTTTTTGCGCAGCACACGCATTCGACCGATCCACGGAGCGGTGTCGTGCGTCGCCATCACATGGGCTCTGTTGCAAAGATTGGCGGCAGTCAGAGGTAGGCTGTCGCTCTGCGCCGATCAGGCGGCTGCTGCGAAATGGTGGTTGAGCATGCCCATGGCCTCCGTCAGCGCCGAGGGCCCAATGCCAAAAGCTCTCTCCACAAGGCGCACCTCGCCCCTGATGCCGGGCTGCAGGCACCAGGGGCGAGCCTGTCCTTTGCGCAGGGCTCGCATGACTTCGAATCCCTCGATTGTGTACACTGAGTGCTTCGGCAGGTCTTTTGGCTCTGAAATTACAGCCACGGGATGTCCGAAATAGTGTGCCATTATTGTGACTGTTTCACAATTAGCGAATTGACGATTGTGGACAGCGGGGGTTAGTTTTTCCAGACGATTTTGACTCGCGTGGGGTCGAATCGTTTGTTTCCGGCCGTTCCGGGAAGGATGTGGATCTCCATCATCAGCTGCGCAAGCCGTCACTTATCCTCCACCGAGGCTTTATTCCACCCCTGGCGGAAGTCCACATCCTCGTTGGGTAACGAGCACATCGCCTACTGCTGGCGGGAGATTAAAAAGGCGCGGTCAGCGGGCATGGAGGTGCGGGTCCATTGGGTTCGCAGCCACAGCGACCATGTTCTCAACGCGTTTGCGGACCACGCGGCGGTTAATGCTCGACGCTGCAAGCAGTGGGGGATACGAAAAAGCGTCTAAGCAAGTTCCGGTGGCGGATTCAAAAGGACCTGCGCGCGGCGCCCGAAGACATGGACGTGTGAAGTTTTGGTATGCCCTGACTGCCAAAGTGCTTTAAGAACGCCACTTATCAGCTGGACGATCTAGGAGTTGCGTGGCTTTTAGTCGTTTCACTCGGTCTGGGTTGATAGCGAGAAAATTTCCGGCCATCTTGAGATTTGGGCTGTATCCCTTGAATGAAAGTTTGCTCGAGGACTCCAGCTCTGGCCACATTCCGGCGGATTGAACGATAAGTTCGGGGTTCGCGCGTCGTTTACTCCAAAGCTCATTGGCATAGCGGAGAACTGAATGACAATACTGTGCGGTAGATTCAGTCAATCCGCTCAGGATCGTGTGAGCTGGTTGCATAAGGAGGAGGTCTTGGATTCCTTTTCGGGCAGTTCGGTACATCGATTCGCTTTCTGCCCACCCTGGTTGTAGATAAAAGGGTCGAATGACTGATTCACCCGGATTTTGATGGGGACCTTTCGTATGAGCGGTCCAGTTGACGAATGGGGCGCGGTGAACAATTGTGCTGCGATATTGCCTAAGCCAGGGGAGCCAATCTTCTGGACCATGCCTTTGCCAGTCTAGGAATAGTCCTAAGAGGTTGTTTTGTTCTTGTCTCCCGGCAGTTCCGACGTCGGCAAAAATTCCTGGGCGAAGTGTGTTGCCGGATTTCCCGTTTTTGTGAGCTTTGGCTGCGATATCTAAGATTCTGCCGCAGTCGGTATGGAGGAGTTTTTCTTTGAACCCGCCGACTGCGACTGTGACTGCTGCGAGCCGGTCTAGTGCTTGTGCGAGTGAGATGAGTGAATGGTCTTTAAATACGTGGAGCAGCTCGTTGTTTGGTGAATGAAAGACCGTGCTCAACTCTGGCGGAATTGGATCCCTCGCGCTACGGTCAGAGTTCTGGACATGGGCAATTTTCATATTCTGAGAGAGTTCGAGTTCTCTGAATTTTTCATTGCACAATGCGCTGGTGGACAGTGCTGTTTCGACACCGCTGATTGATGATAGGAGATACTCGCCGATTAGCGCGGAGTGCTTCCAATTGATTTGATCGGTCATCCATCCGATACCTGCCTTGTCCTCGTCGAGGTCGTTGAGGACGCTGTTGTACAACACTTGAGAGGCTCTTTTGGCGGCTTCGATGTGTGGTTTAGTCATGTTTCTATCAAACATCATTAGTTGAAGACGCGTCGCAGAAACGATGTCCTGCATAGACCTTAGGTCAAGTCCTGGGAAGTGGTGTATCTGGCTTTCGAGTATGTGGTTAGTTTCGGGGGCGGGGTTGGGTAAGCATTAGGCGGCGATCTCCTTGTCGTCGGTGGGAGTGTCGTCGACGAGGTTGGCAGCGATGATCTTCTTGGTCTGGGTCAGGCTTGTTAGCGATATGTAGCGTTTTTGCTGGATCCACTCATCGTGTTGTTTCGCAAGGACGGCCCCGACCGGCCGGATGACGGCTTCACGGTGTGGGAAGATCCCGACGACGTCGGTGCGACGTCGGATTTCTCGGTTGAGCCGTTCGGTGGGGTTATTGGACCAGGTCTTGGTCCATACCGGTTTCGGTGCGGTAGTAAAAGCTAACAGCTCATCGAGTGATTCCTCTAGGTAGTCGGCCACGTGAGGAAGCTTCTGCCCACAGAACTCTACATGCGGTATGGCAAACCTGCCTCAAGATGACGCGGGTGAAGTTGATCGGTGGTGGAAACTCAGACAAATGCGCAGGTAATTGAATGATTTGTTTTGTACCGGTTGGAGCCGGTAATCTATAAAAGCCCATGACGGGCCACGCTTTGACGTGAAGGTACACAACCCACACAGGGTTACTGATTTGAAGTGACTTTAATGTCACTACTGACCAGGATTTTTTCTGGCTGGCGCAGGCGTTTGTCTGTGTTCTCGTGGCACACCCGTGTCGCGAGTCGGTAGCTGTGTGAAGGAGGGTTGATGGAAATTCCGTCAGCGCATTTTGGCCGTAAGGCCCATCGGGTAGTGCCCGACGACGCGATTGTGCGCGTCGAATTACGCTTGCCTGCGCCATTCGTGGCGAAGCTTTCTACTGAGTCAGCGAAGCGCGGGTGCTCCATGTCGCATGTGATGACGCAGTGGCTTTCCGAAGCAGGTCGCTTCCGTGGTGATGATAGTCAGGGTGCAGGGGGTGCATCTGTGACCTAAGACTGCTTATCGGACAAATCCGAAAACAAATTCAGGGCCCGATCCTGCAAGATCGTGCCCTGCGGTCACGAAAATTTTTGTCGAAATTTTCGTGAGTATATCCATTCAACACGTTCTACCTATGTGAAGGAGATGGCTCAATCTTGTCATGCCTAAATGCGTTTTGCAATCGCGAATTTTCCAGTGCTCCCGTCGTCGTGGAATCGGGGTGCGATCATGGGGCGTTTTAAGGCCTTAGCAGCAGCACCAAGCTCCGAACCAACCAAGAGTGGTCGAGCTGGTGGTACGGCGACGTTGACGGTGGTGGCCGGAGATATAGCACCTGAGCGTGTGCGACGCTTGACCCGCCGGACCGTCCCTGATGCAGATCGGTATGCCCGACTTCGGGATGTGGGGATCCGGCGTCCTGTAGGCCCGTTGCGTTCGCAGGCAATCGAGAGGGCCGCGCTGGTCCAGGCCCATACGCGCGAGCTTGATGAGGTCGCCGATGCGAAAGCGTGCCGCGTGTTAGCGCGGTATCTGTACGACGAGGGGCTGGTATATGGTGTGGTCGATGAGGAGCGAGCCTTGGTCAGGGAGGCTGTCGATCGATGGCTTTTTAGAGATGACGTTTTCAATCGTCGAGCACAGCGCACCTATCGCACTATACTGTACGCCGCAGGTAGGGCACTGTATCCGAACCAATTTCCAGAGCCGCACCGCTCACGCGGTCCGCGTCGGAAGGCTGTCGCGCCAGCTTCCGAGCCACTGGCAGATGAGCTGTACGCCATCGTGCCCTCGCTGAGCGGCTCTTTGCGCCAGCAGCTGCTCGTGATTTTGGATCTCACCACCGGAGCGGGTTTGTCGGCAGGAGAAATCCGACGTCTCCGCGGAACCGATATCACTGCGCTAGAACTTCAGGAAAGAACCGTCGTCGTTGTTGCGGTACGCAAAAAGGGCGTGGTTAGTCGGGTGGTGCCGGTCGTGTGCCCTATTCGTGGGCACCGTCTGCTCACCCGCGCCCAAGAGGCTGGCGGTGGGTTCGTCTTTCCCTGTGTGGGGCAGACCATGCCACGCAACGCAATTTGTCATGTTGCAGATAGGTTGGATGAGCAGGGTTTTCCGCGTTTTAATGCGGCCGCATTGCGAAATCGTTGGGTGGTCGATTTGGCCACAGATCCGGCTATACCCGCAGCAATGCTGCTTAAGCTCGCTGGCATCGCGGATTTACGGATTCTGCACGACCTGGATGAATCGCTGCCGGACTATTCGTCCGCGGATATCGCGCATGCGCTGCTGCGGACCAAGGAGGCTGCAGAGGTATGACGATCGCACTACAGGAACAAAAGTTGACCTTTTCGCGCACCTACCTGGAGGAATGCGCACAAGTGATCGACAAATCTGGAGCACATACGTTCATCGATTTTTATCGACGGCAGGCAAAAGGAATCGGTGGGCGCACGGCAACTGGCCCACGCTACTCCATCTTTGCCGTCTTAACGATAGGACTAGCGCTGATTGGTACTCAACGTGCGCCGTCCATGGCAGAGATCTGGCGTACCCTCTGGGATCTGGATAGCGACACTCAGCAGCGACTGGGTCTTGACCTGCACGGATATAGTGGGGAAGGAACCTACCGCGCATTCGCCATGTGGCTGACCAGATATCTGGAACCGCTGGATTCTCTACCGGATATCCGTGCCCGCCGAGACAAAAACGGAGCTCATCGTCAAACGATGGCTGCGCGGACCGAGGAGCAGCAGCAGGCCTCAGTGGTCGCCAGTGAGCGCCTCCACCAAGTTGTTAATGCCATCGTAGCTGGGTCTATCGATGACCCGTCCCCGTCGGGATACAAGGGCGACGTGGTTGCGGATGAGACGATCATCGATTTGGCTGGTCAATCCCAAGGGCTGGGCAGCCGCGACGATAAGCAACGCGGTGCAGCATACTCCGGCGCCTTCTACATCCGCGATCGCGAGGACCACTCCCTGCATGCCGAGGCCGGAAGCCGACGCATCACCAAAGGCGGTGTAGGCCTCGGTGTGACTGCAGTCAGTCGGGTCGGGCCACCCCAGGCGGTCTATGGCATACCGTCGGTGATCACCGCCATATCAATCGACAAACCAAGCTCCGGGTCGGTGATGAGCTTGGAGCGTGCTCTTCGCTTCCACCAAGAAAATGGCTTTGACCAGCGCACGAAACGCGGTCGGATCCCTTTTCTCACCGTGGACATGGGCTACAACGTCAAACGTCAGTTTTCTGATGTTGTACTCGATGCGGGGTACGCGCCTATTGTGCGGTATCCAATCTCGTGGCGCACCATCATGGCCTCAGATGCGCCAGGAACGACTGACATGTCGAGCGGCCCAGTCCAGATCGCAGGCGATTTCTACTGCCCCATGGCCCGTCACCTGGCAGGTGACGGGAAAATCACCCGCCGTACTGTGGATCTTCTCGACGAACCGGACGGTTTCGAACAGCATGATGCACAGATGGAAGCCCTATTTCCACTGCTGATGGGCACGAATTCGCGTCCGTATCGTAAACGGGCGACCCGCGGTAGACCCAGTAAACAAGAAGTTGAAGGTGATCTTCCGGTGAAAATCGATCTGGTTTGTCCCGCCGTCCAAGGCAGGGTGAAATGCCCGCTTAAGCCGGCTTCCATGGTTTCTGCCGAAAATGGAGCCCCTACTGTTGCACCGTCCTGGGATGCCACACGGTACCGGTGCTGCTCAAGCTCGAGTATTACTCAAACCTACACGCCTGAGCAGTGGAAACGGGCCCAGTGGGGGCTAGTGCCAGGCTCGTGGGAGCACACCGTCTACTACGAATCCGCACGTGCCATTACTGAACAACGGTTTTCCATTATGAAATCCCACTACGTCACAGGTATGGATAACCTGAGGCGCGGCGTTCGGCGAGAGCCAATGCTCTATATCACCATTGCTCTGTGGATAGCTGCAACAAATCGGGCTATTCAGGATTCATACGCTAGGCGGCGGCCATCGGAGGATTCGATGAAAAAGCGCCTGCGCATGATTGAAGAAGACCTTGGTCGTACCCCGGTAAAGGCTCCACCTCGAACCTAAAAGGTCTGGAAACTATTTAGCACGCATGTACTAACACTCGTCCTGCTTCGGCAGGGCGAGTTTCTTCTGCCGTCAACGGGAGGGCAAAAGTAAAAAAGTTTGCTTGCTGAGGCCACTTATAGCACGGTCTTTCATCGACTTTTTGGCCTAGTTGAGGCGGAATTTATTCTCGGGAGATTACATAAGTGCTGCTCGGGAGCTGTACACAAGAATTACCGTGTGACCATGGGATGTGAACAGCACACCATGAGCAGTTGAACAAACTGCACCACCGGAAGTAACAAACTCGAAAGGGTATGTTACCTCCGGTTTCTTTCATTTTTCAATCTTTGAGGTGCGAAGATTGCACGCGTGGGGATTGAGGGTGTGAATCCCACTGTCGTGGGTTTGATGAGGTAGTCGATGTTGCGGAAGCTTTGGCATCGGCGTGCGTTGTGCTCCGTACGTTGTTTCAAAAACGGGTTTCATCAAACGGAACAAAACCTGGGACACTTCATATCCCACCCCAGGCCTAATGACTTGGGTGCAGCGGCAACGCTCATCCGATTTAGGCAGAGTCGTTGCAGGATCCAGTGGGTCACCTGGTCCGTGGTCTTTGAATTGTCGGGCGTGCAGGCAAGGCCAGCACGGAAGATCTTCTGCAAGCAACGCTTGTTGGTGCACCGGTAGCGTGGAAGGCGCACATGAAGTTGTTGGGTGGCCGACGATGGGCAGATCGACCAGGCTGCGGATGACGTGGTCGCGGAATACTCCAGGCTGCCCGCAGGTAGGGCATTCATTGATCGGCTCGACGGGTTCGGCTTCAATAACAGTGACGTCACCGTTTTCTGTGGCACCGGTGATAGTAGTTCCTAGTTTTGCGGTGCGGCAGATGGTATCGACGATGACATTTCCGTTAGGCTGCACAGTAGGTCCTTAGTTTTGTACGGATGGATTAGATACCTTTTTCCTACAAAGCCAAGGACCCCAATATCTTGTGCCACGCCCGAACCCCCGGCGAACTAATCAATGCACTCTAAAACCGGAAGAGCCCTTTTAGTACTACTGGTGGATTTCGGTTTTGGTGGGGATTAACGCCGCCGGCTTCGGTTTTTCCGTTGAGGAGGTCGTTGACTACTTCCCGATGGTGAAATGGGTCGATGGTGAGGTAGAGAGGAACCAGTCACCTGGAAGAGATCGATCCAGTCGTTGGTGTGCAATCTGGGAGGTAGGGTCGCGGGGTCGATTCCTCGCGAGCGCAACCATGATTGTGTTTCTGAACGTGATGAAAACAACCCTGCCCTTCGGAGAATTTCCCCTATCCCGCGTCCCCGGGCAGTGAAAACGGTGTGCACCATCGCCTGAAAGGCTTTGCGCTGCTCTATCGGAATCTTCGGGTCACCCACCCGGCGGATCACTAAGATCCCCCCGTCAACGTTTGGCTGTGGCCGGAAAGCAGGCCTTGGTACCCGAGAACCCAGGTGAAATGTGAACCATGGGGACCACTGAGCCGTCATCATCGTGCTTGCGCCTACCCCGGCCCGGCGGCGAGCGACTTCCCACTGCATGAGGAGTACAGCGTCAGTCCATGCTGGCGCATGCAGCAACTTTCGAAGAATGGCAGTGGTGAGGTGAAAGGGAATGTTTCCCACAATGACGCAGGGAGTGGCGGGTAACCGGAAGTTAAGGAAATCATCATGGACCACTTCGACCGCCGCCGAGGAGGTTTCTTGTGTGATTTTGGCAGCTAGTTTTGCGTCCACTTCAACTGCCGTTATCGCCCTCCCCAAGTGGGCCATCGGGTGAGTGAGGGCACCGCTTCCTGGTCCGATCTCAATGATGGGGCCGGAGGTTTGTTTCACAAGGTCGATGATGGAGTTGATGATCTTGTGGTTGGTGAGAAAATTTTGGCCATGCTCGTGACGGCCGTGTCCGTATGCAGACATCAGGTGTGCTCCTTGGATTTGAAAGGGAGCCGGGCATGACAAATAGCCGCCCGGCTAAAGGACCGGAGCGGTTTTTAACCTACGGGGTAGGAAACCGCCTTAGCGGTTGGTGCGCAACCGCAAGAAAGCGGTACCTGAAATCAACATGGGTCTAATTATATCCATTTAAAGGTGCTGTTGCAACTTGGGGCGGGAGCCAAGAAAGCTCCGTTTTTATTGTGTGATCAACGCTATGTGCCTGTGTTGTCAGGCCGTCTCGAATACCCGGCTAACAATCACTGCATCCGGATTCGGGTGACCATAGGCAAACATCGTGCCCTGCCCCTTCCGCAATGAGTGCATCGCTTCCATCCCTTTCAACGTCCGGTAGGCAGACGTTTGGTTTTTGAATGCTCCTTTCGGCCCCAGGATCCG
>NZ_AQXC01000020.1 GCF_000375525.1 Corynebacterium propinquum DSM 44285
GCACTTTAGTGTGTGTGGTGGAAAGTTTTTTCGGTGTAGGATGAGCCCGCGGCCTATCAGCTTGTTGGTGGGGTAATGGCCTACCAAGGCGGCGACGGGTAGCCGGACTGAGAGGTTGGTCGGCCACATTGGGACTGAGATACGGCCCAGACTCCTACGGGAGGCAGCAGTGGGGAATATTGCACAATGGGCGCAAGCCTGATGCAGCGACGCCGCGTGGGGGATGACGGCCTTCGGGTTGTAAACTCCTTTCGCCAGGGACGAAGCGTTTTGTGACGGTACCTGGAGAAGAAGCACCGGCTAACTACGTGCCAGCAGCCGCGGTAATACGTAGGGTGCAAGCGTTGTCCGGAATTACTGGGCGTAAAGAGCTCGTAGGTGGTTTGTCACGTCGTCTGTGAAATTCCACAGCTTAACTGTGGGCGTGCAGGCGATACGGGCTGACTTGAGTACTGTAGGGGTAACTGGAATTCCTGGTGTAGCGGTGAAATGCGCAGATATCAGGAGGAACACCGATGGCGAAGGCAGGTTACTGGGCAGTTACTGACGCTGAGGAGCGAAAGCATGGGTAGCAAACAGGATTAGATACCCTGGTAGTCCATGCCGTAAACGGTGGGCGCTAGGTGTAGGGGCCTTTTGGGGTTTCTGTGCCGTAGCTAACGCATTAAGCGCCCCGCCTGGGGAGTACGGCCGCAAGGCTAAAACTCAAAGGAATTGACGGGGGCCCGCACAAGCGGCGGAGCATGTGGATTAATTCGATGCAACGCGAAGAACCTTACCTGGGCTTGACATACACCAGATCGCTGCAGAGATGTAGTTTCCCTTGTGGCTGGTGTACAGGTGGTGCATGGCTGTCGTCAGCTCGTGTCGTGAGATGTTGGGTTAAGTCCCGCAACGAGCGCAACCCTTGTCTTATGTTGCCAGCACGTTATGGTGGGGACTCATGAGAGACTGCCGGGGTTAACTCGGAGGAAGGTGGGGACGACGTCAAGTCATCATGCCCCTTATGTCCAGGGCTTCACACATGCTACAATGGCCGGTACAATGCGCAGCGAGCCTGTGAGGGTGAGCTAATCGCTTAAAGCTGGTCTTAGTTCGGATTGGGGTCTGCAACTCGACCCCATGAAGTCGGAGTCGCTAGTAATCGCAGATCAGCAATGCTGCGGTGAATACGTTCCCGGGCCTTGTACACACCGCCCGTCACGTCATGAAAGTTGGTAACACCCGAAGCCGGTGGCTCAAACTCGTTTAGGGAGCCGTCGAAGGTGGGATCGGCGATTGGGACGAAGTCGTAACAAGGTAGCCGTACCGGAAGGTGCGGCTGGATCACCTCCTTTCTAAGGAGTTTTTATTATCACACTGACTGCTTCCACAGTTGTGGGTGGTTGGTGTGGCTGTGATTTTTGTTCATGCACCTTATGTGGTGTGTGGGTTGCAGCTGATTATTTTTTGTTTTTTTGGGTGTGCATCCTTCTTTACACTTAGTTGGGTTTGTATCAAAGGTTTGTTTGTGTGTTGGCGCGTTGTTGGGTGTCTCGGGCAGCACTGTGTGTTGTTCGTTGACCATCATTGACTGTGAGTGAGCATGTTGTTGTTTGCTTGTGGTTGTGGTTGGTGTGGTGTGTGAGAACTGTATAGTGGACGCGAGCATCTGTACGCATGATGCGCAATGTTTGTGTGTTGTGTGTGCTGTGATTTTTTCTTTATGTGTTTATTTTGTTGTGTGTTGTAAGGGCGCATGGTGGATGCCTTGGCATGCTAAGCCGATGAAGGACGTGGAAGGCTGCGTTATGCCTCGGGGAGTTGTCAATCGAGCGTTGATCCGAGGATGTCCGAATGGGGAAACCCGGCTGTGGTTATTCGCAGTCACCTGCTGGTGAATATATAGCCAGTATGGGGGTTACGCGGGGAAGTGAAACATCTCAGTACCCGTAGGAGAAGGAAACAATATGTGATTTCGTGAGTAGCGGCGAGCGAAAGCGAATGGTGGCTAAACCGTATGTGTGTGATACTTGGTAGAGGTTGCATGTGCGGGGTTGTTGGGAGCGATTGTATGACTACTACCATGGTTGTGCCAGTGTGCGCGTGTTAGGTGAAGTGGTTTGGAATGGCCCACCGGAGTGGGTGAGAGTCCTGTAGCTGAAGGCATGTGTGTGTTGGTTGATTGTTTCCCGAGTAGCGGCGGGCTCGTGGAATCTGCCGTGAATCTGCCGGGACCACCCGGTAAGCCTAAATACTTAGTGTGACCGATAGCGGATAGTACCGTGAGGGAATGGTGAAAAGTACCCCGGGAGGGGAGTGAAATAGTTCCTGAAACCATGTGCTTACAATCCGTCAGAGCACCTTTTGTTGTGTGATGGCGTGCCTTTTGAAGAATGAGCCTGCGAGTCAGCGGCATGTCGCGAGGTTAACCCGTGTGGGGTAGTCGTAGCGAAAGCGAATCCTAATTGGGTGTTGTTAGTGGCATGTCCTGGACCCGAAGCGGGGTGATCTACCCATGGCCAGTGTGAAGCAGCTGTAAGAGGTTGTGGAGGCGCGAACCCACGTAGGTTGAAAACTGCGGGGATGAGCTGTGGGTAGGGGTGAAAGGCCAATCAAACTCCGTGATAGCTGGTTCTCCCCGAAATGCATTTAGGTGCAGCGTCGTAGTTGAGCTTTGTGGAGGTAGAGCTACTGTTTGGTTGAGCGGGACTATCATCTTAGCAACATCAGACAAACTCCGAATGCCATGTAAGTGTTCTACGGCAGTGAGACTGTGGGGGATAAGCTTCATAGTCGAGAGGGAAACAGCCCAGATCGCCGGCTAAGGCCCCTAAGGGTGTACTAAGTGGAAAAGGATGTGGGATCGCGATGACAGCCAGGAGGTTGGCTTAGAAGCAGCCATCCTTGAAAGAGTGCGTAATAGCTCACTGGTCGAGTGGTTCTGCGCCGATAATGTAGTGGGGCTCAAGTACACCGCCGAAGCCGCGGCAACCATCTTTGAGGATGGTTGGGTAGGGGAGCGTCGTGCATGAGGTGAAGCATGAGTGTGAACACGTGTGGATTGTGTGCGAGTGAGAATGCAGGCATGAGTAACGAATTGTAAGGTGAGAATCCTTACCGCCGGATGACTAAGGGTTCCTGGGTCAAGTTCGTCTTCCCAGGGTGAGTCGGGACCTAAGGCGAGGCCGACAGGCGTAGTCGATGGATAACCAGTTGATATTCTGGTACCCGAGTGTGTGCGTCAATGGTAAAGCAGTGATACTAACCATGTTCGAGACTTATTGATTATGCCCTTTTTGGGTATGTTGATAGGTTGAGTTTGTGGGGCCTGATCTGTGGTCCAAGTGATGGGGTGACGCAGTAGGGCAGCCACGCCGCTTAGTGGATTGTTGGTGTAAGCGTTGAGGTTGGTGCCATTGGTAAATCCGGGTGCTGTATCCAAGGCGTGATGCATAGCCCTTTTTTGGGTGAATGTGGTGTGCTTGTGCTGTCGAGAAAAGCCTCTAGCGAGTGCATATTCGGCCCGTACCCTAAACCGACACAGGTAGTCAGGTTGAGAATACTAAGGCGTTCGGGTGAACTGTGGTTAAGGAACTCGGCAAAATGTCCCCGTAACTTCGGGAGAAGGGGAGCCTCACTGGTTGTATAGGCTGGTGGGGCCGCAGAGAATAGAGGGGTCCGACTGTTTATCAAAAACACAGGTCCATGCGAAAACGTGAAGTTGATGTATATGGACTGACGCCTGCCCGGTGCTGGAAGGTTAAGAGGACCTGTTAGACCTTTTGTGGTCGAAGCGGAGAATTTAAGCCCCAGTAAACGGCGGTGGTAACTATAACCATCCTAAGGTAGCGAAATTCCTTGTCGGGTAAGTTCCGACCTGCACGAATGGCGTAACGAGACCCCTGCTGTCTCAACCACAGGCCCGGTGAAATTGCAGTACGAGTAAAGATGCTCGTTACGCGCGGCAGGACGAAAAGACCCCGGGACCTTCACTATAGCTTGGTATTGGTGTTCGGTTTGGCTTGTGTAGGATAGGTGGGAGACTGTGAAGTATGCACGCTAGTGT
>NZ_AQXC01000021.1 GCF_000375525.1 Corynebacterium propinquum DSM 44285
CGATTTCGAAGCCCAGCTCGCTGATCAAAATGGTAATAAGAAAGCCGCTGCTTAACCCCTAAGCAGCTTAACAACGTGTCCACGACTTGCGGGCAACCCCACTGCTGCACCTATCGCGCAACAATTGGTTGTTTACTTACCTTAAGCCACCACCGAATGTGCCTGATCCTAAGCGCTGGGCTTCAACGACAAACAGTCTTGAAGGCGGCATAAACGCCCAGCTCAAACGCATCGCCGATGCGCACCGAGGCAGGTCAGGGGAACGCCAACGAAAAATGCTCGAGTGGTACCTCCACACCAAAAAGCAACTGCCTGACGATCCGCTAAATATCGCCAGGCAGTGCAATTATGGCCAAGATCAACTCGCCAAAGTCAACGATCTTGCCGAAGAAAACCACAACAAAGCCGACCAAGAAACAGGCCGACCAGCCTTCTACGACAACGCTATCCCAACCGAGTACGAACACTCGATAGGAATCAGAAAAGACCCCATGAAGTAACTAACCGTGTACCCGCCCCGCAACACGCCGAACGGACACACATTCTGCTACTTAACCCTACTTTTTGGTTGTTCATGTTTCAGCTTCTCTACACATTCAAAGGACAACTGCACAATGACCTAAAGCAGGCCGACTTGGCCTCAGTGGCTGCGCTTACCGCCATCCATTTGCATTTAATTGTCAATAAGCGTCGACGGGGATAGGCTGAGTGCATGGCACACGAGCACCACGACCACGATCACTCCAGCACGCCGCTGCGCGCACTCTTGATTGCGCTAGGCATTACCGGCACCGTCTTCTTCGCGGAGCTGATCGGCGGCTGGTTGGCGGGTTCGATGGCGCTGATGGCGGATGCGATGCACATGCTTTCCGACGCTGCGGGGTTGATCATCGCGGTGTTAGCGGTGTTGGTTGGGCGCCGACAAGCATCGGCTCAGGCCACGTACGGCTACCGACGAGTGGAGGTGCTTGCTGCACTGGCGAACGCAGTGATGGTGCTGGCGATCTCGGTGTGGATTGTCGTCGAGGCGGTGCGCCGCCTGCAGAGCCCGGCCGAAGTGCAGGGAAAAACGATGCTGATCATCGCGGTGATCGGCCTGGTGGCGAATGCGCTATCGGCGTGGGTTCTGCACCGGCACCGCAAATCCTCGATCAACGTGGAGGGCGCGTTCTTGCACGTGTTAGTGGATATGCTCGGCTCTGTCGCAGTAATCGTGGCCGGCATCGTGGTACTGACCACGGGGTTTGTGGCGGCGGACGTGATCGCCTCCCTAGCGATCGCGGCGATGGTGCTGCCGCGCGCCTGGCAGCTCATGCGGCTTTCGACGAGCGTGCTGCTCGAGCAAGTCCCGGCGGACTTCGACGCCAGTGCGATCGAGCCCGCGCTGCGGCAGGTCGAGGGCGTTGCTGACATCCACGACCTGCACCTGTGGAGCCTGGACAGCGTGAACGTGCTCACGACCGTGCATATCGTGCGCGACGGCACCGTCGGCACCGGCCCGCTGTTGGATGCCGCCCAGCAGGCCCTGCGCGAACACGGTATCGAGCACTCCACCATCCAGATTGAGCACCCAGAGCACGAATCCCACGAGACGGTGTGCTGATTCCCTTCTAACCTGACTTAGGCCAATTTTGTGCGGAAGTTCGCGGCCGGTGATTACTTGGATGGTGGCAGTGAGGTCGGGCGGGAATGGTACGGCGGCGTGAATGGTTTCGCCGCCAACGACGAGTTGAAAGCTGCGGTATTTCTTGAGTGTTCTCACGAGGCGTTTGATGAAGTGACCACTGCGGGTCTCCATCAGGTGGGTCACGGCTAGTGCTGCCATCACAATATTGAGATGTGCTGTGATCGAGTTTTGTTTCCTCGCATAGATTGGGCGTGCTTTCAGGTCTGATTTCGACATCCGATACGACATTTTCAATGTGGAATAGCCTGCGGTAATGCCCGATAACCTCCTGGGCGGGAAGAGCGGTCAGGTCGGTTTCATAGCCTTTAATTCCGGCTAGGGCTCGGTGTTTGGCAGCGAGAGCGTAGTTGACCTTCTTGTTCGGGGTGGAAAGATCGAAATAGCGGTTGCGCTTAATGGCGATTTCGCCGTCAACAGCGCGTTTGGCTTTTGCGACTTGCTCTTTGATTCCGCGCAGGCCGCATCTGGCCCGATCATAGGAGTACTGGAAGTGGGTCACCGTATTCGGGGTTGTGTGTTTGCGCGCATCGCTTGCCGAGGCTTGTGTCCAGATCTGGCCGTGGGCGTAGGCTTCACCAGGGATTTCCCGCCGCCAGGTTTCAATCACCTCAGGCACGGTGGGGTTTCACCGACAAAATGTAGTGCAGACCTGCATCTATCAATGCTTGCTTGTTCTGCGGTTACCCTCGAGTAGTGGACACCCTATTAGTACGGATCTTGTGTCCGTAGGAGAGGATGTTCATTGTGAGTTCGTCAAGGAAAAAATACACCCCGGAGTACCGGCAGGAGGCCGCCAGACTGGTCATCGAGTCTGGGCGCCCAATCGCTCATGTGGCTAAGGAAATTGGCGTATCGGCCACAATTTTAGGCAGGTGGGTCAAACTCGAGCGGGAACGCCAAGGCTCGGTAGATGGCCGCAGTGATGCCGATATACGAGCCGAAAATGCACGTTTACGTCGTGAGCTAGC
>NZ_AQXC01000022.1 GCF_000375525.1 Corynebacterium propinquum DSM 44285
AGTCGAAGTCTTCAATGAACAACTACAATCAATTCAAAACAACAGTGTTGCAACCACCGATTGAATCCAAGCAATATGTGAGCATTGTCTACAACCAGCGGCTTTCCCAGCACGGGATTACCGCTTCCACCGGAACGGTTGGCGACTGATATGACACTGATATAACAATGCTCAAGCGGAAAACGTCAACGGCCCCTCACAAGAACGAGTTGATCCATACTCGCAGGTGGGATGATGTTGTCGAGGTGGAAACCGAATTGTGGAAGCACAACCCGCAACAGGGAATAAGAGAAACCACGGCAAACGCCTAGGAACAAACCCCAGGGCACTTCACCCCGCACACAAAAACCGGAAACTCTCTCCAAAAACACCTCGAACTGCTGGTAGTACACTGGGAAGCATTCTTCCGTCTAGACACAATTAGCCCCAGTACCCCCAGCACGAAGGAAGCACAGTAGTTCCTATGTCGGCTTTTGAATCACAGGCATGGCTGCAGCATTACACGCCATCTACCCCGCACACGCTCGATTACGGCAACGTGACCTTGCTGGATGTTTATGACAACAACCTGGCTATCAACCGGAACAAGCCAGCGACGTGGTTTTTCGGCCGCGGCATGTCTTACGGGGAACTCGATGAGCAAGTCCGCGGCATCGCCGCTGGCCTACGTTCCCTTGGCGTCGGCCCGGGTGATCGTGTCGCGCTCATTTTGCCGAACTGCCCGCAGCACGTCGCCGCGTTTTATGCTGTGCTCAAACTGGGCGCGATCGTCGTCGAGCACAACCCGCTCTATACTGCCCACGAGCTGCGCGAACCGTTCCTCAACCACGGTGCACGCGTGGCGATCGTCTGGGATAAATCAGCCGAAACCGTCGAAAAGCTACGCCAGGACCGCGAACTCGCGCTGGAGACGATCATCTCGGTAAACATGATCGAGGCCATGCCGAAGTTCAAACAGTGGGCTTTGCGCATTCCACTGCCGAAAATCCGCGAAACCCGCAAGCAGTTGACCGCCCCAGCTCCGAATACCGTGCCGTTTTCCGTGCTTGCCGACGGCTCCATGGGCGGTTCCGCACGCGATTTCACCCCTGCCGACAGCGTCGACAAGAACACCCCGGCGCTGCTTCTGTACACCTCCGGCACCACTGGCAGCCCGAAAGGCGCGCAGCTGACCCACGGCAATCTGTATGCCAATATCCTGCAGGGCAAACACTGGGTACCCGGCCTGGGCGACCAGCACGAACGACTGCTGGGCGCGCTGCCTATGTTCCACGCGTATGGTCTGACGTTCTTCGGCACGTTGGGGCCCTTCTTGGGTGCGGAGATGGTGCTGCTGCCGTCGCCGCAGATTCCGCTGCTGATGGACATCATGAAAAAACACCCGCCTACATGGATCCCGGGCGTGCCACCGCTGTACGAGAAAATTATCGAAGCGGCCCAGGACAAAGGCATCGACCTGTCCAAGATCCGCAATGCTTTCTCCGGGGCCTCCACCCTGCCGGTGCACACCGTGGAAAACTGGGAGCGCGCCACCTCCGGGCTGCTGGTGGAAGGCTACGGCCTCACTGAATGCTCCCCCATTCTGGTGGGCAACCCGATGAGCGAGGACCGTCGCCCAGGTTATATTGGCGTGCCGTTTCCGGACACGCAGGTGCGCATCGCCAACCCGAACAACCTGGATGAGACGCTTCCCGACGGGCAGGAAGGCGAATTGCTCGCCCGCGGCCCGCAGGTTTTCCACGGTTATTATGACAACCCGGAAGCCACCGAGGCAGCGTTTCACGATGGCTGGTTCCGCACCGGCGATGTCGGAATCATGGAAAAAGACGGCTTTATCCGGCTGGTTTCGCGCATCAAGGAAATCATCATCACGGGTGGATTCAACGTGTACCCGGGCGAGGTGGAAGAGACCATGTTAAGCCACGCCGACGTCGTCGAGTGTGCCGTGGTTGGT
Source organism: Corynebacterium propinquum DSM 44285 (assembly GCF_000375525.1). Taxonomy (GTDB): domain Bacteria; phylum Actinomycetota; class Actinomycetes; order Mycobacteriales; family Mycobacteriaceae; genus Corynebacterium; species Corynebacterium propinquum. Next base: position 1,955 of record NZ_AQXC01000022.1, read on the forward strand.
CGTCCGCGTTCCGACGGCGCCGAGGATGTCGTGGCCTGCGTGGTGCTTCGCGACGGTGCGGAGCTCAACCCAGAGGGACTGCGTGCCTTCGCCAAGGAACGGCTGACTCCCTACAAGGTGCCGCGCACCTTCTACCACTTTGAGGATCTGGCGAAGGATCAACTGGGTAAAATCCGCCGTCGCGAGGTGCAGGCTGACCTGCTGAAGCGCTTAGAGGATGAGAGCTAGGCTAGCCCTGTTATGTCCATGAGGTTTTTGGACTTGGAGTCCAGCTACTTTTTGGACGCGGAGTCTAGGGACTTTGTGGACGCGGAGTCTCCCCGCTTTTT